>NZ_JAVRHX010000009.1:0-35853 GCF_031846345.1 Glaciecola petra | reverse complement strand
AGCAGTTAGCGTCGTTTTACCGTGGTCAACGTGGCCAATAGTACCAACGTTTACATGCGGTTTCGTACGTTCAAACTTTTCTTTTGCCATTTTCTTTTCCTAGCAAAGTTAATAATTAAAATGAAGTTACCAGCACAATGGTGCTGATAGGCAGATTCGAACTGCCGACCTCACCCTTACCAAGGGTGCGCTCTACCAACTGAGCTATATCAGCAGAACTGGAGCGGGCAGCGGGAATCGAACCCGCATCATCAGCTTGGAAGGCTGAGGTAATAGCCATTATACGATGCCCGCATTCCTGTATCTTCTCTGACCAACTTCAATATAAAGTGGTGGAGGGGGCAGGATTCGAACCTGCGAAGGCTGAGCCGGCAGATTTACAGTCTGCTCCCGTTGACCGCTTGGGTACCCCTCCAGAGATTGATGGTGCCGACTGCCGGAATCGAACTGGCGACCTACTGATTACAAGTCAGTTGCTCTACCAACTGAGCTAAGTCGGCACTACATCAAGTGGGAGCGCATTTTAGAGTAATGATTAGTGATGCGCAACAGCTTATTGGCAAAAAACAGCATTTTTTTTCATTTATTTTTAGAATAGCTGAAAAACAAGCCTTAAACGCATATTTAGAACTATCTGAACAGCACGACAACATTGGGCTAGAGACATATTGTAGTATATTTAAACAAGCGACAACTATCGGGTGAAAAATAGGATTTTTTTAAGGTCTAAACTATCTAGTGTGTAATGGCGGTATAATATTGTTGTGACTTGCCAATATCGCCAGACCGATTAACACAATATTAGGGTAAACCTGAATACCCGACATCCCCGTTTCAGCAATGAGTCTAGCATCACCTCCGCTAACAATGCATTCAAAGTCATCGCAATAATCCGACATAAGCTGTTTTGCTTGTGCAACAAAGCCCATAGTTTGAGCAAGTGCACCCTGCGCCACGCATTCTGGCGTATCGGTGCCGGCCATAAGTGTTGTTGGTAATGTTTGGTCATCAAACACACGTGTCGTATTGTTAACTACGCTATCTCTCAAAAGTTGCATGCCTGGGGCAATCCAACCGCCAATATGTTGATGACCAACCAAAAAGTCGCAAGTTATCGCAGTGCCTGCATCAATCACTATGACATTATCAAAGCCTTTAATATTGCCAATGTGCGACGCCGCTATAATCGCCATCCAACGATCAGCCCCCATATTTTGCTCATTGCTGTACACGTTTTTAACCCCAAACTGACTCGCTTTAGTTGTGGCTTGTTCGCATGGTATTTGCGCTTTTTTGCAGAGTGCTTTGATGTGTGCCGAAAGTTCATCGTTTTTAACGCTGCAGAAAAAACACGCACTTGCTTGTGCAATTAAATCATCTAGTTCTTCTATATCAGCATGCATTACTTGGAATGTTTCTATGTTTGTACTATGTTTACCAAAAGCAACACGCTGGCTTTCACCTCTGATAGCCTCATTTGTTTGAGTTTCAGTCGACATAACTAAACGAGTATATTTAATACTTGTATTACCAACATCTATAAGCAGTTTATGCGGGTCTAACACTAATTTCGCCCCCATAATATGGCTTGATCTTTTGATCAGTTTCCAACAGTAGCGCGCCGCTATTGTCAATGCCCCGAGCTACGCCTTTGACTCGCTTATCACCCGAGATTAACACCACCTCTTGGTTTTTATACAAATCAGCCTCGTCCCAATCTTCTATAAAAGGGTTTAAACCTTGCGCTTCAAACACGGGCAAGGCTAACCACAAGTTCTCAATGAGTTTTTTACTTAGTTCATTTCGAGAAAAAGGCTTTTCTAACAAGTCTGAAAGATCGGTAAAAGCTTGGTCAATGCCTTGCAAATCGTTAGGTAAACGTAAATTTAATCCTATTCCGATAATGGCCGACACCGACGCGTCTGCCTGCCCTTCTACCTCTATTAAGATACCCGCTAATTTTTTATTATTTCCATATACGTCGTTTGGCCATTTTAAACGTGACGATGTCACACCAAATTGCGCTAAAGTATTATTAAGTACCACACCCACCATAATACTCAATCCCGACATCGCCTGATACCCGTTATCAAATTGCCATAGCATACTAAAATATAAGCTCGCCCCATAGGGTGAAACCCATTTTCGCCCGCGTCTTCCGCGTCCGTCTGTTTGGGCCTCAGCTAAACACACCATACCGTTTTTTGATTGTTCTTGAGATAATTCTTGAGATTGTTGTTTGAGGATATCATTGGTTGAACTTACAATATTTTCAACTTGAACTAACGACGCTTGTTCAACTTGCATGCCTTTACAAATACTGTTGTGTGACAATAAATCAATTTTAGTCGCAAGCTGATACCCTCTACCTTTTACACTAAAAATTTCAAGACCGAGATGACCCAATGCCTTTATATGGTTGGATATTGCACTGCGACTCAAACCAAATTGTTCAGCTAAAGCTTCTCCTGAGTGAAAGTTACCGTCGTTGAGGCAGTTTAACAATTCAGTTCTGAGCTGTTGTGAAGTGATTTTGTTCATAGCGCTACTAATCCTGACGAACCCATTAACCTAACCTCGTTTTCAAGACTAATTTCAAAATGAGTTTGCACGCTGTCACGAATGTTTCTGGCAAGTGCTAATAGTTGTTCGCCACTTCCATTGCCCAAATTAACTAAAACGAGGGCTTGGTGCTTATGACACGCAATATCGCCATTGCGTTGGCCCTTAAAGCCGAGATAATCAATCAACCATGCAGCTGGTACTTTTACTGTCGAGGAATCAACATTATAAGAAGGCATGTCAGGGTATTTTGTTTGCAAAGCCACAAAGTCACTTTTGCATATTTCAGGGTTTTTAAAAAAGCTTCCGGCATTACCTAGCACTTTCACATCGGGCAACTTTTGTTGTCTAATACGTATCACTTCATCAAAGACTTTCTTAGCATCTACGGTTTCATCTTTTGGTAGATTTTGCTGCAATTCTCGCAGTGGTCCATAGTGACAAACCAACTCGTATTGCTTAGGCAGCGCAAAATTTACATAAGTTATTATCCGTGAATTAAGCGCTTGATATTTGAATGTACTGCCACGATACGCAAATTCGCAGGCATCTCTATTCATTTTTTTAAATGTTTGGTCAGCAGTATCTAGGTATTCCACTGACTCAATAAATTTCTCTATTTCAACACCATAGGCGCCAATATTTTGAATAGGAGCCGCTCCCACTGTGCCAGGTATAAGCGCTAGGTTCTCAAAGCCCCCAATATTTTTTTGCATACAAAGGCAAACCAGTTCATGCCAGTTTTCACCAGCACCAACACGCAAATAATAGTGTGTTGAATCTTCGTTTATCGCTATCCCTCGGATTTTATTCAGCACAATGGTAGATAGAAAATCATCAACAAAAACAGTATTACTGCCCTCACCCAGTACTAAAAACGAATCTGCGGAATAAGCTTTAGAGAAAGCAATTAAACTATCTGCAGAATTAACTGTCTTAATATCTCGGCAATGAGCATTTAATGAAAATGTGTGATGTGTTTTTAACGATTGCAAGAACGATTCTTTTGTTGGCAGCTTTATGAGTATTGTTACAGAAAACTCGGCGCGTGTATAAAAAAATTTATCGCTGCTAAGCAAAACAATTCAAAGTTATTTGTATGTTACTGACTCAAGCGCTTATGAGGTAGTAAAGGCTTAATATGAAGTGTTATCGCCAAACCGAACATGTTGCAAGGAAAATAAAACTAAGCCCTTTTATTTCTTTTACTTGGGCATTTTTGTTTGTTATCGCTGTTGGTATTGCTACTACTCATAGCACCGCGAATTCAAATAGCACCGCGAATTCAAACAGCACCGCGAATGCAAATAGCATATTACTTTCAACCCTTGCTAGGCCCGCATACAACCCCAGCTTATTTGACCAAAGAGACGCCAAGGTTATTGAGCTTATCGAGCAAAATAAGCTATCACAAGCACGCGATCTCCTGAGTGCGGCGATTGATGACACAAGTTTTACCGTCAAACCCAAGCTATTAATTAATCGTTTAATGCTAAGAGCCACTATTGACCAAATGGTAGGCGCAAATATTGGCGCTCTACAAGACTTACAATTTGCCTATCGATTAGCCGCCAGCAGCAATCAACAGAATCTATTAGGAGACGTAGCCTATGCTATCGCCAATATCCATCAAACGCGCAATGAACATAGCATTGCACTGAGCTATTTTAAACAAGCGAGTGAAAACTACTTTGAACATAGTCAAATTGACAAATACACAAACACCTTACTAAAAAGTGTGACCAGTTTATTGGCGACTGAACAAGTTGAACTAGCGTTCGCCGCTTTAGATAAATCAAAGTCACTATTAAACGTATCTTTAGGTTCAAAAAGCCCTGAATACAATGCAGAAGCAAAAAATCTTCAGGGGATTTACTTTTTACATTTAGGTGAAGCATTACTGTCATCTCAGCAGTTTACCGCTAGCATAGACGCCTTAAAAACATCCCTTGACTTGCTACTTGAAAATCAACTAATAACCAAAACCAAGGTTAATCTGCTTTTGAGCAAAGCTTATGCTGCTGACGAAAACATCGATGTAGCCATTGAACGCATAGTGCTTGCATTTGACATAGCAAGCCAAGCGGAACCTCCTATCTGGCTGTTGCATTCTCTGCAACTTCAGCGTGCGAGTTTGTTGGCGCAACTAAACGAATATGAGGCGGCTTTTATGGTGACCCAAGCACTCTTGCAAGACCGAACTATGCGTCAGCCAATTTCTGAAATTAAACAAATGTTAGACATGCATGCAAATTTTCAGTTAGCAAATCAGCAACAAGAAAATGCCGATTTAAAACAAGAAAACGAAATAAAAAGTGAAGAAATTGCCAACAAACAAACACTTAACAAACTATACTTTTTAGTGATAACTCTGCTGTTTTGTTTATCTTGCTTATTATTGTTGTTATTTATTCGTAGTAGAAAGCACCGTAAGGCTTTAGAAGAAATTGCTCATACCGACGCATTAACCTCGCTGTATTCGCGAACGCGGATCCTTGACTTGCTGAGCCATCATCAAGACTTATTTTCGCGCAACCCGCAGGCGTACTGTGTTGCTATTGTCGATTTAGACCATTTTAAACAAATTAATGACACCTATGGCCACCCTACTGGTGACAAAGTACTAAAAGCCTTTGGCGAAATCGCCAAAATAAGCTTTAGAAAATCTGATTTAGTTGGCCGAATAGGCGGCGAAGAGTTTTTAATCATTCTGCCAAATACTGTAGCTGAACAAGCCACCGAAGTGTTTAACGTTTTTAACAGTAAACTACCAAAGATTAGTCACGCGCTAAACATTGAGCAAAGGGTAACGGCGAGTATTGGTGTTGTGAGTCCAAAAGTACAAGAAACATTTATGGATATTGTTAGTCGGGCTGACAAAGCGCTCTACACAGCAAAAGAAAATGGCCGCAATCAAGTCGTGTTTTCCAAACATTAGGGGCTTTACAAGCTATCGAAGTAAGAGGTATCTTTAACATCTAGTTTTATTGCCCATATTGCCCAGCCGATGACCGAAAATACAGAAGTCCACAATAACGACCAAGCTTCCTCTCATGATGAAGCAAATAAACAAGAAACAGGTTTAGCTGAAGATTTTACCAATAAACAAGTAAAGTCGCATCAAATTCAGGAACATATCAGCACCAAAACTCTCGATATGTTGCCCCTAGCACCTCAATATAGGCGTATCAATATTATTATTTCGCTAGTCTTTGGTGGGTTCTTCTTAATCATTACCTACTTAGGCTCTAGTGGGTTGTTTTTTGATTTACCCAAAGACGCATTTCCATTTGTGATAGGGGCGTATGCACTCATTGGTTTTTTAACCTTGTGGAGTGCAACATATCATTTTTTTGCTGACCCATTAAAGCAATACGCCTTGCGAGAAAATGACCTTAATTATCAGTCGGGTCTAATTTTCAGAAGCTTTGTCAGCCAGCCCATTTTGAGAATTCAGCATATTGAAATAAAACGTGGACCAATTGAACGTCGAGCGGGCATGGCCACTTTGCAAGTATTTAGTGCTGGTGGTATTTCTTATACCTTTAACATCCCAGGCTTAATATACGAAAATGCAGTCGAATTACGGCAGTTTATTTTAGACCATAAGGACTTGGCATCTGATGTCTGAGCAAACTACTGCGGCGCCACAGCAAACCAACAGCGAAGACCCTAACCAAGCGCTTGTAAATTTACAAACACAAACGTGGTCACGTGTTTCACCCTTAGCGATCGTCTATTTTTTTGCACGAACCTTGTTTTTCCTAGTTAATAATGTGCTTTTGTATTCACTTCCCGCCTTAGCAATTAGCTTCAGTACAATTAAAGAAAACATATTATTATTTGCGGCAGGCGCAGCTGGCTTTTTACTATTAATCCTAATTTCTAGTGTTATCAAATATTGGTTTTATTTTTATAAGTTCAGCGCAGGACGCGTGGAGATAAAACAAGGGGTATTTCAAAAATCTCACCTCGATTTACCTTTTAAGAAAATTCAAAATGTAAAAATAGTACAGCCCTTTTATTATCGTTTTAACCAATATTCTTTTATAGAGCTAGACACTGCCGGTTCTGCTCAGCAAGAAGCTAAAATAGTGGCGCTTCCGCTTAAGTTAGCAGAAAGTTTTAAAGATCTTATTTTACAAATAAAACAGGTCGAACAATCTCAAGCACAAGAAAGCAGCATTTTAGAAAGTGGTGAACAGCAGCAGCAAACCGTCGAACAAGAAATATTACTTAATGAGCGCTCTCTAAAAGATTTAGTTATTCATGGTATTTCCAATAATCGAGTATGGATTTTCCTTGGCTTTCTGGCGCCATTTTATGGCTCCATTGGCGAAAACCTATCATCTTTTTTGGAGGCGATTGGCCTAGATTTAGCCTCCTATCTTGACTATCAGAGCCAAAGTTTAGGTTTATTTATATTGCATGTGTTATCACTAGTAATGCTGATCATGCTTGTCATTGTATCGTTTTCAGTAATTGGCTCTATATTTGTATTTTATGGCTACAAGTTAAGCCGACAGGGTGATCGCTATATTCGCAGAAGCGGCTTAATGACAAAGCACGAAGTAAGTATGCGCTTGAGCAGAGTGCAAATTGCCGTACAACAACAAGATTGGCTCGACGTGATCATAAAGCGAGTCAATTTGCGTTTTGAACAAAATAGCAGTTTACCTAGTGCAGCCGGTCAAGCCGGAAATATCAACAATGCCAGTAAGCTAATTGTGCCATCAGTTACGCCACAAGAATCGATTACGCTTATTCAAGATACTTTCCCGGTAAAAGATTTTAGTGACATCACATATTTACCTATTTCAAAACGTTTTCTTATCCGCTTTTCGATTATGCCGATGATGCCCATTTTATTGATTCTTTGCACAATGGGGTTTGCTCTTGAATTCTCCTTGCTTGGTTGGAGCATGCTTGGCTTATTTACCGTTTTATTAGGAGCGATGGGGCTTTTGCGTTGGAAACGCTGGGGCTACTATTTTGGCGACGACAACCACGTTTACATCAGAAAAGGTTTTATTGGCGTAAACTATTATGTTTTCCCCATTGGAAAAATGCAGCAAATTAAAGTAAAACAGAGTATTTTTATGCGTCGTCACAAACTCGCAGACATCAGTTATGTGTTAGCATGCGGCGGATATCGAGTTCCATTAATTCCTGTTGATAGTGCACAATCGCAAGCCGACAATGCTCTGTTGTTTGTTGAGAAGCTCAAACCCAATTGGATGTAAATAAACTCTGTCCTATTAAGCTTGAAATTAACTTTAGGTCTTGAGTATGGTGAATTCTAAGTGCCCATTTTCATTAATACTTCGACTGCATTCACCCGCAAAATATAAATAATTCAAATGCGCGAAAGCTTCTGCCAACGCAAAAAACATACTATGCTGATTCAGTTTTCGTTTAAACAAAATTGGTAAACATGCCTGTATCGTTTTTCCTTCTTCACAAAACTCACGTAAATTATCTAAATGAGCTTGATGATGGGCAATCAGCCCATCTACACGTTTATGTAAACCAATAAATGGACGCTTGTGCGAAGGTAGGACTAAGCAATCTGTAGGTAAATGTTTGAATTGTGGCAGAGTCTCTAAATATAGCTTTAATGGATTAGCATTTGGCTCTGTACTGTACACGCCAATATTGGGAGAAATAATAGGTAATACATGATCGCCCGAAATCAAAACATTGCTTTTTTTGTTGAACAAACAGACATGCTCAGGCGAGTGACCACGTCCAATAAGGACTTGCCATTCATTTGCGCCAATCGTTAAGGTATCGCCTGCTTGCAAACGTTCATATTGCACCGGAATAGGCCTGATGACTTGCCCAACCCCTTTGCTTTCTTTTCGGTTTTTGCTGGCTGTTTCAATATAATCACTTGGCATGCCGCATCTCAACAAATATTCATCATCTTGCCAATCTGACGCACCTCGGCTACCCGCACTAATGGCTCGAGCAACAAAATATTCTGAATGACTCATATACAAAGGCACTCTGAATTTATCCACCAAATAGCCAGCCATTCCAATATGGTCAGGATGCATATGAGTGACTACTACTTTTAGTAAAGGTAGAGATAGCTTTTCTAGTAAAGTTTCCCAAAGAACTTGGGTTTTAGACACACCAATACCGGTATCAATTAAGGTATAACCTTTTTGACCCGATATGGGATCATGGTCTTCAAGAAGGTATAGATTAATATGATCGAGTTCAAACGGCAAAGGCATACGCAACCATAAAATGCCTTCAGCAATTTGTTGCCAGGCGCCTAGTTCAGGTATGTCCACATCAACAAATTCAATCGCCACCAAAATACCGCCTGTTCAATTTAACTCTGCCTATTACAAACAAAATTGAAGCAAAGTACCAAGCACATTATTGAATTGGTAACCATTAGTCCCTTGAATATAACTATTTTGCGTATGCTAGCGTCTTAGTCGCTATGCAAGGCATCGATAGGATTTAATTTGCTGGCTTTTATCGCAGGAAACACGCCAAAACCTACTCCCACAAACATACAAATACTCAGTGAAAGCACGATAGCTGTCAATGACCAACTTACTGCCCAACCAGAATAAAACCCAATAATTTCGGATAGGACTAAACCAAAGAATATGCCTAACAAACCACCCATAACTGAGATGGTAAAACTTTCGGCAATAAACTGCTGACGAATGTCGTCTTGGGTTGCACCAACGGCTCGCAATAGTCCAATTTCTTTGGTTCGCTCCATCACGTTAGCAAGCATGATATTCATAATACCAATACCGCCCACCAACAACGAAATACCAGCAACACAGGCCATAACAATATTAAATATCTGTTGCGTTTGTTTTTGCTGTTCTAGCAAAGCCGCGGGAATAATTAAACTATAATCGTCTAATCCACCGTGGCGAAGCTGTATAAGACTATCGATTGCTTTTGAAGCGACAACTGGGTCGGTTCCTGCAGCAATGTTCAATTTGATACTGTCGAGTTCACTAGCAAGTATATCGCTGGCGAATTTGTTAACACTAACATTTAAAGGCACAAAAATACGGTATCGGTCGCCGCCTATTTGCACCCCTTGGAATTCATTTTTGTTGCCTGCGGGAGGTTCAATAACCCCAACCACTTTTAACCAAACATGATTCACTTTAACAAAGTTGCCGAGCATTTCTTCTTCAGTGTAATTCGCACTAGCAAATAATTCAGAAGCTGCATTGGCACCCAACACGGCGTTTTGAGCAAGTGAGTTATTGTCTTGTTCGGTTAAAAAACGTCCAGCACTTAGTCGCATATTCGCATTCGAAAAGTAACTCGTGGTAACCCCGAGTACTTCTGCTTGGCTTTTGTTATAGTCGCTATAAATATCGTGCACTTCTATATTTTTAGAAGCGCTATATCCTTCAACAAATGGCAGGGTAGCCAACGCTGCTTCTACGTCGCCCATATTTAGGCCAAGACTCTCTTCGCGAATTTCTACCAGCTCTTCTTTTTCATAATCTTTGGCATTCACAATAATATTGTTTACGCCCATCGAATCAATCAGGCGTAACGCTTCGCGCTCTGCCCCTTCGCCAATATTGAGCATTGCGATGACGGCGCCTACGCCGAAAATCATGCCCAACAAGGTTAAAAATGTACGCAATTTTTGGCCCAGCAACTCACCAATAGCGTCTTTTATCAATACATGATATTTAGCGATCATTAACTTTCCTGTATGGCGTTTTGTTCAGGTTGACTCAGCGCAATAATATCGCCGCTAGCAAGGCCTTCCGTAATTTCGACCAAGAATAGATTTTTGCGGCCACTAGTGACATTTTGACGTTTAAACGTGCTGCCATCTTGCAAGTAAACGTAACTGCTACCCTCATCAAAATGCAGCGCTTGCAAAGGCACAACCAATTTTTTTGATGGTGCTTTCACATCAATAGTGGCAGTTAATTTTCGACCCGGTTGCATCATACTTTTATCTTGTTCAAGTAAGGTGACAGTAACCTCAAAATAAGTCACCGGATTACCGCGTTCAATACTGCGTGGAAAACCGGATACATCGGCTATTTCACCTTTAAAACTTTTTTCAGGGAAAGCATCGAGACGAATCGTCACTCCTTGCCCTTTATTCAAATCGATAGCGTCGTTGGCTTGCACAAACACACTGGCCTGCATGTTATCTAAATTTGGAATTTGTGCGATGGGACGGCCCGGAAATACTGTTTGACCCACAGCAGGCTTCTCACCGCGACGATCTTTTTCATACACCAACAAACCACCATAAGGAGACACTACTTCCAAACTGGTGAGTGCTGCTTGGTGTTGCTTGAACTTAGTCTCAACTCCTTGTTTGCGAATATCGAGAACTGCCATTTCATTGCTATGTTGCTCAACAATACTGGTTTCTTTCCAATCTAAAAAAATATCCTTGGCTTCCAAAAAATCGCGATTCGCGAGGGTATCGATAATTTCAAGCTGCGAATAAATACGCAAATCATCAATTGCGAATTTATCCACAAATTCAAACTCTTGACGCACAAAGGTCTGATCAGAATCTACATCTTGTTTGGCTTGTCTTTGTTGCGCATTACTCTTTAATATGTCTTGGTCAAGTCGCATTAACTCTAGTTCTTCTTCGCGACTGTCTTTTAAAATTTGATTCGCATCAAAACGTGCAATAATGTCACCTTTCTCAACATAAGTATTCTCTGGCTTTAGCCATGATAACGTCATTGGCCGACGCCCCGGAGTCAGTATTTTCTGTGACTGCGCCGCTTGTACTTCACCAAAACCTTTGACTTCAATTGCAAAATCAGACTCATCTACCGCATATAAGGGTATTGTCGAGGTTTGCTCTTGTGCGCAAGCTCCTAATAAACCTAATACAGCGGCAACAATCGCCACCCGAACCATTAAAACATGTGGTTTCATGATGCACTCTCAATTAAGTCAACGGTTGCTTTCATACCTGGCCGCATGATATTTAAGTCTAACTCATCGAGTTTTACCCAAGCATCAAACACCACTTTCAAATTATTTTGAGATTTATTTCGGTAAGATTTACCGAGTTCGCTAATAACACCCGTAAATGGACGTTCCGGAAAAGCATCTAAAGTGACTCTTACTTGGTCGCCCAACTGTACATCGGGTGTAAATGACTCATCAAACTCAACTTTTACCGCAATTTTATCTAGCGATGGTAAATTGATAATGCGTGCCCCCATAAACACGGTATCGCCAATGGCGGGTTTGTCATCATCGTTATTGGGAACCAATACTACCATCCCATCTTTCGGCGCTTTTACTTGGAGCTTGGCAAGGCTCTGTCGCATTTCATCAACACGCGACTTAGCTTTTGCAATTTTCGCTTGCTGCACTTGCTCGTTTACCTTCATAGCTTCAGTGTGTTGGTCCACCCGTTGCTTTGCTTGTTTATTGAGCGCTGTGGTAATTTTAAATTCAGCCTGTTGCTTTTTGCGTTCAATTTCCGATCTTGAAACGTCAGTTATTTCAACCTTACGTTTAGCAATGTCCATGTTCTTTTTTGCTTCAGCTAAATCAAGCACTAGCTCCTCTAATTTTGCTTCATTTTCTAACTTCTTTTGCTCTGCTTCTTTTATAGCTGCGTCATATTCACTTTGCCGAGAAACCATATCTGTGCGCAAACGCTGACCGTCAAATTTCATTAACAAGTCGCCTTCTTTAACAAGGCTATTTTCTCTGGCTAAATATTCAATTTTGTATTCCCACATTCGTCTAATATTAGGTGGAGTGAGGCTAATTTCTTGCAAAGATACAAGCTCAGCTGGTGCCGATACTAAAACGGTCTCTGAACCTTCTGAATTATTTGTCGTTTCGGTATCGTCCGAACAGGCCATCAACAATAATGACAAGGTAAAAGCACATGAAATTACAAAAAATCTACGCATCATTTTTCACTCCTTTAGACACATGAATACGTACGCTCATACCAGGCAATAGACTCACATTTGGCTTATCTTCGAAGTTAATAATGGCAGGAAAATACGCACTTTTACTCCATTGCGTTTTGCGTTCGCTCTGTTTAGATAATGAGCTTAATACACCAGTAAACGTTTTGTTTGGGTAGGCATCTAATATAATCTCAACCTCGGCTTTTTCGGTTAAGCCCACGGCGTCAATTTCGTGTATCCATGTTTCGATTTGAAAATTGTCGGTAGATTGCACATCTAATACTGTCCAACTTGGCCTAACATTCATACCTGAACTGACTTTAGTACCAAACCAAGGATGAATAGCATAGCTAACTGGCCCAGTCACTTGAGCCATCACGTTTAATTTCGACAAAATATCGCTCAAGTAAGCAATTTCTTCTTTCGTCCGCATTATGTCGACTCGTTTTTTAGTAAGCTCTGCTGCTCTTTCTTGTTTTGCTCGCGCAAGCGCTTCTTCCGACTTTACTTGTTCTAAAACAGCACGTTGTAATGCCAGTTCATATTGTCCTTTATCATAAGCAGCTACCTCACTTGCAGGCACTGACGCTTCTATTCTAGCTTGTTCAACCCGCATTATTGCAACTTCTAGACGGCCCTCAGCGTCTATTACATTTTGTTTTTGCACTAACACTAACTCTTCTAGTTCGAGTTCTAATCTGTCGAGGTTTTCTTCATTTTGAGTTAATTGCGCCTGCTCACTAGCACCGTCAAACACGATCACAGGTTTGCCTTTTTCAACGATTTTTCCTTCGTCTTCCATCCATTGTATTTGCATTTGCCACCGGCTACCTTGCGGCGCCTTCACCACTTGTTTTTCTGAAGAACTAATTTGCCCAGATAGCAATAAAATATTTTGCTCATCTGCCGCAAACGCAGTAAATGCGCCAAAGCAACCTAAAATAAAGAGTAAAAATGTGCTTGGATTCTTAAACACTCGCATAACTTTCTCCAATAACTTGTCCATCTTTCATTGTGATGACGCGTTGGGCATAAGCGGCAATTTCATCTTCATGTGTCACCATGACTATAGTCTGCCCCTGATTGTGCAACTCGGTTAATAGTTCCATTATCTCGCCAGATGTTTTCGAATCCAAATTACCCGTAGGCTCATCTGCCAAAATGACACTTGGTTTATTGATTAAGGCTCTTGCAATGGCGACACGTTGACGTTGTCCACCTGACATTTCAAATGGCTTATGATGCTTCCGGTTTGTTAATCCAACGCGTTCTATCAGGTTGTTTGCTCGGTCGTTTGCATCATCTTCATTGATCTCCGAATAGCGCAAAGGAAGCTTAACATTGCCGACCACGTCGAGTTTCGACAACAAATGGAAAGTTTGAAATATAAAACCAATATGTTTGTTTCTAACTTGAGACAACTCATCATCCGACATACTCGCAACGTCTTGGCCGTCGAGTTTATACACACCACTGTTGGGCGTATCTAAACAACCAAGCACATTCATAAGTGTCGACTTACCTGACCCAGAGCTCCCCATAATAGCGACAAACTCGTTTTCTTTAACCTCAATACTAACGTTGTCGAGAGCCGTTACAATTTCTTCGCCATTTTGAAACGTTTTTTGAATATTTGATAATGCGAGCATGTTTTATTACTTTTTCCTTCAGTCAACATCAACCATAAAATTCGTTAACTTTGCTGTTTGAACATCCATTAAATGACAATACGTTCTCGGTAAACGTCACACTTATCAGTGTAGTCTATTTTAGCTATATTAGTACACGCGACCGAAACAAGTTGTTACGTTTTTACGCTCACGACTGTGTATAGTTCGTTTATTAAACGCAAAAAGTTTACCTATCCAAGATTAAATTTGTTTAACCTATACACGAATGTTTTGTAAGACATTCCTAACCACTTTGCGGCTAAGGTTTTATTACCATCAAAACGGCTTAAAGACTGCTCTAAACATTGCCTTTCAAAATCATCCCATTTAATTCCTTTTTCGGGTAAGGCAAACTTTTGCTCGCTAGACCTAATCGCCGCCATACTGGTTTTCAATTCATCAATGAGTATGTCTTCATCACCAAGTAAAACTAAGCGTTCTATGCGATTAGATAATTCTCGCACATTGCCTGGCCACTCAAAATCGAGCAGCGCTTTTAGTGTTTCTTTGCCAATTTCTACCAAGCCCATGCCATAACTTTGCTGAAATTTATCTAAGAAAAAATCGATTAGTATTGGAATATCTTCTTTTCGCTTACGTAAGGGGGGCATCTCAATTGGCACAATATTTAAGCGATAATATAAATCTTCCCTAAAACTTCCAGTGTTTACCATATCAGGCAAATTGCGATGTGTGGCGGCTATCACCCTAACATCAACCTCAATCTCTTGAGTATCACCCACCGGCGTGACTTTCCCTTCTTGTAAAAATCGCAGCAGTTTTGTTTGCGCACCTAAGCTTAATTCACCAATTTCATCTAAAAACAAAGATCCTTTGTGGGCACTTTGCAATAGACCAAGGGTATCTTTCACAGCGCCAGTGTATGCACCTTTGCGAGCACCAAACAATTCGGCTTCGACTAGGTTGTCGGGAATTGCACCACAATTCACTGCGATAAAAGCTTTTTCCTTACGCATTGAGAGCTTGTGCAAAGCTCTCGCCGCCAATTCCTTACCGGTGCCACTTTCGCCAGTAATTAACACCGTTGCGTTTGTACTACTAACCTTTTCGATGCGAGTATAAACTTGTTGCATACAAGGTGCATTCCCGACCAAATCTACTAGTTGTTGCTGTTGAGATAATTGCGCACTTAACTGAGAATTTCTTGTCCTTAGCTGCTTAGCGTTTCCAGCTTTGTCTAAACATAGCAATAACTCTTGTCGTTGAAAGGGCTTGGCTAAATAGTCATCTGCTCCCGCATTTAAAGCTTCTACTGCATGGGCAATAGTCCCATATGCCGTGGCAATGGCAAAACCAATATTGGGATGATGCTTCCTTGCATAATTGAGCACATCGATGCCATTTAAACTACCTAGTTTCCAATCGCAAAATACCACATCAATATTTTGTTTGTGTTTATCTGCCTTCAAAGCCAGCATGGCCTCCTCGGCACTAGCGGTGGCATCAACTTTGTAGTTTTCTGAACGCATTATCGACGCGATAATATCGCGTTGCTGAGGGTCGTCTTCTACCAACAACACATGTAAATTTTTACTTGTCATTGTTTGTGTACTCAGCATCGTTTGTAGGGGCTTCATTTACATTTGCATCATGCAAGGTGAGTTCAGCTAGGCACCCACGATCGCCAATATTGCTTAACGACAATGACCCTTTGTAATAAAGCTCACTAATACGTTTTACAATAAATAAGCCCATGCCCGCACCTTCTGCTTTGTTGGAAACATGAGGTTTAAACAGATCTTTTTCGATTTGTTTATCTATTCCTAAACCATCGTCGGTGACCCTTAAATAGATAGCGCTTTGTGTTTGCTTTAACTCCACAACAATAGGTTTTTGTATTTGGTCCAAACCTGTTTCTTCTTTACTGGCGAGTAATTGTGCTTCAACCGCATTGCTAATCAGCGCATGAAATATTGCTCTAATTTCAACTTCGGCACATTTAAGCAAAACCGGGGTATCATGTATGAATTCAATTTTACTGCTATGCGTGACCGAAACTTCCAATAAAATATCTGACACTACAGGCACCAAGTTTAGTCGCTGTGAGCGCACTACTTCGGTATTTGCCAATTGCAGTAGGCTTTTTATAGTATTGTCTAAGTGTTGTATTTTGTCTTGGATATGTTGCGCAATTTGATGCTTTTCAACACTGTCTATTTCTGGCCTTTGCAATTGAGATATTCCCAAGCCTATCGTATTGAGTGGATTTCTTAAAGTATGTGCCAAACCTCTTGCTACTTCACCCAATTCAGCCATTTGTTGTTGTTGCTGGAATTGTTTTTCAAGATTTTGCAATTCACTTAGCCTTTGGCTAGTTTGATTAAATTTAGACAGTGTTTCGCGGATTTCCTTAATGCCTTCTGGTTTTAATTGTGAATTAAAATCACCCTGCTTTAAAAAAGTAAAACCTTGATTAAGCTGCGATAATGGTTTGCTAATATGTTTAGCTAGTAAAAATGCAAACGCTAAACCTATTACTGCAATAAGTAATAGTAACCAAATAAGGCGGTCGAAATATTCATCAACACTCGACGCCGATGGGTCAAAACTAATAATCTTTTGGATACTACTATTTTCGTCATCACCCATAAAATTAACGGCGTACACACTCTCCTGAGCTTGAATGGCAAAAAATGTGTTCTCTTGTCGATTAGCATCGACAAATTCAAAAATTCTGTTTGCATCGCTAGGCACCATATTAGGCACAACTTCAACAGTGACGGTTTTTGTATTGTCGCCAGTTGTCATGATTAGCTCAGGGTCAATTTTGACAGTGGCATTAGGCGTATTCTCAATGTTTATTTTAATACGTTTTTTTTGGACGGGCAGGGTCTGTTTGTCAATCAAAAGTGTATCGAGTGAGTCAATGGTTTTGTAATTACGCTCATTGTCTTTATTAAATTGTACAGCAAGGTCTGCTAGCTTATTTTGTATACGGTCGTTTATGCCTGCCACAGCGACTTCCGAAATAGTCTGACTCTTGTTAGTAATTTCTTTATTCACCTGAGCTCTCACCTGCTCTATCAGAAAAAACTGCACGCCTGCTATTAACAAAATAAAACATGCAATTAGCAAGAACAAATAACGCTGTAACGACATTTTCACCTCTGCTCACTATGTTTATGGGGAATGGTTTAAACAGGTCATCCCTTTTCATTAGTGCTTTCTGTATTCGAATCAACTTACAATTTTCAAGCCAACAAAGATTGATTGCTAAGCTATTCATATAATTATAGTTTTGCTTTTACATAGTAGCTCAGATTAAGGATAATTTCCTCATATGAGGAAATTACATCCTCATATGGGAAATATATCGAAGGGATAATAATCTCATTACTCACAATGAGTTAATCAAGTTTATGTTTTTATTAAGTTTTTCAATATTGGTATAATGCTTGTATTACTTGCAGTAGTTGGCATAGCTAAGTCTCCTTTGCCTACCATTACTATCGACTATTGATTACTCACGGAGTTGTTATGAAAAATAAAACAAAGTTCACTTTAAAATCGATCGCGGCAGCCAGTTTACTTGTAATACCGCTTGCTCTTTCGTTCGCGGTTCAACAAGAAGAAGCTAAGGTTGAAACCAAGGTCCAGCATAAGGTCATTGAAATTAAGCGTAGCTCAAATGAGCCTACTCTCGTCGAAATAGACAACGACGGCGAAGTACATACGATCCAATTGCTACCAGAAGATATCGAAAGCATAACTGTGCTTAACGATAAGTTAGTTAATTTAGACGACCACACCAAAGAACTTGTACTCAAAATAGTAAAAGGGCAAAAGTTCATTGACGGTGATGTGTCTGTAGACACCGAATTTATTTCTGAAACCATCGAAAGCTTAGACATAGACGGCCTAGAAAAAGAAATTGTTTTCCACATTAATAAAAACGGTGATGGGCAGCATTTTAGCACCGACAAAAAAGTTATGGTGATCAATGGCGGCGAAGGTATGAGCTTTAGCGGCACTCTAAAGGGTCATCACAAAGGCATTATTAAGCTCATTGAAAAAGGTGAATTTACTCGCGACGAACTGGCTGAAATACAAAAAGCCTTAGACGCTAAATACTAGCGACAGTTTTTACTGCCAACTATATCATTACAATAGTTTCCCACATTCAGATATAGTTGGCGTTTTTACATTTCAGTAAAATCAAAAAACACCGTTCTTCTGTCAAAACATGCCTGAACTAACATCGTTAACAAATACTACTATTTGCTGCTATTTGTAATAGTATTTACTTTACAGAGTTTGTAGATAATGCTTTTTCAGGAGTATTTTTATGTCATTTACATTAGTCAGATTTTTTCTCATCCAAGCATTTAAATGCATTTTTCTTCTAGTGACCATAAGCTTGTTATGGTCGTGCAGTCTACAAGCACAACAGTCTCCCATTTATTTGACTTATGACGACGGACCGGATCCACAATATACGCTTGCCTTGTTAGATGTTCTCGCGCAACATAATGTAAAAGCGACATTTTTTGTTACCGGCCAACAAGCTAAAAAACATCCTGAAATCGTATTAAAAGCCTTCCATGCAGGACACACAATTGCCAACCATAGCTATGCCCATCGCAATGCAAAAGACATGAGCTACGATGAAATAGCAAAATCTTATGAAGAGACCAACAGTGTTATTCGTGCAATTACTGGCCAAAAGTCAATTTTATTTCGAGCACCCTTTTTAAGTATTTCTGAAGATAGCCAAGCGTTTTTATGTAAAACAAGTAGTAACAGTGTGGGTGTAGATATGTCTGGGAAAGATTGGGCAACGCAAAAACCCGATGAAATTATGAAAAACCTCTTCGGCGATCTCAACAACATAAACATTAACGGCGGCGTCATTTTGCTTCATGACGGTGGAAGCGGTTTATCAGGGACCAGACAGGGCACCATTGAAGCAACTCAAAGGCTGATACCCCTACTGAAAAACCAAGGGTTCACTTTTGCCGATAATCCGCCACTACACAAAATGCAAATTGCTGACAGTGAATGTGAGATTAAAAGTTAAAGGACTTTTTAGCTATGCCCTAGGAAAGTACTATCGCTTTTTCAGGGTTTGCCGTAAACAGTTACAATTTAAAAATACGGAAACTTATTCTTTTGATAGCAAGTCTTTTACTTTTGGCTCAATTGCATCTGCCCATATAAGGTATTGTTCTTTATTTGGGTGCAAGAGATCGCCCATCACTGTGGTCGACAATTGTTTTTGCTCATCTAAGAACACATGATTAATGTTTAGATAATGAACCTGTTCACCGTCATCAAATGTTGATATAAGTTTATTAATTTCGTCATTGATCATTCTCAAAGGGTCGTCAGCAGTAGCGCCACGAGGAAATATGCCCAATAATAATATTTGGGTATTGGGTAATTTTAACCTTAAGAAATCAATAATAGTTTTAATACCTAAAGCAGTATCGTCTGGTTTATCTTGTCGATGACCAGTGTTATTTGTACCTATCATGAGCACAAGCGCCTTAGGAGAGATATTATCTACTGCCCCATTTTCTAATCGCCATAGAACGTGCTCGGTGCGGTCACCACTAAAACCAAGATTAAGCGCATTTAGCGGCTCAAATCTGTCCTGCCAAACAGATAAACCGACATTTTCATACTCCCATGCATGGGTTATTGAATCACCAAGAAAGACTAAATCAACTTTCTCCATTTTACTTTTTTCCAGTAATTTTTGTTTGTGTCTGGGCAACCACCATTTAACGGCCCAGTCGGCAGTGTGCACGCCTGGCTTTATCGATTGAGGTAAATCTGGAGAAACGGCAGTATCTCTAGTTGCGCAACTCAAACAGAACAATGCGGCAAACAAAACTATTAGTGACTTTTTCATCGCGTATTTAATTTATACAGTACCTAGTTATGAGGATAATAAAAACTTACTCGCCATTTATCAGCGGCCTTACGAACTCTAAACTTTGAGGGACTTGGGTCAGTACCCTAGAAGATTCATCTTCCAAAAAGAAATATTTAATGCCCTGTTTTTTGGCTTCTTCTATCACTTCAGCAATACCCGTATCACCTTTTCCTAAAACCACATTATATTTATCCATGTCGGTTCCACCACTACTGGTAATAGGCGCACCAGGTAAACGGTCTTTCAAATGCAAGGATGTGAATCGTCCAGCATATTTCTTTAGAATATCCGCAGGACTACCGCCACCTTGTTTTATCCAAAAAACGTCCATTTGAAATTGGGCTTCTGTGGTGTTCTGAATAATATAATCCAACAAGGTACCGTCTTCATGAGGTCTAAATTCATAACCATGTGGATGGTATTGAAGCGTGATACCATGTTCCGCAAGAATTTTGCCACCAGTATTTAATATTTCTACCGCTTCTTTGGCGTTATCTATATTAAAGCCCGCATCGCCATCGTGAGGTATCCAATAAATAGTCGCGTACTTTGCACCAAAGTAATGTGCTTTAAACGCCGCGCCCATGGGATTATCGCGGATTTCTTCAAAAGAGGTATCCACACTCACTATTTGCAAGCCTCGCTCGTCAAGTAAAGCACGAAAATCTCCTATGCTATTACCCGCTAATCGCCCGCCTGCTTCAAGGTCTTTAATGCCCCAGTCTTTCACATAATCTAATGCTTCTGCAGCATTTTCATCCATCTGATTTCGCAAACTCCAAAGCTGTAAGCCGATCAAATTTTCTTGGTGCGCTTCTTTGCTTTTATGATCGTGCATGGTCGCCTGAGCAGTGTTTAAAGAAAGTGCGGCAATAGTAAGACATGTGCTTGCGATAACTGCGGCCAAACTATGTATTTTTTTTAAGCTCTTATTTTGTTTTTTTAACATATCATTTTCCAGTTTAAATGCGACGCTGTTGCATTTCTTTAACACAATAATCGACGGCTCTAACGGTCAATGCCATAAAAGTGAGTGACGGATTAACTGTCGCTGTCGAACAATAGCTACTGCCATCTGGTATAAACAAGTTGGCAATATCATGCGCTTGGTTATAGCCATTTAACACCGAGTCTTTTGGATCACGACCCATTCTTGCCGTGCCTAATTCGTGAATTGCCATACCTGGCGGGTTGGTATCAATAGAGGTATAACTATTAATATTAGTGCCACCAGCTTTGCGTAGCATTTCGGCCGACGACTCGGCGCAATCTTCCATCATGAATTTTTCATTATCTGACCACTTTACATTAAAGTGTAATAGCGGAATACCCCACTTGTCTTTTCTTGTAGGATGCAAACTTACCTGGTTGTCGAATCTTGGCAACATTTCACCTTGTGCGTACAAGCCAAAATTCCAAGGCCCCGGTTTCTTAAAGCTTTCTTTAAAGTCTTTGCCAACGCCTGGTTGCCAAGCTTGACCCATCCAATCTCTGCGCGAAGCGCCACCACCAAGGGCGTAGCCTCTTACGTACTTTTTGTGATATTTGCTAGGCTCATACCTGAAGTTAGGCACATAAATACCAGTAGGACGGCGGCCCGAGTAGTACTCGTCTTCATAGCCATCGAAGTCAGCACTCGCGCCAGCATTATAACAATGGTCCATTAAATAGTGTCCCAATACCCCTGAGGAATTTGCTAGGCCATTAGGGAAAGACTTGGTTTTAGTATTTAGCAAGACTTGAGTTGTACCTAAGGTCGATGCACACATAAACACCACTTTCGCACGGTATTCTCGTGTACTTAGGTTTTCATTGTCGACAACATTGACACCTTTTACCCGCTTGCTTGTTTCATCATAAATAAGACTATGTACAACGCTATTTGGGGCAATTTGCAAATTCCCGGTTTTTAAAGCATCGGGCAAGGTTGAACTTTGAGTAGAAAAATATGCCCCAAAAGAGCACCCTTTTTGACATTCAGAGCGAGCCTGACAAGTAATTCGGCCTTGCTGGGTTTGTTTGGGCGTAGGTTTTGTTAAATGGGCGGTTCGTCCCATTATCATAGGTCTGTCAGGGAAGTGTTCAGCAAATGATTTTTGGATATCTTTTTCTGGCGCCATCATTTCAAAAGGTGGTTGAAATTCACTGTCAGGCAACTGTGGTAACTTATCTTTGTTACCGCTAATACCTGCATGTACTTCTACGTAGGCATACCATTTTTCTAAATCTTTATAACGAATTGGCCAATCATTACCATAACCATCCGCTTTATTTGCTGCAAAATCAAACTCACTCATGCGATAAGACTGTCTATGCCAAGTGAGTGACTTACCACCTAATTGATTACTTCTAATCCAGCCAAAATCGGTTCCTTTTTCGGTAGTGTAAGGTAAATCTCGGTCATTCCCAAAAAAGTGCTTAGTAGTTTCGTTGAACGCATAGCACTTAGATTGAATCTTGTATTGTTCTTGAACCAATAAGTTGTCGACTTTGGTGCGGTTTTCAAATTTCCAAGGTGGCGTGTTTTCAGTAGTGTAGTCTTTGCGATGCTCGACAACTCGTCCTCTTTCGATCATTAAGGTTTTAAAACCTTTCTCGCAGAATTCTTTTGCGGCCCAGCCACCGGTTACACCCGAACCGACAATAATAACGTCAAACTCTTCGTTGCTTTCTTCTATGTATAACTTTTCGTTCATGTAGTATCCCTCGCGATTTCTGGCAGCTCTTTCTTGTTACGTTGAATTCGTATTAGTAGAAGTCCCTGGAACTCCAAGCTATTGTGTCGTCTGTCATTTTAACCGACGCTTTGAATCCACCAGGAACAGCCTGATAACGCAGCACTTGTGTTGCACCTACTTCGCTAGTAAAGAACGCAAATACAATTAAATATTTTAAAAACCTAAAATGCCCTAGAGTCTCACCATTTACGCTTTGCCCAGCTTCGACTTTGTTAAGCAATGCTTCTTGCTCGTTTGCACTCAACTCATGAATTGCTCGCCCATTGACACTGGCAGCCATGATAGCGCTTACACATGAAACCATATTTTGCTGCGTCTCTACTGAGTGACATGTCGCTAATAAATTGTCAATGAGTCCATGACAATCGACTTGGCCACCGCTAGGAGTATCGGTTTCAGGGAATACCGTATCGGCAATCGCTTTTAATGCTTTCATTTGCATTTGATTAAACAATTTACCTGCGCTGTTTTCACTGCCTTGCTTGGGTACATAAGCCAACGCAGTCGCCACCGAGGAGCCCGCTAACACGGCTCCTGCTGCGGTCACGCCCATGACCGAACTCAACTTACGCATAAAATCTCTACGGGTAAGTTGAGACCTGCTATTTTGTGGATATTCTTTCATATTTATCCTTTTGTTTGAGCTAAGCCTATCTAATCGATAGGCTTTTAGTTTGCACTATGCTTTTTTACCAATACCACTTTTCTTAACAAAGAAATATAGGCCAGCAAAAAGCACTATCAACACTAAAGGGAATATCATCAAGTTTGACAATATTGCTTGCCCAGATGCCATAGTCAATTCCGTACCTGTCGCGCCATTTGTAATCGCTTGAGCTTTAGCATCGTCAGCCCAACCACCAATGATCGGGTTAAATATTGCAACACCAGCCATACCAGCACCACCAACTAGCGATAAACCGAGAGCACCTGTTTTAGGCATATATTCTGTGACACAGCCTAGCATAGTTGGCCAAAAATACGTCACTCCTAAGGCAAAAAATACAGCCGCCACGTAAACCATACTGCCGCTTACTTGTGTTAACAAAAATATACCAATAAATGCCAGTACTGAAGATCCTAGCAATACACCCGCAGGGTTCAGGCTATGGACCAAAGGCCCTGCAAAGTATCTGCCTACTGCCATAATACCGGTAATTAACGCTAAAATTAGCATGGGGGTCGCACCAGAGGCAGCCAATATTTCACTAATCCAGCCTTGGGTTCCCAACTCAGTTGTCGCGGTGATTGTCATGACCACAAAAAAGAACAAAAATAATGGTCTAAGCAATGCTTGCAAGTTTCCAGAGGTAGTATCGATTTCCTTATTCAACTCAGGGAATTCACAACCAATCAGCATTGCGGCATAAACGGCTGCTGGTAGCAACATAACGGCAATTTGATACTCCCAAGAAAAGCCCATAGTATTTAAGGCATAAGACACTAATGCACCTATAACAATGCCACCTGGGAACCAAACATGGAACTTATTCAGCATGGTTGTTTTGTTGTCTTTGTACATATCTGAAATCAAAGGGTTACATGCAGCTTCTACCGCACCGTTACCAAAACCAACCAAGAAAGTCGATACAATCAGTCCATAGTATCCATTGGCTGTGATGGTTAACACCAACCCGACCGTATGGCATATAAACGCTACCCACAGTAATTTTTTGGCACCAAAGGTATTATATAAAAATCCACCGATAACTGTTGCGGCTGGAAAGCCCCAAAATGCCATCCCGATGATCACTCCAAGCTGAACATTCGTCAGACCAAATTCTTTGCCAAGCTCAGGGACAATCCCGGCCCTTATAGCAAAGGTCATTGCAGTTACAACTAAGGCTAGGCAACTTAATAAAAAGATCCTAGATGAATGTTTATGAGGAACTGTTGTTGTTGTCATTTTATTATTCCTTATTTGAGGCCCAAAATGGCCTTGTTTAACTCATCGTCTGCGCCGGTATCTGCAAAGTCATCAAAGGCTTTGTCAGTTGGGCGAATTAAATGATCATTAATGAAAATAGCACCTTCTTGCGCACCATTTTCGGGGTGCTTCATACAGCACTCCCATTCCATAACTGCCCATCCATCAAAATCGTACTGGGTCAGCTTACTGAAAATACTCTTAAAGTCGATTTGACCGTCACCAAGCGACCTAAAGCGGCCAGGGCGATCAATCCATGCTTGGTAACCACCATACACACCACTGCGACCAGATGGATTAAATTCTGCGTCTTTAACGTGAAAGGCTCGGATTCGCTCATGATAAATATCGATAAACGCTAGATAGTCTAGTTGCTGGAGCACAAAATGACTGGGGTCATATAAGATATTGGCACGGGTGTGATTGTTGGTTGCTTCTAAAAAGCGCTCAAACGTAACACCATCATGCAAATCTTCACCCGGGTGCAATTCGTAGCAGACATCACAACCCGCTTCATCAAATGCATCTAGAATCGGCAACCAACGTTTGCCTAATTCCTCAAAGCCTAACTCAACCAATCCTGCAGGGCGCTGTGGCCACGGATACATGGTTTGCCATAACAAAGCCCCAGAAAAACTTGCATGTGATTTCAAGCCAAATCGACCACTGGCTTTTGCCGCCATATGCATTTGTTTAACCGCCCACTCCGTGCGGGCAGTCGGGTTACCATGCACTTCTGCTGGTGCAAAGCCATCAAACATAGCATCATATGCTGGATGAACAGCCACTAATTGACCTTGTAAATGCGTAGAAAGTTCAGTCAGGGTTAATCCGTATTGAGCCATGGTGCCTTGCACTTCTTGGCAGTAGTCGTCACTTTCAGCGGCCAATTCTAAATTGAATAAGCGAGCATCCCATGAAGGCATTTGAATGCCTTTAAAGCCTTGTTCAGATGCCCATTTACAAATATTGTCTAAACTATTATAAGGGGCATCATTACCCGCAAACTGCGCTAAAAATATACCCGGCCCTTTGATTTCTTTCATGCTCTTTCCTTCTCAAATTTTCGCAATACGCTTAGGATTAATTAAAAAGTGCTAATACCTAATTAAATTGTAAATTTATGCCACTTAATATCAGAATCACTTGCCTTTACCGCGTTTTCTATAAATGCCATGCCACGAATAGCTTCTTCTATTCCTGGTATGGGTGCTTTATCTTTTAATATATTTGGATACGCTCTGACTTGTTCGGCAAACCTTGTATACAAATTTGCAAAAGCCTCTAAGTAACCTTCCGGATGGCCAGCTGGCGTGCGCGTCGCGGCTAAGGCTTCGTTACAAAACTCTCCCACACCAGTGCGTATCATTTGCGTGGGTTTATCGTTGTATTTTAGCCATAAAGAATTAGGCTCTTCTTGTCGCCAAGTTAAACTCGCATTTTCACCATAAATGTTAATGGCAAGTCCGTTTTCTTCTCCAACCGAGATTTGACTTGATGTTAGTACGCCTTTTGCACCCTCATTAAACTTCACAATTACTGTGCCATCATCATCTAACTGGCGACCACTGACCGTAGGGGTTAAATCGGAACATAGCTCAGTGATATGTTGGCCGCTAATATATTCCATTAAATTGGCGGCATGCACGCCGATATCACCCATGCAACAACTAATACCGGCCTGTTTTGGGTCGAGTCGCCATGCAGCTTGTTTGTTGTCGGTATCAGAACTGGCAGACAACCAACCTTGGCTATATTGCGCGACCACTTTGACGACTTTGCCTAACTCTCCATTTGCTACCATTTGTTTGGCTTGTTTTACTAATGGATATCCATTGTAAGTGTGGGTTAAGCCGTAAAGTCGGCCACTTGTCGCAATAATATCTTTGAGTGCTTTAGCTTCAGCTAGAGTGAAAGTAGCAGGTTTGTCACAGATAACGTGAAAGCCATGTTCCAATGCCATTTTCGCTACATCAAAATGCAAATGATTTGGCGTAACAATCGAAACGATGTCCATTTTTTGTTCGTCGGGAAGTGCTTGTTCTTTTTCAAACATTTCTTGATAGCTAGCATAACAGCGTTCTGTTTGTAAAAAGAGTGCTCTACCTGAACGTTGGCTTTTGTCTGGGTTAGCACTAAAAGCTCCGCACACAAGTTCAATTTGTCCGTCTAGATTGGCAGCCATACGGTGAACATTACCAATGAATGCGCCTTCACCACCGCCGACCATACCCATTCTTATTTTTCTATCTTGCATTCTGGATTCCTGAAATAAAATGAAAAGAGACAGGTTTTGCTTATTGTTGCATTACATTAACAAACTAATAACATTTAAGGCTATCAAAAAATCGGTTGTAATTATGACAAATTCGGCGCACCATATTCAGCCTTGATTAAGAAATTCACTGCCTAAAATCATGAAAGTCAATAACGACGTTGTACATACTCAATTCCTTAAACATGTGGGGGTGCAGCAAATTATAAGAATGTTCGATTTATTGCCGAACACCTTGTTTTGGATAAAGGATGCCGAAAGTCGCATTATTCACGCTAACAGTACGTATATTGAACATTTGGACAATAAACATTTAGAGCAGATAGTGGGAAAAACTGATTCAGGCTTTTCACCTCATCATCTTGCAAGGCAATACCTTAACGATGACAAAAAGGTACTTGCAGGCGAAATAATCACCGACCGACTCGAACTCAACATGCTCAAAAATGGCGGCTACGGATGGTTTTCAACTTCTAAACGGCCACTTTTTGATATTGAAGGCAAAATCATTGGTTCTTATGGTTTTACGCAACATCTAGAAAAAACTTCTCACCTCCTGTCTAGTGTCGACGAAATAAAAAAACCAGTGGAATATATTCGCGAAAATTTTGCACAAGAAATTACTGTAGAACAGTTAGCAAAAATTAGTTTTTTATCTGTTAGTGCCTTAGAACGGCGTTTCAAACGCCAATTATCGAAAACACCTAAACAGTTTATCAATCAAGTCCGTTTAGAAAATGCACGACGTTTAATTTTAGAATCAAGAGAACCTATTGCCGATATTGCTGATGCATGTGGCTTTAAGGAACACAGTTATTTTAGTAAACAATTTAAAGCCTTGTTTGCTATACAACCCTCTCAACTTAGAGTTGAAAAATAAGGAAACTAGTATTGCCAATAATAAACAAACGGAATCAAGCAAAATGGGTACTTTATGGTGCTATTTTCATCGGTATTGTTGTGCTAATGCTTCCGATTTCTTTTCGTTTAAGTGCTATTCAACACGAATTTTGGAACATGGGGCACGCGTTTGGCTTTGCTTTTTTATTTACATTATTGCCTCGCGCCCATATTTATTTCGATAAATTAACGGCTATAAATTACTATCTTATCGCACTTGTGAGCGCCTTGGTTATTGCTGTTACCACGGAATCTATTCAACAGTTTATACCCGGTCGCAGTATTAGTTATGTTGATATGTATTTGGATGTTGTGGGTGCATTTATGGGCTGTACCCTTCATTATTTGCTAAATGGTGGCAAGCGCATATTCTATGGCTTTTTGATGTTACTAGGCATGGTAGGCTTATTATATCCATCTCATGTAATCTTTATTGATGAATATGTTAAAAAGGCGCAATTTCCAGTATTAAGTAATTTTAGCTATCAAAGTGAATTACGCAGATGGGATGGCGACAGCGACAAAGTGTTATGTGTTGGACCCAAATTTAAAAACGCAAGCATTCCAGAAAAACGTGAACATAAATATCAATATGAAAAATTCGCTTACACACCACGCAATAGTGTAATTTTCTCAAATGTATTGTTTCCCTCAAATAGTGATACGGAATGTGGCTTAGTAATACCCATTACTGAAAAAAAATATAGCGGTATGTTTTTGCGGTATATGTCGTCAAATTGGGATGGGTATAGCACATTAAGCATTAAACTTTATGCAGAAGAAACTAGTCCACTCACATTTCGAGTAAACGATATTGAACATGGGTTTTCATTTGATTACCACGACCGCTTTAGTCAAATCGTTATGATACAGCCTGGTGTCAATACTATTGAGTTTGAATTGGAAGACATCAAAAACGCACCAAAAACACGTACTATGAACATGCAAGAAATATCTTCGATAGGTATAATTTCAACGGCGCCCCATATACTAAAATCTTACGTAGTATTTAGTGTAGAGTTGAAATAATTTGGACATGCTTACAATAATACCTTTAGTAGCCAAACTTCTGCCAGCCTTCCAAATAGTAATGCAATAAAACAGGTTTATCGATACTGTTAATATCTACATCCAAAGCTGCTTGGTCTTTCGCAAAAATACGCATACTGTCTAACATACCCGCGTGCAAAAATTGACTTTGTGTAAAAATGTCTCTTTCACTTTTTTCATTTAGTTCGCTGTTACTTGCCATCACAAAGCCCCAATCACCAAATGAGGGGACATCTGCATGGTAGGGTATAACATGCTCAAAACCACTTGCCACTAATGTATTGTGAATACTCCAAAATGCTTTGGTGGCAAAGTAGGGACTGGTAGATTGGGTTACAAAAACCCCATCTTCATTCAAATTGGCCTTAAGTGTACGATAAAACTGCTTAGTATAAAGACGTGCTAATTCAATAGTATTTGGATCAGGTAAATCGCTTATAATTAAGTCAAACTTAATGCTTTTTAAAGACGCTACTTCGTCACTATAATGCTCTGAATTGACTTGCTCGACCGACATTGTTTGCGTATTAGCATGAGCTTCAATTTGAGTATAATTATCTTGCAAATAAGTGTATGCATCTGAATGAACAATTTCCAGTTTAGGATCGAGCAAACTATCTTGATTTAAATCTCTTAGATAAGGGTTTGTTTTCGCTAACTCTACAACTCGTTGGTCTAAATCAACCAAAACTATCGCTTCTATTTCAGGATAATTTAGGAGTTGCCTTACCGCTAAGCCGTCCCCAGCACCTAGCAGTAAAACGCGTTTAACTGGCCCTTTTTTATACAACATAGGATAAGAAATTAAAGCCTCGTGATATCGATATTCGTCAATTGAAGAAAATTGGATATTACCATTTAAGTATAAACGCACATCGTCACTATTTTTTGTCACTACTATCTTTTGATAGCGAGTTTGTTCGGCGTGCACTATTTGGTCGTCGAACAACGCTTGGTCCCACTCATATAAGGCTTGATTGGCAAAAATGATAGCGGCCACCAATATACTTGCCATTGCGAATAAGCCGGCAAAAATCCGTTTTTTTGCCTTTCCTAAATCTTTGCTGAAGTAACGCATTAGTACCGCAATAATAGTAAGATTTATCAATCCTAACACTAACGATGATTGATAATTACCTAGCACCGGTAGCAAAAAGAATGGAAAAGCGATAGTCGCGATTAGCGCGCCGATGTAGTCGAAAGTAAGGACGCTTGCAATATTACTTTTTAAGGATTTAAAGTCTTCCATTAAACGTGTTAAAAACGGGATTTCTAAACCTATCAAAAAACCAATAGAGCAAGTCAAAACAACATAGGTTGGAATAAATAAATCTTGATGAATATAGGTTAAATAAAGTAGTGGGATACTCAAACCACCTAAGCCAGCTAGAGCGATTTCAAACTTTAAAAATCTCGATACTAGGTTTTTGCCAATGAATTTAGAACAATAAGAGCCAGCACCCATCGCGGCCATATACATGCCAATGGTAAGCGAGAAATATTTAACTGAATCTCCTAAAAAATAGGAAACGGTTGTCGCAATCAACAGCTCATATACTATGGAACATAGGCCCGCGACAAAGGCAGCATAAGTGAGCGCTAAGGTTTGTTTACGCTCATTTGACACCACTGTCTCTCTTTCTTGATACTTTATTCATTAAATTATTTTTGATGATGTTGTGCCCTTAAGCCGTTTTTTGTGTTTGTGATGACGGAGCGTTTTGCCCTCGATGTATAATGTTCACAGCGCTATCATTAGCGTTAAAAAATTGCTTGAGTGGCTCTATGGCTAGTTCAGGTTCGCAATTGCCACACATGAAAATGTCTATCGCTGCATAATCGAGCTCTGGCCAAGTATGAATACTAATATGAGATTCAGCTAACAGCGCCACACCCGTTACACCCGCATTTTCACCAAACGAATGTAAATTTGTGTTTAATACCTCTGCCCCGCATATTGTCGCTGCATTTTGCAAAGCGTCTTTGATTAATTCAACTTTAGTTAAATTTTTTGCACCATAAAGATCGATTAATACATGTTTACCAGGAGCAAATTTGCCTGAAGCCATTGTTGATCTGTCGTAAGTCATCAAATAAACCGTAAGTGATTAAACAATTTGGAAACTGGTAAGCTAGCAAATAACATGAGGTAAATATCGGCTCATGTCTTGTGTAATAGCATTGGCATCTTCTCTGATAGAAATACCCGCAGCTTGGTCATCAATAAGCCAACTGCCTATTAAAGTATGATTTCCATCAAAAGTCGGTAAGGAATATTTTTGCTGAAAAATAAACCCTTCTTCACCATAAGGGCCGTCTGAATCGCTTGCACTGCCAAGCGGTTCGCCTCTGCTATTGGTAAAACTAATATTAGCGCCTTCGCGTGAAAATATTGGTTTTTTAACGAGCTCCATGTCTTCTGGCACTAGGTGTAGTTCGTCTTCAAAATATGAAGGAAGTAAATTTGGGTGTTCAGGGAACATTTTCCATAACATCGGCAGTAACGCTTTATTCGACAAAATTGCTTTCCATGGCGGCTCTAACCATCGAATGTTTTGTTTACCCAATATTTGCCCGTATTCATCTTCAAACATAAACTCCCACGGATATAACTTAAACATCCATGTGATGACCTGATTGTCTAAATCGGTAAACTGGTCTTCTTTGTCTATTCCTATATCTTCAATATAAACAAATTTAGTGTCAATATTTGCTGCTTTGGCACAGTCTTCCAAATATTGCACAGTTCCCCTATCCTCTTCAGTATCTTTGCAGCATGCAAAATGCAAAGTTCGTTCTGGGTTAAGGGCATAAATTTCTTTAAAACGATTTACTAATTTTTCTTGTACAGAATTAAATTGATCGGCATGACGTGGGAGATTTTGGGTATCAACCTTATTTTCAAGCCAGACCCACTGCCAAAAGCCCGTTTCATAGATTGAAGTGGGCGTGTCAGCGTTATTTTCGTACAGCTTGGCAACGCCAGAACCGTCATAAGCAAAGTCTAATCGAGAGTAAAGTGAAGGGTCGCCATTTTCCCAGCTTGTTTTTATAAGCGCCCATTGTGCTTGGGGTATTGCAAATTTTGTCAACAGAGCGTCATCGTGGATAACGCGATCTACAACGGCTAGGCACATTTGGTGAATATCTTCAGTCGGTGCTTCAATACCGTTTTCTATTTGACCCAACGAAAACTGATAATAAGCAGATTCATCCCAGTACTTTTCACCATACATAGTATGGAATTTAAAGCCAAATTCGTCTGCTAACGCTTCCCAATTGCTGCGTTCTTCACAGGGTACTCGAAGCAATTAACCGCCCCACCCGCGAGAACTTCTGCTACTTTTTGCGCTGCCCCAATTACTTTTAGCTGAAGCCGCAGACCCAAAACCACCACGTGAAATAGTGCGAGTAACCGCTGGTTTAGGTTTTAAAGCTTCTCGAGGCATGCGATATGAACGTTGACCTGGAGAACCAACCACAAACCCATCACTGGTCATTATTTTGTTTCTATAGCTGCCGCTACCGCTGTATAAATAAGTGGGATAAGAGTGTCTATATCGATGTTTTCGCTCAAATGAATCACCTACTTCATCAATGATTTCTGCAACAATATATCCAGCCATAAATGGAACAAAAAAGCCGCTACTTGTGCGCTGACAGTTACCAAATTCATTTTCGCAATCACGCTCATATTGATAGCGGGGTGCGGTAGCCTCTGCATCTTTAAGGGCTTGCTCATAGGCAGCTTGGCAATCAGCTTCAGACAGGGATGTTGTCGATTCGCATTCAGCTACTGACTTAACAAATTTCACTTCTTCTTCAGAAGGACCTGAAGAACACCCAGCCATAACAGCTAATGAAATAGGCGCTAGTACAAAGGTTCGACTTCGCTTGCGCATTAGTTTGAGGTCAAGAAACGATGTTCTTTTCATGCTAAAGCCCTCATTAATAGGTCATGCATGCAGCATTAATTAGGCCGACGGCAACGTTAGTTGCACCCAATACAATACCAGCGCTGACTTCGTTATTTTCTATGCGTTCAGTAATTTTCGGCATGAAAATAAACCTAACAATAGAAAAGGCGATAACTTGAGCTGCAAGCGCTACTAATCCCCAAATAGCGAAATCAATATAATCACCTGAGTTACTTACAGCACCGGCAAGGGCTGTAGCGAAGCCAATAATTGCCCCACCAAAACCAATTGCTGCAGCGGTGTTTTTATCCTCTTTAATCAATTTCCATTCGGAGTGAGGCGTGGCAAGCCCATACACACTCTTGAAAATCACTAAGAACACGACTGATATACCGAAGTAGATCGCAAAGTTAATTATACCTGTGAGTAAATCGTAATCTTCCATAAGGTCTCTCTCTGAGTTTTGTTAATCTTTAAATGCGCATGAGTAAGAGTGTAGTTATTTTTTACACACATACAAGACTTGTTTTACCTTAACCATTAACTCTAATTTGCGTAGCTGAAATTTTTACGCCCGTACTAATCACTAAACAGCGTTCGAGTTGATTGTTATCGTTCAATGATTCTTCAGCAGATAAATATAGTTGCTCATATGAACCATCTGTTAATTCACGTTCAAACAACATAACAAATTGATCGGTTTCTGAAGCTTCATTAGAATCGTCATAGGTTTCTTCTTGCATGGCAACAGGTGGGTGATATTCAGACGTTGAGGTCCACACTCGCTCGTACTGGTGGCCTTCCAACGTATATACAGGTACGCCTATTTTATGATTCAATAGATCATCCCATTCTGTACTTGCCACATTTAGTGTATCGTAATAATGAAATAGCGTTACATCGACGATATTTTCTTCCGATACTCCACCCTCACAAACGACTTGTAGCCAAGCATCATCATCAGTATAAAATCTTAATAACGTTGATGACCCTAAATCTACTTCACCTGCAGCTTGAATAAGTTGAGTATCGGCAACTTCACTAATGACAAGTTCTTGTAATATAAGTTGGAATGAAAGTTTATCGAGATCAAAGCTCGAACCCACACAAAGACCCATCACTTCAGGTTTTTTAACTTGTGCTTGTAGTTTATTTTTATCGCCGCGTTTTTTGAGGAAACCGAACATGTAAACTCCTTTTTCTCAGCTGGAACGTGTGTAGAGTAACATTCCACTTCAAAATGTACAGATGCGCCCTAAGTTGTGTTTAGGGCGCATCTTATTAGCTGCTCAATATATTACTTTTTGTTAGCTAATATCTTAGCTAACATATCTTCACTAGATCCACTGCCACTGCCGCCAGCGTTGCGTAATTTAGCGTCTAAGTCTGAGCCTGATTCTAACTCGGCTAATTCAGAGGCCGCTTCGATAGCTGCGTCTTTTTCAGCTTGCTTTTGCTTAATTCGCTCTAGGCTATCTAGCGCAGTTTTGACCTTACTATTGCCACCATCAAAATGAGTGGAGGCTGCAACTTGGGCCTTTTGCACAGCTTGTGTTGCTTTAACTTGATCTACCTGTTGCTCAAGCATTCTCAAGTTATTTTTAGCAGTTGAAAGATTAGACTTTAAAGTGCCTTCGTTCTTGATATAACTATCCAAAATACTTTGCTCACTTGCCTTAAGGTTTTCAAGTTCACCAACACGCTGCGCGCATTCTAACGCCAGTTCACGATTGCTTTCAGCATGCTCAGCAGCACTTTGTGTATATTTGTCGATATCAGCATTAAAAGAATCAACCTTGTTTTGTGACATTTTACGTTTTGCTGCTATTGAATGGAGGCTTTGCCCACATTGTTGAATTTCTTTTTTAGCATCTCTAATATTCTGATCTAGAATAGTCAACGCTTGTGTGTCTGCTGCATCTTCAAGGGCTTTGTTTGTATGACCTCTTAATGCTGTCCATAATTTACCTAAACTCATAATTGACTCCTACTATTTTAAATGTTCAGAATATAATTCTAAGAATTCAGGAACATTGCTAAACAATGCTTCTACTTCTTCTACAATTACTTCATCTTTACTATCAACAGATAATGCACCAAATGCGACATAATATTCTTCGTCGCCAATTTGTGACACCGCTAGTGTTGTTAAGGGCACTAAATGATGAGTTCTCATGATGTCAGCATCTAACGCTGCGGTATCATTTACTGCACTAATCGGAAAGAGGATTGTTTCAGCAATAATTTGCTGTTCACCAACAACCAAGAAAGCGTCAACGCCTTCATCATTTGAGATGCTTATGCATTCTCCTTCCATTTCTGCCGTGAAATTGATTTGCTCATTCATAAGCGAAAGGATATGTTCGCGCTTTGTTGTCATCTTTATCTCCGTTAAAAGCGAATTACTTTTTCTGTTTGACCTATATTATAATAGTGCCATAATTTAAAATTGCAAGCTATTTGTTGCATTTATTTAATATTTATTGCTTTATCACTTTATTACATACATATACATTGAATATGTTACACAATGCGATATACTTTATTGCAAAGGTGATAACCAAATAAAAGTGTGACATACATGGAAAACAATAAACATTCACAAGTTAATATAAGCGTGAAGAACAAGAAGTCAATTCAACCCTATGCAAAAGGTGCTAGTTTGCATATAAAAAAATTAATGGTTGAACATGAAATGACGTATGATTTTTTAGTCGAGCAGCTTGAAAACAAAGGCGTGGTGCTAAGTTCAAGCAACCTCCGGAATAAAGTATCTGGAAACGCTCTTTCTGCAGGTTTATTTTTTTTAATGGTAGAAATAATAACAAATAATAGAAGTGCAGAAATTACGGTACGTTAAGTCTCCATTAAACACACTTACTAATAAGACCTGGTATTTCATATTTTTACTGGAGCCATGTAAGACATGCTCAAAGCGAGCTACAGTAAAAAAGCTCATTTCACTTTCAAGTTCATACCGCACATACAGTGT
>NZ_JAVRHX010000008.1:0-131100 GCF_031846345.1 Glaciecola petra | reverse complement strand
CAAAAATAAAGAGCAATTTTCGCCGCTTAAGCGGGTGTTATGTTTCTCAGAGGTAGCCATTGAAAGGCGTAGATAAATTCGTTGAGAATACTATTAAGCGAGATGCATATCGAGCGGTTTGGGTGATAGTGTTCATAAATCTTTCGGCGCTATTGTTTTATATGCTAGATACTGAATTGAATGAGTTTGCTTTTGTCGCTATATTTGGTCAGTTGTTTATTTTAGTAGTTTGGTTACTTCCTGTGTATTTTTATCAGGTCTTAGTGAAAAAATTAGATACCAAAGTTGCGATATATCATGCGTTGGCGTCATACAAAAATCTTATGGGGCAGGTATCGTGGTAACACCGAAACATAACAAATCCATCAACCGGATTTTGGCAAGAGCGGCCAAAACCGGTTATGGAAAGTGTTAGGTGTCGTTTCTTTTGAGGTTATTTTCAGTTTTTTATGTGCTAGCGTCTATATATTCTATCTTTTACGTGATGCTATTTTACGGAATGGGCATTTTGCTAGAGGGAACTTCTTTGGCGAGGGATATTTCAATGTCGGTTTATGTTTTCGGGATGGCATCGTTATGGGTATTGCCTGTGGTACCGATTAGTTACATCTTTAGAGCTGTTCGAAATCATGTTAGATTTCAAATAGGCTTTAGACTTGCGGTTTCATGCGTAGTTATAACTTCTATATTCATTGTGTGGGGTACTAGCATGGTGTTAATGGCGGCTAGTTCAATATAAAGGGTATCTAATCAGTACATTATGTTTTATGAGCAAACACCTAACAAAAATTTTGAAGACGGATGTTCGCGAATAGCGCGCGCCCACCGCTTAAAATGGTGTTAACTGTAGGAAGACCTGATTAATTGCATTGAAAGAAAACGAGGCTAGCAAATAGTCTGTTGTTTTAGGTTGTTTCTGAGGTCGAACATTATAGGAAAGTTTTTAGTTCAAGGCTTGGCCAGCAAAAAGTCTTTGTCAGCAACGATAATGGTTGCGTCGAAATCGGATGTTGTTTTTGGTAAGGTAGTTTCAGAAGTCAAAACTAAGTGGTAATTTAGAGTACCAAGCCTATTAAACACAATTGCTTTTTAAAGCGAAGACTAAGGTGCCTGGGAAATCTGCTGACGTTTCATATAAGGTAATTTGGAAACCCTAATATTGTTCGCTTCATTGGTTTTAACTTTTTCAAGGATGTTTTAAAGTGAGTAAAAACAAACAACGACATTCTGACTATTTAGCATCTTGGTGCAAGGCAACAAGTTGCGTAAGTTGGGGTGTTACAGTTAACAAAACAATGAACTACGCGACTTCGTCGCCGGACACAGCTACGCTGCGCCGGTTATTGTGGTGTTATTTGCCTACCAGCATCGAGGACTAATCATGGCAGGTAGAGTAGTGATTGCCGCTTTGCTCAATGTTAATTGTAAGGACAGGCCCAAATGACGAATACGAAAAATATAATTGAACAAAAAGCCATATTTGGTTGGTTGGCCTTTGGTACCTTTTTAGTTCTTCTAGTACCTGCAGTAGCTGCGCAATTCACACAAGCGGTTCAGTGGGGCGCTTCTGATTTTATTGTTATGGGGCTTTTAATTTTTGGTTCAGGTTGTTTGTTTATAGTTCTTGCACGAAAAATCTCACCAAAGTACTGGTTTGGTGTAGCTGCTCTTGTAATATTGGCTTTAGTTTATGTCTGGGCAGAACTTGCGGTTGGTATATTTACAGATATAGGTAGCTAGAATGAGAACGACACTTATCAAGCGCCTCATGTCGTCAAACAAGTTTGACTATGACGCGGTCGCGCAGTGCACCATAGTCGGACGTTAGCTACCTAAGGAGCTTCGGTGAGCGACAACAAATTATTTGTATATGGAACGCTAGGTCTTGGTCGTCCCAATGAACATATACTTAGTGATATTGGTGGTTCTTGGGAGTCTGCAAGTGTAAGGGGGATTTTAAAAGATAAAGGTTGGGGAGCAGAGATGGGGTTTCCTGGGCTTGAACTGGATGAAGCAGGTAAAGAGATAAAAGGCTTTGTATTTACTTCTGAAAATCTGGTGGGTCATTGGGCTAGTCTTGATGAGTTTGAGGGAGAGGCTTACCAGCGAGTCACAACAAAAGTATTGTTAAAAAATGGCCAAATAATAAACGCGAATATATACACACTGCGTTAAAAGTAGAATGTGGTAGCAGCTAACAGGCATAATCATACGATCAATTTTCTGCTGCCCTTCAAATTGCCTTTTGTCGCTGGCCTTAGCCAGATTAGGATAGAAAATTGAGAATTTTAATTAGTATAACTTTTGCATTTTTTTGTCTTTTACGGTCTTTGCGGATATTTGGAATGCACCTGAAGTAAGAGCATCTGTTAGCCCAGATGGTAGATATTTGGTAAAAACCAAACCGAGTACTTCTCTACCAAAAATCGGCAGTTCTGCCATAGCATATACGTTTATTTGGGACGGCAGCTCGTATAAGGAAATAGGTAGTTTTAAACTTTTAAATGATGCTTGAGCAAGTACTATCTTTTTTCCGGTAAAAAGCTAATATTAATTTTATAATGACGATAAAGGATTTAAATAAAGAATGGACTTACCTTACAAAACACTAACTTCAAAACGGCTATCATCTTTGGTAAAGATTATCAGGGTCAGTACAATTATTGGCGTCGTCGGAATAGCCATTTCAATTTTGAGTACCTTACTGCATCTTTTCTCAATAAAGTTTTTGAATCCGGGTTTATTTGTACCATCATTTACACTGATATTTATTTCTGGGATCTTGGCTGTCTTAGTGTCATTTGAAGAAAGTTATCGCGTCTATGCTGAAACAAGATCGAGTGAGGATAAGCTCGACAAATAAAGCTTATGAGCCTTAACAAAGTGAAATGGCACAGTATAGGCATGGTAAAGTGACAATAGAGTAAAGATGGCTTACAGGTAGCTTGTCAGCAGCCAGATTTGAGATAGGAAAACACATTTTGAATATTAGACCATATAAACATTCTGATTTAGACGCAGTATTGTGCTCGTGGGAAGTTGCGACTAGATTGGCTCATCCCTTTATGACCGACGACTTTATTGCACAAGAAAGAATCAATATCGCTGAAATATATATGCCAAATACAGACACGTGGGTAGTAGAGCTCAATGGCGAAGTTCAAGGCTTTATTGCATTAATGGCTAATGAAGTCGGTGCACTATTTTTAAAGCCAGAATGGCATGGACAGGGCATAGGTAAGGCCCTAATGGATAAGGCAAGCACATTACATAACGATCTTGAAGTTGAAGTCTTCAACGTTAATAAAGTCGGTCGAAAATTTTATGCGAGATACGGTTTTGTGCTGCTAGAAGAGAAGCTTCACGAGCCGACAGGGCAGCATGTATTGCGTTTGAAATATATTGGGTCCAATACAGAATAAGCAAAATAGGCGCTACTCTGAGATGATAAAGGTATAGCGACCATTGCCGGTTTTTCGAAATTCACCTGTGTTGAGATCACCATTGTCCATAATGGTATCGAGTAAGATGATGTCTTCTTCTTCGGCTGTAGCGCCGTCTATCGAAATACCCGCATAAGAATATCTGTCTGGACCTTCCCAATTCCAGTTTCCACCTAACAAAGTTGGTGTAGACCAATCAATTGGATTAATGGCTAATCCGTTAGCATCGGGGGGTAAAGCAATGTGGCTGTCGTTAGGATAGCGACCATTTATTTGTTTCCATGTATTAAATTCACGAGCGAAAAAGCCAAGTTGGGCAGCGGTTTCACTTAATTGAGCGCGTAATACAAAACTCTGGTAAGACGTGAGTCCGGCTGTTGCCAATACGCCAACAATTACCAACACAATCATTAGCTCGAGCAAAGTGAACCCTTTTTTACAAGCCAAAGAGTGATATTGCGTATTTGCTGACAGCTTATTCATACAGTCACCTAATCTGTCTCCTAACAATTAAGAGACTACCAAAGTGCCACCGACACTAACACAGGCATAAAATTTTGACCTTATTACGAATGATACTTTGGTATTGACCCAAAACATGGCTAGCTTATGATTTTGATTATTTAAATGAAATTTCGCGCAACATATGTAGGTCAGGTAATATAGCGTTGGTGATAATAATAGGTGTTCCAGTTGTCAAAAATAGAAAACAAAAAATCGAATTGGCGTGTTTGGTTGCGCGACACAGTAATAGTGGCTGTGATCATAAGTGCAGTTAGCTTATGGCAATCAAGAAATATGCTAAGCAGTGACGGGAGCATACATATACCCCAGCAAAATTTAGTTTCGTTAACAGGCAAAGTGGAGCCAATGTTGGCTGAAAATAAACCTAATTTACTCTATTTTTTTGCGCCATGGTGCAAAATTTGTTCACTTAGTATAGGCAACTTAACGTACTTAAATCCTGATTCGGTCAATGTGGTAGTTATTGCACTTGATTATTCATCTAGGGAAGAAGTAGAAGCATTTGTGATTGAGCATGAGCTCAATACAAGGGTGTTCTTAGGACATGAGGCGCTTAAACAGCAATTTAAAATTCAGGGTTATCCGAGTTATTACTTGGTAAACGAGGACCAAAAAATAAGCAGTAGTGTTTATGGATATTCCACGGCAATAGGATTAAAGCTTAGAGAAGCATTTGGCCATTAAAACAGTTCGACGATTAAAAAATAAAATAATTTAATTGGGTAAGTGTAAATAATTGCGTATGCTAGAAAAAGGCTAAGTTAATATTGTTGAGAGCGTCTTATGGGATTCTTTACTGCACTAAAACAGAAACGAGTGACTCGGAAATTTACAAAACATAATTTAAATATCTTACAACATTTGACCTTCGACAAAATGCAGACCATCTTACAAGGTTTGATTTCACAGGGTTGGGAGCTTTATCCAGATTACCTAGATACGAGTGACCAAAGTAATGCTTGGGAAGCTAAGCTTAGAAAAGGCACCAGCATTTTAGAAATTAATTGGAACACCAAAGGTGCAAAAAGCGATGGCTCTATCGTTGGGCTTGAGAGAATAATAGTGGGTGTGGGCAAAGAATTTGATACGCCAGTTTTCAAAACACCTACCCCAGAATAAACAAAAAGCAAGGTTAATCGCATTCAGGAAGGTAAATGATCCAACTAGCAATATGTGTATGTTTGGTTTGGTGTCTTATTAAGCTAATTGATAAAGACGAAGTTTTAGATGGGTTTACAGCTATTGCTTTTGTTTTGGTGCCTGCATTTATACTTTTTGGCGGCTCTTTGCTCGTATCGCAATTTGGCTTGCCCATTCAAGCACTCTTGATATTCGAGCTTGCATACTTTTTTGTGCCGCTTGTCATGTTAAAAATTATGACGCAATTTTCTTGGATGAAAATTATCGGTTTTTCTTTTGCGGTCCTAGTTGCCAATTTTGTTTCACAGATTGTGATTAGGCTATTGCTCGCGTAAACTCTATATACATTATTGCTTCAATAGACTGCTGTAGAAAGAGGTGTAAACATAATGACAACAGAACAGGTTACGCAGACTAAGGTTTCGCAGCCCGGTAATTTAGTCACCGCTAAAAATTTGTCTCTTGCCGCTACTTTGGTGTTGATCATAGTAGTTGGGGTGGTTAATGCCTTATTACCTGAATTTATTGATATTTTTGAAGGTTTGGGGGCAGAATTACCCACTATTTCCCTTTGGGTTATCAATACCTTTAATTTTTGGTGGGTGTTCCCTGGTATCACTTTGGTGTTTTTTATTGCTATACAAACACATCAACTCAGTCAAAAACCTCAGATTGTTGATTTAAGTAAAAAAGTAGCGATAGGGGGTTTTGTGTCAGCTGCTCTTATATTGATATTAACCTTTGTCGCTATTTATTCGCCAGCATACTCGGCGGGGTGAATAATGAATCGACGAGGTTTTTTAAAATCGAGTATAGTTGGCACGGCTGTTATTGGTGGCGCTGGAATCATTGCTTGGCACACCGTTGATCCTTTCACTGGAGACTTGAGTCTTACATCAAGTATTCACAAATTAGTTACCTTAGATCTTGGGCAAACAAAAAGCAGTGGTTTGTGGAATGTAGCGCAAATTCTCAATCATTGTGCTCAAAGCGTTGAGTATTCTATGCTTGGGTATCCCGAGCACAAATCTGCTTTTTTCAAAAGTACGGCGGGCAAGCTGGCATTTAATGCGTTTAAAGCAAAGGGACGAATGCGCCATAATTTAAGCGAGGAAATACCGGGTGCTGACCCGCTTATCGCATCAGCAAATGTCGAACAAGCAAAACGTCGTTTTCAAACGGCCATGCTAGTGTTTGCTGACTTTAAAGGCGAGTTAGCTCCTCATTTTGCTTACGGCAGCTTGAGTAAATCTGAATATGAACTCGCACATGTTTTGCATTTTAACAATCATTTGCAAGAGCTTACATAAAAACAAGCTGAACAGCTTATAAAAGGTAAACGTTTGTGAAAACAAGTGTATTTAACTTAGTACTGATGTTTGCAGTCATTATCATGTTGCAATCTTGCGCCAACTCAGATTGGCGAACTGCATCACGCGAATCGGCAGGGATTGCGCCTGTTCCCAGTGAATTTTCCGACGCGGTAATTGAGTTTTATGCTGCAGATGCATTTAGCTGGCGGGGTTGGTTTGCCGTACACACGTGGGTGGCACTAAAAGATAAGAATGCGCCAGAATATACGGTATATGAAGTTGTAGGTTGGCGGGTTGACCGTGGATTGCCTGCTTTACGAACATACAAAACACCCATACCAGACCGTTATTGGTATGGATCTAAACCAGAGAAAGTGTTAAGTATTCAGGGCGACAAAGCCAAATTGCTTATTCCGAAAATGCTTGAAGCAATAGCGCGTTATCCCTATGCAGACGAATATACGGTGTTCCCTGGGCCCAATAGCAACACTTTTCCTGCTTGGTTAGGTAGAGAAATTCCTGAGCTTGAACTAGATATGCCATTTAATGCCATTGGAAGTGGTTTTGCAGATTAACTGCCACTGCACAAGGGTAGCCTGCTACAACTTTATCTTTACTGTTTAAAAAATATGCATTAGTTTAGGTGTTCATTAATGATTTGTAAGCTAAATTTCCGATGAGGCATAGCCTATGAAAGAAGAGTGGTCGAAAACCGAAAAATGTGAGTTTCCAAAACTCGAAAAGAGTTTGACCCTTTTTATGCAGCAAACAAAACCTAAATTGATCGCATTTTTATGCGATTATGTGCCGCCTTGTGTCTGCGAAGAAATTGCTCAAGAAGCCTATATTAAAGTGTTTTTGCTTGTTAAAAACCATCCTAAACAAGCCCATACATTAGATGATTTGATGAAATTTCAAGCCTTGTTGTTTACCGCCGCTAAAAACATGGCAATTAGCCAATTGCGACACAATAAGGTGGTGAATAAACATATTGCGAATAGTCAATCGAACAATGACTCTGTTTCGCCCGATTCTATTGAAAATGAACTGGGCAACGAGACTGAAAAATTGCTAATGATTGAAGCTGTAAACTCGCTTCCTCCCATTTGTAGGCAGGTTTTTATTCTTCGTAAATTAGAGGCTAACTCACATGCTGATATTGCTAGGCAACTTCACATTTCTAATAAAACCGTTGAAAATCATCTTACAAAAGGCCTAAAACTGTGTCGCCAGTATATTGCAAACAAACAGAAACAAGCCAAGCAATACAGCATAAAGTATAAGATGCTTAAACGGGCAGGAAGTGTCTCATGAGTTTTGATGAATGGGCGGGGTATGACCTTAGTCAAAAAACCTTAGATGAAGCGGCTGAATGGTTGGTTAGGCTCGATGCCTCAGAGAATAATGCGTCATCTCAAAGAAAAACGGGGCAAATGCTAGCGTTTTATGAATGGTTAGAAAACGATCCCTCGCATCAGCAGGCTTATGCTGAGCTGTCTGAACTTTGGGCAAAGTCTGCTTGTATGAAAGAAGCTGCGCATTTATTACATGCATCAAAAGTACTTAATTTTCCTGGTGCCCACGTCATTAATACAAATGATGATTTACTTAACGACGCATCTTTACCTTTGTTCTCGGCAACCCAGAAAGCCGGCGTTGCCGCACCCGCAACTTATTACAAGGCGACCATTGCGTTAATTAGTCTTGGTTTGTGTTTGCCTTTTTTCCTATCACTGCTTTAAAACCATTGCGAATTTGCAGCTGCTCAAAACAGATGTGTTTTTTAAAATATTAAAAAAATGTAAATAATTTGTATATTTTGTAGGGGGTTTTGCGCTCTTATGCGTTATTACCAATAAAATGACAAGAATATACACATTAGTAACTAGATCCAAAATAAAAAACACACCTATATAATAAAAACAGGGGACTTACATGTTCAAGCAGATATCTTCACCCGACAAATCACTCTTTTTTAAACCGTCTTTATTGGCTTTAAGCATTGCTTCGATGCTGTCAGTGAGCACATCTTTACAAGCCCAAGACACATCAACAGAAGACGCTAACGAAGAAGTAGAAAAAATAAAAGTAGTGGGGTCGCATATTCAAGGTGGCAAAGTAGCAGAAGCGCTAGCGGTGTCGGTAATCGATGCTGAGGAAATTGGTACACTTGGCCTTGACTCCATAGATGACTTATTGCAGTTAATTCCTGAAAATGGTCAAAACTTTTTCAGCGAAGCAGAAAATATCAGTGGTGGTGTTAATGCAGCCCGGGGTGATATTGGTACATATAACCTTAGAAACCTAGGTACGGGAAACACATTGGTATTATTGAATGGCCGTCGAATGGTAAATTCTGCGTCATATCAAACCGAAGAAGTGGGTGGTAGTTTTGTTCCTGTTAACTCGGTTAACGTAAACACTATTCCAGTGCATGGCCTTGACCGTGTTGAAGTATTACGTGATGGTGCATCGGCTATTTATGGAGCAGACGCAGTAGCAGGTGTAGTAAACCATGTTCTAAAAACTGATTTTGTGGGTTTTAAGGTTTCAGGCCGGTGGTCTGAGTACAAAAATATTCCTCGTGATACCCAAACCTTAAACGTTGAATGGGGTAAAGATTTTAACAATGGTCGCACTAACTTAAGCTTATTTGCTAACTATTACGCGCGTGACCGTGTTAATTCACAAGATGATCCGCGTTGGGCGAATGCCGATTTTAGAGACAGAATTCCAGAAGGTTCTTTGTGGGAAGGGGATACTCGATTTAGAAATAACAGTGCCAATAGTAATTTTGGCCAGTTTGATGCTCGCCTAAGTGCATCTGGAAATGGCTTGCGCGGTGATTTTACATTCACCGATAGTTCAGGTGAATTTGAAGTGTATCCAGCGGGTGATTCTAGATGTACCTTTGTTATCAATGCTCAAACCTGTGGTGCACCCGATGGCCAAGGCACAGAGCGTTATAACCTAAATGCTGACCGTGATTTAAGTTCTGAACTAACTCGTACTAACTTGTTCCTATTTTTAAATCATGAGTTTGCCAATGGAGTAGAGAGCTTCACAGAGTTTTCCTCTTATAGCTCTAAAACCAATTTACGCCGTCATCCTAGTGCACCATTTAGTACCTCAAGGTTACGTTTAGGAGCCGAAAATTATTACAATCCGTTTGGACCTTGTGGTTCACCAAATCGTCTTGACGCGTCACTTATTCCTGATGTTCCATGCGAAGGTTTAGAATTCCAACTTGATAACTATCGCTTTGCTGAAGTACCGCGCATTGTTGATAACGATGGCAATACTTTCCGCTTTTTAACCGGTTTACGCGGCACAATGGGGAATTGGGATTGGGAGTCAGCTGTGGCTTATTCGAAAGCAACCAAAACTGATATTACCCGTAATCGGGTTTCAAACACCTTAATTTCGGCTGCACTTTTTGATAGCACACCTAACGCTTACAACCCTTTCAGCGGTGGCGTGAATTCAAACATAGAACAAGCACTAGTGGATGTAGAGCGTAAAAGCGAAACGGAACTTAGCTCATTTGATATCAAGTTTGCCAATACCGATGTATTTGAATTGCCTGCTGGTTCAGTAAGCGCCGTACTAGGCTTTGAATGGAGAAGTGAGAGCTTTTTGGACGACCGTGATCCGCGCTTAGACGGCACCATTGTGTGGGAAGATTTTGATGGTGACACTTACCCGTTTGTATCGGATGTAGTCAACTCAAGTCCAACACCTGATAACTCAGGTTCACGAGACGTAGTGTCGCTATTTGGTGAATTACAAATACCGGTCACCGAAACCTTGAATATGCAAGTTGCGCTTAGATATGAGGACTTCTCAGATGTTGACAGCACGGTTGTTGGTAAAGTCGCAGCAGGTTGGCGACCTATAGAGTCTTTATTAATAAGAGGTTCTTGGTCAGAAGCATACCGCGTACCTAATTTGATTACTATAAATGAGCAGATTGTAGCCCGTAATAACACTCGCGATGATTATGCTTGTCAATACGCAGCTGAAAATGGCGGTGATCCGGATCAAGATATTTTAGATTGTCGGAATTCGATTCAACGTATTGCTCAAGGCAGTCAAAACTTAGAGCCTGAGGAGTCAACCAATACCAATATTGGACTTGTATTTACGCCAATCGATGAGTTAACGATGACAGTAGACTATTGGTCAATCGAAAAAGAAAATACAATTGGCTTATTTGGTGAAGAAAATCATACCTTACTTGACCTACTCTTGCGCATACAAGATGGCAACACAAATTGTAGTGGCACTTTTAATCCAGCAGTGACACGTCAAGCTCCTGATGACGATCAAATCGCAATTTACAATGCCGCGGGTATCTGCCCTGCAGGTGATATTCAATTTGTTGATGACCAATATGCAAACTTAGACACGCGTAATCTTGCGGGTATTGATGTGGGTATTTATTACACCTTAAGAACCGACGATATGGGTCGTTTTAAGTTTAGTTATAACGGCTCATTTATTGAGAAGTTTGAGCAAGAAGCTGGAGGTGATGCTGCACTACTTGCTGAGGCGCAGGCAAATGGTGTGCTGCCAATGAACTTCCCCATTGATGGTTTTGCTGATTTGATAGGGCAAGACGGCAATCAAGAGCAAAGACAATCTATGCGAGTGTCGTGGCGCAAGTCTGAATATGGTGCATCTTTAAGTGGAAATCGTATTGGTAGTTTTTATCAAAGCTCATTAACCCTAGATGATGGAACGCGTTATATCATACCGGCGATGACAACTTATAATGCAACCTTTGATTATCGCTTTGACTATGGTGAAACCAATACACGTTTACGCTTTGGTATTCGAAATTTAACCGACGAACGTGCGCCTTTAGCAGACCGTTTCTTTGGGTATTTTGCTGATGCACATCGTGATTATGGACGTAGCTATTACATAGACGTAGCAACCACCTTTTAGTCCACAGGCAATTAGCGCGTATACAAGTCTATTTTGTATACGCGCCATTTGTTATTTTAATATCATTTTCTTTGTTTGCAGCCATTTTATTCGTTTGCTGTAGGCAGATGACTGTATACAACACAGGTGTTTTATGAGTAATCATTTGCCAGAAATCACTGACCAACAACGTGCGCGTTATCAAGATGTAGGTTTGGTTTTAGGCCCACTTATTTTTGCTATTATGATGCTTGTGGGTGAAACACAAAGCACTATGGAGCCAGCAGCTTGGCGAGTTGCTGCGGTTGGTATCTGGATGGCAATTTGGTGGGCGACTGAAGCGGTCCCCGTCCCTGTAACTGCATTTTTACCAATAGTGACTTTTCCGTTTTTGAGCATCAGTTCTATGCGAGAGACAACTGCCGCTTATGCTAATCCAATCATTTATTTGTTTTTAGGCGCTTTTATTTTGGCGTTGGCGGTTGAGCGATGGAATCTTCATAAGCGGATAGCTCTGGTTATTTTGTCTTACACAGGTACCGATGGGAGAAATCTTATTGGCGGTTTTATGTTAGTTGCCGCATTATTGTCGATGTGGATGACTAATACCTCAACTACCATGATGTTAATGCCCATTGCTTTGTCTGTGGCCAGTGTTATCGCTGAAAACAATACACATTTGAGTAAGCGACAAACCAAAGCATTTCAAGCGGCAATGTTACTGGGTTTAGCCTACGCGGCGACTATTGGTGGGTTGGCAACTTTAGTGGGAACGCCACCCAATGCTTTGCTGGCTGCTTTTTTGACTGAGAATTACGATATCAAAATTACCTTTGCAAGTTGGATGATGGTAGGGGTGCCGGTAATGCTCATTATGTTGCCATTAGCATGGTATTCGCTCACTCGTTGGAGTTTTCAGATAGACATCCCCGCGAACAAAGCGGTCAACGAGCATCTTGATAGACTACGCACAGATCTTGGCAAAATGAGCCTAGCTGAAAAGCGTGTCGCCATTATTTTTGCTTTAGTTGTAATTTTTTGGATTGCTCGAAGGCCTATATCGGCGTTTCTTGGCATCGACTATTTAACCGATACTGGCATTGTGATGGCCGCTGCGTTGCTGTTGTTTTTAATGCCCAGCGGCGATAAACAACAACCACAAGTCATGGTTTGGCACGATGTAAATCGCTTACCTTGGGGAGTATTGATTTTATTTGGTGGAGGACTGAGCCTAGCCGCTGCCGTTAGTTCAACTGGCTTAGCTTCGTGGTTGGGAAGTAGCTTAACGCCATTAGGGGGCTTAGGTATATTTGTATTAGTAGTAGCGGCGACTGGTTTAGTTATCTTTTTAACTGAGCTAACAAGTAACGTTGCAACAGCAGCCACGTTTTTGCCGGTAGTCGCGGCGGTTGCGCTTGAATTAGGGGTCTCACCTTTACTCTTATGCATTCCCATTACCTTGGCAGCGAGTTGTGCCTTTATGCTGCCAGTAGCGACGCCGCCCAACGCTATTGTGTTTGCCTCGGGTGTATTGAGTATTCCGCAAATGGTGCGGGCTGGTGCAATACTGAATGTGGTTGGTATGATTTTGCTAAGTATTGTGGCCATATGGTTAGCCCCTTTAGTATTTTTGTGAGTGAATAATGAACACAAAAATATTTAAAACAGCTACGCATTTTTTTCGGTTTTTTGCCCTTTTGGGGATTTTGTCGTTGAGTTTTACCGGTTTTGCTCAAGGGAGCTTTGCAAGCACACTAGACAGCACAAACAAGACGACTGTTTTGCCAATATCTTTGGCTATTAATAGCAATAACAACGAAAAACAGAAGACCAAACCACATGGAAGAGTTTTATTTATTGGTAATAGCTTTAGTTTTTACAATAACGGCATTCACAATCACTTTTCGAGCCTTATACGTGCATCGGGCGAATGGGAGCGCGGTTTGAATCGCGTACGTCTATTGACATTATCAGGTGCCCATGTGTATGAACAACTTGCAAATATTGATGCTCACCTTGCTGTCGCCAATGCAAGGTGGCAATCAATTGTTATACAAGGGCATAGCAATGAGCCAGTGCTGGAAAGTAAGCGGGAGAGGTTTGAAAATGCTATTGAGCTTGCGATAGAAAAAATTTCCGCAAAAAATATTGAGCCTATTATATTTATGACCTGGGGTTATAAAGGTCAGCATGACATGGCAAAAGCATTAAGTGATGAATATATAAAAATCGCAAAAAAACATAAGGTAAAAGTAGTGCCAGTGGGTTTGGCATTTTTAGAGGCAGAAAAATCATTGCCCAAGATTGATTTATTTGTGAAAGATGTGCTGTCGGTCGACACCAGTGCGCGGGGGAAAACACTTACATATCGCAACGATATTAAGCACCCGAGTTCTGCGGGAACTTACTTAGCGGCTTGTGTATTCTATGCTAGTCTATATAACAAGTCGCCTGAAGGTAATATATTTATTGCCGACTTAAACAAAGCAGATGCGTTGGCACTTCAACAACTTAGTTGGAAAATTGTTAATAGCTTTTCTATTTAATTCAACAAATGTTCTGACATTTTATGCTTAAAATTTACCTTGATATTTTTTGGACCTTTTTAATATTAGGCTGCACTTCTTTTGGTGGGCCTATTGCTCATTTAGCTTATTTTAGAGTAGCTTTTGTAGAGCAAAAAAAATGGCTAAGCGAGCAAGAATACGCGCAGATATTAACTATTTGTCAAACCTTACCTGGGCCGGCCAGTAGTCAAGTGGGTTTTAGTATTGGTTTAACCCGAGGTGGTTATGTCGGCGCACTACTCGCCTTTGTTGGATTTACTTTACCATCGGTATTGTTACTGATTATTTTTGCGAGTCAGTTGTCTGTATTTTCTGCTGACTTGGGTCAAAGTGTATTAAACGGCCTTGCAATATTGGCCTTTGTTGTTGTTTTGCAGGGGGTTTTAGGTATGGCGAGACAACTTTGTCATACTCAACTTACGCTTAGCATTGCTCTTGTGGTATTTGTGGCTCTTGTTCTACATCAATCCCTTATTGTGCAGATTTTAGCCATAGTGTTTGGGTCGATATTTGCTTTTTTGTTTGCCAAGCCACCAGAAACAATCAATAAGGCCGTAGATACGCCCTTAAGTAAACCTTCTGCTAAATTTGCACAGCATACCAACGTTTTAAGTATTAGAAGTGCGATTGTGTGTGCCTTTTTGTTTGTCGCGTTTTTAGCAGGCTTGCCTTTTTTTAGTGGTTTATTTTTTGCGCCTGCGGCTGGGTTTTATCAGTCGGGTAGTTTGGTTTTTGGCGGCGGCCATGTGGTGCTGCCATTGCTGGAACAAATGTCGGTGCAACCAGGTTTACTAGAGCGACAAGCATTTTTAGCTGGCTATGGCGCAACACAAGCTGTGCCCGGGCCAATGTTCTCGTTTGCGGCATATTTGGGTTATTTGTGGCCCACTGCCGACAGTTCAATGTTAAGTGCTATCTCAAACGCATTTTGGGCGACTGCATTTATCTTTCTGCCCGGGTTTTTATTGGTAGGTGCGGTTTTGCCTATTTGGCAATATGTGATGCATAAACCATTTATTCAAAAATGCATAGTTGGCGCAAACGCAGCGGTTGTTGGCTTGCTAGCGGCCACATTGTATGACCCTATATTCACTCATGCAATTTCATCGAGCACCGACGTCGCCATTGCGGCTATTTGCTTTGTTTTATTACATCGTTTTAGGTTTCCCGTATTGTTTATTGTATTCGCTAGCGTATTATTGAGTGTATTGGCGTCATTACTAGGCTTATAGCTTAATGCAAACATCTGTTATTGCTGAAAATCAATCTTTTGTCCTGCGCAAAGTTACTGTAGATGACGCGCCTTTTATTCTTGAGTTAACTAATGAAAAAGGATGGTTAAATTACATTGGTAACCGACATATCAATAACATCCAAGACGCAGAAAATTATATTGTTGAAGGGCCTTTGCAAAGCTATGAGCAATATGGTTTTGGTTTATATTTACTACAACGTAAACAAACACAGCAAGCTTTAGGTTTGTGTGGCTTATTAAAACGGCCATATTTAGATGCACCTGATATTGGATTTGCTATTAGCCAAGCCTATTACCGACAAGGTCTAGCCTACACTGCCAGTAGCTTGTTATTAGATAATTTGTCTGCAATAACCCCAATAAGCCAATTGCTTGCGCGTAGTAAAGTGATTTATGCATCGGCTCGCCAATCAAATACGGCGAGTGTGAGTTTGTTATTAAAGTTAGGGTTTCGAGAACACAGCCATTTAGTGCTAGAGAGTGACTTTGAAGATTTATTGCTTTTCGAGAAAGCACTTTGGTCGAAAAATTCGAGTGATGAGTCAATTTAAACAATATTTTCATTCACCTGTATTAGACTTACACTAATTAGCATTAACTCAGCTTACTAAGTTTAAGCACTTAAACTCTGCCTATGGGCATTATGATAAGAGCTGGGTATATTTAATTTTTACTTATAAAAGGACACTCTTTGCATGACTTTCAAAAAATCAATATTGCTTGCAAGTTTAATCAGCTTTTCAGGGTTTTGTACGGCTAGTGCAAGTTTCACATTTTCTGACCAAGTGAACACACAAAACAGTGATCAAATAGTGTTTGTTGACGATGTAAACGCACTAGATGGTGCAGCTGGAGAACTCAATAGCAGAAGCGGTGGACAATTAGCTAAACTATTGGCACTTAATGAGTTTGATGCAAAAGCAGGTAGCACCTTACATTTGCAAATGGTAGCGGGTGTTAACAATTTATGGGTAGTAGGTAGCGCAGACGAAGATGGTTTGAGTGCACCAGAACTACAAAACTTAGGGGGGAAAATAGCGGCTAGTGTTGATTCGCTTTTAAATGATGTAAACGTGGATGTGTTTATCGATAATTTGAATACCAATCTGCCTGCACCAAGCGCATATTTAGCTCAAGGTTATCATATGCGCCATTATAGCTTTGACAAATATAAAACCAAAAAAGATGCGGGTAAGTCAGATGTGCATTTTGTGACGGGCAGTGCCTCAGATGCTGAGGCGGCTTATCAAAAAGATTTGCGCTATATAGCTGAAGGTATACATTTTGCCCGAGATTTTGCTACCGAGCCCGGTAAAAGCATGTATCCGGCTTTGTTTGCAGACCGAGTGCGTGCCAAACTGAAAGGTTTAGATAATGTAAACGTTCGCGTACTCGACGTAAAAGATATGCAAAAGCTCAATATGGGCGCATTGCTAGGAGTAGGTAAGGGCTCAATACACGATCCCCGCTTAATTATTGTTGAATACATGGGCGGCAAAAAAGGCGATGCACCTATTGCACTAGCAGGTAAAGGAATCACCTTCGACACCGGTGGTATTAGTTTAAAACAAAACTCTGGCATGTGGGCAATGAAGTCAGATTTATCAGGTGCAGCGGCAGTGGCCGGTACTATGTATGCCATTGCAAAACGCGGTGAAAAAGTGAATGTTGTCGGTTTAATGGCAATGGCTGAAAACATGCCAAGCCGCGATGCTATTCGTCCTGGCGATGTACTTAATACCATGAAAGGCACCAGTATAGAAATTATGAGCACAGACGCAGAGGGGCGCCTTGTTTTGTCTGATGCTGTTTATTATGCTCAAGAAAAATATCAACCTAAAATGCTACTGAATATTGCAACGCTAACAGGCTCAGCAGCTAGAGCATTGAGCAAAGAATATGCTGCTTTAATTACTCGTGATTTTGAATTATCTACTCAAATGATGGCGGTTGGAGAGCGCTCTGGTGAGCATGTATGGCCGCTTCCTTTGCACCCTAATCACTTTAAGCAAATAGAGTCGCCCATTGCTGATATTAAAAATTCGGGCGCTGGTAACCCCGGTGCAAGTATTGGTGCTGCCGTTATTGGTAGCTTTGTGGCAGAAGATTTGCCTTGGATACATTTAGATATTGCCGGAGTAGATTGGCTCGATTCTGACATAGACGTTTCACCCAAAGGCAGCCAAGGGTGGGGTGTGCGTTTTATGGACCAGCTAGTAAGAGAAAACAAATAGTCCCTATTTGACATAATGAGGGTATGTTGAATGATGGTATTGCGAGTCAACATACCCCTTAATGAGCTGCAGAAAGTTCCTAGGCTAAATCAATAGACTTTAAAATACTGCCAAATGCTCTTGCGCCATTTTTTTGCAATTGCTTGTCAAAATACCATGGGCCTAAAAGGGGCACACTTATACGTCCCTTAGACAACCATTCTACTGCCGTTGTATTTTCGTCGAGTGCAAGCAGTTTGATTTGCCCAAGTTCGTGTTGGTATGGCAAAGGTTTTGAATAAACGATTTTATACGACAATAGTGTGGGTGGTTCGTAAGCTACGATTTTTTCATGCAAGGTACCCCCTGCTGCCACAATTTCTCGTATGGCGCCTAGACCATTTTTGTCGTTTTCACCTTCTTCAAGGAGAGACGAGTCATCAACGCCTTTAAATTGTTTATAGTTAGCATGATCAGCTAACTTGGCAAACACAATATCGATTGGCTTAGAAATTTTCCGCTCAACTTTAATCGAAAACATATAGCCCTAAGTCCTTAGTTCACGTCTTAGTATTTTACCCACAGAAGATTTTGGTAACTCTTCTATAACATTAATTTCTTTGGGGACTTTGTACCCTGTTAAGCTTTCTCGGCAATGGGCAATAACTTGTGCGGTGTCGATATCTTTGGCAACCGTGATATACGCACATACACGCTCTTGGGTATTATCGTCGGCTTTGCCAACAACGGCTGCTTCAAGCACATCGGGATGTTTGCACAAGACTTCTTCTACTTCATTAGGGTAGACATTAAAACCAGATACAATGATCATGTCTTTTAAACGGTCGACTATTTTAACGCAACCCTCAGGTGTTATAAGGCCAATATCACCAGTTTTAAAATAGCCACTTGTGGTCATTACTTTGGCGGTTTCGTCTGGACGCTGCCAATAACCTTTCATGACTTGCGGCCCTTTAGCGGCAATTTGGCCTTCTTGTCCTTCGGCCACGGGTTGGTCGTTTTCATCTAGAAATTGTATGTCGGTTTCGACTAGAGGAGGGCCTACAGTGCCCATGACTTCGTTATTTGGAACATTAAAGGCCAATACTGGTGCGGTTTCAGACAAACCATAGCCTTCAGATACAGAACATCCCGTGGTGCTTTTCCATAAATCTGCTGCGGCACTGGTTAACGCTGTACCACCCGACATGGTGAATTTTAATTTTGAAAAATCGAGATCTTTAAATTCTGGATGTGAACACAGCCCCATAAACAAGGTATTGATACCCGCAAAATTTGTAAATTGATGAGGTTTTAGTGTGTTGACAAATGCGTCCATGTCACGAGGATTAGGAATTAATAATATCATTGCACCTTTGGCAAAAAAGGTCATCATACATACAGTAAAGGCATAGATATGATAAAGCGGAAGCGGACACACTACAATCTCCTCACCCTCTACCACTATACTTTTTACTCTGTCTAATGTTTGTATGCTATTTGCCAGTACATTTAAATGAGAAAGCTCAGCGCCTTTAGACACGCCGGTGGTACCGCCCGTGTATTGCAAAATACACGAATCGTCTAAACTAATACCTTCACGAGCGGGTACCGTTGTGTTTGATACCATGGCAAATATTTTGGCGTAACAATCGTATTCGCTATTCTCTACAGGCTTTTCGTCTAGTAACTGGGTGGCACTTGTTACAATAACCTTTTCTATGCCAACGTCAGCTTTTATTGATTCGTATTTAGGAAGCAAGTCAGCCAATATGACTAATGCTTTAGCACCAGAGTCGTTAAATTGGTGTTGCATTTCGCTGGGTGTATACAAGGGGTTAGTGTTCACCACAACCATGCCTGCGCGTAATGCGCCATATACCGCAATAGGATGTTGAATCAGATTGGGCAATTGCACGGCAATTCGGTCGCCGGGCTTTAATTCGGTATGTTCTAATAAATAGTTGGCAAACTTAGCCGAAAGTTCGTCCATTTGAGCAAAACTCTTACTCTGTCCAAGCGCATTGTATGCAGGGCGGTCAGCATATTTTTTAAAGGTTTCTTCAATATAATCGGCGAGGCCGTTGATGTGCGCTGGAAGCAAGCTATTTGAGGCAGTCATAAGGGTTTCCTACTAAAAAATAAAACAAGTAATGGGCTGAAGTTGATATTGTTTGCACAAAATTGTACAGCAAAGATGAACTTACACTACCTATATTTAACACTATTTTTACAAATAGAGATCATCAAATATATTTTACTTAATGCATCATTCTTTTTTATGTGGAGCTAGCCACATTCATTACCGTTTTTTGTTTAGGAGTGTCTTAAATAGCCATCTAGCCATTTAGTATCTATTTATAAGTCTTAGTCGTTTTGCTGATGTAAAGCGTTATTCAGCTTATGCGTGCGCAGTTGTACAAAGAGGGTACCGCCGATCAAGCCACAGATAACTTGAAAAATCATGCCTAATGAGCTTCTGGCACCTGCTAAAAAACTAAGATTAAGTAAATTATCCATTAAAATTAGTATTGTTAGCATGGCTACACCGCCTGCAAGTGTATATAGATACATCGACTTTAAAGGGGTATATTTACGAAGTAACCATGTGCTGGTAAATGCAATTAAAAATCCAATAAGTACAATAGTGCCATAGGTGGGTAATAAGCCCATTAAATCTTGTACACTCATATACGCGCGGTCACCTAGCGTGATATTGATATCCAACAAAATGAGTTCATGCAGCACAAATTGGGTATGTGCTAAGCAGGCTAAAACAGCCGCCAAAGCAGCGCTGATGAAAAAATGCAAAACAAGCAACAAGTATTTCTTAAAACGCATATTTAATACTGCAATTATTGAGATTAAAAGTGAACACTAGTCTGCAATACTTTTCGCATAAGATATTTGCCGACATTTAGTATGATGAAACTACAGCCTATGCAATACTTCATGAATGTGCAAGTGCTATAAAATTTGCTCACAACTTGCTTTAAAATGAAAAGTTGGCAATATGCTAAACAAAAGAGTAGCAATGACAAGCTCATTTAATACTGTCGGTTATTTGCACTGGCCTAACTGTATTAGCCTAACTGTATTAGCTTAACTAAAGGGGCAACAAAGTATCTTTATACCTACATTTTGTGTCGCCACATTATCACGCAATTGCTTTCGATGTGCAGAGTTACACATAATTAAAATTAGTAAAATAATGGCCGCACTATTGTGTTGTTTAACAATAAATACGGCCGGGGCTCTAGAGACTGGCTTGTCACTAAGTCTGCTCAATGATCAAGTTCCTAAGTCTTATGCTATGACCGTTTCGCCTTCGCAAGAGCTATGGTTAACGCATCGATCGGGTAGCGTAGGTCAGTATGATTCAGCGGGTAATTTGCAGCATACATACCAACTAAATCTACCAGACCTCTATTACGCCGGGCAAGGCGGTTTACTAGACCTCGCTTTCCACCCCAATTATGATCAGAACGATTGGCTATATTTGTCATATTCTTATGGAGATGCATCTCTTAATGGCTTAAAAATTGTTAGGGTTAAGTTATCTAAAGGCGAAAACAAAACGGGCAAGTCAGTAGCATTAGAAACGATATTTGAACAACAAAATTTACGCGATACTGCCGCACATTATGGTGCACGTATGGCATTTATGCCCGATGGTAGCTTGTTGGTGACTACTGGTGATGGTTTTAATTACCGTGAACAGGCCCAGATGCATAATTCTCAAATAGGCAAGACTTTACGCCTTACTGATACGGGTGGTATTCCCAATGACAACCCCTTCTTTAATGCTGAGTCGGAAATTCAGAAACAAGTTTATAGTTTAGGCCATAGAAATCCTCAAGGATTGATTGTGTTGCCCAATGGAAAGGTAGTTGGGCATGAACATGGACCAGCAGGAGGCGACGAAATAAACTTTATCAAGCCGGGCAATAATTATGGTTGGCCAGTTGTCACTGACGGCAAAGATTATATTGGTGGGTTAATTTCGCCGTTTAAAGAATACCCAGGTATGCAAACACCAAACTATAACTGGACACCTTCCATCGCGCCGGCAGGACTTATTTATTATGAGCAAAGCAAAATTGCTCAATTTCAAAATAGGCTAGTTGTCACATCACTTAAATATAAGCAGTTGCACTCAGTGCTGGTAAATGGTGAAAAACTTAGCGACGAAAAAGTATATTTTGAGAATAGCAAATATCGTATGAGAGACATTGCACAAACAAATGATGGCAGAGTATTTGTGTTATCTGATTCAGAGCCAGGGCATATTTTGGAGATTATTGATAGACCTTAGAAATAGCCCTTAGCGACCACAAAAGCAATCAATTGACAAATTTATGTGATTGGACAGTATAATTTTTATCATGAATGTTCAAAATATGCGTTTACTTAGTCGATTATAGTCGCATAATATTCATTTTCAGGCTGTAGATGTTATACTCTGCGACCATTATTTCGTACGCTATCTATCGGATTTATTTAATAATCTGTTTGCCCAGCTCATAGTAGAGGACTCAAAAGTGTTAGAAGACTATCGTAAACATGTAGAAGAACGCGCTGCAGAAGGGATTCCCGCAAAGCCACTAAGCCCAGAACAAGTGTCAGGACTGATTGAATTGTTAAAGAACCCACCTAGCGGTGAAGAAGCGTTCTTGGTAGAGCTCTTGTCTGAACGAGTACCTCCTGGCGTGGATGAAGCCGCTTATGTGAAAGCCGGCTTTTTAAGCGCTATCGCAAAGGGTGAAGAATCTTGCTCGTTAATTAGTAAAGAAGCGGCTGTGCAGCTTTTAGGAAATATGCATGGTGGCTACAACATCGTGACGCTTGTTGAATTACTAGACGATGCCGACTTGGCCGAGCTTGCGGTTGAAGAATTAAAACACACATTACTGATGTTTGATGCTTTCCATGACGTTGAAGAAAAACATCGAGCAGGTAACAAGTATGCCACTGAAATCATGCATTCTTGGGCTGATGCAGAGTGGTTTACATCGCGTGATGATATGCCAGAAAAAATCACTTGCTCAGTATTTAAAGTAACGGGTGAAACCAACACTGACGATTTATCGCCTGCGCCAGACGCATGGTCACGTCCTGATATTCCATTACATGCTAGAGCCATGTACAAAATGACACGCGACGGACTTGAGCCTGAAAAACATGGTGAAATCGGTCCATTAAATCAAATTGAAGATATTAAAGCCAAAGGTCATCAAGTGGCATTTGTGGGTGATGTAGTCGGTACGGGTTCATCACGTAAATCTGCTACAAACTCTGTATTATGGTTCTTTGGTGAAGATTTGCCAGGCGTACCGAACAAGCGTGGTGGTGGTATTTGTATTGGCTCTAAAGTTGCCCCAATATTTTATAACACGATGGAAGATGCAGGCGCATTAGTCTTTGAAGCCGATGTTGAAAAAATGAATATGGGCGACGTTATCGATATTTATCCATTAGATGGCGTGATTAAAAATGCGGAATCAGGTGAAGTATTAGCCGAGTATAGTTACAAGTCTAAAGTACTACTAGATGAAGTCAGAGCCGGTGGCCGTATAAACTTAATAATAGGTAGAGGCTTAACGCAAAAAGCGCGTGAGTCGCTTGGACTTGAGCCAAGCACTGTTTTCCGCGTGCCGGAAATGCCTGCCGCTACCAGCGCTGGCTTTACGCTAGCTCAGAAAATGGTAGGTAAAGCTTGTGGTGTTGAAGGTATGCGCCCAGGTACATATTGCGAACCGCAAATGACCACTGTTGGGTCCCAAGATACAACCGGTCCAATGACCAGAGACGAATTGAAAGATCTAGCTTGTTTAGGTTTTTCTGCAGACTTAACAATGCAATCATTTTGCCACACGGCAGCATATCCTAAGCCGGTTGATATTGACACTCAACATACACTTCCTGACTTTATTATGAATCGCGGTGGTGTATCTTTGCGTCCAGGGGATGGCATTATACATTCGTGGCTAAATCGTATGTTATTGCCCGACACGGTTGGAACCGGCGGTGATTCGCATACGCGCTTCCCTATGGGAATATCTTTTCCTGCGGGCTCTGGCTTAGTTGCCTTTGCTGCAGCGACAGGGGTTATGCCATTGGATATGCCTGAATCTGTGCTTGTTCGTTTTAAAGGTAAAATGAAATCAGGTATTACTTTGCGTGATTTAGTGCATGCAATTCCCTTGTATGGCATCAAAGAAGGCCTATTAACGGTTGCCAAAAAAGGCAAGGTAAATGCATTTTCGGGTCGTATTTTGGAAATTGAAGGCTTAGAAGATTTAACCGTAGAACAGGCCTTTGAGTTGTCTGATGCGTCGGCGGAGCGTTCGGCGGCAGGTTGCACAATCAAGCTATCTGAAGAGTCAATTGCTGAATACTTGACCTCGAATATTACGATGCTTCGTTGGATGATAAATGAAGGTTATGGCGATCCTCGCACATTAGAGCGCAGGGCGCGTAAGATGGAAGAGTGGTTAGCTAATCCATCGCTGATGGAAGCTGATGCAGATGCAGAATATGCTGAAGTGATTGAAATTGATCTTGATGAAATTGATGAGCCAATCTTATGTTGCCCTAATGATCCTGACGATGCGAAAACCTTGTCGGATGTTGCAGGTGACAACATTGATGAAGTCTTTATTGGCTCATGTATGACCAACATTGGACACTTTAGAGCAGCGGGTAAATTGCTAGAGCAGTATGGTGGCACTTTGCCGACACGTTTATGGGTATCTCCACCGACTAAAATGGATAAAGCTGTTTTAATGGATGAAGGTTATTATAATATTTATGGCCGTGCTGGTGTGCGAACTGAAATGCCAGGATGTTCATTGTGTATGGGTAACCAAGCGCGTGTTTTAGCAGGTACTACCGTATTGTCTACATCAACGCGGAACTTCCCGAATCGTCTAGGGGATGGCGCTGACGTTTATCTATGTTCGGCTGAAATTGCCGCAGTGGGTGCAATATTAGGCAAAATTCCGAACAAAGAAGAATATATGGAATATGCGGATAAGATTGATTCTATGCGCTCAGAAGTTTTCCGTTATTTGAATTTTGATAAAATTGATTCATTTAAACAAGCAGAAGAAGACGCAAAAGCGAAGATCATACCGACTTTAAATGTGGCATAAGCTTATTGCTTAACTCATAGACAGCAAACACATGCTGTGTATGAAGTGATTTTTGCTTTAATGATTAAAAAGGCTGAGTCTAATAAATGACTCAGCTTTTTTTATATCAAAAGAGCTTAGAAAAGTCTTTTCGACCTGTTATTATCGTCTATAGAAAGAAACCTTTTAATGAATTGCAAAATAAGAATGGAGAAGCTGAAGTGATTAGATTATTGCCCTCGCTGATACTGCTTACTGTACTATTATTTGGCAATAGCATATTGCACGCCGAAGATGATGATAAAGTCAGCATAAAGATAGGTGAGAAAATGCTGAATATTGCTTATGCTGATTCGCCTTTAGAACGACAACTAGGCCTAATGTACCGAAAAAAGATGTGCGAAGATTGTGGTATGTTATTTAAATTTGAACGCTCTAAAATAGCGGGCATTTGGATGAAAAATACATACATACCTTTAGACCTAGCTTATATAACAAAAGATGGCATTATTGTGGATATTAAACCATTAACACCACATGACCTTGTCGCGGTAAACTCGCCTGAACCTGTATTATATGCGCTAGAGATGAATCAAGGTTGGTTTGATAAACAGAACATTCGAGTTGGAGATAAAGTCGATTTGCTGCCTTAGGCATTCGCGTTTCTGAGAAAGGAATTTACATGCAAAACCCCATTAATGTAGCCAAGTTTGGCGGAACAAGTGTTGCCAATTATCAGACGATTTGCAATTGCGCACAGATCGTTATCAACAATACCACTACCAAGGTAATGGTTGTCAGCGCTGCAGCGGGTATCACTAATCATTTGGTTAAACTTGCTAACGAAGCACTAAGCTCGGAGCAAATCACTGACATTATCGAAAAAATTCATCAAATCGAAATAGCGATTCTTAGCAAAATACCATCGGCACAAAATGTTGAAACCAAACTCTATGATTTATTAGCTGAGCTAGAAAGCTACGCTAGGCATGAAGAAATTAATTATAGAGACGATGTAAAGGATGCTTTAATGTCGATGGGCGAGCGGATGTCATCGCTATTATGTGCTGCCATTTTGCGCGAAAAAGGCGCCAACGCTATCAATTTTGATGTGCGTAAAATATTGAGGACTGACGAAAGGTTTACACAGGCGAGCCCAGATTTAGCAAAAATTAAATTGCTTGCGGAGCAGTTGTTGCTACCCGAACTTGAACATAAAATTGTAGTAACGCAAGGTTTTGTAGGAGCCGATGCTCAAGGAAGAACAACGACTTTAGGAAGAGGTGGTTCTGATTTTACCGCAGCATTAATTGCCGAAGCAATTGGTGCTAAAACATGTGAAATTTGGACAGACGTAATTGGTGTTTACACTACCGACCCTCGCATAACTCAACATGCTAGGCCATTGCCAGAACTTAGTTTTGAAGAAGCCGCAGAAATGGCGACGTTTGGTGCTAAGGTACTTCATCCTGCTACTATGGAGCCAGCATTACGTCAAAATATTAAAGTGTTTGTTGGCTCCAGTAAAGAGCCCGACAAAGGCGGAACGTGGATCAAGAGAGATTGCGATCACGAGCCACCGTTTAGAGCGGTAACGCGGCGAAAAGACCAAGTGATGGTGACCGTTAAAACACCTAAGATGATGTACGCAAAAGGCTTCTTAGAGCGGGTTTTTCATATCATTGCCAAACATGAACTCAGCGTTGACCTTATAACAACGTCTGAAATTGCAGTATCGTTTACTTTAGATAATCCGCCTAATTCAATGTCAGAAAAGATGAACAAAGAAACCTTGATTGAATTGAGCAACATATGTGAAGTCACGGTAGAACGTCATCTCGATGCTGTGACTGTGGTGGGCAACAACATGCATAGTGAAGCAGGTGTATCGTCTAAAATATTTTCAGCGATCTCAGCATTTAATTTGCGTATGATTTGTTTTGGAGCCAATGTACATAATTTATCGTTTGTCATTGACGAAAGCCACAGTGATGAGGCTGTTAGAGCCTTACACAGGGCTTTATTTGAATAGTTATTTTTTTGCAATAATCCACACGGCATGAATAATACCAGGTAGATACCCGCAAATTGTTAGCAAAATATTAAGCCAAAAATGACCTTTTATACCCACTTGTAAAAACACACCCAATGGCGGCAGTATTATTGCAATGATTAGCCTTACGATATCCATATAATTCCTTAATTATTGTTATTGTTAGATGTCACCATCAATGGTATCGGAGCTTAAGCTTTAATACAAACAAAAAAGCAACCGGGTAAAGGTTGCTTTTTTAGAAACGCTAGGCCTTAAATTTAGACTTTAAAGCTACCTATAGACTGCTGCAATTCGCCGGCTAACAATGCAACTTCAGCACTAGATTCAGATGTTTGCTGAGCCCCTGTTGTGGTTTGTTCAGCGATACCAACAATACTTTCTAGACGTTCGCTAATTTCAGAGGAAACCGCATTTTGCTCGCGCGCGGCTTGTTCTATGCGAGTACTCACCTCATAAGCTTTGTGCACCGCATCAGTAATTAAGTTTAGTGCTTCACCTGCTTGTTCTGTTTGTTCAACACAAGCAACAGTTTGTTCTTTACCTTGATTCATTACCGCTACCGCTTTTTCTGCGCCCGCTTGTAATACTTCAATCATAGAATTAATTTCTTGGGTTGATTCTTGTGTACGGCTGGCTAAGGTTCTAACTTCATCTGCAACAACTGCAAACCCTCTGCCTTGTTCGCCCGCTCTGGCAGCTTCAATAGCGGCGTTCAGTGCTAACAAGTTGGTTTGGTCAGCTACACCTCGAATAACATCCAGTATGCCACCGATACTTGCACTATCTTGATGAAGCTTATTAATCACTTCAGCAGCTTGCTCAACATCGTTTGCTAATACTTGAATGGTTTGTTTATTTTTACCTGATATTTGTTTTACTTTTTCAGCTTCGTTGTCAGCTTCTTTTATCTGTTTGAGCGTGTCTTCAGCATTGGTAGAGACTAATTCTGACGTTGTGTGCATTTCGGTCGTTGCTGCTGCAATTTGTGATATTTGCGACTTTTGATCTTCAATAGAAACAGTCGTTTGCTTCGTGATGGTTGATGTTTGTCCACTTGCAGCGGCTAATTGGTCAGCACGCTGATTGATAGAGAAGATAAGATCTTTTAGATTATCGATGAGTTTATTGCAATTTTTCGCCAACTGACCAAACTCATCTGTTGAAGAATCATCTAGTCGGTGCGTTAAGTCACCTGAAGACGCAATACCCAATAACTCGTTAACTTTTGCCAAAGGCACAGTGATTGCTCTAACGCTCTTAAAGCCAATAACAGAAGCAATAATGAGAGAAACAACAATAATTGAAAACACCCAAATCATGCTGGTTGAGATGCTGCTTGCTACATCTGCTTTGATGCCACCTGCTTTGGTCGCCGCAAGTTTGTTTAAATTAGTAAGTTGTTCGGTTCCCTGAGCTATGCGTTGATCCGATTCGGCTAAATAATTTTCAGCCCTTTGCACGGCTTCCAATTGTTCCACTTTAGTTCTCAAAATGCCTTGGTTGCTTTCAATAAGGGCTGATATTTCAGAAAGTAATGTTACTACTTCATCAAGCATACCTGATTGGTCCTCGCCACTGGCAGCAGCAACAACCTGTGATATTAGTTCGTCATTTTGTCTTAAAATTGCACGCACATCATCTGAACGTGTTGTGGTTCTGGACAGCATTTGTGTGGTTCGGTAGACATTTATTTCTGAGAACAAAGAAAATAATCGAGATTCGGCTTCACCGCCAATATCAGCCGCTTTTTGCAAATTATCAGATTCACTTACTTCGTCTAAGTCGCTAAAATCTAGCAGCAGAGAAGAAGCGTCGTCTATTTTTTCTTCTAAGTCAGCAACTAAAGAATTAACTTTTGCGCCGCTGTCGAGGGCACTTAAATGTGACTCAAACAAGCGGTCAGTGCTAGTGCTGTATTCTTGATATATGCCAGTTACTTGTGCAACACTTGCGGTTAAGTCATCTTGGCCTGCGACTACGTTGTTAAGGCCTGTAAGGGTTGAATTAAAGTTGTCGCGCGCTTCAAGGTAAGCTGCTTTTTTGGCTTCTACTACTGCTTTTTCGTCAGAAACAAAACCCTCAAACGTTAAACGTCCCATGTTCAAAAACGTTGCCTTTAATTCGGCGCTCCCCGATACTGTCGGCAATGCTAAAGTGCTTAATTCTTCTGATGCCCCACCAATTTTGCTGACGCTCACAATTGATGATATCCCTAATATCACCAATAAAAAACTGATGATAACAAATCCGCCAATTACGCGTGATGCAACGGTAATTCTCATGCTTACTCCTAGGGTTACAAAGTGTAAATATTTATATATTCCATAGGTTATCGACGCAATATAAGATAACTTTATGCTTGTATATGGATAATTTTCTTTGTTTCTATGCAATACATACTTAAGGTGTTACCCCATACAAAACCTGTGTCCAAAGCAACTATATTACTTGGGTTAGGGTGTTTTTTTGGGATTTGCCCTAGGAGTGATGCCCAGTGTCCAAATAAGATGGTTTGTTTCTTTTCCAAGTATTTGTTTTTCATTAAAAACCATGGTTTTAATGATTTGGGTGCGTTTTGGGGGTGGCATTTGGTCTCAAAATCCAACGAAGCATCGTTTTGCAAATACCGCATACGCGTTAACACATTGACGCTAAATCTGAGCTTTTGTATCTCTGTGAGGTCTGAATGCCATTGATGCGGTGAGTTACCGTACATTTTGCTCAAAAATTTTGTAGGTTCTGATTGATTTAAGGCTTCTTGTACTTTATTCGACATTTTAATCGCTTTGTTAAATGACCATCCTGGGTATAGTCCTGCGTGCGAGATGAGTACATTTTTTGTAGGTAAAACCGCGAGTGGTTTAGATTTTAGGAAATCTATATATTTCGGAAATTTCTTATGTTTTGTGAGGGCTTCTAAGCGGTCTTGCGGTTTTAGTTTTGAGATACCATAAGCGTAAGCAATAAGGTGCAGGTCGTGGTTGCCTAGGACGGTTTCAAATTGTGGGCCTAAATCGTGTAAATATTCTAAAGTTTCTAGGCTATGTGGACCTCTCGCGACAAGATCACCTACTGCCCACAATTTATCTTTGTGAGCATCGAATTTGGCTTTTTTTAAAAGACGTCTTAGTCCTTTATAACAACCTTGAATGTCACCAACAACATAGTTGTTCATTTAGTGCACACTATTAGGAACAGATAAACTGAAAACGGGAATCGGCGCATCAAAATCAAATTGCTTATCGTCGCTAAAACTATAATAACCTTGCATTGTACCCACCTCTGTTTTTAGCATTGAGGCGCTAGTATATGAGTATGTTTGCTCTGGCTCTATAAGGGGTTGTTCGCCAACCACGCCATCCCCTGCCACTTCAATTTTCTCACCGTTTCCGTTTGTAATGAGCCAGTAACGGCTAAGCAATTGAATGGTACTGTCACTTTGATTGGTGATGTTTACGGTATAGCTAAATACATAAACCTCATTGGAAGAAGCTTGTCTTTGCTTACCTAGGTATTTAGTAGTGACTTCAATTTGAACGACATGACTCATGGTTTATATTCTCAAAAACTGCATTTGCGAGCGCAGCAAAGTCTGCAAGAGACAATTTTTCGGCTCTGAAGCTTGGGTCTATGTCCAATGTAGTAATTTGTTGCTCATCTAACAAGTTTTTTAAGCTATTTCTTATAGTTTTTCGTCGTTGATTAAATGCAGAGGTCACAACTTGTTGCAAGGTATCAATACAATGCAGATCTACAATAGGTTGTTTGTGGGGTATTAACCTAACCACAGCGGAATCAACTTTTGGAGCGGGTTTAAATGCAGTTGGCGGAACCATCACAACCGGTACAGCTTTACAATAGTATTGTGCCATTACCGATAATCGACCATACAATTTGTCACCGTGGGTTGCGCACAAGCGTTTAACCACCTCTAATTGCAACATAAAATGCATATCTTGAATATGGTTACAAAACTTAAACAAGTGAAACATCAAAGGAGTAGAAATATTGTAGGGCAGATTGCCAAATACGCGAAGTTTCTGGTTGCCATCTACCATACTTGAGAAATCAAACTTTAAAGCATCTTGCTCGACTACATTTAGTTTGTCTTGAATAAAGGGATGCGACCTTAGCCTCTTTGCAAGGTCTCTGTCTAATTCAACAACCGTTAAATCATCAACAAGTTCAGCAACTGGTTCGGTTAGCGCGCCTAAGCCAGGTCCTATTTCAACTAAATTTTCACCGTTCTTTGGACCAATGGCACTGACGATCTTATCTATCACAAATGGGTCATGCAAAAAGTTCTGTCCGAATCTTTTTCGAGCAGTATGACCTAAATGCTTGTTGCTCACAGCTTCAACTTAGCTAATTTAATGGCTTTTTGAATAGCCTTAGACATGCTGCCGGTATCAGCTTGTCCTGTTCCGGCAAGATCGGTCGCGGTGCCATGATCAACTGATGTGCGAATGAAAGGTAAGCCCAAAGTGATGTTGACCGAATTACCAAAACCTTTAAATTTTAAGACAGGCAAGCCTTGATCGTGATACATGGCCAATACTACATCAGCTTGGTCTAAATATTTCGTTTGAAAAATAGTGTCGGCAGGCAAAGGGCCGACTATATTCATCCCACTAGCGCGCAATCGGTCTAGTGTAGGTGTAATCACCATAATTTCTTCTTTGCCTAAATGCCCGTCTTCTCCTGCATGTGGATTAAGCCCACATACATATATACTGGGGTTTGGTATCGCGAATTTTTCTTTTAAATCGCGATACATAATATCTATGACCTTTTCTATTCGTTCTGGAGTAATTGCTTTACTAACATATGCAAGGGGGATGTGGGTGGTCGCGAGGCATACTCTTAGGCCGTCTGTTGCTAACATCATGACAACATCAGATGTGCCAGACTGTTGAGCAAAATATTCAGTATGTCCACTAAATGAAATTCCGGCTTTGTTGATAATACCTTTGTGCACCGGGCCGGTAACAACGGCATCAAAATCGCCTTCCATATTAGCTTCGCAGGCTAAACGAAGTGTATCGACAACATAATGGCCGTTTTCGCTATTTAGCTCGCCAGCAACCGGTTTCACAGCACAGGGGACATGCCTAACAACAAGTCGACCTGCTTTTTGAAGCTGTGGTTTGTGCGGATTATATTCGACCAATTCTATGTTAACACTTAGCATCTTGGCGCGTTCTTCAAGCATTTGCATGTCTGCAAACACCACTAACTCAGCATCCCATGCATTATTCGCTAACAATATGAGAAGGTCAGGGCCAATGCCTGCGGGTTCGCCCGGTGTGATTGCTAAACGTATCATGTTTGTCTCATCAAGGTGTTAACATCATCTGGGTAGTACTTAAGCATTTTCGTCAAGCACTTCAATATACGCCTGATCACGCATTTCTCTTAGCCATGCGTCTGTTTCTTCTTGAAATTTACGATTGAAAATCAGCTGATATGCGCGATCTTCTTTACGTTTATCAGTTGCATCATCAACTCGACGGTCTATAAGTTGAATCAAATGCCAGCCGTGCACGGTGCGAATTGGCTGACTATATTCATCTTTAGTCAAGGTAGCTAAGGCGTCTTTAAACTCAGGCACATATACACTAGGATCATTCCAGCCAAGCTCACCACCTCTTAATGCTGAACCAGGATCTTCTGAGTGTTCTTTCGCTAATTCGGCAAAATCAGCTTCGCCAGCAATAAGTTGCTCTCTAAATTCAGACAACATACTTTCGGCTTTTGCATCACTCAAAATAATCGATGGGGGAATAAGAATATGCCTAGCATTGACTTCTTCTACTTCGACTATTTCAACGCCTCGAGTGTCAGCGATTTGTAAAATATGAAATCCGGCTCCACTTCTAATGGGGCCAATGGTTTGATTTTTCTTTTTGCCTTCAACGGCTTCGGCAAACAAGGTCGGCATGGAATTTATGTTCATCCATCCCATATCTCCACCTTCAAGGGCTTTCGCACCAGAAGATGCGCCTATAGCCAAACGCGCAAAATCAGAACCAGTATCGAGCAGTCCCAATATTCTCTCGGCACGGTCTCTTGCTTCAGTGATTTCTTCTTCAGTTGCGTCACTTCCAATATCAATCAAAATATGGCTAAGTCGATATTCGGCTTGTTCAGCACCTTGTTCGTTCATCAATGACATTAAGGTATCAATTTCTTGCTGAGTAATATAAACCCGTCGACGTACATTAGCGCGTCTTACTTCGCCAGATATTAATTCTTTTCTGATTTGTTCGCGATATTCTTCATAAGGGAGGCCTTCTTTAGCCAATTCGCGCCGGAACGTTTGCATGTCAATATTTTGTTGAGCCGCAATGTTTTCGATTGTTTGGTCTAGTTGAGGGTCACTCACTTGAATACCCATTTTCTCTGCCATTTGCGCCTGCAAGTTCTCTAAAATGAGTCGTTCTATTGCTTGGCGTCGTAATGCTGCATCCGAAGGTAAAGTCTGTCCACTGGTAAGGGCATTAGATTTTACACCTTCCATTAGAACGGTGATTTCACTCTCAAGAATAACCCCTTGGTCAACGATAACGGCCACTTTGTCGAGCAATTCGCGTGCTTGCGATTGCTTAGTAATAAATGAACTTGAAAATACGCCAAGTGCAATGATTAATGCTAAAACTATCTTTTTCATAACTACTCTAGTGTTGATTTTACATTGGTGTTGTTAAAATATTTTGTATATCGGCTATCGTTTATTAGTACCTAATAAAGGGCGAAGGGTTGTCTGTAACCAAACAAGCCTTGGTTTAACATTTCCACTTTTTTATTGCCCGAGCCCATGCCTTTAAATACAAATTGTAAAGCGATACCTGAGTCGAAATCATCCAAATCACGCACGCCATTATTATTAAACCTTGTTGCTAAGTTTTTACGCACAATTAATCGCAATGCCCAGCAACAACTTTCATATTCAATACCCATAAAAGATTCTATGGTTCTTGATCGCTTTAAATCGCGATAGTAACGTCCCACCCAGTGCCAATCTTTATTAATTGGCCAACTAGCTGACACACCAATCTGGTCAATTCGTTCGTTCGACAATTCGCGAATGTAACGATGATTGATTTGCAGAAACTTACTCTCGCTAGGACGGTACTTAGTTGAAAAGCTACTTCTTTCAACTCGGTTTGATTGATTACCAACCTGAATATCAGAGTGCAAAAACCAATTTTGGTTCACTTGCCAGTCTAATTCAGCAGCGACAGATGACCGGTTACCTTCTCGTTGACTATCAATCAATCTAGCATCTTCAATATACAGTATTTGACCAACGCTAACAGTCAATACTTCTTTGTTGTTGCTATCAATTAAACGCGACGTTGCACCTAATGTTACTTGATTATTATCATTAATGCGATCTAAGCCAGTAAATTCTTGGCCTCTAAACAAATTACTAAAGTTGGTAAGTAGCGGTGTTGAATCGTATAGGCCAATCGCAGACTGGTCTTCAAAGCTGGTATACAAATATTGTGCACGTGGTTCTATTGTTAACATATATTCTTGATTAAACAGAGTTTGTTGTTTTTCAAAAATAAGCGAACCGTATAAACGTCCTTGCCCAAGGGTGCGATCTACTCGTTCATCGAGCGTAGAAGTTTGATTTTTGAGATCTTGTTTATACGAGGTATGCAGCACACTTACTTGAGCTAAGAGTTCTCCCCAAGCGCGCTGATATGGCAAACTTATTGACGGTTCAATGTGAAATCTAAGTGCATCTGGTGAGGTTTGTGCGTCATTTTCGAAGTACGCAAGCTCAGAATTGACACCTATATTCAACCATTCATTGATTTTTGAAGTGTATCTTAATTTAGCTTCAGGTAATGCCCGATAATTATTCGCAACCAAACCGATAGTCGTGAAATCTCGAACATTCATCGAGAAATCTAGGGCTTCAGAAGCATAGTTAACACCTACTTGCCGATATAAGTAGGTATCTGCTTGATTATAGTAATCTGAGCCTAAATCAATAATATAATTGTTGTCACTTAAATCACTGATATCGGCTGCTATGGACCAATTTTTTGAGAGTTTACCGCGATGTGAATACCGATAAAAATACCTGGCATCGTTGTCGGCTCGATCATTGTCACTCGGTAAATACTCGATTTGTAATTCGCCTGCGTGATTATCAAATAAATACCTAAATTCAGATTTTAATTGCAAGCCTCTATTGGTCATAAGGCGCGTTGAAAAAGTCGCGTCCAAATTAGGCGCAATATTCCAATAAAAAGGTTGTTCGTATTCTAAGCCTGTAGTTGAAGAGCTTCCAAATTGTGGAAATAAAAAACCAGTTTGTCGTTCGGTAGTAATTGGAAAAGCAAAATAGGGGAGATAAAAAACCGGTACATTGCCTAAATAAAAGCGAGTATTGTATGCTTCTCCGTAGGGTTTTCCCTTGTCGATACTAATTTCAGATGCTTGAATTCTCCAGTCTTCACCGCCTTCTGGGCAAGTAGTAAAAGACACGTCTTCTAGAAGAATGCCTTGTTCTTGGGATATTGACAATATGTCGGCACCACCACGTCCGTTAATGCCTTGTAATTTATAGTCAGTTTCACTCATCTGTAGCAATTTTAAATTGCTATTAACTTCTACCGACTCGCTATTTACTTGCAGTAGTTCGTCGGTATATTGCACGTCACCCGACGCTTTAATTTCGTTACCATTGTCAAGAATATTGGCGCTATCAGCTGTAATGAGAGAGGTCGCACTGGTTATTGAAACATCACCTTCAAAAACTGCTAATTGATCTTTTACAACAAGGGCTGATTCTGAACTCACTATAATGTTATTTGCTGGCACATTAGCGGGTGCGTAATTGAAATCGGTTACCGCACATTGATCTGTTAGTATTGATTTCACATCAGGTAATGCGTTTTCTGTTTGCTGAGCTGAAAAAACAGGCTGTGCATGCCAAGCTAAAAGCATTGTGGTGATGACCATAGGCGCAGTCCATTTGCAAAAAGACGATTTTTGCGAACGTTTACATAACAAAAAAGACCTTAATTTTGGTCGTAAAACGGAAAAAAGCATTAACTAAATTAGACCACAATGTTGAGTGCATAGTAACAGGCGTTTGTCGCCTTTCGGACGAACAAGCACAATCGCTTATAATGGTAATGCTTAAACGCTTATTTACCAACAAAAACCACTAAAAAACTCGAAAAAAACCAGAAAAAGCCTTATCTTTATTGATAATCTTATTTTACTACCCCTTTGTTTCGACATATAAGCTGTCGAGACTGTTTTATCACTAAGTAAATCGGACCTACTAAAACTTATATGAAATACGGAAAAATAATTGGTACTTTGATAGGGGCCATCATTTTTAAATTACCCGGGGCTATTCTGGGATTAATTGTTGGGCATTTGTTTGATATTGCTTATGGCAAGAATTTTTCGAACAAAGGCGGCTTCGCTGCGTTTTTTTCCAACGCTCAGTCACTACAGCAAAAGGCTGTTTTTTTTCATGCCTTATTTTCTGCTTTGGGGCATATCTGTAAAGCGGATGGAAAGGTCACGCCAGAAGAAATAGCGGTGGCCTCCGCTTTGATGGACAATATGAATCTAACCGGAGCTGTTCGTAAAGAAGCTCAACAAGCTTTTCGAGATGGTAAAGCAAGAGACTTTCCATTGGCACAAATGCTCAGTGATTTTAGAAGGCATTGTCATGGTCGACGCGACATCATTCAGGTTTTTCTGGAAATTTTAATCAGCGCTGCGTGTGCAGATGGACGTATTTCAAATGCAGAACTCCTCGTATTAGAAAAAGTAGCATCATCACTGGGGTTTAGTCGTAAAGATTTACATTTTTTGATAACAGCGTACGAGGCTCAACAACGCTTTAGACATGGCAAAGGCAGAAGTCATTCGTCACAACAAGGACGAACATCGAGCGCGTATTCGTCAGGTCAATCGCTGCAAGATGCGTACAAAATTTTGGCTGTTGCTGAAGGCGAAGACGACAAAGCAATTAAACGCGCGTATAAGAAACAAATGTCAGCACACCACCCCGACAAATTAAGCGCAAAAGGTCTCCCTGAGCAGGCATTAGAATTAGCCAAAACAAAAACTCAAGATATCCAAGCAGCTTATGAATTGATTAAAAAAACTCGCGGTTTTTAAGGGCGGTAGTAAGTACCATTTACTCTGAAAATACCGCTGTTAGTCACCACTAACAAGTAATTTGGTTTTTCATGGATAAGCGGATAAATAATCATGTTTTCAGACGGCGATGGTATTGATAAAAACGCCAATTCTTGTTCAGACCACAAGTACACAGTATCGTTAGTGGCCATCCAAACCTTACGTTGAGGGTCTATCTGTATATCTTGAATAAAAGTTTGTGCACTTGAGGAAGGAAGTTTAATAGCTAGATCAATAGAAATACCGTCTATCGCTCTCAGTAGTTTGATGCCTTTTAGTGTACCAATCCACAAGTCTCCTGTGACAGGCCATCTTCTACCGTAAAAACGTTAATAGGGCTAAGTTGCGAGGCAGCAAGATATGTACTGGGTAGCAAGAGGCTCGCCAGTATCGTGAAAAATACTAAGTATTTACTGTTCAACAAGATACAGAAGCGTTGCTTGAGAAGCCTAAGTGGTTTGCACATTCAGAATCATAAATAAATAGTCGTTTGTTGGCATTGGTTGTTATCGGAAAAACAAGGAGAATCTTAATTAATTATAACCGTTTATGGTATTGTAGCTGATATATTCTCATTTTCGTTATTTTGTGCAATGAAGCAAAAATTGAATGACAAAAATCAAGTCGTAATTGACGAATTTGTTAATAGTCTTTGGATAGAAAAAGGGCTTAGTCAAAACACCTTGTCAGCCTATCGAACAGACCTCACTCAGTATACTTTGTTTTTGCAAACGCATTTTGACAACATGCAGGTAATAAATAGCACACAAACACATATTCAAACTTATCTCGCTAGCCGTTTGGAAAAAAAGCTAAGTCAAAGGTCTACCGCCAGAATGCTGAGTACTACCAGAGCATTCTTTGTTCATCAGATAGCGAATAATCGCTGTAAGAAAAACCCAGTTGCCAATATAAGCAATCCTAAACTCCCCCTTTATTTGCCCTCCACATTAACTGAAAAGCAAGTAGATGCGCTGTTAGACGCACCGGATTTAAACGACCCCATACAAATGCGAGACAAAGCAATGTTAGAATTGTTATACGCAACGGGGATTAGAGTGAGCGAATTAGTTAATTTGCAGATGCATGAACTAGGGATGTTACAAGGAGTTGTAAGAGTGACTGGGAAAGGCGGCAAGGAAAGATTAGTACCAATGGGTGAAACGGCGCTTGATTGTGTTGCTGAGTATCTTAAAAATGCCCGACCAGAACTGTTAACACGCCCTATTAATACGGTTTTTCCTAGCCGGCGAGGCAAAACGATGACCCGCCAAACGTTTTGGCATCGAATTAAACGTTATGCGTCACAGGCAGGCATTAAAGTAGCATTGTCTCCACATACACTTAGGCACGCATTTGCTACGCATTTACTTAATCATGGTGCAGACTTACGGGTAGTGCAAATGCTACTGGGGCATTCGGATTTATCAACAACACAAATTTATACGCACGTTGCTACCCATCGAATGCAGTCCTTAGTGAAAGAACACCACCCACGAGGCTAAGTAAGAATTTTTTGGGGCTTGAAAAATATTCGCAAATTTTTACTCTTTTCGGCCGATAAGCTCGTATAATGTTGGATTGATGATTACAAATAAAAATATGAAGTAAAAACCTCGTTTGAACGGTCTACTCATATATAACCGTTATTTTTGGAAGAAGTTAATGAAAGTAAAAGCCGTATTGACCCGTTTATTTTTTGCCTTGTTTGTGGCGCTGACTGTTTCAACAAGTGCACTTGCACAAGACGCTGATGAAGCGTTAATGGCGTCCCTATCTAAAAAGTTAGACTTGGATATTACGGCAATTGCTGATTCGCCAGTACCAGGACTAAAGCAGATTTTCACAGACCGTGGTCTGTTTTATATCAGCGACGATGGTAACTATTTTATGCAGGCGCGTATTTATAATGTTGCCGGTAGCATTGTTGACGAAACTGAAAACGCGCTTAAAGACCTTCGTATTAAAGGTATAGAACGTTTTGCAGAGTCTGCTATTGAGTTTAAGGCCGATAAAGAAGAATATGTGATTAATGTATTTACTGATGCAACGTGTGGATATTGCCGTAAACTACATAACGAAATGGACCAATTAAATGACTTTGGTATTACCGTTCGTTATTTAGCTTGGCCTCGAGCAGGTATCAATAGTCAAGTTTATCGCGATACGGTATCAATTTGGTGTTCAGAGGATCCCCATCAAGCCATTACTGATGCTAAAGCGGGAAAATCAGTTGATGACGCATCATGCGAAAACGAAGTTGCTGAACAGTTCAAATTTGGGCAACGAATAGGCGTTAGTGGCACTCCCAATATCGTTTTACCAAATGGTTCTGTAATTGCCGGATATCAACCTGCTAGCGTGTTAAGAAACACTATAAAAGATAGCATTTAGGCGAATCATCAAGTCAATTAATTAAGCAATTTTGATAGCCCTGACAACGTACCTTTCAGTTGGGTCGGGGCTTATATCATCAAACGGGTAACATGTAATTAGAGTAAGTATTTTTTGCTCTGTCTGTTCTAACACGCTCACATCCGACTCATCTACAACCTCAACTTGTATGACTTTATATCTTGTCTCACCATTATAATCACTTACTGTAATTTCATCATTTATGGTTAGGTGTTCAAGATATGCAAAGTGTGTATCTCTGTGCCCAACAATAACACTATTGCCAAAGTTGGCGGTACTTGCTAATTCACCTGTGTTGACCATATACGCAGGGCCAAAAGCTAAATTGCGCATTGAGGCGTCCTGCAGCACATAACTTTTATGGGTGTTGTTACTGATGCTTGTACTTAACTTTGCAATAACTTTGGTATCGGCCCAAGGCCACGGTTTTACCGGCTGACCGGTATATAATTGCTCTCTAAATGCGCCAGCTATCAACATCTGCGCCACTGATGCTTTTATCTGTATATAGCTAGCATTAATAATCAAACAACACCCAATGGTGAGTATTAGAATACCTTGAGCCTTCATTGTGAAACCGAGGTGAACAAGTGTTTTACAAAAATTAGTGAGGCACCTACTAAAGACAAAAATAAACCTAAAATCGCCATTAATTTGCTAGTTGTGGATGTTTTGGGTAAGCGATTGACGGCATAGACATGCTGAGCTCCCATACTTTTTGTTACTAGTTGGTTGGTTTTAGCTTTGATGTTATTTTCGGTATGATGATCAATGGCAACTAAACTAGTAAATTTGCTGACTAAATGATGATTCAAAGCAACTACCGTTATCGCTTCTTCTATGCCTTTTTTATCAGACAACGCCGATTGTTGCTGTGAACGTTGATCATGTTGAACGCGAGTGTTTATATTTAGCTGTCGATGTAAATCTTTAATTTTTTGCCGGGCCCAATGCTTATGAATACCGGTTTCTTCTGTTGCGCTTATGGCGGGTAATTCACTTTTCCATTGGTTTTCACCGTTTGCCGTAAATCCTTGAAACTCTCCCATTACTGAAAACGGTATAGCTTGTTCACTATCGCTAGGCATATTATGGATTGAACTGTCATCAATTGTCCTTTTATAAGAAATAATAAGTGGCTCATCTGCATATAAATCAGGGATGTTTCTTGGGAAAATTTCAAAACCAAATGCTTGCTTTGGGTCCTTAATATTCAGTTGTATATTGGTAAGAGCGGGGCGTTTTATTTTTGCTAAGAGTGCAGTCATCTTGGGTTTTACAGTTTGTAAATCCCCTATAAATGTATAGGTTCCTTTGCCAACCGCAGCGGCTTCTTCCATAAAGTATGCATTAGGTGCGCTGCCAATACCTATGGTGAAAAGACGATAGTCGCCAAGCCCATTATAAATGGTTTGCATTAGCTGTTGTTCATTGCTGACACTGCCGTCGGTGATAAACACTATTTGATCAAGCGCTTTATTGTCGCTTAGGGTGGGAAAAGAAAATGCAAGATCTAATGCTTGCTGTATTTCTGTTCCGCCATCAGCTTCCAATTGATAAAGCATCGACAAAGCTTCATTTTTTGCATCTGATGAAGCTTGTTGACTGCTCTGCCAAAGCGCCTCTGCCTCTGAACTAAAGGCAATCACATTGAATTGGTCATGTTCACTTAAATCTTCAATTGCAATGGCGAGCGCTTGTTTGGCTTGATTCAATGCTTCTCCAACCATCGACCCCGACACATCCAATATAAACATTACATTTCGTTTAGCAGAAAGTGTATCTTGTACCGGTGGCATTAGCGTTATCAAACCATATTCATGCTTATTTTGGTGATAAGTAAAGTGAGCAGCTTGAACCCTATATCCGGTTTTTACTTGCCAATTGAGCACAAAGTCTTTGTTGGCTGGCTTTTCGGTATCTAATTGAATGTGATATTCGGTATTTTGACGGTTGTTGACACTAACGGGATGGTGTTCGCTGGCAATTTCTTGTACCGGCAAACCTGTATTTAAGCGAACCTTAATATCAACTTCTCCCTCCAGAGTGGCGGGCTGTGGCAGCAGTGTTTGTCCAACTGGTGCGTATCGAGGAGTAATACTTAATGGCAAACGCACGCTATAATTGTGTTTGTCTTGCACAATAAACTGCTGGTATTCGATTGTCACTTTGACTTCTGATTTTGGCGGGATATTCGCGATACGATTAGTAAAAATATTAGGTCGAATTTGACTGACTAAAGCCGCTTTTTTACCTACCGCTTTTGCCATTTTGAAAAGCTCTTTTGCTTCTTGCTTGCGTTTAATAACACCTTCAATTTTACGTCCTTCTATGTGCATCACTAAGTGATCAACGGCAGCATTTTGTGGCAAAGGGAAAACGTAAACACCTGATCTAACGGTATCACTTGGGTTTGAAAATACTTGCGTAATACTGGTACGAGCTATTGGGCCAGTAATATTAATATTGGCTTCAGTATTTTTAAGAAGTGATGGCAAATAGTACCGCTGCTTTGATGGCGTATATTGCTCATTAGTGTCTTGTCCATGGTCACTATAAGTAATGGTTTTTTGATTATCGTCTTCAAAATAAAAGCTACCGCTTTGAGTTTGATAAATATTGGTAACGAGCTGTGTTGAACTCTGTTGCGAGCTAGAAACGCTAGTATTTTGTTCAGACAAGGGATTGGTTTTAGCTATTTCAACAACATGATCGGCAGCACTACTTATTTGAACAATATTGACGTCGTTAGTGTTTCCATTGATTGTTATGTCTGATAACTTCGAATTTTGCGCTTTGGTTTCAGTGGGGCTAATGTATTGCGCAGAATCAGACTGAGCAATGACAATACTAATGATCACAAGAGTCACTAGAATAAGGCTTAAGCGTTGCAATGATCGCATTGGCTCAACTCCAAAATGGTGGCTAACAGGCAAAATAAACGTGCTAGCAAGAAAATTAAAATACGAAAAACGATATTTGCGGCCTCTTTGAATTAACGAGGTAAAGGCCGCATGGTTTATTTCCGTATTATTTTTAGTTAAGTGAGCTTGAAGCGGTCATTTGTTGCTTGGCTTTTATTATGTTGACATTGACTTTGCGAGAAAAAAACAGGTCTTCAACACTGTTACTAGCATCGGTTTTAGTTAAGTATTCACCAGCACCAGAGACTTTAATTTGTGTGGCAGATACTTCACGCTCAAGTAAAAAACGTTTTACCGCTTCAGCACGCTGCTCAGACAGTGTTTTGTTGTACTGAGAGTCGCCTCTATGGTCAGCGTATCCAGTTAATTCAACGGCCAAAGTAGGGTAATTATTTAACACTTCAGCAAGGCTATTTAGTTGACTAGTATAATTATCTTCAACTAAAAATGATGCAGTTTTGAATTGTAAGTTGGTTTCAAAGTTGGTCAATTCTGTTAACCATTCTTCATTTGCTTGTGACTCAAAGGCGGCCACTCGTATTATTTTTTGGCGCTCTAACTCTTCAATATGTGACTGCAGCGCAATAAAGTCTGTATATTGCTTTTCAAGAGCTGTATTGGCTTGCGCAAGTTCAATATCCATTTGTTCGATTTCATTTTTGTTGTTTACATCTTCGGCAATCAACAAACCAATAATACCGCCAACAACTGCGCCTATAGGCCCACCAACAGCGCCGCCGGTGATAGCGCCTGAACCAAATCCGACTAGATCATTTTTGGTTTCTTGTGCTTTTTGTTCTTCATTTGGCTTTGCAAATGCGGCAGGAGTGCTAGCAAGACCAAGACTTAACGCGATAGTAGTAACAAGTAGTAATTTTTTCATTAGTTTCTCCAAAAGGGTTTGTGGTGACTACGGAATCTATTAAAACCCACAAAAAAGGCTATTTAAGGGAGAAAAAGTGGCAATGTTGAGGTCAATTGTGGCAGAAATATGGAAATTACTGTCGAATGCTTTTTATCTGCATGGTTTTAACCGATACTAAGCCCAAATAGTAAATCAAGAGTCATAATTTTCGATATGCAAAAGTACATCGCCCTCATCGAAGACGAACAAGCTTTAAGAGAGAACTACGTTGATGCTTTAAGCCGTCAAGGCTATAAAGTGATGCCATATGCCGATAGGGCGAGTGCCGAAAAAGCGTTTAATTTACGGTTACCCGATTTAGCTATTATTGATATTGGTTTAGGTGATGATATAGATGGTGGGTTTACCCTTTGCCAGTTATTACGCGCAAAATCGAGCACATTACCCATCATTTTTTTTACTGCCCGTGATAACGATTTTGATACCATATGTGGCTTACGCATGGGCGCCGATGATTACCTAACAAAAGATATTAGCTTACCGCACTTATTGGCCAGAATTTCTGCTTTGTTTAGACGCACCGAATTACTGCAACAGCCCTTGGCAGAGAGCGATTTAATTGTGTCGGGTGAGCTCAGTATGGATACCAATAGAATGCAAGTTACTTGGCAATCAAAAGCGGTTGATTTAACCGTGACGGAATTTTGGATGTTACATGCTATTGCCAAACATGGCGGACATGTGAAGAGTCGTCAGCAGTTAATGGACGAATCAAAAATGGTGGTCGACGATACAACCATTACTTCGCACATTAAACGAATAAGGAAAAAATTTTTACAACTAGATCCTGATTTCGACTGTGTAGAAACTGTGTATGGCATGGGCTACCGTTGGAAGCCAAGTGCATGAAGCGCTTTGCCTTTAGTCTAAGACTCAAACTGCTGATATTCAGTGCGTTTTTATTGGCTATTCCTTATTTGAGTTATCAATATGTATGGCAACTCGAAAGTTACCTGCGTGTAGGTCAAGAGCAAACCCTTGTTGGTACAGCAAGAGCGGTTGCTACAGCGCTGCATGAACGCCCGGCTTTATTTGATAAGCAATCTGCGTTTTTAGCAGATATTCGTCCTGGTACAGACTTGTATGCACACAAGATTCAATACCCCATTAAACTCGACGGTGACTTAAGTGACTGGCAAGACTACCAGGCTAATATGCTGGCATATGGGGCCACTAATTTGGTCGAACAAAGTGCGGTGTATCAGACAAATAGCTTATCGTTTAAGCACATGCTAGGGCAGTACGATACTTTTTTGTATGCAATGTTTGATGTGACTGACGACAGTGTTGTCATGCGCCCGCAAAGCTCATTGCGAGTTGACCGTAACGATTATTTGCAGCTTGCTATGCTAAACGCTAGCGGTCGCTTTGAGCGTTATATTATTTCACCGTATGCGTCAGGTTGGGTAAATGCTTATAAACTAGATGTTGATACCGAGACTATCAACCCAATTGCATTAGAAACACGCATACAAGGTCAATGGGAAAATACGGAAACGGGTTACCAACTCGAGCTACGTTTTCCAACGAGTATGTTGTCGAGCAAAATTGCCTTTGCATTAGGTGATGTTGATGACCCTAATACGCGACAGGTCAAATACGTTATGGGAACGGCTAATCCTACTCAATCAGATTCACTTGGTACCGTTTTAGTCCCTTCACCTGAAATTGAACGAATTGTTAAAGGTTTAAAATATTCTGGGGCTAGAGTATGGGTCGTCGACAAGCATATGCGTGTATTGGCTCGTTCTGGCGATATCCAAGATGCCCAAGGTATAGGTTTAAACGCTAATAATGTTGGCCAGAGCGATATAGGTGGGAGTGCGAGTGATTCAGCGCAAATTTGGGACTATTTAGAGCAACGTATTTTACTGCCTTTGTATTATAAAATATTAACCAAACCACCTACAGATTTCATAGATGATTTAGCTGACGCTTTTGCTTTGGAAGGTCGAGATATTGCTGAGGCTTTAGATGGAACGCCCAGCACTTTATGGCGTTTAAGTTCAGATGATAAAGCGGTCATTTTATCGGCAGCGCATCCCATTTATATTGACGAACAAGTCATGGGAGCCGTGGTGGTAGAACAAACCACTCATGGCATTCGCAGTTTGCGCAATCAGGCCTTAGAAAAACAGTTTCATTTTATTTTAGCGGTAATTGTAATTGCCACCTTAGGTTTATTTTTGTTTGCTTCACGTATTTCTAATCGAATACGTAAACTGCGCGATGAAACCGAAGCAGCTATTGATATAAACGGTAAAATTGTAGGTACCATGAAACCTACTAATACGCGCGACGAAATTGGCGATCTTTCGCGTTCGTTCAATCAAGTATTGTCTAAATTATCTCAGTATAATCAATACCTTGAAAATATGGCATCTCGACTTTCACACGAATTACGCACGCCGGTGGCGGTTGTTAATTCATCCCTCGATAACTTATCTTTAAGTGACTCTCAAGAAGACAAAGATGAGTATATTGGTCGCGCAAAACAGGGGATTAAGCGTTTGAGTAGCATACTCAATAGCATGAGTGAGGCAACTCGCCTTGAACAAGCAATTAGCCATAACGAGGCCGAAGAATTTGACCTTGTTAAATTATTAACCGGTTGTGTAAAGGGATATGCTATGACTTATCCTGAAGGCAACATCCAACTAAATGTGCAACTAGACGAAGCACTATTAAAAGGCTCGCCCGAAATGTTTGCCCAAATGTTAGATAAAGTGGTGACTAACGCGGTTGAGTTTATGAATAGTGGCACACCTATCAATATCCGCTTGTTTAAAAAGGCGAGCAAATTTGCGTTAAGTGTAACCAATAGTGGGCCATTATTGCCTGAAAATATGAATAAACAATTGCTTAATTCGATGATTTCTGTACGTAAATCGACCACCGCTGAACAAGCTCATTTGGGCTTAGGTTTATATGTAGCCAATATGATTGCGCAGTATCACGGAGGTCATTTAACAATAGAAAACCTTCCTGATCACAGCGGAGTTATTGTATTATTTGAACTCGATTAAAGCCACCGAAGGTAGGGAAGTCATTTGCCGCAAGTCATTCGCCGAGCACAGCAACAACAAAACGACGTTAACCCTAAGGTACAAAGCCAATACGGCACAATCACTGAACGGGTATTGCGCCATCGCGGCATTTTTGGCAGCAGTCAAAATCATGAAGAAGCACTAGAGCATTTGAGTACGCAGGCAAAATACTTAAAACACTACAAATCACTCAAAGACGTTAACCGCGCAGCAATTTTATTAGCTGATTGTATTAAACAGCAAAAGCAAATTTGTATTGTCGGTGATTTTGATGCCGATGGCGCAACAAGTACAGCTTTGTGTTTACTGGCCTTTAAAGCAATGGCTTATTATAAAGTAGATTACATTGTACCAAATCGTTTTGATTATGGTTATGGTTTGACTAAACCTGTTGTTGATATTGCCATTGAACAGGGCGCAAATGTCATTATTACCGTTGATAACGGTATTTCGAGTATTGAAGCTGTGGCATATGCAAAGCAACACGATGTAATAGTGATTATTACTGACCATCATCTCCCTGCTGAGGCACTCCCAGAAGCCGATGCTATAGTCAATCCAAACCAGCCAGGATGTGATTTTGAATCAAAGAATTTAGCAGGTGTTGGGGTTGCTTTTTATTTAATGTCGGCGCTAAAGAATGTGCTGGAACAACAAGATTATTTTTCAAAATTAGGGTGGCCGGTACCGAATATGGCGCAATTTTTAGATATTGTTGCAGTAGGCACGGTAGCAGATGTAGTCCCTTTAGATAGTAATAATCGAATACTCGTACATCAAGGTATTCAGCGGATTAGAAGCGGTAAAACCCGTCCTGGAATATTAGCCTTATTGAACGTGACTAATCGAAATCATCGCCGTTGCAGCACTAGCGATATAGGCTTTGCTATTGGCCCAAGATTAAATGCAGCTGGTCGACTTGAAGATATGTCGCGAGGCATAGAATGCCTGGTATGCGATGATGCAAATACGGCAGCGCAATATGCGGCTGAATTAGACGGTTTGAACCAATCCCGTCGAGAAATTGAACAAAGTATGCGAGACGATGCAGAACGTATTTTTGCGTCAACCGATATAAATACCGAACAATTGCCATCAGCACTTATTGTTTATCAGGCTGACTTTCATCAAGGCGTTGTTGGCATTGTGGCCGGGCGCTTAAAAGAAAAGTACTATCGTCCGTGCGTTGTATTTGCTAACGAAGACAATAATTATATAAAAGGGTCGGCTAGATCTATCGAAGGCATACATATTCGTGATGCGCTAGTGCGCGTTGATTCTCTTGCGCCAGATTTGATAAAAAAATTTGGTGGACATGCAATGGCCGCTGGTTTATCGATAGAGAGATCTAAATTAGCAGAATTTGAAGCAGTCTTTAATCAAGTGATTGGCGATGCTATCGCAACGTTAACACACGGCAAACCATTGGTAGCGGCTATTTATTCCGATGGAGATTTGAGTCAAGACGAAATGACTTTAGACAATGCATCATTATTAAAATATTCGCTCCCTTGGGGACAAGCTTTTGAAGAGCCAGTTTTTGATAGCGAATTTGAGTTAATTCAGCAACGAATAGTGGGTCAATCACATTTGAAAATGGTAGTGAAAAAACAGGATCAAGTGTTTGATGCTATTGCTTTCAATGTAGATACAAAAAAGTGGCCGAATGATAATGTGCATGCCATAAAGTTAGCTTACAAACTAGACATTAACGAATTTCGTGGTCAAACAAGTGTGCAATTGCTTGTGTCGCATATTGAAGCGCTCGGCTAAATGAAGATGCAAAGTATACTAAGCGGATACGTTTTACATAAGCGTCCTTATCGTGAAACCAGCATGCTGGTAGATTTTTTCAGTCTTGAACAGGGGCTTATTCGAACCATAGTTAAAGGTGTCAGAGGCAACAGTAAGTCTGATCGCAAGAGCTTATTGCAAAGCTTTCAAAAAGTAGAATTCACCTTGGCAGGAAGGGGCCAACTTAAAAATCTAGGACGAATAGAATCACTTAACCTAAGATCTAATTTAATTGGCAATCAATTGTATTGCGGCATGTACATAAATGAAGTACTCAGTCGATGTTTGCCTGAGGCAGAGCCAGTAAGTGAGATATTTGACGATTACGAACAAAGCTTGCTCAGCTTGTCACAGGTGAGCACGACGCAATTATCCGACATAGAACCAATCTTGCGTATCTTTGAATTAAATATGCTACAAACACTGGGGTATTTGCCTGACTTTAGTGTTGAAGCTAATACCGGCGAGCCAATATTACCTGAGCTATTTTATACTTTTGATGCGCAAAGTGGGTTTCATTTAAGCCATGCAAATGCAGCTATGCCTTATACGGGTAAAGTCATTTTGGACATTGCGGATGGTAAAATGAGTCGTGATAGCACCGTTGTTGATCGAGTTGATGAACAAAAAGCGTCGGTCGATGAATTGATACTCCGCAGAGCTGCCAAACAGATTTGTCGACAAGCAATGCGTCAACTACTTGGACAAAAACCTTTGAAGAGTAGAGAGTTGTTTATTCAAGGCTGAGATTTACGGGAGAAGAAATACGCAAAGACTAAGCTAGTTTGCACTCTCGGTTTACCCTATACTCTATAGAAGCAACAACTATATCCTTGCGGCCTATTGCGCTGAGCCTCTCAATTAAACCACACTATGTTTTAACATATCGGAACCCATTAATGACATTTTCTGAATTGGCACTTAACCCTCACATTCTTTCTGCTATTGCCAAGCAAGGCTATAAGAACCCCACGCCAATTCAAGAACAAGCAATTCCCATTGTTTTGCAAGGCAAAGATCTAATGGCAGCTGCGCAAACGGGTACAGGAAAAACAGCTGGTTTTACCTTGCCAATGTTACATCTACTTGCCACGGGTAAATCGGCAACACCAAATCAAGCCCGAGCTCTAGTATTAACACCCACTCGAGAGTTAGCAGCACAAGTTGCAGAAAGCATTGAAACTTACGGTTCAAATTTACGCTTAAAATACAAAGTTGTATTTGGTGGAGTAAAAATTAATCCTCAGTTAATGGCTATGCGCAAAGGCGTTGATATTCTTGTTGCAACACCAGGGCGCTTATTAGATCTTTACCAACAAAACGCTATTCGTTTCGATCATTTGGAAATGTTGATTCTTGACGAAGCCGACAGAATGCTCGATATGGGTTTTATTAAAGATATTCGGCGAATCATCAAATTGTTACCCCAAAATCGCCAAAATTTGATGTTTTCTGCAACATTCTCACCCGATATACGCCAACTCGCAACCGGGTTGATGAATTCGCCTGAAGAAGTCTCTGTTACACCTAGAAATGAAGCGGCAAAAACCGTCGAACAATGGTTGATTCCGGTTAATCAAAATGAAAAAACTAAACTGCTAATTAAGTTAATTAAGCAACATAAATGGTACCAAGTCCTTGTATTTAATCGCACAAAACACGGAGCAAATCGTTTAGCACAACGTTTAGCTAAGCAAAATATTAACGCTGCTGCAATTCATGGTGACAAAAGTCAATCTGCTCGAACTCGAGCCCTAGCAGGATTTAAAGACAAATCAATCCAAGTACTAGTTGCCACTGATATTGCTGCGCGGGGCATCGACATCGACCAACTACCACAAGTGATAAACTTTGACTTACCGCAAGTTGCTGAAGACTACGTTCACCGAATTGGTCGCACAGGACGCGCAGGCTCAGAAGGCAAAGCTATATCGTTAGTATGTGCCGATGAATTTAAAAATTTGAATGATATAGAGCAACTCATACAGCAACAAATCGCGCGTAAAAACGATGATGAATTTAACGCGTCCCCTGCATTGCCCAACTCAAAACCACTAAAACCGCTTAAGCCCAAAAAAGCAAAGAAGCCAAAAGGCAAGGTTTTTAGTGATGATAAACCGTCTTTGAATAAACAAGTAAATAACAATAATAAATCAACTAAACGACGACCATATAAGGGTAATCGCTCAGGAAATTCAACGCTAAAATGGGCGAATAAACAAAGCTCTAAAGCTTAAGTACGTTACTTACTTTCGTTTTATTGAACCGATACACAGTCAGGTAGTACTTGTTTACATTATGAAGTTGCTAATAAGTTAAAAATAGCCGGCTAATTTAGCGTCTGTGTGCAATTGCTGGTAACATTCGCTTGTTTTTAATTTTGTTGAATATCCATTTTCGCAATAGTTTTAATAAATAGGTTTATACAGAATATGCATCCCATCCTACTCGGCGTTAACATTGACCATATTGCTACATTGCGTAATGCTCGTGGCACTAATTACCCTAATCCAGTGCATGCAGCTGATATTGCTGAACGGGCTGGCGCTGATGGCATCACCATACATTTACGAGAAGATCGACGTCACATTAAAGATCAAGATGTTTATACATTGAAACAAACACTCAATACCCGAATGAACCTCGAAATGGCAGTAACAGACGAAATGTTGAGTATTGCAGCAAAGGTAAAACCAGAGTTTTGTTGTTTGGTGCCTGAAAAGCGAGAAGAATTAACCACTGAAGGTGGCTTAGATGTGCTTGGGAATCTTAGCAAAGTCAAGTCAGCGTGTTCTCTATTAGCTGAACAGGGGACGCTGGCATCGCTATTTATTGACGCTGACCAAGCGCAAATCGAAGCTGCTTTAGAGGCAGGTGCGCCGTTTATAGAAATTCATACCGGACAATATGCTGAAGCAAAAAACGAAGAGCAAGCAAACCTTGAATTAGAAAAATTAATTGAAGGCATAGAATATGCCGACCGCTTAGGACTCAAAGTGAATGCAGGACACGGCTTACATTACCACAACGTAAAGCCTATTGCGGCCATTCCTCAATTGATTGAATTAAATATTGGACATGCAATTATTGCTCGAGCAGCATTCGATGGCCTAGCAAAAGCGGTTTCAGACATGCGCATGTTAATGCTTGAAGCTAGAACTGGACTGTAGGTAAGTACATGATTTTTGGTATCGGCTGCGACATCGTTGAAATTGCACGAATAAAAGAAGCCTCAGAAAAAAACGAAAGATTCGCTCAACGTATATTAACGGCATTTGAATTAGAAGAATTTCAACATAGTAAACAGGCAGAACGTTATTTAGCGAAAAAATTCGCGAGTAAAGAAGCCATTGTTAAAGCTATGGGAATAGGCATTGGTAACGGTATGAGCTGGCAGATGATGCAAATTGAACACCAAGCATCAGGGCAACCTGTGGTAAAGGTTTTTGGCGCTATTGCGCAGTTTTTTGAAGAGCAGGGCATCAATCATTGTCATATATCTATCGCCGACGAACAGCATTATGCCTGTGCGAACGTGGTCTTAGAGAAATAGATGACATGGTTCAATTCTATAAGTCCAAAAAAACATCAACAAAAGCTCATAAACATAGGCATCCTGCAAAAACCGAATTATTAAAGAACTTGAGTATTAATACTCATGATCACACAGGGCAAGGCCTGATTTTGTCCACTAAGCCCATTACAGTAGTAAAAAATGCGTTAGTGGGAGAGATATTTGACGCCAAAGTTGAGTATAAAAATAATAAAGTAAAGATAATTAACGCGAGTATGTTTCATAAACGTCATTCTGAGCGCACGCGCCCGTTTTGTCAGCATTATGATGATTGTGGTGGATGTAATATGCAACATACCTCTGCTAAACACGGGCTTGAAGTTAAGCAAACTGCACTGCAGGAATATATGCATAAACAGACAGGGATCCCCTTTGAAGCTTGGGAATCACCCGTGTTGTCTGATATTAACTATGTAGAATCTACAAACCAAATATATGAATTTGGCTATAGGCGTCGTATCCGTTTGGCCGTAGATGGTCGCCAAAAAAACAATGTCCGTATTGGTTTTAGAGAAGAAAAAAGCAAAGACATTATTGCAATATCTCAATGTGCAATTGCGAGTTCGTCTATTCAGGCTGTGCTACCAAATTTATTAGATAGTTTGAAGCGTTTGCCAGCAATTTCAAATGTTGGCCATATTGTGTTAACTGACACGGGTACACAGGTATATTGTGGCCTCTATTGCACCGCTAAGCTTTCAGATTTATGTCTTGAGTTGTTACATAAGTGCATAGAAAGGATTTCAAAACTAGAAATTACGGTATCATTAGCACTTGTTATTTATCAAAACTATCAAGCGATAGCATTATTAAATTGCGATTCAGAATATTTCACGATGCAAGACCATACAGGTAGTTTGATTGAAACAAATTCAAGTCAATTTTTACAAGTCAATGCAGGCATTAACGACAAAATGCTCAAGCAAGCAAAGACCTGGTTAGGCTTGGATGAAACACCCGTGCAAACAACTTCGAATAGCAATTCCTTGTATGATTTTTTTTGCGGTAGTGGTAACTTCACTTTGTTTTTAGCGAATAAGTTTGACCATGTATATGGCTTTGAAGGCACAGCAGAAATGGTCGAACATGCCCGCACTAACGCATTCAAAAATAAAATAGCCAACGCAGCGTTTACACATTGCAATTTAGATGATGACGATGCTCTAGCGAAATTGACGCTAGAAAAAGCTTGCACAGTCGTATTAGATCCATCGCGATCCGGTGCGCTAAAGTTATGTGAAAAACTCGTAAGCGAGGACGTTGGGCATATTTTGTATGTGTCGTGTAATGCAAATAGTTTGATTCGAGACCTTAATGTTCTTAAGCCTAAGTATCAGGTGGAAAAAATTAGCGTGCTTGATATGTTCCCATTTACTAAACACCTAGAGCTTATGGTGTTGTTGACCAGCAAACAAGTGACCAGCAAACAAGCCACAAAGCCTTAGTCTGATCATGCAACATATCAATACACAAATCGCAAACCGAAGAGTACGAAAATAAAACTATGACTGAGCAAGAACAATACATGCAGGACTTTCTATATATTTTTAGTGCTTTGGAGTGTTGGGGCCCTGGTAGCGAAGAAGAAACGAAAAAAGCATATTATTTAATGGGGTTTTCTCCACAAAATATCTTAGAGCTAGGTTGTGGAAAAGGTAATTCAACTATGGTGCTAGCCAAGGTATCAAAAGCTAATATTGTTGCAATAGACAGTGAACAGTCAGCCTTGGATAAATTAAACCAAAAAATTCAGGCAAGTCATTTAAGCAGCAGAGTGAGTGTTAAGTGCATGGATATGGCTGAATTTAGTGTCGATAAAAATGGATTTTCTAAAAATAGTGTTGATTTGATTTGGGCAGAGGCGTCCCTTTATGTGGTGGGTGTATGTAAAGCGCTGATAAATTGGAGGCCGCTATTGCAAGAAAATGGATTACTGGTTTTTAGCGACCTGGTTTGGTTAAGCGAAGCTCCAAGTGCAGAAGCAAAAGATTTTTGGCTGATGGATTATCCAGATATGAAAGATGTAAACCAGCGATTGTCTGAGATTAAAAAAGCAGGTTATCACGTCGAAGAAACATTCACGATGTCAGAAGAAGCTTGGAAAAATTATTACGAGCCATTGCAACAAAGAATCGACAGCTTGACGGGGACAATAGCTAATTCTCAAGCAGCAAGGGACATTACACGGGAAATTAACGTATATAAGAAATACTTGGGTGAGTTTGCTTATCAGTTTTTTATTGTGCGTAAAGCGAGTGCCTGAACTAATCACAGAGGGTGCTTAGTAAGAAATGAAAAACCCTCATAAATGCAACATGTAATGATTGAACACTATCTATTACTTTTGATTAACGTACTTATGCTAAAAAGTCTCTTTTCGTCTATAAAAAAACTTACAAAGACCAATACATCCCTGATAAAGGCTAAAAAAACATTAAGCTTCTTAAAATTTGGCGGTATACTGATAGAATAGAAATTCGAATAGTAATTTGAGTTGTATTCTTCAGTTCAGTAATTTTGCACAAAAATAATTCGCTCAAAAACAAAAGTATCAAAATATTCTGCAAGGAATCGCATGGTTTCAATTCGTAGTGTTCATCAAACAGACAGGCCAGGCTTTCAAAAATGGTTACAAGACCTCGAGCTGTCTTCTGAAACAAAAGAAAAACTAAGAACAATTTCTGAGACGCCTGAAACCTTGTTGATGGGCCAAGAAATGGTTGAAATTTTGCAACAGTTACACATGGATGACGAAACCTTACAAGCCGCTCTTGTCTACCCCTATTGTGAAATTCATGATCTCGATCACGACGCTTTATTGGCAAATTTTGGCCCTGTTATTACTCACATTGTTGAGTCTGTAAGAAAAATGAAGGCGATAAATAGTTTGCAGTCTAAGCGCTTTGAAATTGATGCCGAACAAATTGAGAAAGTACGCAACATGATGCTTGTTATGGTGGAGGATGTGCGCGCTATTGTGATTAAAATGGCAGAAAGAATTTGCACCCTGCATAAAATTAAAGAAGAGGATGAAGAATCAAGGGTATTGGTGGCAAAAGAGTGTGCAACCATTTACGCCCCTTTAGCTAATAGATTAGGTATCGGTCAATTAAAATGGGAGTTAGAAGACCTATCATATCGTTATTTGCACCCAGCCACTTACAAGCGTGTTGCCAGTATGCTGAAAGAAAAGCGCAAGGCGCGCGAGGAGTATATTGTTGATTTTGTCGCGCATTTACAGGGCTTACTTGATAAAGAAAATATAAGAGCAGAGGTCATTGGTCGCCCTAAACATATTTATAGCATCGTCAAGAAAATGCAGAAGAAAAGCCTAGACTTTGAGCAACTTTTTGACATAAGAGCACTCAGAATAATAGCGGAGCGTTTACAAGATTGTTATGCAGCACTAGGCACCGTGCATACTTACTTTACACATTTACCGCAAGAATTTGATGATTATATTGCCACGCCCAAAGCAAATGGCTATCAGAGTATTCATACCGTTATTGAAGGACCCCAAAGTAAGTCAATTGAAATTCAAATAAGAACTGAACAAATGCACCAAGACGCAGAACTTGGTGTTGCTGCACACTGGCGCTACAAAGAAGGTAGTAGCGGTAAAAATGCAAGCGCAGATGACCGCGTAACCTGGTTACGCAAAATACTACAATGGCAAGAAGAAATGGCTGGTGGCGACAATTTAGTTGAAGAATTTCGCAGCCAGGTATTTGATGACAGAGTATATGTGTTCACTCCCAAAGGCGATGTGATTGACTTGCCGGTTGATGCAACGCCACTTGATTTTGCATACTATATTCACACTAATATTGGGCATAAGTGCACGGGCGCTAAAATAAACGGCCGTATTGTACCCTTTACCTATAAGCTACAAAATGGCGACCAAGTCAGCGTATTAACTACCAAAAATGGTACGCCAAGTCGCGATTGGATGCATCCTGGCTTGGGGTATGTGCATACTGCACGGGCAAGAGCGACTATACATTCCTACTTTAAAAAACAAGATAAAGAAAAGAATATTGAAGCTGGCAAAGAGTTGCTAGAGCGCGAATTGAATAAAGTCAATTTATCGCTTAAGCATGCTAATGATATTGTAGAAAAGTATAATCTCAAAACCTCAGAAGACCTCTATAGCGCGGTTGGGGTAGGTGATATTCGTGTTATTGGCCTGGTCAATAGTATTGTCCAGTTGCATTCGCCACCTGAGCCAGAGCCTGAAGTGACATTGCAAAGACGGCAGCGCAGTTCGTCTAAAAAGGCGGGTGAAGCGATTATTGCTGAAGGCGTAGGCAATTTAATGAGTCAATTAGCAAATTGCTGCAAGCCAGTGCAAGGCGAAGAAATTATAGGGTTCATTACTCAGGGCAAAGGTGTGAGTGTGCACAAAGAGTCGTGCGCGCAACTTGCTAATTTACTACGACAATTTCCTGAGCGAGAAATCGAAGTGTCGTGGGCCAGTGATTTTGAAGCAAGTTTTGAATGTAAAGTTGACGTATTTACCACCGACAGAGACGGTATTTTACGTGATATAACCACAGTACTAGCTAATGAGAAAGTGGGGTTGTTGGGGGTAAACAGTCGCAGTAATAAAAAGAGTTTTCAGGCACAAATCACTCTTAGCCTCGAAGTGAATAATAAAGAGAGCTTAAATAAGGCAATAGACAAATTAAAACAAATCAAAGATGTTAGTGCTGTAATAAGAGTGAATCGATGAGCGAGTTACAAAAGGCCCTAACTCTGCAACAAAATGCTAGCGCGATTGGATTTGATTGGAAAACCTTGGCGCCAGTCATTGCAAAAGTGCTTGAAGAAGTAGATGAAGTCAAAGAGGCAATCAACACAAGAAATGCAGCAGCAATAGAAGATGAAGTAGGTGATTTACTTTTTGCAGTTGTTAACATTGCCCGCCATTTAAGGCTAGATCCCGACGATTGTCTTCGCCAGGCGTCTGAAAAATTCCAAAAACGTTTACTTATTGTCAAAAAACTCGCCTCAGAACAACAAGTGCAATTAAAAGATTTAGATGAACAAGGTCTTGATGCATTGTGGCGTATGGCTAAAAACTTGTAAAAATTATCAATTAACACTTCGCTTTTTCTGTCAAATCTGTATAATTCGCGACCTGCCCAGTTACGCCCACCTTTGGGAAGGTGGAAGGTCAACTAGTTCGAAGGGGCTAATGCGTTGATATAGTTAACTTTTTTAATATTAATTCGGGTGAATTTAAATGAAGACTTTTGTTGCAAAGCCAGAAAGCGTTGAACGCGACTGGTATGTGGTAGACGCCGCAGACAAAACCTTAGGCCGTTTAGCGGTCGAAATCGCAAGCAGATTGCGTGGAAAACATAAAGCTGAGTACACACCACACGTGGATACTGGCGATTATATTGTTGTTGTTAATGCAGAAAAAATTACTGTAACTGGCAATAAAGCAAGAGGTAAAGTGTATTACAAACATTCTGGTTATCCAGGCGGCTTGAAAGAAGCAACGTTTGAACAACTTATCAAGAAAAGACCAGAAATGGTTATTGAAAGTGCTGTCAGAGGTATGTTACCGAAGGGCCCACTGGGTCGTGCAATGTTCCGCAAAATGAAAGTTTTTGTTGGTCCAGAGCATACGCATCAAGCACAACAGCCGCAAGTTTTGGATATTTAAGGAGCGATTAACATGGCAGATACTCAATATTATGGTACAGGTCGTCGTAAAAGCTCTACGGCTCGTGTCTTCCTTCGTCCAGGCAGTGGCAACATAGTTGTAAACAAACGCCCATTGGATGAATTTTTTGGTCGCGAAACGGCAAGAATGATCGTTAAGCAACCTCTAGAACTAGTAGAAATGACTGAAAAGTTTGATTTATACGTCACCGTAACGGGTGGTGGTATATCAGGACAAGCAGGTGCAATTCGCCACGGTATTACTCGTGCGCTTATGGAGTTTGATGAAACTCTTCGCCCTGCACTACGCAAAGCTGGCTTCGTTACTCGTGACGCTCGTCAAGTTGAACGTAAGAAAGTTGGTCTGCATAAAGCGCGTAAGCGTCCTCAGTTCTCAAAACGTTAATTCGTATTGTTACTTTAAAAACCCAGCATTTGCTGGGTTTTTTTGTTTATTGCCCAATCTATTTAGATAACAAAGTTCCTTTTAGCTGCTTTTATAGCGGGTTGTTAGTCCATCCTGCTTTTTGAGTATTACATGCTAATTTAATATTTAGGTTCAACAACATTTCATATTCAGATACGAAGCAATCATCGGTGTCTTATTTTTATCCAAATTTTAATTAAAATAGTGGTGAAACAACTTTCAGTATTGCGCTTATATCGATTACGCTACGGTCGAATAGTGCTTTTGATCAATGCTGTGCAAAATACTTGACTGAAATTAGTCAAATAATGAGGTTTTTAGCAGTAATTCCTTGTATTTAGTAAGTGTTTTCTTTTACCATACGCGTTAAAATTTTATTGGATGTTTTGTTCAGTTTGTTTCAAGCTTTATTTTAGTTAACACTTGAACGGGCGATAACATACAACGAAAGTAAAAATCTAAGTGAAAAACCTTAGGCAACCCTTCGGAGAATAGTTGATGAGCGATGTACCTGTTGATGCGAAAGAATCGGCGCAACAAAGTCCGTCTGACAGCAATAGACGTAAATTTTTAACTGTAGCAACCTCTGTGGTTGGTGCTGTAGGTGTAATTGGTGCTGCAGTGCCATTTGTTGCTTCTTGGCAACCCAGTGCGCGGGCTAAGGCAGCTGGCGCCGATGTTGAAGTCGACATCAGTGGTATCCAGGTTGGCCAGCTAATACGTGTCATGTGGCGAAGCAAGCCAGTATGGATTGTAAGAAGAACACCAGAGTTACTCGCTTCTTTAGGCGCCCTCGAAGGCGAGTTAAGTGATCCAGAGTCTGATGTTGAGCAACAACCAACATACGCAAAAAATCAATATCGTTCGCGTAAGGAAGAATATCTAGTATTAGTTGGTATATGTACGCATTTGGGTTGTTCACCACAACATTTAGTGGATGGTGATTTTGCGCAATATGCTGAAGGTATTCCTGAAGGATTTTTCTGTCCGTGTCATGGTTCTAAGTTTGATATGGCTGGTCGAGTATTTTCGGGCGTTCCGGCGCCATCTAACATGGTGGTACCTCCTCACATGTACCTAGATGACAATACCATATTAATTGGTTCTGACGAGGAGTCTGCTTAATGAATGCATTTATGAATTGGATTGAGCAACGCATCCCAATGATGCGCGTAGCGAACATGCATGCTATTCAGTATCCTGCGCCACGCAATATGAACTTCTGGTATGTGTTTGGCTTCTTAGCAACCATTGTTCTTGTTAACCAAATTGTAACCGGTATCTGGTTAACCATGAGTTTTGAACCTTCCGCTGAACGCGCATTTGCTTCGGTCGAGTATATTATGCGTGAAGTCGAATATGGCTGGTTAATACGCTACATGCATAGTACTGGTGCTTCGGCATTCTTTGTCGTTGTATACATGCATATGTTCCGCGGCATGATATACGGGTCATACCAAAAACCACGCGAATTATTGTGGATATTCGGTATGCTAATTTATTTGGCGCTTATGGCTGAAGCGTTCATGGGATATGTATTACCATGGGGTCAAATGTCATATTGGGGAGCACAAGTAATTGTTTCTCTGTTTAGTGCTATTCCAGTGATTGGTCCAGATTTAGTAGAGTGGATTCAAGGTGATTATGTAATCTCTGGTGCTACTCTAAATAGATTCTTTGCCCTGCATGTTATTGCACTGCCACTAGTAATTGTAATTCTAGTATTCTTGCACATTATAGCGCTGCACGAAGTAGGCTCTAATAACCCTGATGGCGTAAATGTTAAGCATCCTAAAGGAAGCTTGCCTGAAGAAGATAAAACGAAATTTGAGATCCATGAGTACTACACGAAGAAGTATGATATTGCTGACGATGTGGTGCCATTCTTCCCGCATATTGTACTGAAAGACTTGGTGGCGTTTAGTATCTTCTTATTCGCTTTCTGTTACATCATGTTCTTTGCGCCAGAAATGGGCGGGTACTTCTTAGAAAAACCAAACTTTGAAATTGCCAATCCACTGAAAACACCTGAGCATATTTTCCCTGTTTGGTACTTCACACCTTTCTACGCGATACTAAAAGCGGTACCTGATAAACTTATGGGCGTTATTGCCATGTTTAGTGCCATTGCGTTCCTGTTTGCGTTACCTTGGTTTGACCGCAGTAACGTGAGGTCGTGGCGTTACAGAAGTGGCTTACACAAAGCTAACTTAATATTTTTTGCCATTGTGTTTATATTCCTAGGGTATCTAGGTGGAACACCTCAAGAAAACTGGAAAATTGTTGCGTCACAATTTGCAACAGTGTTCTATTTTGCTTTCTTTATTGCCTTGTTTATATATTCTAAAAATGAACAAACCAAGCCTGTGCCAGCGAGGATCCCACGATGAAAAAATGGATAGCATTATTATTATTCGTGCCAAGTGTCGCTTTTGCTGCGGGCCCATCTATTCCACTAGATGATCCTGAGATAGACTTAACTGATAAAGCTTCATTGCAAAATGGTGCAAAGATGTTCATGAATTATTGCCTTGGTTGCCACCAAATGCAGTATCAACGGTATCAGCGCACATTCAATGACTTAGAGATTCCTGAAGAACTTGGTCAAAAATACCTTCAGTTTACAGGTGTCAAGGTGTCTGACTACATTACGTCGCCCATGCCTGCAGAGAATTCGGCAACATGGTTTGGTGCACCGCCACCCGATTTAACGCTGGTCGCTCGTGTACGTGGCCCAGAATGGATTTATACTTACATGAGAACCTTCTACGCAGAAGAGGGTAAAACCTTTGGTGTGAACAACGAAGTATTTCCTAACGTTGGTATGCCGCATGTGTTAGAAAGTTTGCAAGGTACGCCACGCAAAACATACGAACAGCGTATGGTAGACGGATCGATGAAAGATGTTTATGTTGGTCTTCAAGCTAGCGGCGGACAAATGACAGCAGACGAATATGACAACGCGATAAGAGATTTAGTCAACTTCTTGGAGTACACTGGTGAGCCAGCAAAGCTTCAGTCCCAAGAAATTGGTAAAGGCGTGCTTATATTTATCGTGATATTCTTTATATTTGCTTACCTATTGAAGAAAGATTACTGGCGAGATCTTAAGTAATAGTATACAATTGCCGGTCTTTTTTAAGGGGTACATGCTACAAGCAAGTGCCCCTTTTTATATATTTTGTATTTATCATTTCCTGTAGGTAAAAGTACTTTTCGCGCATGAATTGTGTGCTGTTTGGGATTATTCTACAAGGAATGCGGAGGTTTCAATGGCTGTAGCCACAAATAAACGTTCAATTATGACGATGTTTTCAGACAACATCGACATTTATTCACATCAGGTTCGCATTGTATTGGCTGAAAAGGGTGTCGGCGTCGAAATTATATTCACCGATCCTAGTCAGATTAATGAAGAGCTGTTAGAGCTAAACCCTTACGGTACGGTTCCTACCTTAGTTGATCGTGAATTAGTTTTATACAAGTCACATATCATTATGGAATATTTGGATGAGCGCTTTCCTCACCCACCGTTAATGCCAGTTTATCCTGTTTCTCGCGGCAAGAGTCGCCTTATGATGCACAGAATTGAACAAGATTGGTATTCACTTGCTGCGCGCGTATTTCGAAATGAACAGGGAGCTGACGAAGCGAGACAGGAGCTTAGAGAAGCAATATTATCGCTTGCACCTGTATTTGCCGAAACTGATTATTTCATGAGCGAAGAGTTTAGTCTTGTTGATTGTTATTTGGCTCCTTTGCTTTGGCGTTTGCCGGCACTAGATATTGAGTTAACAGGTCAAGGTAGCCGCGATATAGTTGCGTACATGAAGCGTATCTTTGAACGTGGTTCTTTCAAAGCCTCGTTAACTGATCAAGAAAGAGAAATCCACAACCCGCTTTAATGGGTAGTAAAGGCTATATTGGAAAATTAGCATGCAGGCAATGACACCTAATCAGCCATATTTATTGAAAGCGTTTTTTGATTGGATAGTTGACAATCAATTAACGCCTTATATGGTGGTTAATGCTGATTTTCCAGACGTCACTATTCCTCAGCAATTTGTGAATGATGGACAAATTGTATTGAATGTGTCTCCTTCTGCATGTGTGAATTTCACTATTGATACTGAAATGGTTAACTTTCAAGCTCGCTTTTCTGGGAAACCAATGTTAGTTTCATTCCCATGTGCTGCCGTTGGTGCAATTTATGCTAGAGAGAACGGCGCAGGAACGGTATTTACAGATCCTGAAGTGGTGATGGACGAAAATATTGATATTACAGTTCCAGAATCTCCTGAAGAGAAGAAACAATCACCCAATTTATCTCTAGCGACATCAACTACCAGCAGTCCTGCTGATAATACAAAATCCGACGATACACCTGAAGATGACGATCCGAATGATCCCAAAGGCTCAAAGCAAGCCAAAAAGAAACCGGGTCTAAGAATCGTTAAATAACCAAGTTGTATAATAAGACTTGGCGATAAATTTCTTTTAGGCTTCACTATCTGAATGTAGGCAATAATGATAACGTCATTGCTATTTTCAAAATAATAATCAAAACGCCAAAGATGATAGCGAGGTAACTTTGTGTTTTTAGTAAAGGTCTATGTTGATTTTTAAATACGCTAAGCGCCAAAATACCCGGTAAAATAAAAAAACTAAAGGCAACAAACATACCTGCATAAGCGATTGCATGTACAAATCCATAGGGAAAAAAGAAACTTGCTATGGCCGGTGGCACAAAACAAATACTCGCTGCTAAACTTTTGTCTCTAAAGGTTTTATTAAGAGATAAACGGTCTTGAATAAAATGAAATAGTCCAAGGCCCACACTCAAGAATGAAGTAATGATTGCGCAGTGTGAAAATAAACTCAGGCGTCCCTGTATGTTGGGATTGCTACCTGCGTCAACTAAGGCTTTATTTAGTGTCCCAAGATCACTTCCTCCCTTTACTATTTGCAAAAAACCGTCACGCCCAATGCTACCTAATGTAGCAGTTAACCAAATTAAATATACGAATAAAGCTAATAATGTTCCCCAAAAAATACATTTATTGACCTTAGCGTTTTGGTTTTCATAATGCCTCACCAAACTTGGCACTAAACCTGTGCATGCAAAGGCAGTGACATAAACAGGGATGGCTGCGAGCAAATATACTGAGTTCGCCCCCTTTGCCATGAACAACTTTTCAACCTGCAAATTTGGATAAATGCCAAACATCGCAATGATAAAACTGATTAACATAGCCAACATTAGACCCAACATAATGCGACTAACAAAAGTGGTGCCTATTAATACAATAGTACCAGTAGCGAGAGCAAAGCATAAACTCAACCATGCTCTGCTACTGGGGCTTGTCTCAATGTTTATGGCCGAAAAACTGCTTTGTATAATACTGGCACCGGCAGTCGTGTAAGCGTACATGAGTATCATCATAATAAAAATAATGCATAGATTGTTCGCTCGTGCCCACGGTTTACCTAAGACGTAACTTACCAAGGAGCTAAAACTGTGCATTACATTTAAGGAGGTTTTAGGGTTTTCAACTAAGCTGATATTGACTTTAGCGAATAGTGAGGCCGACAAATATGTTACTAACCACACTAACAAAAATCCTAAGCTTGCCCACAAAAACCATGGGCCTGCCGACACCATCGGCAAGGCAAACATACCAGCACCTATTGCGCCACCTGCTACCAATAGTATTCCATGCCATAATGGTTTTTTGTAAGTTGATGCTGGCTTTGTTTGGATTGAGTTGACTCCTTGTTAAAAATGCCTAATTGTCTATAAATAAGCTGAAAACAATTCAATATTATTTCTACTAACTGGAATTTCGGCTCCATTAGACATGACAATCTTGGCTTGTCTACCTTGTTTAATGACCTTCGTAATATGTGAATAAGTGACCCAATAAGAACGATGCGCTTGAGCTCCCAAATGGCCAGGAATATTCTGTATAGCATCACGCAAATTATATAAAATAAGATCTTTACCTTTGGTACCAACCACTAATAAATAATGCAATTCAGACTTTAAGTAAATAATCTCCCCTAAAGTATCTTGATTAATTGGTAGAAGGAAATCATCTTTATTGGCGCTGTTTTTATCAATTTCTAATTTTGGAGCGATTAATTCTTGCTTTTCGGAGCTTTCAATATTAGCAGTGATTAATTTATATCCTAACAACCATGGAGCATTTATTGCTATCCAAGATATAGTGATGGGAGGGATAACACCTAACAATTCATCAAGCCATAAATAAACGAGCTTGTTTAGGTTGTTTGGTAAACTATCATTACCCCAAAGAACATCTAAACATAAAGCAATTGGTGAAAAAATAGCAGCACCAATAATGCCTGACACTAACAGTTTTAACCAAGCATTTTTTTCATCGAAAAAGCGTAGTTTATGGAGGCCGATATGTGTGTAAACAAGTATTGCGATTGGCCCTAGTGTTTGCAACATCCATAAGGCCAAATGCATAACAAAAAACCTTTGCTCGTTTTCTGATATAAAAGCGAAGATAACTCCTAGTATACCTGCAAGACCAAAAAAGTATTGAAAAGGTCGTACAGAGCCAAAATCAAAATAGCGTTTCAATAGAAATTGCCCATTGGTGCATGAATATGCCCATTCATACATAAACGAAAACTAAGCGCTTGGCCACAGCCTATAATACATATGAACTTTTCAGGAGAATGTAAATGCGGTTTATAACTTTCATATTTTTTTTGTGTATTCATCAAAGTGTTTTAGCTAACTCAGGAGAATTTTTTATTAGACCCGTAGTGGGGGTCAGTTCACTGTCTGATACTGTAGGTCAAAGTAATGGGGTTGGTCAAACAAATGGCTCAATTATTGTAGATGTAGATAGTGGTTTAAATGGAGGTATTGGATTTGGTTACTTTTACAATGATAACTTCGCAGTTGAAATATTTTGGGAGTATCGGACTAATGAATCTAATACGACCTTGCCAGATGCAAGCTTTTATGAAGAAGGTAATTACGCCTCTAACTTGTTTTACTTAAATGGAACATACTGGTTTGATTGGGACGATAAATGGCAATATTATCTCGGTGCAGGCTTAGGCTGGGTGCAAGAAATCGACATTGATCTTGAAACAAAAGGTATCGAACTATCATATTCGGGTAGCGGTGAAACAGCGATTCAAGGGTTTATAGGGGTCGCTTATCGATTAAATAAACAGCTAAGTTTTGATCTGGAATACAGATACAGCAAAGTTGCCAGCGCTGAGCTAGATGGAGAACAAAACGGTGGCATGATAAATGAACTAGGCTATGATCCTTCCACTATTCAACTTGGGTTAACATGGCGTTTTTAAAAGCTCATAGACTTGAATAGTTTAAAACATAGTGTCAGTTTTCGGCAATATTTTCCAATTTATGAAAACTGAGTTAGACGAGCCCTTACGGCGTCTAATTAATAGTTACTCTACAATAAACCAATTACCATTACTATGAGCAAGATAAACGACCTTATTGTCTACAAACCTTACTTCAAACCCTAGTAGAGCTTCAGAACGATTGCTTGTTTGCCAAATAGTTTTGCCATTTCTTTTGTCCATTTCTGCTGTAAAGAACTTGCTGGCGCTTGCGGCGTCCAGTGAGTTCGTGTTAACAATATAATTCCTACAATCAAGCGCCCATGGTAAACAGTTACCTTTATCTAACACCCTATTTGTTAGTCCTTTGTTCCTTACCGTTTCAGCTTTATTCAATAAACTTCGTTCTTCGATGGTGAACGACTTTATATCCATGAACAAAAGAGTCTCGTCAATACCGTCAACTTGGTACCTTACCAATTCTGCTTGTGGATCCTTGTCTACTTGAGTAAAACCAAAAAAGTCTCTTTGAGTGAATTCAGAAAAAAATGAAGTGATTTGATCATTAGTTATTGCACTAACTGTACCATCTTCTTTTAATTCAAGAAATTTTCCATCTCTTGAATTATCTACCGAGACTATTGGGATATACCATGCTCCATCGCGATAATATTTTAATAAATCTTCATTGTTAATAACATACTCGGATTTTTCAGAAGTGAATAAAATCTCTCCGCTACTCCTGTCAATAATAGTGAGGAATGGGTCCCGTATTGAGCCAATTATCAATAAAAACTTCTCTGTAATTGGTATAACTTCATCAATGCTGTGATTTTCAATTGATATCGGGCCTGATTCCCATTGCAGGACATTCTCAAATGTTAATTTATGTAGCGAAGTAGAACCATCAGTTTCATTGAAATTATAGTTATATTTAACAACCTGATTTCCTTCGGCTATGAGTAATGCAGTACTTTCGCTTGTTGGAGCAACAAACGTTTTTTTACTGTCCTTTAGCTGTACTAACGTTTTTTGCCCGAGAGAAAGACTGTTATCTGCTCCCCAATAATATGAACTACTCAAAGGAACTGAAATAGAATTTGACGTAGCAATTTGTTCAAACTCATCGTTTATAAGGGAATATGCTTTTTCAACACTATTTCCCGAAAATCCAAAATCGCGTCCATTAATAATAAGAGACTGTGGTTCAGAAAATATAATTTCTTTTTTTGAATCACCAAAAATATCCATGAACGCATACCCGTACTCGTTATTTTTGAAGTCATTATTAACTAGGTAAAAGTTTGGTTTTTGGTCGTGTACATTATCAACTATAACTGCGTTGTAGGTGGTTTCAAAGCTGATTAGATTATTTTTTGCAATTCTAATTAATACTTCTGATGATAAGTCATCATCTAAGTTAACGGGGGTTGCGGAAAGAACCCGTATTTCTTCATCATCTGATGCGAAAAATGAAGAGTTAGGGATATAAGTTTTGTTACCCGTTTTAACATTGTAAAGGTATATGTCGCTCTCAGTGTCTGGTTCAGAAAAAATGTTAATGACCAGCATATAGCAAGATACTTTGCCTGTATCGTCGTTGAGTGAATAGATCCTCGAGGAATCTTCTATTTGAATTTGCTCAGTTGTCACTTTTTTGTCTGCAAAATTAGCGACAAAATGGAACTGACCTGAACTAATGTATGTTTCGTTAAGGCCATCATCATCAATGTCACAAAGTTGCCCGCTAATATTTGTATTTCTTGGGAGAATATCTGCCCACTCTTCTATTTCTCCTTTGTAAAGGTAATCGCCAGAGATAGGGTTAATCACAGTTTTAAGAGGGTTAATTCTTCTATTATAAACAAATATATCGTCGATACCGTCATTAGAGATGTCAAAAAAATCTAGATCAACATCAGATACAAAATCGTCACTTTGAATTTCGATTTCACCAAGCGTTTCAATAGAAAGAGTATTCCCATTACTCACGACAATGTCATAGACGTCTTCATTCTCGGTTGACATTAAGAACCAAAAATCACTAATACCATCACCGTCGTAATCATGAGATTTTACAAATATATTGCTATGTCTGAGCAGGCTTTTGGGTAACTTTGAAACCTTTTCGATTATCATGCCGTTGTCTATACTAAAAGCTGACGATAATATATCTTTCACAAACAAATCTTCATAATTACCTAAGGTTACATTAGAGTTGGGCTTTACGAGTATTGGAGTAGATGTCGGCATTTCTGTTGGTTGCATTATTATTGATGACTCTACTATTGTCGACGCATCTTGATTAGAAACTTGAATGCCAAAGTAGACATTTAAATCTTGACCGAAATTGGGTAAGAGACCGTCCCAAATAATAGCTCCATTGCTGTCGACTCTGATGTTCGATGGACCATACTCAATAATATATTCGAACGGACCATCTAGCTCGACATTCGATGTTTTTACTTCTGCGGTAATTGCTTCGCCGTATTTATAGTTAGCTTTTACTAATTCTATCTCCGCTATTGGTGGTTTTTGCTTGACTCTAAAATCAATTACTTGCTGGTCTGATAAACCAGAACCATCGGAGACAGTAAAAACAATCTGATAATTACCGGGTTTGTCGCTTGTGAAAGTAATAACTGAAGCAGAATTATCACTAATATTTGTAACGGCGCCGTTAACAGTGTTCACTATGTCCCACGAGTAATTAAGAAATTCAAAGTTAGCATCACGTGAGGCGCTAGCATCTATGGACAAAGTATCACCGTATTCAATTGCTTCTCCTACGGATACAATTGCAATTGGTGCCACTTGCTCCGGAGGCGGGTCAAAATCTAGACTTAACGGGATCGTGAGAGTATCTGATATGCCCTCTATAGAAATAGTCATAGTTTCTTGAAGAATTGCTTCAACAGAGAGCGTTTTGTCGCCTATGAAAGATAAGTTTATTCGACGCTTGTTGGATTCCAAATTTTCATAAGATGTTGTGACAATGGACAGTTTTCCCGAGTTAGCAAAGTACACATCGCCATTGTATTCAATGCGTCTAAAAACTTCGTCAATAGGGTCGCCTACTGCAAAATTTTCGAAATAGATTTGCTCTTCATCATTACCATCTATTGCAAGTTGAAATACTGCTCGTTCGTTTAAATATTTTTTATAGTGCCCTGCAAAAAAAAGAGTTTCTGAAGCTTCTCTAACTTCAATGTCTAAGTTTGTGGTAAAGATACTTAAAGGGTCAGATTCAGGTCCTGACGCAAAAATTCTAATTACTCCATGAACTATTACGCCATCAATTGAGCAATTATTATAAGTAACGGTTGCTCTACTTCTGCCAGTATCAGTTTCGGTATTTGTGGAGCCTGATTGGCAGGTAGGTTCTTCGCTCAGGTTAAAGGTTTCTGCATTAGCTTCATATAATTTTAACTGGTTGAACCATTGGTCGTACGAAAGTGACTGCAAAAGATCAAAAATTGAAGTGAGGTCTAGTATCAACGGGGAGGCATTCGCTTTTGTGATTTCAAAAGTACTTCTACTTCCGGTGTATTGTGGAACTAAAGGCTCCCATACATTAATGGATGGTGGAAGTTGAATTGGGTTATCTGCGCTCCGTGTTGGGGCTGAATCGCCACCGCCACCACATGCAACCAAAGTCAGACAATAGACTATTGATAATAGTGCATTCTTCAACCTAATCATCCCTGTGCGCCAAAATCATTTTTGCTCTTCAAACTGAAGCGCATAAATTATACTAAAGTAGAAATAGGGTATAATTAAATTAAAGGAGAAGCAATTAGAAAATCTTGTAGTAAATATAATTGCTCGGATTGGAAATCAACCAAAAAAATGAGTATAAGGAGAATAAAGGCGAAAATTCCTCCATGTTATTGCACTAAAGGGCTTAATTGACCAATTCCATCACTCGAATAACTTTAGTGACTCCATCGACATTGCGAACAAGGTCTACAGCGGCAGATGCTTCTGCCTTTGTCAGCCTACCCATTATGAACACTTCACTGTCTTCGACAATTAAGTCTAGTTTTAATAATGGAACTCTTTTGTTGGTTGACATAAGTGCCCTGATTTTTGTTCCTAACCAAATATCATTTACCGTCGATGTTGTCGCGATAGGTTGGCCTAGTCTAATTTGATTATGCACTTTTAGCACATGTTGAACTGATTCTGCTGCCTGTGCTGCTGAATCGATTAAAGATTGAGTACTAGATTGGCCCGTTAACAATACTTGGCCGTTATATACGTTTACGCTAATATCTGCGAGTTCTTCAATGTCGGCAATTTTATTGATAGCAGTGCTGACTCTAGCGCTCGTGGTTTTATCGTCGATTTGCGTACCTAGGGTGCGTCGGTCACTAGTTGTTACCGCTGCTGTACCGGCTGCGCCGACGGCTACCGCAGACACACAAGCAGTCAACTGCGACAAAACAATGAATAGACAAAACGTGAATATTATTTTATTTGCTGACATATTTCGCTAGTCTCCATGGGATATAGGGAATAATGCATTGTCGATACTTTCGCATAAATTATGAATAACTAGCAAATGTACTTCTTGAATGCGGGCTGTACGAGATGAAGGCACCCTAATTTCTACATCATTTTCGCCTAAAAAGCCTGCCATTTCTCCACCATCCTTTCCGGTAAGAGCTACAATAGTCATGTCTCTGGTGAGAGCTGCTTGCATTGCATTGATGACATTAGCGGAATTACCACTGGTAGAAATAGCCAGTAAAATATCGCCTGCTTGCCCTAAGGCTTTGACCTGCTTTGAAAATACCTCATCATAAGAAAAATCATTGGCAATGGAAGTGATAGTCGAACTATCGGTGGTGAGTGCCATTGCCGGCAAAGATGGTCGATTACGTTCGTATCTATTTAATAATTCTGAAGAAAAATGTTGCGCATCCCCCGCTGAACCACCGTTACCACAGGACAATATTTTATTGCCTCTGATGAGTGCTTCAATCATCATTTTTGCGCCTTTTTCAATTGATTCAGGCAATGCTTCTGCAGCCGCAATTTTGGTTTGAATGCTCTCAGTGAAGTTCTTTTTAATATTTTCTAGCATACTTTAAATTCTCTGCCTGGTGCTTGTGGCTTGTTAAACATTTTTTAGCCAAGTTAATTTTTTATCGTCTATGGCAATTACGTCTATGCGTAAGCTTGTATGGTGTAAGTTTAAATTATGTTGCTGTAAATAGCACATTATTGCTCGATTCATTTTACTGCGTTTGCTTGGCGTAAAGTATTCTGCGGCTACGCCATGTTCAGCATTCGACCTATATTTGACCTCTACAAACACCCATTGGTTCTGTTGTTTAAAAATTAAGTCAATCTCACCCACTTTTACACGGAAGTTTTGTTCTATAAATTCCAAGCCTTCTGCTAGTAAAAAAGCTTTGGCGCGCTTTTCTGCATCATCGCCTAATGTTTTTGATGTGTTCAAACATAGACTATTCACTAGCTGAAATCATTAATCCAGACAGTGAACGTTGCAGTGTTTGTCCTTTTTTAATCGATATCGTTCCGGTTAACCCTTTTACTTGTATGTGATTAAACGCGTTTAATTGCACAATATTATTGGCTATATTGAGGGCATCGAAACCAAAAGCAAACAGTCTTAAGAAACTGGTTGATGGCTGATTCAAATGTTCATCAATTTGCTTGGAAAGAGTAGTCTCGCGGCCATCCGGAAGTACCCACGGCATATCAATAAAAACTAAATTCCTGAGGTCACGTTGACTGTTTTTGCTTTGCTTATGGTCATAACTGTACGAAGTCGCAAATACCAATACTTTCTCATCACTAAATAAACTAATGCTAGATTCTATGATTGGATTGATAAGCTCTACTTCGTCAGGTCGCGCAAAAACAACAAATGCATCCACATCTCGGCGATTCCGCGTAACACTAAAAACTGGATCTTCCGAAAGGTTATTTATTTGCTCGATACGTCTTTGGCTTTGCAGAACGTCGAGCGCAGCGGTGATGCCAATTCGCATATTTTTGTTATCGGTGTAGCTAATTTGTTGTACATTTTGTGCACCGGGTTTTTGGTTTTGTTGCCACGAAGTAATAAACGCTTCTGACATTCTATTTGCCATGCTCGATTGATCACTAACGATAATCGGATTTTGGATATTGCGGTCACGCATTAATTGAGATAACTGCTGAGCTTCTTGTTCAGGAGAAAGGGCGAAATATGCAACAAGTGGATTATTGGTCTCGTTTTGATCGCTCTGATTGAGGAATATTTGTTTTTTATCGATAAGTTCAAATTGTCTAACTTGCCTAATGTGTGACTGTAATAAGGGGCCTATAATAGTATCAAATTTAGCGAGGCTCTGTGCATTAATCGCTTCATCTATAAGGGGATCAGAGCCTGTATCGACAATTTCAATTTCAGTATGATTTGCTACGTTTAATAATTTATTTTTTTCTAAATAGGCAGTGACAACGCCTTGTAATATTGCGTTTCCTTGTCCAGACAGTCGGCCTGATAAAGGCAGTAATATGGCGATTTTTTGCTTTAGACCGCTTTGTACTTCTAGATATTGAGTTATTTGTTTTGGAGTATACGTGGCAATCGGAAGGGTACTTTGTGTTTGTAGCCATGCTCGAATATTGTTCTGTCTAAGCGTGTCGTCCAAACTTGGGTCTTGGCTTAATTGAATTAAATCTAAAAAACCATTTAATACGTCATAATTTGCAGACAATTTTTGTTGAATTTGACTGGAAGAAAGTGAATACCAATTCCATAAAAGTGCGATCGTTTCAGGGCTTTGCATAACGGTATTGTTAGCAGATAAGTTTAGTATTGTCTCAAGGGCTTGCTCGTACTCACCTCTCAGGCCATGCACTTTAGCTTGTGCTAGCACTAAACGTGTATTAAGACTATCGCTTGTCATATTGCCAACTTGTTCTTTGGCAATAACCGCGTTTTCTAGCCAATTCGCCACTTCTGCTAATTGCAAATCGTTCAGGGTGCCTAGCGATTCAGGTTTTTCCATTGCCACTAATACGCATTCCGTTTTTATAACTTGTGTTGTAACAATATTTAAGGGATCTACCAAGCTTGCTTCAATATTAGCGGCAATAATATTGGCCGCTATGCAGTTTTCAGTGCTACGCAATTCCTCTGCTAAAGAAAGTAATTCTGTATTGCGCGCGTAAACATCATCTGAATTGACGAAATCTTGTTCGATGTTAAGAAGTCTATCTGACAAGGTATCAACAGCTTCGATAATTATCGTAGGTTTTTCTATTGAGGGTTTTTCAGTCTGAATGATGGGCGATTGAGGTGTTGCGCAGGCAAATAAAAAGCTACCAACAAAGGCTAATAAAGCAAATTTGATACAAGGCATATTTGATGGTAGCACTCTCGCTACTAAGTGCGTTGTTGTATGTTCTTGTCGATTGATCAAATCTGCACTCTCCAATTGAAATAATCCAGAAGCTCTAGTCTACTTACCTTTATTAAAATATCTAGCGTATTTCCTGCAAACTGGTCTTTAGTTTGTGTAAACTACACACAAGTATTATAAAAAAGACAAAGTTTAGTGAGTGGTATTTTATACATAGTTCCCACACCTATTGGAAATTTAGCAGATATCAGTGCAAGAGCCATTGATATACTGACGCATGTGGACTTAATTGCGGCAGAAGACACTCGTCATTCTAGTTTACTGCTTCAACATTATTCGATAAAGACATCCACCATAAGTTTACATGAGCACAATGAGGCTCAGCGCACGCAAACACTGGTTGAAAAACTAAAGCAAGGCCTTTCTATTGCATTAATATCAGATGCTGGCACGCCTCTCATTAGTGATCCCGGCTATACTTTAGTCAATACTTGTCGGCAGAAAGGGCTAAATGTTATTGCCTTACCTGGGCCCTGCGCCCTAGTTACAGCACTGTCAGCCTCAGGTCTACCAACTGATAAATTCACATTTCAGGGTTTTTTACCTGTCAAGCAAAAGGCTAAGCTTGAGGCTTTGCAAGAGTGTATAAGTTTAGCAATGACTTGCATATTTTATGAATCACCACGTAGAGTCAAAAGCACCGTAGAAATGTGCATAGAGCAACTGCCTAATAATCATAAAATGGTACTAGCGAAAGAGTTGAGCAAACGATTTGAAACCTTTATTTCTGGACAAGCAAGCGATATTCTCGATTGGCTTGAGGCTGACTTAAGTCATCAGAAAGGTGAATTTGTTTTAATGATTTATTGCCCTAAAAAACATAACGATGATATTCCTATTGCTGCTAAAGACTTACTTAAACAACTATTAGTCGACATGCCACCCAAGCGGGCTGCCGCAGTAGTAAGTGAGCACTATAGTATTAATAAAAAGCAATTGTACGAGTATGGTGTAAGCTTAAAATAACCCGCAAATTGCTTTTTCACACACTATCGAATAAGTCTTGTACGCGCTGTCGTAAGTCATCGATTTTAGTGATGTCGGCTGGTGCAATAAATATCGTATCATCACCCGCTATTGTGCCCAACACACCATCTGTGTGACTTAATGAGTCGAGCAGTCTGGCAATCAATTGAGCCGCACCAGGACTGGTTCGAATAATCACCATAACTTTGTTGTGTACAATATCGAGTACTAATTGTTTAACCGGGCTTTTTGCGGTGGGCATTCCAAGCTCTGGAGGCAAACAATATACCATGTCGCCGCGCGCATCCCTAGTGCGAACTGCGCCAAATTTGCTGAGCATTCTTGATACTTTGGATTGACTAATATTGTCAAATCCTAGGCTTTTCAATGCACTTACGATTTCTCCCTGCGAACCATAACTCTCAGTATTCAGAATTTCTCGGAAGGCTTTTATTAATTTATCTTGTTTGTTTGTCGTCATTATTTTAATAATTTATTTATTATTCAATTCCTTGCCAGTTTATATTCTGGTACAAGCGCGCTAGAAAGACAATTTTTATCCTTAAATTTTTGTTATCAGACTACAGGATGATTGAGATTTTCGCATAAATCCGCTAATCTTCGCGCTCATTTATCAATCTGTTTCAGGAGAAAACCCTATGAAAGTAGCCGTATTAGGCGCCGCAGGTGGAATTGGCCAAGCTTTGTCGCTATTGCTAAAAACGCAATTGCCAGCAGGTTCTGAGTTATCTTTGTACGACGTAGCACCAGTAGTGCCTGGAGTTGCAGTAGATTTAAGTCATATTCCAACTGATGTGAAAGTTGCGGGTTTTGGTAAAGATGACTTGGCCGCAGCACTTACTGGTTGTGACGTAGTTTTGATTCCTGCTGGTGTGCCAAGAAAACCAGGTATGGATCGTTCGGATTTATTTAACATTAATGCAGGTATCGTTAAAAATTTGATCGATGCGTGTGCTGATAATTGCCCAGAAGCTTGTATAGGTGTGATTACTAACCCGGTTAACACAACTGTTGCGATAGCTGCCGAAGCGCTAAAAGCTAAAGGTGTGTATAACAAAAACAAATTATTTGGCGTGACTACTCTTGATGTCATTCGCTCAGAGACTTTTGTGGCTGAGTTAAAAGGTAAAAGCACGGCAGATGTGCATGTGCCAGTTATTGGTGGCCACTCGGGTACCACAATTTTACCACTGTTATCACAGGTTGAAGGTGTAAGTTTTTCTGATGATGAAATTGCGAGCCTTACCAAGCGCATTCAAAATGCAGGTACTGAAGTCGTTGAAGCGAAGGCTGGTGGAGGCTCTGCAACACTTAGCATGGGACAAGCAGCAGCGCGTTTCTGTTTGTCTCTCGTGAAAGCCTTATCGGGTGAAGAAGTGGTCGAATATACTTATGTGCAAGTTGATGGTTCTGAAGACGCAGCGTTTTTTGCTCATCCAGTGCGTTTAGGCAAAAATGGCGTTGAAGAAATACTCACTTATGGTGAATTAAGTGCATTTGAAGAAAATGCCAAAAACGAAATGTTAGATGGTTTACGCGGTGATATTCAGCTTGGTGTTGAGTTTGTCAATAAGTAGCCCCTTTCAGTTTTACTGTTACGTTTAAAAAAACACCCCTCAAGGGGTGTTTTTTTTTTTGCAAATTTTTACCTATTGCTTGGCCTAATTTTTACCAGAAGCCATTGACTATTTTGCACTCGAATGTGTCAAATCGATGTGTTGTTATTTCTATCTCTGCTGGCTTTTATTAAATCATTGCCTTTTTCATAGTTAGATTTTGCTAAACGATCGTACAAAACAACATTAGCAGTGACGGCTAGGTTCATACTGCTTTGAGTTGGAATATACACAACATGCTCACATTTTTTTATGCATGCCATAGGAATAGACCCATCCTCTGGTCCTAAAATGTAAAATGCTTTTTCTGGATGCGCAAACTCAGGCAAAGGGCAAGCGCCTTCTGTTAGTTCAACAGCGACGCTGACAAAATCTTTCGGGATATTACTAAAAATATCATCAACGGCTGATAGTGGAATTGAATTTCGAAGTTTTTTAGTATCTTCTTGGAAGCCTTTTGCATACTCGTAACGTTTACCGGTATACACTATTTCATCAAGTCCAAAACATGCTGCAGCACGCAGAATGACCGCGACGTTACTGGCAGATTTGGGATTGATAAGTCCTATCTTAGGTGCAGTTACGGCTCGGTCTGCTGACATCATTTGCTTCCTATAAGGCTATTAACCGGTATTGCGCATACCTATGGCAATACCGGTTATTGCTACCATCATGGCTCTTTCTAGCACCGCTTTATCATCGTCTTTATAGGAAGACGCTTCAGCTTTTCTGATGCGATCTAGGAGTTCTATTTGCAAATAATGTAATGGCTGCAAGTAACCTGCTCTAATTTGCATTGAGTTTCTGGCGTTTGGATCATCTTCCATCATGTGTTCATGCCCAGTTATTTGCAACAAGCTTTGCATTGAAGCGCTAAGTTCATTGCGTAAGGCTTCACCAAAGTGAGCCAAAGAATCTGGCACCAAGCGCTTATCGTATGCCTCACTCACTTTAGGGTCAGCCTTTTGGAAAACCATGTCTAACATAGATAAGCGAGAAGCAAAAAATGGCCATTGTTCAATCATTTGTTGCACAGTTTGTTGGTTTTCTGCTGAATTAACCTCGTCGATAGCACGCATAACTCCCAACCATGATGGCAGTACTAGGCGTGTTTGTGCCCAAGCAAATATCCACGGTATGGCCCGCAGGCTTTCAATGCCACCTTTTGGGTTTCTTTTTGCGGGACGACTACCTAGAGGCAATTTACCTAATTCTTGTTCAGGCGTAGCGACTCTAAAATAAGGCACAAAATCAGGGTCTTTGCGCACAGTATGACGGTAGTTATCACGGCCTTTATTGGCCATTTCACCAATTATTTCGCGCCATTGTGGTTTGGGTTCAGGTGGTGGTAAAAGCATCGCTTCTAACACAGCCGTGGTATATAACGACAGGCTTCTTTTGGCTAACTGAGGCATACCAAATTTATAGCGTATGGTTTCGCCTTGTTCAGTGACCCTAAAACCACCATCAAGTGAGCCAGGCGGTTGCGAATGTATGGCAGCTTTAGCAGGTAAACCACCCCGTCCAATAGTGCCGCCTCGGCCGTGGAAAAGTGTTAGTTTTAAGGATTTTTTATCGGTTATTGCAACAAGTGCTTCTTGAGCTTGGTATTGTGCCCAACCAGCAGCAATAGAGCCAGCATCTTTGGCTGAATCTGAATAGCCAATCATCACGTATTGTTGGCCCTGTATGTAATTGAGGTACCAATCAATATTGAGCAGCTTGTCCATTACCTCGGGTGAATTGTTTAAATCGTCCAAGGTTTCAAAAAGCGGTGCAACCGGCATAGGCCAATCAACACCGGCTTCTTGTAATAATAGTTGCACGGCTAATACGTCAGATGCTTCACTTGCCATTGATATTATATAAATACCAAAACCAGCTTGGCTATTATTCGCAATAACATTGCAGGTATCTAGTACTTCTTGTACCTCATCTGAAGGTGTCCAATGTGTAGGAATAAGAGGGCGTTTGGATTGCAATTCCTCTAACAAAAACCTTTGCTTTTTTTCTTCACTCCATTGCGCGTAATCACCCATATCGAGATATTGTGTCAACTCACTTAACACATCGGTGTGGCGCTGGGAGTCTTGTCTGACATCCAACTTCAATAAATTGATGCCAAAACAATGCGAGCGTCGAATAGTATCGAGTAGCGCACCATTTGAGATGACTTTCATACCACAATCGACCAAAGACCGGTAGCAATCGAGCAGGGGTTGTTGAAGTTCGCTATTGCATTGGATCCATTCAGATTCATCACTTCGCCCTTCAAAGGTCAGTTCCAATTTTTGGATAAGCGGCCTCAGTATGGCGCGGTATGGTTCACGCGCATCACCAACAAGTTCTCTTAGGTAATCGTTGCAGTCGTTCATTGACAACTCAATGTAGAGTTTATTCAAATCTTCTAAAAATAGTTTGGCTGCTCTGCGTCTTGCGCGTAACAAAACCTCTTGTGTTACTTTAGCAGTAACAAATGGGTTTCCATCGCGGTCTCCGCCCATCCAAGAACTTATTTGTACTGGTTTTGCATCGTGAGGCAAGTCTTTTGAATAGTTGTGTTGTAAGTAATCTTCAAGATCTCTGAGGAAATCAGGCACAGCTTCCCATAAGGAATTTTCAATCACCGAAAATCCCCAGCGAGCTTCATCAACAGGTGTCGGACGCACAGATCTTATTTCTTCTGTATGCCACGCTTGGCTTATTAAGTCCGCAATGCGTTGTTTTGCGGCACGTGACTCAACATCACTTAGGCCTTTGCCATTCAGTTTTTGTAATTGATTCGCTAATTCTCGGTGTTTGTGAATGTTGGTTCTTCTGGTGACTTCAGTTGGGTGAGCGGTTAAAACTAAGTCAATGTGTAACTTATCTATGGCTTCTAACACGGCGCTTTTGTCTTTAACTGCATCTATATCTAGGTGCAGATTGTTCAATTGGTTATCTAGCGTGGCATTTTGATTAAGTGCAATATTAAATTCTTGTTCAGCGATGTTGGCAAGATTTAAAAACTGTGCAAATGCTCTTGCAATAGTTAATAGTGACTTGTTGTCTAGCTCCGCTAAGCTAGCTGATAATCGCTCTGTACTTTCACTCTCGCCTTTTGAAGAATGTCGCCCGTCGTGTCTAATTTGTTCTATTTTTTCTAACCAATCATTGCCCAGCTCGTCTTTGATGGTTTCACCAAGCGTCGCGCCAAAATATTTAACGTTTTCTTTTAATTGCTCGACCAATGCTTTGTTCATGATAAAAGTTCGCTTTTTTGTAGAGTTGAAGGCCAAAACCAAAGGGTGTTTAAGGACTGTGATATAAGACCAAAGGTTATTTTTACTGACAAGATATAAGGCGTTGTGTCTTATGTCTAACACTTTAATTCTATAAGCTACCATTTCTGATTATAACTTAAGTAAACTACGTGAAGAAACAGTATTTACTGTGTTATGATCATGTTTTTACTATTGAAAATCAAACGGAGAAAATGTGTCTAAAACTTACACAACTACAGAAGAACGCGCTAGTTATGGCATTGGCCACCAAATGGGGCAACAGTTAGCGTCTAATCCATTCGAAGGCTTGGATGTTAGCATAGTGATGGAAGGCGTTAAACACGGATTTGAAGGTGAGGCCCCAAGTGTAAGTAATGATGACTTACGAGCTGCATTTATGGAAATTCAAAGCAGAATGGAAGCGGCCAAGCAAGAACAATCTGCAGGTGTTATTGAAGCTGGAGAAGCTTTCCTTTCAGAGAATGCTAAAAAAGAAAGCGTAACCGTCACTGAGTCGGGTTTACAGTACGAAGTTGTGAATAAAGGCGATGGCGCTACTCCAAGCGCAGAAGCGACTGTGCGTGTGCATTACCATGGTACTTTAATAGACGGCACTGTGTTTGATAGCAGTTATGATCGCGGTGAACCAGCAGAGTTTCCAGTAAATGGCGTGATAAAAGGCTGGACAGAAGCTTTGCAGCTTATGTCTGTAGGCGACAAATTGCGTTTAGTCATTCCACATGATTTAGCTTACGGTGAACGCGGTGCTGGTGGCGCAATTGGGCCATATAACACACTAGTGTTTGATGTCGAATTATTAGATATATTGGGTTAGAGACCCGTTGGTGTTAAGTCAAGCCAGCCAAATCATAGATAAATTCAATGCTAGCATGGGCAAGTTTATTGCCTATGCGACCATTCTAATGGCCATTATCACCTTTGCCATTGTCGTGTTGCGCTATGGATTCAATGTAGGCTGGATTGCTATGCAAGAATCTGTCACTTACTTGCACGCTGCTGTTTTTTTGCTTGGAAGCGCTTTTACTTATCAACAAGATGGTCATGTGCGGGTCGATGTTTTTTATCGGAAAATGTCGGCAACTAAACAAACTTGTTTAAATTTAGCCGGATGCATTCTTTTTATGTTGCCAGTGAGTGCCTACATAAGCCTAATTTGCTGGCATTATGTCGCCGAATCATGGTCAGTTTTTGAGGGGTCTCGAGAAGCCGGTGGCTTGCCTTTTACTTATGTGTTGAAATCATTTTTGTTAGTATTTTCAATTAGCATGTTATTGCAGGCTATTTCTGAAATCATAAAACATACTTTGACCCTAATGAGAAATAACATGCAACAAACAGGTAAACAATAATATGGAGTATTTATCGATATTGTTGTTTGTTGTGGTGTGTGCTGTCCTGCTATTAGGCTATCCGGTTGCACTAACAATGGCGGGTGTGTCGTTGTTGTTTGCTGGAATAGGCATTTTATTTGGAGCCTTTGATGCGAGCGATTTGTTAAGTGCGCCGAGCCGTCTTTTTGGGATTGTAAATAATACTACGTTAATTGCAGTTCCATTGTTTGTTTTGATGGGTGTTGTACTAGAAAAGTCAAAAATAGCAGAAGACCTGCTTGTTACAATGTCAGCGCTAATGGGGCGTTTTAAAACGGGCTTAGGGGTCTCAGTTGTGCTGGTCGGGATGCTGTTGGCGGCGAGCACCGGAATCGTTGGCGCGACTGTTGTTACTATGGGTCTTTTGTCGTTACCTACTATGCTCAATCGTGGATATTCGCCACAGCTTGCCACAGGCACAATATGCGCTACAGGAACCCTTGGCCAAATTATCCCGCCTTCTATTGCCCTTGTATTATTAGGCGATGTGCTTTCTAGTGCTTATCAAAAAGCGCAGCTAGATTTAGGCAATTTCTCTCCCGACAGTATTTCAGTGGGTGACTTATTTGTTGGGGCACTAATACCTGGACTGATATTAGTACTCATGTATTTAGTTTATTTGTTCTTTGTGAGTCGATTTTCGCCGTCCCAAGTACCGACCAAAGGGCAGGAAAATGAACATGCTGATTTATTTCGTTTACTAATTGCTTTACTGCCACCTCTTTTACTAATATTTGCAGTACTCGGCTCCATACTTTTAGGTTTCGCGACACCGACTGAAGCAGCCGGAGTAGGTGCATTAGGCGCGCTATTACTTGCCGCTTTAAAAAAACAGATCAACAAAAAAAATACTGCTTATATTGTTCAAGAAACCACAAAAGTTACGTCTATGGTATTTTTAATACTAATTGGCGCGTCTATATTTTCGTTAGTATTTAGAGGGTTTGGCGGCGAAACCTTGTTAAAGGAGATATTTACCAACCTGCCAGGCGGCGTAGTTACCGCTATGTTAGTGGTGATGTTACTAATATTTTTGCTCGGTTTTATACTCGATTTTATTGAAATAACTTTTGTTGTAGTTCCTATTGTCGCGCCAATTCTTATTATTATGGGAGTTGATCCCGTGTGGTTAGGTATTATGATTGCGGTTAACTTACAAACCTCATTCTTGACACCTCCATTTGGCTTTGCCTTGTTTTATTTACGAGGAGTGGCACCGAAATCGGTAAAAACAGAACAAATATACAAAGGTGTTATTCCCTTTATTGGGATACAGATATTATTATTAGTGATAATGTCAATTTACCCAGAAACGGTCACTTGGTTAGTTGATATAGTTTATCCTTAAAATGTCTATTTATATTATTTTTACGCAAGGAATCATATGATGTTAACGATCAAAAAAATAGCAACGGTCGCACTTTTATCTTTGAGTCTATTAGCATGTAGCGGGGGGACTTCTGATGAACCTAATACTTCTCTGCAATCAACTGAAAAAATTAAATGGAAACTGGTAACCTCTTGGCCTAAAAACTTTCCTGGTTTAGGCCGAGGGCCTGAGACCTTTGCAAAATACGTGAATGAAATGTCAGGAGGGCGCCTAGAGATCACTGTTTATGGTGCGGGAGAGCTAGTGCCTGGTTTCGAGGTGTTTAATGCTGTTTCGAGCGGTAGTGCCCAGATGGGCCATGCAGGGGCTTATTATTGGAAGGGTAAGATACCCGCTGCGCCTATTTTTTCGGCTATTCCATTTGGTATGAATGCGCTCGAAATGAATGCTTGGCTACATCATGGTGGCGGCATTGAGTTATGGCGTGAATTGTACGCGCCTTTTGGCGTTATTCCATTCACTGGTGGAAGCTCGGGTGTGCAAATGGCTGGGTGGTTTAAAAAAGAAATTAACTCAGTCGATGACCTTCAAGGTTTGAAAATGCGTATCCCGGGGCTTGGTGGCGAAGTGCTCAAAGAAGTGGGCGGCTTGCCTATCACGCTAACAGGTGGTGAAATTTTTACTTCTTTGCAAAGTGGGGCAATAGACGCAACAGAATGGGTCGGACCATATAATGACTTAACGTTTGGTCTGCATAAAGCGGCAAACTATTATTATCATAGTGGCTGGCATGAGCCTGGTACGATGCTTGAGTTTACGGTAAACAAAGACGCATACGAAGCATTACCCGATGATTTGCAAAAAATAATCGAAGTCGCGACAAGGGCGGTTAATCAGGACATGCTCGACGAATACACTGCTCGAAATCACAACGCCATGAAACAACTGATTGAAGAACATGGTGTACAGGTAAAACCGTTACCACAAGACGTTTTAATAGCGCTTAAAAAGGCAACTAAAACTATTATCGACAGAGAAATCGCTGACGACCCTGTGTTCGCAAAAATTTATGCCTCGTATGCCGCTTTTTATGAGGACGTAAAAAGTTATCACGCACTTTCTGAAAAAGCTTACTACGAAAATAGGTAAGATATAGGCGCTTTAATAGCTGGACAGATATGTTTAGAGCAGCGGCTTGGTTACAATACAGTGCATATAGACACATTTGGTGCACGATGCACTATAGTTTTAACTAGTTAGGAGTTTACATGGTTATTAAACCAAAAGTTCGGGGGTTTATTTGTACAAATGCGCATCCAGTTGGCTGTGCTCAAAGCGTGAAAAATCAAATTGACTATGTAAAAAAACATGATGGCGTTGGCGTTACTGGCGCTAAAGGCCCCAAAAATGTGTTAGTGATCGGTTCTTCAACAGGGTACGGCTTAGCGTCGCGTATTACGGCTGCTTTTGGTTATGGCGCTAACACACTGGGAGTATGCTTTGAAAAAACACCTAGTGAACGTAAAACTGGCACTGCAGGGTGGTATAATACTGCCGCGTTTCATGAACAGGCTAAACAAGCAGATATGTATGCATATACCATTAATGGTGATGCATTTTCTGATGAAATAAAAACACAAGTCATCGATCAAATAAAAGCAGACATGGGTTCTGTTGATTTGGTGATATACAGTTTGGCTTCACCTAGACGCACCGACCCGGATTCTGGTGAAGTGTTTAAATCGACCTTAAAACCTGTTGGGCAAGCTTATACTACAAAGACCTACGATACCGACAAAGACAAAGTCCACGAAATATCTCTTGAACCAGCAAATGAAGAAGAAATAGCCCATACGGTTAAGGTAATGGGCGGAGAAGATTGGGAACGTTGGCTAACACAACTTAGCGATGCAGGCGTATTAAGTGAAAATTGCCAAACAACAGCTTATACGTATATTGGGAAAGAGCTTACCTGGCCTATATACGGCCAAGCGACCATTGGCAAAGCAAAAGAAGATCTTGATAGAGCTGCTGCCGCAATTATCGAATATGCAAAGACAAAATCTGTAAAAGCAAATGTGTCATCCTTGAAAGCGCTTGTTACACAAGCCAGCAGCGCCATTCCGGTTATGCCTTTATATATATCGTTAATCTACAAAGTAATGAAAGAAGAAGGTACACATGAAGGATGCATTGAGCAAATAGCGGGTTTGTTTAGTGAATGTTTATACGGTGACACGCCAACACAAGACGACATGGCTCGATTCCGTATGGATGGAAAAGAAACTAACGACGCAACACAAGCTAAAATAAAAGCCCTTTGGGACCAGGTAACACAAGAAAACTTTCATTCTTTGAGTGACTATAAAGGATATAATACAGAGTTTTTAAATTTATTTGGCTTTGAAATTCAAGGCGTAGACTATGAAGCCGATGTAGAACCATTGGTGGAGTGGGTTTAGCACTAATTTTGGACGTGTTTACAAAGAGTGGCATATTCTCTTCACAATATTGTGAAGAGAAATACTCTTTTAGTATAATTCCAATAGCCTTTTGTAGTGACTTAATGCTAAAATCGCGCCACAAAATCTAGGATAGAAGTCCTGATTTTGAAGCAGTAGAAAGACAATAAAAAAAATAAAGATTTACATCCCCCCATTATGGAATGTGGAGGGGCAATATACATACGTGTTGTTTTTTATACCTAACTAGATAGGCACCAACTTAGAATTGCATAGTTTTTGCAGGGTTAAATTGGTAACTATTTGAGAGTAGCTAATTGAATATGATTAAAATCAAAAAAGGCTTAGATCTTCCCATTAACGGTGCTCCAGAACAGACCATAGGCGATGCCTTGTCTGCTTCTAAAGTTGCTGTGCTTGGTGAAGAATATGTGGGGATGCGTCCAACGATGCATGTTCAGGTGGGAGACCTAGTTAAAAAAGGTCAATTACTTTTTGAAGACAAGAAAAATCCTGGCGTAAAGTTTGTGGCGCCAGCAGCGGGCGAAGTACTGGAAATTAACCGAGGAGCAAAGCGAGTGCTTCAATCGGTTGTTATTGGTATTAAAGGTGATGATGCCGTTGTTTTCGATAAAATTGATGCAGCAGATATTGATAATGCCGACAGGCAAGCCATAGTCGATACTCTTGTTGAATCTGGTTTGTGGACGGCGATTCGTACAAGGCCATTTAGCAAAGCTCCTGCTATCGACAGCACCCCAAATTCTATTTTTGTGACAGCCATAGACACAAACCCTTTGGCGGTAGATCCACAAATAGTCATAGCACAACGACAAACAGATTTTGCAGCGGGTCTTAAGGTATTAGCTAAGCTAACCGAGGGTAAAGTGTTTGTTTGTAAAGCAAGCGGAGCATCAGTTGAAGCGTCTGGTGAACGAGTTGAGGCTCATGAATTTGCTGGTCCGCATCCTTCTGGTCTAGTTGGCACGCATATTCACCATCTTGATCCTGTTGGTCCACAAAAATCAGTATGGCACGTCAATTACCAAGATTTAATTGCAATTGGCGCGACTATCACTAGCGGCGATTTAGACGTGAGTCGAGTCATTTCTATTGGTGGTCCGGTAGCGCAAAAGCCAATAATTGTAAAAACACAACTAGGTGCTAATACTAACGAACTGGTCAGTGGGCAGTTTGCTGATATTCCAGTACGTGTTATTTCAGGGTCTGTTTTGAACGGCACCAAGGCCTCTGGTCCTCACTCTTACTTAGGACGTTTCCACTTACAAGTTTCGTTAATCGCTGAAGATACAGAGAAAAAGTTCTTGGGTTGGATTACACCGGGCGGTGACAAACATTCGGTCACAAGAGCATATTTAGGCCACCTGAATCCTAAGAGATTATTTAATATGACGTCAACTACCAACGGCTCAGACCGTTCAATGGTGCCGATTGGTAACTATGAGCGAATTATGCCCTTAGATGTTATCCCTACCTTGTTACTGAGAGACTTGTTGTCGGGTGACACAGATGGAGCTCAAACGCTGGGTGCTTTAGAGCTTGACGAAGAAGATTTAGCATTATGTACCTATGTGTGTCCGGGCAAATACGACTACGGCCCGGTATTACGAGAAGCATTAACAACAATAGAGTCGGAGGGTTAAATCATGGGTTTAAAAACCTTCATCGAAAAAATCGAACCAGACTTTGAAGCTGGTGGAAAATACGAAAAGTTCTATGCGCTTTATGAGGCTGCAGCGACGATTTTTTACACACCGGGTAAAGTGAATAAAGCAAATACCCATGTTAAAGACAGTATCGACTTAAAACGCATCATGATTATGGTGTGGATGGCAACTTTCCCAGCAATGTTCTATGGCATGTACAATATAGGCGCACAAGCGCAAGACGCCATAGTAATGGGCTTAGGTACGCTTCCTGATATTTGGCAAGCAGGTTTATTTACTATGCTCGGCGGTACCCTCGACGCCAACACAGGCTGGATGGGTATGATGTTTTATGGGGCATGTTTCTTTGTCCCTATATATGCCACAACGTTTATTGTAGGCGGGTTTTGGGAAGTGTTATTTGCTTCTGTTAGAAAACACGAAATTAATGAAGGGTTTTTTGTTACTTCTGTTTTGTTTGCGTTAACCTTACCGGCAACCATTCCTTTGTGGCAAGTTGCACTAGGTATTACTTTCGGTATTGTAATTGCCAAAGAAATTTTTGGTGGAACCGGGCGTAACTTCTTAAATCCAGCGCTTTCTGGCCGCGCATTTCTTTACTTTGCCTATCCTGCACAAATTTCTGGCGACCAAGTATGGGTTGCAGCAGATGGCTATTCTGGTGCGACTTGGTTAACGCAAGCTGCAAATGGTGTGAAGGATGCTGCTGATTACGTCGCTACTGGCGCGCAACCTGCTGCCACTGAGTTGGTTTACACTTGGGACAAATTTTGGCAAGCCTTTATGGGTAATATTCCAGGCTCTGCGGGTGAAGTATCGACTTTAATGATACTCATTGGCGGCTTGTTCATTATTTACATGCGTATTGCGAGCTGGCGAATTGTTGCTGGTGTAGCGGTAGGCGCAGCTGTCTTTGGATATATGCTAAACATTATCGGTGGGGGTGATTCATCGAACGAAATGCTCAATATGCCTTGGTACTTCCACTTTGTAATAGGTGGTATGGCTTTTGGTATGTTCTTTATGGCAACCGATCCTGTTTCAGCGTCGTTTACCAATCAAGGAAAATGGGCTTACGGTATATTTATTGGCTTTATGACTGTATTTGTTAGAGCCCTTAATCCTGCTTTCCCAGAAGGCATAATGTTAGCTATTTTGTTTGCTAACCTATGGGCGCCGCTATTTGATTATTTTGTAGCGCAAAGCAATATTAAACGGAGACTTGCTCGTGTCGGCTAAAAAAGAAACCCTAGGAAAAACAGTCGGCATAGTAGTTGCCGTTTGTCTTGTGTGTTCAATTGTGGTGTCGGGTGCTGCCGTAGGTTTACGAAGCTTACAGAACACCAACGCCGCATTGGATAAAAAGAGTAATATTCTAAGTGCTGCTGGACTGTTAGGCGAAGCAAGCACAAAAGGTGAGATTACAGAAATATATGACGCTCGCGTTGAAGAAAAATTCATTGAACTTGCCACTGGTCAATATGTTGAGAAGCCTTCAGATGACTTCGATATGTATAAAGCGGCCAAGTCTAAGGAGTTTGGTGTTGCAGTAGAGGGCTCAAATGTTGGCTTTAAACAACGCTCAAGTGTCGCAGCTGTTTACCATATTAAAGATAGCTCAGGCGAAGTTTCACGCATCATACTGCCTGTTCACGGTAGCGGTTTGTGGGATTTGATGTACGGATTCTTAGCCCTTGATAACGACGGCCAAACTATCCGTGAATTGATTTACTATCAACATAAAGAAACGCCTGGATTAGGTGCTGAAATTCTCAACCCTGCTTGGCAAGAAAAGTGGGACGGGAAACAGCTCTTTAAAGATGGTGAAGTGGCTATTTCAGTAGCAAAAAATGTGGGTAACGATAATCAATATGCAGTTGATGCATTATCGGGAGCAACCTTAACTAGCAACGGTGTTGAAAATACACTTGTTTATTGGGCTGGTGAAAATGGTTACGGCGCCTATTTGAAAAATCAATCTTGGAAATCATAGGATACGAACATGGCTGATACTAAAGAAATGAAAAAAGCCCTGTTTGGGCCAATCCTCGATAGCAACCCTATCGCTCTGCACGTGCTAGGTATTTGTTCAGCACTTGCAATTACAACGAAACTTGAAACAGCATTAGTAATGTCACTCGCGTTAACAGCCGTATGTGCATTTTCTAACCTGTTTATATCAATGATACGGAATCAAATACCTTCAAGCGTTAGGATCATTATTCAAATGACCATTATTGCTTCGTTGGTGATTGTTGTAGACCAAATCCTTAAAGCATATTCTTACGAAATATCTAAGCAACTTTCGGTATTTGTGGGTTTAATCATTACAAATTGTATTGTAATGGGTCGAGCAGAAGCATACGCAATGAAGTCGCCACCTTTTATGAGCTTGCTTGACGGTATTGGAAATGGTTTAGGCTATAGCTTTATTCTTATCGTTATTGGAACCGTTAAAGAGTTGTTTGGTTTTGGTACAATTTTAGGATATGAGATTTTACCACTTGTTCAAAACGGTGGTTGGTATACAGGTAATGGTTTACTTATTTTACCTTTTAGCTCATTTATCTTAATTGGCTTAATGATTTGGGGTATCCGAACCATTCGTCCTGAACAAGTCGAACCTAAGGAATAAGACATCATGGAACAATATGTATCATTGCTTATTAGAGCGGTATTTGTTGAAAACATGGCACTCACCTTATTTTTGGGAATGTGTACGTTTTTGGCAGTATCTAAGAAAGTAAAAACGTCAATGGGTTTGGGGGTTGCGGTAATTGTTGTATTGGGTATTTCGGTCCCAGTTAACCAAGTTATTTATACCAGTATATTAGCGCCTGGTGCGTTGGACTGGGCAGGATTTCCAGATGCTGATTTAAGCTTCCTTAGCTTTTTAACCTTTATTGGTGTCATTGCTGCGCTTGTACAAATATTGGAAATGACCTTGGATAAATTTTTTCCAGCGTTGTATAACGCCTTGGGTATTTTCTTACCCTTAATCACTGTTAACTGCGCTATTTTCGGTGGGGTTGCATTTGCTGTTCAACGTGAATACAACTTTACAGAAAGTATTGTCTATGGCATAGGCTCAGGTATGGGTTGGGCTATTGCTATAGTATTATTGGCTGCAGTGAGAGAGAAGTTAAAGTACGCGGATATGCCCGACGGTATACGAGGATTAGGTTCAGTATTTATGATTGCTGGACTAATGGCTCTTGGTTTCCAATCCTTCACAGGTGTATCGCTGTAAAGCGGCGAGGAGAAAATAATGAATCCAGTAGAAATTTATTTAGGCGTTGGGATGTTCATCGCCATTGTATTGATTTTGGTTTTTGTAATCATGTTCGCCAAATCAAAGCTTGTGCCAAGTGGTGATGTTAAAATCATCATCAATGGTGATCCAGAAAATACCATTACTACACAGCCGGGTGGAAAGCTTTTAGGTGCGTTAGCCGATTCTGGTATTTTTGTGTCGTCTGCTTGCGGTGGCGGTGGCTCATGTGGTCAATGTCGCGTTGATATTAAAGACGGTGGTGGTGAAATTCTGCCGACTGAGTTAGACCACATCACTAAACGTGAAGCCAAAGAAGGGTGTCGCTTGTCGTGTCAGGTTGCGATTAAACAAGACATGAATATAGAGTTACCAGAAGAAGTGTTTGGTATCAAGAAGTGGGATTGTGAAGTACTTTCTAATAATAACGAAGCCACTTTTATTAAAGAACTTAAACTCGGCATTCCGGATGGCGAAAGCGTGCCATTCCGTGCTGGCGGTTATATTCAAATTGAAGCACCTGCTCACCATGTTAAATATAGTGAGTTTGATATTCCAGATGAGTATCGTAAGGACTGGGAACACTTCGGATTCTTTGATGTTGAATCAAAAGTAGACGAAGAGACAATTCGTGCGTATTCAATGGCAAATTATCCTGAAGAAGAAGGCATAATTTTGTTGAATGTTCGTATTGCAACGCCTCCGCCCAATAATCTGAGCCTGCCGGCTGGAAAAATGTCTTCATTTATTTGGTCGTTGAAGGCGGGTGATAAGGTGACAATTTCGGGTCCATTTGGTGAGTTTTTTGCAAAAGATACAAATGCAGAAATGGTTTTCGTTGGCGGTGGTGCTGGCATGGCGCCAATGCGTTCGCATATCTTTGATCAATTGCGTCGTATCAAAACCGAGCGTAAAATTACCTTTTGGTATGGAGCCCGCTCTTTAAGAGAGATGTTCTACGTTGAAGATTTTGATATGTTGCAAAAAGAAAATGAAAACTTCAATTGGCATGTTGCTCTTTCTGATCCTCAACCTGAAGATAATTGGGAAGGTGATACTGGCTTTATTCACAATGTGTTGTTGGAAAACTATTTGAAAGACCATCCAGCGCCAGAAGACTGTGAGTTTTACATGTGTGGTCCTCCAATGATGAATGCTGCAGTTATCAATATGCTCAAAGATTTGGGTGTAGAGGATGAAAACATCATGCTTGACGATTTTGGTGGCTAAGCTTAGTCATCTACAAAAAAGGGGCGTTTGCCCCTTTTTTATTATTGTTTAAGATTGAATACATAACACAAGCATAGAGTGTAGCTTATTAGCTAGTTCAACTGAACAAACTGAATGGGAGTATGATGAAACATCTTTATTTATGCTTTTTAGCGGCGTCGGTTTTACTGTTGTCTAGTTGCGACAATGCAGATAAAACAGCCAAACTTGTCACACTAAACGGTTTAACGATGGGAACAACATACGAAGTAAAATATGTTGAACCGGTAGGAAGTCAGGCCCAATTTGGCAGTATGCAATTACACAGTAAAATTGATGAGCTGTTAATTAATATCAATCAACTTATGTCTACTTACATTGCGGACTCAGAGCTTTCTTTATTGAATCAAGCCCCAGCTGATATTACTTTTCCAATATCAGAGCAAACAAATTATGTTATTCAGGAAGCTCAGAAATTAAATGTGTTAAGTGAAGGTATGTTAGATATTACAGTTGGCCCCTTAGTTAATTTGTGGGGATTTGGTCCAAGTGCTAAACCTGAGAAGGTGCCAACATCAGAGCAACTTTCTAAAGTGAGTCAGTTTGTAGGAATAGATAAGTTTCGCCTAGAAAATCGTGGTGTGACCAAATCTCACGAAAATGTTTATATAGATTTGTCGACAATTGCTAAGGGCTACGGTGTTGATGCTATTGCTGAATTACTCGAGTCGTTTGGTATTAATAATTACTTAGTTGAGATTGGTGGTGAGTTACGAGTATCTGGATATAAGTCAGTGGGTCAAGACTGGTTGATAGCCATAGAAAAACCGATTAGCGATAAGCGCGCTGTGCAACGTATAATATCAATTGGAGATGGAGCTTTAGCCTCTTCTGGCGATTACCGGCGGTATTATGAAGAAGATGGTATTCGTTATTCGCATTTAATCGATCCAAAAACCGGCTACCCAATACAACACAAATTGGTTGCAGTAACTGTAGTTAGTGATAAATCGATACATGCCGACGGATTAGCAACTGCTTTAATTGTGATGGGCAAGGAGAAAGGCATGGAATTGGCAAATAAAGAGGGTATAGCCGCGCTATTTATTACGAAAGAAATGAACGAATTTGTCGAATATCAATCGGAAGTTTATGCAAGCAGGGTTAAAACCATTCAATGAAAATACAAACAGGGGAAAATAGGTGAGTACTTTTATTTTAGCCTTCGGGTTTTTTCTATTAATGTCATTCGCTATGGCTATTGGTTACATTCTGCAGAAAAAAAGCATATCGGGCTCGTGTGGTGGTTTAGGTGCTTTAGGTGTTGAAAAGGCTTGCGATTGTCCTGAACCTTGCGATCGTAAAAAGGCCCGCTTAGAAAAAGAAGCGCTGAGAAAAGAAAAATTAAAAGACTGGAAGGATAACCAGATCCTTTAGGAAGTTCCCTTATTTCTCGTTATCTACGGACACTTACCCAGTTAGATCCGCGTAAGTGAAATGCCATTCGTTAAACATTGTTATCTCAGCGGAAGCTGAGATATCCTAAAATAGCCCTTATTAATGGGGAGCCCTCAGTGCCTCCGCAGGAAAGACGATTCCCGCAACCGATAAGTAAGACGATATCCAGAAATAATATTTTTCTTAGATGTCAGCTTTAATTGTTTGTTGCTGAAAGCACTGGATAATTTAATAAAATTAATGAATAATACTGGTTATATATACAGCTTAAGGTGTTTTACTTAGCTAATGCGGAAATTTATTCATGTCGATATGGACGCATTTTATGTGTCTGTTGAAATACGAGATAACCCTATCTTAGCCAATAAGCCTGTTGCGGTGGGTGGTAAATCATCCCAAAGAGGCGTGCTGTCAACTTGTAATTATTTAGCAAGGGAGTTTGGTGTGCGTTCTGCTATGCCTAGCTCACATGCAAAAAGGCTGTGTCCAGACCTGATCATTGTGCCCGGCAGAATGCAGGTTTATCAGGATGTAAGCACTAAAATTAGAGAGATTTTTCAGCGTTACACTCAATTAATCGAACCATTGTCCCTCGATGAGGCCTATTTAGACGTCTCAGATTGCTCCATGTTTGCAGGGTCAGCTACCCTAATCGCCCAAGATATTAGACTTAAGATTCATCAAGAATTGGGGCTGACTGCTTCTGCAGGGATCGCACCTTTAAAGTTTTTAGCAAAAATTGCGTCAGACATGAACAAACCCAACGGGCAGTATTTAGTTAAACCCGATCAAGTTGTGCCTTTTATTGAAAACTTACCATTAAATAAAATACCGGGTGTTGGAAAAGTGACCTTTGCAAAATTAAATGAACTGGGTTGGACCACCGGGAAAGATATCAGAGCCTTGACGGAGGCAAAATTAGCCGATAATTTTGGTAAATTTGGTTTGAGCTTGTGGAAAAAGTGCCAGGGTATTGATAATAGAGGAGTGGAAACCAGCCGGGTGAGAAAGTCAGTCGCAGTTGAACGTACTTTCTCAGAAAATATTGCAAGTTTAAGTGTGCTCGAAGAGTATTTGATAGATAATTTGTATCCGTCGTTGTTAGGTCGTGCTCAAAAACATATTGAAAAGCGACAAATTGATAAACTGGGTGTCAAAATTAAATTTGCAGATTTTAGGCAAACCACGAAAGAGCATAAAAGCCAAACATTGGATAAAGCGGTTTTTTTAAGTTTATTGCAAGAGGCTTGGCAAAGACGTAATAACAAAGATGCTCGCTTATTGGGAATATTTATCGGTTTTACTGATAAAAAAACTGCTTCTGCCCAATTATCTTTAAACTTGGAGTAATATATTAATGTTTAAAAAAGGCTTATATCGTCATTTTAAGGGCGGTAAATACGAAGTGATTGATGTTGTAAAGCATTCAGAAGATGAATCCACCTTGGTCCTTTACAGGCCCTTATATGGTGAAAAAACACTTTGGGTAAGGCCTTATGACATGTTTTTTGAAAAAGTGGAACTAGAATCGGGAACTGTCGAACGATTTTCTTTTGTCTCGACTACCTTATGATTGTTCTAAAAGGTAGCTATTTTGCCAAATAAATTGTCTGCAAAAAAAGTACTTTCAAAAGAAGTGCAACTCATAAAAATCAGTAAGGCACGTTATCGTAGTCATTTAAGATATGTCTTTATTGCTTGTATCGCGCTGTTGGCAATAGGCAGTTTGGTAATTTCTCAAACATTAATAGCGTTTTTTCCTAATGAAGATGGCAGTCATTTTCATTGGAATTTAAGCGGTGTTATGTTGACTAGCATTTTTATTGCTTGGTGTCTGAATAAGAGCAGACAACACCCCTTTATGTTAGAAGTTGTTTATGTATGGGAGCTAAAACAAGCGCTAAATAAGATTACGCGCAAAATGCATAATATAAAGAAATCAGCAAAAAAAGGGGATGTTAATGCCTTAACAGCTTTACAATTTAGCTATGCTGGCTCGCGCCTATTATGGGAATTAGATGACAACGCAATTGTCATGGATGAATTAGCGATAGAACAGTTGGCACTTGATACGTTGATGCAAAAGTACCAACTGAGTATTGACCCCAATAACTACACACAATCCATGCTAGATGCATTTTAACTAGCATGAAGTAGCGTGAAGACTGAAATCCGTAAAGCCTAATCTATAGCATACACCAAATTGCCGTTGACGTAGGTTGCTAGCACTTGGATATCGCGTATTTCAGAGGCTTCGATTTCAAAATAGTCTTTATCTATCACTATAAAATCAGCTTTTTTGCCAACTTCAAGGCTGCCCAGCATGTTTTCTTGAAAAGCGGCATAAGCTGCATCAAGAGTGAATCCTTTTAAGGCCGCTTGTCTTGAGACACGCTCATTTGCAATCCAACCGTCTTTTGGCTGTTTTTGGTCATTTTGTCTAGTGATAGCGGCGTGTAAACCATGAAAAGGGTTCGCAAGTTCCACCGGAAAATCTGAACCAAACGCAATTGGTGTGCCTTGGTTTAAAAACGTTTGCCAAGCATAAGCACCTTTCAAACGCGCTTTACCTATTCTATCTTCGGCCATATTCATATCGCTAGTAGCGTGTGTGGGCTGCATCGAAGGGATGATGCCAAATTCTTCAAAGAGGGGAATGTCTTCAACCGCTATAACCTGGGCATGTTCTATTCTATGTCTTGACTTGTTTTCAGGGAAATTTTCAAAAGTACGTGCAAATTGTTGCAAGGCAAGTCTATTTGCGCGATCGCCGATAGCATGAAAATTCAGCTGAAAATTTGCGCCTATGATCGTGTTAAATAAACTGGGTAGTTTTTCCTCAGCAGTTACTAATAAGCCGCTATTGTCAGGATCGTCAGAGTAGGGTTTAAGCAAGGCGGCGCCTCTACTGCCTAATGCGCCGTCGCCATATGCTTTGACGCTGCGTATACTCAAGGTATTGTTACTATCTTCATAATGTCCATCTTTGAGCATTTGCAATAGCTGAGGATCAGTCGCTGCTAACATTGCGTATATACGCATTGGTATTTGCTCACTTTCAGCTTTATCGATATAAAAGTCACGGATTGTTTTATTTATGCCAGCATCGTGTGCACTGGTGATACCCAAACTGATTAAATGATTCATGGCAGCTAAAAACTGTGCTTCTATAGTTGCTTTATCAGGCTTTGGAATGAGTGAGGTAACTAAGTATTCGGCGTTGTCAATAAGAACGCCAGTCGGCTCGCCAGTGGCGTCTATGATGATCTCGCCTCCAGACGGGGATATTGTTGATTTAGTGATATTTGCGAGGGTTAAAGCCTTTGAATTGACCCAAGCAGCATGACCGTCTATGCGCGACAGGTAGACTGGTACATCTGGAAAAAATTTATCTAACGAGGCCTTGGATGGAAATGATTTACTTGGCCACAATACTTGATTCCAACCTCTCCCTATCACCCATTTAGGAGCAGTATTGTTAGAGGCTTTATATTTACTTACAAAAGCAAGCACTCGCTGAACGGCTTCTTGTTCGCTTTTTGTATTGCGTAAATCCACTTCGAGTAAGTTTGCACCTAATCCTAAAATGTGGCCATGTGCATCGATTAAACCAGGTAAGACTGTTTTTCCTTTTAGATCAACAATATCTATATTTTTACTATGCTCACTTCTTTCATCAATCGATACAATTTTGTCGTCTAAAACCACAAACTGCCTGAAGCGAAGAAGTTCACCACTATCATTTAAGGTGTAGCCATTTGCATTAATATATTTTGTTTTTTCTTGAGCGCTAATTGAAAAACTCAACAGGGCACAAGATAGTAAAAGAAAAGTGAGAGAAGTTGCTTTCATTGTTAACCTATTTATTTGATAAATTATTCAAGTGAGTTTGGCCCAAACTAGGTAATTTAGTTAAGTGATCATGGGCCCACACGTTTTGCATGCTTGTAGCGCTTATATTTCCGCCAGATATTATTACCATAACACGTTGTGGCGAAACTTGGTCATTCAACCACTCTGCGACGGCTTGCATCGTCATGGCACAGGTCGGCTCAATATGCATTTTTAATAGATGATGCAACCATTGAGTCCAATACGCAATGTCTGTTTCATTTACTTCATAAAAACCGTCGAGTTGCTGTAAAATCTCGTAAGTATGATGTCCAACCGATGGTGTTGCTGCGCCATCAGCTAGCGTTTTTGGCGTTTGTTGTAGGCTAATTATGCGGCCATTGCGTAATGATTGGGCTGCATCATTTGCAGCAAGTGGTTCTGCGCCAATCACCTTAATTTGCGGATCAAAATGCTTAGCGCACACATAAGTACCCGATAGTAACCCTCCACCTCCACAAGGCGCAAACACGGCATTTATATTGTCTATACTTTGTAAGGCCTCTAGGCAAGCGGTTCCTTGTCCTGCAATAATGTCCGGATGATTAAAAGGCGGTATCCATACGACATCTTTTTCAGACGCCGCTTCTTGAACAGCAGAATCTGCTTGTAATCGAGTATCAAAAAGTTTCAGTTCAGCACCATAATGCTTTGTCGCGGCAGCCTTAATACTCGAGATATTACTCGTTGCGTAAATAGTAACTGGTATATTGAATTGTTTCGCTGCAAACGCGACCGCCTGCGCATGGTTTCCTGACGAGTTTGCAACTATGTGCTTTGGTAGGCTCTCTTGTTCAGCAAGTTTAGCTAAAAAGTTACTTGCGCCTCTAAGCTTAAATGCACCGGTGGTTTGCATGCATTCGACTTTGAAAAAAATCTCATGGCCCATCCATTTATTTAACAGTTTAGAATGTACGACTTCGGTATGTTTAACGATAGATTTTATACGAGCATGAGCTTGTAAAATATCATTAAATTCAATCATTTATGACGTTTCCTATTTCAGGTTTTCAAAAGACATAATAATAGTTTGGTTTATATTTGAGACATCTAACTCTAGCACAATTTACGCTTTGGATTGCATCTTATGTCAACATGTTCTAGCGTATGTCATTCACCAGCAAAACACTAAGGAATATTTATGGGTTTATTAGACTCTTTAATGGGCAATGCAAGTGAAGCAGATGCCGGCGAAATAAATGAAGAATTGAGTGCTGTTTTAGCAGATAACGAGCAAGTAATGCATGCTTATAAAATGGTACGTGACTTACACGTGTTTACTAACAAACGTCTTATCAATATTGATAAGCAAGGCATGACTGGTAAAAAAGTTGATTATCTAAGTATTCCGTATAAATCGATTACGCAGTTTAATGTGCAAACTGCAGGAAACTTCGATTCAGATTGCGAGCTTAAAATCTGGATTTCGGGTCAGGGTTCACCTATTGAAATCGAAATTAAAAAATCGCTAGCTGCAGATGTGCAAAAAACCCTAGCAAATATGCTTTTCTCCTAACAAATGGCGGCAAAAAAACAATATACAGCAATTGTTTTAGGTGCTTCAGGTTTAGTTGGTAAGGCATTGCTTTATCAACTATGCCAGGATGATAAATATAGTAATATCACTTGTTTGTTGAGATCTCCCTTAGCTCAACGTGACTATCATGATCCACTAAATAAAATACAAGCTATTGTTATTGATTTCGATTACTTACAAGACTACCAAGGCTATTTTACTGTCGATCACGTTTATTGTTGTCTAGGAACGACAATTAAAAAAGCCGGTTCTAAAAAAGCGTTTAGACGTATTGATTTTGAATTTGTCCATGTGGCTGCGCAGCTTGCTAGAGCTCAACGTGCGAGTAGTTTTGTTTGGATATCTTCAGTGGGTGCTAATGCCAAAAGTAATAATTTTTATTTGCGAGTGAAAGGCGAGTTAGAGAATGCGATATTGACTATGCCACAGCTTGACAACGCTGCAGCAGTGAGGCCATCAGTTTTGCTTGGTGATAGAAAAGAGTATCGTCAGGGAGAAGCTATTGCAGCCAATATTCTTAAATTAATATCACCTATTATGCTAGGACCATTGGCAAAATACAGACCTGTTCATGCCCAACAAGTCGCTGCTCAAATGATAAGTTTGCAAGTGTTTAAATAATTAAACATCAAGCAATTGGCGCTATTTGAAGAGAATTTTGCAAAAGGGGCTAAAGAAAAACGTCAAAGTGGTGGATATATAGATATACAGCGGCGCTAGATTTTTTGAAAACACAATCCATTAAACCTAGTTGTCATATTATCAAAGAACAACATTTTCATGTTGAGTAAGCACCAGAGGTAGCTAATGAATACTGTTATTCCAGAAAGCGTGTCAAGCTTGTTTAACAAGGTAAAAGTTGAGCGCTTTTGGTGGGATGGTGTTCAAGTTAATATCCCTTTTCATTGCATCTATGCAACTATTCCGAATCCAGTCCCTAATCACTACACTGAAATAAACGGGATTAAAGTGCCTATCTTAAAATTAGGTACTTATCATGTTCCTATATGGGATCCCATGCACAATGAACTTACTCAAATTCCTAAATACGCCATTGTCTTATCTCATCAAGAGGGCGAAAAATTTGGCTTATACGCCTATCCAGCAGACTGCAAGGATGAAAGCTATTTTTTGAGTTATGACGAGTGGTTTGCACGTCAAAAAGCGGCTTAGTAAGGCCTTTTTTCAAAATAGTGTAAATCACGGCTAGTAATCTCACACAATTTCTGCATAATACCGCCCCCTTAATTTTGCTATCTTCTACATTGGAGTTGTGATTGTTTGCTAGTGAAAACTTAATTGCTGAGTCTTTTGGCGCTATTGCAGTAATCTTCAATTTTATTGGTTATCGCCAACAAGATATCAATCGATACCGACTCATTTCGGCTATAGCTTTGGCATCAATAAGCATCCATTTCTTTTTACTAGGCGCTTTAGCGGCTGGGTATGGGTGTGCTTTGGCTTGTATAAGAAACATCGTTGCCATGCGCTTTAGAGGCAAGAGCATACTCATTTTATTCATATTGGCAAACTTGGGCTTTTTCATTTATGAGTGGTTTTATTTGCAAAGTGCTTGGATTATATTATTTGCCTATACTTCGTCCATGATTTTTACCGTTGGCTCGATTGTGTTGACGAGTGCTTTACGCATTCGGCAATGGTTTATTTTAGCTGAAGTGTTAGGCTTACTTTATGCGGTGTTGGTTGGCAGTATTTTTGGTACGATTTTCAATACAATTAATTTAAGCAGCATTTTTTACACACTGTATAAAGAGAACCGAAAAACCAACAAGGTGTGTTGACATTAATGACTTTTACGTCAAACAAAAAAAGCCACTTATTGAGTGGCTTTTTTTACTAAATAGATAAATGAATTTCCGTTATTTTTTCACTAAAACGGATACGTTAACTATACCCGCTTGTTTTACTTGATCCATTACGTCTACCACAATACCGTGTTCTGTATCTTCGTCGGCTTGTATTGCGGCTGTATCAGTATTATTTTCAGCCAAATAAGTTTGGGTGTTTGCCACAACCCTGCGAATGTCTACAACACGACCGCCCATTTGAATTTGCCCTGTTGCATCAATGCGGATAGACAACGCTTTACTAGGTTGGTTGGTTGGTTGTTGATCAGGCGGTGGCCTGTTCGCTGCTAGGCCTTTCTCATTTGAGAAAGTCGTAGTAACAATAAAAAATATCAACATAATAAACACAATGTCGAGCATTGGTGTCATGTCTATCTGCGCGTCATCATCGCCAGAGGTGTGCTTTTTTCTCTTCATTATCTACAACTCTTTTTTTATTAATATCCATAGTATATCGATTCAGAAAAAAATGGGTAGGGGGTAAATGCAAATTTTGTTAAATATTATTTAATTGTTCTGAAAGTTGCTGGCACCATTGTTCTATTCGCTCATCAGTTTGATCGTATTGATTTTCGTCGTCAAGGGATAAGCCTACAAAAAATTGTTCGTCTTCAGTAAGCCCTTTTGATGCGGTGAACTCATATCCAATATTTGGCCAATAACCTATTATATCGCAACCCAATACAATGACTTCGTCATGCAGCATACCTAGCGCATCTTGAAACCAGTCGGCATACCCAAGTTGGTCACCTAACCCAAATAAGGCTATGGTTTTATCGAGCAATGATATTTCTTTTATATCATCCCAGGTCGATTCCCAGTCTTCTTGCAATTCACCAAAGTCCCAAGTTGATATACCAAATAGTACAAGGTCATATTCCGATGCTTTGCTTAAGGCAGTATCTTTAATATCAAAAAGGTCAACAGGTGTTGATAATAATGCGACTAATTGTTGTTGAATTTTTTCGGCAGCCATTTCGGTGTAGCACGTGGTAGAACCATAAAATATGGCTGCGCGAGTGTGTTGAGTCATTTTATTCCTATAACGAACTTGTTTTATTACGCTTTCTCAAATGTTACCTGAGAACCGTCTGCAAGGATCAGTTTACAAGCTTCTTCCGTACCTTGGTCTGTTAATATCAAGAGACCTAAACTACTCGCATTCACGATATCTCGCTTATCAACACTAGACTCTCGCTCCTTGATGGACATATTCCGTCTTTTCGTTAGCCAGTTTAAGGGTGAGCGATGTCCATACAGCCATTTGTTCGCTCGTTCAAAGCGTCTAATTAATTTATCGGGGAATTCATTGTGAATGCCAGAACAGGTAAATTGCACCACTTTTGGACTGTTTTGCCTAAATCGTAAGCTGACATCATAGACAAAGGAGTAGTGTACATCGCCCGACAAAATAATAAAATTAGGTGGCGTTTTTATGTGCCTGAATATATTTAACATGACAGATGCAGTGCCTTTGTGCGCCATCCAGTTTTCTGCATCAACCATTAAAGCCCCGCCAAATACAGTAAAAACCTTTTGAATAGCTTCAATTAGTTTTACACCATAAACAGGAGCGGCTGACACCATAATAACCGATTCTTTGCCAATAATTTGTTGCTGTAGTTCGCACAATGCTTCCCAATCCATCAAACCTGAAGGTTTATTCTTATTTGATTCACTTCTCCACCGTTGTGTACGAGTATCCAAAACTTGAATGGGAGGATAGGTTTTTAACCCATAATGCCAATGTTTATGCTCTAAGAGTCTATCTATTAAAGAATCATGCTCGTATATTCCCTCATTAGTAAAGGTATTATTTAGCTCGTTTTGTAAATTTTCCCAAGTATATTTGGGGTTGCCGATACCTTGGCATAAAAGGTATGCGCACAAAGCATTGCCGATTATTCTTTTAGAGAATGGGTTGCCGTATATTTGCTCTTCCCAACCGCGGGTTAAATTCCAATCATCAGTCACGTCATGGTCATCGAATATCATATAAATAGGAACATGAGCAAATGCTCTTTCAACTTGACCAATACCTGCTTTAAAATCAGCAATCAGCTTAATTTCGTGTTCATACTTGGCAGAATATTCGCTTGGAATCTGGTATTTATTGATATCATCTTTGCTGATGTGTACAAACGGCCATATTCGACTTGACCATGATAACAAATACAAGGCGAGCATTTCGTTTAGAGCAATTAAATGGTTAAGCGCATTAACCGATGTGAAAACAGGCTTCTTTTTACTTTTAAAAAAGGCATCCGATAAATCGTCATTTGATTTATTATCGGGTAGTAATTGTTCACGTTTGTAGTAAGAATCTTTATGTGCAAATAGTTCTGCAGAATCCTTTATGGTGCTTCCTGTAAATTCTTCGTGGTACAAACCAAGTATATCAATTACTTGCTTAATTGCGGTTAGCATAGGACCGGCAACATCATCTATGTAGACTTGATCGCCAGTAAACAGGACAAGGTCAGGGCGTTCATTGGCTTGTGCTTTACTCACGCTGTTTTCTAGTAATGTATCAAGTTGTGGCAGCGCATCCTGCCCTTCATAATGCGCTTTGCGACATGAGCCATGAATAACTTGTTTCAGTGTTTGACTATATTTAAATGAAAACCGATTTTCACCTTGATAGAGGAGTTCAGGGCATTCTTTGGACAAAACTGTTTTTGACTGGTCTTTTAGTGTGAGTTGTAAATCGTAGTAATAGAGTTTTTGATCTTCCAACAAAGCTTCTTGACTAAGCGATATATGTTGAATAAAACACCGTTCACCAACGGGCGTCTCTGTTTGTGTTAACTTGCTATTATCTACAATATTGTGTAACTCATCAAAAGGCAGTTGTTCGTTTTTGCTATCTTTTTTATCAGACATTAGCAAAGTAAAGCGAGTTGAAGCCGAAGTGACCAGCCACAGTGTAAAAGTATTTTCATTGATGTGTCTGACAATCGGCCCTGCAAGGACTTTGGGCAGATTCAGTGCGTTGTTTGTCATATATGACTTAAGGTCACCGCGTTGGTTATTTCTGCCTGACATCACATCAAACTTTTACAGGTGAGTCAATTATCAAGATGTAAAATGTTGTCTTATTTTGGTTTTATTTTACTAGGTTTAACTATACCCTACGGTAGATATGTAAATTTACGGGAATAAAACCAACTCTATGCGCAACTCTCCACTTTTCATTTTGATTGCTTTTGTATTCGCCATTGTCGCTTGCACAGACAAAGGCCAAGACTATCCGAGTGAAATAGTACTAAAAGGCACTTGGATACTAGAGCAAGACGGCACTACGATGCTTGATCCACAACCATCGGGCTTGAGTTTTCTCGGAGAACGTTTATTCAGTGTATCGGATGCCAGTGCACATGCTACTCAAATAAAACGTCTGCATGAACTCGATCCCCTCTCTGGCAATATTTTACAAAAGCATGGGCCAATCAAAATGTCTAAGGCTTTAACCAGTAGCTGTTTTGTTGATTACTTGTCCTCGAGCCCTGATTATGAAGGATTAGTAGCAATCAATAATAATTCGGCCAGCATGAGTCCAGAATGGTTATTGGTGACGGAGGATGCCACCCGTTACCCTGGGCTTTCGAAAGCCTGTAAGACCCAATATGGTGGTATAAATAATACAGGAAACACGAAACATCCTACTTTGCTGGTTAAGATTTCTCTTATCAACGAAGTATTACTAGTCACAGGCATTAGGGCATTAAGGTTTGATCAATCTGATGGCCTCGGTGACTACCCTAACGATGGGATTGAAGGTCTTGCACTCACGCGTGATGGTAGGCTATTAATTGGTTTGGAAAAAGACGCCCAAAGCGCACCAAGAGTTTTTGAATTTGCATATACGCCCTCATTGTTTGACGCCGTAGACGAATTTATTGATGTTAAAGATGCACAATTATTAATACCTGATTTAAATGAGGGTTTAGCTGAAAAAGCCAATCATCCAATTAATGGTATGGAAGTTTATTATCCTTCTCCCAATCATAGCGGATTTTTAATTGCGGCTGCTCGCAACGATAATCAGTTATGGATCATTGACTTAGGAAGAACTAAAGCGACTAAAATAGTATCTCTACAATATGAAGTAACTTCTCAGCAATCTGAAGAATGCGAGTCTACTCATAAAATGAATAATGCTTCCATAGAAGGCGTGGCAGTGAAGGGAAATATGCTGTATTTGATTAACGACCCATGGCGTAAAAATTATAACAAAAATATTGTGTGCGAAGCAGATAGAGAACGCTATGAGAAAATGTCTCCATTGCTTTTTACACTAAAAATGCCTTCTACATGGTTTGAATAGGGTTTGTTTATTCCGATTTTTCGTTCGTAATGTTTACTTATTAGTTGCCAGTATTCACTTTAAACGTTTTGCAAAGGTTTGTTTAAACTTAGCGAGTTTTGGCGCAACTACCATATTACAGTACATATTTTGTGGGTTGTTACTGAAATAATCTTGATGGTAATCTTCTGCTTGGAAGTAAACTTTTAAAGGTTCAATTTCAGTGACTACTGGATTCGGCCATATTTCTGTATCTACTATTTCTTTTACAATAGTTTCTGCTGCAAGTTTTTGCTTGTCATTGTGATAATATATGCCACTGCGATATTGCGTGCCCGTGTCGTTACCTTGTCTATTTAATTGTGTAGGATCATGCAAGGCAAAAAATATTTCTAATACTTCTCTAAGGCTAATGATTTCATTGTCGAACGTAACCTGAACAACTTCATTGAATCCAGTATCACCAGAACAAACGAGCTCATATGAGGGAGCATTATTGCTATGCCCGTTTGCGTATCCACTAAATGCATTGATTATACCTTCCACACTGTTAAATGCCGTCTCAATGCACCAAAAGCAACCACCTCCTAAAGTAATACTCTCATTTGCCATGCTATTCTCCTATGTTGGGCGGTAATTTTTGTGGTGTAAACATAAGTGTATACGAATAAAAATAATTCAAGACATCTAATGCACATTTATCTACGTACAAGTTCTACAAATCCGATGGGAAGATAATATGGCATTTACAATTTTTTACGATGGCTCTTGTCCTTTATGTGCAAAAGAGATGAATCAACTCAAACGGCGAAATACGCAAAAGCAACTTGCATTTGTTGACATTATGCAAAGTTCCTTCAGCGAAGAATATCCTGAATTAGACTGGCAAGCATTAAACGACCGTATCCATGGCATGCTGGAAGACGGTAGTATGCTAATTGGCTTAGATGCTACTCATAAAGCATGGAGTTTAGTCGGCAAAGGATGGTTATATGCACCTTTACGTTGGCCTATCATACGTTTTTTTGCAGACAAAGCTTATTTGGTATTTGCGCGCAATCGGTATCGTATATCGTATTGGGTGACTGGCAAACAACGCTCAGACTATACGGGTGCAAAAGAATGTAAAGATAGCTGTGAGGCGAAATTAAAATGAGCCATCATATTCTAATAATCGGCGCCAATGGCGGCATCGCTAAAGCGCTTATTAAGCAATATTGTCAAAATCAAGATACTGTCACTGTGCATTCTGTGTCGAGAAGCGACGTTGTGCATAGCTATGCAAATCAAAATCACTCTGTGTTTGATACCAGTGCCGAATCAGAAATAATCAAGTTTCTACAAGCAACCACCCAAAAAGGTATTCGTTTCGATAAAGTCATATGTACAACGGGCGTACTGCATCGTGTATCTGAAGATACTAATATAGGCAGTTTGAAACCGGAAAAAAGACTAGAAGACATCCAACAAAGCGCTTTAGCTGAGTATTTTGCAGTTAACACCATATTACCTGCGTTATGGTTAAAGCATTTAGTGAAGTCAGTTAATAAAAATCGAGCATGTTTGATATTCTTTAGTGCCAGGGTAGGTAGCATTAGTGAAAATGGCTTGGGTGGATGGTACGGATATAGAGCCTCTAAAGCAGCGCTAAATATGATAGTAAAAACCGCTAGCATTGAATATAAGCGCCGCACGCCTAATAGCGTGCTTGCCTGCTATCACCCTGGGACGGTAGACACTGAGTTATCAAAACCATTTCAAGCAAACGTAAAGCCCGGTAAACTTTTTACCGCGCAGTATACAGCCGAAAGATTACTAGAACATATTGAACAATTAGACTGTGAACAATCACCGTATTATTTTGATTGGGATGGCCAAAATATACAATACTAAAGATGAGTGGTTTTTAGACTAATCTGCCTAGGATAAATTTTTAAGACAATTTACGTTCACATTGCTAATATATGGTTGAATAAGCATATTCGATAAAGCATTGCTCAGTACATATGCAAAACTGTTCCAGACTAATGCGACTGACCAAAAACAAACAATATGCTCATAATAAAAATAATAAGGAGTTCTCATGGCGGGTTCACGCGAGCAATTTGGCTCAAAAATAGGTTTTATATTGGCAGCAGCAGGTTCTGCAGTTGGTATTGGTAATCTTGTTGGTTTTCCCGTAGGGGCCGCAAAAAATGGCGGTGGTGCGTTTTTATTAATGTACGCAATATTTGTTGTGGCCATTTGTTTACCGGTAATGATTGCTGAAATGTCTGTGGGCAGGGCAAGTCAAAAAGATCCCTTAGGCGCTTACACTAATTTGTCGAAATCGAATCCCTTATGGCGTTTTGCCGGATGGTTGTCGGTTATTACCCCTTTCATGATCGCGGTATTCTATTTAGTGATTACTGTGTGGATATTTGGTTATTTATTTGAATCACTTATAGGCAATTTAGACGAACTTGCAAAACCAGAAACTTTTGGTGGATTTGTTTCTGGAAACAGCTTGTTTGTTTACATGATAGGTGTGCTACTTGTTGTTTATGCAATCTTGCAAGGCGGTGTTAAACAAGGTATTGAAAAGGCCGCAAAAATACTCATGCCGGCTTTATTCGCTATGTTGGTGTTGTTAGTCATTTTCGTGCTGTTTCAAGATAACGCCATGGCTGGCGTTAAATTCTATCTAGTCCCTGACTTTGACAAAATAAACGCAGGTGTCGTGAATGGCGCGCTTTCCCAGGCATTCTTTTCCTTGTCGTTAGGTATGGGAATAATGATTACTTATGGTAGCTATATTAATAAGAAAGCGGATTTACCTGAATCAGCAAAACTAGTTGCTTTAACGGATACAGCCGTTGCTTTTACAGCCGGCTTAATGATATTGCCTGCGATATTTTCGTTTAACCCCGAGGTAAATACTAACGAACTAAGTGAGTCATCGATTTCGATGATATTCTCTTATTTGCCGCAAATCTTTCTAGAGCTACAGTCGAGTATAGGCTATGTTGGCTCAAGTATTGTGGCAAGTCTTTTCTTCTTATTAGTCTTCTTTGCCGCGATCACTTCATTGGTTTCAATTTTTGAAGTGCCGGTATCTAGCTTAATGAGTGAAAAAGGAGTGAGCCGCAAAAGCTCTTTATTTATATGCGGGGCTTTGCTGGTTGTTTTTGCGTTAATGTGTGCATTTTCTTTTGGTTTCTTTGAATTTTTCACAAGCTTTATTAACTATGCTGGCGCCGACAAATCATTTTTTGATGTTGTATATGATGTATTTTACGACACCATATTACCTCTAAATGGCCTTTTGATTTGTATGTTTGTCAGCTATCGTTGGAAGAAGCTTGGTTTTAATGCAGAACTAGAACAAGGTGCTCCAAACTATAAAACGAGCTTGTTAGCAAAATATGTTAATTTTTCTTTAGGGACTTTCATTCCCGGTATATTGGCGCTTATTTTTATCAATACAGTTGCGCTTAAGTACTTTGGGCAAGCTATTATTGGGTAATTATCTAAAGCCCAGTTGATAAGGGTCATATTAGAGCAGCATTTGGCTGCTCTTTTGTGCTAGCCTTGTTTCAGCATTTTATAAGGGCTATTGTAATTAGGCACCAATCCCAGCAAAGAATAAGTATCTGAAGCGTCAATTATTTTTCCTATTTGGCGCTTTTTATTATCTTCTAAAAAACCTGGTATAGGCAAATTTAGCTGTTTGGCGCACCATTCATAGTAGTCTTTTCTTGTAGGATGCTCGGTGGCACTAACATTGAGCGCTTGTCCAGTGCATTTTTGCTCAATAGCCGCAACTATTACTGCAATTACATCATCTAAATGCACTAAATTAACAGGGTCATTGCCTTTTTCAATATTGGTTTTGTGACACAAAGTATAAATTGGATGTCTAAATTTCGGAACTGTCGAGGCAATATCAATTTCTGCAAAATTCTGAGTTGGGCCTACAAGGCCAGCCGGCCTTATAATGGTCGTAGCATTAAAATAGTTGTTTAATAAATAATTTTCTATTTTTGCGTGGGCAACGCCTGATGGCGTATTTGCATCAGCGAGTGAAGTGTTGGTAACAATGCTATGGCTGTTAGAAAACACACCGGTGGTACTGACAAAAACTAGATGCTTACAAGCGTTATCAAAAGCTCGCTGAATCAAGCCTTGCATATTCTTGATGTATAATTCAGCATTAAAGTTTTTTCGACCGGGAGGAATGTTAATAACAACAACTTCTGAAGCCGCTAGGCTCTCGATCATAGGCTTTTCATCTGCATTTTGTTGTGCTTGTGCGTACAAATCAAATCGCTCTATCTTGGAATTTAGCATTTTCGCTATTATTTTTTGTTTATTTGGCGAGCGAACCGTTCCTTTAATGAGGTATTGTTTAGATTGTAGGTGTTTGGTCAAAGGAAAGCCTAACCAGCCTAATCCAATAATACAAATAGAAGACATAAAAAAAGTGACTCTGCGATTTTTGAGTTGGCCGCAGTGTCACTTGTTTTTGTTCATCGGTCAATAAGCATCTTCTGTAAAAAGAAGATATGTCTTTTGTTATGCTTTTTGCTGATGTGTTTCTATCATATTAAGATCCTTAAGACCCTTGATTGATTGAAGTTCGTTTTCAGTGTTATCAATGCGCTGCAGAGTTTCACATAAATCTTTAGCTGTTTCTTCTAACTCTTCAGCAAGCGCCTCTGCTTTGATTTCAATTTCTTCACCTAGTTTTTCCATTCGCTGTTCAAAGTTTGAAAAGTCTGTATCGCCACTTATCATAGCTTTACCTAGAGCCATGAATACTTCTCCCATGGCTGTTGACATGATTTCTTCTTGAATAGCCTCAATCTCTTCATCAATATTTTCGTCAAACCCGAGGTCTTGTTCAAAGTAGGTACTATTAAAAGTGAGTGAGTCTGTATCTTGATAGACATGCTCTTCAATTGCAGTGCTAATTTCTTCTAGTTTACTACCAATCATCCTAGGTAATTCACTATCCTCACCCAATAAACCTGTAAATGCTGCTGTCAAAGCGATATTGGTCACTTCCAAAGCCTCAACGGTAACATTAACTACCATGGGTATGGCTGATTCAACATCTTGGAAATAGCGCTTAGCTAATTGTTGTTGCGATGCATTTAGATTTAGCGATTCTCCGTCAACACTAATGTAGCCGGCTTTATCGAATGTAATAGCTTGCTTGTTTTGCGTCCAAACAGTAAGTTGGTTGTTAGCAAAATTCATCTCAGATTCTATATTTGTATTGCAGTCTGTACTAAAGCCATCGTGAGCAAGAACTGCCGGCGTATATGCAGCTTGTGCGATTGATACTGCGGTTATAAATGAAAGGGTGATCATATTTTTCTGACTCATGTTGACTCCTAATGGGTATTAATATTGTTTATATAAAGCAAGCGCAATGCCAAAAATAAATTCATTTTAAATCAATAGCTTAGTTTTTTATGGTGAGTATGTGAGTCAATCTTACGGAAGTTATTAATTAAGCTGGCGACTAATTGGTCAAATTGACTAACGAATTATTTATCTTATTTTAAGCAGTCATTTATTGATTTAGGCCAAATTAATCTTACAAAATACCTAAGTAGCATAGGTTTGTATAAAACAATAAGGCATAATGTCGACAAATAAGTAGGGTTATAATTTTTTATCTTGGAGAAGCGAATATCATGGCGATATTGATCGAAATAGGCAACATAGTTTTATTTGCTGGGCTGTTGCTTACATTAATTCTAGGCTTATCTTGTATTGTGATGGGCGTTATCAGCACCAAATCAGGTGCTGAAGCAATAAAAGAACGCATTGAGTATGGGTTTTTAGGTGTATCTAGTCTAGCGATTATGGGATTAATAGCATACGCCATTAGTTAATTTTGAGTGTTTAACAATATGCGCGTAATTTAGCCGGTCAAGCCTAACGATATTCATCCTGAGTTACCGCTACGTTTTGGCCTTTATCGTTTGTCACTCGTTGATAAGGGCGTAATTCAAACATTGGTAGTATCGCAAGTAAATGGTCAAAAATTTCTGATTGTATATGTTCATAGGCGACCCAATCTTTGTTGGCACTAAAACAATAAATTTCCAATGGTAAGCCAATTTCACTTGGTTTTAACTGCCTGACCATGCAGGTTAATTCTTTGTTGATGTCGGGGTGCGCACCAATATATGCGCTCACGTAGGCTCTAAATGTCCCAATATTTGTCAGCTTTCTAGAATTCACGAGGTCTTCTGCTTCCTTTTGACAACGTTCGGCATCTTGCTCAAGTTCATTTTCTTTTTTAGCTAAATAGGTTTTTAGTAACTTAAGCTTCCGCCATTTTGACAACATGTCGTTGTTAGCAAAGTTTATTGAACGCATATCAATGTTAATCGCTCTTTTTATTCTTCGGCCACCTGACTCCTGCATTCCCCGCCAATTTTTTACTGCGTCAGAAATTAAAGTATAAGTAGGGATAGTAGAGATTGTCTTATCCCAATTTTGCACTTTAACCACATTTAGGCCGATTTGAGTAATGTCCCCGTCGACACCATATTTAGGTATTTCTATCCAATCACCAGTATTGAACATGCGGTTAGCAGCAATTTGTATACCCGCCACAAAACCGAGTATTGTATCTCTAAATATCAATAGTAAAACCGCGGCAACTGCGGTCAAACCAGACAATAAATAGATAGGGCTTTTGTTTAGTAGTAGTGAGATGATCATAAATATCACCCCTAAGGTAACTAACAACCGTGCAACTTGGACAAAGCCAGTAATAGGGGCTTTTTTGGCTAATTCTGATAACTTATATATTGCTTCTGCTGCAGTGAGAGATGCTTGAATAACAAGAAACACGGTGATAATAAGATACAGACTTATTGATATCGAAATAGCTGCAAAATAAGGTGTAGCCGGATCGAAAAAAGCTGATTTAGTGCTATACATAACGATGCCGGGGACTAAGTGAGATAACCTTTTAAAAACCCCATGCTCCATTAATTGATCATCCCATTGACTTTTAGTCAGGGCAATTAGTCTGGCGACCTTAAAAAAGAGGATAAAACGAACAATTAGGTAACTCAAAACAGCTAATAAAAGAATGCTAATTAAAGAAACTAAAGTAAACAGTTTTGAATCGATATCGATATTAACGCCAATATATAATAATACGTCGAGCAAAATCGTTTGAACTTCAGTGTGACTAATTAACATATGTTTAATTCATCCATTGTTGCATTCTTTTGTTTTTATCATGCCATAGTTTGTTTATCCAAACTTGAAAACTATTTTTAAAGTGTTCATTTTCAAAATAATTACCAATCAATTCGTTGCTTAACTCAATGGTCTTTACATCAATGATGATTGTAGTCATTCTGCCGCTCAACATATCCATCATTGGGTGGCGAGTATTGGGATAAGCAATAGTTATGTCCAAGATATTACTAAATAGCTCTCCCATTGCCGTTAGGGTAAAAGCGATACCACCAGCTTTCGGTCTCAATAAATGTGAATAGGGGCTCTTACGTTCAGCATGCTTTTGTAGTGTAAACCTTGTGCCTTCTACAAAATTGATAACCGTTGTGGGTGTATCAACAAATTTTTCACAAGACCGGCGCGTCGCTTCTATATCCTTGCCTTTCAAATGTGGGTGCTTTTGCAAAAAAGATTGACTATAACGGCGCATAAAAGGCATATCCATCGCCCATGCTGCTAAACCAACGAAAGGCAACCATATTAGTTCTTTTTTTAGGAAAAATTTGGGAGGAGGAATGCGGGGAGCACAAAAATCAATGAGTAATATGATATCCAAGTAACTAATGTGATTCGCAGTAATTAAATACCATTTTTGTTTATTTAATGGTTCGTCAATATCAATTCTAATCTCTATTCGATTAAATATTTTAATCATTGCTACGCTAATAATAGCGAACGTAAAATAGAGTCTATGCATCACTTTGAGTAAGGCTTTATTAACTGTTCTGATAGGCAATAGAAATCGAATTAAACCAAAAATGATTATTAAACCACCCCAAAACCCCATATTACTGAGTTGTAATACAAGATGAATAGGAAAAATAAAGATTGATCGAAGCAAGTTTATTTTCACAATATTTCCTTCTGTATTGCTTCGATCATGTCGTCTTTTTGCTTCCATATGGTATTAAGCCAATCTTGAAAGATCTGTTTCTGTGCAGGTTCAGTGAAGTATTGAGAAGAGAATGTTTTTTCATTAAGTAGGGTGTTGATATCTATTACATTAATATCTACAACGATGTTCTCTACTTTACCACATACAAAATCCCAATAACTAGGGATTCCTTGAGGGTAAAAAATAGTAACGTCAACGAGTTTAGATAATCTATCTCCCATAGCACTCAGTACATAGGCTATACCACCAGTCTTTGGCGCTAGAGTATGCTTCAACGCGAGTCTTTGGGTGTATGTGGAGTTTACCTTATCCTTATTAAATCGGGTTCCTTCGACAAAGTTCATGATGCTAACTGGGCTATTTTCATATTTTTGACAGGCTCGTTTAGTCGTTTCCAGATCTTTGCCTTTCAGAGATGGATCCTTTGCAATAGCGGCTTTACTGTAACGTTTCATAAATGGGAAATCTAGGCCCCACCAGGCCAAGCCCAAAAAGGGTACAAAAATCAAATTCTGTTTAAGGAAAAACTTTAGAAATGGAATTTTTCGGTTAAAAACCCGCTGCAATACTAATATGTCGACCCAAGACTGATGATTCGCGATAACTAAATACCAACTATTTGGACCTAACAAAGGGTCTTTTCTCAAGGTATATTGCGTTCTTGAAAAAATGTTTTGATTTATGCGATTGACAGATATCCAAGCACTAGCAGATTTATCAGCTATTGAAGACATCCAGGTTTGCCATTGTTTTAAAGGAATCAATTTAAAGAATGATGCGACCATGATTGGGATAAACCAAAACACGGTATTCAAGAAATAAAAGCAAGTAGACAAAATGCCATTAATTGAATAAAACAGTGTTTTCATAGTAGCAAAAAGTCCTTTAAAGTCTAACCTGAAACCGCGCGGAGTATAGCCTAATTCGAAACTTTATCCAATAAAAGCTATTAGCCGATGGTGCTAATTGAGACTCTGTCCCGCCCATTTCGTTTGCACTTATACAGTTCGTCGTCAGCAATATTAATTAATTCAGGTAATTCGAGACCAACACCTGACATTACAGTACATACACCAGCACTCACTGTGAATTTTACCTTCTTATTATTGCTCTCATTGAATATTTCTAAAAAGTGTACTTTTTTATGAATGTCATTAATGATGTGGTGTTGTGATTCGATATCACTTCCCGACATAAAAATAATAAATTCCTCACCACCATATCGGCCAATGATATCGGTTTCTCGTTTACAGTGGTTTTGCATTAAATTTGCAAAAGCAATAAGGCACTCATCACCAATTAAATGACCATGTGTGTCATTGATACTTTTAAAATTATCTAAGTCGAGCAAGATGATACTGAAAGCTTGATTCAAACGATAACTTGTTTTGATAGCATTAATTGCTAATTCATTGAATCCAGACCTATTGTATAAGGATGTAAGACCATCCTCCCTAGCTTGAGCAGCGAGTTGTAAATTAAGTTGTTCTAGTTGTTCTGTTTTCTCTTCTACCTGCATTTTGAGGCGGCTTTCAAATGTTTTGACCAAGTATGAAGAACGCTTTAACTTTTTTGCCATATCAGATATTTCTTGACTTGTATCTTTCCCAGCGAGCATGTCGTTGGTCACACTTTTTTCATCTTGTAACAGTGCAATAAGCGGCGCTGTGATGCGTTTCGACAGATTGTAAGCAAGCACTAGAAAGACGGATATAACGATCAACAGCCCTAAGCCGACTATGATAAATTGATCCCTCAACCCAAGACTTATTTTTTGAGCGTCTTCAAGCAAATAAACGTTCCAGCCATAACTAGTGGTGATTTTATTATAAGCGTATATTTTTCCATTTAATTGCATGATATCTAAGTCTCTCAATACACGACTGTCAGCGATATCAAAATAGAGAGGGGTTAGCGCTTTATAAATCTCTTGTTCCGACGAATATACAATAGTGTTTTTTGCGTCGGTAATAATAACCAACATTTCTTCCCTTGCTTGGGATATTTGTTCATCAAAGTCATTTATTCCATTTAAATTTATCGCGCCGTAGAGAATGCCATTAAACATACCTTGGCTCAAAATAGGCGCGGCAACTGAAATCATGGGCGCTTCGACAACACCTCTGCTTAAAATCGCATCTGAAATATAAACATTCAAATTACGTTTCGTTTCAGAATAATACAGTCGATCACGGACATATTGCTGTGCATCGGGCAAAGCTCTAATCTGCTGAATATATTTAGTTGGGGCAAAAAAATCTAAACGGCCAAATTTATTGACGGTTGTTAAATTGAAAAACATTGGGTTTTCCACTTGCATTTTCACCATCAAGTCTTGATATATTTTTTCTTCTACATCGGCGGATATTACATTCGCTAAATTTTCCACAACAGATTGATATTTCAGTATGAACTCAGATGTAAGTTGTCCTATAAATGCTGATTTATTCTTTATAGCGTCGTCTAAATTATTTTCTGTTTGTTGAACATTCTGGCCAATAAATAAAAAAGACAATATGAGCAAAGGTGAAACAAGTATTGACGCACAAAGGGCAAAAATATTACTTGATAAACGATGCTGTTTAGGCACCCTAGAAACGAGCCATTTGTTAGGTAAACAAGCAAATATTGTGGATGCGAATGCAGCATTAAGCAAACCATTAAAACAATACTGCAATGTAATAATTAGGCTACTTCCTTGAAGATCAGCAGCATTAAAGTAGCTAAAAAACCATAGCGTGGGTATACCAATCGTTATCCAATATAAAATAGAAGCGAGTAAGATGAACAATACTCGGTGCCGCAATATGGCTATTATAAAAACTTCAATTAGGAACAGAAGACCCATCGGCCAGGGTTGCCCTGACATGACTTGTGAGAACAGGCACGAAACGGCAATGACTAGCACATAGCGAAAAGGCAGCAGTGCCATGCCAACAAATACAAATAACGAACCAAAAAATAGAAGAAAATCGCCGACAATATTAATTTGAACAAAAAAGTTCACGCTAATCGCAAGTACGGACAACAACAAAGTAAGTTGGACAGATTCAAGAAAGGAAGGTTTTACGTCGGTCATCTGTCTTTATGTCTCAAAATATTTTTGGAAATTAGTGAGCTACTTACTCACTACACTTATTTTATTTCGACCTCCACGCTTGCTGAGATAAAGTTGATTGTCAGCGAGCTCAAGAACGTCTTCATAATCAATTGAAAAATTATTGTCGAGACTACAAACTCCGGCACTTATCGTCATACTAGACACTTCTTTGTTATTTTTGAAGCGTAAATTTTGAATCTCGTTTTTTATTAACTCGATTCGCTGCGTGTGTTCTTCTATTTCGCCACCCACTATCATGATAATGAACTCTTCACCACCATAACGACCAATAATATCGGTATCTCGCTTGCAGTATTTTTGAATCACTTTAGCCACTGCGATAATGCACTTATCGCCAAAAGGGTGGCCGTGAGTATCATTAATGTTTTTGAAGTGATCGATGTCAATTAAAATCAGGGACATTTTGATGCTATTACGAATACAGTTTCGATATGAAGTAAGGGCTAGCCGGTTAAAGCCCGCACGGTTTAGCAATTGAGTTAGAGAATCTTTTTGGGCAATCGAATAGAGCTCTCTATTTAATTGTTTTAGTTGTTTAGTTTTATTATTAACTTGTTCTGATAACTGTTCTTGAAAATTTGACATAACTTCATGAGAATCTATTAACTTACGCGTGAGTTTGACCATTTCAGAGCTAACATGAGACTCCTTGATAATTTGAGGATGAAACTCTTTATCTGGAAAATGCTCGGTAATATCGACTAGTGGTTTTGTGATTTTTCGTGAAAGCGCTTTGGCTACTAATGCAAATCCAAGCAGTACAACAAAAATACCAACAACGAACACAAAGAAATAGTTAACGATCATCGATGTAACTGTTTTAGGTGAAGAAAGAACCGTTATTTGCCATTCATTAGCTGCTTCAGCTTGCGCATAAATAAAAGTTTCTTGTTGGAACTTCATTACATCTAGCTGCCTTATTAAGGGATCAATATGCACTTCATAATCAAAATTTGACAAGATAGGGTAATACAAGTCATTACTTTTACTCAGGATTCGACCGTTTTTATCGGACATAATAAATTGAATATCTTCTGGGCGAGAACTCTCATTATAGTCTGAAAATTCATCAAGCTTGATTGCCCCTTGAACAATTCCGTTAAAATTTCCATTTACCGACATTGGCACAGAAAGGCTAAGGATGAGATTGTTTCCAAAGCCTCTTCCAATAAACGCTTCTGAAACAAATGGCTCCATTGTGTTTTTTGTTTGTTTAAAATAGTCTCTGTCGCGCACATTTGGCGAGTTTAGATTATTAAGCATTTGCGAGTACATGTTGGGTGAGGCTTTTGTGACGATACCGTCTTTATTGGTGATAATTACAGAAGTAAAAAGTGGATAATTATTATAAATTGCATCTAACAGTGTTTGTGATTCAGCATTCGGGTGAGTTTCAAGATAATTCGCGACCGTATTTAACCCATTGATATGTCTAGCAAATTCGACATCTATCATCGTAGTTGTTTGTTCCGCTACAGACTTTAAGTTGCGGGCAATGTTTTGTTCGTTGTGGCCAGTGGATTGATAAATAAAAAATAATGCGATAACCATGGCCGGTAGGGTAACAGTAAGCATGCAAAGTGAAAAAATCAGTGACGCTAATTTGGGCGGCTTGGATACATACTTTCTGTAGGTGTAATCAGACGGTAAAAACCAACTGCCGATTGCAACGACAGACACTATAATCAAGCCATTAATCGCCCGGGTAACACCATTTATGAAAAGTTCTTCAGCAGACGCGAATGACGTCAAGGCATGTAACACTAATAGCAAAGGGATTCCAATGAGCAGCCAATATGACATTGCTGACTGAAACAGAAAAAAACCTTTTCGCATTAATACATGCACAACAATCATTTCTAATGAAAAAATCACAACTAAATAAGGATCATTAGCATATATTGCGGCACTAACGGAGGTGAATATTACGGTAATGATTGCAGCATTCAATCCTTTAGTGACTAAACAAAAAAGAACAAAAAGTTGGCCAAGGAATAAGGTGAAATTACCGAAAAAGCTGATGTGCAAAAAAGCATTTGTCATTGCGCCTAACAGGCCAAAATTAATGCCATATAAAAATGTACGCAACGCAAAAAAAGGCAAATGCTCTTTATTTGACAGGTTAACCCTACCAAGGTCGATATATTTGTGATCTTGCTTAAAATCCATCTTTATCATTATTATTCTTATATACTCATACACAAACAACATGACTTTTGATTGATTATTCAAATCAGCAATCAAGCCTAGCGCCAAATATGCAATTGAAGATGAAATCCGTCCAATATCAATTCATATTTGTGCATGAACACTTTATTTAATCGAAAACTAACGTAACAATAATTCACCTTTTACTGACGAGTATAGCAACAAATTTACATTTTTAATATGTCAATGATACTTCACGCTAGTATGCTCATAAAGGGAGGTATTTCGATATAATGCAGGTGCTTGATTTAAGTCAAAAAAAAACCTCCAAATGGAGGCTTTCTCAACTAATATTTTTTTACTGTACGACTTTCGCTAGCGTAGCGTCTTTATGAGCTACAATATTAATTTCCATCAGCTTTGGGTTGAACGTCATGGATGCCAATACTCTGTCACTCGAACCGTTGATGTTATCATACATGTTGGATTCTGCTTTTTTGAAAACTAAATTTGACGAAATATCTAACTGCATACAATTACTATTTATTTCAAATGATTGCTTATTCATACATTTGAATGCCTTAGTTTCACCTTGTAAAGCAGACTCCGCCAATAAAGAATTTGATGCCAACACTAGTAATATCGACATAGTGGTTTTTAAAAACGAGGGCTTCATATATACCTTCCTGTTAAGTCTTGGGTGAATTCATTACAGAAAAGTATAAAACAAAATAACTATAAAAGCAAGTTGGGATCATACCAACATTACAGAAATATGACAAAAAGTTTAAACTTATGTTTCAATGCTTGGAAGCGACTACACGTTTTTAGATACCATCGCCATCACCAAACTCATGAAGACCACATTCTCTTTTCAGGCCAAAAAAACGAGTATCCTCCTCGTTCATACCTGCTTCAAGTTTGCGTGTTGTATGCCAATCACCAATAGATACATACCCATGCTCCCATAGCGGATGATATGGTAAGTTGTTTAATGTCATATAACGATGTAACTGTTGATTGTTTAAATCAACAATAGGATGCACCTTAAACTGTTGTGCTTGTATTTGCAGAATATCTAAATTTTTCCTACTACCTGACTGGCTTCTTCTTAAGCCAGCAAACCAAGTTTTTGCATTTAATTCGTTTAATGCAGCTTTCATTGGGGTAACTTTATTTATTTGATTATATTTTTCTATACCTTTAATGCCGTTTTCCCATAACTTTCCATAACGTGCTTCTTGCCAAGCTGGGGTGATGTCTGCTCTGTAAACCTTAAGGTTAAGGTTTAGTTGTTCACTGAGCTGGTCAATAAATTGATAGGTCTCTGGAAATAAATAGCCGGTATCGGTCAGCACAACCGATATGCCAGGCGCTACTTGGTTGAGCAAATGTAGCATAACAGCAGACTGAGCACCGAAACTGGAAGATACTATATGGGTGCCTGGTAAATTCTCCATAGCCCACTCTACTCTTTCAGTAATGCTCTTGCTCTCCAAAGTAGTATTCAGTTGTGAGATATCGGTTTCATTTATGTTTAAAACAGCGGGAGATATTACCTTGTTTTGTTTGGTGTTTTCTTTGTATGCTACATTATGCATAAAAATCCTCCGCAGAGTTGACTACAGGCGCAACTATTCCAGCTCGGATTACAAAGTCACCAAAAGCTTCATTTTGTAGACGTTCTTTGGACCAACGGCCGATCAATTCGTCAATTATTTGCATAATTTCGGTATCTACTATGTTTTCTTTGTACATTTTAGGGATACGGGTTCCCTCACGATTTCCACCGATATGAAGGTTATATTTGTTTGGTCCTTTTCCGACCAAACCAATCTCGGCAAGCATCGCTCTGCCACATCCATTAGGGCAGCCAGTTATCCGATAAATGATACTTTCATGTGCCAGTCCATGCTTACTCAGAATGCTCTCTAATTGGTCTACAGCGCTTGGTAAATAGCGTTCCGCTTCTGCCATTGCAAGTGGACATGTGGGAAGCGAAACGCAAGCCATAGAATCTTGCCTTTGCTTGCTGGTATTGGCTTCTAACAGGCCATGTTGTGTGGCGATTGCTTCAATAAGCGCTTTTTGGTCTTCAGGTACACCCGCAACAATTAAATTTTGATTAGCTGTTAGTCTAAAATCACCTTGATGAACTTTTGCAATCTCTGCACAGCCTTTTTTTAATGATTTGTTTGCAAAGTCTAATATTCGGCCATTTTCAATAAACAAAGTAAGGTGATGCTTACCATCTATCCCTTTGACCCAGCCAAACCGATCGCCACGAGATGTCAGTTTAAAAGGGCGGCTTTCAGCGAAAGTCATACTCGCTCGTTTTTCTACTTCTTTTTTGAAGGTGTCTACGCCGACACGTTCAAGTGTATATTTGGTTTTTGCATTTTTACGGTTGGTTCTGTTTCCCCAATCTCGCTGAGTTGAAACAACTGCAGCGGCAACATCGAGTGTTTTGTCTAAGCTAACAAATCCAAAATTATCTGCTTTTCTTGGAAAGGTAGTCATATCACCATGTGTCATAGCTAAGCCGCCACCCACTAATACATTAAAACCGACTAATTTGTCGTTTTCTGCAATGGCAACAAAGTTCAGGTCATTAGCATGCACGTCAACATCGTTATGTGGCGGAATGACAACAGTGGTTTTAAATTTTCTGGGTAAATAGTTATCGCCCAGGATAGGTTCTTGTTCTTGCGTTGACTCTACTTTCTCACCATCTAACCAAATTTCTGCATAAGCGTTAGTTTTGGGGAGTAAGTGTTCACTTATTTTTGCTGCCCAATTCCATGCTTGTTTATGCAATTCAGACTCAACAGGGTTTGAGGTGCATAACACATTTCTGTTTACATCTCCTGCAGTGGCAATAGAGTCGATGCCAGTTGAATTCAATAGTTGGTGCATAGGTTTTACATTGGGTTTTAAAACACCATGAAATTGAAAGGTTTGTCGAGTCGTTAAGCGAATACTTCCATACATCGTTTTCTCTTCCGCGAATTTGTCGATAACTAGCCATTGTTCTGGCGTAATTACACCTCCGGGTAGTCTTGCTCGCAGCATAACGTTATGCAGTGGCTCAAGTTTTTGCTTGGCTCTTTCTGCTCTTATATCACGATCATCTTGCTGATACATGCCGTGAAAACGTATAAGTTGGAAGTTGTCGGCGGTAAAACCACCGGTAACATCATCAGCTAAATCGGTGGTAATCGTGCCCCGTAAATGCTTACTTTGTGCTTTCATGCGCTCGTTGTCTGCAAGCTTACCTTCTACTATTAGGTTTTTGTTGTCAGCCATTAGTAAACATCCTTTTGATATCGTTTAGCTTTGCGCATCTCTAGTAAGTATTGTTTTGCTGCTTTCTCATCTTTGTTACCGTATTTCTGAATAATAGATAGCAGCGCTTGCTCAACGTCTTTTGCCATACGCATTGCATCACCACAAATATAAAGGTGCGCACCTTGCTCCAGCCATTCGAAAACTTCCTCGCCTTGTTCAAGTAATTTATCTTGTACATATATTTTTTCTGCTTGGTCACGCGAAAAGGCTAAACTGATTTTGTTTAATAAACCTGACTTTAAATATGCTTGCCATTCAACTTGGTATAAAAAGTCTTGCGTGAAATGTGGATTACCAAAAAACAACCAATTTTTCCCAGTTGCTTCAGTCACATCACGTTCTTGCATAAATGCTCTAAATGGGGCGATTCCAGTCCCCGGGCCAATCATTATAACTGGTGTATTTGTGTCCGAAGGAAGTCTGAAGTTATCATTTGACTCAATAAATATTTCGACTTCTTCGCCCTCTTGTAGGCGGGTCGATAAAAAGCCTGAGGCACCACCTTGATGACGGCTACCAAAAGCTTGGTAATCAACATGAGCGACGGTTAAATGGACTTCGTCTTCAACTTCATTTTGACTTGACGCAATAGAATACAGACGCGGGCTAATGGGACGAAGGGCATCGACTAGCGTTTGAGCCGATATCACATTCGGATATTGTTCAATAATATCTACAATTTGGCGTTCTTCCAAAAATTTTCTGAGTGCTTTTTTGTCAACTAATAGTTCGTGAAGTGCAGTATCATGGCTAGCGTTTTGATAAGCCTTTACAAATCCAGGATAGCTTAAGGTTAATTCTAACTTATTTGTCAATGCTTGGCTTAACGTCATGACTTCGTTTTTAACAGAAACCTCTTCTTCGGCTTTAGTTTGTGTAACTCTTAATATACGTTCAACTATTTCAGGGTCGTTTTTAAAGTAAATACCTAAAGCATCACCTACTTGATATTTTAATCCAGAGTCTTCAAGCATAATCTCAATGTGCCTGATATCTTTCACTGAGTCTCGGCCAGTAATTTTAAGACAAGCGCCCAAATTCGCCCGCAAGGGGTTTTGTTTTGTGTACAGATTACTAATAGTATTTATGGGCATAGATGTGTTTTGAGCACTAGTCTCTGCATTAGAAGCTGCATTAGCGGTTAAATCACTTACCAGTGAGGCAGTCATTTGTTCCGCCCATTTGCTGATAGTATCGGCATAATCTACGTCACAATCAAGTCGCCCTGCGAGCGAAGTAGCACCTAGCTTTTGTAAACTAGCATCAAAATCTTTTGCAGTTTGGCAAAAGAATTCATAGCTAGTATCACCTAAGCCTACTACCGCATATTTTAAGTTACCTAATTTGGGCGCTTTTTTACTGTGCACAAATTCGTGTAATTCAACTGCGTCATCTGGTGCATCACCCTCGCCATGTGTGCTCACAAATATTATAAGATGCGTTTCATCTTTTAATTTTCTTGGCTTATAATCGCTCATGCTGATAACTTTAGGTGCCAAGCCTTTTGTTTTTAATTTCTCACCAAAACTAGTCGCTTCATGTTTGGCATTGCCTGTTTGTGAGCCATATAAAATCGTCAGGGTTGCTTGTTCTGTGCTTGTCAAAGCTTGAGACTGTTGCTGATTGTTTGCACCCGCTGCTACGCCAGCGACAAATCCACTCGCCCAAATAAGTTGATCTTTACTGAGTCCTGAAACCGCTTGTGACAGGCGAGACAATTGAGCTTGGTCAAGCGGTGTTATTGGGGAATTACTGTTATTTTTAGTCATTAAAAAAAAAATCGCTAGGCTTATAATTAAAATAAGCATAACGATTAATTTTGATAACTGGAAAGAATAAAAACTAATTTTTTATTCTGTTTTGTACTGAAACAATTTAGAAATCGAATTCGATACCTAAAAATGCGCCATCAAACTCTAAATTAGCATAAATGTCATCTAAGTCTTCGATATCTAATTCGGTAGACCTATAACCAAGTTGTATCGTCATATCTATCGCTAGGGTTTCGACAAAGTTGTAGCTAATGCCTGCCTGATAATCGGTAAATGAATCGTCATCTATTGACAAAAATGTACCTTCAGCAAAAACACCAAGCCCCGTCAATGGTAAGCCAAAAGCAACCTTGGCATATGCCATGGGTATCATGCCATCAAACTCTTCTTCTGCCATGTTACCATCTTGATCAACAACAACAATGTCACCTTCAAGTTGTTTTGCTGCTACACCTATGTCGAGTGTAGCTATATCAGAATCTAATAATTCATAATATAAAATATAGTCTGTCGCAGTCATTTCAATTTGGGTGTCTAGCGTAGCGTTAGCAAGAAAGACTTCATCACCAAAATTAAATTGTGTGTCGAGTGTTGTTGAACCTTGTGTATCCATTGTGGTTCGGGCCAGCTTAATGTTTGGCACGAGAGGAATTGGGTGTTCAAGCGCAGCGTAAAAACTTGCGTTTTGTTCTGACTCAAAGGCAAAACCAGCGATATTTTCGTTTTCAGAGAAACCGCCTGTTGCATCCATATTCCACGCTTGGGCGCCTAAATAGCCGCCCAGCAAAGTATCGGCATTTGCTTGTGTACTCAACAATAATGCTGAACTAGCAATAACAATTGCACTTAAGTTTTTTACATTTTTCATATTTAACCCTGGTTTAGTAATTCTGAAAGTTCGATTAACGCGGCATTAGCCCGTGAAATATAGTTAGCCATCACCAAAGAGTGATTAGCCAATAAACCGAAGCCGTCTCCATTTAATATAACGGGACTAAACACAGCTTCTTGAGTCGCTTCTAGCTCTCTTATTATTTGTTGCAAGCTGACAGTTGCATTTTTTTTGCGTAAAACATCACCAAAGTCAGTCTCAATAGCCTTTAAAAAATGCAAGAGAGCCCAACTAGCACCGCGTGCTTCATAGAAATTGTCGTCTAACTTAAACCAACTCGTTTTATTTATCATTACTGACGCTTCGGGAGACGAGTTACTCGCAGCACTGTCGCCCGCCAAATTAGTATTAATTACTTCTGTACCCACACTGGCACTTAGCTTTTGTGACAGACTACCTAATCGTTTTTCGACTTGTTTTAAATAATCTCTTAAATTGTCAGCTCTAGCATAAAACTGGTTGTTTGTGGCAGTTGGGTCACCTAATTGATCGCGATATACATAAAGTTGTTCAAGTGCATCTTCGTATTGCCCTTCACTAGAAGGAAGAATCCAGCGATTGTTGTCAAAGTTTAAACTGGGTTGGGCCTTAGTAAGAGCTGGGTTTTCAATAGATTGAGACTGCGATCGACTGAAATCTTTCCGCATAGCTAGCGCTAGATCTCTGCTCATTTCAAGCACACCAAATTCCCAACTTGGGATGTTATCCATAAAAACACCAGGAGGAGTTACGTCGTTTGTTATGTAACCACCAGATTTATATAATAATTTTTCTAACACTGCAATCAGTGTATTGGTTGTTGTATACCCCGTGACAACTCGCTGGTTAGTCTCTTTTGCTTGCTCATCTGCGGCTACGTTGACATTAAAAGTATTGGGTTCAAATCCCCACCAGAAACCAACTACACCAATGATGAGGAATATGGCAAAAATAAAGCCAAGAATTGATTTGGTATTAAATAAAGTATTCATTAGAGTCCTTTTGACTTGATATATCGCAACGCATATCCATCAGAATATAAAATAAAGCGACAAAGCCTAATAGGCGTAGTTTACCTTCGACAAGGACGATTAGAAACCGCTTATTCACATAAACGGATTAAAAATGATAACTATTAGGCTGTTTATCGGGCTATTTACCTATATTGCGTATCGGATTGTGTATTTAAGTTGCCAGAAAAGCCTAAGCTTTATAACGAAGTAGTAATATGGCCATTACATATGCTAGGCCAATTGCGAATGGTAAAAAGCAAAACGCAACAGCAGCTATGCCTCTCACAATCCACTCGTTGATATCGAAATATTTTGCCATACCTGCACATACGCCTGAAATGAGCGCTTTATGGGGATCTCTAAAAAAGCGTTTTTCGTTAATTACCGTTTTCATATGTTTTCCTTCTAATTGACTAAATGTCAGCCTTGATTATTTTAAGATGCGACAATAATAAAAAAACACCTGCCCCACACATATAAAATAAAACAGGCGATAGGACTAAACTAAGTAAATCGATTTGTGCCAGCATTATCTTGCTCCTTTCCGCTAAATACTTCAGTGTTCTTGTATTAGTCGTTTATTTTTTCGTTTTGGTTTGCATCTTCCTTAAAATTATTGGCAACTTTCACAGGAAGATATGTTCACTATGGTAATGTCATAGCTAAAGTCGTGCCAAAATCCGATGAATTGATAAAAACACAATGAAATCAATAGCATATTAGGTTTTTATATGTAAATAAGGAGTGTGCTCAAGAAATTTAATGAGCAATTTGGTCTATTTAACTAATAATAATAGTCAATTTAACCAGTTTTTAGTTTGAAGTTTTCAGCTTTATGTTGTGCGATGCTAACCTGCTCATAGGCATCAAGTAACAAATTTGGATTGTTGTGTTTACCTGTGCCATTTTGGCTTAAGTAACGACGCCATATTTTACCGCCAATTTGACCTTGAAACAGACCAAGTATGTGACGCGCAATATGCCAAACTCGAGTGCCTTTGGCGTGTTCTTGGTGGATATAAGCGGTCATATCCTCAATGATGTCTAACCGGGTTCTAGGTTTAGGGTGATGGGTTTTGAAAATATGATTATCCACATCATTGAGAATAAAGGGGTTTGCATATATTTCCCTGCCAAGCATAACGCCGTCAACATACTCAAGATGGCACTGAGCTTCTTCAAGGCTGTTGATTCCGCCATTGATACTAATAAACAAGTTTGGGTTGTCATCTTTCAATCGATAGACTCTTGAGTAGTTGAGCGGAGGAACATCTCGATTTTGCTTGGGACTTAAGCCCTGTAACCACGCTTTTCTTGCATGAACAATAAAGTGTTCACAACCGGCATCTTTAATTGGCAAAATAAAATCTGAAAGGCCTTTATCGTCGTCCATATCATCTATGCCTATGCGACACTTGATCGTTACAGGGATATCTACCTCTTTTTGCATAGCACTAAGACAATCGGCAACAATAGATGGGGTAGACATTAAACATGCGCCAAAACTACCATTTTTAACTCTATCCGAGGGGCAGCCAACGTTTATGTTTATTTCGTCGTAGCCTTTTTCCTGCGCAATTTTTGCACATCGAGCCATATCAGTAGGGTCGCTACCGCCTAATTGAAGTACAACAGGGTGTTCTTCTTTGTTGAAACTTAAATAATCACCTTTGCCATAAATGATAGCGCCAGTAGTCACCATTTCAGTATACAACACTGCTTGCTTAGATAGCAGTCGCAAGAAAAACCGACAATGGCGGTCGGTCCAATCAAGCATAGGGGCGACTGAGAAACGGTGATCAATATTTAGTTTTGAATGCATCAAGGTGGAATAAGGCCGGTTAATTGCAACATTATGATTATAACACTAGCAAATCCGGAAGGAAAAACAGTCTTTTGAAAGAACAAACGTTTCTAACTAATAGGGTTTTAATTCTATTAACTAATAGTTAGTTATTTTGACCAAAATTGGTAGTGAAAAAGACTAAGGGATGAACGGTGTCTTCCTCATTATTTATAGTTAGCATGTATATTTTCCAAATAAGTGCATGTAAAAATTGATATTTTTAAAATTAATAATAGTTTGGCACAAGAATGGCTAAGGCTGGTATCAGTATAGGGTTATCACAAAATAGTAACCATTGAGATTAAGATTTTTTATGTCGTAAGCAAAATCTTGATCATTAACCATACATTTAGAGGAACATATAATGAAACTTTCACGCAAATTACTTGCAACTTTGCTTATCACTGCTTGCGCATTTTCAACTATGGCGAATGCAAGCTCGGTCAAAGTTGACGAAAATAGTGTGGTGTATCAAATCACCGCAAATTTTATCAATAATAGTATTCGCGAAGTCAAAAATGAAATCAATATTTCGATCAAAAACACTTTATTAACCGTTTCACATCAAGTTGATATTGATCCAAACTTACCGCAAGGGAAAATTCAAATTGTTGATTTAGCTAAAATCAACCAAGTTGAACCCAAAAAATCAAAAGCGGATTAATTATTTCACTAAAAATAGAATATACGTCTCTCCCAGACAATAAAAAGGCATTCTTATGAATGCCTTTTTTGTTATGAAACAGGGCTTAAGCGCGAGCTGGCTCTAAGTAAAAGCTATAAATAGACTGCCACTTTTCTTTTTGTAAGATGACCGACTGTTTAAGCTCTTTATACTTAAAATCAAGTTCTAGTTTTTCGTAATTCTCTTGAAGAGACTTCTTTTTCAAAGCAACTAGGGCCTTTCTAGCTTTGTAATATTCACTCATGCGTTGTACTAAAATATCGTATTCAGCTTGCATTTTTGCGAGCACTTCATCTGCATTCGGCAAAAGCAATAGTTTCGTAGTTGCGTATTTTAATTCCATAGCTAAACGAGCTTTTTCGATACGTTCTTCAGGTGTAGTGCGTAAATTTTTCGCCAAATTGCACAATGATAATGTTTTGATGAGCCATTTGGTTGGATCATAATGCCACCATTTGATGCCGTTTCTGTAATCATATTCAAAAATATGATGAAAATTGTGATAGCCTTCGCCAAAAGTGAAAAATGCAAGTATCCCATTGTCTCTAGCAGAATTTTTGTCAGTGTAAGGTCGTTTACCCCAAATGTGAGCAAGAGAGTTTATAAAGAAAGTTACGTGATGAACAGCTACTAATCGAGCTACACCAGCTACTAGAATCATGCCAATAATACTGCCATTTAACCATCCTAAAAAGCCTGTAATTCCGAAATTAGCAATCAAAACAATGGCCAAATAATATTTATGTTGCCACATGACAACTTTATCTTTTTGTAAGTCTTTGCAGTTGGCATAGTCGCTATAACGCTTTGCCTGATATTCTCGTAACATCCAACCAATATGCGAAAACCAAAAACCTCTTTTTGCCGAATATGGATCCATGCCATTTTCGTCAACGTGGCGATGGTGGACTCTATGATCGCTGCACCAATGCAGAATACTATTCTGTACTGCCATGGCACCACCAGTTGCCAAAATAACCTTGATTACTGGATGTGCATCATAAGTTTTGTGTGACCAAAGGCGATGATATCCCGCAGTTATCGACATACCCGTAAAGAAAAACAAACCGACTGCAACCGCAATTTCTACCCATGAAATACCGTATACATAAGCCCATATTGGTATGCCCAAAAGAGCAATCAAAGACGTTACAATAAATAAGGTTACATTAAGCGTGATAAGGGGTGGTTTTTTCAAAATATATTACTACTCAAAGTTCAGCGTACAACTGTACGCAAATTTATCTTTTTGGTCATTAAAGTGCAAGTATTATCTTTCAAAGCCTTGCCTTGTTTGTCTGTATCTAATAACCTTTTGTGAGTTTACTTTTCTGCCAAATTTTAATGAATAGACAACAGCAAAAACAAGAAACTCGCCAGCGCATAATAGCTGCTGCTTTCGCTTTATTGGATGACAACAAAAGCTTTACCAGCATAAGCCTGCGTGAAGTTGCGCGTGAAGCTAATATCGCGCCTACTTCTTTTTATCGTCACTTCACTGATATTAATGAGTTAGGATTGACTCTGGTCGATGAATCGGGCTTGGCATTAAGACAACTAATGCGTCAAGCGCGCAAAAGAATATCCTCTGGTGGCAGTATTATTACTATTTCTGTCGATACCTTTATGGAATTCATATTACAAAATCCTAATTTATTTAGACTTTTGTTGCGTGAACATACCGGCACTTCTTCTTCGTTTAGAGCGGCCGTTATGCGGGAAATCAGACATTTTACCAAAGAGTTAAGCGACTACATCGTGTTACGTTTAAATGTGCCAACTTATATCGCGTCTTTGCAAGCAGAGGCTATGGTTAAGTTGGTATTTAATGCTGGTGCAGAGGCGCTTGACGCTAATTCTGTCGATATTAAAGATATAGCAGACAGGGTAAAAGTGCAGTTAAGATTTATTCAGTTTGGTGCCATACAATACGCTGCACTTAATAAAACTTAGTTTATTTATTATTTTTTGACAATATAACACCACTTTCTATGTGAGGAGTGAATGGAAATTGATCAAATATTGCGGCTGCTTTTATTTGATGACTATTAGACAATTGTTCTAAATTTTCAGCCAAGGTCTGTGGGTTGCAACTAATATAAATAATATGTTCAAACTGTGAGATGAGTTTAAGGGTTCCTGGATCTAGCCCTGCACGCGGTGGGTCAACCAAGACACTAGTAAAATCATAAGTGTCCAATTGTATAGCTTTGAGTCGTTTGAATTCTCTCACCTTGTTATATGCTTCAACAAATTCTTCGCTCGACAAACGAGCAATTTCTATATTGTTAGCGTTATTTGATTTAATGTTCTCATGTGCAGCGTTTACAGATGTTTTGGAAATTTCTGTAGCAAACACTTTCCTAAATGAGCGACCTAAAGGAATAGTAAAATTGCCAGCGCCACAATATAGCTCTAATAAGTCTGTCTGGTTTTGTGATGCATTTTCAGCCACCCATTCAATCATGTTAACGTTAATACTAGCGTTGGGTTGCGTAAAACTATTTTCAATTTGCTTAAAAACATAAGTTTGGCCATTTATTGATAGGCACTCATTGACATAATCGCTACCAAGCACCAACTTTTGCTTTTTCGCCCGCCCGATAATATTTATTTTCCCTAAATGTGCTAAATGAGTTTGTAAATCCTCGGCTGCGCTAATCCATTCTGGGGTCAATTTTTTGTGATAAATCATGCTTATCACTAGCTCATTAGTTGTGGATGACAAATAGTCAATCTGAAATAGTTTTGTGCGCAGTTCTTGGCTACTGATAACTTTTTCAATGACTTCTTTCATAGCCATGTTTATGAGTAGATTAGCGGCAGGTAGGTTATCAACTTTGTACTTTTCTTTAGTTTGTTGATTAAACATAATATGAAAAGTATCTGTACCTTCATGCCATATTCTGAACTCCGCCCTCATTCTATAATGTTGAGGTGAAGATGCGTATGTTGTTATTGGTCCCGAGTAGAACGGGTTGAGTAAATTTGCCAGCTCTTTTTGCTTATTAATAAGTTGCAAATCGTATTGAATTTGGAGGTCTGAAGACATATTTGCTTAGTGTGATAAAAATATTTGCTGAGGATTTTAACGTAATTGAAAAATTTACCAACTCTTTGCTAAAGAAATCGCCCTGTTTGGCCGATATCTATGTTGAGGATAGTGAGGTATCTTTTTATGAACACGTTACAGACACAAAATATTTTGTCGTCGAAAGCTGTGGGCGAGCCTTCCAATAATGGAATTCGGCAAAGCCAGCTAGTCGACAAACCGGCAAGCAATATCGCTTCAGCAGATGACACTTATAGCGCATCTCATCAAAGCGATGCTGTTATTGCAAAAGTAGTATCTTTTTCCTTGAAAAAGAATGTTGGCGTTTCTGTTGGTGTCCCTAGCACGATCAATACAGAAAAAAATCTTAATGAACGGTTTGATGTAGAAAAAGGTGCGTCTTCATTTGAGGCGGGCATTGATAAAATTACCGCTAATGTGGTTAGTTTTGTCGGTAAGGCTCTACATAATTTGGCTAGCCAAAATTATTCTGAAGAACAACTTAATTTTTATAGAAACGAAGCAATCAAGGGCGTAGAAGTGGGTATTGATCAGGCCAAGATCGAATTAATTGGACTTGCTGATGAAAATACCTTCGATAGTATCGACCAAATAAAAAATGCCATTTTGCAAGGCGTTGATAGGTTGAGCTTAGATAATATTATTTCAAATGCTAGCGCAACTGACACATCAAATAGCAATGAGGCTTATAACGAAATAGATATTACACTGAGTGATTATAGTCGGGGCAGCTTGAGCTTTGACAACGTGCTGATAAAATCTGAGGTTTCAGCTTCGACAAAAAGCAATGAGAAAAACTTTACCACTAGCAGTTCGGGTATTTCGTTTTCAATAAACGTAGCCGAGAGCAAAATCAGTAGTATTCAAATGAAGCACGAATACGAACTTGGTCAAGTTGATAGACTAGCTAATCTAGTGAATCAAACGGATGCTCTATTAGACAGCTTCTACAGAGGGTCTGTTGAAGATAGTTACGCTAAAAGTCAATTAGAAGGGTATTCTGATGAACATCTGCTTCGTTCTGCAAAAGCAATTGTTAACTCTTCAACAAACTTGAAAAACGATTTACCCGAGTCGCCTAAACAAGTTGCAGATTATCTGAGTAAGTACTTAGGCGTTATTGACTCAAGCAAACAAATACTAGAGGACGAACAGGATTTTAATCAAATTATCAATGGCCTTGTCAATCAAATGAAAGACGTTCAAGTGCCGGATTTATTGCAAGCTATCAATAAATTTCATAGCTTTAATCGCAAATTTGATTAGTACTTACGACTACTATGTAAAGTAGTCGTACTATGTTCATTCAACTGTCTTTATTAACGTAAATGTGGCTAAAGAAAGCCTAATATTGTTTGTCGTTTGCTAAGCGAACGATCAAGTTGCGTTCCATAAATATGGAATCATTGAACTTTTTAATAAATTTAGGCTGATCCTTAGCGGCTACTTCAATAAATCCAAATCCTTTGCGTCGGCCAGTCTTTTTATCTTTTACCAAGCGTACTGATTTAACAAAACCTATATTTTCAAAATGCTCTTGGACAGTTTGTTCGTTTGCCTTGTAAGCAAGATTTCCAATATAAAGAGTGGCAATATTATTATCTTCTACATCAGCTTCGCCAACTGCTGCTGACTCTTTGTTAATAAGCATAGAGAGCAACATCAAACTCAATCCAAAAAGTAATATTAAGATACTGGGTAAAAAATAAGCTATTGATGTATCGTTAAATTCTAAGTTGATAAAATAGGTAACTACCGCAAATAATAGCGTTATTATAGCAACCAATGGCATTTTTAACGTCAACATTGTACCTCCCATTTGGGCATCGCTTTGAAAATATGTGGCAATATATTAAAGCCTTAGAAAAATATAGCTAGCAGAAGATGTAAATATTTTTATACAAATTATAAACAAACAATTTACCAATATAACGTTATTGAAATAAATCTATGGGTTTTACAAATTTAATGTTTGATTTCAGCGATTAATTTTAGATATGGGCTTGTTAAGATGTTTTAGATCTGTAGAATGCGCGCTCGCTTACTTAAAGTCGGTCGGTTAATATTTGTACAGGCTTTAATGGCTAGGGGTTTGGAAGAAATTGACAGATAAATTTTTTATCCAATTTTTAACAAAATATCCTTGACAAAATTTGCGATTGCAGTAGTATTCGCATCCCGCTTGAGGCAGGGTCTTTTATCCTCCTCCAGCGCAGTGTAACGACGCGATGTTGGTTTTACTCCTCAGAGTAATGTTTGTCCTCATTGCGCAAAATTACTCCTAGGGAGTAATTGTTGCACGGTGTTCTTTAACAATTAGTAGCAAGACAATCTGTGTGGGCACTCATTAAGAGTGTCTACGACAAAAAAAGGGGTCAGTGTCATATATGATACTCGCCTTTAAAAGAAACGCAAAGAAGTAAGCGTGACGAGTCATTTACTCTGACCTCTTATTTCGCCA
>NZ_JAVRHX010000007.1:0-142384 GCF_031846345.1 Glaciecola petra | reverse complement strand
CGAAATTTCAACGCTAACATCTTCCGCTTTCGAACCCGACTCATGCGCGTTTTTCAATAGATTGATCATCAGTTGTTCAAACTGGGCAGCATCAGCATGCAACACTAGCTCTTTGTCAGTGTTCTCAGGTAAAAGTAAAGTAAATTGCCATTGTTCAGCCAATTGATCGAATACGTCTAAAACGCTAAGGCGCTGCACTTTTGGCTCTGGAATTTTGGCAAATTTGCCGTAACCTTGCACAAAATCACTTAAATGTTTAATACGCTCATCTATGGTCGAGAAGACCCTAGCTAGTCGGTCTTCATCTACTTGAAGACTTAATATTCGGCCACTGTGCAGCATAGACGAAATCGGGCCTAAACTGTTATTTAACTCATGGCTAATCACCCGTATAACTTTCTTCCAAACCACCACTTCTTGACGACTCAATTCGCGTGTCATGTGTTTTAAAATATATAAATTGTGAGATTGATTATTGAGATTAAAGCTACCGAGCGACATATGCCAAGTCTCGGGTTCTTTGTCTTTGTGATGAATGCTAAATAAACCTTCTTTACCAGCATTAATGGCGTCAATGGCTCCTTGAGGCGCATTTTTTAAAAGTGCACTTATTTGTCGACCCGATATACCATCAAAAGTAGAAAAGAAATGTCGTGCAGCAATGTTACTAAAAATGACCACACCTTGATCGTTGACTAAAAACAACACATCTGGGGAGCTTTGCGTAATTTTATCTAGTAATAATTCCCGTTGATAAAGCCAGTGTTTTTCTTCCCGTAGTTTATCGATGGTTTGATTATAAAGCTCACATAATTCGCCCAATTGGTCTTTTTTGTTGTAAGACAAGGAACTTGAAAATTCTCCGTCTTTCATGTTTAGCAACCCAAGCTCTAAAGCAGAAAGACCCTCTTTGATGTCTTTTAACATAAAGCGCGCAGCGCAGACGCTTACCAACAATACCCCTACAGTCAATAGAAGTTTTTGTACCCAGGTCCAGTCTAACAACCAATAAATGGGCAACACACCAATAAGGCTACACAGCAAGCAAATTATCCACACACGTGCGGTAACCGATACAATCATTTAATATTCAATGCCAAATTTATTCAAACGCCGATATAAGGCCTGACGGCTCATCCCAAATTGCCGTGCTACTCTAGCAATTACCCCTTGATGAAGATGCATAGCCTCTTCTAAAGCCACTTTATCTGGTTCTTGTGACGATGGGTTTTGCTCGTTACCAGTAACACTTGTTAACGCAACATCCTGTCTGAAGGCAAAGTCTTCAGTTTCAATAATTCCTTCCGGTTTTAATACCGCCACACGTTTACATGCGTTTTCTAATTCGCGGACATTACCCGGCCAAGTTTGCGACAATAGCGCTTGTTCTGCCGATAAACTAAGCTGTCGTGCTGGCAAAAAGTGTTGTACTAAAGGCATAATATCTTCGGGTCGTTTCGCTAAAGCGGGCAATTGCAGCTCAATCACGTTCAAACGGTAATACAAATCTTCTCTAAATTCGCCATTGGCTATTTGCTCAAGTAAATTAGCATTGGTCGCCGAGATTACCCGCACATTGACTTGTAGTGTGTTGACGGAGCCAAGCCTTTCAAATTGGCCTGTTTGTAATACACGTAACAATTTTGTTTGCCCTGAGTACGACAAATTACCGATTTCATCTAAAAATAAAGTACCACCGTCTGCGGCTTCAAATCGTCCTATTCGAGCTTTGGTTGCCCCTGTATATGCGCCTGCCTCAGACCCAAATAGCTCGGCCTCAAGTAAATCTCCTGGCAATGCGCCGCAATTTACTTTGATAAAAGGCTTATTGGCCAAACTCGATTGAGCTTGTACAAGCTCTGCGATTTTTTCCTTTCCCGCCCCGTTAGCGCCAGTAATCAATACCGAAATGTCAGATTTAGCCACTTGAATCGCCATGTCGACCACTCGCTGCATCGCGGTACTCGAGTAAATCAAACCAACTTGTTCTGCGGCAGATTGAGAAGGTTTTTGTGCTTGTTGATGGCGTTCAAGTTGCTCAGTTTGCGAGCGCGATTTACCCAACTCAATTAAATTGCCAACACTGGTAAGTAACTTTTGATCATCCCATGGCTTAGCAATATAGTCGGCTGCCCCAGCTTTGACTAATTCAATTGCTTGCTCTAAATCAGTCCAAGCGGTAATTAAAATAATGGGTAAATTGGGGTTCAGTTCCCTGAGCGATTCAAATAAAGCTTTGCCTTCTTCGCCCGAAGTGGTGTCACGAGTAAAATTCATGTCTTGAATAACCAATGACACTCGTAATTGATTAACAATGCTTATGGCTTGTTCAGGTGAGTTGGTGGTGACTACGTCGTAGCCATGAATTTCAAGCAACAACGACAATGCCTGCAGCACTGCCGTTGTGTCATCAACAATTAAGACTTTTTCAACAGCTTTTTTGTTCACGTTTTGCTTCTCTACCGTTGTTAATTTGTCTTGTTAAATTGAGCGTGTGGCAATACTGGGTGAAATATTAGCCGCTCTGTTTGCGGGTATCAATACCGACAATAAACTAATCGCCAGTACAAATAAGGCAGTATATAGAATGAAGCTATTGTCTAGTGCTGGCAAGGAATATTCTTCCAATAGCAATGTGCCCAAATAGACTGCACCTAAAGCACCTGCCCCTAAGCCTGCAATACACACCATAGCGTTTTCTACCAAAAAGTATTTGATAATATCCGATTTGCGTGCACCTAGCGCTCTGCGCGTACCGATTTGTTTTGTACGTTTATTGATATTAAACAAGGTCAAACCAAAAATACCTACAATTGTTATCAAGACTAATACAACGATTATCACCATTAGCATGCGTGTCATTAGTATGTCACCAGCATTATATTCTGCTTTTGCTTCATCAAAGCCACGCGCAGGATTAATCACACGTTTATCATAATTGGCTAACATCAACTCTTCAATTTGACGCTTAATTGCGGTGCGTTCTTCCGGCTTAGTTCTCACCACATAGTGGTCAAAGCTTCTTGTTTCGACATAAGGAAATATAACCACATTATCTGAACGTGAATCCTGTAGCCAAGGTCCCTTCATTTGCTCGACTATACCAATAATTTTTATAGGTGAACGTCCAAAATAAACGGTTTTTCCTAAACCATCTCCTTCGGGAAACATCTCATCGACAAAAGCTTTACTAGCCACTACAACGGTTGGGCGGTTTTCGCTCGACAAGCCAAATTTCACTTCATCTGCTCTAAAGTCACGCCCGGCTATTAAATTCACCCCTAAAGTATCAATCATATTCTCATCACCGGCGGTATACGCGGCTCTGATACCTTTATTATTTTCCATGTCTGGGTCGGGATGCGAATCAAAACTTGACGCTGAGCCACTGCCAGACAAAGGCACATCCTGCATAAACACTGCGTTTTCCACTCCCGGTATGTTGCGTAGCATTTCTTCATCTAATTCGATTTGTTGCATCCTATCAACATCACCAAAAGTCAGTACGCTAAAATGCAGTAGTGATTCTTCTGGATAACCGGTTTCTTGTTGCAGATAATTAATACGGTCTACAATAACAAAGGCAGAAACGCTCACTATCGCTAAGGTAATAGCTATTTCAATCAAAAGTAAAAATGTACTCACTTTGGAGCGACGTAAAGCGTTAAATATAGGTTTAATCTCTAACATAATAACAGTCCTTTAAAAGTGAGTTTATTGAGTTTTAAGATAAATAGCAGGTTGTGTTTTGCACACCAACCAGGCCGGAATAGCACCTGCAATTAAGCAAGAAACAATAGCAATCATTGGCGCCGCAAAAAGCATGCTTAAATCCATGGTAGCCAGGGCACTGAAATAACTATAAGTAGACCGTACGCCCCACAGACCAAGTTGAGCGATGCCTATTCCAACTACGCCACCAAAGAAACCTAACATAGACACTTCAACTAAATGTTGCGCAAACACATGAGACTTACTAGCGCCCAATGCTCTGCGCACTCCCACTTCTGGCGCCCGGCGCAAAAACTTTGCTAAAAGTAGCGCAAGAATATTCACTAAACATACGGTTAAGAACAAAAAACTTAGCCCTACCAACAAACGGTTATCTTCAGATACCACATTGTTGTATTCCATCCACTCATTAACGTTACGTAAAGAAAATTCAGTTTTTTCGCGTTCAAAACGACCCAAAGTCCCCTGCTCTGCCAAATAATTAGTCAAATATTCACTAAATGCTTGTTTTTCTTGCTCGTTGTTTAGCTCGACCCAAAACTGCACCCATAGTAATTCTGAGTTGAGTCTATCTTGAAAGCTATTAATTTCTTGGTACTTCCAACCATTAGTGTTACCCCAAGTAGTGAGTTCTTTAGCCTTAATTAAAGACAAAGGAATAAATAAGTCTTCAGGCGAATTAAAAGAGCCATTGTTCAAATCGTAGTACTTAGTGTGGATATCCCACTCCTTGATAACACCTACCACCTGAAAAACTTCGTCGTTTAAATAAACTTGCTTGCCTACCGAATCTTCGCCGCCAAACAATTTTTCGTTTATACTCTCGCTAAGCACAACAACAGGGGCCGCACTTTGATATTGTTCTTTACTCCATGCATTACCATATAGAAACTCTAGATCGAACATAGCAAAAAACTCATTGCCTGTTACACGAGCACTTTCTAAGAAAGGTTTCACTTCACTAGAATTCATGTGCACCGTGAACCCTGTACGAGTTGATGCTATTTTGCGATAAGGCAAATCTACATCGTTTAAAAACATAGCGTCTTTATACGTAATTTGAGTGGGCAAATTATCTTCTGTCCACCATTCTTCGCCATCGTCCATGGTATCTAGTTGTACCGCATATAGTTTGCTGCTTTTGTGGGGAATAGGGTCCATCGACATCATGTGATAAACAGACAAGCTGGTCATTGTAATGCCAATCCCAATGGCAATTGCCAACACCATAAGCACCGAAACAACCGGGGTACGCTTAAAGCTGCGCCAAGCTAAATCTACGTAATGAAAAAACATATTAAGCCTCCACAGGGTTATTGCTAAGGTCAATTGGTTTGATGCTAGGTGTGATAATTTCTTTTTCTCGAGATTGGTAAAGCGTAAAGTCAGCCAACTGGCCATCTACTACCTGAATATTTCGAGGGGCACGGCGGGCTAGTTCTGGGTCGTGTGTGACCATTACAATAGTTGCACCATCGCGATTAATTTCTTCAAGTAACTCCATAACCTGACGTGCCATGAGGCTATCGAGATTTCCTGTAGGTTCGTCAGCCAGCAGAAACCTAGGTTGCCCAGCTAATGCCCTGGCAATTGCAACACGTTGTTGTTGTCCGCCCGATAATTGCTGCGGTAAATGTTTAGCACGACTGCCTAAACCTACTTTTTCCAAACATTCTTCAATACGGCGTTTACGCTCGGCTGTCTTAATACCACGATATCGCAGTGGAACTTCAACATTTTCATACAAATTAAGATCGGGGATTAAGTTAAAGCCCTGAAATATAAAGCCAATTTTTTGATTACGTAAATCAGCACGTTGATTGTCAGAAAGTGTGCCCACGTTTACATCATCTAACATGTATTCGCCACTAGTGTAGGGTTCTAACATGCCCGCAATATTTAAAAAAGTAGTCTTGCCCGAACCTGAAGGCCCTGTTACCGCTATGAATTCACCTTCGTTTACTTGTAAATCAAAATCACGTAGTGCGTGTGTTCTCACTTTTTCGGTTTGATAAACTTTGCTGATATTTTTCATGGATAACATTGTGATGTCCTTTTTTAGTAAATACTGACTTTAAATTGTTTAAAAATATGCTTTCACGAGTGCTTTGAATTAATTCAACAGCACCGAATCGCTTTCAATAAATTCATCATAATTTGAGATAATAATTTGGTCGTTAGCCGATAAACCACTTAGCACTTCTACTTCGCGCATACTCCTTGCACCAAGTTGAATATCGATTTTGGTAGCAACATCCCCTTCTATTTTGTAGGCCACAAATCCACCAGCTTGTACAAAACTACCTCGACGTACCTTTAGCACGTTTGATTTGTTCTCTAATAAAATACGAGCCGAAAGCTGTTGGTTTTGACGAATGCCAGCAATGTCTTGTTGATCAAAACGAACCCGAGTTGTGACCTCTCTATTGGTGACTTCAGGCGAAATACCCGACAATTGCCCTACTATTTTTTGGCCGCCAATACTTATTTCCACTGGCATACCCAAACTCAAGTCATTGGCATAACTTTCTGCGACATTCAATTCGGCTTCATAAGCACTCAAATCGACTAAGGTCATTAAAGGAGCATTTTGCGCAACTAATGAACGCTGTTGAGATAATAAATTGCCTATCACGCCATCAACAGTGGCTCTAATATCTAAGTCCGTTGTTTTTCGTACCAGCTCGTCTATTACAAGTGCTTGGCGCGAAACGGTACTGCGGGCACTGTCTAACTCAAAAGCTAAAGTATCTTTAGCTAACGCCACTTCTTGTTTTGCGTGCTTAAAAGACAATTTTGCCCGTGCTAAATCGTCTACCGCTTTTTCTAAATCAATTTGCGAAATTAAATTGTTAACGATAGATGCTTGTGCTCTGCGCTCTTCTCGCTCCGCAGCCTGTAAGTCAACTTCGGCTAAATCTAGGGTTTTAGTCAATTGCAAGGTTTGTCGACGTGCGTCTAACTCTTGTCTAGCGAGTTGGCCTTTTAAGCGCTCCATTTCTGAGCGTTCTTGTTTTAGTTGATTTTGTAGTTCTGGGCTTTCGACTGTTGCTACTATTTGACCAATACTCACCGTGTCGCCTGCTTGAACCTTTAACTCTACATAACCTTGCTCTGGACTATAAAGTTGCGGTGCGTTTGCGGCCACTATCCGTCCTGTAGCCGACACATCACGGATTAAATCGCCCACTTCCAAGGTGGCTATTTGCACTGATGCACGTTCAATAGAGCGATTGGCTGAAGGTGAGCTAAATAGCATACTAGCACCAAGAAAAAACAGGCCAATGACAACAATCACGATAAAAATGACTTTTTTCATATTCGTCTTTGATTCTAAAGCGATGTCTTGTGCACTGGTATCCTGGATCATGACTATTCCTTTTATTACTCGACTTTAATTATTCAGTGATGCGGGTTTCGATAAACGCAATAAGACAGGCGCATATCAGGACAGTTAATGGCGAAAGAAGAAAGTAAGTAGCTATCATATATGTGTCCTTTTCTATTTAGGCTATCGTTAAGCCAATATTGTTTTACTATTGACGACAGTAGCGATATTCATGCCAAGTGTTATGATGTTGTTTTTATTGCATTATTTCTATTTTGAAATTGGTTTTTGCGTGTCCGCGGACAGAAAAAGTGTCCGCAACGGACACTTTTAAAATCAAAAAGCATTATGCCTTTTGGCCCACAACATATAGAATTAGGCCGCATATGCAGAAGGCTACTAAATAGAGAGCTAGATAAATCTAAACTGCACATAACACACTACGAGTTTAAAGTTTTGATAACAGTTATTAAAAATGCGAATGTATTTGCTCCTCAGCCATTGGGTTTAAGACACTTGATGATTGCTGGCTCAAAGATTTGCTTAATCAGTGAAGCAGATATTTCGCTGAATGTGCCACACTCGGTCATTGATGCACAAGGCGCCATGCTTACGCCTGGGTTTATAGATGGCCATACGCATATTACCGGCGGTGGCGGTGAGGCAGGCTTTTCAACGCGAGTACCACCGGTTCCTTTGAGTAAATTTACCGGTGCTGGCGTTACCACCGCGGTGGGATTATTAGGTACAGACGACCTCACTCGCAATACCGAGTCATTGGTAGCACAGGTATATGCTTTGCGCGAAGAAGGCTTTTCAGCATATTGTTATACTGGTGGTTATCACTTGCCACCAACCACACTAACGGGCTCAGTAAAATCAGACATTGTATTTGTAGAGCCTGTAATAGGAGTAGGAGAACTCGCCATAAGCGACCATCGCTCTAGTCAACCTACCTTAAACGAACTGTTAAAAATTGCCTCTGAAGCTCATGTAGCAAGACTAATGACTGGTAAAGCGGGTATGTTGCATTTGCATTTGGGTGATGGTGAACGCGGTTTAAGCCTTGTTCGCGAAGCGTTATCGGTATCAGAAATACCGCCTCGCACATTTAATCCTACCCATATTAACCGTCAGCGATTTTTGTTTGAAGAAGCTTGTGAACTGGCGAAGCTAGGTTGTTGGGTCGACGTAACTGCATTTGAAACAGGCGATGAAGGATTTGAACCTCCCGAGGCTTTACTAAGATATATGCGTCAAGACTTGCCACAAGACAAACTCACTATCAGCTCTGATGGCGGCGGTTGCTTGCCCAATTTCCATGCCGATGGCAGTTTAAAAAATATGGACTTTGCCGAATCAATTTCGATGACAAATGTCTTCTATGAATTGCTTGATGCAGGCGAAAAAGTAGAACAATTTTTACCTTTCTTCAGCACTAATGTGGCTGAACTAATGAACTTTCATAACAAAGGTCGAATTAAAGAAGGCGCTGACGCCGACTTAATCATATTTGATAACAATAATCGTATAGAGCACGTCATGGCCTTAGGGCACTTGCATGTGCAACACAAACAACAAATTATAAAAGGCACTTTCGAGTAATTATTATGCCCTCACCAACTATTAAAGGCACTACCAGAGGTTATGTAATACCTATTGGTGGTGGCGAAGAAAAATTTGAAAATCCCGAAATATTAGCTAAATTTGTGGCCTTGTCTGGCGGAACAGACGCGGTCATTACTGTTATTCCTACGGCTTCACAATTAGACGACACTGGACAGCGCTATCAAAAAATATTCGAAGAAATAGGCGTAAAAAAAACCTATTCTTTACCCATCACAGAACGCAGTGACGCACAAAATGCGGATTACGTAAAAACACTTGAAAAGAGCACCGGTATTTTTATCACTGGCGGCAATCAATTGCGTTTATCGACCATATTAGGTGGCACTCCAATTGCAAAAACAATTCGTCAACTGAATGCCCAAGGGGTAAATTATGCAGGGACATCGGCAGGTGCGGCTATTGTGTCTCAACATATGATTACTGGCGGCACCACGGGTATCGTGCCAACTGAAGACGGCGTTAATTTAGCGCCCGGTATGGGCCTCATCAATACTATTGTGGTTGACCAGCATTTTAACGAACGAAACCGATTGTCTCGGTTACTTTCTGCTGTTTCGTACAATCCGTTTTTAATTGGTGTTGGTTTGGATGAAGATACCGCTGCGTTTATCGATCATAACAATGAATTCACGGTAGTAGGAAGTGGCGCTATCACGGTGGTTGATCCTAGCGATATAGAATATTCATCTATGGCAGAAGCAAGGCGAGGTGATGCGCTCACATTACTTAATCTTAAAGTGCATATATTGGCGGCTGGCGGACGTTTTAATATTGGCGAACGCAAAGCATACGTAAATTAGATCTGAGCTTGCATGCTAAACGGTTTTTAATACGCTTTAAATTTGAGCAAAATATACTATTCAGCGCTAGCGTTCGCAGCGCTTTTTATGTACTTTAGTATATCTAAGGAAAAAATCGCCAGACAGCCCGAATACTGTGGTGATTAATCGTCTAAATTTCATCGTTTGACGGTGCAAAAAAAGTCAAAAATAGCACTTCGTCAACGCAATATAGAACAAAGGATACAGCAGGTATGAAAATTCTTAGCCGCAACGTATATGTTGGCCCAAATGTATATGCTAATTTTCCGGTAATTTGCTTTCAAATTGATATTGGAGAACTTGAACATTGGCCATCCGCAAAGCTTGGCACCGACTTTGTTGAAGGCCTAGTGAATGCTATACCTAGCCTTCAAACTCACGGATGTTCATACGGCAGCGAAGGCGGCTTTTTAAGACGCTTACGCGAAGACGAAGGGACTTGGATTGGTCATATTTGGGAACATGTAGCGCTAGAGCTGCAAAACCTCGCTGGGTCTGATGTTTCTTTTGGACGTACGCGAAGTCTAGATGACCCCGGTTGTTACTATGTAGTTTATCAATACCACCAAAAAGATGTAGGGCTTGAAGCCGGTGCCCTTGGTATGCGTCTTTTGGAGCATTTAATGCCCAAAAATGTACAAGAAGCTGTTGGTGCAAATATAGATGACGACTTTGATTTTGAACAAGAATTGACTGACTTCATTAAAATGGCACAACGTAAGGAATTTGGTCCAAGCACGGGTTCACTGGTTGCTGCTGCTGAAGATCGCGACATTCCATGGCTGAGACTTAATAATTATAGTCTTGTGCAGTTTGGCCACGGTAAATATCAAAAGCGAATACAAGCAACTATTACTAGCGAAACAAAACATATTGCTGTTGAAATTTCTTGTGACAAAGAGGACACCCATAATTTACTTAACGACCTAGGCTTACCCGTACCACAGCAAATGATGGTATATAGCGAGCGGCAAGCAATAAGAGGCGCTCGCAGAGTTGGTTTCCCTGTAGTATTAAAGCCTTTAAATGCGAACCATGGACGAGGTGTCAGTATTAATCTTAATAATGACGAAGAAGTTGCCACCGCATTTGCAGAAGCGCAAGCCCATGGCACTAGCCGTGCAGTGCTTATTGAAAGCTTTTTAACCGGCTATGACCATAGAATGCTGGTCGTAAACGACGAGTTAGTTGCTGTTGCTAAACGTGTTCCTGGGCATGTTGTTGGAGATGGCATGCACAGTATTGAACAACTAATTGACATTGTGAATCAAGACCCTCGTCGCGGCGTTGGCCACGAAAAAGTCTTAACCAAATTAGAATTAGACAATCAAGCTAATCGACTAATGGAAGAGGCAGGCTTTACTAAAGATACCGTGTTAGAAAAAGATCATGCGTTCTATTTGCGCTCAACCGCAAACTTATCAACCGGTGGCACGGCCATTGATGTTACTGATATCGTGCACCCTGACAACCGTGATATGGCGGTTCGTGCCATAAAAGCTATTGGCTTAGACATTGGCGGCGTCGATTTTTTAACAGACGACATCAGTAAATCATACAAAGAAATTGGCGGCGGCATATGCGAGTGCAATGCAGCGCCAGGATTTAGAATGCATGTTGCGCCAAGTGAAGGAACACCTCGAGATGTCTCGGGTAAAGTCATGGACATGCTTTTCCCTGCGGGTAGTGATGCGCGTATCCCGGTGGCAGGCATAACCGGCACTAACGGTAAGACAACTACTTCACGCATGCTCGCAAGCATAATGAAAAGTGCAGGATACACCACTGGCATGACGTCGACCGATGGGGTTTATATTGACGGTCATTTGACCGTCAAGGGTGACATGACCGGCCCTACTTCAGCGCAAATCGTATTACGTGACCCGAGCGTTGATTTTGCCATCATGGAAACCGCTCGCGGTGGTATCGTAAAACGTGGATTGGGATATACAAGAACCGACGTTAGCGCTGTGCTAAATATCGCGGCAGACCATTTAGGTCAACGTGGTATCAATACGCTTGAACAACTCGCACAAATTAAAAGGGTAGTGGCCGAAGTCGCCGAAGACTGCGTTGTGCTTAATGCCGACGACATCAACTGCTTGCAAATGGCTGAATTCTGTTCAGCTAAACAAATCTGTTATGTCACGATGGATTCAGGACATGGTTTAGTGCGCGAACATATTCGCTCTGGTGGCATGGCTGTGGTGCTCGAAAAAGGCATTAACGGTGACATGATTACTATTTATGATAAAGGCGCACATATCCCCTTACTTTGGACTCACTTAATACCATCGACCATTGAAGGTAAAGCCCTACATAACGTGCAAAATGCAATGTTTGCTACAGCTATGGCGTATAACTTTAACACCTCTTTGGAAGATATTAGACAAGGCCTACGTATATTCAACACGTCGTTCTATCAAGCTCCTGGGCGCTTAAATATATTTGATGAGCACCCGTTTAAAGTCATCTTAGACTACGCACATAATCCTGCTGCAATTCAAACTATCTCTGACCTGGCAACACGCTTAGAGGTTAAAGGCAAACGCCATATTGTTATGGCGATGCCGGGGGATAGAAGAGACGAAGATGTTATTGAAGCTTCTGAAATTGTTGCCAAGGCCTTTGATTACTTTGTTTGTAAGGCAGATGACGACCGCCGCGGACGGGGTCATGATGAAGTACCTGAGTTGATTAAAGATACCTTAATAAAGGCTGGAGTAAGCGAAGACCGGATTTTTGTAATTCCGAGTGAGGAAGAAGGTGTTCATGCTGGTTTAGAAAACTGTAAACAAGACGACTTGTTGGTTATTTTAGGCGACAACATTACCCGTTGCTGGAAACAAATTGTGCACTTTAACGAAGATATTGAAAAGCCAGAAGCCAGCGAAGAGCAAGAGCCCTCAGAGGATTTCCCGGAAAAACTGTTTGAGCCTGTAGAGCACAAATTTGAGTTACAAAGCGGGCAGCGTTTAGTACAAGACGAGCGTGGTGTTCATATTGTTGTTGAACGCGACGAAGAGTCTGATTAGTTAGAGGTACTATATGGAGTTAGTGCTAGATGAAGTAAGGCGCTTAACGGGTCCCAATTTGTTATCCGATTATCCTGGCGCCATTATTGACGTTGAATTTAGCGGAGTTGATCACAACACCGTATTAGCATGTTTTTCTGAACAACTTGAACATTGTTTAGATTCAGTTAATTGGGAATCTCGCTATTACCATCGTTTTTACGAAAATGGCTTAAGCATTTCTATTTCAGCAAACATGGATGTTTTGTATAGCGCATGTGACCTATTAGAGCTGGCTTGGGACTGCTGCAAAGAAGCACTTGTTCCCTCCAATACACTTAACTTTGATGAACGTTTAGATGCTTTAAAAAGGAGTATTGCTGAAGAACAAAACGAAAAACTTCTTGAGTTCATTGCGGCTGCAAAAACCGAAAATATAGTTTGTTTATCAGATGATGACGAAGTCAGTCTTGGCACGGGCCCTAAATCACATACGTGGGCAATTGATTCATTTCCTTATGCCAAAGATATCAACTGGCAAGATTATGCTAACATCCCAATAGCGCTTATTACCGGCACAAATGGCAAGTCAACCAGCGTGAGGTTAGCTGCCGAAATTGCTAAATCTGCCGGTTATCAAGCAGGGGTAACATCAACCGATTTTATTAAAGTTGGCGATTCCATTATTGATGAAGGTGATTATTCTGGGCCCGGTGGCGCACGCATGTTGTTACGCGATAAGCGCACTGAAATCGCATTTTTAGAAGTGGCAAGAGGCGGTTTATTGCGTCGAGGTATACCAGTAAACAAAGCAAACGCAGCATTAGTGACAAATGCTGCGGCTGATCATTTAGGCCAATATGGCATCAATACTGTCGATGACATCGCACAAGTGAAACTGATGTTAGGAAAGGCAATAAGCGATGATTGTCTGCTCGTATTGAATGCCGACGATGAACGCTTAGCTGCCTACTCCTCGGTTTATCGCGTTCCTATCTGTTGGTTCAGCACAAATCCCAACCATCCGCTTATTAAGAATAACCGTGAGCTTGCTCTGCCCTGTGTTTATATTGAAAATTCTGAACTAATTTATTCAGAACATAGTCAACATTCTATGGGCAACATAAAAGACTTCCCTATGACCGTTAACGGCACTGCCATGCATAATGCACAAAATGCTTTGGGTGTGGTGGGGCTTTGTAAAGCACTAAATATCGATAACCATGCCATTATTGATGGCTTAACGCGATTTGGTAGCCGCCCACAAGATAATCCCGGCAGAGGCAACATCTACAATATTAATGGCGTGACGGTTATCGTCGACTTTGCACATAATGCGCATAGCATGCAAGCTATTATGGATATGGCGAAAAACATGTCGGCTGGCGCAGTTCATGTAATGTTTAGCCATGGTGGTGATCGCTCTGATACGGAAATATTAGATGTCGCCGACACTGTGTTAGCCTTGCAACCCGCTACATATATATTGGCTGAGATAGAGATTTATCTGCGTGGTCGAGAAATGCATGAAATCAGTCAATTGGTAAAAACGCATTTAATAGAAAAAGGTCAAAATAGTAATAACATTGAGTGTGTTGACGACCCCCTTGCCGGTACAAAATACGCACTACAAAACGCGCAAAAAGGCGATCTGGTATTACTTTTTGTCCTTAGTGATAGAACAAAAGTAGAAGCGTACTTACATAGCTTATCTGCCTAATAAAACACCTTACAAGGAATCACAGTGCTAGCAAAAATAAAGCAATTTTTTATCAATATTCTAATGTCATTGATATTCATATTTGTGGCTTTTGCGATTCTTGAAGTCTTTTGGTTAGGGTGGTTTGCAATAGATTGGTATCAAGCAGATATGAAAGGCATGTTACGCAGCCAGTTTATTACTTGGCCTTGGGTTGTATTTTATGCAGTTTATGGGGCAGTTACGTTTGTATTGGCAATTGTGCCTAACAGAGAGCAACCCTGGTATTACGCAACTATCGACGGCGCCTTATTGGGACTTGCAAGTTATGGCGCGTATAATCTGACTAATTACAGCATTTTAGAGGGTTTTACCTTAAACATTATGTTAATCGATTGGGCCTGGGGTACATTTTTAACGGCCACAACAGCAACTGCAGGCTGGATTGGTTTTCAATTGTTACGAAAAGCTTAGTGCCTGTTAACTAGGAGAAAAAAATGAGTATCAACAAAACTAGTATTTATTTCACTGCCATACTGAGTGCTTTATTTTTGCTTTTTGCTTGCGACATTACATCAAACAAAGGCTCAGGTTTACTTAACAATAATACTCTTTTATTGAGTATTACCGAACAAGATGGTCGAGCATGTCTGCGAGAAGATGATATCCGTGGCTTTGGTATTCTAGACGATGACGTTATTAGTGTTGAAAGCAGAAGGCGAGGCGAATACTACTTACTTACTACCTTGTATCATTGCCCATCAATTCAATTCTCACCAAAACTAGCATTTTCAGCATCCTTTAATGAGCTTTGTGGAGGTGGTGGTCGTGCTAGTGTTATTTCTGGCGACGAAATTTGCCCTATTCGCAATATCTTTAAGTTTGAAAACCGACAACAAGCCTTCGACGCGTTTGCACAAGTTGAAGAAAAACGTGCCCAGTTAAAAGAAGAGATAGCAAAAGAAGAGATAGCAAAAGAAGAAGCTAAATAGGGCACAGTTGAGACAACGGTAAGGAAAATATGAAAAAAATTGTGTTCTTAGACGCAGATACTCTGGGCCATGATATTGAGATGCGTAAACCGAACTTTCAGCATATCTGGCAAAGTTATCCAAAAACTCAATATTCAGAACTTTTTGATAGAGCTAATGAAGCCGATATTATTATTACCAATAAAGTCAATTTGGATGCAAATACTTTGGCTCAACTGCCAAAGTTAACACATGTGGCAGTGGCAGCAACGGGCACTAATTGTGTCGATCTTATAGCCGCAAAAAATTTGAATATTGGCGTGAGTAACGTTCCAGGTTATGGAACCAATTCGGTTGTAGAGCATGTATATTCAATGATATTAGCACTACGAAAAGGGCTCATACCTTATAAGCAAGATATTAAAGACGGTAAATGGCAACAATCTGAACAGTTTTGTTTTTATAACCAATCACTTCAAGATATTAGAGCTACCACCATTGGGATTGTTGGAACGGGTAGCATAGCGTTAGCGGTGGCAAAAATCGCTGAAGCCTTCGGCATGCATGTAATGTTTCATAGTGTAAGTGGTCGGACAGACCTTCCAGGGTATGCTTTAGTTAATTTTGAGGAGCTGCTTCAACACTCGGATATTGTTAGTATTCATTGTCCATTAAGCCCAAAATCTGAGAATATGTTTGGTCCAGAAGCTTTTACACACATGAAGCCCAATGCGCTCCTGATTAATACTGCTCGTGGGTCGATAGTTAATCTGGACGCTTTGTATGAGGCACTGTTGGAGAGACAACTTGCGGGCGCTGGTATTGATGTTGCAACACAAGAGCCACCCGACAATGATGCCGCTATCCTTAAATTGAACCATCTACCAAACTGTATTGTTACCCCCCATACGGCTTGGGCCAGCGAACAAGCAAGGCAAGTCTTGGTTGAAGAGGTAATACAAAATATTGAAGCTGCTGCTAGCGACCAAGCTCGCAATATCGTCAACGCTTAAACATCAAACCGCTATCGCCGCTTAATTTCACGCCATTGTTGTTCACCCCACCGTCATTGATGCTCACCCATCGTCATTGATGCTCACCCCACCGTCATTGATGCTAACCCCACCGTCATTGCTGCGAAAGCAGCAATCTCTATCGCCGACCTTACGTTTTGGAGGTCTCCACTTTCGTGGAGATGACAAGTGAGGTCGTGGAGATGACAAGTGAGGTTGTGGAGATGACAAGTGAGGTCGTGGAGTTAACGGCACCTTCTGTAACGATAATGTAAATAACAAGTTAAAAAAGCGATTGAATCAATCGTTTTAATTGTTCTAAATGTTATAGCGTAATCTATTTTGCCCTCCTATACTTTCTAAATCGGTTCACATTTATGGACTTGATAAACGACAGAAGTATCATTTTTGCGAACAATCAGAGGATTAAAGCAATGATTCAAAATAAGAGCAAACACAACAAATTAATGATGGCAGGATTAGCCGGTCTGCTTAGTTTTTCAATATCGGCTGGTGCTTTGGAAGCAGCTAAAATAAGCAAGCCTAAGGGAGCAATGGGTAGCGGTCAAGTGAAAGCCGGCCAAGCGAAATCTAATCAATTTTGGTGGCCTGATCAATTAGATTTATCCCCATTACGCGACCATGACAAGCGCTCAAACCCCTACGGTTATAATTTTGATTATGCCGAAGCATTCTCAAAACTTGATTTAGATGCGGTTAAAAGCGATATCAACGCTTTATTGACCACGTCTCAAGACTGGTGGCCAGCAGATTTCGGCAATTATGGACCATTTTTTATTCGTATGACTTGGCACAGTGCCGGTACATATCGAACCCTTGATGGACGCGGCGGCGCGGGCGGAGGTCAACAACGTTTTGATCCATTAAATAGCTGGCCAGATAATGGTAATTTAGATAAAGCAAGACGACTACTTTGGCCTGTCATGCAAAAATATGGTCCCTCCCTTTCATGGTCAGATCTGATGGTTTTAGCCGGTAACGTGGCGCTTGAAAACATGGGTTTTCAGACCTACGGCTTTGCAGGAGGACGTGCTGATGATTGGGAACCCGATATGGTGTATTGGGGACCTGAAGTTGAAATGCTAGCTAGCGACAGGCGCGAAAAAGACGGCAAACTTCAACGTCCACTTGGTGCCACTCACATGGGCTTAATTTATGTCAATCCAGAAGGGCCAATGGGCAAACCGGACCCTGCCGCATCGGCTAAAAACATTAGAGTTGCATTTGGCCGTATGGCAATGAACGACGAAGAAACACTGGCCCTTATTGCTGGTGGACATACCTTCGGTAAAATGCACGGTGCGCATAAGCCAAGTGACTGCGTTGGGCCAGAGCCAGGTGCCGCTCCTATTGAAGAACAGGGCCTAGGCTGGAAAAACAAGTGTGGTAAAGGGCATTCAGAAGATACTGTCACAAGTGGTCTTGAAGGTGCATGGACACAAGCCCCTACACGATGGACCAGTCTTTATTTAAGTAATTTACTTAACTTTGAATGGCAGCAAACTCGCAGCCCAGCTGGCGCAATCCAATGGATCCCAACAGATGAGTCATTGCACAAAAGTGTACCCGATGCGCATGTTAAAGGTAAATTTAACCCACCCGTAATGACCACAGCTGATTTGGCCCTTAAATTTGACCCTGAGTATCGTAAAATTGCAGAACGCTTTTTAGCAGATCCAGAAGAATATCGCTTGGCCTTTGCTAAAGCATGGTACAAATTAACGCACCGTGACATGGGTCCGCAGTTTAACTATTTAGGCAACGACGTACCAGAATCAGTTCATATTTGGCAAGATCCAGTACCCGCAGTGGACCATAAATTAGTGAGCTCACGCGATATCAAAAGACTGAAAGGACAAATTTTAGATTCTGGCTTGTCGGTCTCTGAACTAGTTCGTGTTGCGTGGGGTTCTGCAGCTAGTTACCGACACTCCGATATGCGCGGCGGTGCAAATGGTGCTCGCATCGCCCTAGCGCCACAAAAAGACTGGGCGGCTAACAATCCAAGAGAAGTAGCTAAGGTCTTAAGTGTACTTACTAACATCCAGAAAAAAGCCAATGAGCGTTTTTCTTCAAGTAAGAAAATATCGTTAGCCGACATGATTGTACTTGCAGGCAGCGCTGCTGTTGAAAAAGCAGCTAAAGATGCTGGATTTGAGGTAGAAGTGCCGTTTACTCCTGGCAGAACAGATGCTTCACAAGCACAAACTGACATTAATTCTTTCAACTTGTTAACGCCAAAAGCAGATGCATTCAGAAACTACTTTGATGCCGATATAAGTTATGAAAGCCCGACAGAGTCTTTAATCGACAAAGCAGATCAACTAAACCTTACGGTTCCTGAAATGACAGTATTATTAGGTGGTTTGCGAGTGTTAGGCGCCAATCATAGTGATAGTGTTCATGGTGTGCTGACACAATCACCGGGCAAATTAAGTAACGATTTTTTTGTTAACTTACTCAACATGTCGACCGTTTGGCAAAAGTCAGACACCGATGGCGTATACAATGGCCTTGACCGTAGTACAGGTGAGCAAATTTGGTCGGCTACATCAGTTGATTTGATTTTTGGCTCTAACTCAGAGTTAAGAGCAGTTGCCGAAGCTTACGCTTTTGATAGCTCAAAAGAAAAATTCGTGAATGACTTTGTAGCGGGTTGGACAAAAGTGATGAATTTAGACAGAAGATAGTGACTGTCGTAATTATCAAATAATGGCCAGTATAATAAGTTAACAAAAAATAGCTTATAATAAATGACCAGAAAAAAAGGTGCTGCATATAGATCGCAGCACCTTTTTTATGTCCAACAACTATCCGAATATCCGCTCGGAATTATTTGTCGTCTTCATCTTTTTTTAAACGCTCAGCCATACCCAAATCAAACTCTGGCATAGGATCATCACGTTTAGCGTCTGCAGCCAAATAAGTATCCATCCAACGCATAAAGCGTAATGCATAGTCATATTGGGCGGCTGCGTTGCGATTTCCATGCCCTTCATCAGGATAAAAAACAAGTCTAACTGGTGTGTCAGTTCTCACTTTCATTGATCGAAACAGCTCCATAGATTGACCAGGGTGGACGCGTGTATCTTCTTCACCATGCATAATCAAGGTGGGAGTTGTGCTTTTCCCAGCATGGAAAATTGGTGAACGCTCCAATAAGTTCATCCAATTATCTTCCCATGGCCACTTAAGTGAATGCACTAGATGCATTTCGTTTGGAATATCACTAGTACCAAATTTAGATACTTGGTTAGATATACCTACAAAGGCAACAGACGCAGCAAAATACTCAGATTGTGCTGTTGCACCCCACATGGAAGCATAACCTCCGTATGAACCGCCCGTTATACCCACGCGATCTTTATTAACAATGCCCGCTTCGACTAAGGCATCAACACCATCAACTAAATCGTTAAATTCAGCGCCCGCATAGTCATTTTGATGCTCTTTGGCAAAGGCTACACCGCGACCAGTCGACCCTCTGTAATTTGGATAATAAACCGCATAACCGTCGGCAGCACCAAACTGACCAGCATTAGAATAACGTGTTAACCAACCATCACTATAGTGTGCTTCGGGGCCCCCATGTACAGTTAAGATCAACGGCCAACCACCGGCTGGAGCGTCACCCTTAGGGCTTATTAACAAACCTTCAATATTGCGACCATCTCTTGCTTCAAAGCTGAAAGTAGTTTGTTCAGCTAAGTCTAAATCATCTAACCATGCATTATGATCACTTAATTTTTCTGTTTTATTACGACGTTGCTTAAACACTTCACGAGGATGCATAGGACTGTCGGCAATAAATCTAATTTCATCGTCGCCAACATCTACACTTCGTACCACAATATCGTCAGGTGTTTTTAGGGTTCGCTTTTCTTCACCGTTTGTGTCGTAAACAACCAACATGCTTTCTACACCTCGATGCACCGTAGCCAATATGTCACCCTTGTACCAATCTACATCAACTACATGCTGCAAAGCATCGGGCGTAAGTTGTGTGAACGAATCGCCATTGGTTTTTGCAACCATTAATACACCGTCAGAAGTATCGTGTATGTCAGTACCCGCATTAAATGCAATATGCTTATCGTTTTCAGAAAATACAAAACCACCTAATTTACCTGGTATATCGACACGGCTATTTTCTTCGCCGCTGTCTGCGTTCAAAAAAACTAAGTCTCGTTGCATTAACGAATCGTCGACTAAATTTGTGGGTGCCACCGCGGTAACTAAAGTTTTGCCGTCGTTTGACAATTCAAAACTGCTAACGTGGCCTTGATCATATAACTTTTTAGCTTCAGGATCGGTACCCGCTAAATCGACCATCCATAACGACGCTAATCGATAGTCTTCTTCAAATGCATAAGCTTTGAAGCCTTTTTTACTCAAGTCTTCCGCTTTGTCTTTTTCTTTTGCGACAAAATACAAGGATTGTCCATCAGCAGACATGGCGTAATCACCCATTGCTGTTTCAAATTCAAAGACTTTGCTCGCTTCACCACCGCTTAAGGAAATAGAGTATAAAGCTGTGTTTTTATCGTCGTCTCTTTTGGTTTTAAAATATAGCGTTTTACCGTCATTACTGAACTGCAAAGCAGAAACACTGCCATGACCACCAATAAATTTTATTGGATCTGCATCGTCAATGATCATGTACAAATGGCTATCAGCCCTTCCATCTTTGTCTCCAGCCATGATATCGCGAGGAGTAGAAACAGTGTAAGCACTTACTTTTCCATTTGGAGATACGGTAATGTTGCCTGCACTTTGCATCTTAGGCAAATGTTCAATTTCAAAGGTATTCGCGTTGACCGAAATAGCTGAGCTTGCTAAAAAGCCCGCTAAAAGGCTTTGTTTAAAGGGTATTTTAAACATGTAAATTAACTCCATTTTCTTATATTTATTAAATCTTTCGTCGATATATATACGGTGTCTCATTTAAAAGCGATTACAACAAAGTAAGCTGTTTTTAGGGAACATAATGACCATGTGTTATTCGCGAGCTTGTTGATAAGCGGTATAATCAGGTACGCGGTATTCATTTTCTTGTTGCATCAGTGGCGAACTGATTAAATAGTCAGCGCTACTAGGATTACAAGCCACTGGAATATTCCAAACAGCCGCTATTCTTAGTAATGCTTTTACGTCTGGATCATGAGGCATTGAAGCCAAAGGGTCCCAAAAGAAAATCAACATGTCCAAGCTTCGCTCTGCTATTTTAGCCCCAATTTGCTGATCACCACCCATGGGTCCACTTAGCAAGGGACTCACGCTTAAACCGGTATCGTTAGTTATTTTGGAGGCTGTCGTCCCTGTTGCAAATAACTCCTGATTTTTAAGCTCTAAAAGATGTGTTGCACACCACTTACTTAAAACAGGCTTCATATTATCATGAGCAACCAGCGCAATTTTTTTCTTTTTAGGTGCTTTTATCTGTACAAATTTCATGGCGTCCTCTTTTAAGTCACAAACACTTTATCAGATTTCTTGCCATAAATGAGCAGAAAAAGAGACTAGATTATCGAGCGCTTTGACGTCTTTCTCTGTCATCTCCACACGCCCACTCTGTCATCTCCACACTCCCACTCTGTCATCTCCACACGCCCACTCTGTCATCTCCACACGCCCACTCTGTCATCTCCACACGCCCACTCTGTCATCTCCACGAAAGTGGAGAGCTCCACAACGTAACACTGAAGTCTGGAGATTGCTGCCTTCGCAGCAACGACGGGTAGGTCGCAGCAATGTCGAAATACTAGCAGCTAAACACACTCCGTTAGTTAGCCAAACAAAATACGGTTAACTTGATTTTCTAGCAACTCTTGTTGGCCACTTTTATGCTCGGGTGAAATAGCATTGCTAATTGCATGCTTTGTGAGGCTTTCTAAGCTGTGTTCGCCCTGCATAATAGCGCCACCAAAATCACTATTCCAACCAGCATAGCGTGCATCAACCTTAGCTTTTAAGAAGTCAGATTCTAATATTGCTGCGGCCTTTTTGAGTGCCAATGCCATATGATCCATACCCCCAATGTGTCCGTGGAATAAATCCGCAGGGTCACTACTTTGACGACGTAACTTACAGTCAAAGTTCAAGCCGCCCGAACCAAAGCCACCGGCTTTCAAAATTTCATACATGACTAAAGTGAGTTCAGCTACATCGTTTGGAAATTGATCGGTATCCCAGCCATTTTGTGCATCACCTCGGTTAGCATCGATACTACCAAAAATGCCCAGCGAAATAGCTGTCGCAATTTCATGATGAAAGGAATGGCCTGCTAAAGTTGCGTGATTTGCTTCTATGTTTACTTTGAATTCATTTTCTAAACCAAATTGCTTCAAAAAACCATATACCGTTGCTGAATCATAATCGTATTGGTGCTTAGTGGGCTCTTGTGGCTTAGGCTCAATAAGCAGATCTCCTGTAAAACCAATCTTTTGTTTATGCTCCGCTACCATGGTAAAGAAACGACCAAGCTGCTCACGTTCGTGTTTTAAATCAGTGTTAAGTAGGCTTTCGTAACCTTCTCGCCCACCCCATAATACGTAGTTTGCGCCGCCTAAACGTTTTGTCGCATTCATTGCATGGAAAACTTGCGTCGCCGCATAAGTAAACACTTCCGGGTTTGGGTTAGATGCAGCACCAGCGGCATAGCGAGGATGACTAAATACATTTGCCGTACCCCATAACAATTTCACACCGGTTTCTGTTTGTTTTTGTTCAAGCACGTCGACCATCGCGCTAAAGTTATTAATATAATCATTCAGGCTGTCACCCTCGGGCGCAACATCAATGTCATGAAAGCAATAATAAGGAATATTTAGTTTTGAATAAAATTCGAAAGCGGCATCTGCTTTTTGCTTGGCTCTTTCCATGGCATCGCCCGGTTGCAACCAAGGTCGACCAAAAGTTCCTTGACCAAACACATCAGCGCCGTCCCAACAGAAGTTATGCCAATAGCAGGCAGCAAAACGTAAGTGCTCTTGCATACTTTTGCCTAAAATTACTTGATTAGGATTATAGTGGTGAAAAGCTAAGGGCTTGTCTGAATCTACACCTTCATATTTGATGCTAGGCACCTGGCTAAAATAAGTCGACATAATGGTTTCCTTTATTAAAATTAGATTATTGCTTTAAATAAACAAACTGTTCAATTGCGAGTATAAACGCGTAAATGTGTCGCGCCTTTTGATAAATTTTGCGTGGTTTAGCAAATTGGGCGTATGTGTTTCAACAATAGGTGGTTGTGGACAAATATCTAACATATTACGCGTAGAGTCGGTGGCAACTTGCGCCAGACGAGCCGCCCCAAGAGCAGGACCAACTTCCCCACCACTTCTAAAAACTATTGTTTTGTTCAATACATCAGACAACATTTGTCGCCATATGGGGCTGCGCGCCCCACCACCAATTACCGTGATTTCTTTGGCACTCGCCCCCGAGGCATGCAAGGCATCAACGCCATCGGCAAAAGCAAAAGACACCCCTTCTAACACCGCATAAAACATAGCTATTTTGTTAGTTGCATGCGTTAAACCAAAAAAGTTTCCTTGCGCATGAGGATTATTGTGTGGCGTGCGTTCGCCACTCAAATAAGGCAGAAAATAAGGGCGGCTATCAAGGATTTCAGGGTTGTCATTCAATGCTTGCTCTAGTTGTTCAAACAAGTCAGCTACGCTCTGCTCAACAATCTTGTCTGCAAACCATTGTAGACAGCTCGCTGCACTTAACAGTACTGACATTAAATGCCATTTGTTTGGTAATGCATGGCAAAAACTATGCACAGCTTTTTCTGGCTTACTCTTGTAAGTGTCAGCCACTACAAAATAAACCCCCGATGTACCCAAAGATATCATTGCCTGGCCAGGCTCTGTTAGCCCAACACCAATGGCACCGGCAGCGTTGTCTCCCCCGCCGCCAACAATCGGTAAAGCTGACTGAAGCCCCCAACGTTCTGCTAATTTTAATGACACATGCCCTGTTATTTGACTACCTTCTACCAAGGAAGGCATATGCTCAATACGCAAACCCGTTGCTTCCAACAAGTCTTCACTCCAAGCGCGCTTGCCGGTGTCTAACCACATGGTACCTGCAGCGTCTGACATTTCTGAAACAAAATCGCCTGAAAGTAAAAATCGAAGGTAGTCTTTAGGCAATAAGACTTTAGCCACTTTAGCAAAGACATCAGGTTCGTTTTGTTTTACCCACAGTAATTTAGGCGCAGTAAAACCAGGCATCATCATGTTGCCAGTTATCAAACGACTTTGCGGAACATTAATTTCAAGCTCTTCACACTGTTGTGCGCTGCGACCGTCGTTCCATAAAATGGCCGGACGTAATACCTTATTTTGCTTATCTAGAAGAACTGCTCCATGCATTTGACCCGACAAACCAATGGCTTTTATAGTGTTTAACAAACCTTTTTTTGCCAAGGTCAACATGGCTTTGTCAAACGCACTCCACCAATCCGCCGGCGCTTGTTCTGACCACAAGGGAGCTGGTTGCGAAACATCTAAACTCTCTTGAGCTGTTGCCAAGATGCTTCCCTCAGCATTCATGACGATAACTTTTATTCCCGACGTGCCTAAATCGACTCCAAGATACATTTATTTCACACCGCTTTGTTTGTTGATAATAAATTCTGACCTGCATGCTCACCTGAAACAAGAAACACTGCAATTACGAAATTACATAAATAAATTTCGTAATTTTGTTATTGAATTGTTATCATCACCCAAAATTGAAGACAACAATTCTGAAGTCTGACTTTTAGTGTGAGCGACTATGTTTAAGCAACAACAATTCCGAGTGGGTCTATTGTTTAATGCAAACAAAGTCTATGACCGTCAAGTTATCGAAGGAATTGGGCATTTTTTACAATCGTCAAAAGTCAGTTGGGATATCTTTTTAGAAGAAGACTGCTTAACACGTATTACTGATCTCGCTTCTTGGGAGGTAGATGGTGTAATTGCTGATTACGATGACCCAAAAATTGTAGCGGCTCTTGAAGATTTTGATAAATGCAAAGTGGCTGTGGGCAGTTCATATCAAAATTCATCACACTACCCCGCTGTTGACTATATAGCGACCGATAATACCGCGGTTATTACCGCTGCTTTTGAACACTTAAAAAGTAAAGGCATTGCCAATTTCGGTTTTTATGGTTTACCGAAATCTGCACAATGGAAATGGGCCACAGAACGTCAATCTGCGTTTGAAAAATTATGTGCTCAAAATGGCTTTAAACACCAGTGCTATATTGGTCAACAAACAAAAGCCTCTACTTGGGCTGATGCCATGCAAAAATTGGCAGCTTGGATTGAAGAATTAGCGTTACCCGTGGGTATAATTGCCGCTACAGACGCTCGAGCAAGACACTTATTACAAGTTTGCGACAGCCTCAATTTAGTGGTGCCTGATCAAGTATGCATTGTGGGTGTTGATGACGATGACATCGCAAGAAATTTAAGCCGCGTAAGTTTAAGCTCTGTGAGCCAAGGCTGTTTTGAGATGGGTTTTCAAGCGGCTAAAGCACTCGATAAAGCCTTAAATCGGCCGCCGTCACAAATTCAAAAACAGTTTCAACGAAAACTCATTCCACCTTTAGGAGTTGTTCAGCGTCAATCAACCGACTTTAAAGCGTTACAAGATCCCTACGTTATTCAAGCTATGCACTTTATTCGACAAAATGCGACAAAACGCATAAAAACTGACCAAGTCCTCGACTTTGTCGGGATTTCAAGATCCAACCTCGAAGCTCGTTTTAGTGCCGAAATTGGGCATAGTATTCATCAACAAATCCATCAAGAAAAAGTCGATATTGCATGTAAGTTATTGCACGAAACACAAAAGTCTTTGAGTCAAATTGCCGAAGAGTCGGGTTACCCTTCTACCCAATATTTCTATTCAGTTATGAAAAAACACTTCAACTTAACGCCCAATCAATATCGTCACCAACAAAACCAATCATAGAATCGTTAGTTTAATCGTCTGACTGATTTTCATTTGTTACTTTTTTGTAAATTTCGTATGCTGTCAGCTGACTATCATTTGGAACGCCCTATATGCATAAATTTAAATCAATTCTCACTTACTGTATTGCACTAACTACTCTGATGGGAGCTTTTTTGGTAAATGCAAAACACCACGACAACCAACTAACAGAACAAGAAAAATCAATAGGGTGGGAGTTGTTATTCAATGGCAAAGATATGTCGCAATGGCGAAATTTCAAAAGCGATACCTTATCGCCAAAATGGCAGGTTATAGATGGCACCATGGTATTAACTCAAAAAGGCGGCGGTGACATCTTAAGCTTAAAACAATATCAACATTTTGAGCTTTCTCTCGAATGGAAAATTGCTGAAGTCGGCAATAGCGGTATTTTTATTCTTGCAGATGAAAATGGCGAGCACATATATTCACACGCCCCTGAAGTACAAATTTTAGATAACGAGCGACATCCCGACAATAAGGTTGATTCGCGCCTCTCTGGCTCAATGTACGACATGCTTGCGTCACCTGTCTCCTCGCACAAACCGGCTGGAAAATGGAATCAAATTAAAATTAAATTGAAAGATATGCATTTACAAGTATGGCAAAACGAGGTTAATACCTTAAGCATTGTGATTGGTAGTTCAGGTTGGAACAAACTTGTCGCCAATTCAAAGTTTGCGACTTGGCAGGGTTTTGCAAAAAACAAATCGGGGCATATTGGGTTACAAGATCATGGTGATGTTGTTGCATTTAAGAATATAAAAATTAGAGCGCTGTGACATGAGTTCTGAATCAATAAACAAACCACAGGATGAAAATTTTGAGCATGATGTGCTAGTAGTTGGTTCAGGTGCAGGTGGTGCCATGGCCGCTTATGTGTTGACTAAAGCTGGCCATAAAGTGCTTATGCTCGAAGCTGGCAGGGATTATGATCCAAAAACCGAGACCCCTATGTTTCAAACAAACGCGCAAGCGCCTTTGATGGGTGGTGGAAATTCTGATAAAGAATTTGGTTTTTATGATGCGACCGTTGACGGTGGTTGGCAAGTACCTAACGAACCATACACTAACGCAAGTGATAGTGATTTTATGTGGTGGCGAGCGCGTATGCTGGGTGGCCGGACAAATCACTGGGGACGTTACTCCTTGCGTTTTAGTGAACACGATTTTAAGGGCAAAACACGCGACGGTTTGGGTGCAGATTGGCCAATGGTTTACGAAGATATCGCTACTTGGTACGACAAAACAGAAGCTTTAGTTGGCGTGTGTGGCACAAATACAGGGCTTGATGACATGCCACCCTCTTCAGATGGTATTTTGCAAACACCCCCTGTGCCACGAGTAACAGAGTTATTGGTGGCGGCGGCGGCCAAAAAACATGGTATTGACGCAGTGCCAATGCATAGAGCAGTGCTGACCAAACCATTAGACGATCGCGCTGCTTGTTTTTATGCCACTCCATGTGGCCGAGGTTGTTCAATTGGTGCTGCTTTTCAGACGACCACTTCGCTTCTTCCTATGGCAAAAGCGACCGGTAATCTAAAAGTCATTACAAACGCCATGGTTAAGTCAATTGATGTTGACCAACAAGGGCATGTAAATGCGGTTAGCTATGTCGATAAAAACAATGTAGACAATGTTGTCAGCGTTGCTTCACCAGTGGTGATTTTAGCGGCAAGCGCCTGCGAATCAGCGCGTATTTTATTAAATTCTAAGAATAAACATCATCCTAATGGTCTAGCTAATAGCAGTGGTCAGGTAGGTCGTAATTTAATGGATTCGACGGGTGCATGGTTGGGTGCCAGCATTCCAGCTTTGCAAAATCGCCCCCGCTATAACGAAGATGGACACACCGCAAACCATTTGTTTATACCCTGGTGGGGACATAAGGCTCAAGAGACGGGCGAACTTGATTTTCCACGCGGTTATCATTTTGAAATTAGCAGCGGTTTTAGACAACCTAGTTCATGGATTGCAGACTATTACCATGGCTATGGAAAGACCCTCAAACAACAAGTAAAACGAGATTATGGTGCATACATTGGATTTGCCTTGAGGGGAGAAATGCTGCCCAATGACAACACCTATATGGATATCGATCCTAAAGTGAAAGATAAATGGGGCATTGGTGTTGCCCGCTTTCACTTTAGTTGGTCAACACATGAACTTAAGCAAATAGAGCATGGACTAAAAACAGCCAAAAACATACTTGAAAGTATGGGCGCAAGTGTTGGTGAACTGCCTTGCGCAGAACAAGCGATCTCAAAAGGCGGCTCCATTATACACGAGGTAGGGACTACTCGTATGGGCAGTTCGCCTAAAGATTCTGTCACGAATCAATGGGGACAAACATGGGATTGCCCAAATTTGTTTATAATGGACGCGGGCGTTTTTGCCTCCAACCCACATAAAAATTGTACCTTAACCATTATGACGCTAGCCATGCGAAATGCGGCTTGGTTGAGTGAGCGTTTAATAGACGGGCAACTAAACCGCGAATATGTTGGTTTTGGGCAAACCAATAGCAATTTGGGGGACATACAGCATGCATAAACCTAAACCAGAACAGCCTACTTATAAATCTACAATGAATCGAAGAGAGTCACTCAAGTGGTTAGGAGCACTTATTGCGGCAAGTTCAACGCAAGCGGCTAGCGCCATGACACCGGCAAGTAGGTTGTTGGGAAATGAAACGCTAAAACAAACATCGACCAAAAATAGATGGCCAAATATACAACCAAGTGCAATAACTACCAAAGGATATGGCAAAGATCCAAATTTGATTGTTCCACCTAAATCGCCTTGGCCGCGAACGTTAAGCGCCGACGAATTAACACTCTGCGCTGTACTTTCAGACATTGTCGTCCCAAGAGAAGGCAATGTTCCATCAGCTTCTGAAGTGAATGTCCCAGACGTGATAGACGAATGGATAAGCGCTCCATATTCAACACAACAGCAAGACCGCACCAAAATTCTTAATTTGTTATTGTGGTTGGATATTGAGTCGGACCACCAATTTAAAACCTCGTTTGTTCAATTAAGCGATTCAAATCAAAAACGAATAATAGAAAATATCGCCTATCCCGTTGATGATGTAAAAAGCGAATATGCGCAAGCCACTGAGGCATTTTCGCGTTTTAAAGGCATTGTTCTTGCCGCTTTCTTCAGCTCAAAAGAGGGTATGAAAGACATTGGATACATGGGAAATGTACCAATATCTGGTGATTATCCTGGGCCGAGTAAAGCTGCAAAAGCGCATATTGATAAAGTCATAGAAGAGTTAGGTTTAGGTAAATATGCATACAAAACTTGAATACACTTTGTATGCACAATAAAAAACTACTCAGTCTAATATGCTTTTGTTTTCTATATCTGCTATCCATTGTTGTTTGGCTGCATCAGGCAAGAAACTAGCACGAAATCCATTAACAATAAGTTGCTTTACTTGCCGCTCACTAATGTCTAAATTTTCGATAATAGCAGCATAATTTTCATTTAAATAACCACCAAAGTAAGAAGGGTCGTCAGCGTTAACGGTTACCAATAAGCCTTGAGACAATAAGCTAAGAATATTGTGTTCTTGCATGCTACCGACAACACAAAGCTTTACATTGCTCAATGGGCATACGGTTAACGGAATTTCATGCTTTCTTAGGTATTCAATCAGTGCTAAATCTTCACTGCTACGCACGCCATGGTCAATTCGATGAACATCTAATAACTCAATTGCTCCCCAAATATAAGAAGGTGGTCCTTCTTCTCCAGCGTGTGCTACACGTTTAAACCCCAATGATTTGGCTTCAGCGAAAACTTTTTCAAATTTCTCTGGCGGATTGCCTAATTCGGAACTATCAAGCCCAACCGCCTTTATCATTTCATAATAAGGTTTAGCTTGGTATAAGGCGTCAAACGCACTCTGTTCACTTAGATGACGTAAAAAAGACAATATGAGGTATACCGACATGCCAAATTCTTGTTTTGCCTGTGCTATTGCCTTCTTAAAACCCTCCATAAATATAGAAAAATCAATGCCACGAGCAGTATGAGTTTGTGGGTCGAACATAATTTCTGTATGTACTACTTTTTGTTCATGGCATTTACACAAATATGACCACATTAAGGTGTAAAAGTCGTCTTCATCCCTAAGCACATCTGCGCCTTGGTAATATAAATCCAAAAAACTCTGCAAGTCTTCAAATTGATAAGCGTGCTCTATTGCTTCAACACTTTCAAAGGGCAAAGTAATGTTATGTTTTTGCGCCAGTCGCCACATTAAAGCAGGCTCTAAGCTACCCTCAATATGAATATGTAGTTCTGCTTTAGGTAGTTTATTGGCAAATTCTACCAATCTATTTTTACTCATTACTTTATATCCTAAGCACTATTTTTATTGCCCAAATTCACAATGTATACATCATACATAGTCGCACCTTCACTATAACGGAACAATAGTAATATTATATTTTTATCATCAAATTATAGACTTTACGATATAGCAATTGGCGCATTAGCTAGTTCGAGCCCAAACAAAATAATAAAACATGCTAAGTATATTGATTCGTCTAAAGATTATTCAATTAGGCTCAATAATGACGATGGTAACTACACTTCGTATAGTACTTATTTTTGCTTGAATATGTGTTCTCATCATGTATACAATATGTTAATAACTATACTAAAGTTAAAGTTCTAAACATCCAAACAAGATAGTAAAAAGCAGAACAAACAAGGTGTAGCGTTTCATATACTTATCTCGCTGGGGACTTTATACATGCTTAATTGGCCACAAAAAGCCGCGGTTGCATTACTGGAGTATGGTGTACATGACTCCCACAATGCCACCAATCGGCAGCGTATTGTGGTTGCCAACTTTTTTTCTATCATTGGCTACAGCATCACATTTTTGATGTCAATTTCAGCTTTTGTTAATAATAACCACGCATTAGGGATTAGTCTTTTTATAGCAGGGTGTATATTTGCATTTGCTCATTTTTTAAATGGCTTTGTTAAGCACGAAAATAGCTACAAGTGGTCAGCCAATATCGTGCAAACATGCTTAATTGTTTTGATGCTTTATTTGGTATATTCCGGCGGAAAAAGCAATACTGGCCCTCTGTGGATATACATAGTCCCTCCCGTCGTATTCTTTTTTGGTGGTTTGAAATTAGGTGGTACATATTTATTTCTTTTTTTAACAGTAGTTGGAATGATGTTGTTTTACCCAGCAGATTCCTTTTTGGCAACGAGCTATACCTTTGATTTCGCATCGAGAATATTATTTTCATTTTTAACGGTAAGTCTTTTGTTTGGTTTTTACGAATATAGCCGTCAATTAGCCATTAGACATACCCAACAATTAAGCGACAAATTTGAAAAACAAGCAATGACCGACCCCTTAACCAAAGCACCAAATAGAAGGGGGATGAAAGAACATTTACTGCATGAATATGCTCGCTCAAAGCGCAGTGGACGTAATGCTTGTATATTACTCTGTGATATCGACTATTTTAAAGAAATTAACGATAAATTTGGTCATGATGGTGGTGACCATGCACTAGTAGAATTAACAAAACTATTAAAGATGAACTTGCGAGAACAAGACAAGCTAGCCCGATGGGGCGGGGAGGAATTTTTAATCCTACTTCCCGAAACTGCACAAAAGCAAGCTTACGCACTGGCAGAGCGATTACGAGCCGCTATCGACAACTCGCCTGTCAGTTACAATACAAAACAAATACACATGAGTATGAGTGTAGGTTTGGCCATACTTGACCCCGAGCAATCAGTCGATAATGCTATTAACGAAGCGGATAAAAAACTTTATAAAGCCAAGGAAGCAGGTCGCAATAAAGTCCTTTAGTCACAGTAATTCTAGTGAAGGCATGTTGAAACTATACAACTAATCGCTCACACATTAATCCAACCTATAATTGGAATTTAGAAACAATGTTCGCCAACTGCACTGCTTGTCCTTGCATGCTTTCAGATGCTGCTGCCGCTTCTTCTACCAAGGCAGCATTTTGTTGAGTTCCATCATCCATTTGTTTAATAGCATTCCCAAGCTCAGAGATACTAGCCGCCTGCTCAGAGGATGCAGTATCTATTTGCGACATTATTTTGTTTACTTCAGTCACCGAGGTAACAATTTGTTCCATTGTTCCACCCGACTCCTCTACCAAACCATTCCCTTCTTCTATTTTTGTGACTGAATCGGTAATTAATTCTTTAATGTCTTTTGCTGCATTGGCTGAACGCTGCGCCAAATTTCTTACTTCAGTTGCAACAACCGCAAATCCGCGGCCTTGTTCACCCGCTCTAGCTGCTTCAACCGCTGCATTTAGTGCCAATATGTTGGTCTGAAAGGCAATCCCATCAATCACACTGATAATATCAGATATTTTACGTGACGATTCTGTAATAGAGGCCATATTCGTCACGACTTTCTCAATCACATCGCCGCCTTTTGTCGCAACCTGCGAAGCTTGAACAGCTAGTCTATTTGCTTGATTTGCATTTTTAGAATTTTCTCCCACCGCGCTGGTAAGCTCTTCCATTGTAGAAGCGGTTTCCTCAATGCTAGCAGCTTGTTTCTCGGTTCTTACCGATAAATCAGAATTACCTTTTGCGATTTCAGTGGAAGCATTTTTGATCGTGACAGATGCTTCATTCATTTCTTCAATAATACCCAATAGGTTTTGGATAAAACTATTTAAAGCATGTCCTAAGCTATAAAGCTCGTTTTGCTGATCGATGTCAATGTTTGCGGTAAGATCACCAGCAGCCAGTTTATCAATCACCTTACGTATAGATTCAATCGTTTCTTTACGTTCAGTTACATTTGCCGCATATTTTACAACTTTATAAGGCTTGCCGTTATCATCAAAGACTGGATTATAAGATGCTTGCAACCATATAATTGAACCGTCTTTTCTGACTCGTTTTATTTCATCGGCAAAAAATATGCCCTTGTTAAGATCATCCCAAAGCGCTTTGTATTTATCGCTCTTGGCATCATTTTTGGTCATAAATATACGGTGATGATTACCAACGATTTCATTTAACTGGTAACCAGCAGCCGCTAAAAAGTTATCATTTGCGGTCCTAATTGTGCCGTCCATATCAAACTCAATAACCGCCTGAGACCTATTAATCGCATCTACCTGGCCAATAAAGTCTATTGTTTGGCGTTTATTTTCTGTAATGTCTGTCGCAAATTTTATAACACTCGTAACCTTGCCATGTTTATCAAATAAAGGATTGTAAGAGGCAGATAGCCAAATTTCCCGATTTCCTTTAGCAATGCGTTTGAATTCTGCTTGAAAAAATTCACCTTTTTCTAAACGCTGCCAAAACGCTTTATATTCGGCAGAATTTTTCTCGTTTTCAGGCATAAACAAACTATGGTGTTGGCCTATTAATTCTGACAATTCATAACCCATACCCGCTAAAAAGTTATCATTTGCACTTTTTATAATCCCTTTGGGCGTAAATTCTATGACCGCTTGAGATTGGTCAATCGATGCTACTATCGATGATTTCTTTTTAAGAACAGTCGTATCTATCCACTCTACCATTATGCCTACATATGTTTGCTGCGAGCTATACAAAGGGACAAAATTCAAAGTACAGTGAAATTGGTCAAACTCAAGTTCAAATGATTGCTTATTTAATTTATTAGCAGTTGAGCCACCAAACTGCTGTGGCTTGATGAACGCGTTAACATTGTAATTTTCGATCGTGGCTAAGTTAAAATCACGAAGGCAAGAATGAATATCTTGGGAATATTTTCCGAGTAAAGACTTTGCAGCGTCGTTTGCAAAACTTATCATTCCTTTTGTATCACAAAGTAAGCTAGGCATTGAGCTAGAAATCATTACTTGTTTATACTGTGTGAGCAAATTTTCTTGCTCCGAACTTGTATCTTTTGCAGCTTGTTGCTCTGACACACTGATCTTAAATTTATTGAAAATGCTCAAAATTTTTCTCTCTATAGAGTTGCACTAATTGGCCTTAACATTCAATCGGCGCAACAGTGAAGATACTTAAGCTTATTTTGTAAAATAGTTCATCTTTGCTGATTTATTATTGCTTCGGTAATAAAAGCACCTCAAACAACTAAAATTAGGGGGTAATCAAACGAAATATAGGTGCTATTACTCATGTAATATTTGTTATGAAGTTTATCATTGAACAAGTGATTGGAAGAAGCTAACACAATGAGGAAAGAATATGCTTATTACACTAAAAAAAATGATGACACTTATTAGTTTAATATTTTTGGGTTTCGCTGCATCTCAAAGCGCTCAAGCAACATTATTACTGGCTGGTGAAACAATTGACGTGACCGCTACGACCTTCGCGGAACAACCTAGGTTAGGCGGTTCAGTATTACATGACGAAATAATCGACGACTTTGCCATTATTGGAGGCAATCCCTTTTTCCAAGTTGGCGTGGCTGTGCAAAATCGCGTGGTTCGCTCAACAATGACGGGGGAGTTGATTTTTAGTCCACGTATTATTTCCTTATTCAACAATACCAGCGGAAATTTTTTAATCGATTCCGCCACCATTTTTGGTTATTCCGATTTTTCACTCGATGTGAATTATCGTACCGATGGTTTGGGCGACAGAGGGCCAAACCAAGCAAGTCGCTCAGCTGATGGTGACACCCTCAACTTTAACTTTTTCACTCCCTTAGTGGTTTCAAATTTGTTCCCAAACCCACAAGAGGATAGTTACTTCTTCAGCTTATACTCTAACGCGACCTCTTATTCCTTGGACGGACGCATGATAATAAGAGGCCGTCATCTAGATTACCCCGGTGAATCATTTACCTTATCGTACGCAAACATCGCCATCCCGACTATTGCTCAGGTCAGTTCACCAGCTATTTTCGTTTTGTTCTTTTGTGCTTTGGTGTTTACTTTGCGCAGTAAACTATTCGACAAAACTTATGTGAGGCGTTAGCCATAGGGTTTGACCGCATGCTTCAGTGATTGTTGTAACTGAAGCATGACCCACTCACTTGTATGCCCGTGCCATTTTGTTTATTCTTTTTATTCCTTCCCGCGGATATTTAAAAGGCCGATAAGCATGCAACGCTATTTAAGCTCTCTGATCATACTGGTACTTGGCGTTTATTTGCTTGGGTTTCATGCCTTTGCGGTTGATGATAATCAATATACCGCTATCACCGGCGGTATGCTGATAGACGGCTACGAAACGCCACCTATTCACAACGCAACAGTGTTGATTAAAGGCAATATCATCATAGATGCAGGTCCTGCCCATACTATTGAGATACCTGAAGGAACGACACTAATTGATGCGAGAGGCAAAACGGTGTTACCCGGGCTGATTGACTTACACATGCATCTCGACTTAATTGGCCATGGCGACTACGACGAATATTATAGCTATATAAAAGGCACAGAACGTTTAGCTGAAATAATGCCCATTGCAGCTAAACAAATGTTGCGAGCTGGCATTACTAGTGCTGTTGATCTGGGCAGTCCCTTGTCGATTCTAGACATTAAAGAAGCTATCAACAAAGGGAATATCTTGGGCCCAAGACTGTCGGTTTCAGGCCCCTGGATAACGCGAATAAAGCTCGGTGGAGTGCCCGATTCATATCAAATAGTGATTGACTCACCCAAGCAAGCGGCAAAGCAGGCCCAATACTTAATTGACCAAGGTGTTGATGTGATTAAATTATGGTTAGGGCTAACGCTGGAAGACTATAAAGCTGTGGTAAAAGTGGCTCATCAAAACAACATTAAAGTGCATGCGCATTTATATAAAGTAGATGCTATACGTAATGCCTTAAAAGCTAAAATTGATGTATTGCAGCATGTCGGCAGTGCAAAAATGCCGCCATATCCCGAGGATTTACTGCACCAAATAGCCGAGTCTCGCACGCCCGTTATACAAACCATTGCACATCGAATTTGGGTGTATCCTGCAACTTTAAGTAATCCGGGGCGTCTTGACACACCACAAATGCAAAGCGATATGCCCGCCGACCTTTATCAAGAATTACAACGCAGCTTTACTCATTTCCACCGGCTTGGTTATTTTCACGACACACCCGACGAAATACGCAACGCCAAGATTAACGCTAAACAGTTTATTAACAGTAACGCTTATATTGGCGTAGGCACCGATGCCGCCAGCCCTCTTAATTTTCATTCTGATGCCATATGGCGAGAAATGTCGGCGCTCGTCGACAGCGGCATGACCGAATCTAGAGTCATTACCGCAGCCACCAAAACAAACGCTGAAATTTTAGGAAAAGGCGATCAGCTCGGCACAGTTGAGGCCGGTAAACTTGCCGACATCATTATTGTTGATGGCAACCCCTTGTTTGATATCAACATGCTCAAATATGTCGACACCGTCATTAAAAACGGTGAGGTACAGGTGTTTGAGTAGTTTGAATGCATGGTTTAGCGAGCTCCGACTCGTCAATGTCAATACTTGAAGATGCTTTAGAAGCCATGCAAAGAGTAAAAAAAGGATGTATCGATGGGGAAACAAGAAATCCCCTCAAACATACTGATGGAGACAGAAATGAATACTGGACAATAGAAATTTATACACACAACCATAATGGGTCTTGTGGCAATTAATTAACTAATTTCAAAGTTGCAAAAAATGGCGCTCCCGACGCGATTCGAACGCGTGACCTACGGCTTCGGAGGCTAATAATGAAGTGTCATACTATTTTTAATAAATCTGCTGTTTTTGCTGATCTAATTTTAGACAGCTAAGAGGCAGTTTCCGGACGGATTGTGCACTATTTATTAGATACATCCCTCTCGTCATTGGAAACATCCCTCTCGTCATTCCCGCGAAAGCGGGAACCTCCCGCAATCAAGGCGTGATTTATAAAAAACAACGTATTTGAGCTTTTTTGAAAATGGCTTTTATTATATTTATTAAGCTGTTTTAGAGGTTCCCACTTTCGTGGGAATGACCTAGGATGTTTATAAATTTGAGGTATAGCTATCTCTGCTTTTGGGATGCTTTTTGTCTGATTGCTACAGGTGCTTTTAGTTATGAAATTATAATTCTGAGCGTCTGGAATGGATGCAAATTAACAAATTTATTGACATTGCGACGCTCAATAGATTATATATTGTCACCATGTATGACATTACTTAAAAATAAGAGCTATGGAATTTAAACGAACACCAGAAGAACGATTTGAAAACTTACAAGGTTATTCATTTGCTCCGAATTATATGGAAATTGATGATACTGAGGGAGGTTTATTAAGACTCCATTATCTAGACAAAGGCCCACGCGATGGTAAGATAATTCTTCTTATGCACGGTCAACCCATGTGGAGTTATCTGTATAGAGATATGATCCCTTTATTAGTGGATTCTGGATATAGAGTGATTGCTCCAGACCTTATCGGATTTGGCCGCTCAGATAAGCCGACACAGCAAAGTGACCATACATATGCAAGACATGTTACTTGGATCGGTCAATGGTTTGAAAAAATGAATGTTTCTGATGTAACTGTATTTCTTCAAGACTGGGGAGCCAACATTGGACTAAGGATAGTCGCAAATAATAAAAGTAAATTCTCGAGCGTAGTTTTATCAAATGGAGGGTTAGTGGCCGGTCCAATACCAAGTGAAATGGTTGGATTTTTGAGGGAGGCCTATAAAACCTTACCCGTCGTTAAAGCATCAGAATTGGATGGTAAATTTAGAGATAGAACTGGTTTTCCTGGTTTTTTATATTGGCGGAAGTTTGCTGCTGAAAGCAGTGAATTTTTAGACATTAGTTGTATGTTGGATCAGATAGGCTCTGCTCGAAAACTCACCGACTCTGAAAAACTTGCATTTAATGCTCCATTTCCAGATGAAAGCTTCATGGCAGCAGTAAGAGTCTTTCCTTCTTTAGTACCTTTATTCCCGGATGACGCTGAAGTAGAAGAAAACAAACAGGCACTTTCTAGTCTAACTGACTTCGACAAACCATTCTTACTAGCATTTTCTGATGATGATCCTGTCAGTAAAGGTTTGGGCAAAGCGTTTTTACAAAATGTTCCTGGTTGTAAGGACATGCCACATAGAAGAATATCTCCTGCAGGTCACTTCGTTCAACAAGATCAGCCTGAGCAGTGCGTAGAGGCGATTAGAGACGTACTGACATGTTGAACTCATAACAACCAACTCTGAATTGGCGTTAAGTTATTAACATGGAGTGATTTAATACCATACCTTAAGCTAGCTTAACGCCTAAACCAGATCGTTCTAACTTGGGTCCGAAAGAAGATTCCATTAAATTACCCATACCCAATTCTGTCAAGAGTGCATCTACACTCTGTTTTTGATCAACATCAAAGCGATCGTATTCACTTTTTATTCTCTGCATCATCCAGAGTGTATAACTGAAAACATTGCGCCTAAAGACGCCCTCTCCCATCGGAAATTCAACATTCTTAAATTGCCTAGGCAACCTATCTCCTTTCACCTTATTTGCTTTTATTACGTATTGTTTAGACAGTTCAACGGTAGTGTTAACCATAGGAATAAACTCATTTGCCACAGTATGTAAAATTGGCAATAGCGTTTCAGGCAATTTATCATTTGCCGAAAGCTTGTCATAGTCGTCGAAACCACCATGGGTTCGAGAGACCCAATTCCTAAGGTTGGGCAGTTTATCCATGAGCTCCTTTTTAGGCCAAGGGTCTCTATTTAAATGACCATACATGGGGCCAAGTAAACCATAATCTGCAATTGTCGGGCGATTGCCTAAAAGGTACTTTTGTGATGAAAAATGAGTATCGAGTGCCTTCAGTTGCTCACGTAACCACATATCTATGATTTTCACTTGTGAATCTGATACGCCCATGCTTGACAAATACAAACGCATGCGGGCCATTCCAGTCTTTTCAATCGCAAACTCTCTAATGAATTTGGGAAAAAAGGGAAGTAGAGCTTTGCCTCCTTCATTTTTAAAGACTGAGAAAGATTCAGGGAACAACCATCTTGTATACAGCGCCGGCGTTAGCCAACTATCGTCAAACCATGCCTCTAGTAGCATTGAAATAATTTTTAATCGTGGTGTGGTGACTTCAATAGACGGTTGTGGATGAATTCTCTCTAGTTTTTCAATTATCTCGGTCGTATCAGACAACCACTCTCCTGTATCTGTTTTTATGACAGGCATTGAAGAGGAACCTATTACCTTTGGAAATCGATACATCAAATCAATAAAGTTTGGATCTTTATGAATGTATTCGATTTTCTTGTAATTTAAGTATCCTCTTAACTTCCCGGCAAAGTAGGACAATTCCCATCCGTAAAAGGTATAAGCTTTTCCCAAGGTTTTGACTCCAAAGTTTATTGACTATATATTGACACATAATGTGACATTAATATAACCGTCCAAATTTGCAAGTAATTTCGATTCCTCTGAATCGGTTTTGAATCAGACAAGGAAATTAGAGGGCTATGAAAAATACGATCAGATCACTCGTTACAGAGTTTTTATTGAGCGATTCAAGACAAGCTAGAATACGAAATCAGTTTGAAAAGAAAAGACAACAAGCAGGCTACTCCCATTGCTTAAATGTGTACATTGCGATTGACGATCCCGCAAGCTATCTTCTTTTACAAGTTCTCCCTGAACTAAAACAACGTTTTGGTGTTGAGCTTGACGTCAAAACTGTTAAAAAACGCCAACTTGATATGTTTCCTGAACCTCAACTTTGGGACAAAAATGTATTAGAAGACTGTCAAAAGATGGCTGGTTTGTATGGTTTGAAAGCTCCAATGCTAGTCACCGAAAACACACAATTACTTATGCAGGCAAGCCTTCAACTAGTCGCTTGGGAGTCAAAACCTGATTTCTTAAAGCTTGCAACCTCACTATTTGATGCGTTTTGGAGAGAAAGTAAAAGCGATGTTCAAAACTTACTTAGTGGAGACATGCAGCTAAACCGAAAATTATATGTTAGCCAACTTCTCAAAAATGAGAAACTGCTGAAAAAAGGCGGACATTATTTATCTGCAACCATTAACTATGGAGATGAATGGTATTGGGGACTAGAGCGCTTGCAGCACCTCGAAAATAGGCTCAATAGTCTTATTGTAAGCAACCACTCAGATAAACTCGTAAAATACGACAGACTCCATAAGCTTTACCTACCTTTTTCCGAGAGTGCAATAACTTCCCAAAGTAGGAGAATGAACTTGGAGATTTTTTTCTCTGTTCGCAGTCCTTATTCTTATTTGGGTTTAATGAAATCAGCGAAATTAGCAAAACATTACAACATCAGTCTTATTCTTAAACCTGTATTACCGATGATGATGAGAGGCTTAAAAGTTCCACCTAGGAAAGGATTGTATATAGCATTGGATACGAAACGTGAAGCAAAGTTGCTTGGACTTCCCTTCGGTAAAATTGCAGACCCTTTAGGAACTGGGGTCGAAAGATGTTACTCGCTATTCGAATATGCACGGGAAGAAGGTAAAGAGATTCAATACATGCAAAATTTTATGAGAGCAGTTTGGGGTGAAAGGACTAAGTCAGAAACGGACTCCGGTTTGAGAAAAATTGTTGAAGAGTCAGGCTTAGATTGGCAAAAAGCAAAGATGCTGATCAATAATCAGGGTTGGAAAAATTGGGCTAAATCAAATTTAGAAGAACTTTATTCATTAGGTCTGTGGGGAGTTCCATGTTTTCGTTTTTCTAACACTGTTGTTTTTGGTCAGGACAAATTGTCATTTGTCGAAGCCGAAATTCGAATGTCTTTAGATTTAGAATAATTACCAAATCAATTCTCTTATTGTTATTTCGTCAGTTGTTAAAGATAGTGTTACCAATGTACCGTCTTTTGATATTTCATAGTCTCCTGTAAAAACCCCATCTACCCCTTTAACAAACATTTCCTCCATTGTGATTAAAGGAAGGGGCGGAACTATGTGATTGAATAGCAGAAAATCAACTTTTGCTTCTTGAGCAACTGCAGCGGCCTCTAAAGGTGTAGCATGGTAATCGAGAATATCGTGAGTGATTTTTGCGATGTTGTTTCGTCCTGCGGCTTCTGCTTGTTCAGTTATCAACCCCAAGATTTCAGAAGAAAGCGCCTCATGAATCAATAAATCAGAACCTTTAGCATGCAATATAATATTTTCTGATTTTACAGTATCTCCGCTTATTACAACGGACCGGTTTTGGTAATCAATTCGGTACCCTACAGCGGCTTCAACAGGACTATGAGCTACTGAGAAAGCGGAAACTGTTAAGCCATTTAGTTCATAAACAGTCCTTAAAACACCTTTCTCTGGTTGTTCAAATGTCATTGATACTGCATCCCTTCCCCCTGGTGGCATGGTAATCATTCCATGGTGAGCCATTCTGTATTTGTCATCATGCGAATAGGCCTGATTGAAACCATCTACAACTTTCCCAAGGCCATTTGGCCCATAAATTTCTAATGGCTCTTTCGCTGAACTCGCCGCCCATCTTTGCATTATGATTTCTCCAAGCCCATCAATATGATCAGAGTGAAAATGAGTCAAAAACACAGCCCCAATCTGAGATTGTGGTATTTGGCCTAAAGACAAATTTCGTGAAGAACCTGAGCCCACATCAAAAACAAGCACTAAGTCGTTTACAATTATTGCCGTACATGGGCCTGAACGTTTTATATCTGGCATTGGTGACCCTGCACCACATATATACACATGTAAACCGTCACCCAATTGCTCTTTCAAGCTGGTTTCTAAATTCCCCTTAATCGTTTTCTTTAATAAAGCTATCGTGATGCTCTCTCTATTCATAAACGCAATTAATACAAAAGCTGCGGCTAATGCTACTAAACCGTATTTTTTCAATTTACACTCCTTATATTTTTCAAATTTTATTTGGGAGAGTTAGAAACTACATGTCTGGCCTTACCTACTGCTTTGAGGAGGAAAACAACTTATGGATAAGCTTGAAAAACAAGTTAGGTGCGATCCGCTTTAAAACGTTAGCTAACGATGCTTGTCTTCCAGCCATGATTACAATTGAATTTTTGGAAACAGCATCCAACGTTCTTTGTGCCAATTCAGCTGGAGTAATCGTGCTCTTTTCAAACATCTTCTGAACTTGTTTTCTGGACCGAGGGCTATCCATTCTGCCAAACAATTTCAAACTTGAGCCTATGGGTGTTTTAACGAACTCTGGGCAGACTGCGGTTACTCCAATATTTTTGGAATGTAGTTCATGCGCCAATGTTTCACTGATAGTAATAACACCTGCCTTTGTTGCGCTATAAGCGGCCATTCCAGCAAGATTTAATACTGATGAGGCTGAAGCGATATTGACAATGTGCCTAGAAACACCATCGTTCTCAGATTGTATAAGCATATCCGGCAATAGAGTCTGCAAAACAGAAACAACACCTTTAACGTTAAAAGCATAGAGGCGATCCCACTCTTCTAGAGGAGTCTCAACGAGTAGGCCAGCACTCACTATTCCTGCACTATTAACAACCAAATCGGCGCTAGGAGCAATATTGAGAACGATGTCTCTTAATAAACTTACTTGTTTAGGGTTAGTGACATCAATACTGGCAATGTGGATTTTAACTTTGTACTTTTCTGTTAATTCGCGCTTCACAGATGTAAGTTTCAATTCATCTCTGGCAATCAATAAAAGATCAAATCCTTCATTTGCGAGCGCTTCACCAATAGCTAGCCCAAGCCCACTAGACCCGCCAGTTATAACCGCTAACTTTTGATCGACATTACGAGTTTTCATTTTTTACTTTGAAGACCAGTCAATAATAGATATTGTCACATATAATGACATTTTAAATAAAAAGTCAATTTTATCTTCCAATTGCGGATAAACGAGTTCTTGCATCCAATTTATTGTTATGACATATTGTATGTCATAACTTATATTGGTACTAATTAGAGTGGAACTTACGCGTCCGAACTTTAGAGCAATCAGAATGCTTAGAAGCCTTTGAGCCCGAGCAGAAACGACAAATTAGGACAGCACTGGACACACTCAGCGGAGACCATGATGAATAAAACATTGGAAGCTTTAAACGAACTTAGTCTTGGAAATGCTTGCACAATCGATGCTGACAGAGATGCAAAACTAATGGAGTGCATCGATTTTGAAAGTCGCGGTATATGGATGGCCACGACTCCAGTTTCAAAAGGTGATTTTAAGAAAATTACCGATATGCCAACAGGTTTTGTTTTAACTGGACTTGCGACTCCTTCTTACGACTACTGCTTATTTAGAAGATCTACACTAGATAAAACTACAGTCACTCTAAAGTCCTTCGCAGGTTACGATTGGGTTCAAAACGCATATGTTGAAGATATGGAAGACGCTGAAAAAGATGGGCTGCCTAAGAAAGGCTTAATTGATAAAGATCACGTTCTAGCTTTTGATGCTGGTAGAACCCTTAAAGTCATGACCATTGGTACTAATGACTATGTTGAAGTGGTTGGATCAGGCAGAAATGATGATCAACTTGAGTTTCCCGAAGGAGCCACCTTAAGAGAGATCAAACTCAAAACGCCCTTGATTTTAGAATTACCACAACCCACTACCGTATATTTTTGGTTTCCAGCTAAAGGGCAAGAAACAAGAAGCTTTCAAGGCCCCGTTGCGCTGCCAAATGAATACAAGAATTAAGACTTAACATTTCGGTATTGATGTTGCAGGTAATCAGGCTTCTCCATAAACGGTATCTTTGGAAACCTGTCACCTTCAGTCAAATGACGACACTAATCTTACAATCAGGATAACAAAATGATTTGGGAAATTTTTATTACTGGAATTGCGTTAGAAGTCCTCTTTTTGCGGTGGTATTTCAATTGGAAAGGCCCAATGACGAAGAAAGAGATTGAAGACTTCATGGAAAAATTTCCTGAACTTCCATTCAGCTCCAATACCGATGCAGGCGTAATAAGACAGTTTCTTGAGGAAGATAACGGTAAAGATTTTTGCATGGCAAATTTCATAACCCTTAATAAGGGAAAAGTGAAAAACCCAGTAACGGGTGAATCACAGGATGCGTTGTCTGGAGCTCAATCATATATGAAGCAAATATTGCCTACATTGCTTAAGCATGGATGCCACCCAGTCCAACAAGCTTATCGAGTTGGTGGTCACATTGATACTTGGGGAACAGAAGACAAAATGGAGTTTCCAATGCTCGCGATGGTTCGCTGGCGCTCTCGTAGAGATTTCGCAAAAATCGTTGCTCCGAGCAGGCCAAAAGGTTCAAAAGGAGCTCTTGAAACCAAAGTATCGTCAATGAAAAACACCCTGAATGTACCAATTGAAATTAAAGTTTCATTATTCATGCGACCCCAGTATTCAGTCCCGTTGCTAATACTTTTAATGTGCTGCATTGCACAGATAGCGTTAACCACTATTTAGAGATTTAATAAAATGAAAATCACAGAAATTTGGGTAAACAAAAAGAACTTCCGAGAAACTAAAGTGGTTTGTAAGGACGCCCCTCAATTAGATGAAGGTTGCATTAGAGTAAGAATTGACAAGTTTGCATTAACTTCAAACAACGTCAGTTATGCGGTAAGCGGTGAGTTGTTCAAGTATTGGCAGTTTTATCCCACAGGTATGGATGAGAAATGGGGAAATGTAACGGTTTGGGGCATGGCAGATGTTATCGAAAGTAGTCACAATGATATTAGTGTAGGTGAGAGAATCAATGGTTTTTTCCCAATGGCAAGCCATACAGACTTGCAAATAGGTAAAGCTAAAGATCAATTTTTGATAGACACGTCTGAACATAGACTATCACTTCCACCGCTCTACAATAATTATCCCAGATGTCAGTCAGAGCCAGAAATGATGAAGATGCTCGAAATTGAGCGTTGTGTGCTGTTTCCGCTTTACATGACTGGTTACGTGCTAGCAGATTTCGCTCAATGCAACGATTATTTCGAAGCAGAGCAAATTATCGTCGGTTCTGTCTCTTCAAAAACAGGCTACAGTACTGCAGCTTTCCTCAGAGAGAATGGGTACAAAGGCAAAGTCGTCGGGCTTACGTCGCCTCGCAACATAGAGTTTGTTCGAAGTTTGGAAGTTTGTGACGAGCTAATTACCTATGCTGATGTAGAGCAGATCCAAAAGATTCCTAGTCTTTACCTAGATATGTCTGGAAACAAAGGTGTTATTTCGGCACTACATAATCACCTTAAAAACGATATCAAGTCGAGCCAATTGGTTGGCGCTACTCATTGGGACAGTACGCAATTCGAATACAAACTTCCTGGGCCAAAACCCGAACTATATTTCACACCTACACACGCTGAGAAGCGAGCGAAGGAACTCGGTGCTGCTGTTTTTATTCAGCAAAATTTCATGGCCTCAGCACAACTATCAATAAAACTTAAAAGTCTGCTGAAGAATGAATTCCACCGCGGCACCGAACAGGCTATTTCTATTTGGGAAGGTCTGTTGGATAACAAAGTCGATGGTCAACGCGGAATCATGATCTCTTTGAACGAAGACTAGAGTAGTTAAAAATGAAAGTACTGCGTACCCCTGATAAGCATTTTCAAAGTCTTCCAGATTTCGATTTTGAGCCAACATACACTGTGATACATGACGCAGACGGTACTGAATTGAGGATACACAGTGTCGATATAGGCCCCCGCGATGCTGAACCAATATTGTTAATGCATGGGAATCCAAGTTGGGCGTATTTGTACCGTCATGTCATCAAAGGCCTAATACCAACGGGTAAAAGGATTATTGCAATAGACTTAGTTGGTCTTGGTAAATCAGATAAGCCAGCAAAGAGAAGCTATTACTCTGTTGAAAGACATTTAGATTGGTTAACTAAATGGCTAGAAACAAACAATTTGAATAACATTACATTAGTATGCCAAGACTGGGGTGGTGTATTAGGCTTATGGCTAGTCGCGAATTATCCTGAAAGATTCTCACGAGTATTTGCGACAAACACGACTGTTCCTATTGGTGACGGCGGCAATAAAGTTCTAAGAATTTGGCAAACTGTCATGAAATGGATGCCTTGTTTTCCGTGGAAGGTAGCTTTTGCCCCCTCCTTCCAAAGTAAAACACTGTCTACTGAGGAATACAAAGCGTATTTAGCGCCTTTTCCACAATGGAAATATCAATCTGGAATAATGCAATTCCCACAATTGATACCAGTCTTTGCAAACAATCCTGCTGTGCCAATCTTTAAAGATGCTTGGCAAAAACTGGGTAATTTCAAAAAGCCGTTCTTAACTGTTTTTGGTACGCATGACCCCATCACAAAAGGCGAAGAAAAGAGATTGCAAGCGCATATACCAGGCTGCAAAGGTCAAGCTCATGAAAGACTCTATAAGATTGGTCATTTTTCACCAGAGGAAGCCCCTGAGCTACTAGTCGAGCGTATTATTCCTTTTTTGGATGTCAATTAACACACATAATCGCATGCGAGAAACGAGGACAAATCAGTGCTAAAAAAAACGTTTATTTCGATATTAATCATTATTTTGATTTTAGGTGGAGTAGTTTGGGTCAATCGCTTCGATATTTTATTGTATGTAGCTGGCAAACGAGCTCAAATCCCAATCGCTGCAAACAAATCTGTAACTTGGTCTTCTGGACCATCTAAAGAGACAGAAAAACCCAATGTAATCCTAATCGTAATGGACGATATGGGTATTAATGATGTTTCTACTTTTGGCGCAGGTATGGTCGCGACTCCTAATATCGATGTATTAGCCTCTAAAGGTGCTCTTTTTACCAATGGTTATTCTGCTCACGCAAATTGTGCGCCCGCTCGAGGAGCACTAATGACTGGAAGAACCCCTGCTCGCAATGGATTCGAAGTAACTCCCATGCTTGATAACATGGGTAGACTACTTTCAATAATTGCTAATTCAACGCCGCAAGGGCGACCTGAGGTCATATATAAAGCGGAGGTAGACAAGAGTAATCCACCTTTTGAGGAAAGAGGTCTGCCTGGAACGGAAGTAACTATGGCAGAGGTACTTCAAGAACAAGGGTACCAGACACTTCATATCGGAAAGTGGCATATGGGTCGAAATGACGAGATGAAACCCAATGCACAAGGGTTTAATGAAAGCTTGATGATGGATTCTGGTCTTTACCTACCGATAGAGCATCCAAACGTTGTTAATGGAATGGTCGAATCCTCAATAGTTGGCAAATTTATATGGGCCACAATGCAATATTCAGTCCGTTGGAATAGTGGTGAAGCTTTCGAACCTCGCGGTTACCTTACTGATTATTTTACTGAGGAAGCTGAGAGGGCAATCGAAGCAAATGCAAACAGACCATTCTTTTTGTATCTAGCGCACTGGGGAGTTCACAACCCATTGCAGGCGACTAAAGAAGACTATGAAGCTGTTGGAGAAATCGTACCCCATCATAAGCGAGTATATGCTGCAATGTTGAGAGCTTTAGATAGATCTGTAGAAAGGATCATGTCGAAACTCGAAGAACAAGGTATTGCAGACAACACAATTATTGTTTTGACTAGTGACAATGGCGGTGCTGATTATGTAGCCATCGACGATTTAAATGCGCCGTACCGTGGCTGGAAAAACACTTTTTTTGAAGGGGGTATTAAGGTTCCCTATTCCATTACGTGGCCAAAGGCAATTAACCCGGGAACCATTGTTGATGTTCCAGTTAACCATTACGACTTAATGCCTACTATAGCTAAAGCAACCGGTGCCAATTTACCTACAAATCGCGTTATTGATGGCAAGGACCTTTCTCCACTATGGAGTGGAGAGCTGTCACTTCGAAGAGAAAATGAGGCTTTATTTTGGTCTACAGGTTCTTATCGAACGGTCCAGGCAAATGGCTGGAAACTGCAATTGAATCCAGATTCAAACCAAGAATTTCTCTTCAATCTAAATGAAGACCCGACTGAACAAATTAATCTTGTTGATTCTCACCCTGTCAAGCTAGAAGAATTGAGAAAGATTATTTCCGAATACTTTTCAGAATTGGATGAACCTGCTGCACGTTCGGTAATTTTAGCACCTATAGGAATTGATATTAATAGAAGCGAAGTTCTCTCTGAGGATGGCACATACATAATATGGGCTAACTAATGACCGAAATGTAAATCAGCGCTTTTTCATTAATGTATTGAAAGACAGGAAATACCAACATGGACAATGCTTTCGTATTGACATTAATTCAAGTAGTTGTGCCAATAACTATGTTTACTTTGATGTTTGGGATGGGATTAACACTAACCAAATCAGACTTCAAACGCATCGTACTGTACCCAAAACCGGTACTGGTAGGGTTAGTTTTACAGCTTGCCATAATGCCATTGATCGGTTTTGGATTAGCGTTGCATTTTGAGCTATCAATTATGTTAGCAGTAGGTCTAGTTGCACTAGCCGCGACGCCGGGAGGAACTACTTCTAATGTTATAGTTCATATGGGTAAAGGCGACACAGCTCTCTCGATTACACTTACTGCAATTGCTACAAGTGTCACATTATTAACACTGCCTATTTGGGTTAATTTCGTATTGCTGCAACTAGGTACAGATGCCTATCGAATTGAGATGCCTATATTGAAAACGGCAGTTCAACTGGCAATTTTCACTGTAATACCTGTGTTAGTAGGAATGTACGTAAATTCAAAATATCCGAAGCTCAAATCCTATGAACCATTAATATCTAGGATCAGTTTAGTTGCAATGATTGCAGCATTTATTGGCGCAGCTGTTGCAGACAATGGAAATGCGCTTACTAACGCCGGTGACGTTTTTTTACCCACATTCTTACTTCTAGTATCCGCAATTATAATTGGATTTATCTTGCCTAAAAGTCTGGGTATTACAGCAAAAGAAAGCGCAACTATTGCGGTTGAAACATGTTTGAAAAACATCCTACTTTCATTGTTTATTGCTACAAACTCACTTAAGGAGCCTGAGGCTTCTTACGCAAGCGCCATTATGGGCATTATTATGATCCCAGCTGCAATTATGATCATGGTGTTTTTTAAATACTTTAATAACAAACAAACTACTTTTAGAAACTAATACGAGCATGTAACCATGACCAAAGAATTTGATATTGTAATATTCGGTACCACTAGTTTCGTTGGTGAAATTATAGCCAAGTTGAGCTGACTCGAGTGGTCTGTATTTTGGGATGAGCAACCCATAAGATAAACAGAAGCAATCAAGGCAACAAAGAATATCTTTACATCTTTACCGTTAACCCAAAAATTGCTAATGCTCATTGACCAGTGATGAACAGAATTTGTGTTATGGACTCCATACCTATCGCAATCTAACCTGAAGTCCATATCGTTCAACCTTTGGTCCTAAATCCAAGTTAAAGAAATCAATTTCGCTATAAATTCTCATCCATGAGGAGACTTTTATTCGCTCCTGTTCGTCAAGTTTTAAGCATTCACTTTGAATCCTTTGCAGCATCCACAATGTATAGCTAAACGCTACTTTTGAATATGGCTTACCTAGCATTGGGAACTTTATTTTTCCTGGAAACCTAGCAATGATATCTCCTTGCTTCTTATGTTTTTTTTCAATGTATTGTTGTGTTGCCGTAACAGAGGTTTGTACTAGCGGTAAAAATTCATCAAACAACATTTGGAAAATTGGTTGTAGTGTTTCAGGTAGAGCTTCATCAGGTAACCAATCACCGGTAGCGGGTGTGCCAGAATGAACTCTTTCAATATACCTCTTTAAATTTTGTCTCGGTTCAATGAGCTCTCGTCGCGGCCAAGGATCTGTGTATAGGTGTCCATAACATGCACCAATAAGCGCATAGTCAGCAATACTAGGTCTATTACCTAACAAGTATTCATGGTGCGTAAAATGTTGCTCTAAGAGATTTAAAATTTTGTCGATCCATTTATCGAGTAAGCTGATTTGCTCTTGAACAATTCCAAATCTGATTTTGTTCATTTTCATGAAAGAAACTGCTGTCCTATCGACAAGTTTGTTCCTAATGAATTTTGGCAACCAAGGGAACATGGATTTACCCATCGTATCTCGAAATAATGGATAATTTTCATCATGAGACCAACGAGTGTGAATAGCTATCAAATGGCCGACTTCGTCAAGCCAAGCTTCCAACATCATTGCAGCAATTGTTTGAATTGCCGTGTTTGGCTGAATCGACCGATCAGGATGTATTTGCTCGAGTGATTCAATAATTAATGAAGTATCATCAATAAGGTCACCATTGCCCAATTGAACGACAGGTATAACACCGGCATGTAGTTTTTTACCGAAGCGCTTGAAATCAAAAATTGTTGGTGCGCGCTCGGTATAATTTAACCTCTTATAATTCATATAAGCCCGAACTTTGCCAACAAAGTAAGAAATTTCTACACCGTACAGAATATACAGGGGCGACGGTTCGGAACTCATTTCACACGCCTCTTCTTGAAACTATTTGAACCCATTGATAGCACTGCGCTTAGAATCGTCCACCAAGCAGATAAATTAAGTTTCGGATTTTTACCTTTACCAATCCTCGAAATCTGCGTCTCATACCAAGAAATTTTTAGCATAAACATATTGTCTAAGAGCTTGAAACCACTAGTTGGGTGACCTACATCGATCTTATAATCTTTGTTCGTTGCTGCATTCAACGGCAGTTCAGGGTCAATAACTAGCGGCCTTGCTAAACCAATAAAATCAACATCTTTACTCGCTATGGCAGCTTCCATTGCCGCCACTGAGCGAAACCCGCCGGTAACGGCTAAAGGCACATCAGTAACCTTTCTAGCTTTTTCAGCAAACTCTAAAAAATATGCTTCTCGCTTTAAGGTAGAAAACCTTGAGCCAGTCATTGCTGGTGATTCGTAGTTACCACCAGAAATCTCTATGTGATCGATACCCTCTTCTGATAAACGTTGGATTAGTTCATAAGCTTCATTTGACTCAAACCCACCTTTTTGAAAATCCGCTGAATTCATTTTTATACCTATTAGAAACTCGGGGCCTACTTTTTCACGAATGGCTTTATATATTTCTAAGGCAAAACGTTGTCGCTTCTTTGCATCCCCTCCCCATTCATCATTTCGCTTATTATGATGGGGAGACAAGAACTGACTCACCAAGTAACCATGAGCACCATGGATCTGAACGCCGGTGAAGCCAGCTTTCTTTGCCAAAGCTGCACTAGCTGCGAACTTTCTAATTATCTCCCGTATCTCTTTATTTTCTAACGCTCTTGGCTTCGCAAATGCAGCTTCTAAACCTCTACCTAAAGCAACCGCACTAGGAGCTACAGGCTCTGGAGATAGGCTTTTGGGACTTTGTTTACCTGGATGGTTTAATTGCATCCAAATGTGAGTACCTTTGTTTTCATCTGTTACGGCTTTAGCCCAACATTTGAAAGGTGCCAAGTCTTGATATTCATCTAGCACAATGTTTTTTGGTTCGCCAAGAGCGTTACGGTCGACCATAACATTGCCTGTAACAAGAATTGCAACTCCTCCTTTAGCCCACCTTTTGTAAACATTGATTATACTAATGCTGGGTGAAAATGTTTTACTTCCCAACTGTTCGCTCATTGCAGATTTGAAATAACGATTCCGAGCAATTTGGCCCTCCTTAAATTGAAAGTTGTCATAAAGGTTTTTTGCATGACTTACGTTTAATTTTTCTTTCTCTGCATTCATAAAGTTGACTCGTATATTATTGGTCGAAATCGACCATTTTAAATTTAGCTTTAAAGGGAAGAGCTTTTTCTTGGTTAAAAGAACAAGGCAGTGTGTTTATTGCCCATAAAGGCTCCCAACAATCATGGAGCCGTAAGTAACTTTCAATTTTCTGTCTGGCGTTTTCTGAATTATTTAGAAATCGAAGGCGCAGTTCATTCAAACACCACACTCGATATTTAGACGCCCTTGCGTTTTTATAAACAACTCCACCAATTTGCGGACTAAATTTCCTTTTGTTTAATCGAACACACTCGGCATTCGCATTAAGGTATGGTAAATAATGGAGTCCAATGCTCTTGATAAGTGGGGATATATCTTCTGGTATGTCATCTGTCCATTCATTGCTTAAGTCATCTAACGATGCATTCCACAATCTTGTAGACCACTCCAATACAGAAGGTGCTTCACGCTTTAAAATTCCGGCTGGAACGGGATCGAGTGCGAAATGCCTGAAAAATGGTCCTGATAAACCAATATCTGCCAGTGAAGGTCGATCACCGAAGAAAAATGGACGCTTTTTGAAGATGTTTTCTAAGTGAGAAAAAAGTTCTCTAACTTGGGTTTCAATTTGTTTAACATTCTTACGACTAATGCCATCTCCAGTCGTATATCCTAACCTTTGGCGTTTAGTTAAATAATATCTTTTTATGAAGCGTGGCAAAGGTACAGAATGAAGTAACTCTTTTGAAAGGTGATTAGAAGCAAAAGAAGCACCGATATCGTAATGCCAACGGTAGTGCATAGCTGGACGCCACCACCATTCATCGGCCCAATCTTCAATTAAGTAACAAATAAATGCTTTAACAGGATCATCAGGAACAATCCCTGGTTTTGGAAGTTGTGACTCAAACCATTGGATGATCTTGGTAGAATCAGTTTGCCACCTTCCATCTGACAGTTTAATGGAAGGCATTTGTATGACACCAAGCTCAGACTTCAGACTTTTCCTATCTTTCGGAAACTGCATTGGAAAGAACTCATGGGGTATTCGCCTCAACCGGAAATAATTCTCTACCTTCCCAGTAAAGTAAGAAATACTTGAACCATAAACGGAATGTTTCATCGTTGAATCTGAATTCATAATACTAATGCTCCACTCGATTCTGCCTTTGTTTAGCTGTGGCGAAGAGATATCCGAAATATTTTAGTCGCAGTCCAAACTTACTCTAATCGAGCTATAGCAAACCTGGTGAGGTTTCGGCTACAACTACGTGCCCAAATGAAGACAAGAAAGCTGCAGTATTGTTAAGAATACATGGCGACTGCTTTCTTGCGATAATAGTATTTGCGGCACTTTTCATAGTATTGATATCGTGATCTGCAAATTGCTCTCTCAGTCATATTTTGACAAGTAAGCCAATCAAAAAGTAAAAACTTCAGGTCTTGTTGATTCAAATAATCCATATGCTTGTCTCGAAAATGCCTGGGATAGATCCACAGGGAGTAATAAAAATATAAATGAATGTCTCAAAATGTTGAGATGTGAACTTTCACTAGAGAGCATGAAGGTTTTTCTTAACTTAAAATTTTGTCGAGCTTCATGGCTAACCCCATGTCACCTTCGATTTTTATTTTTCCCGTCATAAACGCCATCGTCGAATTTAAATTTCCATCTAGCAACTTTGCAAACGTCTTCGAGCTAGCTTTGACCGTAAGATCTGTTTCAGTGTCAACGTTAGCTCTAGTGGCTCCTCTCCCCGTGAACAATATCGCAACTTCATTATCGATTAAGTATTTGACACTCTTTTTTAATCCTGATTTTTTTGCTTTGGGATCAAGCTGCGAGATTGCTTTTTGAAGTATTTCTTCCATTAACCTATCCTATATTGACATTCTTTGTGACAATATATTTTATTACATATATTATGTCAATACATTGCGACTTAACCGAGGTCAATGTTGGTTATAACTTTGAAAACTTGCTGAACTGGCAAGATCAAGTCAGATAAAAAAAGAGAATTTTAAGAATAGGCGATTCTATGCCTTAGTTTCTAGATTCTTAGCTGTTAGTGCCAAGATAGTTGCAAAAATAAGCTCCGCAACAATACGTTCAATAGCAAACGATGCGTCATGAATAGCCCATGCTGCCAACCTACCCACAGCAGTCATAACGAGTAAAATAATGACCGGATATAGAATTAATTTTTGTTTGTATACTATCGCAATTATTATGCTAATTGAGATACTACAAAAGAATACGCTCATTCCACCAATCAAAGAGCTGAGCCCCAAACCTTTGGGTAATGTCAAACCAAATGATGATAGGCCTCTGAAGGAGATACAATCCATAAGAAACCAATCAATGCAAAGAATAAAGCGATAAAACAACTTAAGAAGAATAAGATTTTCGACATTTATCTGTCCACAATATTGAATGGCTAACAAGCATTAGCTTGCAAGCCATTCTTAACAATTTTAATAAAAGGTTGTTCCTAACTGACTGTGCTCAAGAAGTTTCTTTGGAGGTTTAAATTGTTTGCCGTATTTGATGGCTAAATCGTTCCCTTTGGCTACAGCGTTATCTGCACCGACAATATCTAGGTAACCAAATGGTCCACCTGACCAAGGCATAAAACCCCATCCCAAAATAGCGCCAACATCACCTTCTCGTATATCTTCCAATACACCTTCTTCGAGCGCTCTAACCGCTTCAAAGCTCTGACTTAGCGCTAATCTATCTTTGATTTCTTCAAATGAAGGTTGTACCTCAAGAAGCGGAAATTGTTTGTTGAGGCCTTTCCAAATTTGTTGACGTTTCCCATTCGAATCGTATTCGTAGAAGCCTGCCTTTGTCTTCTTCCCGAATCGCCCTGCATTATACAAAAACTCTACGACTTCTTCGGTACCTGTTGGCTCATATTCATCACCGAGATCAGCTTTAGTTGCTGTCATTATTCGATACGCTAAGTCTATGGCGGTTTCGTCATTCAACTGTAATGGACCAAGCGGCATTCCTAGTTGTTTTGCTGCATTCTCGATAAGGTGTGGATTTACTCCTTCCTTCAACATTTTTACGCCTTCGTTTGCATAAGGAATGATGCAGCGATTTGCGTAAAAGTAACGAGCGTCATTTACAACAATAGGGGTTTTACCTATTTGTCTTACAAAATCTAAAGCCTTTGCAACTGCATGGTCACCCGTTTTTTCACCCTTAATGATTTCGACTAAGGCCATTCTTTCCACTGGAGAAAAGAAATGGATGCCAATGAAACGTTCTGCGTTTTTACTTGCCCTCGCTAGTTCGCTAATTGGCAAAGTGGAAGTGTTTGACGCAAAAACAGCGTCAGTGGTCATCTGAGCCTCCGCTTGTTTTGTTGCTTCGGCTTTCACACCTTTGTCTTCAAAAACAGCCTCAACTATAAGATCGCAACCAGAAAGATCTTCGTAATTAGCAGTAGGTTTTATTAACGCAAGCAAGGCTTCTTTTTTGCTAGAAGTCGAACGCCCTTTTGCGATTGCTTTGTCAAGAATATTCGCTGAGTAAGCTTTTCCTTTTTCTGCAGATTCCTGATCGCGGTCCAATAGAACAACTTCGATTCCCGCCTTTGCCGATACTTGAGCAATTCCCGCCCCCATCAAGCCTGCACCTAATATCCCTAGTTTCTTAACAGACATATCTGGTATTTCTTTAGGACGATTTGCACCTTTCTCAAGCGCTTGTTTGTTCAAAAACAACGAACGTATCATCGCTTCCGAAGATGGATTCAATAAAACTTTAGTGAACCATCTTGCTTCAATTTCAATAGCTGTATCAAAATCGACCATTGATGATTCATACATTACCGATAGTAGAGCAGACTGATTTTGATACACGCCTTTGGTGCTATGATGAACAATTGCAGTTGAACCCAAAAAGTTCATCATACCAGCGGGATGATAAGCTCCTCCCCCAGGAAGTTTAAAACCCTTTTTGTCCCACGGCTTAACTATATCTTCATTTGAAGCAGTTAGAATCCATTGTTTCGCCCTAGTAAGCAATTCCTCATGAGGCACGACTTCATCAACGTACCCCGCATTTAGGGCTTTTTGTGCATCTAGCATTTTCCCTTGAGATAAAAGCTGCATGGCATTAACAAGCCCTACACGGAAAAGCATTCGAACTGTTCCGCCTCCACCAGGAAAAATTCCAACTAAAGATTCAGGTAATCCATATTTGGCACCTTTACGATCAGAAACGAAAACTCTATGAGTGGATAATGCCAACTCAATTCCAATCCCGGCAGCTGTTCCAGGAAGGGCAGATACGATTGGCTTTCCACCTTCGTTGGTTTTTTTATCCATTCCTGCACGTTCAATTCTTCTTAGAATTTGGTGGCCATTCATTACGCTTTGAAAAATGGTGCTTGCAGGGTTTTCTTTACCCGCATTTGCTTTCATTGCACCAAGTTCATTTAGATCCATTCCGCCGGCAAAGTCTTTTTTACCAGAAGTTATGACAGCACCCTTAATTGAGTCATCCGTAAGCACTGTTTCAATATGAATGCTCAACTCTTCATAGCCCGCGGAAGACATGACATTCATCGTTGCGCCGGGAACATCCCACGTGATAATTGCAATTCCATTGGCATCAACAGATAAGTTAAAAATAGACATTATTACCTCCGATTAGACCAATTCAAGTATGGTTGCAGAACCCATGCCCGCAGCGACACACAATGTTGCTAAGCCAAGCTTTTTGTCGCTTCGTTCTAGTTCATCAAGCAACGTTGATATAAGCATCGCACCAGTTGCTCCCAGAGGGTGCCCCATAGCAATTGCGCCACCATTTACGTTGACTTTGTCATGCTCGACATTGAAAGCTTGCATAAATCGCAATACCACTGACGCAAATGCTTCATTTACCTCAAATAGATCAATGTCATCAATGGAAAGACCAGCTTGCGCCAATATTTTTTCTGTAACTGGGACTGGACCAGTCAAGTTTATTGTTGGGTCGGAACCTATTTTGGCCATTGCTCTAATTCTAGCTCTAGGCTTAAGGTTATTTCTTTCTCCAAATTCCCTGGATCCAACGAGAATCGCAGCAGCACCATCTACAATGCCAGAAGAGTTTCCAGCGTGATGGACGTGTTCAATTGCTGGAAGATGTGGATATTTCAGCAATGCAACATGATCAAAGCCAGGAACGCTTTCTCCTTGCTTTTTAAAGGCTGGGTTTAAGCTTTGTAAAGACTCAAATGTTGTTTCAGGTCTTATGTATTCGTCTCGGTCAAGAATTGTAAGTCCATTTATATCTTTCACTGGTACTACTGATTTGTTGAACCTATTGTCTTGCCATGCTTCGAACGCGCGTTTTTGAGACTCTGCAGAGTATCGATCACACTCTTCGCGAGTAAAACCATATTCTGTCGCAATGATGTCTGCAGAAATTCCTTGGGGTACGAAGTAGGCTTTATGGGCAACTGAGGGATCAACCGCAATTGCTCCGCCATCTGACCCCATGGGAACCCGCCCCATCATCTCGACACCACCGCAAATATAAGCTTCACCTACTCCACCTTGAATCTGTGCAGCGCCCAAATTCATTGCTTCAAGCCCTGAAGCACAAAACCTGTTAATTGATAAACCAGGGGTTGATTCAGCTAAGTTCGAATTTAATACAGCTGATCTTGCAAGGCATGCTCCTTGCTCACCAACTTGGGTTACATTGCCCCATATAACATCCTCGATTTCTGTGACTTCAAATGCATTCCTTTCAATAAGGGCATTCAACATTTCAGATGAAAGATGCAATGCGCTAGTTTGGTGTAGTTTGCCATCTTTCCGGCCCTTGCCTCTCGGGCTTCTTATTGCGTCATAAATAAAAACATCTCGTGTCATGTGAGTTTCCCGCTTTATATTTCGTTAGAATGATTCAACTGATGGAGACATAACAGTATCAGGACCAGCCTGAATACGTTTTAGGTGCATCCTTGTCATTGGTAATTGTCTATGAAGGTAGTGTTGGACAGTGTTAATTTTTTGGCAATAAAACTCTTCGTTCATATCGCTTTCACCGAGCTTCTCATGAGAAGCTTTCGCACTCATTCCCAAAACATATCCAAAGCATAAATGCCCCATTAGATGAAGGAAGTCTGTGGAACCAGACAGCGCTGCATGAGGGTCTTGGGCACCATTTTGCATTAAATATGTGCATCCGGTTTGAAAATCACCCAATGCAGCTAGAAGAGGCTTCCCAACCGAATATGAAAGAGATCCGTCTGAACTGATAGAATCAATGAATTCTTTGATCATCATCCCAAATGCCATGACCGGCTTTCCGCCCTTAGCGCCCAACTTACGACCAACCAAATCTAACGCTTGAACGCCATTAGCACCTTCGTATATTTGTGATATTCGCACGTCTCGGACAAATTGAGACATACCCCACTCTTCTATGTATCCATGACCCCCAAGCACCTGTTGTGCATTTGTCGCAGCTTCATATCCTTTATCAGTAACAAATGCCTTTATTACTGGGGTCAACAAAGCGAGCATATCTGCCGCCTGTTCGTCTTTTGCACGTTCGCTCTTATCGACTAAAGTGGCTAACCATAAACTGAATAAACGTGCCCCTTCTATATAGCTTTTCTGATCCATTAACGTTCTGCGAATATCAGGATGAACTATGATTGGGTCAGCAGGTCCTTCGGTATTGTTAACTGACTTAACGTCACGTCCTTGTAGCCTATCTTTAGCGTATTCCACAGCATTAGCGTAAGCTGATGCGGCAATACAATAACCTTGCATACCAGTGCCGATTCTTGCCTCATTCATCATTGTAAACATTGCTTGCATACCTTTATTAGGCTCGCCTACTAGATAACCTTCTGCATCGTCATAATTTAGTACACACGTAGCGTTGCCATGAATTCCCATCTTATGTTCTAAACTGCCTACAGAAACGCCATTACGGGCACCTAATGTTCCATCTTTATTGACTAAATATTTAGGAACGATAAACAAAGAGACTCCTTTAATACCTTCAGGGGCACCTTGAATTTTTGCAAGAACGAGATGGATAATGTTTTCTGCGAGTTCATGATCACCGGAAGAAATGAAAATCTTTGAACCGGACAATTTGTATGAGCCATCATTCGAGGGTACAGCTTTAGTTCTCATCAACCCTAAGTCAGTACCACAATGTGGTTCAGTCAGATTCATAGTTCCTGACCATTCACCTGTGGTCATTTTATGAAGGTAAGTCTCTTTGAGTTCTTCAGAGGCATGAGAATGAATTGCCATCCAAGCACCATGGGTCAGGCCGGTATACATGCAGAGTGCTTGATTCGCTGAAACAAACAATTCGTTCGTTGCAAGGGTAACAACTGTCGGAATGTTCTGCCCTCCGTATTCTTCAGGCAGATCTAGTGCACTCCAGCCGTTTTCACAAAATTTCTGATAGGCCTCTTTAAAACCTGTTGGTGTTATCACAATGCCATTTTCTAGCTTACAGCCCTCTCTGTCCCCAACTTGGTTTAATGGCGCGAATACATCATTTGCTAATTTGCCAGCCTCATCGAGAATAGCTGAAGTTAACTCTTCATCCAAGTCGGAATAACCCGGTATATCTTGCTCTGAAACCTTTAACACATCATGTAAAACAAATCTGAGATCGTCTAAAGGGGCTTTAAAAAGTGGCATTGTACTTCTCTCAATTTCTATTGTTGAAAACTATTGTCATAATTAATGCTAATTTATTTAACTGGTCACTTCAAGGCAATTTCAAATATTTTGTCATATACTGTGTAATTTGTTATTGTCTTAGAAATATTCAATGAATTTGAACTTGGACAATGACAATAAACGAGAACAAAACAGTTCTAGTAACGGGTGCTTCTTCTGGGCTGGGGTCGCAATTTTGCAGAGCGCTAAGTAAGGATGGATATAAAGTAGTTGCCGCTGCCAGACGCTTAGAGAAGTTAAGGGAATTGTGTGCCGACATAAATAAGCATGGAGGTGAAGCTGTTCCGCTCGAGCTAGACGTTACCGATTTTGAATCGTACAGCCTAGCTATTGACGCAGCAGAAGCACAAGTAGGCATGGTTCATTGTCTTGTCAACAATGCTGGTTCGTCTATAAGTAAAAAAGCAACTGAAATGACGGTAAAAGACTTTGATTTTATTATGGACCTCAATCTTAAGGCCCCATATTTTTTATCAACGGAATTAGCTAGACGGTGGATTGCAAATGGAGTGAAAGGAAGAATCGTCAATGTCGGCTCAGTTTCTGATAGAAAAGCGATGCCTGGTCACACAGTCTATGGAACGTCAAAAGCTGCTATCGCTCGACTCAGCCAGCAACTCGCCAGAGAATGGGTTAATCAAGGGATCAATGTAAATACACTCGCACCTGGATATATCAAGACAGATCTCAATGAAAAGTATTTTGATAGCCCCGCAGGCTTAGACGTAATAAACAAACTCATGCCAAGGAAACGAATTGGCACATCTGAAGTGTTAGATAAAGCAATTGTCTATTTATGCTCACCAGACCAAGAATATCTAACTGGTCAAACATTGGCGTTAGAAGATGGGCAAACCCTATAAAGACAAAATATTGGAGAAATTTTAGTGAAAATTACTTTTATTCTGTTGGTCATGGCATTTTCGGTTTTCGTGAACGCAGATCAAGAAGAAAAACAAGAGCAACCCAATATTCTGCTCGTCTTGTTTGATGATGTGGGTTTCATGGGTCTAGGACCGTACGGCAGTGATGCCAAAACCCCTAACATTGACTCACTTGCAAACAAGGGTCTCAAGTTTAGCCAGTTCAATACATCACCACTGTGCGGACCAAGCCGAGCGATGTTAATGACCGGTATGAACAGCCATAGTATGGGAATGTCGACACTGGTAGAGGTTATTTCACCAGATATGGAAGAGAACCCCAGTTATTCAATGACTTGGGAGCAAGACCAAGAGACACTTGCGTCTAGGCTTAGAGGTGTCGGATATCAAACATTTGTCTCTGGCAAATGGGGAATTGGTCGAGTTGGAGCAAATCTTCCACACAGGTTTGGCTTTGACCGGTCGTTTGTATTGGATGCTACAGGTGGTAGTAATTATAGAGAAGCGCCATACATGCCTCTTTACAAAGACGTTAAGTGGTTTGAGGATGGAGAGCGTACGAATTTGCCTCCAGATTTTTATTCGTCGAGAGATCTGGTAGAAAAAATGATTTCTTATGTTGACAGTGCGGATAAAGACCGTCCTTTTTTTGGTTTTTTATCACTTCAAGCAATCCATATCCCTGTACAAGCACCTATCGAATACATCGAAAACTACAACGGCGTATTTGACCAAGGTTGGGATATTATGAGGAATCAGAGATTGGCTAAAGCAAAAGACTTAGGGTTGATTCCTAGTTCTAGCCAATTGGCTGAAACACACGAGTCTCATAGAGACTGGAACAGTCTGTCAGAAGAAGAACAATACTATTGGGCTCGTTCAATGCAAGTAAATGCTGGTATGACTGAAGCAGCCGACTTCCACTTAGGTAGACTCCTTCGCTATTTGGAAAGCACCGGTGAATTAGAGAATACGATTGTAGTCATTACGTCTGACAACGGAGCAGAATTTAATACTATCGGAAAGATGTCTGGTATTAAGCTCAATTGGCAATTATACGCTGAGAAAATTTGGATGAGGTCTCAGGGCTGGGATGTTGAACCAGAAAACCTCGGGCTTCACGGAAGTATGGGAGCTATTGGACCAGAGTGGGCAACAGTAGCAGCCGCACCTCTCAATTTATACAAGTTTAATAGTACAGAGGGTGGCCAAAGAGTCCCACTTATCATATCCGGACCGGGTATCAATGAAACTGGTACTACCCATAGTCGGAGTCACGTTTCTGATATTACCCCAACCTTACTCGATGCCGCTGGAGTGGAATTCGACCCGAGTGAGTTCTATGGAAAGAGTTTACGTTCATTGTTTTCTGATAAAAAAGCCAATATTTGGGGAGACGATAGCTACGCATTTGAAGTGAGCGGCAATGCATCTCTTTACAAAGGGAAATGGAAAATAACTCTCGTTAAAAGCCCTTTCGGCGATGAAAACTGGCAACTGTTCGATTTATCGACCGACCCGGGCGAAGCGATAGATTTATCTGCAACCCATCCGGATGTGCTGAATGAATTAATACGTGAATACCAAGATTACTCTCAACAAATGGGAATAATTGAATTGGCTAAAGGCGAAACAGCTCTTAAGCAACTTCTAAGAAATGCTACAAGGCAGTGGTTCAATGAAAATGGGTTGTTATTGATTATAGTCCTAATTGTCTTGTCTAGTTCGCTCACTTTTCTAATTCGAAGACGGCGAAACCGGAAAGCTAAATAGTAGTTACGCTAAATAAAGAGAAATAAAAAAAGGAAATCTAAATGCATTGGTCTTATTTTCTTATGATAGGAATCCCCCTATTCCTACTGGTTATTTATTATGGGCTTCCAAAGTTCCTTAATACGCTGGGGCTTCACCCACATTATAAAATTCCTCACTATAATTTAACCGGTCAAAAAGCCTTAGTTATCACAACAAGTCACGATACGTTAGGAGAGACTGGAAAGAAAACAGGTGTTTTTGCTTCAGAAATGACGGTTCCCTATTACGCTTTTTGGGATGCGGGTATGAAGGTTGATATTGCTTCCATAAAAGGCGGTAAAGTCCCGGTAGAACCTCACTCTATGGGATGGCCTCTAGCGACTGCAGATGACTATCGATTCAAGCGAGACGCTATCGCAATGGAAAAATTAAAGACTTCTCTGTGCATCAATGATATCGACATCGCTGACTACGATGTAGTTTTTCTAGCAGGTGGCTGGGGAGCAGCATATGATTTTGCTCAATCTGACAAACTAGGAGAATTAATCTCAAATGCTCATTCGAAAGGTGTTCTTATTGGTTCTGTTTGTCATGGAGCTTTGGGCTTAGTTAAAGCAACAGACAGTGCTGGCAAACCAATTGTTGAAAATAGAAAAATAACCGGTGTAACTGATCAACAAATTTCTCAGTTAGGTATTGAAATAACGCCAAAACACCCAGAATCAGAATTGCGCAAACTTGGTGCAAATTTTGAGGCCAATACTGCATTCAAAGACATGTTCGCAACTCACGTAGCAGTAGACGGAATTATATTTACTGGCCAAAACCAAAATAGTGGTTATGAAACCTCCCACCGAATTTTAGAAAGACTATCAAGTAAAAGGTAATTAGAGTATGAATGAACTGGAATTTTTAGGCTCACCTGGTTCACCCTACAGCATGAAAATGCGGGCTTATCTTAGATATAGAAAAATTCCATACAAAATGCTTCGAGGATTAATGACGGGAATTGAAGGATATCCAAAGTCTAAAACTCCTATGTTACCGACTTTTTATTTACCGAAAGAAGATGGTGATTTGGAGGCAGTAATAGATAGTACACCAATTATTCGTCGATTAGAGAATGAGTATTCGTTGAAGAAAACACTACCAAACGACAATCGTATACGATTCATTGTTGACCTAATCGAAGACTATGCCGATGAATGGCTAACAAAAGTTATGTTTCATTATAGGTGGGCCATAGAACACAACGCAAAGCATGTGGCGCCAAAACTTGTTTATTGGATGGATCACACAATCAGTGAAAAAATAGCAAATGAAATGGTAGCAAGTTTCTCAAAAAGACAAAAAGATAGACTCAAGTATGTCGGCTCAAATGAAATAACCAAAGGTACAATTGAAAATAGCTACACACGATTCATAACAATTCTAGATTCATTGCTTTCTCAACATGGATTTGTTGTCGGGAAACAACCAAGCGCTGCTGACTTTGCAATCTATGGTCAGTTATCACAGTTAACAAGAGTAGAGCCTACGTCTTCAGAGATTTGTTCGAATTTAAGCCCACGCGTTATGGCATGGGTAGATCGTGTTTCCGATGCTTCTGACATATCGTTTGATTCCCAACATTGGTCAGATTTCGACGAAGTTTGCTCCAATCTGCAGCCATTACTTTCAGAAATTGGGAAAACGTACATTCCGTTGCTAATAACTAATGCAAATGCTCTAAAACAAGATGACAATACCGTTAAATTACAGATTGATGGGATTGAATGGATACAGGATACTTTTACATATCAAGGAAAATGTTTAATCGCTCTCGCTCAAAGTTATACATCTCTAAATGATAGCGAAAAAGCATCACTCTACAAATGCCTTCAAGGGACTGGATGTGACGTACTCATCGACGAATTTAATAAGGCATCCTGAATTTAACATGCTCTAAATTAAGCCCTATATTGAAAAACTTGTTTTGACCAGTAATTATTAATCCACAATTACCTTCACTGTGGCCTTCAACTTCATCAAGCGCGTTCATAAAAGCATCAATCCACACCGAACGAATCGTCTGGCCAGACTCCAACATCGTCAACACAAAAACATCTTCAACCCCTTGTTAATCAATCATGCAGACTTTATCTCCTCTTATTTGCATTCAGACTGGTACTACCAATAATATTATTGTCACTATTTATGACATTTATAGCAACAATGTATTGACAATAGTTATGACAAAATGTTTTTATTGCATCAGAATTAACAGATAAATTACAACGTCTTTACATATCTTCATGAAAAACGTTGGCAAAAAAAGGTGGAAAAAAACATGAACAAAACACTCTTCTCATCAGCTATATCTTTGGTTCTAGCTGGATACTCTGATGTGTCTTTGGCTCAAGAGCAAACCAATAAAGAAAACCGAGCACTGGAAGTTATTGAGGTTAAGGCGCAAAAAAGAACACAAAACTTACAAGATGTTCCTGTCGCGGTTAGTGCTGTTAATGGAGAAACTCTAGTAGAGGAAGCAATTAGCGATATACACGACCTAAAGGCGAGTGTACCAGGTCTTAATGTATATAATACTCTTGCTTCCACTCAGCCTTCTATATCAATCAGGGGCGTCGGAACAGCTTCCACTAACTTCGGACTAGAATCGTCAGTTGGCCTTTATCAGGATGGCGTTTATCGGGCTCGCCAAAATGCAATGATTAACGATTATGTAGACGTTGATACAGTTGAAGTATTACGTGGACCTCAGGGCACTCTATTTGGAAAAAACACTCCAATGGGAGCAATAAACGTCAGAACGGTAGCTCCAAGACACGATGGCGCGGACGGTTTTTTCGAAGCCACGGTTGGGAATTACGGCCTATTGAGCTTTTCTGGAGCAGGAAACTTTAATGCCATTGAAGATGTTTTGTCTTTTCGTCTTACTCACTTTATGACAGATCGAGATGGCACTATTGACGATGTTAATTTTGGTGAAGATGTCGTAAACGACAGAAATAGATACGGTACAAGACTGCAAGCCCTATATACACCTAGTGATGACGTATCATTGCGTGTAATAGCCGATTACAACAAAATTGAAGAGATTTGTTGTGGTGGAAATGTAATTGTCAATAATTTTCAAAACTTTGCTGGTCGACCTGGCACGGATGCTGCCATTCCCGTTATTTTAGGCTCACCAGTTTCATTAGCAGAGAATTACCAAGATAGAGTCACTAACACTACATTTTTACCGGTTTCAAACTTAGAAGATAAAGGGATATCGGCCGAGTTAAATTGGGAGATAAATCCAGATCTAACGTTCACATCAATAACATCGTACCGAGATTCTTTATCCTTCGATAAAATAGATGGTGATTACTTGCAAGCTGACATAATTGGCAGCTCAAAAACAGGTGATCAGAAAGCCTTTACTCAAGAACTTCGATTCACTTATACAACGGATGATTTCAATTTTGTTGGCGGTGCGTACTACTTCACGCAAGAATTAGTTTCTGTCGGCGAAATACCGGTTGGAGAAGAATTTAACAATTACGCTCTCAATGTGCTGTTAGGCGGCAGTTTGAATCAAGTACTCGGTGGAATTAACGGCCTTAGCCAGGCGACAGGTGGCTTAATCGCGCCTGCAGCTCAAGCAGGTCCTGGTGGAACTCGTTTCTTCGCTAATGCTACTCAAGACCAAGACAGTATAGCGTTGTTTGGTCAATTTGATTACAAACTATCAGATACTGTGACTTTAACCGCAGGACTTAGATACACAGACGAATCAAAAGACTTGGTAAACGTTTTTACTGAAGAGTATGCCTCAGGTATAGACCATCCAACTTTCTTTACTTCTATTGGTGATCCAACTAACCCCCAAACTATTGTGCCTGGCTCAATTTTATTCGGTGCGGCTGTTGCAGGTCAAACTATACAACAAATCCAATCAGGAATGATTCAACCTGGCACGCCTCAATTTGCTCAAGCCGTTCAAAACCTTGTACCGTTCCAAACTCCTGGCTGGATTTTTAATGTGATGTCAGCTCAAACAGCTGACCGTCCTGACGAAATGGCGACACTTGAAGATAGCAATGTTTCAGGAACTGTAAAACTGAGCTATCAACCTGATTCAGATACCCTATGGTATGCGTCATATAGCACTGGCCATAAATCTGGTGGAACCAACGCTGATAGAATTGCGGTTACGTTCGATACGGTATTTGATGCTGAGTCTTCAAAAGCTTACGAAGTTGGGCTTAAAAAGGATTTTCCAGATTATGGTTTGAGACTAAATTTGGCCGCTCACAAAACTGAAGTTGAAGACTTCCAAGCAAATTCATATGTTGGTGAGGGCTTTAATCTACAAAATGCTGGAACATATGACATTGAAGGTCTGGAAGCAGAAGTTAGATGGATGTTAACCGATACAACTCTCCTAACTTTTAATTATGCATATACAGATGCAGAGTATGGTGAGTTTGAACAAGGCCCCTGCTGGATTGTTACTCCATTCCAAACTGGTCAACCTGACCCTGGTCAACAAAGCACTGACCCACTTAATCCAAACTCGTTCTGTGATAGACAAGGTGGAAAGCCACTTGCACAGCCTGATTCAACTGCGATGTTGCAACTCTCCGAAGAATTTACTGTTAGCGATGACATTTATGCGACGGCAAGTATCGACTATTCTTACATTGGAGAACACTTTGGAGCGTCAGATAATGACCCATTGTCACTTGTGGATTCTCAAGGGTTCGTTAATGCTCGCGTGAGATTTAACTTCGAAGACTACGACTTAAGCGTCCTACTATGGGGCCGGAACATAACCAACGAAGAGTCTGTAGGTGTTTCAGCACCGGCATCTCTTCAAGCTGGGAAGTTGGTAGCTTATTACATCGAACCTGCTACATTTGGTCTGACTGTTGTTAAGAAATTTGACTAAAGGTTTGTGATAGAAGAAAAGCTGTTCAGAAGTGAACAGCTTTTTTTATTGTTCTGATACTAACTCAATCATTCTATTTCTTAGTATTGTCTTACAGTCTTCGACTGATAAATCCTGAAAACTATAGAGCCTCTCAAAATATTCAAAAGAAGTAATCGCATCTGCAATTTCTATTGCGTAAGGCTTTTGGCTATCTTTTAATTCTGGGAGAATCTTAAGTAGAGTCTTCCGGATCAATATTTGGTTTCTTTTGTAGGTAGATTGAATGACTTCGGAGCGCCACATAAGTACGTGAGTCGCCTTTTCCAAATGAAACAACTCTACATATGCATTTATACAGGCATCAATCAACTCATGAACTCGATCATTGAGTGATTCAGAGAACTCTTCAAAAATGAAAAGCTTCTCATATGTGGGTTTACAAAAATCGTCTATTTCTTTGTAAAGCAAATCCATTTCAGAGAAATGTCTAAACACCGTTCTTATCGTAATTCCCGCCTCATCGGCAACTTGCTGAGCAGTAGGAATATAAATGCCCTCGCCGATCAATTTAATCATGGCATCTATTATCGATTGTCGATTTCGCTTACTTCTTTCAAAGCGTCCGTCTTCTTTTACTTCTGTCATATTTTCATTCATATCGAATTTTATGTAGTGCTTCGTATTCTCGAATTCACAATGGTTAGTTATGCGAGAACATAAGTTATTAAGGTCTTATTACATAATCAGCCGCAAATGTATATCAATTTTTTAATCTGCATTGCATTCGTTCGATGTTACTTCATAAACTTTACATATTGTCATATAGTGTGTCAATATAACGAAAAGACATTTGAAGCTGCCTGTTTACTAGGGGAAATGGACATAAAATGAATGAAGTAATTAGAGTACTCAAAGATTTCTTTGCAATGCTGCCAATGCTAATAACATTTAAGCCACCTGAGGATTCTGAGAAAACGTCATTAGGGCTAGTATTTGAAAAAACTGCTGAGGCACACGCAAACTCTACGGCATTAGTCTATGAGAATGAAATTTTCCAATGGAAAGAATTCAACGAGAGAGTAAACCAATTTGCCCATGGTTTTAAGTCGATTGGCATAGAGCGTGGTGATACCGTCGCACTGTTTATGGAGAATCGCCCCGAGTTTTTGATGAGCCTTGTCGGGCTTAATAAGTTAGGAGCAACAGCAGCACTGATAAACACAGGACTAAAAGGAAAGCCATTAACGCATTGTATTACAGTTGCAGAATCTAAGAAATGTATAGTAGGTGTTGAACTTTCTGATGCCGTCTATGACGTATTGGAACAATTGCCCATTTCAATAGACGATTGCCTATTGGTCTCAGACCAGATGCTTCCGTCTGAGTGTTCAGCATATCAAACCTCACAATCTATGATTAACAAAGGTGCCGTTAACTTCAATGAATTAACGAACCTCATGAGCGAATCAAATCTAGAGGTAACAAAGCAAATCGAAGCTGGCGAAAAAGCCATGTACATATTCACTTCTGGTACTACTGGACTTCCTAAACCTGCAGTTTTGTTTCACAGGCGCTATTTGTCTGCAGCGTACCCTTATGCAAAATTGGGGTTTAGGGCAAAAAAGAGTGACCGAATATTCCTAAGTCTACCACTTTATCATATTACTGGACTTGGCCCTGGTTTTGGTTCTTCAATTGTATCGGGCGCGTCAATCTTTCTTAAACGTAAGTTTTCTGCCAGCAATTTCTGGAAAGATGTGCAAAAACATCAAACGAATTTGTTTGTATACGTAGGCGAAATATGTCGCTATTTAGCTCTTCAACCCGAATGTAAAGAAGAAAAAAACAACCCAATTGAAACAATGCTAGGCAATGGTTTGCGACCAGATATTTGGGATCAATTTAGAACGAGATTTGAAGTAGACCGAATAATAGAAATCTATGGTTCCAGCGAAGGAAATGCAGCTTTCTTCAACTTCTTAAATAAAGACAAAACAATAGGCATGTCAACTGGCAAAATCATGCTTGCAAAGTATGACATTGACAATGACGAACTCGTAAAAGATGAGCAAGGTAAACTTGTTGAGGTCGAAAAAGGCGAGCCTGGACTATTGTTATCCAAGATTTTCGGAAGATATAAGTTTGATGGTTACAAAAACTATGAAGCAACAAACTCCAAAATATTACACGACATTAAAAAGATAGGAGACCGTTGGTTCAACACTGGCGATTTGGTGAAGCAAATAGATGTAGGGTTCGCAATGGGAATGCCTCACTTTCAATTCGTTGATAGAACTGGTGATACATTTAGGTGGAGAGCCGAAAATGTATCGACTAACGAAGTTGGAGAGATACTTAACACATCTGAATTTGTTGAAGTGGCGAATGTTTATGGAGTTCCGATCCCTGGAGCCGAGGGTAAAGCTGGAATGGCAGCAATAACCTTGAGTAATGGTATTGAATTCGACCCTATTTCCTTTTCAATATTTGTTGAGAAAGAACTTCCTCACTATGCGCGGCCGGTTTTTGTTCGAATACAACCGCAATTGGAGACTACGGGAACTTTTAAATTGGTTAAAGGTAATCTAAGGAATCAAGGTTACGACATAAATCAAACAGATGACCCAATTTACGTACTAAAGCCGAAATCAAACACTTACGAGCAGCTTGACCAAAATTTCCATGACAAATTAAGAAATGGAGATGGAGGCTATTAAGCCGTCATTGTCTGGTCATTAAAATCATCTTTTTTGACCAAAGTTAATATGCAAACCCTTAGGAAATTTCAATGAAAGTTATTGTACCGGTGAAACGCGTAATTGATTACAACGTGAAAGCACGTATTAAGAAAGACCAAAGCGGAATCGATCTTTCAAACGTTAAGATGTCGATGAATCCATTTTGCGAAATAGCTGTTGAAGAGGCGGTTCGCCTGAAAGAGTCAGGTATTGCATCTGAAGTTTTAGTTGTTTCTATAGGTGACAAATCTTGCCAAGAACAAATCAGGACCGCCTTGGCGTTGGGCGCTGATAGAGGCATTCAAATCGAAACGGACAACGATCTGGATTCCTTACAAATAGCCAAGATTTTGAAAGTTATTGTAGACGAGGAAAAGCCTAAATTAGTGATACTTGGGAAGCAAGCAATTGACTCGGATAACAATCAAACCGGGCAAATGTTAGGTGCACTAACAAAAATGCCACAAGGAACATTTGCATCTAATGTAGATGCAAATGAAAACCAGGTATTAGTTACCAGGGAAATTGATGGTGGATTACAAACTGTTTCCCTAACACTCCCTGCAATAATCACTACAGACCTAAGGCTTAATGAACCTCGTTATGCAAAACTTCCTGACATTATGAAAGCAAAACGCAAACCTATCACTGTCCGAAATGCAGAAGAATTAGGAATTGACTTATCTTCTAAGGTCAAAACAATTCTAGTTGAAGAGCCTCCCACTAGAGAAGGTGGAGTGAAAGTTGAAGACATTGAGATGCTAATCCAAAAACTTCGTGAAGAAGCAAAAGTAATCTAATGGAGTAATTTAAATGAAAATTTTAGTTATCGCAGAACACAACAATAATGCGCTTAAGTCTGATACATATAAAACGGTTTCAGCCGCTTCTCAAATTGGAAGCGATATCCATCTTCTCGTCGCCGGATACAATTGCGAAACAGTAATAGATGAAGCAACAAAAATAACTGAAGTAGCAACTGTACTTAAAGCCGATGAGGCTTGTTATGAATATCAATTAGCCGAAAACATTGCAGACCTCGTTTTTAACCTTGGAGCTAAATATACTCATATTCTTGCACCAGCGACGACTACAGGTAAAAATTTCATGCCTCGTGTGGCTGCTCTTTTGGATGTTGCACAAATCTCAGACATAACTGAAATAATAAATGGAAACGTCTTTAAGCGGCCAATATACGCAGGTAATGCTATAGCAACTGTTGAATCTGAGGACCCTATCAAAGTTATTACTGTGCGTTCTTCAGCTTTTGATGTTGCTTCAAGAGATGGGAATGCAGCAACGGTACAACTTGAACTCATTTGTGATTCGCAAAGCTCCTCTTTTGTAAATGAAGAACTAACTAAATCAGAGCGCCCTGAATTACCGGCGGCGGATATCGTGGTATCTGGTGGTCGAGGAATGCAAAATGGCGATAATTTTAAACTATTAGAATCGCTAGCGGATAAACTTGGCGCTGCAGTGGGTGCCTCCAGAGCTGCGGTAGATGCTGGTTTTGTACCCAATGATATGCAAGTCGGTCAGACGGGTAAAATTGTCGCGCCTAACTTATATATTGCAGTTGGTATATCTGGTGCAATACAACATCTAGCAGGTATGAAAGATTCAAAAACAATTGTTGCCATCAACAAAGATGAGGATGCGCCAATTTTCCAAGTCGCAGATTATGGTTTAGTTGCAGATCTGTTTGATGCGGTCCCAGAACTAGAAAGCAAATTGTAAGGAACGTTATGGACGCCGTAGAAAGAGAATCCATGGAGTTTGATGTTCTGATTGTAGGTGCAGGGCCATCAGGTTTATCGGCTGCTTGTAAAATAATGCAATTAGCGAATTCTGATGATAGAGAGATATCGGTATGCGTAGTAGAGAAGGGATCTGAAGTTGGCGCGCATGTACTTTCTGGGGCGGTATTCGATCCTGTAGCGTTAACGGAATTATTTCCAGATTGGAAAAACCAAGATGCCCCCATCCGAACTCAAGTTAAAGTAGATCTAGTTTATTTTTTGCAGGACTCCGAAACTGCAATTCGTATTCCGGAATTTGCATATCCAAAAACCATGCGTAATGAAGGTAATTATGTTGTAAGTATGGGGAATGTGTGTCGTTGGTTAGGTGAAAAAGCCGAAGCGCTTGGTGTAGAAGTTTTTCCTGGGTTTACTGCAGCAGATATCATCATCGAAAACGATATTGTCAAAGGTGTGATAACTGGTGATATGGGTGTGGGCCAAGATGGAACACTTAAGGATTCATACGTTCCCGGTATGGAGTTAAGAGCTAAGCAAACTATCTTCGCTGAGGGTTGTAGAGGGCATCTAGGGAAACGACTGATATCTGAATTTGATCTATCAAAAGGGAAATCACCACAACACTACGGACTAGGGTTTAAAGAAATTTGGGACGTCCCACCGGAACAACATCAAGAAGGACTAGTAGTGCATACCGCAGGTTGGCCCCTCTCTCGTTTTGATACTCAGAATACTGGAGGCTCATATCTATATCATGCCGAAAACGGTCAAGTCGTTGTTGGGTTAATTGTTGATTTGAATTATTCAAACCCCTATCTAAGCCCGTTCGATGAGTTCCAGAAATTAAAAAAACACCCTGTCATAGCAAAAACATTAATGGGTGGAAAGCGTGTGGCTTATGGTGCACGAGCAATTGCTAAAGGTGGTTTAAATTCTCTGCCTAAAATGACTTTCCCTGGTGGCATGATCGTTGGTTGTAATGCGGGCACTCTTAATTTTGCAAAGATCAAAGGCAACCATACGGCAATGAAGTCTGGAATGCTTGCTGCTGAGACCATTTATGAAAGTATTGTAAACAAGAATAATACAAGTGCTGACTTAATAAGCTTTAATGATAAATTTGCTTCATCCTGGATTCATGAAGAACTTTATCAGTCTCGTAATTTTGGTTCAGCCATCCATAAATTTGGCCCAATATTTGGAGGCCTCTACAATACAATAGATCAGAATCTATTTAACGGTAAATTACCATTCCGATTAAAGGATGATATCGAGGATTATAAACACCTCAAGTCAGTTAGTAGTAGTCAGAAAATCAACTATGAAAAACATGATGGTGTAGTAAGCTTCGATAAATTATCGTCAGTTTTTTTATCTAATACTAATCATGAAGAAGACCAACCTATTCATCTGAAATTGACCGACATAACAGTTCCTATTAGTGTCAATCTAAAACAATGGGATGAACCAGCGCAAAGATATTGTCCTGCAGGTGTTTATGAAATAGTAGAGTCTGGCAATGACAAAACCTTTCAGATAAATGCGCAAAATTGTATTCACTGTAAAACATGCGATATAAAGGATCCGAGTCAAAATATCACATGGGTGGTTCCAGAGGGGACCGGCGGTCCAAATTACCCTAACATGTAACCATAAACTTCTATGCGCTATTGTCTAAGTTACACTTACATTTGAGCCAATGCCCTCGTTTGAGGGCTTTCTTTTACTCGAAAGCAATAGACTTTAGATAACCGGAAGAAAACCAAGTATTGTAGTTAACGTTGTCATCAAAATTGATCGCATTCTGGCCAAGCTAGCATCGATGTTCGCATCAATCATTGAATAAGAAGTTTGAAAGTCACCTTATGTTATGTCACTATTTATGACATTACATTGACAATTGAGTAATCTTCATGCCTTCTAAACTATTAACGCTTTATGCCATGCAAGCATCATTGTTCTCTGCGAAGGTTCGAGCGTGGTTGAAATACAACAACGTAGACTTTGTTGAGAAGTCTGTAGGTGAAGAGTATCTAGAATCAATAGCACCGAAAGTTGGGAGGTGGATTATTCCGGTAGTAGTAACGCCTAACGACGAAATTCTGCAAGATGGAACAGATATTTTAGATTGGTTGGATAAAAATGTACCAAATAAGGGTTCAATATATCCTGAAGAACCGGTTTTGAGAGCAATAGCACACGTATTTGAGCTATTTGGAGGTGAGGGACTGTTAAGACCTGCAATGCATTACAGGTGGAATTTTGATCAACATAATCTCAGTTTCCTAAAAGTTTCTTTTAGAGATATTTTCCCTACAAGCATAGATTCCGAGTCTGCAGAAATGATGTTTGAGCATCAGGTTGCTAAAAAGATGAGGAAAGCTGCGTGCTTCTTTGGTGTTACCGAAGATACGACAACACTCATAGAAGAAGCCTATTTAGAATTCCTAGATTTATTGGAAAAGCATCTAAAAACTTATCCTTTTCTACTGGGCACTGCGCCGTCGATTGGTGATTACTCTTTATTTGGCCCTCTGTTTGCACATCTAGGAAGAGACCCCTACCCTCTTTCAATTATGCAGGCCAGAGCACCCAATGTTTTTCAATGGATAGAACGCATGCAATCACCACAAACCATAGAAAACCCAATTTATCAAAAAGCGAATATTTACTCTTTTGATGGGGAGAATATCCCGGATACATTACTCGCACTTTTGACATTTGTTTCTGAAGAATATTTACCTGAAATAAGTGCACATGTTGCCTTTGCAAATGAATGGCTATCCGCAAATCCGAATATTAAACCTGGTGAAGTAGGTATTGAAAAGCCTCATCCTCAAGTCACATTGGGGATGTCTGAGTTTGATTGGCGAGGCACGAAAATCAAGACATCAGTAATGATTTACAGATTCTATTTGCTGCAGAGGTTAACTGATCATTTTCATAAATTGGCTTTAGACCACCAAAACACTGTTAAAGAAGCATATAGAAAAGTTGGCCTTTGTAATTTGTTGAGCTTAAAAACAACTAGAAGAGTCGTCAGAAATCAATTCAAAGAAGTATGGGAATAGTGGTTTCCAATCTATAGATGTTTTCTCACTGTTCCAACCGCAAAATGCAGTTGGTTAACACTTCGAATAACCAATTAATCCAGATAAAAATTACAGAAACAGCCAGAAGAGACTAAACAAAATGAATTTTACGCAAATACTTACTAAACAGTTTTACGAGGGAAGTACCGATAAAATATTTGAAACAACTCATGATTAGCCAGCGGACTTAAATGACGGTGAAGTTCGGCTTAGAACAGATTGGATCTCTTTCGATCCTGCGATGAGAGGGTGGACTACTAACTCCAAGTTAGTCCAAGATTATAGCCGCACGCTCAGTGGTGCAGTTTTGGATGCAAATTAACAAATGAGTACAGGTGCAAATACTTATACTCTAAAAAAATTTAAGTCAAATATTATGTGAAAAACAAATATGTCGCCAGACGGACGACAATCTTTAAGCATAAAATGACAATTCAAAATACATTACGCACAAAACTGTCACATAGCTGTCACAGCCTTTGATTAGTCATTTTGTGCCAGTTTAAGTAATGGTCGTCGTCCAACCTAGAGGCAGATCGGTTGCTAAGCTATTCATAACTGAAAGTTGCAATACTAAATTCAAGGTAGAATCCTTCCAACTCAACAAAATGGCGCTCCCGACGCGATTCGAACGCGTGACCTACGGCTTCGGAGGCCGTCACTCTATCCAGCTGAGCTACGGGAGCATATTGGTAAGCGGCACGAATGTTAACACATCGAAGTAGCTTAATACCACGACCTTTGAGGCATTTTTTATCACTTCAAATAAAAAAAGCGAGCCTTGAAAAGGCTCGCTTATTACTGACTACCTAAGTAGCAATTAGCTTGTCGATATAAAAATAAAAGGGTGATCATAGGGGAATCACCCTTAAATCATTCTACCAACGGTAGCTAGCACCAAGTGTTATACGACGGTCTGGAAGACCAACGAAACATAATAGTGCATCTTCTGCTACACAGTATTGGTCAATACGCTCTTCTGTTAAGTTAACCGCTTCTAAGCCAATGTTAAACTTATCAGTTACGTCATAGCTTATACTCGCGTTAAGCTGGCCTCTGTCTGCAGTAACAACAGGGAAACTAAGTGTACTACTACCACTGGTGTTTGCACCGCCGCCGAAATCTTGCGTACGGAACGCTTCACGCCATGTGTAACGCATACGAGCAGAAATACCATACTTCTCATAGTACAACGTAAAGTTGTAAGCATTCTCAGAGAAATCAAGCAATCCACGCTCTATGCTTACATCGCCAAGTACTTGCAAACCACGACCTGAAGTAGTGTCTACCACTGAACCGCCTGAGAAATCTTGGATGGTGTAGTTAGCAATAACACCAAATCCTGAAGCCCAACCTAAGTCATCTTCAAAACTTGAAAGGTCATACTGGAAAGCCATCTCAACACCAGTTTGAGTAGTTGTTTCTGGATCGTTACCCGGTGTAGTTTTATCTACACAAAGACCAAGCTGACTTGGATCACCTAATACGTTAGGAACAACGATTGGGTTAAAGATACCGCCGCCTGGGCATGAAGGGTCAGTTTCACGTGCTAAACCGCCTGGAGTTGATGGGTCAGCTATAAGCGCTGCACCTTCAAAGTCGATTCCAAAGATGTTTGTACGATCCTTTTTAAAGTAACCAACACTCACTACTGCAGATTCTGCGAAATACCATTCAACACCAATATCGAATGAATCTACTTCTTCAGGCTCTAGCCCCGGATTACCTAAAGCAACTACAGAGTTCTCTGAAGTATCAAGGGTAAAGCCAGTCGCTAACTGATTGAAGTTAGGACGTCTAACATCTGTACCGTAAGCAAAACGAACAACAACATCGTCATGCGGAGTGATAGTTAAGTTCAAACGAGGTAATACAAAATCGTAACTACCGCTAGTGGTTTCTAGCTGGTCGTCTGGATTAAATCCTGTTGAATCGATATCTGTTTCAATATAACGAACACCAATGTTACCAGTGACCATGTCACCAAATTCAAAATTGGCTTGCGCATATATTGCTGTAGTGCTTTCTTCAATATCGCGGAATGCAGTATTGTTAGAGCGTACGTTTAAGATATCTGGGCTATCAGGGTCATGTTGAATAACCGCCGCTTGCAGAGTATCAATTACGTTTTGACGATCAGAAAATGAAGCATCTGGGTCAAGTAATAGGAAGTTAGCAATAAACAAATCTCTACCATCTGCGTCGCCATAGTTGTTTGGTCCGGCAACAAGAAGGTCTGAGAAAAGTGCACCATTTGGACTATCAACCATACGGCTGAATCCACCGATGTTATCACCGATATCTTCAAACTTACTGGTCGCTTTGTTTACGCGGAAACCAAAATCTACCGAGCTTATGAAATCAACTTGGTCAACAAAGTATTCGAAATCAACACGAAATGCGGTTTCAGAGTTTTCGGTTGTATCATCACCTACTTGCACTTGGTCAAGCACTACGTTATTTGGATCGAGTAACTGGTCAGTTGTTGGAGCAAATGGTGAATCAAAGTTGATACCAAATGACAAGCTGTTGTTTGACAAGTCATATCTAAACGGTACACAGTTATCGTTACTTGTACCATCTAATGGACAGTTCGGGTTGATAAAGTTAAGTGTCGTACTTAAATTTGGGTTTTCAGTGTCAGCACTAGAAGAAGATATCTCAGCAGATACCTTAAGGTTATCACCTTGCCACTCACCACCGAAGGTGAATACGCTGCTGTCTGTTACACGAGCACCTGTATCACTAGAAAAACGTAAGTTAGGATCATCATCATCAACCGCTAAGTTTGGCTCGAGAGTACCTCTAAGTGCTGCTTGATAAGTACCTATGTTTGTACCATTTACAACGCCATAGTTAATAGTTTCAAATGCCTCTGGAACACTAATATTCCGTAAACTACTAACACCAGACGCCTGTAGTCTGTAACTGTCTTGGCTACGCTCTTGTTGATTGATAATTGCGTCAAAATGGAACTTCATGTTGTCAGTAGGCGCAAATTCAAAAGTAGTTGAAAGGTTGACTGTCTCATAGTCATTATTTTCTTGTTCTTGTACTAAAAACTGAATACCTTGGAACTCTGGAACACCGTCTATATTTACCAAATTATCACGGTCAGTACGAGGACGGAATGACACGGCTTCTTGTTCAGTGTAACTACCACTTACTACAAAACCAAAACGACCAGAATCAGTTTCCCAGTTGTCGCCATATGCGCCAGACAAACGAGGCGTAGGACTTTCTACACTTAAACTACTTTCTTCTAACTGTACGCGAACAGAACCCAAAGTCTCTGTTAACTCAAGCGGACGTATTGTACGCAAGTTAATAGTACCACCAACCGAGCCTTCAATAGTTGAAGCTTGTGGCGCTTTAGTTACCTCAACAGATGAAATGATAGAAGCATTAACATCTTCGAAACTAATTCCGTTACGGCCAGAACCTGCGCCAACAGTTGAAACACCGTTGATTTCTATGCGGTTTGCGTTTGAACCACGGATTTGAACACCAGTACCAATACCGGCTGTTCTTGTAATTTGTATACCGGTAATATTTTCTAGTACTTCTGCCAAGTTTTGGTCAGGTAGTTTACCAACATCATCGGCGTTTATAACTTCGATGAGGTTTGGCGCATTTCTTTTTTCAGCTAGCGCGCTTACTAGAGAAGCTCTTATTCCTGAAACTTCAATTACTTCAGTATCTTCAGCGGCGGCTTCTTCTTGTGCATTTACAGCAGGGACCGACATCATCGCAAGTGCCATAGCACTAAAGAACGTGGCTGGTGCCTTACGCTTTCTAAGTGCGGAACTTATTTTATTGAGTTGTGTTTTCATGTGCATTTTATTCCGTATGTGTTGTTGTTTATTTTGTATCTTTTGTAAGCAAACAAACCACTTTATTAATAAAACGTTAATGAAATGATTTGATCCTGTTATAAAAATAACCTCTTTGAGGGGGGGATGTCAACCTTTGGTATACCAATTTATGTAAAAATTTTGTGTTTTTTGTTTAAACTCTGCTCTAACTTTGTTTTTTTGGTATTACCAAAAAGTATAGTTTTCTAATTTTTGCCTTTTAAGTGTCTGTTTTATATCAATTTATTAAATATCATTGCGATTGTTGGAAAAAATGAAAGTGGTTAATTAGTTCATTGGTATTAGTGTTACAAAAAATGACAAAAAACTCAGAGGAATTAACCAAAAAGACGAATGAATCATTTGATAAGGTGTAAATCTATACAATAATTGGGAGCCTAACGTGCAGATCTATGTCTTTGAGTGGTTTAGTCGTAACGAGCATATATTAAGGTTATTGGAGCAAAAATGGTAAGAAGATCCCCTAAAAACACAGCTTTTCTTTCATTTTATTTTTAAGCCCAATAAAATTGGTATACCACTTGGTTTTAAAAATGAAAGAAAAATAAATAGAAACGAAATATTAACAATATATATACAATTGGTCATAACGACCCGGTGTGTAAGGGACTATTGATTGAGTATTTTCTAGCCTGATTGCAATAACAGTCAATAGCAAGGGCGGGAAATATCTACCGTTAATAATAGAAAGAAGGTAATTGTCTGGTAAACCACCCTCAACAAATGAGTGGTTTACATATTATTATGGTCAAGGTTTAGTGTTAGAGGTCTGCATTTGCCACATATTCAGCATCTGCAAGCTTAATAAACCCACTAGTATCTTCTAACCAATCCTCCCTAACGCTTTTACTGTAGTTTAGATAAAGCTTACCTTCTAATATTGTGAAAGCTTCTTCATCAACCCCAACAAACCTGCCCTTCGACATTGCATAAGCGCAATAGCCGCCATACTGTGGTGCGTATTTCTCAGGATTTGCATCAAATAAAGCTTTATTTGATGCAGAAGAAAAATACCAATCCGCACCTCTCCATTGGCTGGTGATACTTTCGTCACCTTTGACTGGTTTATTTTGGGTAAAATACGCAACAGTATCGTAACCATAAATAGCTTTGTTGTTGAAGGTACCGGTTTCTATAGGGTCTTCGCCCATGGCATGGGTATTCAAAGAAATAAAACTCAAAGAAAAAGCTACCCATATCAATCCTAATATTTTTGTAAATGACGCTTGCATATTTACTCACTCCCTTAAAATTTGTTGTTCTCAATTTAAAATAAAAAACACATGGCCTTGCGTTAGATCAGTGTATTAATTTTGTTTACCTTGAACAGGACCGGATACTCCAATAAATATATTCAATTTATTAGTTGAGAATTTCTTTTGCATGCCGATAACAAGAAAAGGTGCGATTTGGCTTTTGCCTCCATGTTGAAAACACATTCGCGAACTTGATGCTCAGCTTCGAAAGCGTTAAACACAATAAAATGAGCTATAGACATCAAGAAATCAGGCGTAAAAGCTTGTTTTGTAAACTTTTGCATAGTCTAATTTTACGAGATTAGAGTAAATTGACTGATATGGTAGTTGTTATGCTGAGTGATGCGGTTATAATCTCTGCTGTTTAATTTCTAAAAAAGCGCAGGAGAGTGTTTGTGAAAATGAAAGCAATTAATGCAATGCTTGCAGTTGTGGTCGCAAGTTGTTGTTTTATAGCGGTTAGTATCGCTCAAGAATCAACAAGTGATCTAGAAGATAGAATTAAGCCTGTTGGTAAGGTAAAAATTGCAGGTGCTGCACCAGAAGCATCAGCAAGTGCCGGGCCTCGCTCAGGCGAAGATATTTACAAAGCTGCATGCACTGCATGTCATGCTGTTGGGGTGCTTGGCGCTCCAAAAACGCAGGTTGCTGCCGATTGGCAACCACGCTTGGACGAAAAAGGTTACGACTTAGTGTGGAAAAATGCTATCGATGGTATCAATGCAATGCCGGCCATGGGAACATGCGGCGATTGTAGTAATGATGATATCAAAGCAGCTATCGATTATATGATCGAGGGTATCTAGGTAAATTCTCTCTTTTCACCATACAATGGATTAGTTAGTTTAGAATGCATAAAGATGAAGTTATTGGTGAATTGTCAGAATCAGAACTGAGGGCGCTCGTCCCTCAGTTGCAGAGCCTCACTGATAAATATAAACGTTCAGAAAATATCCAAAAAGCACTTTACCACATAAGTGAATTATCAAGTTCGGTTGATAATTTTGAAAAACTTTACCAAGAAATACACGACGTTGTGTCCGGCTTTATGACGGCCGACAATTTCTTTGTCGCCTTTATTAATCAAAAAAATGAAAATATAGACTTTGCCTATTTTGTTGATGAGCGCGACGAAGAGGTGGTTCAGTCAGTTCCCTACGAAAAAATCAAAAATGGTGTTACTGCACATATATTGAGAACCGCTGAGCCTTTGGTAATGACCAAAGAAAATTCCCAGTCTTTGCTTGAGAAACACAAAATGGAAGTGCTTGGCAGTATGCCGGTAGATTTTATTGGTATTCCATTGCTCAGGGATGAAGCCGTTATTGGTGCCATGGTGGTGCAAAGTTATAATGAAGATGTTCGCTACGACAATGAAGATTTAGAGATTCTGATTTTTATATCACAACAAATTGTTAGAGCTATCGACCGCGTCAAGCATCGTGAACTCACAGAAGCACTTATTGAAGAACGCACCCAACAGTTGGTTGAGATAAATACAACTCTTGAAGACGAAATTCAAGAACGTAAGCGGATGGAAACCCTCCAAAAAGCATTATTCCAAATTTCCGAGCAATCTGGCCATGTCGAAGGGCCTATCGAAGATTTTTATGAGAAAGTTCATGGCATCTTAAAAACGCTTTTAGATGCTGAAAACTGCTACGTAGCCACGCTCAATGATGAAAAAACCCATTTAAGCTTTCCTTATTTTGTTGGCCGTGGAAATGATTCGACCGCTAGCCGAAAATTAAAAAATGGCTTAACCGAATTTGTTATCCGTAGAGCCGAAGCATGTTTGGTTGATTCAGAAACGGCAGAAAAATTAAAAGGCAAAAATGAGTTAGATGAACGCATCATTGAGGGGCTTATCACCGAAAAAAACTCGTGGTTAGGCGCACCTTTGATTATCGATAACGAAGTTATTGGTGTTATTTCTGTCCAAACATATGGTTACAGTGAAGATTATACGAGTTTAGATTTAGATGTGCTTAAGTTCGTTTCGCAGCATATTGCGAATGCGATTCAGCGTAGAGATAGCGCTAACGCCTTGCTCAAATACAATCAACAACTTAGTGAAAAAGTAGAAGAACGAACGGCTGAATTAAACACAAGCAACAAATCGCTGAAAAAACAAATTGAACAACGTAAAGATGTAGAATTGAAACTCATCCACGACGCGCATCACGATGGTTTGACCGATTTGCCAAACCGAGTGATGTTTAACAGTCGCTTAGAGTTAGCAATTGCTAGCAAGCACCGTTATCACGAAAATAATTTTGCCTTACTCTTTATCGATTTAGACCGGTTTAAGAATATCAACGACACCTTAGGCCATCATGCTGGCGACCAGTTTTTGGTTGAAGTAGCTAATCGCATAACTCATTGTAAAAGAGGACATGACTTACTTGCTCGTTTAGGTGGCGATGAATTTGTTATTTTGGTCGACAGTTATAATGATATGGATGACGTAAAGGCAATCGCGCAGCGTATTGTGATGTCTATTGGTGAACCTTTTGTTATTGACGAAAAAGAAGTGTTTTCTGGTGCAAGTATTGGTATTACCGAAATATCACACGACTATAAAACCGCTGACGAAGTGTTACGTGATGCCGATGCCGCGATGTATCAGGCAAAGAATGAAGGTCGTAATCGATACGTCATCTTTAATATTAGAATGCGTGAACAGATTTTAGAAGAGATTGAAGATGAACGTATGTTCAGGTCGGCTTTTAAATCTGATCAGTTTCACTATTCAGTGCAAGCCATTCGTAATTTGGATGATAATAAAACTTTGTATTACGAATGCGCCGTAAATTGGCCTGAACATCCTAAATGCCGTAAATCTGAGCATTTTTGGGCACTTGCAGATAAATGCGGTTTAACTCTCTCAATTAGCGACAAATTGATGGATGAAGCGTTTAATTTATTGCGCTCGTGGAGAAATATTCCCGATAAGAAGCATTTAAAAATAGGCGTGAGTTTATCTATTGAGCATCTGTTACTAAACACCAGTTTCGAGGAGCTCTTACAAAAAATAGAAAATAGCCGTGTCAATACTGAATTACTGGTAGTTGAAATCTCAGAAGTAGCGTTAACACGATTTAACAAACATTTACCAAGTATCATGCAAAGGCTTCAGAATCTTGGTATAACCTTGGTGCTTGATAACTTTGCGAGTCAAAGCGCATCGCTTAACCATTTGTTTAGATACGATTTTGATTATTTAAAGCTAAATCAAAATTTAGTGAATACCTTTGCAATGTCAGACAAATATCACCGCTTAATGAAATCAATTATTTTGATTGCTAACGATATGGGCATTGGGGTTATAGGTGATGGCATCGGCGACGAAATGATCATGCAAGACTTAGTAGAAATTGGCTGTCACTTTGGTCAGGGCGCTTTTATCGCGCCGCAATCTAATATCAATGAATCTAAAAGTTTTAGCGTTGTTTCCGAACCAAATTAGCATAACGCAAAACAGCAAGTATTAGTCACCCAAAATACTTTTCAATCCTGCTAGGCCTTTTGCCGTTTTTGATTTTCTTACTTCGTCAGAATCAGGCGTTTTTTGCCACTCCCATTCAATATCATCACTTGGTAGCTCATACAAAAAACGACTCGGTGTTGGCTCAATAAACTCACCCATTTGGCGGCGCTCTCTAGCAACGCTAAAGGTCAATTTTTGCTGTGCTCGGGTAATACCAACGTAAGCTAAGCGACGCTCTTCTTCAATATTGTCTTCGTCGATGCTACTTTGATGAGGTAATAAACCTTCTTCCATTCCTATCAGAAAAACGTTTGGAAACTCTAAGCCTTTGGAGGAATGTAAAGTCATTAGCTGCACCTGATCGGCTTCGCCATCATCTTCACCTCTTTCCATCATATCGCGCAGGGTTAAGCGTTGAACTACCTCAGGCATCGACATAGGTGCATTTAAAGCGTCACCTTTCAGTAAATCCTGCACCCAAGTAAATAAGGTTGATACATTTTTCATCGAAATTTCGGCAACTTTTGGAGAGTTTGCATGAGCGTAAAGGTGCTCTTCGTATTGCAGAGTTTTGATAAAATCTCTCAGTACTGCAACGCTGTCACCGCGGGCCAAATTATCACTAGTCATTACGATGAGGCGCGTGAAAGCTTCTACCGAAGTTGCCGCTTTAGCGCCCAAAATAGCATGGAGTTGTTCATGGCACATGGCTTCAAACAAAGCGATATCTTCTAAATGAGCAAACTCTCCCAATTTAGCCAGTGTTGCCCTGCCAATTCCTCGCACCGGCGTATTGATCACGCGTAGCAAAGCGTTATCGTCGTCTTGATTTGTCAACAAGCGTAGGTAGGCCATCATATCTTTCACTTCTGCACGCCCAAAGAATGACATGCCACCACTAATTTTGTAAGGGATACGATTTTTCATTAGCGCTTTTTCAAACACTCTAGACTGGTGATTGCTGCGATATAAGATCGCATAATCTTTATATTGAGTGTCTTGCATAAACTTTTGAGCCATCAACTCCGCGATCACTTTGTCGGCTTCGTTCTCTTCATTTTTTGCCACTAGTACGCTTAACTTCTCACCTTGAGAAAGTGTCGAAAAAAGCTTTTTTTCAAACACATGTGGGTTGTTCTCAATTAAAATATTCGCACAGTGCAAAATACGCTGACTCGAACGATAGTTTTGCTCAAGCTTAATTAACTTTAAGCTTGGATAGTCTTGATTCAATAGCTTTAAGTTTTTTGGTTGGGCCCCGCGCCATGAATATATTGATTGGTCGTCGTCGCCTACAACAGTAAAGCGTGCTCGCTCACCTACCAACAACCTAACTAATTGATACTGACTTGTATTAGTATCTTGATATTCGTCTACCAATAAATATCTTATCCACATTTGCCATTTTTCTCGAATGGCTTTGTCATCGGCAAGCAGTACCGTTGGCAGCATGATTAAATCATCAAAGTCTAAAGCATTGTAGGCCATCATATGCCGTGTATACTCTTCGTACCATTTGCCATGCTCTGCTTCAATACCGGTTTTGTAGCGCTGCAATACCTGGTGCGGCATCATTAATTCGTTTTTCCAATTTGAGATACTGCGTATGAGGGCATTTACTTCGTCTTTATCGCCGTTGTAGTCATTCATGCTTAAATCGTTCAATAAGGCAAATGTATCTTTATCATCAAACAAAGAAAAACCAGCTTTATAGCCCAATGTAGTAATGTGTTTTTTAATAATATTTAGGCCCAAAGTGTGAAAGGTAGACACCTTTAAACCACGGGAGGCTTTTTTGCCTAAAGTTGACGATACTCGCTCTTTCATTTCACGCGCCGCTTTGTTAGTGAACGTTACCGCCGCAATTTGCGATGGCTTATAAGCACATTCATTCACTAAATAAGCAATTTTATTTGTAATTACACGTGTTTTACCGCTGCCCGCTCCCGCTAACACTAGGCATGGACCACTAATATATTCAACGGCTTCTTGTTGGGCAGGATTTAACTTCATTACTACTTCACTGTATAGTTTTTTTGGCGGTGTGCAAATTAGTCGACTTATCAAACACTCAGTCAAAAAAGTATGCACCAGACGCGAATTATAACAAAACAATTGCGACAATAGACTGTTTTATTCTTCACATATCGCTACAATATAAAAACAACATGTGTAAGGACCCCAAAATGCTTGATCCTAAAAAACTAGAAGAAATTGCGAAAAACATATCAAATGCCATTCCCCCTGGCGTTAAAAGTATGGCAGACGAGGCAGAAGTAAAAGTTAAACAAGTACTTCAAGCACAATTAAGTAAATTAGATTTTGTCAGTCGTGAAGAATTTGACGTCCAAAGCCAAGTATTGATTAGAACGCGTGAAAAACTTGAAGCGCTAGAAGCTCGTATCGCAGACCTTGAGTCGCCAGATGAGAAAAAGTCCGACGCTGAATAAGCTTGGACATGTCGCTAGGGTAAAAACAATCCAAGTAATATAGTGGCTGTAATTAGCATCCCGACCCAATTGTTGTGTAAGAAAGCTTGGAAGCATTTTTGCTCCTCTCGCTTTATACACAACATTAACTGATACCAAAATAAACCCACACACGCTAGTAATCCAGCATAAGCAAATAGTGAGAAAGCATTGATATAAAAAACACATGCTAACAAAGCAAGTGTTACTAACTGCAACAACACAATCATGAACAAGTCATACTTTCCGAATAATATGGCGGTCGACTTTATTCCTACTTTCACATCGTCGCGCCGATCTACCATTGCATACTGGGTGTCGTAGGCTACTGTCCAGCAAACATTGGCTAAATAAACGAGCCATAACCATGCTGGTAAATCATTTAAAACTGCCATAAAGGCCATAGGTATCGACCACGCAAAAGCAGCACCTAAAACGACCTGAGGCAAGTGTGTATAGCGTTTCATAAATGGGTAAATACTAGCCAGTAGCAAAGCAACAACAGAAAGCAATACCGTATTTACGCCTAAAAATAATACTAGTATAAAAGCGAGTAAAATAAGTAAGGCAAACAGTTGTTTAGCTTCTGCTGTGCTTATTACGCCGGTTGCCAATGGTCTTTGTTTGGTCCTTGCCACTGCGCCATCAACATGTCTGTCGGCATAGTCATTAATCACACAACCTGCACTTCGCATGACAACAACACCCGCAACGAATATAAATAAAATATCAAGCGGCGGCATACCATTTGCGGCTAAAAATAAACCCCACAGCGTCGGCCACAATAATAAATAAATACCTACGGGTTTGTCTGCCCGCATAAGCAAGTAATAGTATTTTAAATGTTTAGGGCTTAATAAAATCATCTATTCTAATATAGCGTTAACGCTTTAGAGGTAACAAGGGCTGTCGGGCAAAAATGCTTCCGCCACTAAGAGCATATGTTCACCTATTTGAAAACGCGAACGCCTGGCCCAACATGGGTTTTGTACACCAAACTTTTCACCCGTCAATGGATGATAAAGTAATTTACCAATCTCAAATTCGCTTCGCACAAAGCTTGTATCGTTGAATATACGTTGGCCAAGAGGCTGAGATCCCAAATTTGCCCACGTTGATTTACAAAGAAGATCAGGTAAAACACTGCGCGCAAATACCCAATCTTTTGATATTTCCTCAACCTCACCTTGTAAAACAACTTCTCGAACTTGCCAATCTTTATTGCAGCTGTTACTCAGCAACTCTAATTCGGAACTATCGAGAGGAGCCGAGTTTTGGCCTAGCAAATTAACCCTAAAGGTAGTAGTAAGTGCTTGCAAACGTTCGGTTAAAGAACCTGTATTAAGTAGCCAATCTGCCAAATTATTTTGCAAATTAGGGTATTCATCAGGTGAATGCCACACCACCGGCATTGTATAAGGAAAGCATTTTTGGTCAATCAACACTGCAGTTTCTTAAAATTTAACCGATAACTAAAAAGTAGTTGAATAGTCTAGCATAAACACATGCAGATCGGCAGAGCAACACGATTGAAGGTCGTTATTGCGGTAGCCCTTTTAGCTTGTACTTTTTTCCATTAGATAGGCACTTTTATGGCATACCATTTTCCAACATCAAGAAACCAGCAGTCATTTATAGCTAAGCTATGTAGCGTGTTTACAAACACACTCCGTCGAGGCAAGCTTTTCGGTGCCATATTGATAAGTGTTGGTTTGTTAATATCGACTAATGCTCATGCACAAGAAGAGAGTTCAGAAAGCCCTTCTTATGTTTATATTGCACTAGACCCTGAGATCATAACCAATTATGCAGGTGATAATAGCCAACGCTTGGGGTATTTGCGAATTGCTGTCGAAATGATGCTAGAAAATCCAAATGATTTAATGGATATTGAACATCATATGCCTCTATTACGCTCTATTGCGATTGAAGTCATTGGTACGCAAACCGAGCAACAAGTAAAATCTTTGACCGGACGCGAAAACATGCGCCGCGAAATACTCAGCAAGTTTAGAGATTCGTTGATCAAAGAAACCAATAAAGAAATTATTAGAGATATTATATTTACAAAATATCTGCGCCAAGGCGGTTAATCGGAGCTTTCTTCATCTTTAGTTTTGGGCGCTCCTACATGAAACATCAGCGCCAAAAAACACCCTGAAAAAAGACCAATAGGATGAGCAAAAGGCGTTTGCATATTAAACAGGCCTAAAAATCCTAGAATCATCCAAATCAGCAAAAATATAACAAAGCCTCTTGGAATAGATACTCCCCAAGAGGGCCGCAACCAACCCAGCCACCAAACAAAACCAAACAAGCAGTACACGACACCCGACAATCCAATAAAATATGGACCTTGTAGTAATAGTTGGGCAAGATTTGCCACCACACTTGCAAAAATGAATAGTATTATCAGGCTACTGGTGCCAAATGTTCGTTCAATTTGGCCACCAAAAATCCACCACCAAATAAGATTAAATGTGAGGTGCATAAAGTTACCATGCATAAAATTGTGCGCAAATAAACGCCACCATTCAAAATGTTCAAATCTTAACGGCATAAAACCGACGTTAATAATTGCGCCGGTAATATCAGTTTGATTGTTAATCGCATCGAATTTTAAATAAGCGAACACAGCGATACAGCATAAGCTTAACAAGACCATAAACCATTGTTTTTTAAATTGAATAGCTTCGCGTATATTGACAAAATCAAATGGCTTACTTGAACTTTCTACCGACACATCAGACTGCCAAGCGGCTTGTTGAAATTTCTCTGCATAGGGTGCGTGTAAAAATTCTTTCACGATGGCCGAGGCTTTTTCTTGATCGCCTTCGTTTTCCAATATGATCACAAAAGCGTCGTCTCGTTTAACAATGCTGGCTGAGATATTTTGAGTAGCAAAATACGACACTAATAAATGAGCAGGTTCAGATTTTGTTATTTTGAGTAGTTCAAGTGCCATTAATTACCTGTAGAAAATTTGTATAACCCGCGCCACGCTTCAAATCCACCGTCCATACTATAAACTTGTTCGAAACCCTGATGGATAAGATATTGAGCCGCTTGTTGACTGCTAATGCCGTGATAACAACAAACAACCACCGGTGTATCAAAGTCATTTTCATTCATGAATTGTGTGACAGTGCCATTGCTTAGGTGAAACGACTTGGGAATGTGGCCTAGTTCAAAAGACTGATCATCTCTGATGTCGACAACTTTTATTTCACCCTTGTCGAGTCTAGCTTTGGTTTCTTGTGGTGATATATGTTGAAACTGCTCCAATTTTCTCTCCGTTTAGATGGTTGGAATTACACCAACATATTATGTTTGCAAATCAAATTTATAAATCATGCTGACCAATCAAGTAGGACTTTACCCGATTGACCCGAACCCATAATATCAAAACCTTCTTTAAAATTATCTACCGGCATTGAATGAGTAATAATTGGATCTAAGTTTAGACCACTTTGCAGCAAACTCACCATTTTATACCAAGTCTCGAACATTTCACGCCCGTATATGCCTTTTATGGTTAAGCCTTTAAAAATCACATCATTCCAATTGATAGCAAGACCAGAAGGTGGAATGCCCAGCATCGCAATTTTACCGCCATGATTCATTTTGTTTAACATGTCACTAAAAGCAGAAGGCACTCCCGACATCTCTAAACCCACATCAAACCCTTCCGTCATGTTAAGTTCTTGCATAACATCAGCCAATGAAGAATCCGCGACATTTACTGCACGAGTCGCACCCATTTTTAATGCTAATTCGAGCCGATATGAATTAATATCAGTGATAACAACATGCCGTGCGCCAACATGTTTGGCAACCGCTGCAGCCATAATACCTATAGGACCAGCACCGGTGATCAACACGTCTTCACCAACAAGGTCAAAAGACAGTGCAGTATGCACAGCGTTGCCAAAAGGGTCAAAAATGGCGGCCATGTCGTCGCTAATATTGTCTGGTATTTTAAACGCATTAAACGCAGGGATCACTAAATACTCAGCAAAAGCCCCTTGTCTATCAACACCAACACCAGTGGTATTGCGGCATAAATGGATACGGCCAGCTCTGCAGTTTCGACAATGACCACAAGTAATATGGCCTTCACCAGACACTCTGTCGCCTTTTTTAAACCCTTTTACTTCGCTGCCTATTGCGACGACTTCGCCAACATATTCATGCCCCACTATCATAGGCACTGGAATAGTATTTTGTGACCACTCGTCCCAATTGTATATGTGCATGTCGGTGCCACAAATCGCAGTTTTACGAATTTTGATGGTAATGTCGTTATGGCCCATTTCAGGAAGTGGGTTTTCGACCATCCAAATGCCTTTTTCAGCGTGTAATTTAGATAAGGACTTCATGCTTGTTTTGATGCTTTTGTTGCTCATTAAATTACCCCAAGTTCTTTACCAACCTCTATAAAGGCATCGATGGCGCGGTCTATTTGTTCAATGCTATGTGCGGCCGACATTTGTGTACGGATCCGCGCCTGATTTTTTGGTACAACCGGAAACGAAAAGCCAATCACGTAAATATTTTTTTCGAGGAGTTTATCTGCCATTTCACTAGCGAGTTTCGCATCACCCAACATTACAGGAATAATTGCATGGTCTTTGCCGCTTAAGGTAAAACCGGCCGCTTCCATACGCGCTCTAAAGTGTTTTGCGTTACGACGTAAATTTGCGCGTAAATCATCACCTTGCTCCATCATTTCAAACACTTTTATGGAAGCTGCTACAATTGGAGGCGCGACAGAATTGGAAAACAAATAAGGCCTCGAACGTTGTCTTAACCATTCGATCACTTCTTTTTTACCCGAGGTAAACCCACCACTAGCCCCGCCAAGCGCTTTGCCTAATGTGCCAGTAATAATATCAACGCGACCCATTACTTCGCAATATTCATGACTACCTTTGCCCTTTTCGCCAACAAAGCCTGTGGCATGACAGTCATCAACCATCACCATGGCACCATATTTATCGGCTAAATCACATACACCTTTTAAATTCGCAATCACACCGTCCATTGAAAAGACGCCATCGGTGGCAATAAGTTTATAGCGTGCGCCATCTTTGTCGGCTAGGATCAACTGTTCTTCTAAAGCTTGCATGTCGTTGCTTTGGTAGCGATAACGCATTGCCTTTGATAATCTAACCCCATCAATAATACTGGCATGATTGAGCGAATCCGAAATAATCGCATCTTCTTTACTCAGGATGGTCTCAAACAAGCCGCCATTTGCATCAAAGCAAGACGGATACAAGATAGTAGCTTGCATGCCTAAAAACTGACTGATTTTTTCTTCTAATTGTTTATGTATATTTTGCGTACCACAAATAAAACGCACACTCGCTACACCAAAACCATGGCTATCTAAACCATCTTTTGCAGCATCAATTAAGGCTTGATTGTTGGCTAAACCTAAATAATTATTGGCGCAGAAGTTAAGTACTTCTTGTCCACTTTCAATATGAATGTTAGAAAATTGCTGTGAAGTGATAACACGCTCTTTTTTGTACAAGCCTTGTGTTTTAGTATCATCAATTTGAGATTGTAGATGTTGCAGAAACGACTGTGCCATCGCATTTATCCTTTATAAATATTACCTGCTCATTTTGAGCTGAATTCTATATGAGATTCCCAAAGACACAAACTTAATTACTAAATAACTTGATTGAGCTTGTCAATGACCGCCTGTGTTGAAATTTTTTGCATCAGCGCATCACCTTTCACTCGTTTGCCCCAAGGTAGAGCTTGCCAAGGCTTTCCAAATTGCTCAATTACCAGTTGGTCATAAACGCTCACGGTTTGTTCAATAGAAAGATAAGGCCCGGTTCGACGCGGATTGCTGTGCGCATATAAACCTACTACCGGTGTGCCTTGCGTAGTCGCCATATGTGCCGGACCTGTATCTGGCGCGATTACCACTTGGGCTTTGTTTAACACCGCTAACATTTGAGTTAATGTTGTTTTACCCACTAAATTAAGGTCAACTTGCTTAGTTAACTTTACAATCGCTTGGCTAATTTCTAAATCGAGAGGACCTGGGCCACCACAAAGCACAACCCTAAGGCCTTTTTGTTGAATATATTCAACCACCTTGGCATAACCCTCGGGCGACCAATTTCGCTCAGCCTTTGAAGCTGCTGGGCTTATCACAACGTATTTTTCTATATTTGCTTGCGCCAACTCCTCTTTTAACCAATTAAGATCGTCTTGAAGTAAAGGCATATGCCAAAAAGGTTTATCGTTAAGTATGCTGTCAATATCAACACCTATCGTTTCTGCAAAGCCCATAAAGCCTTCTAAAACATGTGCGTGTTGCCGAGGTTTTATGCGCGTATCGATAAAAAGTGAGTGGCCTTCTTTTGAACGCGCTTTATCAAAACCGATGCGTTTTTTCGCCTTGATGACACGAGAAAGTAAATTGGCTCGCAGCGCGACTTGCATCACAAATAGGGCGTCAAATTCGGTGTCTGCTAAAGCGTCTTTGACTGCTTTTTTTGCCGCTTTACCGGCACTCTTGTCATATACCACAAAGCGTAAGTTTGGAATGTCGTGACTTAAGTGTTTGACTAGTTGATGTTCTACTTTGCCAATTACCCAAGTAATAGCAATATCTTGTTTTTGCTTCGTTTTTTGCTCCAGTATGGCACTCAACATAGCCACTGCATGGCAAACATCGCCAATAGCAGAAAGGCGTAATATGCATAATTTAAAGCATTCGGCTTTAACAGAGGCCATTGTGTAAGTTCCTATGGGCGAATAGCAGAATTTTTGTTATGTTACCTTAACTTACTTGAATATAAAGCCGTTTCCAATTGTTATGACCATTTCTGTTCACCAAAAAGGTAAGCAATATTTGTTGTTAACGCCATTGGGGCAAAAACATCAAATTGAACTAAACCATTTTTCGCCAGAATACCTAAGTGAGCACCAGTTAATATCAAACGTAGCCGAGGGCCGTGGAAAGGTCTATTTTTTTGAAGCCAATAACTTAACTTGTGTGTTGCGACACTATTTTCGCGGAGGATTAGCCGCAAAACTATCTCGCGATAATTTTGCCTTTTCTTCTGTTGAAAACAGTCGTTGCTATCAAGAATTGACCATGCTCAATCTATTGACTGAAAATTCGCTTAATGTGCCTAAAGCAGTTGGTGCAAGGGTAGTTAGAAGCGCCTTTAGTTATCAAGCCGACATCATCACTCAAGCTATTCCAAACTGTCGTGAATTGCATGAGCTATTGCGGTGTGAGCCAATCGCAAATGACCAATGGCAAAACATTGGCGCGCAAATTCGAAAAATGCACGACCTACAGGTATGTCACGACGATTTAAACGTAAAAAATGTATTAATCAATAACAAACAAGACGTATTTTTAATTGATTTCGACAAATGTGCAATTAATCAAAACAAAGGCTGGAAACAAGCTAATCTTGACCGATTTTTACGTTCAATTAATAAGCAACAAAAGAAGTATAGTGACTATTATTTTACCAACGAAAACTGGCAAGCCTTATTAGCTGGATACAAGGGTGTAAATAACAAAACGACTTAGCCGCCATTCCTCGTTTGAATACTTGAAATTAACGACACATCTCCCCTATCAAAAAAACTTTTTTTAGAAGCAAATTTTTTCAATTTTTCTGGCTCATTATCGTAATAAAATATGCGATCGGCCTGCAGAATCACTGGGGTTTGCATATCAATATAATGCTTTGCCGCTTTTGCGGAAACTGCATAAGAATGCGCACCTGAACACTTACCTACTTTATAAAAATGTTCGTTATGTTCCCGCATGGTGATATTGTCGATGAGATGTTTTGGTACATGCTGCCAATTGGCAATATGTAAGTGATGATATAATTTATAAAGTGCTTTTTTTACTGAAGAGCCAACACCCTCCAAGTAATGATCATAATAATCAAACAATATTAGATCCCAGCCTTCGGCCAAAGAAGCCATTGTTGTATTAAAATCGGGTAAGGCAGACAAAACGGGAATTGCGTCATCTTCAAAAATAAGCACTCGCTCATGGCCTTGTTCCAGCATGTCTTCAAAAATGCGTCTGTGTGACACTGAACAACAATATTCACCCAATGTCATAGAGCGGCTCGTGCGCTTGGTAGTGCGGTGAATTTGATCGTTATATAAAGTAGTGTCTTTTAGCACTTCATCACTAAAATCACGCTTATCAGTGCCTGGCCAAAATTCGTAATTAAGACCCTCAAAATGTGCTTTAATACTTGCTTGACGGGCCTCATACCCTTCCAACGTGATGACGTATATTTTGTCAAAGTATTGGTTAAGATCAGCAAATACAGCGCTCATTTCTTCTACCTTAAAATGCGTATTGGGCCTTCATGTAAACAACTGCGTCAACTTCGTCGTCTTCATTCACAAACTCACGATGTGCCACTGAACCACCTGCCTTTAAAAGCCAGTTTCCCATGGGCTTTTGATAATATCCAGATAACTCTAACACATCTTCACTTACATCTTTAGTTAATACCGGAGAAGGTAAAGTTCCGTCAGGGTTCAATTCTGCACTTCGCAATGTCACTTCGGCCATATCTCCACCTTCAAAACGAATATTTGTGCCAATGGTGATTTGCTTTGCATCGCTGTCGAAGGTACTTGCCATGCTGCGACCATACATCCTATAACCCGTTCGATAAGTACTATTTTCGTAATAGCAGTTAGTTACCGTTGATGTTCCCCCACCGCAAGAAACATTGGTATCGCTTGTTTCAATATATATTTTAGCCCCACGCCAATAAGTAGATAATCCAAACAAATTAGCGTTATCAGTAATATTAATATCACTAGAGGCATCTTCGCCCACACGCTGTGCGTAAAAGGATACTGGGCGATTGAACAATTGTGCGGTGTAGCTGATATCAAAGCCTGCCATGTGGTTGCCTTGCTTGGTTCTTTGAGAACTATCACAGATACCATCTGGACGCGCACAAACACTTTGCAACGTAATGACTTCTATAAGAGTATCAAAACCATTATCTTGGCCCTCTCCTCCCCACATAGCTGTCCACGACACACCAAATTCGAAACCTTTAAAAGGACGCGCATTAAAACGGTTCATTACAAATTTGGTCTCGGGCACAAATCGGTCTTTATCTAATTGCCCTAGCTGTGAAGTTAGATACCATGGGCCTAGCCATGATAGCCATTTACTCTTTGATTCGGTATTGGTAGAACGGGAAAATGCCAAGGCTTTTACTGGGCGCGTATTGTTAGTCATGATTAAACTAGACGATTGTCCTGGGCCCCACCATTGATCTAAAGAGCCAAGGCGCAAGTTCCAATCACCAAATTGGTAAGCAATAAAGCTATTATCTAAGTTTTTCCTTCCACCAGAAGCATAGTTTGCGCTAATTTGACCTGACCATCTGCCAGCATAAAACTCTGTAGAAATGCTGACTTTACCCGTTTCTTCAGTACCGTCATCAAAACCCCTAAAGCGCACATCGTCACTAGCAGCTTGTATACTTAAAAATTTACGGCTTGTTTGCTGTTTATTTAAAGATAAATAATGGTTGAGACGCATTAAAGCTTGGCGAGGTCTAAAAGCCATATCAGTACTTGATAAGCCGTCGAGTTGATCTGCAATGCCCTTCCAAGGGACTGGAAAAGTGTTTACCGCCGCGTCTAAATATCCCCATTCTACTAAGGTTTGCAGATCATAATGCAGCTGTTTGTCTAGTGTACCGACATATGCCGAAGCTTTTGCTTCGTTAGGAAGAAAATGATATGTCATGCTTAACAAGCATAAAAAAATAAAGAACCGATAAAATTGATTTAGCAATGCCTATCCTTTAGCAAAAGATGATTCGAATTTAGCGTGGTGACGCGCCGGTTTTCAGCGCTAATAATATAGCATAGAGAAGCTAAGTCATAGTCAAATGGTCGAGTGTTATCGCTATTATGCTAAAAAGTACACAGAAAGATTTGCTAAGAGACCCTGCTATTATGTATGGTGCACTGATAATTTTTGAATACTTGAGCATTTACTATGGCAGACCACAGAGCGATTTATCCTGGGACTTTCGATCCAATTACAAACGGTCACGCTGATTTGATCCAGCGAGCCTCAAATATGTTTTCTGAAGTTATCGTCGCGATAGCCTCTAACCCAAGTAAACAGCCACTTTTTAGCCTAGAAGAACGTGTCTCGTTAATTACACAGGTATGCCATAATTTAGACAATGTCACCGTTACTGGGTTTACAGGGTTACTTGCTGATTTTGCCAAACAAAGTGGTGCCGACATTCTAATACGAGGTCTTCGCGCAGTAAGCGACTTTGAATACGAATTTCAGCTAGCAAACATGAACAGACGCCTAAACCCAGATTTAGAAAGCGTGTTTTTAACCCCATCTGAAGAAAATTCGTTTATCTCTTCAACATTAGTTAAAGAGGTTGCTTTGCACAAAGGCGATGTTAGCCAATTTTGTCACCCCGTTGTCAACGAGGCTCTGATAGAGCGCCTTTCTTCGCGCTAGCGCTAATTCGCACCACTAGAGACACTCCCCTAGTAAGCGCTCACTACTTTTGACATTGCCTGCAATAAAAGGTGTTTCGCTGTCCAATGACTTTTGAACTAATAACTCCTGAGCATACATCACATTCGTCACCCGCACGCCCATAAACATGTAAATGTTGCGAAAAATAACCCGTACTCCCATCCGGTTGAGCAAAGTCTTTAAGGGTTGTACCCCCTTGTTCAATAGCGTTGGCAAGCACTAATTTAATATGCTCGGTTAACAAAGCATAGCGCTTTAAACTTACGCGTCCCGCGGCACGCCTTGGGTCAATTTTGGCATTGAAAAGACTTTCATTTGCGTAAATATTACCTACCCCAACCACCACCGCATTATCCATGATAAAGCTCTTTACTGCGGCTTTCCGATTGCGGCTCATTTGGTACAAACGTGTAGCATCAAACTCATCAGTAAGTGGCTCTGGACCCAAATTACCCAGCATAGGCAAAGGATGGTTGTCGTTAGCATCTTGCCACAAACAACTACCAAAGCGACGAGGGTCATTCAATACCAGTTTTTTGCCCGAGCCTAACGCAATTTCAATATGGTCATGCTTTAAACGTGGCAAATCTTTATCTACTACTCGCATTTTACCCGACATGCCTAAATGCAGCACAATATCGCCAGCGCGAGTATGTATAAACAAGTACTTAGCCCGTCTGCTAACATTTAGGATAGGCAAACCTTCGGTCAAATGTACTTGTTCTGGTACCAACCACCGAAGTTGTCGTTGATGTACTAATACCTTGGTAATGGTTTGATTAAGTAAGTAAGGTGATATACCAAGTCGTGTCACTTCTACTTCAGGAAGCTCTGGCATTATTGCGTTACCTCAACAATAGGCTCTAATAGTGATTTAATAGGAGGTGACATCAGTACAAATACGCGTTTATCTATCACAACAAATAACTGTTGCTCAATAATTTTAAATGCTATCACGGTAGGCATTGATTGCCCGGCTAGTGACAAAGTCACAATTACTTCAGGATTCGCAAATAACTGGCTGTCAAAGTCGAAGCCTGCTGGTGCAATATAAGCTTTCTGCCAAGCACTCACTATTTCGGCTAGTGTTTCGCTCGAAGCCTGGGTGTTTGCTTGCACACCATTAGGGTTTATTCGCCAAACCATACCCGCTTTTTCAATCATGACCTGATTAATCTGCATGCTCAAAATAAACTCACCTTCTGGCACTATTAAACGAGTGGAAGTTTCATCCTGCGAAAAAAAACGATTCCAATTTAGCGCTAGTATTAAGCCAAGCATGGCAAAGATAAGCACATTGTTCCAAGCGCGTTTTGAAAGTCTTAGCATAATTCGATTAGATATCTGGAAGACAAAAGAGGTCTTAAGTTTACAATTGTTAATCAGCAGATACAACAAAGCCCAGCATTTGCTGAGCTTTGTTAAATGTTGCTACCGACACTTACGATAGGAGCGAAAATTGGAGACAAATATTAGAGCATACTCAATGTACGCTCATGAATTACTTGATCTTCGCTTCCTTGAACATAACGTGCTTACGTACTTTAGGGTCAAACTTCTTTATTTCCATTTTTCCCGGCATGTTACGCTTGTTTTTATCAGTGGTGTAATAAAATCCAGTACCCGCTGATGAAACTAATTTGATTTTTTCACGCATAATTTAGGTCCTTAAACTTTTTCGCCACGAGCACGGATATCAGCTAAAACTGTATCAATACCTTTTTTGTCAATAACGCGCATACCTTTTGTAGATACACGAAGCTTCACAAAACGATTTTCACTCTCTACCCAAAAACGGTGAGTGTGAAGATTTGGTAAAAAACGACGACGAGTCGCGTTTCTTGCGTGCGAACGGTTATTTCCAACCGCTGGACGCTTACCTGTTACTACACATACTTTAGACATCTTTGTCTCCAAAACAACTATTTGTGTCGTTTAATATCAGCCGCCTTTGTTCATCAAGAGGACTGTCAAACGTGATTAATTAAGAGGGCGCATTTTATACAGTAAACCAAGAAAAAATACAAACAATTTTTGCATTTTAGGCCTAAATTAATCGAATTTACTATGATTTAATCGTGGATCCCATGAAACGGCGATTTTGAAACCTTTTATCGCTTGTTCAATACTCTTTTCAGATACTTATTATTTGCGTATAAAAAATACCACTTTTGAACAAATTGCTTAACCACACTTTTACCTACAATTTCAGTGCTGTTGGGACTTTCTATTGTGCTAACTTCGTTAGTATTCACACTCACTAAGTAGGGTTTTAGGCCAAAAACCTGAATATCACTTTCCCACCAATATTGAAAATCTATATCAACCGGCCTGCCCACCTTTTCGCTATGTTTAAGCATTTTAGATGCACCAGATTTGGATATCACATAGGCGCATGTTCGCGAGGGTATTTTATCGTAACGAAATAAAGTTTTGTCGCCATATGCAAAGGACTGAACGGCATTTCGTTTTTCTGGGTATTCTAGTAGTTTTATGCAATCCCAACTTTGCTCAATGTTGCTTAATAGTTCAGGCAGGGATCCTAAGTCTTCTTCAAGAACAAAATCGTCTTCTAAAATAATGGCATAGTCTAATGATTTTTCGAGAACACGTTCCCAACACTTGCGATGGCTCAAATAACAACCGATCTCGCCTACCCTTAAAGTTTTGTAATAATCTCTGTAGTCTGCTTTTGTGTGTGTTTGTATGGCCTGCTCACTTAGCTGTTCGCCATCAACAGCAGGTATACGAATATAATCTAAGTCGTACTTAGTCAATTGTTCAATAGACCGCGCTAGGCGGTCTTTAGATCTATCTAAATTAATAAGTAAAAGCTCATGATTACCAATTAGCGGCATATTCTCGTGATTTCCATATTAACCTAAGCGATTTTTAATCAGGTTTGTCTCTTTCATATTGTCCGTTTATGGTGTGCTCAAGCTAAGGCTAGATATTTATCAACTACCTGTGATACATCTACTTGATTAACTAGTTGCAAACCACTCAAAGCGCGATCATACGCTAAAGCCTCATTAATTGCTCTAGCCAAGGCCTCAAAATTACCCACTTCTACCAAATATTTCTTTTGGTCACCCGTCAATATCTCTGACGGCCCATGCGGACAGTTAGTCGACACCAATTTTGTTCCACAAATAAGGCCCTCAATCAATACCAAGGACAAACCTTCAAAGTCCGAACTTAACACTAATAAATCAGCTCTATTCATCCAAGCATAAGGATTTTCTTGAAAACCGGGCAATACTACTCTGTCACTAATACCGTGTTTGTGCGCTAATTTACGCAATTTCTTAATATTATTACTTAAACAAACTAGCTTGTAATCGGCACTAACACCGGCAAACGCTCGAAAAAGTACGTCGTGCCTTTTTGCCTTAGCCGCGCGACCCACGTGTAAGATGAAAGCTTGATTTCTATCAAAATCAATAGGCTCTTTTGCCTGTTTGCGAATGTCGTCAACATCAAAAGGATTATAGATATGTGCTACTCTTTCTGGCGAAAATAGCGATGTATTCGCTAGTTCATGACTGACACCTTTCGACACTCCAATTAAACGTTTGCCCGTTAAGCTTCTTAGGATTCGTTTCATATACCAATATTTTATTGGCCCCATACGCCATTCGCGCTTTAATTCCTGTTCACACGAATTGTGCATAACGTAATAGCAATTAGGCAAATTTGCAGCGCCACCAATGCGATAGCTCTCATAGAGATTAAGCAAGCTTAGATCAAAATTACCATGGCGCTCTTCTTGCGTTTTGACCGCTTTTTTGAGCTGCTCAGCCAATGTTGCGGTATTAAACCAACCTCTTATTGCCCCTTTATAAGAAATAAGCGGAAATATAAGCTCAATTCCTTCAGACACCTCATACTCAGTCACCTGCTTAAGCGAAAAAATACTTACTTTATGCCCCAACGAGACCATTTTCTTCGCCAACACAAGCATGACTTTTTCAGCGCCACCACCGGCTAAAGAATCAATCACTATGGCAATGTTTTTCATTTAAAGCAGGCCTCTTTGGGCAAAAGAAACAGCACTCGAGCGCCCTATCACAAAATGATCAAGGACCGTTACGTCAATTAGTGCAAAAGCTTGCTGTATCCGCTGTGTAATTTGAATATCGGCCTGCGACGGTTCAGCAACGCCCGAAGGATGATTATGCGCAAGAATAACAGCCGCGGCATTATCATCAATCACTTGTTTGACAAGTTCTCGCGGGTACACCGCAGCACTATTTATTGTGCCCATAAACATTTCTCGATAAGCAATTAGTTGGTGTTGACTATTGAGCAATAGCATAGCAAAAACTTCTCGCTTTTTCTGCGCCAACTGGACCCTTAAATATTCAGAAGCAGCGTCTGCACTAGTAAAGGATGCCTGCTGCGCTAGTTGCTCTGCCATGCTACGTTTAAAAAGCTCGGTACAAGCTTGCAGAACTGCATACTTTGCCAAGCCTAAACCTGCAATTTTAGTTATTTGTTTTGGTGGCGCATGCATAACGGCTTGTATACTGCCAATTTCGTTTAAAGCCTGCTTGGCAAGCTCCACTGCACTTTGCCCTTGAGTGCCGGTATTGATAAGTATTGCAAGTAATTCAGCGTCGGAAAGAGTCGACGCACCATAGTGAATAAGTTTCTCTCTCGGGCGCTCATCTTTTGGCCATTCTTGTATTTTCATGTTTCCATTCCTTGGTTAACAGTGTTTTAATAGATAGAATACGGTTTATTAGGACCTATAAGTTAAACATATGCAACTTGACCAAAAGAACGTTTTATTAGGGATATGTGGCGGTATTGCTGCTTATAAAACCCCAGATTTAGTCAGAAAACTCACCGCTCATGGTGCAAATGTGCGCGTGGTTTTAACTGATTCAGCTAGCCATTTTGTGAGCGCATTGTCGCTACAAGCCGTTTCGGGAAACAAAGTTAGCGCTCAACTCCTAGACGAAGAAGCAGAAGCAGGTATGGGTCATATCGAGCTGGCTCGCTGGGCCGATTATTTTGTTGTTGCACCCGCCACTGCCAATACTATTGCTAAGCTATGTTATGGCTTAGCTGACGATTTACTGAGCACCCTAGCATTAGCCACAACGGCCCCTTTATTTATTGCTCCGGCAATGAACCAACAAATGTGGGCAGCACCGGCCACTACCGAAAATATGCAGACATTGAAAAACAGAGGAGCCATTGTGCTTGGCCCTGCTGCGGGTGAACAGGCTTGTGGTGATGTCGGCTATGGAAGAATGCTTGAACCCGACGACATTGCAGATGCACTTGCTGATTACGCTCAAACTAAGGCTTTAACGCCCATTTTAAATGGTTTAAATATAATGATAACCGCCGGGCCAACAAGAGAGGCAATTGATCCTGTACGGTATATCAGCAACCATAGCTCAGGTAAAATGGGTTTTGCACTTGCCAAAGCTGCACAACTGCTTGGCGCCAAGGTGACCTTAGTTGCTGGGCCAGTTTCGTTGCCGACACCCCAAAATGTTGTGCGCCACAACGTAGAAAGTGCTCAAGAGATGCTCGAGGTAGTCCATAATGATATTGCTGAACAGCATATTTTTATTGCTTGCGCCGCGGTGGCTGACTACAAGCTAGACAATATCAGCGAACAAAAGATGAAAAAACAAGGCGATAATTTACAACTATGCCTAAGCCAAAACCCCGACATTCTAAAAAGTGTCGCTTTTCTTGATAAGCCACCATTTACTGTTGGATTCGCAGCCGAAACGCAAGATGTTGAATCTTATGCAAAATCTAAATTAGAAAAGAAAAAACTGAACATGATAGCCGCAAATGATGTATCAAATTCAGATTTAGGCTTTAATTCTGATCGAAACGCGCTTATAGTTTTAAGCAAGGACTCGGTAATATCGCTAGAACCAAAAAGTAAATACTTACTAGCGCTAGAGCTACTTAAATTAGTAAAAACTGAATTTAATAATAGATAATTTCTATTTGCAACAAAAGAAGAAGTATAAAAATGCCAGCCACTAGAAAAACGAACCGCAAAGCACAAATATTACAGGCGCTTGCCGGAATGTTAGAGACTCACCATGGTCAACGTATTACTACCGCTAAGCTTGCTGAACAAGTCGGTGTATCAGAAGCCGCTTTGTATCGTCACTTCCCTAGTAAAGCTAAAATGTTCGAAGGTTTAATTGAATTTATCGAAGATACCCTTTTTTCACGCATTAATAAGATCACTTCTGAAGAAAAAGACGCAGCTGTTCGTTGCCAACTGATATTACATCTTATGCTTGGCTTTGCGGAAAAAAATCCTGGCATTACACGCATATTAAATGGTGACGCACTTATGGGCGAGCAAGAACGATTACGTGAACGCATTGCACAGTTGTTTGATCGTCTTGAAACACAAATTAAACAAATTTTACGAGAGCGCAAATTACGCGAAGGCAAAGCAGCCGCAGTAGACGAGTCTTTGTTAGCTAATATGCTCATCTGCTTTGTAGACGGCAAAATTAATCAATATGTCCGTAGCCAATTCGAACGTAGGCCAACTCAGCAATTCAACGAACATTGGGCGCACATTCGCACCCATTATCTGCAATAACTGCGGTTAACCCCTAACATAAGGCCCCGATGATATTCTTATCTCGGGGCTTTTTCTTGAGCGTGAGTTAAAGCTTTAATCGATAGGTGTTTCGGAAAACAGAAGGTAAAGGCAGAACATTTAAAACCATCACAGGCCATGGATGGCCTGTGCTGAGCGGGCATGGATGCCGTAAAGCGTGTTTTAAATGTTCTGCCTTTACCTTCTTCCGAATAAGCCTATTGGTTAAAGCTTGTGTGATGTAAACAAAAGCCCCAAGATAAGAATATCATCGGGGCCTTATTTTTCGCTCTACTAGTAACTACTAGGGCTATTTGCGTCCAAATGTTTGTCCAAAGAAACTGTCTTTGTTCCAAGTTGGACGCTCAGGATCGTTACCCAAAGTTAAGCCAATTTCAAAGTTTACTTGAGTAAAAGTTTGTGCCGCTTTCCAAACAAAGGGCTGCGACATATCGTCAGATGGCCTGTGATAGTTGCTTGCCAAAAACTTGTTGAGTACTTCGTTGCCGTCAATTCCAGGGGTTCTAGACTCAATGCCAGTTACCAAGAAAACCGCCGGAATACCCTGTTTTACAAAGGCATAGTGATCAGAGCGTGTGAATAAATTCAATTGTGGCCATGGGTCGTCTGTTAATTTTATATCAGCATTAGCGACAGCTGCGGCTACTTTTTCACCCATCGAACTATGGCTTGCTCCAAACGCAATTACATCTGCAAATTCATAAGTAAGTAGCGGCATATCTAAATTTACATTCGCAATTAAACTCTCTACCGGACGTGTAGGATTGCGCACAAAGTAGTCAGCGCCCAATAAACCTTTTTCTTCACCGGTCACCGCTACAAACAATATTGAACGTTTTGGTGCTACCGATAATTCAGAAAACATGCGCGCTGTTTCTATCAAAACAGATGTGCCACTTGCGTTATCCATTGCGCCGTTGTTTATTTTGTCTTTTTCTACCGACGTTGAAATACCCAAGTGGTCAGAATGTGCAGTATAAACCACATATTCATTTTTCAATTCAGGGTCACTACCTTCTAGCAGGCCAATAACATTAGGGCTAGTGATGTCTTCGTGGTTAGTTTTGTATTCAATTGACACTTTATAATCTAAATCAAAGCCTTTTGGCGTTTCGTTGTTTGCCAATTGAGCGTACACATCGTCTAAGCTTGTATCACTGCCACTGAACAAAGAATGTGCAGCGTCGATGCTTAAAAATGCGGTTGCCTGTATTTCTTTGCGCCCATTGCCCGGCACACCTTCTTCATCTACCCAAGACATTCTTGGAGCACGTATAAAGTTTATAGAACGAGCATATGGACGTCGTTCTTCGCCTGCTGGGGTTTGGATACTGAAATACGCCACTGCCCCGCGGTCTGCAGCTGCAGCATGTTTTTGTGTACGAGACGACAAATGTGAGCCTACTTCACTCGGAAAGCTGGCGGGTTTGCCACTTAGGGCAACCACAATTTTACCTTCAACATCTAAACCTGCATAATCGTCATGATTTAATTCGGGCGCCACTATCCCGTAGCCAACAAAGACTACTGGTGCTGTTAAGCTAACATCAGCATTGCCTAAGTTTGGCCCGGTTAAAAAATCATCTGGAAATTTGAGTTCAATTTCGCTGTCGTTGGCAGTTAACACCATGGTGGGTGATTCGATATCTAACAACCCTTTTCTAAACTTAACACGCTGCTGAAAAGTCCCATTTTCGCCTGCCGGCTTAAGGCCATACTTCTCAAATTCATTTTGAATATAAAGAGAGGCAATTTCATGTCCACGCGAGCCAGTATCTCTTCCCTCTAATAAATCATGAGCAAGGAAACTCATGTGCCCTTTTATATTGTTGATGCTGGGGCTAATGCCTTCGGCTGACACCAGAGCTTGTTGGTGTTTAGTAGATGTAGCAGTACAGCCTAACAGCAGTAGACTTATGCCCACCGCTACACCAACTGTTTTTAATGTTGAAATCATTCTTGTGTCTTCTTGTTTTATTTAGTTGAAACAAACGCATTGCAAGAATTCATACTTACACTCACCATGCATCTGTTTGCGAAGCCATATTTAATCAAGAAAACGGCTTTAAGGCTAGTCTACAATATCCATAATTAGGTGATATCTCGTTTGTAACCTTTGTTTTATGCCTGAATCATTTAAATGGAGTGAACTTGCCAACAAAACCGATTTTGTAACAAATTGTTGTGCACTCTTTCATATAGCCAGATAATGTTTGCTTTTAGCTTATTTCTGCAGGTTTACGTCAGCATCAAGTTAAAAAGGATTATGGAATAAAAGCAAATTGCTTTATCTTTTAAAGAATACATGTTCTTATTCGTTTATTATCAATTTTAACGCCCACTATTTAGTGCGATTACTAATTGTAAGAAGGCAGAAAAATGGCGCGTAAGCCAGAATATTCAATCAATGAAGTGTTCAAAAAAGCCTTAATCATAATATCTGATAAAGGCTACAAAGCCTGTTCAATGCAACATCTTATTGAAAAAACACAATTCAATCGCCGAGCTTTTTATCAACAATTTAAGCACAAGCAAGATTTTATCGAACAACTCTTATCGTACTATATTGAGCACAGTTTATTGCCCTTACAAGCATCACTCAATTATACCCCCAACAAAAACGACAGCGATAAACTTACACACTTAATAACCGATTTTTTTAATCGCTATCAACATTTGATTGATCAAGATGGCTGTTTATTGGTGAAGCTAAGCTTGGAGCTTGGCAAACAAAATGTAGCTGTACAAAATATGGCACGCCGTTACTATGACAATTTGCATCTATCTTTTATTGCTTGTTTGGAACGTGCGCATGCGCGTGGAGAAATTCCACACATATCAAATATTGAATCAATGGCTTTAAAGCTGACCTGCTTTACACAAGCCTTCGCGGTCTCTAACAACCTTCAACAAGGACAATCCGACGTCCATATTGTTATTCAATCCTTATTTGAGCCCAGTTCGGAGTTTGCATGACGTTCAATAAAGTTGTCGCACTCATTGCCTTATGTATTTTGTTAAATAGCTGTGCAAGTAACAAGAATATTCGTTCTCTTAAAGCTCATCACACCGAAAACGGTTTTCAAAATACATATATTCAAGACACCGATAAGGGCCTTTTAGACTTTTTTAAGATGCGATTTTTAGGTGATGAAGAATGGGCCGATCATTTTGCGCTTGGCGATACCGTACCTGTTCAAGAAGTCGATATAAGTGCTCTGGATGATGCTAATAAGAATAAACATTCTCAAATAACATGGCTGGGCCATTCTACGTTTTTGGTGCAACATAATGGCGTATCCCTGTTAACTGACCCTATCTTTAGCGACAGGGCATCTCCAACATCGTTTGCAGGTCCGCAACGCTATGTACCGCATGCTATGGATTATCGTTTATTACCAAAAATTGACTGGGTTGTGATCAGTCATAATCATTACGATCATTTAGACGCAAGCAGTATTAGCTTATTAGTCGAATTGTCTGAAGCACAAGATTCGCCGATTCAATTTGCCGTCCCTCTTGGCTTAGCTGAGTTTATGCTCGACAACGATGTAAAAAGTGAAAATTTACATGAACTCGACTGGGAGCAATCGACACAAAACAGTGCTGTGATAGTGCAAGCTTTACCAAGTCAACATTGGTCTGCAAGGGGCTTGTCTGACAAACGCAATACACTGTGGGCCAGTTGGGTGGTGACCATAAACGGCTACAAAATATGGTTTGCTGGGGATACTGGCTATAACAATGTACAATTTAAACGCATTGGCGAACAGTTGGAATCGGTCGATTTAGCGCTTATTCCAATAGGCGCTTACGCCCCGAGATGGTTTATGCAGTATTATCATGTAAACCCTGCAGAAGCGGTAAAAATTCACCAAGAAGTAAATAGTAAACTATCAATAGGCATGCACTGGGGAACATTTCCATTAACAGCTGAAGCGCCACTTGCACCTGTGGTAGAACTTAAAAAACAACTTGAAAAAGCAGCCCTCGATACCCATACATTCGTTACCCTAAAAGTAGGCGAAACCCGCCCGCTGAAGCCTTAACAAGTGTTAAAAGAGTAATATGACAATGAGCAACAACAGCTTAAAACCAAAAAACCCGCTATACCGTGTTCAATTTGTAAGTGGGGGTGAGCGCTACGAACTATATGTCAAAGAGTTAATATCTAGCAGTGTATTTGGATTTATCGAAATTGCGGATTTTGTATGGGATACTCACACAGAGCTTGTCCTTGATCCTAGCCATGAGCGGCTCAAAGATGAGTTTTCAAAGGTAAATAGAACTTATGTGCCTATGCATAATGTATTGCGCATTGACCAAGTTGAAAAACAAGGTAGCGCAAAAATCACGCAATTGTCTGATCAAAGTTCCGATAAAGTGACTACCTTGCCAGGGAATAGAGTCAGCCCTATTTATACGCCAAAAAAATAGGGCTAGTTAACGATTTAGAGGTAATTCATGCGTCAACTCATTGCAAAAGCTATTAGGCCATTACTACAAGCATCATTATGTACAATTTTTGTGGTCTCGCATACACAGGTCTATGCTAATCATTCCCATACTAGTCATGGTGTTTCTGAAAATAGTTCGCAAGCTATTACTTCAAAACAAGTATCGTCAACAATTGCAGTCTCTGACGCAAATAGGCAACTACAAAATTTATTGGATGAAATTTGGCAGTATGAACTCTCGCAGTTTCCTGGCCTTGCAAGATCCAAGGGCTTAAAAGCGGTTGATTTACCTCGGCAGTTTACCGATATCAGCATGCCCGCCATGACCGCAAGATACCAAAAATTTACAGATTTTATGAGCGCTTTAACCAAAATTGATGAAACCGCATTGTCGTCGGAAGACCGAATTTCATTAATCATGCAAAAATACCGTTTGCAAAACTATATGTCTCACTTTGAGTTTAAAGAATACCGAGTGCCTATTACTTCTGAATATGGTTTCCATAGCAGCATTGGCGGCGCATTGAGTAGAATGTCTCTAAATACTCAAGACGACGTTGCGGTGTATACCCAAAGTTTGCAAGAGGCGGCTGAATTAATTGATGTCAATGTTGCCTATATGCGCGAAGGTATGGAAACTGGCCATAGCCAACCAAAAGCCGTTTTGCTTGGTTTTGAAGATTCGATAGCCGCTTACATCATTGATGATATTAAAGAACACCCATTCTCGAAAGCAATGCTAAATGATAAAAAAGGATTAATTAGCCCCGAACAAAAATCATTGATCAATACCTTAGTCAATGATGTTAATACCGCCTATAAAAACTTTTACAATTTCTTTGTTGATGAATATGTGCCAAACGCCCCTGACGCAATAGCAGCAACCAACTGGCCAATTGGCGTCAATTTTTACAACAACCGCATTAAACACTACACAACGACCGATTTAAGCGCTGAAGAAATTCACCAAATAGGCTTAAGCGAAGTAGCTCGTATTCGCGCAGAAATGCAACAAATTGTCGACAAATTAGAATTTGATGGTGACATTAACGCCTTTATCGACTTTTTACGCACAGACAAACAGTTCTATGCGGAAACACCTGAAGATCTTATTATGTACGCCTCGTATGTGGCTAAGCAAATGGACGCCAAATTACCTAAGCTTTTTTATAAAATGCCTCGCACGCCCTATGGAGTCGCACCAGTTCCCGACGCCATTGCGCCAAAATATACAACCGGCCGCTACGTTTCACCAAATAGCGACGACGAACCCGGTTATTATTGGGTTAATACCTATGCGCTAGATAAACGTCCATTATATGCTATCCCGGCACTAACACTGCATGAAGCTGTGCCTGGGCATCATTTTCAAATATCGCTTGCGGCCGAAATGAACGACTTACCCGAAGTGCGCCGTTCTACCTACATTTCTGCCTTTGGTGAAGGTTGGGGTCTATATTCAGAATACCTTGGCGTTGAGGTTGGTATTTATGACGACCCATACGACGATTTTGGTCGCTTAAGTTACGAAATGTGGCGTGCATGCCGTTTGGTAGTCGATACTGGGATGCATGTATTTGGTTGGAGCAGAGATAAAGCACTAGCCTATATGCTCGAAAATACCGCATTATCCGAACACAACGTTACTACCGAAATTGATCGTTATATTTCGTGGCCGGCACAAGCACTTTCATACAAATTAGGCGAAATAAAAATCAAAGAACTACGTGCTAAAGCGGAAGAAAAAATGGGCGACGCTTTTGATTTGCGGGCTTTTCATGACGCTATTTTAGCGCATGGTTCGGTACCACTATTTGTATTGGAAGAGAACATGCACGCATTTATAAATGGGCATTAAAATAAAACCATCACGCTTGCTGAATCACTTCAGCTTTAGGTAATACTTTAGTTTGATGCGTTTGATCGTTATAATAATTAACAATTTAGATTGCCCAGTTTTAAATGCTACTGGCTGTAGTACTTAAATAACCCCCTTACTAACAAGGATGTAATAATGAAAAAAATCTTAATCGCTGGTGTGGTAGTTGTTGCTGCTGTTGCCTTAGCCGGCCCAAGAGTGGTTGGTTTGCAATTTGAAAGCCAAGTCAACTCAATAGTTGCATCGGTGAACGATATGCCGCTTTACCGAGCAAGTGTAACAACGATGGATAGTGGTTGGTTTTCTAGCACGGCAGAAGTTAATATTGGTATGGATATTCCGGGTTTCGAAGACACTGAACTTGCAGCAACCGATTTCAGCTTCAATATTTTGGTTGAAGGTAATCATGGCCCGATTTTGACAGCCGATGGCTTTGCTATAGGTTGGCTGCATACGCAAATTAAAACCAACGCTAAAAAACTCCCTGACGGTTTCGTAGCAAAAGACGACGCTCCAATTTATAGTTTTAACGGTGTAACAGGTTTATTTGGCGGTACTGCTTATAAAGACGTGGTTGCTCCGTTTACTTATACCGATACTGAAACACAAACAGTTGTCGAGTTTTCTGGTATGAATGGCAACGGAAACATTTCAGGTAACACTCTGAGCTATGCATCTACAGGCGATAGTTTAAACATGGATATTGGCTCGGTGCTAACGTTTAATATGAACAGCTTGTCGTTAGATATGGATGCAAAAGCCGATTTAGCCAGTATCCTAAATCAAGAATTATATGATTCAGTCGCCAATATAACCATCGCTAGCATGAGCTTTAATAACTCAATGGATAACTCTAGCAGCGAAATGGAAAATATGCGCATCGATATAGTATCTGATTACGATGAAGCAAATGATTTAGCCGATATCAAATTTGGAACTAAACTCGCATCGGTTATATCGCCTGAAACGACACTCAAAGACTTAGTTTTAGATATTGAAGTTAACAACATTCAAGGCGCATTTATAACAGCGTACAACAAATTAAGTGGTGAGATGCTTGAGTTAGCCACTGAACCTGATGCCTCTATGGCGCTAATGCAAACCTTCATGCAAGAATATGCATTGGGCCAACTTCAAGCTGAACCTGAGTATAACTTCACCAACATTAGCGGAAAAATTAATGACAGTGACTTTAGCGGTAACATAGCTGCTAAGCTAACTGGCATAACTGAACTGCCCGCCACGATGGAAGACCCTTCGTTTTGGTTAGAGCATGCCCTTGTCGACAGCAAAATGACAATGCAAAAAGGCGCAGCTCTCTATTTTGCAACTCAAATGGTTAATAGCCAATTAGCCGCTAATCCGCAGTTTATGGCTATGAGTCCAGAAGAGCAGAAGCAGATAGTTGACCAGCAAGCAGTCGCTACACTAGATGGCCTAGCCCAACAAGGCATGGTCACTGTTGATGGCGAAACTTATGAGCTTATATTTACCATGGAAGACTCTGTTGCATTATTAAACGGAAACCCTATCCCGCTTTAATATTTTACAGAAACCCATAGACCATTAAAAACAGCGCTTCGGCGCTGTTTTTTTGCTTTTATTACCAACATCGTCACCCTCGTCATTGCTTTCCCTAACCCACGTCATTGCTGCGAAAGCAGCAATCTGCTTATTACTACCTTTTGCATCCCATAATTAAAGGATCTTTAAGGAGATCTCAGCTTCCGCTGAGATGACGAAGGCTTTTAAAAGCTTTAACCGCTCAGCATTACGTCCTCAGGAGCAAGACGAGAGTTTTACCCGATATGCAGAGCATATTAGCGCTTCAAAACGCTTTCTGCGTAATTTAATAGAGATTCAGCATCGACCCTGCTTGAGTAAGCTTCGATAAATACTTTACCAACAATCATACCATCTGCATCTAAAACAAACGCGCCAGGATGTCCAATACCGTATGCTTCTTCACCAGGGTTGTATTCCTCATTTAATATGCCGAGGTTTATAACGCTTGCTGCATTGTTGTCGCTAAGGATTGGATAATTTATAGAATATTTGTTCTTGAAAGCTTTTTGATCTTGTGGAGAATCGTAGGTTAAGCCGACTAGCTTAATACCAGCCTTTTCAAATTCGCTTAAATGTTCATTCAAGCCATGCATCTGCTTCATACAATATGGGCACCAAACTACAGAGCGACTAACAACAAAAATGGTGCCTTTCTCTCCCGCAAAACCTTCTAAAGAACTTATATTTTGACCATTATAGGTCGCATCAATCTTTGGAAAGGATTGCCCAACATCTGTGCCTGGATCAAAGCTATCGGTGTCGGCCGACACATACATATCAGCCGTAATCGCCTCTTTCGCTTTTTCGATTAAGGGTGCTTTATAAATAAAACCAAGAACACCCAAAAGTAGAATAATTACAAAGATACTCATTAATGCTTTTTTCATAATATTTGTTGACTCCATGTAGCCAAAGTAGGCTCAAAATGATTAACCAACGGCACAGATGCCTGCTCAAGCTGAAAAGCTTCTTTTAAGCTTATTGATTCAGGATTATGCTCAAGCGCCATTTTAAGTGCTGTAATCGCTTCTTCTTGTCGTCCAAGTTCTTTTAAGACTACGTATTTTAATTGGTAGGCAGTTGCCAAGCTTGCGTTTAAACTCAGTGCTTTGTTGTATGATGCAAGGGCATTATCTAATTGCCCATCTAAATGAAAAACTTGCCCTTGCACGGCAAAGGCTTGGGGTAAGTCCTGTGTTTGCACCAAGGCTTTCGCCAAATGGTTTTGAGCCAATTGTTTGGCTATTTCAGGCGCTAAAATATCAAAGTTTTTACTCCTGTCTGAAGACAAGAGTACGGTGTCGGCCAGAGCAACATAAGCTTTGCTAAAATCCGGCGCAATCACGATCGACTGTTCAAAAAATTTACGCGCTTCCTTTAAGCTCTCAATGGTCTGCTCGGCATAGGCTGCTCGCCCGCGCATATACATTTGATAAGCTTCAACGCTCTTAGTTTCAGAAGGGTGTTTAAAATCGTCAGCGCTAATAAAATCATCACTAAGCGAGTTGATTATTGCCCTGGCAAGAGTCGACTCCAACGCAAATATTTGATTCAGTTTGCGAGTATAAGACTCAGACCACAAAACCTTGCCGTCACTTACGTTGATAAGTTCTGCACGTAAACGGATATTATTGCCTGTTATTCTAACGGTGCCTGTCAGTGCGGTTTCAACATTTAATCGACGTGCAATACTTACGGGGTCTAAATCTTGATTTGCTAATATATTCACCGAGTGTAAATCAATCACACGTAGCTTGTTAGCGCTACCGATTAAAGAAGTAACTTCTGCGGCTATGCCATTTGCAAGGTAGTCTTGATCTTTTTCAGGACTGCTATCGGTAAAAGGGATTACTGCAAGAGAGCTGGCAATTAGCTGCTGCGAAGAACCCTCGGCTGTTTTGGCGTATTCTATTTTAACCTTATAAAAATAACTTACACCGGCATAACCCGAAAGCGCTGTAATGCTTAAGAATACTAGCCATTTGCTTACGCCAAAACGCCCAGCTTCTTCAGAATTTGGATCGGAAATAGCTTCTAAGCCATTACTGGTGATGTTGAAATGCCATGAAACGTATAACATCACTGGAATGCCTGCAAACAAAATCACCACGGTGAGCGTATTGACTAAAGGTGAAAGGTTTAACATGGGCACAAGCACACTAACCACCTGTAACAGCAGCCAAACAACCCCTAGGTAAGGCAAAAAGGTGTTAAACACTTTTCGCCTTTGAATTTCTTTTATTAAAGCTTGCAAGATGAGCCCGTTAGTTACTGTTATATGGTGTGAGCAATGCATTTGATGATGCAGCTATTTGCCAATAACTACGCATAAAAGCCTAGCATGGTCTTGTTTAAAAGAAAATATCCTAACTGATATATACTTTTAACCAATAGGCGCTATTTTACTTAGACTTTTACTCTGCTAACAAGCAACTCTTATTTACCCGTAGTTTGTGTCAGTAATTTTTACACTTTCGTAATTTATACATTTCATTATTATGTATGTAATTGTTATTATTGACTTTAATTGCACGGTGTATTTCTTGCATGTCGTGGGCATTCGTCTTGATTTTCCCATTAATGTGCCCTTCGGGATAAGACTACTTACCTTATAAACACTAAAAATAAAAAATAATTTTGGAGTACCTTATGTCCCGTAGTTATCAATTAGCAGCCCTGCTGTTTTTGAGTATGTTTGTATTTGTGGAAATTGCTGAGGCAAGGTTAATTCGTGGGGGGGGAAGAGCAGAACTGAGCCGTGTTTATGAACAAACGATTTACTATGTTGATAATCAATACAATAATGCCGCAGGCATTATTGAAGATTTTGGCAATAGTCAGGTCAGGTTTAGAGATAGCTTGAGGGATTTAAGTGCCAAAGCCTTTATTAATGGCGACAACAATCCTATTAGCGCATTCCCCGGTGGAGAAGGTTGTACGCGAGGCTACGTGGCAGGTGAAGTGCAAGACGCACGAGACCGCATAGGTGAACTCGAGGGCATTGGCAACAACAGAACCCCTTCGGAAGAAGCCGAGCTTGCGACGCTATTGGCGTTTATAGCTGAAGTAGAATTAAGTGAGCCTTGTAAGTGGGAATTTGATTATGGCGAAGCGATAGATGTAGAAGGTCTATTCCAATTAGCCTTTTTGAATCAAAATGGTAGCTTGGCTACTGACGTGAATTACGATGTTGTATGGAATATAAATGGCGAAGATCACGCCGGAGAGATTGGATTGACCGATAGTCAACCCTCTGCACTACTTTCGCTTAATAAATTGATTGATTTAAACCCAGGCGTCTACGACATTAGTGTATCGGTAGGTTTATCTTCTGACAAAGGCCGCTTTTATTATGAAACTGAAGAACCTAGCGATGGCAGTGCCGATGCGGTTGTAATTGAACCTAATCCAGTATGCGTAGACAATCCAGACTTTATAGATGAGCAAGACTATATTTCTAATTTTGAAGCAAATAATCCTGGTGCTACACAAGACGATATTGACGATGCTTTAGATGAATACTATAACAATCCGACTATTTCTGATTCTTTAGTTTGCGGCCATAATAGTGTTGTGCAAAATGTGAATGCTGGCACTCTTGACCAAGACATTTTCAATTATAACCAGCAAACTCGTTACTTCTCGTTGACTGAAACATTGATTATTCTTGACGCAAATAATACCCCACCCGCACCTGCTAGTGCACCTTATGCCTTTACAGCATTTTTGATGGGCTTGGTTGGACTTGGAATTAGACGTAGAATGATTATTCAATCCAAACAGTAACAATTAATTTTTTAAGTTAAAAAGTTATTAAAAAAGGGAGCCGAAGCTCCCTTTTTGATGCTACCTTACTTCTAATTAAATACATAAACTAGTTTACATCTTCAAATAAACGCTTAGCTTCTTCTTTTTGTTTAGCTAAATCATCTTCAATAAATCGAATTAGAGTGTTTATTTTTGGTTCATTATTTACCGCGTTCAAGAGAGGGTCGTAACTTGTCCACCATTCACGCCAACCTTTATCAATTGCAGTCTCAAGTGCACTCGCAGCTTTTGTAGATTCTCCTCTTAATGCAAAAATCCGTGCTTCTAAATAATTTGTCTCAGAATATGTAATCGAATTTTCCTTTTGCGCATTCAATAGAGATTCACATTCATCAATTAACATTTTCGATTTATCCATATTACCCTTAACCTGATATGCCCATGCCAACTCAATTGCCGGCGAGCAGTAAGGCATATAGAATTTATCTAGGTCGGATATTAATTCTTCTTTATTGGTGATTAACTCTGCAGCGATGTTTGTATCCCCAAACATCGAATGATACCAACCGGCTTCAAAAGCGACCCAATAATCATCAGGGTTAGCGGCTATTTCAAAATCCATTTTTTCAAAGAGCTCAGAATATTTTTTCTCAAATATCAATATCGTCGAGTCAAAGCCAGGATCATCGGTAGATGCTTTAATAATATCTGTGAGCCCAAGCATGATCATAGCGTCAAACATTTTTCTTTCAAATTCAAGATTACTCGGTGACAGCTTTACCGCTTTTTTCCATTGACGAATAGATTCAACAAAATTAGCTTGGCTATAATATAAGTCTGCAGCGCCTATATAAGAAAAAGCTGACTCAGGGAAATCTATTCGTAATTGGTCGAAAAGAGCCTCAGCTTCTCCATATTGAGCCTGCCAAATTAAAAGCACACCCAAATTATAAGAGCTGGTCAAAAACAATGGATCAAGTTTTTGGGACTGGCGCTGAGCGGCTATAGCTTCTTCATATTGCTGCAAAGTAGTCAGAGCAAGTGACTTCCACATGTAAGCTATGGCTAAGTTTGGGTTAAGCGCTATTGCTTTATCATAAGCTTCTAAGGCACTTTCATACTCATCTCTCAGCATCAAAACGACACCCTTTACCGCAAAAATCTCAGGAATATCCGGCTCTCGAGCTAAAGCTTTCTCTAAGTTCTGTTCAGCTAAGTCTGCTGCAATATCTACCGCTAAGACCCCGAAGCCGTCTACTCCCTCAGATAACGATGCTAAAGCATCCGCCAAAGCAACATAAGCCTTTGCATACTCGGGGTCTACGGCTATCGCTTCTTCAAAATAAGCGCGGGCTTCTTGCATCGCTTCTGCGGTTTGTTTGCGGTAGGCTTCCCGGCCTTTTAAATACAGTACGTAAGCGTCTACATCGCTTGTGGACGAAAGCTTACTTAAGTCTCCTGCTTCTACAAATTTGTCTTGCAATAAATTCACCACGGCGCGGCTAATTTCGCTTTCGAGATCAAAGATATTACTAAATTCACGTACAAAGGTTTCGGTCCAGAGTACTCGTGCCGACGCTGTGTCTTGCAATTCAACACGTATGCTTACTCTGTCGTTAGTTGAGCTGATACTGCCAGTTAACAAGGTTTGCACACCTAAGCGCTGACCAATTTCGCTGGGGATTAAACCTTTTTCAACCAAAACTTGGCTAGAGCGCGACGCCGACACTTTAAATAGGTCTGTGCGTCCTAACTGGTTGGTAATTTCTTCTGCCAAGCCAGTGGCTAAATAGCTTTGATCTTGCGCGCTGCTGTCGTCTTTAAATGGCAATACCGCAATAGAATCAGACTTTTCAATGGCTTGGTTTGCGGCTTGCTCTGCCTCTAACACCGAAGCTTCGAATGTATTGTAGGTTTGTACGCCTATTGCACCACTAATTAACACTACCGCAAAAAGGCCTATCCAACTCCAAGCGCCTAGGGGTTTGATGGGCGCATTTTCGTCATCGCCGGTAGCGGATTGCTCTGGCAGTGGAGGTGTTCGGGTAATTCCATTGAGGCTTAGGTCAAAGTGCCAGCTAAAATACATCACAATAGGCAAGGCACACATAAGCGCAATAAAAGTGGCGGTGCCCACTAGCTTAGACAGCCCTAGCATGCCACTTAGCACACTCACTACTTGCAGTAGCAGCCAAATAACACCCACGTACACCACAAGGGCTTTGATCACCTTGCGTCTTTGCAGCTCGCTAAAAAATCGTTTCATGGTAAATACTTTTTTATTGTTATGTTGTTTGTATGGTTAATACCTAATCAACATCTGATGGCAAAGGGCTCATATTTACAGAGCCTGCATTTTGACTGTACTGACAGTGTCTCAGTCTGATATAGCTTATTTTTTAAGCTTACAGGTAGAGTAAACGACATGCCTTTGGTATTCAACTAGGCATGCTTTAAGTTTTTCAGTATATCAAGAGCCCCCTTATATTAAAGGTGGCTGATTTTGTTGTGCGCGTTTTTTCTTTGAGCTCGACACCATCCAGAATAATCCCAGTACGATAAGCACTATGCCGCCACCCATCATGCCAAGTGAATTCATGGTGCTTGTTGGGCTACGCCCTTCTTATTAGGACCGCTACTAGCATTTTTTATAACCACCCTTTTTGCCTAGCAATGCGGGCTGCATCGTGGCTATTTATCGCATTGAGTTTAGCGATGGCTTCTGATAAGTAATTTCTAATCGTACCTTGAGAAAGAAACAGTTTGTCTGCCACTTGTTGAGTGGACATGCCATCTGCAATTAACTTTAGCGCCTTGCGTTCTTTAGGGGTGAGGGGGTCTTTGTCTCCCAGTGCTAAAACCGCAAGTTCAGGGTCAATGATCGTTTTACCTTTAACTATGTCGCGTAACGACGCTACTAAGTAGTCGCTTGGTGCATCTTTTAAAATAAAACCCTTTACACCATACTCCATAGCTCGGCGCACATAACCCGCTTTAGCAAAAGTAGTCATAATCACAAATTTAACGCTAGGGTATAACTTGGCAACCTGTTCGGCTAAATCAATGCCGCTTAATTCGGGCATTTCTATATCGCTCAGTACAATTGTTGGCGGCGTTTGCAAGGTTTTTAAATAGGTTAAAGCTTGAGCACCATTTTCACATTTGTGGACCAAATCAAAGTCATCCTCGAGCGACAGCAAGGTTGAAATAGCATCTCTAATCAAACTTTGATCTTCCACTACCACGATTTTGTGCATGTACTTACCTTTTGCTTTTTTCCATATGCATTTATTTGAGCGCTAGCTGCAAATCACACCTAAAACCCTTGTTATAGCTGAAGTCTACCTTAGCGTTTATAGTACGACAGCGTTCTTGAATACCGGTTAAACCATTGCCAAACTTAATATCAGAAACGTCGCCGTTATCATGCACAGATACAAGCAATATCTGATCTTTTTTTGCAGTAGTTAAGCTCACCTCACTTGCTTGACTATGGCGCAAAATATTAGTGACCAGTTCCTGCAAAATAAGCACAACTTGTGATTCGGTTTTTAAATCGAGTTTGCGTAATTCAGACTCATTAATATCAATTTTTACAAGCAAAGCCTTGCTTTCTAAAAGTTTTACCATGCTGCGAATTTCATCGAGCAAACTGCGGTTTTTTATATGACTCACCGCTTTACGCACATCACTTAAAATATCTCGCGAAATTCGCGCTACTTCCTTTATTTCTTGCTGCGCTTCTTGGTTTTTTCCGCGCGCTAACAATTTATTGGCTAAATCAGCCTTCACCGAAATACTGGTCAACGAATGCCCAACAATGTCATGTAAGTCTCGCCCTATACGTTCTCGCTCAGCAATAGTACTTATTTGTTCAATTTCTTCTTGGGAGCGTTTATGTTGCATAGTAATTAGCGTTTCGCGACGCTCTAAAAAGCCAAAGGAAAAGAGCATTAATACGGCCGCATAAATAGGAGTTAAAGCAATCAAGTCCCAATGCACTAATTCCTTGTTTAGCCATAGCGAATACTCATCTTGTAGCGCCCAGCGTAAGGTAATCAAAAGTAATATCACTAGCAACCACGTGCGGCTTTGCAATAACAATTTAGACGCTAAATTTTTGTCCGATGAGTGGCCTTGCCCCGTTGCAAAGGGTAGGTGGTAAGCGGTAACAAAAGCAACATAAGTGAACAAAAATAATCCGCCAAACGTTAGCAACGACGAAAAAAAACAAATCAAGCCAACCACAATCAAATACATAAAAACCTGTGGTACTTGACTCCTTATTGCACACACGTAGATGAATAAAAATACAACATAGGCCAATACAAGTGCACCTAGCCCAAAAGGAGGGGCTACGGTATAAAAATAAGGCAAAAAGTAAAACAATGAAAAAATAACGCTCACTGACGACCAGATCTTTTTTCTGCCTGAAACCAAAGACGGCATATAAATGCTGTTGTTGACCAATCTTAAGCTCCTGTTGTGGTATCTAGTTTGCTGTTAACTATGTTGGTGGCTGTCTTTTTAATTAATGTATAACGACGCTCTTGAGCATAAATCGAAATCACATAAATCACCACAATTACTAAGGATATTGCTTCAAAGCGGTGCTCTGGAAACAAGTACCAAACCACTAAAACACCAATGGTTCGTGCCGCCGCATGAAAATAACCAACCCAATGCTGAATGATCCAGGAAAATGGTATCCACATTAGGCCGGCTAATATGCCGACACCTAAGGGTACTGCAGTATGATCGTAAGTAGCAAAAGGAATGACAATGGCAAACATACACAAGCACATGACTATCGTACCCATAAAAAGCCGATCAAAGGGATTGTTGGGGCGATGCTTTCCAAAAAAATCTTCCCCCGTAAATTTTGCTACAATAATTGCAAGATAAAATATACTGCCACAGCCAAACCAAACAGCGTAAGTCTTTACCATTTCGTCGGCGAATAAAGCAATAATGCCAATAAGTGCCCATACAATAGCGCCTGTCAACGGCATGGCTAGAAAACGATTTTGGCAAAAAATAGCACGTTGTTCATCTAGTGAGTGATTCATTTTTTGTGCCTCTGTAGATTAAGTACAATGTATTGTGAATATCGCTGATTACAAATAATGTCAGCACAGACAGTGTGTTACAAAAAATGCATTAGGTGTAGACACAAAAGTCATGAATAGTGCATGACAAATGTCACATAAAAACATCAATTGCAGTCAGTAAATTTATCTTTTGAATAAGCTTGCGTCATTTTTATAAGTATTTATACTGTATATCCGTACAGTATATTTTGAGCTGCTTATGAATCCTATTTTGCATGATTTACACAATAAACAATGGGTATGGACAGCCGCTAATGCTAAACAAAATAGGTGCCTACCCACGCTAGGCACTGGTTTCGAGAACTTCGATAAGGTATTAAACGGCGGCTTTCCACGCGCTGGGCTTATTCATGTCGACAGCCCTCTTGGCTGTGGTGAATTACGACTAATGTTGTCGGTACTATCGCCAGGTGCGGCTTTACTTTCTGAGTATGAGCGCACGCAAAAAGCCCAAGCAAACAACAAGCTAGAGGTGTTTATTAACCCTCCTTTTGAGTTAAATGCCGAGTTTTTACTGGCTCACAACTTGCGTTTAGAGCAATTAATTGTGGTGCAAACCAAGTCACTTGAAGAAGCGCTTTGGAGTGCTGAGCAATGTGCTAAAAGCGGCGCCTGCCATGGTGTGTTTTTATGGCAGTCAAAGCTTCAGCACAAACATATTCGGAAATTAGAGCTTGCGGCGCAACAAGGGGGTAGCTATTGCATTTGGCTACAAAACCAAAGCACTCAAGAAGCTAACCTGCCTTTGAGTTTGTCTTTATCGTTACGTCGCGAAGGTGAAAAAATGCTGATTACCGTGAACAAACAAAAAGTCGGCTGGGCTCAAAAAGCGGTTAAAGTACCTTTGCCCTTTACTCGCTTAACAAATCGCTCGCTCAAACATAAGTTAGGCTATAGCGAACCTGAACAAAGCGGCAAGGTTGTGTCGATTAATGCAGTTTGATACACGCTCGCTGTGGGTTTATGTGTATTTTCCGCAGTTACAGTTAGATTTACTAGAATCAACACGCTCTGAACAAAACAAGGCGGAGGTGCCCGCGGCCATTGTCGACATCAAGCAAAATGCGCTTTGCCAAGTTAATCAAACGGCACATAAGCAAGGTCTAAAACAAGGCATGGGCTTAGCCGCGGCAAGTTTGCTATGCAGCGATTTGCGCCTGCATGAATATCAGCCCGAAATAGAAGCCAACGAAATCCAAAATGTTGCCAATCAGCTCTATTTATTTACCTCCGATATTGTTTTAGCACCGCCTAATGCTCTACTGCTTCGCGCACAAAACATGTTGAGTTTATATGGCGGCTTAAACGCTTATTGGCAAATCATCAAACACAGCTTAAATAAACAAAACGTGCATTTTTCTGCTGCCAGCGCTTATTCTATTCAGGCCGCTAAAATGCTTGCCTTGAGTCACTGCAATATGATTAGTGCCAGTCGCAAAAAAATTGCAGCACACTTGGCCAAATGCCCATTAGTGCATAGCGATATTGATGTGAAAGACTTAGCTAAACTAGCCCGTATTGGGGTAAGCACCTTTGCCGATTTGAACGCTCTACCCAATGCGGAAATTGCCAATAGAGTGTCTCGGGTAAGTATGTCGGTGATTAACGAGCTACAGGGTAAACAAGCTTCTAAGGTCACGTTTTATCAGCCACAAACGGTATATCACGATTATTTAGAACTGCTCTACGAAATTCACTTAAGCACTAAACTCATACCTGTTATAGCCCGTTGTTTAAAAAAGCTGAGCCAATTTTTACTCTTACGCAATGCACTGTGCCTTGAAATAGAAATTGGTTTTTTTCAGCGTGAACACGACAAATTTACCGAAATTTTCAACAGCATTCGGCCCATCTACAAAATTCAAGATTGGCTCGATATTATTGAGCTCAAGCTCGAATCGATAAAATTTGAATCACCGGTATACGCTATTTCAATTGCCTGCGACAAATACGAAAATGCAGAAACAGCCAATCAAGACATGTTTGCACAAAAATCAACGCATGTTGCTGCATTAACACTCTTGGCTAGACTACAAAGTAAGCTAGGCAAAACCAATATTAATACCCTGTCATTTGTGCAGGACTTTCGGCCCGAGCACAGCACTCAAAAACGCGTTTTTGATGGCTCAGAACAATGTCAAAACACCGCTAGCATATTTGCTGATCGGCCTGGCCTATTGCTCCCTGAACCACAAGCTTTACACGCCGAGGTAGACGTTATAAAAGGTCCTGAGCGTATTCAAACCGGTTGGTGGGACGACTACCCTATTAGCCGCGATTATTACATTGGCCAAAGCAGCAACGGTCAACAGCTATGGATCTTTAAAACACCTAACAAAGAATGGTTTTTACATGGCTACTTTATCTGAGAAAGGCGGTTTTGCAGAACTAGTATGCCAGTCTAACTTTTCGTTTCTACAAGCTGCCTCTCACCCCGAAGAAATTGTCAGGCAAGCTTATTTTTTGGGCTACCAAGCTATTGCAATTACCGACGAATGCTCGGTAGCCGGAGTGGTGAGGGCTTATACCGAAATTAAGCAAAACCATTTACCTATAAAGCTCATTGTGGGTAGCAAATTCCGCTTCAAAAACCAAGAGATTGTACTGCTCTGCCCAAGCAAAGAGGCTTATAAAGAATGTTGTCGCGTGATCACAAATGCCCGTAGAAGAGCAGAAAAAGGTCATTATGAAGTATCTGAGTGGGATATAAAATCAATAAAACATTGTTTTTGTTTATGGCTACCCACTTTAGAGAAGAATAGTGGCACAACCAGCACCAACGTTCACGCCGAAAATAGCTACCTAAATAAGGGCAGCGCTCCATCTAAAAATGGCAAGCCCTCGCAAAACAGCCAATTTGCTCAATGGCTATTAAAAATATTTCAAGAACGTTTGTTCTTAGTGGTAAAACGCTGGCTTATAGCAAACGAACAAGATTACATAGCTCACTGCAAAGAGCTCAGCGATACACATAAACTACCTATTATTGCTAGTTCTTGTGCGCTCATGCACGACCCTAATCGGCTAGCTTTACAACAATGTCTACAAGCCATTGATCAAGGCTGCAAAATTACCGACCTAGGGCGCAATGCCCTCGCCAATAGTGAAGCTTGCTTACGCCCCATTAGTAAACTGAATACCCTGTATCCTAGCGAATGGCTAAACAATGCTGCTTTACTGGCTACTGCATGCGAATTTTGCATGAGCGAGTTAGCTTACGAATACCCTAGCGAAGTCGTGGCTAAGGGCTTAACACCAACACAATATTTGCGGGTATTAGTCGAAAAAGGCATTAAAAAGCGCTTCCCTCAAGGTATTACGTCTAACATTCGTGCCACTATTGAAAAAGAAATGACCTTGGTCAAAGAGCAATCCTACGAGCACTTTTTTTTAACCATTCACGACATTGTGATGTTTGCCCAAAGCCGTAATATTCTGTACCAAGGCCGAGGCTCAGCAGCAAACTCCGTTGTGTGTTATTGCTTAGAAATTACCGCCGTCGATCCCCGTCAAATTAGCGTGTTATTCGAACGTTTTATTTCTAAAGAACGCAACGAGCCCCCAGATATTGATGTTGATTTTGAACACGAAAGACGCGAAGAGGTGATTCAGTACATCTATCAAAAATATGGCCGACAGCGCACGGCACTTGCCGCAACGGTAGTATGTTATCGCTTTAAAAGTGCGTTACGAGAAGTCGGTAAAGCTCTAGGTGTTAATATTACTGACCTCGATTTTTTTATTAAAAACGTTAACCGCCGCGATCGTGCTATTACTTGGCAGTCGCAATTGTGTGAGTTAGGTATTGATCCTGAATCGTCCTTAGGCAATAAGTTTGTGCACTTGGTCGAACAACTTATTGGTTTTCCAAGACATTTGTCGCAACATGTGGGAGGTTTTGTGATTTCGGCCGGCCCATTGTATGAATTAGTTCCGGTCGAAAATGCGGCCATGCCCGAGCGTACCGTGATCCAATGGGACAAGGACGATCTCGAAAGCTTAAAATTACTGAAGGTAGATGTGCTTGCACTGGGTATGCTTACCGCTATTAGAAAGTGCTTTGACCTCCTTAAACAGCAATATCAACAAGACTGCAGCATCCCGTTTATCACCGCTTTAGGCGACGACCCACAAGTATATAAGCAAATATGCAACGCTGACACTGTGGGTATTTTCCAAATAGAGTCCCGTGCACAAATGTCGATGCTACCGCGCTTACGCCCTCAGTGTTATTACGACCTAGTGGTGCAAATTGCCATTGTGCGTCCGGGTCCTATTCAAGGCGACATGGTGCATCCTTTTTTAAAACGCCGTGACGGTAAAGAAGCCGTGAGCTATCCGTCAGAAGCGGTACGAGGGGTACTTGAGCGCACTATGGGCGTACCGATATTTCAGGAACAAGTTATTCAACTAGCAATGGTAGCAGCGGGTTTTACTGGCGGTGAGGCCGACCAACTTAGGCGAGCCATGGCAAGTTGGAAGAAAAACGGCGAACTAGGTAAGTTTAGGCAAAAACTGATTTCAGGCATGACCGAAAGAGGCTACAGCGACACCTATGCCGAACGTTTATTTGAACAAATATGTGGATTTGGAGAATATGGCTTTCCTGAATCACATTCTGCTTCATTTGCGGTATTAGCGTACGTATCGGCTTGGCTAAAACACTACTACCCTGCGATATTTTATATTGGCTTAATGAATAGCTTGCCTATGGGCTTTTATACGCCTTCGCAGATTATTCAAGATGCTAAGCGTCACCACATCAAAATACTACCGTGTTGCGTGCAAGCTTCCGACTACGATCACCTTTTGGTGCCCCTATTGGATGAGAAAACCGATAGCAATGTCAATACTAGTCATGCTGATAATGAAAACCACACCCAAACACAATATGCCATACGACTCGGTTTACGCTTAGTAAAAGGCTTAAAAAAGCAGTCTGTCGACATATTAATGCAAGCTCGTAAAACAAGTCCTTTCACCGCTCTGCAAGATTTACGTAAACTAGATCTGCCAAATACATGTTTGCAAGCACTCGCTAGCGCTAATGCCTTTTATTGTTTTGGCAAAGACCGCTTTAATAGTCGCTGGCAATTGATGGATGCTGTACCTGAACTACCTTTGTTTAAACAGATTAACGAAACTTCTACAAGTTCTATGATTCACCAACCAAGCTTATTCGACGACTTAGTCGAAGACTACGCAAGCACCGGCTTGTCGGTTAATCAGCACCCTATTTCAATGCTTCATAATGCAGGTTTATTACCTAAATTTACCAGTGCGAAAGACGTGCCCGGCCTACAGCATCAGTCTCTTATTTCAGTAATAGGTGTAGTGTCGTGTAAACAAAGCCCTGGTACTGCCGCAGGCGTCACCTTTATCACCTTAGAAGATCACACTGGTAATAGTAACGTGATTGTATGGCAGCGCAGCGCACGCCTACAAAAATCAGCCTATTTAAATGCCAAAATTTTACAAGTTAAAGGCATTTTGGAGCGCGGCGACGGTGGTGTAGAACATATTATTGCTGGTAAGTTAATCGACCTAACCCATCTGCTGCAAAAGCTGAACCTTAATGCCAGAGAGTTTCGTTAACCCTAAAAGAGCGGCTGTAATTCGCTAAGCTTTTTGATTTCTTCAATGTCATTTTGCGGCAATACAAAAATGAGATGCTTTTCGTCGGGACTCATATCAAATTCAAAAGGCTTAGTGCTTAAACGCATTTCAGCTTCGGTAACTGTCAAGCTTGGCAGTGCCGTAGCACTCAATTTACCATCTAGGAATTGATACAAGCTATTACCCCGCAATTGCCAACAACTGTCACACCCTACAGAAATTGCCCCTATTTCTAAAGGTTCTCTGTTGTTATCAAAAATTATTTTTGCTTTTTGCTCTATATCTACAATAAGCTCTGCGCTTTGGCTATTGCTGAAACCTGCGTTACCCTCTACGTTATTTTGTTCACTTGGTGTGAACTTGAATGCTTCGCTAAATATCGTATTTTGCTTTATTAGCGTAAGTTGTTTTGAAATAAGATCTAAGTGATATAGACCAACACTGCCATCAGTATTGTGGCTGTAATAGCTAATAGTTTGTTCATTTACAAATCGAATATTTTTAATACTAGCGACATTCAAACTCAAATAAGCAATATTCAAACTCTTCAAATCTAATACAAAAGGTCTTTCGTTGATCAGGCCTACCAACAATGATTTTAAATGATTTACCTTAAACTCGTTTAATACAACAATAGATTCAAAAGTGTGTATCAGACTTTCTTTGCCACTCCATTCTCTAAATTTTATAGTCGTTTTATTATCAATAGGTGACGCAAAATAATAACCGCTGTTTGTAGCCGTAATTAGGCCTTCCGGCACACTATTTAAGTTCTTAATAGTGGTTTGCACGGTTTTTGTGGATGCAAACAAAGGATTTTGCATAAAGACGCTTTGTGATATTGCTTTCTTATTGGAGATGATAAAGCAGTTGCTTCCACAATCACTCAAAATCTGCCCAATTGTCTCGTTTCCAGTAAACCACGACATTAACTTATTTTCTGCTGGCTGATATGAAAACAGTTTACTGTGGTGATTCGAAAAACTAAAACGGTCGCCAGATTCATTCCACACACCGCTTTTCACCATTCCCGACAAAGCTAAGGGCGGCGACGCAATTGCATTTAATTGTGACATGTTTACAGGTACTAAATAACTAGACAGGTAGTCATCTACAGGATAGTTAATTAAAGCGAGCAATGTAGTATTGTTTGGCGACAGCGCAACAGCACTAACTACCGGTGGCTTGTTATTTGCCAAAGGTAATGTTCGCACCACATCATTTAAACCATCTAATGCAAAGACTGTTTCTTGTAGTGTTGCCGTATCGTTTTTGTTGTTGCAATCAATTTTAAATATTGCGCCACTTGATAGCTGTCTAAGAAAAACAATAGCTGAATCACTTTTACTTACGCCAGTTCGAAAACCAAGCACAACGGTATCATCTACTAATGGGTTTGGACACAATTGGGTAATAGGTGCTTGTTCATCGTTCAATAACTGGGTGATATAAAAACCTTGTTTATCTTGCCGTGTTAATAAAACTGCATTTTCGGTTTCTGACCATAGGTATTCATTATGAATTGGATTTTCATAAAAAACTCTGAATTGCAGTTTTTGTCGAGCGTCTTCAAATAATAATGAATCTTGCCGATTAATATTTTCGTGTTTTAAACTTACAAGAGACCTTGTATTTTTATTATAGTAAGTACTAACTTCTATGTCATTAGATGTTGCCAATAACGCTGATTGATAATTAAGTGCTGTATCTGAGTCTATCTCAACTAATTCATTATCTTCAATGAACCAAAGTACCGAAAGTAAAAAAAGTACGAACGAAGCTACAATTGGTACTAAAAAATGCGGCTTATGAAACCAATTCTGAGTAGTTGTAGAGCTTAGTTTAACCGTGGGTATGAGCATATACCCCTTGTTTGGAATTGTCTTAATATAGTCTGGATTTTTGGCATCATCATTGAGGGCGTCACGGGTTTTTTTAACCATTGAACGCAAGGCCGCGTCAGAAGGAGTTTTTCCCGGCCAGAGAGATTCAAGTACTTCTTGCTTGCTAACGATTTCGCCTTGCTTCGAAATCAACACCAATAAAAACTGAAAAAGTAGTGGTTCTAAATGCACACTGATATCAGACTTATGCAGCGATTTCAATTGGCCAGAATTACAATCTAATTCAAAATCAAGAAAACGGGCTAGTGTATTTTTTAGACTAATTTCTTGCTGTTCGTGTTTAATATTCATTTACCTTTTTTGCAATTAAAATATGCTCTATTTTTAAATAACATATGATGTGACTTTATGTGAACAAATTTATAATGCTTTTAATTCAGTATCTTACAATTCGAAATTTTACTGTTAACTGACTAAAACGTGCATGTTAATATGCGTGGCTACAATTCATAATCAGCGTTTTCTTTACGTTCGAGTGTAATGTATTCTTGATAAATAGCCAGTCTTTGAGCTCAATATTTTGCATAAGAAAATTTGTCGAACAAACTAAGCGCTTAAGATTAAGCAAACATTTTTACACTTAACTTTGCTTAGAAAGTTTTTTCATTTGATCAAAGCGAAAATATAATATCTACAGTAGAGTTTAGCTTTTACCTTTTATTAGAAACATAAAATTAGGGTGATTAAATATAAAATTAGATATTACTTATTTACAAAATCAAAACACTAATTGCTAACTTACCAATGAGTACCAAAATTGAGTAAAACTTGTATAAATCAATATCAAAATGAGACTCATTATTTTGCTTCAAGTAAAGTTTCAATTAATGCCTTTTGCACTACCTCAAAAACTAATTTTTAAAAAATATTGGTTATAGTTAGTACTTACTAACAACTATTCGATTTCGCGTTTAAATCAGAACCTAAAGAAAAACATTTATCTTAGAAGAAATCGGCGTATTTCTCTAATCATATCAGTCAGATTGACGATACAAAATACACAACGATTAAACGAGCTTTCAAATTGTTAGCAAACAATCCGCAAACTCAATACTGTCAAAGACTTATAGTACCGCTATACTTTGCTTTAGTGTGTGTCTTGTTTGTGTGCACAACAACACGTGGCTTAGCCGCGGGGCTGACAACACAAGAGCAAACCAGTACTCAACAACTAGAGAACCCAAACAAAAGTAAAAAACGAAGTTTTAAAGTGGGTGTTTCCTACCTAAACCAATATCCGATATATTCAGCGGTGAACAAAGGCGACAAAGGCATTGGCTGGGCTGTACTAAAAGCATTCGGTGACGCCTACAATATCGAATTTGAATTTGTTTCAATGCCGATGACAAAACTACAACCAGCAATGGACACAGGCGCTATTGATTTCATTTTTCCAGATAACCCAGCATGGTCAACCTTTCGCTCTAACAGATTGCCCAACATCTATAGCGCAACTATATTGAAAGCAACCAGTGCCACCTTTGTCACTGTAGAAAATAAGGACTTAAAAATACCTGACATCAAAAAAGTGGCAATACCGTTTGGTTATTCTGCTTTAACTTGGGTAGATCCAATAGAAAATTTTGATATCAAATCGATTCCTATAAGAGACTTAAAAACCGGTCTAAATATTTTAAGAACAGGTAGTGTCGACGCTGCAGATATTGAGTACAACACGGCAATGCATCTCATCGAAAATAATGACATGTTCAGGCATAGACTGATTATTTCAAAAACCTTGCCTCATTCTGAGGTTCACTATAAGCTTTCCAGCATAAAACATATCATTGTCTTAGAAAGTTTCAGTTTGTTTTTGCAACAAGAACAAGAATTAATGCAAAAACTAAAAGCACAGTACAATATAAAAGAGTTTAAGCAGATATTCCCAAATGCATCTGTCAACGAGCCGGTTTTCCATCCGTAGTTTTTATTTTGGTTAATGTAAACTCGCTATTTGTTGAACTTTGTGACAAATATCTTTGTCTTGTTTATAAGCAAACTATTTTTGTCTTTTTTGTCCATACTAACTGGTACTAAATCATTGATGAAGCCTAATTCACTAACATTCAAACAACAAATTACATGGGTTGCGGTAGTTGCGAGTGTAGTATTAGTTATTGAAGTTATTAATTTACTATCAGGAAGAGCCCTCAATCAATTTAGTATCTACCCGCGCGAAGTCCAAAGTTTAGGCTTTATTTTTACATCGCCACTTCTCCACGCTAATTTTCAACACTTCGTGTCCAATTTCTTAACCTTGTGTATATTTAGCTTTCTGATGTTGGAGTTTGGCAAGCGTACATATATTAACGCTACATTTTTTATTATTGTTATTACTGGCTTACTAGTATGGTTATTTGGCCGCACGGCTTTCCACTTAGGTGCATCGGGGGTCGTTTATGGCTATTTTGGCTATTTACTATTAGCTGGGTTTTTCAGTAAAAAAATTCACTTAATCGCGATTTCCATAATGGTTGTTGTTTTTTATGGTGGCCTTATTTGGGGGGTATTACCAGGGCAACCAATGGTTTCATGGGAATCTCACTTATTTGGTTTTAATGCTGGCATATTACTGGCTTATCTAAAATTTAAAAAACGTAAAAGCATATTAAGCTGAACACCCCTTATCAACGTATCTAAAACAAGTATCTTACTCACTAATATAGGCCAATCACCTTCATATGCTACATATTAATGGCTTGTACAAATCGTATATCGATGCCAGCGAGAAAAGAACCATATTGAAAAATTTATCTTTTTCCATGCAAAAAGGCGAGAGCATAAGTATTCAAGGTGCTTCAGGCTGTGGTAAATCTACCCTGTTGCATTTGATAGGCGCCTTAGATAAGCCCGATAAAGGCGAAATTATCTTAAATTACGACAACCAAGTGCTCAAGATTAACGAGTTAACAAACCTTCAGTCCGACCAATTTCGACAAAAAGATGTTGGCATGATCTTCCAAAAATTTAATCTAATCGATTGCCTTTCGGTAAGAGACAACATCTATTTACCCGCTAAAATCAATAAAGCCAATCAACAAAGTATCGACCATACCTATATTCACTCGCTAGTGGAAAGCTTAGGCATAAGCAAACATGTTGATAAGTTACCTAACCAACTTTCGGGCGGCGAGCAACAGCGCGTTGCTATTGCCAGAGCGTTATCGCATAAGCCTAAATTGTTGCTTGCTGACGAGCCGACTGGCAATTTAGATGAAGAGAATTCAGACAAAGTAAGTAAATTACTGGTAGATACTTGTCGGACGCATAACACCTTATTAATAATGGTTACTCACAGCCAACAAGTTGCTCAATTAACCGAAAGAAGACTGCGTATTAGCCAGGGCAACATAGTTGAATCTGATAATGTCGAAGTAAAATGAAGAAATACAGCCTTTTAAGCACATTCGTTCTAGTATTGCTTAAGAGCTATAAAAATAGCAAGTTTAGCCTTGCCATGTTAATGGTTTCGTTAATTATTGGCACAAGTGGCTTAGCGGCTGTGCTCATTGTAAATAATAGTGCAAAACAGAGTATTTCGACAAATACTCACCATATTATTCCTTACGCTAACTTTAAAATTACAGCACTATCGAATGATAAAGTGATCAGCAAGCAAGACTATAGCAATTTAAAACGTGCAGGTTTTACTAACTTAGTAGCGGTCGCACAGAGTCGGCATCATCTATACCTCAACGAAGAAAAAGTGACAGAAAGGCGTATCACAATTACCGGCATAGACGGTTTTTCGCTTTTACTAACGGCTGTTGCAAATAACACATTAAATGGAGATGCACATAGAAATAGCGCTAGGCAAAACAATCAAAATAACAATGCGCTTGTACAACTCCCTTTTACAAACAATTCTGCTCTTGCTCACCCCAATTTAATTACCCTTATAAACAACAAGGCAAACGATATAAAAAAAGTTGATACTGGTACTGTTTCGAAGATATTTAGTATTAGAGCAAATGAAGCGGAATTTTTTGCCTTGCCTCCTTTATTACCATTGCAACAAGCGAGTCTTGGTAACGATATTGTATTAGACATTCATCAATATTATGCACTTGTACCTAACGCGAAAATAGAAAGCCTCATTTGGGTATCAGATGTGAAAGCTAAAAATTTAGCTGACATAAAAGAGAAGCTAAGCGCAGCTTTACCCAGCCACCTTACTTTACTTGAACTTGGCCCTCAAAACGCTCAAGCAGACATTACCGATAGCTTTCACATTAACCTATTAGCGATGTCGCTACTTATGTTTGTTGTATGCCTATTCATTGTATTGAACGCAGTGAATCTTCTATTGAGTGCGCGCATTCCGTGGCTAAAAATATGTCGGCAATTGGGCATTCATGCGCACACTATCTTTATTGTACAACTTGTAGAAATTGTATTATTAACACTCATTGCCACACTCATTGGTGTGTTTCTGGGATACAAACTTGCTTTAGTTGTATCACCAAGTGTTCAGGCGACTATCGAAAATATATATCAAATTAATGTTGGTTTTGGTGAACTGTCAATAAGCAGTTTATTTTTAAAAGTATTTAGTATTAGCTTAACTGGCTGTATATGTGCAGTGTTTATGCCTATGAAGGCACTTAATAAACGTTTGGCTTACGCAACGCAGACGTTAGAAGGCGCGACCAATACACTAACTAAACCGTTGCTGTTTAAATATGTGCTGACATTGGCTAGCATCATCATGATGACGCTTGCAGTTGGAATTTTTATCTTCGCTGAATTTTTGTGGTTGTTATTAATTGGAACTGCCTTAGTTATATTGACAGGTTGTTGCATCTTACTATTGAGCTACCCTAGACTATTGCGAGTTTTATTCAAACTTATTCCCCATTCTTTGCCCTTACTACAAGTAAGTGCAAAGCAAACCCTTGCGTTGTCAGCTAAGACTAGAATTGCCTGTTGCGCTTTTTTTATTGCTGCCACTAGCAATATTGGGATGAATTTGATGGTCGACAGCTTTAGGAGTGCCACCGTAAGTTGGTTAGATTCACGTTTAGCTTCCGACTACTATTTGTATTATACCGGCAAAACCAATATCGAAGAGATAGGTAAACAAGCGGGAGTCAAGATTACCGCTCGCTACGAGCGCTATACCGATTATAAAAACATTCGATTGCAGCAATTTAGCTACCCAACAACATCTGTATTCAAAGATGCAATGGTTTTTTACAAGGTCGACAATGTCCTTGAAGCTTGGCAGGCTTTTGAAAATGAGAATGGCATATTTGTTAACCAACAATTTGCTTTTCATTTTGATGTAAGTTTAGGTGATGCAATTTCACTTCCTCATCCCAGTCTTGAAATAGATACAACTTACATAATAAAAGGGGTTATTTATGACTTTGGTAGCCCGAGTAAACAAGTTTTATTTCCTATCCGTACGTTCTCAGAAAGTCGCGCAACAACCAATATGTATGCGGTTGAAGCAGATGCCAATTCGATTGCTATTTTTAAAAGCTTATTAATAGAATCTGGTATAGATGCCGAAAGAGCCTTGCTCAGTACCCAAGCATTATTAGCTTTATCAATGGAAGCGTTTGATCGAACGTTCTTAATTACAGATGGCCTTAATATTATTACCTTACTTGTAGCAGCACTATCTCTAGCGTGCGCGATTATTGTGTTAATGAACGAGGTACGCCCTCAGAATATGCTGATAAGAAGTTTAGGAGTATCTGCACTAAAAACTCAAATGCTAGCGCTTTTTCAGTATTTGTTGTTGTGTATTGTGGCGCTTATTTTTGCTACACCTTTTGGTATTTTACTCAGTTGGATATTAATTTATGAGATAAATCTGCAGGCATTTTTATGGACATATCCTTTGCAAATAAATGTACATGACATTGTTGAAATTTACCTAGTTAGTCTTTTAGTTGTTTTGACAGTTATTGCTATCCCTTTGTTTCAAGCAGGAAAGCGCCCTTTGATTAAGGATATTCGATGGCTAAATTAAATTTTTGGAATAGAGAATTTGGGAGAAATATCCGCTTTAAAGTTATTTTAGTATTTATTTTTATTACTATACTCCTACTTGCGATAATAATTAGTAAGCATTTACTTACATATGAAAATTTATCTGTGCAAAGCAAGCAATATCAAAATGGTATTTTTGGTAGAAGTGTATTTGAACAAAATCCTAATGCCACTCTTGGTAATAGAGCAGACCCAAATTACCGCATTCACTTTCCGCTTGATCATCGCCCGCATGTAGATTTTGATATTGAGTGGTGGTATCTGACTGCAAACTTACACGGTGTAGATGAAGAAGATAAACCACAATATTTTGGCCTGCAATGGACCTTATTCCGCTTTCGAAATCCTGCTCAATTGAAATTTGAAGATGCAGAGAACACATGGGGAAATCAACATATTTATATGGCTCATGCTTCAGTTCATTCAAAAGACAAACATTGGTTTGCTGAAAAATTTGCCCGTGGTGCCGTGGGTAATGCAGGCACAATGGACGAACCTTTTGAGTTATTTATTGATAATTGGCAATGGATAAATACTGAAGATGAGCAAAATTTGCTTCCTGCAAAACTGCACTTTTCTATCCCCTTAGTTGCTCAAAAAAGTGATGCCCAAGTCGCGCCTAACTCAAATAACTCAAACTCTGAAAAGCATGTTGAAACACTGAGTGTGACATTGAATTTAAGCCAGTCAGGACCTTATGTTAAACATGGAGACAATGGCTACAGTATTAAATCGAGTAACGGACAACATGCTTCTCATTATTACAGTGCGCCTTTTGTCGATGTTGCTGGACAATTTAAAATATTAAACACCGAATCAAAAAGTGCTATCTCAGTATCAGGCAAAGCATGGTTTGATCAAGAGTGGACATCACAATTATTAGATACGGCTACTCTCGGATGGGATTGGTTATCTTTGCATTTACAAGATGGTAGCAAAGTAATGGCATTTAGAATGCGCTTACGAGATCAAGAAGACCATATTACTGGATCGTATATTTCTCCCAAGGGTGTACTAACAACCTTAGCACCAGCATCGATTCAACTCACCCCTGAAAATTTTACCGTAGTAAATAGTAAACGCTTGCCACTTAGTTGGCGTTTGACTATACCTTCACGCAATATAGATATACAAATCAAATCTCGCAAAACGGAGCAATGGAATCCAGCATTTGTATCTTATTACGAAGGCATGGTAGAGGTCAGTGGTTCACATTTAGGCGAGGGTTTTCTTGAATTAACTGGGTACTAAACCATTGGTATTGAGTTTGTGGCATTGATTAAATATTGCAAATTGTTGAAGTGCCGTTTTTAGCGCCGGATAAAATTCATCTAGCGTATGGCGCTTGCTAGGTCTTGGCCATGGCTCTAAGTGCAAGCTGATTACTTCAAAGTGCCCGGTTTTGCGATGTGCTTTACAATCAACTCTAGCAACAAAGTCATCAGCGAAGAGTATCGGTAAACTAAAATAACCATACTCTCGTCTTGCTGCGGGCACATAACATTCAATTTTATAGTCGAAGGAAAATAAACGTTTCATGCGTTCGCGATGAATAAGGACGTTGTCAAATGGAGATAATATTGTCACTTTCTTTTGCACTCTACAGGTTAAATTCAGCATACTTTTGTCTACATAGAGTTTTGTTCCATCCTTCATTTTCACTTCTGCGATAACATCATTTTCAAGATGTTCATCGATTAGTTCTAACATTATATTACGTAAGGTTTTTCCAGTTTTTAGGTGTACTAGTTGTTTCCAACTCACTACACCATGAGCTCTTAAGCTGGTATCAAAAAGGTATTTTGCGTACTCATATACACTTGGTACTGTAGTATTAATATCGTTTGGCAAACAGCGCTCTGTCAAATCATATATTTTTTCCATGCCATTTCGTGAACAAACCATTAAATCGCCCTGCATAAATAAACTTTCAATCGCTTGTTTAGCAGGTGCATAATTCCACCAACTACCCTTAACTTTTTTGCTTTGGTCAAAATTACGCACACTGAGTGGGCCTTCGGCATGAAAACGAGCAAGGATTTCGTGCATTAGCGTAGAGCTAATATTTTTATGATAAGGACGTGTGCCATCACGAATACTTTGCATGTAGGGCAATGCAAAGCGATAGTCTTTCATCGGCAAATAAGCTGCCGCATGATACCAATGCTCAAAAATTCGTTTATCACGCACGAGTTGGTTTAAGTGGTCGGTTTGATAGTTCGATACTCTATTGTAAAGAATGTGATGATGCGCACGCTCAACCACCGAGAGCGTATCAATTTGCACATAACCTAAATGTTCTATGGCTTTTAGCGTACCAAGCTTACCTGACCCATATGGCGCCGTAGAAATAAGTCCTTGTTTATATAACGCAATCCGCCTTAATATAGGAATCATATGAGCAAAAGTCTTGAAACGATAAACCTAGGCTATCACTGCTTATTGTAACTATCTAGTAGTTATATTTTAGCTGAATAAAATTGGATGCTGCAAATTTTGATAATTTAACTATTGAATTACGAAGAAATTAACAGAACATCATAAAATTCAATTAATTTGACTAATGGACTAAAGCTTAAGCCCATAAATGCCGATTTAACTTGAGATCATACGTACTTTTTTTAGATCAAAATAATAAGTCAAAGGTTAATGCTTTAGTGACATTAAAAATAAACACGCATCCATACATGTCGCCGCTACGTTCGGCGATAGCCTTGGTGTGCCTTTTGAGCGTTGCTTTCACCTTGCACAATAAAGCATTTTCTAAACAATCTAGCTTTGAATCCATAGCGCATTTTCGCGCAATTCCTATCTATTTAAGCAACAATAAAAACTTGTCTTTTACCCGTCATAGCAAGCAGGACAATGACGGCTTTTTATGGATATCAGGAGGACAGGGTTTATTGCGCTACGATGGCTATAAATTGGAAGCCTTTGATGTTGGAAATAATAATACTATTCAAGAGTATACCGTTTCTTATCCCTTTATTGATTCGGAAGGTGATCTCTGGGCTGGTAACAAATTATTGTATCGTTTTAACAATGAAAGCCAGCAATTTGTTCCAGTGGGCACCCCTATTAATCAAACAATTTATAAGATTATTGAAGATAATAATCGAAAATTATGGATATCTGGTGAGGGATTTGGGCTTATTACCCACGACAAAGTAACTGGGCTTACGCAACGAATTCAACTTCCTTTGCCAGAAAACGAAAAGCCATTTTATATACACAGCATGGTTTTTAATGCTAAGACTAACGAAATTTGGTTTATATCTGAAAAAGGTATATTCAATTATGCGCCCGAAACTAATCAAATCTACAAAGTAAAATCTCCTATCGATAACATACTCGGAACATTTATTGTAAGAGATATTACTGTAAATGAAGAACTAAACCAGTTATGGATTGGGACGCCATCAGGCCTATTGTTAATCGATACAAAAACCGAATCTATGCAGTTGATAAATCGTGAAAGCACAGCTTGGAATTTACCGGCTGACCATGTCACAACCACATTCTTAGATTCTTCTAATCGTCTCTGGGTTGGAATAGAAAAACGCGGCTTGTGCTTACTAACAACAAGCGGTGAATCCTTTACCTGCCTCGCCCCATCTTTTGATCAAAAAAACAAAATTCCAATTGCCACAATAGAAGATATTTCCGAGGATGATAGTGGCAGCCTTTGGTTATCAATGAACAGTTATGGGTTGGTTAGAATAACACCACAACTGGAAGTATTTAGACGCTTAATAGATTCTGTAAAAGCCCCTGTAGGAGACTATTTCCCTCATTCGTACAATGCGGTTGTGAGAGATAATGGTGATATTTGGGTGGCAACCGATGGCGGAGGTATCAATATTTTTAATATGGATACTGGTAATTTTCGAAATTTAAAACAAGAACCTTATGACGATAATTCCTTGCCTTCAAATTCAATCATTGCGCTAGGAGAAGACGCAAATGGTATGATTTGGGCGAGTACTTGGGCTGGCGGAATTGTGCGCATTGATCCCGATACGATGTCATTTCAAAGATATTCCAGAACTTCCAGTATCGAAGACTCGAAAGTACTGGCTGGGAACAATGTATTTTCAATGGATTTTGACACAAATGGTCATTTATGGCTTAGCATTTGGGGTTTAGGTTTACAGAAATTCAATCAAAATACCGGAGAATTTACCACCTATTTAGCAACACCAAATACCGACAAAATTGGCTTGCAGTCTTCAGATATTTCTCACCTTACCATTTATGAAAACAAGTTATTTATTACTGGCGAAGGAGGGCTTGAATTATTTGACCTAGAGTCTGGCGAATTTGAATTTATATTTAATGATGCGAGTCCTGGATTTAGATATGTATTTGTAGAATCGCTAGAAAAAATATATGTGGGCACAAGAAATGGCTTAGTTAAACTAAATTATATGACAGGTGAGACAGAAGTCTTCACTACTGATGATGGTCTTCCGTCAAATGAAATAAACTATATTCATATCGACCGCAATGGTGATTTATGGGTTGCATGCACAAATGGTGTAGCGCTCTATAATCCTCTTGAAGGTAAATTTCGCGCATTTACAAATCATGACGGAATTGCTGGAGACAAAATGAGTACTCATGGGGAGTTTTTTGAACATGATGGTGACTTATTTATTCCTGGCAAATATGGCGTATCGATTGTCAACCCAGACAGTATTCCAAAAGACAACCATATACCCAAAACACAAATTACTGACGTTAGATACTCAAGTGCAGACAAAGTAGAACAGCAAAAATTAAACATAAGTAGAAACCAACAACACCAGCATATTATTGACTATGAATTCAATACAATCCGGTTTGAATTTTCGGCTTTAAGTTATATTTTCCCTGAAAAAAATCACTTCAGGTATCGACTAATCGGATGGCAAGACGAATTTGTTGCAGCCACTGCAAGTGAACGCAATGCAATTTATACTAATTTGCCAGCCGGTGAATATCGCTTTGAAGTAATCTCCGCTGGCATCAACGGCAACTGGGATTTAACTGGAGATAATTTTAGTTTCAAAATACCGCAGCCATGGTGGCAGACAACTTGGCTTAAACTAACAATTGCGCTAAGTATTATGTTACTTCTCTATTTAATTTATCGAGGGAGGGTGGCCTTAGTATTAGAGCGTGAAAAACTGCTGGAGCAAAAAGTAGCTGAAAAAACCAAACAGCTTGCTTTGTTCAATTCTGAACTAGAAATGCGAGTAAAAGATCGTACTGAAGAGCTTGAACAAGAAATAAATGAGCGTAAAACAATAGAGTCAAAACTTTTCCATATGGCATTTCATGACTCTTTGACAGGCTTACATAATCGGCAGTGGACGATAGACCGAATAGAAAAACTCTTATCATCTGTGTCAAAGGGCACCATAAAGGGCTTTGGTATTTTATTCATCGATGGCGATAGATTTAAACAAATTAATGATACTCATGGTCATACATTGGGAGACGATATTCTGATTGCAGCTGCTAATAGGCTGACAGACCTTCTCGGTGAAGGGCAATCTGTAACTAGGCTAGGGGGAGATGAATTTACAGTTATTGTAGAAAAAGACTATGATGTTGCAAGCCTCGAAAAGCTTGGAAAATCTCTCGTACTTGCTTTTAAAGCGCCTTTTCAAATGAACGAAAATACATTTCATTTCAATGTCAGTATAGGAATTTTACCCTGTGATTCTAGCTATTCAGAAGTGCCTAGTGTACTACGCGATGCCGATATTGCTATGTACCGAGCCAAAGACTTAGGGAAAGCAACATACAAAGTTTTTGACCAAGAAATGCGGGAAACAAAACTCGAATTAGCAGCGCTTGAAGCAAGTTTATATGAAGCTGCTGTAGCGAATGATTTTCATCTAGTGTATCAACCCATAGTAGATGTCAAATCTAAACGAATATATTCTTTTGAGGCACTTATTCGTTGGCAACATCCTACACGCGGTAATATACCACCCGATATATTTATTCCCATTGCTGAAGAGGCAGGTTTAATATGGAAAATAGGAGCATGGGTGTTAAACGAAGCATGTAGGCAAACGAGCGTTTGGCATAAAGACTTACAAGCCGATATCAAGCCAAAAATTTCAGTTAATATTTCATCTAAACAGCTTAGTCATGAACGGTTTCTGAAGCTTGTAGACGATACATTAACTACAAATAACTTGGCGCCAGAATATCTGACCCTAGAACTCACAGAATCAGTGTTGATTGAAAATACCGATCTTATCGGCGCTTTACTTTTATCATTTAACGAACGTAATATCGATTTAGCGATTGATGACTTTGGCACTGGCTATAGTTCTCTGGCGTATTTAAATCAACTCCCTGTACAACACATCAAAATTGATAAAAAATTTATAGATTCGATAGACAAAAATAATTGTGATGAAGACAACAAAGACGCTTTACAAGTTGTTAAATCAACAATAGGTTTAGGTAAAGGGTTAAACAAAAAAATTACTGCGGAAGGTGTAGAAAACGAATTCCAACTTAATTATCTTGAAAAATATGGATGCGATTATGTTCAAGGATATTTTTTAGATAAACCTCTGTCACCTGAAACAGCTTATGAGCGCATCAATAAAGCGTAAATTTAGTTTTTAAGATCACGCCAAAACTCATAACATATATGTAATTCTGTGTGCCAAACCGGCGGAAGTTCTTTTTATACCTCATTGTCTATGTTAAAACACTATATACTCCAAACAAACCATGTGATTTTATGCATAACGTAAAAATTGATATCGTATCTGATGTATCATGTCCTTGGTGCATTATTGGCTATAAAGCGCTAGTTGAAGCACTCAATAATTTAGAAGATGAAATGCAAGCCGAGGTTCAATGGCACCCTTTTGAACTGAACCCGAATATGCTTAAAGAAGGCCAAGAGATAGATGAGCATTTGAGTGAAAAATACGGGATTTCGAGTCAACAAGTTACCCAAAATAGAGAAGCCATAAAACAAAGAGGCTTAAGTGTTGGCTACGAATTTGGTAACCGAGGTGGCGGTAGAATTTATAATACCTTTGATGCACACAGGCTACTGCATTGGGCACAGTCCCAAGGCAAACAAACCGAACTTAAATTGGCGCTCTTTGATTTGTATTTTAAGGAGTCGGGCAACCCAAGCGATCACCAACAATTACTACAAAAAGTAAAACAGCTTGGTTTAGACCTTGCTCGCGCCAAAGCGATTTTAGCAAGCGAAGAATATTCTGAAGAAGTGCGACAAGAACAAGCATATTTTCACTCTCAGGGGATCAATTCTGTACCCGCGGTCATTGTGAATAACGAGCATTTAATTAGCGGAGGCCAACCTACACAGGTATTTGAAAAAGCCTTGCGTCAGATAACTGCAGGTTAAACTAATTTCTACTATCACTGCAATGTACTAACAGTTATTAAGGGTCCAATATTCGGTGGAATATCAAATAACGCATATAGACGTCAATTCTAAATTTGAATCTTGTTTCACTGAAAGAGCTACAGAGCTATTTGAGTTAAGCGGGATGTTCATTTCGCAACGCCAAGAGGTACTTAATTTTCGTTACCGAAAAAGTCTACCTAACTATAAAAGTGATTGGCATGTTGCCGGCGATCCTACATTTATTGTAGTGCAGTCTGGTTGCATAGAAATAGAATTACGCAATGGTCAAAAAAAGCAATTTTGTGCAGGTGAGGCATTTGTTGCAGCTGATTATTTACCTAAAAATATTATGTTCTCGGAACAGCATGGGCATCGCGCGCGTGTAATAGGCAACGATGAATTTGTAGCCATTCATTTTAAGCTAAGTTTAAAAAATGAAGGTTGAGTGGAAGAAATAAGTTGTATGAGACTATAATAAAAACTCGAACTACTTCGACGTGCGCCTTACTTTCGATTAAGACTAATATAAGTATTTATTACGATACAACTCTATTTTTTCCTTCTGCTTTTGCTTGGTACATTAGCTCATCAGCGTGCTTTATCAACTCAGACAATGATCCATCTTTTTTCAAACTTGCTGCACCAATACTACATGAAAAAGAAACAATATTGTTGTCACTTATTTCACTAACAGACTCTATAATTCGATTAGCTAATTGGCTTGCTTCATCTATATTTGTTTCTGGCATGACTACAATAAATTCTTCGCCTCCATATCTGCCTACATAATCAAGGGCACGGCAATTTTTTTGGAGTGTTTGTGCAAAAGCTACAATGACTTTGTCCCCTTCATCGTGACCATATGAATCATTAATAGATTTAAAATCGTCAATATCAAGCATTAAGATAGATAGATTGCGGTGATAGCGAATCGCTCTATCGTGCTCATCATTGAGCTTCTCAAGTAACACTCGCCTATTACAAACTTGTGTCAATGGGTCTGTACTAGCTAGCTTTTCTAAAGTAGCGGTTCGTTGCTTTACTTTTTCCTCTAACGACTGATTTGATTCTTTTAGCTGTTCTTTCGCGAGAAGAAGCTCTTTGTTTTGTTTTTGTAACTCTAACTGACTAGGAATAGCCAATATTTGAGGCATTATTTTCCACAAAAATATTGCTGTTAAAATCGAAATAATGCCAGTAGTAAATTTAATCAAGCCAGCGATAAAGTAGTATCCATGCCAAATGTTGACTAATCCCATGGCATGAGACAAACCGCAAAAAGCGATAAAGCCAGCAAATAAAAGAAATACTCTATTAAATTTAAGGTCTATCCTTTTTTTTACTATGTATATAAGTGCAATTGGAATAAGGCTATAAGCAATGACTGTGAGCCCATCTCCTACAAGTGTTAAGAATAATAAGTCGGCGCGCCATAATAAGCAGTGGCCGTGAGGCATAAAACTGCCATCAAAAACTATATCTAGCATCTAGTCTCCCTCATTACTATCGAGAACTTAAGGCACAAAGTAATTCAATATGCATAACGGCCTATTTTTACAGACTTTAGTATAACGAAATATAGTCTTAGCACTAAGGTTTATTTTATGTTTACTTTTTTAGATACAAAAAACCCGCTGCTCTGTATAGAACAACGGGTTTGAAA
>NZ_JAVRHX010000006.1:0-174520 GCF_031846345.1 Glaciecola petra | reverse complement strand
GTGTCTGTCTGAAACTTCTTGTTATGTTTCAACGATTTCAAAGTCATCCTCATCATTCACTAGCGCCATTGAAAAAGTATCCCAAATTGTATTTTCTTTACTTCCATCCTTATTAATTCTTCTGACCATCTTAAAATGTCCATTAAAAATGGATTCGACTAGAAACACAATTCCTTCCTCGCGTGTATCCAACCCATGTTCACTGGCTTCAATATCGCCGTGACTATGAAAGCTCCCATTCAATAGTGTAATACTATCCTCTCCAGCATCGTTCCAAATTTCGATGACTAAAGTGTCGAATTCTTTTGGCAGAGGGATTTGAATTTCTTCATTGACTACAGAATATTGACAACCCTTCGCATCTAAAGCTTCAGCTATTGATTTAAGATGTGCATTCATCGAAGACCTTAGAAACATAACACTTCACTCAGCGGACGCGTTAGCGGTCCGATGTAGTGACTTGTTAAGGCCCTGTTCCCCCAAATACTTGGAGAGTGTCTGATAATTATTTAAATGATCTGCTGAATAAGCAGGTAATACAAATAAACCTAAGTTAGATGCTAACTTCAGCATACCTAGGCACTCCTCTTGTTTTTTATACTTGAAGTGAATTGTCCAATTATCTTCAAACCAAAGCTCAACTCCTAAACGGTTAAAAACTAAATTTGGTGAATATACTTCATCAAATAGATTCGAAACATATAGGCCAAAGTCATCGTCACCTATAAAGCGAGAAAACTGTAATTTTTGCTTTGAATTACGACCGATGTATTTGTATTTAAATGGTTTCTCTAATTCTACTAGTTGAGCCAAAAAACTCTTTATTGCTTTATCCCAAGAACGTTTTTGATCTTCAGTTGCGTTACTGATGATGCTAAATGAGTCGGATTCATATAGCCAATGATCAAATACAGTTATGGCTGACCAGCTAAAGTCTTCGGCTGTACAATCTTCATTGTATTTCAAAAGGAATGAAAACTTTTTAGAGAGTTCTTCATTTTCTCTTTTTGTCAGGTTCCGAAAATTTCGCATAAGGGCCTTAACGCCAAGCTAACCTGCCGAAACGGAGTTGATTGTTTTGTGGCCGCGTAGCGATAGCCACAAAAAAAGCGACGCAGTGTAGGTCAGGTTGAGCTTTTTGTTATGCATTTTTTGATACTGCCAAGTAAATTATTGGTATTACAAACAACAATGATGTCTCATTGAATATGCGTAAAGCTAAACTACTTAGGTTATTTTTTTGCCTGATGGTGCAAATAAGCAACCACCCCGAGACAAGAAAGTAGCATAGTAGTAAGAAAACTAAAATAAGCTTAACGAGCAACCATTTACCACCAACGCCTAAACCCAGCCAAAGCCACATCCCAGATGATAACGCCAAAAGAAACATTAGTAAGCCAAAGCGAAATAGCTTAATAGATAATAATTTGACTAAATCAGTATCCTTGGCTGATCGCTGCGCAAGTTGGTAATGTAAAATCACTCTCGGCAATACAAAGACACACGCCATCCAACTTATGATGAATAAAATATGTGCTGTTTTAATGGCAAAATATATGATGCTCTCCTTTTATGCATAACAGCTTATTATGCAGACCGCATAGTTATTACAAGATAAATTCACTTTACACAGTCCTCATACTTATTTAATTTCAATAGCTTACTATTTTTTCGACGATAATTTCTACAATTTTTTATGTGTTTACGATGCATGCATTGTAAACGCGCCAGTCATTTCAAAAGAAGCATACTAAAAACAATAACCTTGAGTAATATTAAAGTTAAATAAGTGTAGTTACTATGCGCGCATAGTAACTACAGCATGCAAAACGGCGCTGAGCCTAGGCTCTATCTGAGCTACGTTGATTTTTGAGCTGTAAAAAATATAGATTACTATGACAGTGCTGCAGACTAACGACCGCTTAATTTCGTTAAAGTGGGGGGCTGGAATTCAATTTATATTACATTCGAATAGGTGAAGCAGTTTTTCAATTCTGTTCCGTCTCACCTAGCGAATGTCTGCTTTTGGAATGTGACTTGGCAGTCAAATAATTCTAACTATAACCTGTTTTCTGCTCAAAATTATCAAACTTTTTTGCATCAGACAAATTCATTTTTAGCGCTCTTTGATTAAAACTTTTAGTCACTTTGAGTGAACTCTATTTACACTTACCAAATTTTGGAAGCAATAAGCTCAGCCGTTACATTATTCATTTCAATTGTCTGTTGATTACTCACAACTAAATTAAGACCGTAAAACCGTAAATAAGGAGAGCTGAACGGTATATTGTTTGTCTACTCCACAACTCGTGGAGCTGTTTGGCCTCGCCACAATATAGTAGTCAATTGCTCGTCTTCAATCACAAATTCAAGCTCGATACCGTTGTTTTCTTCAAAAAACATCGTTGGACCTTGAGGTGTTAAAAACGTGGTATAGCCATAGTTAGGCACATGAATACTAAGTTTGCCGTCTATAAGAGTTACTTCATATAATCCGTCTTCGCCCGAATCGTATGTCCCAATAAATTTCTGTAATTGCTCAACCGGCTGTTCAACAATTGTTCTCATTCTGTATTCATAGCCCGGTAGTTCATACTCGGTCGCTATTGATCGAAGCACCTCACCGATAATAGCGTTGTTATCGGAGTTGACCATAACCACCGCAGTGTATGGCGAATCTGTCCATGCAATAAATTGCGCTCTAAAACCTTCGTCTGCTCCGCCATGGCTAAATGCATGTTCTCGAACCACTGGGCCTAAACCATGATTATTGTCACCGGGAGTGAGCATTTCTAGTGCCGTTTTATGTGTAATGATGCCATCTTGTTTAGTGTTTACAATACGCTGAACTTCTATTCCGTATTGAAGCAACTGAGTTGGTGTTGTCCATAACCCCGCTGCAGCCATTTCAGGATAAATAGGCCACTTACCCTCTACCTCATCTAAATTTCTGCGATATCCTGTTGCAGCCAATGAATGGTATTGCTCAGGCAGTGGGTTTTCGAATGTGCTTTTGTTCATATTTAAAGGGTCTAAAACATGACTTTGCAAAATCTCAGCAAATGGCGCCTTTTCAATATCTGCAATTGCGAGCTGCATAACTGTGTATCCGCCACCTGAATATTGCCAGCCTTCCCCGGGTGTTTTATAAACCCTTACTGCATCTGTATTGCCTTTTCCGTCAAGCACGTCAACAGTAGTCGGTATATCATCGCCTTTATCATAACCGGGGAAACCCCAAACTGTTAGGCCCGCGGAATGATTTAATAGGCGCCGTAAAGTGACTTTTTCAGTTTGAGTAAATTCGTTGTCAGGCACCTGCCACGAAGTCAAATAGTTATTGACGTTTTCATCTAGCAGAAACTTACCTTGATCGTGCAGCTGCAAAGCCCTAAGAGCGGCTACAGGCTTACTGATGGAGCCTGCTAACAACATTGTTTCAGCGCTCATTTTGCGTGACTCAGTTATATCGGCAAGGCCATATGCCCTACTCCACAACACTTCACCATTATGTGCTAAGGCTATACTCACACCGGGTATTTGATAGTGTTCAAGGCGTGATTCAATACTATGCTTTTCGACTTCTTTACCCACTATTTGCAATGCGGTACTAAGGCCATTTTCAATGCGTATAATACTGTCTTGAATGCCACTTTCAGCTTCAGTCTCAGATATATTTTGCGTAGAAGGCTTATCAGTGCAAGCAAAAAGTAGCGTTAATCCAATAAGTGTTGTCACTATCATTTTCATGCCGTAATCCTTTTTGTATTACTCAATCCATTGCCAATTAGCTATGGTTTCATCTACCTTAATTGTTTTCCTACAATTCTGCCAATGTTTAGTGTTATCTATTTGTTTGCATAATTTTGGGGAAAACATCATCTTGTGGAGATTTACAGTATGACAAATCACAAGGTTTTGATTCCCTCACTCTACTTATCAATACTCGAAGAGTGCAAAACCATAGGCTTGTTGAGACCTAATTTACTAATGAATATTTCTACCCTTAAATTTTCTTCGCTTTTTCAGCATCATTGTTAGCGTTTATTACTTTAGCAATATATGCTTTAAGTAAGTCATAACCTCAAAAGGATTGCATCATGAAGCTCGAAAAACTGTCTGCGTGGAGCGAAATCGTTAGCTCTGTTGCCATATTAATTACTTTGGTTTATTTGGCAATACAAACCGGTCAAAACTCCGAGCAAATGCAACAAAATCTGGAAGCAACTAAGGCCAGTACTCGACAACAAATGCTGGGTACCGACATGGCATTTTTGCGGGATATTATGGATAACCCTTATATTACCAATGTGCAATATAAAGCAAATTTGACCGATGCCGAAAAAACAATGTTAGCCTCGCAATACACAATGTTTTTACGGCAACGAGAAAATAACTGGATACAGTTTAAAAATGGTGCATTAGACGAACGCTCGTGGCTATCTATGCAATCAACAATAAACGTAATTGCTCATCAACCAAACTTTCAAATTTATTGGAAAAATTTACTGAAAACAAATAATGCGATGGGCTTTGCACCTGAACTAAATATGCTCATTACAAATATAGTAGAAAGCACTGAACCGGGTAAACGGGCTATTTTTTTAGAGTTAATGGAGCCATTGGCTGAAACTAAGCAGTTGCCTTAATTTTTTTACTTAACATTTACCGCTTCTTAGTATGAATTAGTTGCCAATAAAATTTTAGGAAAAGACTTTTTTGAAGTGCATTAACACATAGTTACACCATACATCTAAGATTATTACATCTGACTATTTTTCTTAATAATCGGATATGACAATACCCGTCTTTTGCTAAAAGGCGTTACATTTTTCAATAGCCAAGAATCTAACCTCACCTTGCAAAACCTATCAATAATGAGTTGTTTTACAGATATAAGATTACCGTTTTGAGAGCCAAAACAAAGGTGCTTGAACAAAATTTATGTTTTCAGTTGCTAAATTAATTTACAAAATGGTTTGTAAGCCGATACTCATTTAAGAAGAAAATTTTATTAATAGCTAGGATATAAAGTATATTGCAATGAAAGCAAAAATTGTTGTACCCATAATATTAATAAGCCTTTTTTGGGCAGATTACTTTTTGCTGTCTCAATATTCCCCTATTCTTCAGCTTGCACCTACCGCGGAAGCTAATACATCACAAAACACAGCGCTTGTTAGCGTTCATACTAAGCAATTATCTATTACTAATTCTCTAGTAGCGGCTGGTGAAAACTTGATTGAATACGCCGTAGCTAAAGCCAATTGTGAGTATGTGCAATCTAGCGAGGAAAGTGCCAAGATTTCTGCACAGCAGGAGGCTTTTATACTTTCATTAAAAGACTCGGCAGAGCCTGAAAAGAGAGCTGCTTATGTACTTTTCAAAAGTCGTGAACAAGAAGTTGAGTATGGTTACAAAACAAAAACACCAGAATATCTCGACGATTTAATTGCCTTAAATGAATTAGAAATACCCTTAGTCGCACTAGAAATCATGCGTGCATGCACTAATCAAGATACAAACCCAGTATGTACTAACCAGCTAATCGACAAACTAAGCAGTTTACATAAAAATGACAGCCAAGCTTGGTCATATGCTGCTAATTATTATGCGAAAACCGAACAAGACGAAAAAGTGATTGCAGCAGTGGAACTAGCGCTAGAAAGCAAGTACACAAGCTCGTCCTATTTTATGGCTATGAATACCTACTATAAAACTATTGAGGCGGCTAATATAGGTAATTATGTCTCTAGTTTTAGCACAGCATCGTGGCATGGCAATAAGGTACTACTTTATCACGATCCTATCAGTCGATGGTGTCGTGGTGACAATTTAAGCAATTTACAAATCGCTCAAGCTTGTTTGGATATAGGACAGCTCTGGGAAAATACTTCACTTACGGTGTTTGATAAAATAATGGGCCTTGCGATACAAGGTTTAGTGCATTCAGCTGAGGGAAACAATGAATTAACCTTATTCGCAGAAAAACGGCGAGAAGACTTGTATGCACCCTTATTAAATCCTTTGGTCAAAGATCGATGGGTTATGTTTAAAGATGAATACTTCATCCAAATGTATTTTGAACTGTTTGAATCACAAGGCGAAATTGGCACCTTGCAAACAATTAATAAAGAAATACTCAATAGAAAAGCCGCCGGTACTTTTCAAGGTTGTTCATTCCTGATAAATGACTAAATCCACCTTCTCACTTGCTTCAAATAAGAGGCATACGCCTGTCCGAATAAAGTACTCAACATGCGTTCCTCAGGGACTATTTGAAATCGGTTCATATAAGCAATGAACATCACTATAAATATGGGTGAAAACACATTTTGCATTCTTATTGATATGCCAATTAAAACGAACAACATAGCAAGATACATTGGGTTACGAGAGTATTTGAAAATACCATGCGTTACTAGTGACGAGGCTTTGTCAATTTCGACCGGATTGACCGTTGTTTTAGCTAATTTAAAGGTAAGTGCTCCCGTTATCCCAATGGCCATCGCTAGCGCAAAAACCCCGTAAAAAATGACTTTGCTATGCTCAACAGATAGCACATTTACAGGCACGATAGAACGAGTAAGGTATATACCAATAGCTGCAATAAATACGACAAACACCGGCGGAATTTTTAATTCTAATGCATTCATATTTGCCTTTCTAAAAAAGCATTATTAGTTATTTTTAGTGTGCATCAAAAAATGTGAAAATGGTAGGCCAAAGTGATTCTGCTTTAGGGCTAAAGTAACCAATATGCCCAATGTCCTTTAAACCATATTCATTAGGCGAAAGATCAACCGATGTCACATTAGCGTTTTGATAAGCGCTCATAAAAGCTTGTCTTGACGAGGGTTGAGCCCAAAGGTCATCCAGAGCGTTGGCAGCAACAATAGGCCCTTTGTATAGGCTAAATAGAGCTTCTAAATCACTGCATTGCGGATCATCAAAAAAATATCGCGGGTACTGACACCAACACTTCCACTGCTGATAAACACCCTTAGGTAAGTCAGCGCCCATACCTAACTTACTCCAAGCCATATATCCCACTGTGCCCACCAAAATAGGTGCGAGCACTTTCCATAAAATTTCCACTTTTAAGCGCTCAACAAACGGCATATAGCCGCTCCAGCCAGCACCTGTTCCTAAAAAATAAGCTGCTTTTATTTTTTCAGTATTAGGCAGCAAGCCCAATGCATGCCCGCCATAAGAATGGCCCACATAAAAAATATCATGTGTTTTTTGCCCCGAAACTTCATTGCTAACATATTCAACCAGCGCGGCTAAGTCTTGTTTCGCCCAATCCAAATAATCGACTTCAAAGCCTTTTAGAGTCTTTGGTGCAGATTCGCCAATGCCTCGGTAATCAAGGCAGTAGCAATTGAAACCTTGCTCATTAGCAGCTATAGAGAAGTGGCGGTAAAAGTGCATTGGCACCCCAGTCGCACCAGCTAAAATAATCGATGCTTTAGGCTCTTCGATTTTGTATTCACGAATACTGATAGGGGTTTTATCGTGTGTCAGAAGTGTTTTTTTAATCATGTTCAATATTTGTTGGATGATTCGTTGAATTCTCTGTTGCAGTTCTCGTTAAATTACTCACTCACCTACACACAAAAAAAGTGCAGATAGCATACACAATACTGCACTTTATCGAATCCTTAAGTCTTAAAGTGAATTTAACATTGTTTCTGCGTCAGACACCTCAAAACCGCCACCTTCCTCAGCATGCAACACCGTCACTACGCCATTTTCAACGCACATGCTGTATCTTCGACTGCGAACACCACCAAAACCTTCAGTGTTCATTTCTAAACCAGCGGCTTTGGTAAAGCTAGCGTCTCCATCAGCCAACATGGTGATATGTTCAGCATTTTGCGTATCGCCCCAAGATTTCATTACAAAGGCGTCGTTAACCGACAAACAAATAATGCTGTCGACACCTCTTTCTTTTAACTTGTCGGCCAGTGTAATGTAACCCGGCAAATGTGCAGCTGAACAAGTTGGTGTAAAGGCACCTGGTACCGCGAATAAGACAACTTTCTTATTATCAAATAAATCTGCGGTAGTAGGATTGCTCATACCATCGTTGGTTAGCAAGCTGAACGTGGCTTCGGGTAATTTTGAACCAACTTCCATTATTGTGTCTCCTAGTATTATTCAAGTTTGTGGGATTATTTTGTGATTAACGGTTTGTATACGTATGAGAAGGTTAATTTGGTGCAATAATTATATTTTATGCTAACAGCCTGTACTAACTACTATAAATTCAGTAACACCCACTTCACGCCTATACTCGGCATAACAATTACCTGCCGTTAAATTACCATCACCATAACCAATTCTTGACACTATATTGTCTTCATATACGTTCACTCGACCGTGAGTAGCGAACCGGTTAGTGTTTGTTTTTGTTTCTGTATCCATGGACGAAAGTTCGACAAAGGTCTCAACAAAATATAAGTTAGGATTGGTCGCTTCACTTTTTGGTTCTGGGGTTTTCTCATCTCCCGCGCTGTCGTATAAACCATAGGGAGTAGTGATAACACCGCCGCCTCGTATTATTGATTTCATTTGAAAAATTCTGGCACCCTCTTGCATCGCACTTTTAAACTTGTCTAAATTAGCAATTTTTGCGTCAGTGCTCACATCAATAAAGCGTGGAGCGGCAGTAACAGCCAAGATGCCAAGAATTACAATAACAATGATTAACTCAATCAAAGTAAAACCACGAGTCACTCTAGCACCTGTATTTTTTTATAAGACATGCAAAGTTATCGGCTATCTGTCATCATATATAAGCGAACGAATGAAAACTTTACTGTTGTTTTAACCAAGTAATATACAGCTACCTTCTATTACTTCTTTGAGAAAAGATACACATCATACCTATGTTTTTTTGAATGAATCGCCATGTTGGGTGCTATATTTTGTTCACTCCTCAAAGCCGGCGCTGTGCTCGGTCTTTTAATCACTATTCGACTAGGAGAAGCGCTTATTGCAGCCTCAAACAATGCGCTACTATCTTGGTCAGGCCCCAGCAAAAGTTGAAACGCACGCATTTCTTTTTTCACTAAAGCCGACTTTTTTTTGTGTGGGAACATCGGGTCTAAGTAAATCACATCAAAGTCTGTATTTGCGCTCTTTAAAAAGTCGATAGCATTGGCTTGAATAAATTGCATGTTTTGACAAACATTGAGCTTTTCGAGCGCTGCTCGATTCAGGGCATCTTCAATAAGTGCGGCGATAATTGGACTTCTTTCAAGCATCGTGACGTTTGCCCCTACACTCGCCATGACAAAACTATCTGTTCCCATGCCCGCAGTGCAATCAAGTACTTGTAGGCTATCTTTGCCTTTTATCCCAATGGCTTTTGCTAATGCTTCGTTACGACCACCACCCTTCGCTTTGCGATAAGCAAGTGCGTCGGATGCAAAATCGACTCGTATATCAGACCAAGTAGGCTCGCTCGCAACACGCAATGCCAAGCCCTGCTCGGTATAAACTAATTGCCATTGTGCCCCGACAAAAGGCTGCTTTTTCTTATTCGCAGGAATAGTATGCAAAGGTAGTGACAATTTAGCCGCAAGCTTTTTAGCATGCTCGTTAGCATAAATACTGCCGTTGTCTTCAATTAGCACTACTGTGTCTTTAATGTTGTTTGACAAGTCGCTCAAAACTAGGCCTAAAGCCAACGCTAGTCGCCTTTAATAATATCGCTAACTTCTAAAAAGGTGCCTGTTTCGTCTCGTACCACTTTATGCGCCTCTAACACAGCATCTGGATGTATTCCACCCAATATATGAGGAAACAGTTCGCTATCGGTACCAGCAAAATCTGCAGGTTTATCCCCTACCGGTGCGGTACCTTCGAATATTGTTTGCACATCTGTCGCCTTAAGCGAATCGACCGACATTCTTAAACACAACCATTCACCAGTCACTTCTTTGTAAAAATGGTTGCCAATCACCAATAAAAAATTAGGATTGGCTGTGGCATGAGTAAACTCATCTTGATCGTAGGTAGGCGGATAATAAGTAGTGTTATTCAAAACCGCTTTATCCCATGCTTCCTTCTGAACTAAATGAAATATATAAGGATACTTCGCGGTATAACTTTTGGTCATATCTTTTTCTTGCGCGACAAGATTTGTTGCTATCAAAACTGCTAACAAGAAAGACATTATTGGAAGCGCAACGATCTTAGCTGTGAGACTTTTATTCATAAAATAAGAAGAACTTTTGAGGGAGAGTTGCCTTCAAAGTATCTACAAATGCTTAGCTTGTCAAAAAGAAATAGCTGAAAGCACAGCTGTCGGTTGCTATTTCTGCTCGTTTTTAAATTTTTGTGTAATCCAAGGCCCAGTTAACATAAAGCTCAGTGCCTGTTTTTAGCGCTTTTTCATCGGCGTAAAAGAACGGCGAGTGGTTACTTGGTGCCGCCTTAGCATCTTCACCTTCTGGTGTAATGCCTAAAAATACAAACAGCCCAGGCACTTCCAATGCGAAAAATGAAAAGTCTTCAGCACCTGTCACCAAATCACTTATTACTACCTTGTCTTTGCCAGCCACTCGTTCAATAGTTGGAAGCATTTTACGTGTTAATTCAGGGTTGTTTATCGTGACCGGGTAGCCTTCGTCAATGTGTACATGAGCTTCTGCACCGGTAGCTTGTGCAGTCATTTCGGCAGTAGTTTTTAAATTTTCGAATATTTGAGCGCGATTATCCATATCAAAATTACGGATTGTACCTTCAAGATATACTTCATCAGGAATAATGTTATTTCTTACACCACCTTCTACAATACCAAAACTCACTACCGCCGGCGCTTTGGTTATATTCACTTGACGGCTCACAATGGTTTGCGTGCTTCCAATAATTTGTCCTGCCGCAACAATCGGATCTACACCACCCCAAGGTCTAGACCCATGTGTTTGGGTGCCTTTTACGGTTATTTCAAAGCGGTCGGAAGATGCCATCAATGGACCTTCTCTGTAGGAAATATGACCCGTACTGCCAGCCGACCAAACATGAATACCAAATACAACTTCTGGTTTATACTGTTCAAACATGCCTTCTTTGAGCATTAATTCTGCGCCACCTTCTTCATCGCCGGGAGCTCCTTCTTCAGCGGGTTGGAAAATGAAAACGATAGTGCCTGAAATATCATCTTTCATAGAAGCTAGCTTTTCAGCTGCCCCCATTAACATGGCCATGTGAAGATCGTGTCCACAGGCATGCATAACGCCAACTTCGTTTCCTCTATATTCTGAAATAGCCGTAGATTTGAAAGGAACATCAGTTTGTTCAACAACAGGTAATGCATCCATGTCGGCGCGCATGGCGATAACTGGGCCTGGCTTGCCACCGCGAAGAACACCCACCACGCCGGTATACGCGATGCCGGTTTGTACTTCTAAGCCTAAGTTAGTTAAATGCTCTGCAACAACCTTAGCAGTGCGAAATTCGCGGTTACTTAATTCAGGATTTTGGTGCAAGTCACGCCGCCACTCAATCACTTTCTGTTCAAGTTGATTTGAAATAGTCACCGGCCCTTCTTGTGCATTTACACCCAAAGAAGTGATACCTAAAGAAGTAAATGCAGACAAGCCAAGAAAAACACTGAGCGTAGTTAGGCGGAGTTTCATATATCACCGTTATTGTTATGATTGAATGTTAAGTATGCAACTATCGAAAGCTTGTTACAAATGCTTATTGTTGTAAATATTAGCCTAATTTATTTCGCCTGATTGTTTACAAACTCAATGGCTTTATCTGATAAGCATCCAGCCGACAAATACGTTCTACCAGCACTGTGATGAATGAGCCAGCCCCTTACTGTTTTTTCAATATGGCTTATATCTGACCAGGCAATCTTGCTGCTAATTTTATGCGATTTGCTTCCAATACCGGTGTTATCAATTGTTAGAGTAATTTCCAAATTCGCCTCTGAACTGATCATTTGCCTTACTAACCACCAAGGTTTACGAAAATAAATACTTAAGGCATCCACAACACCTAACACAACAATAAACCAAGCTGCGTACGGCAAAATATCGCTAAAGTAGAGAATTGCAAAGCCAAGTAAAAGCAAACCCATCGACTTACCATAAACAAAAACCGAATCGTTCTTTTTGCTCGATTCATCAAATGTTTCGCTGAAATGGTCTTTATCTAGAATGTAAGTAGTGCTGTAATGAAAAGGGGTAGTCATAAGTTTTCAAAAGAACAATAAAACCTTATTGTACAGATAAGAGCCCCAATCAAACAATGGAAACCCTTAGTTTGATAACCTGCGTTGTATTAAATTGTCATTCATTCTAATATCAACAACACTACCTACCTTCCTAACTGAGCAAGCATCATGCAATCCAATGAATTAGCTACATCACGTCGCCACTTTTTAAAGACCCTATCTACAGGATTAGCGGTGGCGGGAACGAGTTTATACCTGCCCCCAATCTTTGCAGCAGAGAACGCAGATCTCATACTTCGAAAAAACGCACCGCTAATGCAATTGCATTTTAATGAGAATTCGTTTGGTATGTCGCCAAAAGCAATTACGGCTGCAAAAGAAGCCATTGAGCGCTTTGGGAATCGTTATCCTGATGCAGCAGTAGATGAGCTGAAAGCCGAATTAGCGAATCACGTAAATTTACCCATAGATCAGCTAATAATGGGCAATGGCTCCACCGAAATGCTAGGTGCAGTTGTTAATTACGCCAATTCACAAGGTACCACAGTAGTTGAACCAAATCCGACCTTTGGGGATTTACGTAGCAGAGCAGAGGCCTTGGGTATGCAAGTCATTAGGGTCGATGTTGATGAAAGTTTTAATACTAATATTCAAGCCATGCAAAAGCAGATAAGCACAATCAAGGGCAATGTGCTGATTAACCTTTGTAATCCAAATAATCCAACAGGAACAATTGTAGACAAAGGTGAGTTAAATGATTGGATTATGAATTCTCCACCACAGCACATGTTTTTAATCGATGAGGCCTATCACGAATATGCGCTGGCCAACACTGCTTATGAATCGGCATTACCGTTGATAAAAGAAGGGCGCGAAAACGTAGTCGTCACCAGAACCTTTTCAAAAATTTATGGTTTAGCTGGCATGCGTGTAGGCTATGCAATGGCCGCCCCTGCAACGGCGAAAAAAATTGATGCATTAGCGACTAGTTTTAATTTGTCTATTGCGGGCACGACGGCGGCTATAGCGTCTTTAAAAGACAAAGCTTTCTTTCAAAAAAGTATTGCTTCAAACAAACAAGCTAAAACGATTCTAACAAACACCTTAAACGCATTAAATTTAGAGTATGTAAACAGCAATACCAATTTTGTATTACATCAAATAAACGCTGATTTGGCCTCTTATAGTCAACATATGAAAGAAAACAACATTTTAGTTGGCCGACGAATGACCGCGCAAGACGGATGGAATAGAGTATCGATAGGTACACCTGACGAAATGCAAGAGTTTGCCAAAACCTTATTATTATTTAGAGAAAAAGGCTGGGTATAAGTCTCGACATCATGAGTAAAATATACGTATTACACGAAAACAATGAATGGACCATCCATTTACAAAAGCGCTTGGACGAACTTCAATTACCTTATGAGCTGTGGCATTTAGATGAAGGCATTATCGATTTATCGAGCGAGCCACCTGAGGGCGTGTTTTATAATAGAATTAGCGCGTCCTCACATACTCGCGATCACCGCTTTGCGCCCGAATTTACTGAGGCAGTCCTTGCTTGGTTAGCATTACATAATCGTAAAGTGATAAATGGCATGCGGGCGCTAAGATTAGAACTTAGCAAGGTTAATCAATATACAGCCCTTAATGCTTGCGGTATCGCCACACCAAAAACATTGGCCGCAGTGGGCAAAAAACAAATTATTGAAGCGGCACAAACGCTCAATCAAAGCTCTTTCATTACTAAACATAATCGTGCAGGTAAAGGTCAAGGCGTGCAGCTTTTTCACTCTATTGAAGCGCTAAAAGATTATGTCTATGGCCCTAACTTTGATGAGCCTGTTGATGGTATCACCCTCGTGCAACAATACATCGAAGCCCCCGAGCCTTATATTATTCGCCATGAATTTATTAATGGTGAGTTTTTATATGCGGTGAAAGTGGATACGTCTGAAGGTTTTGAATTATGCCCAGCCGATGCTTGTGCAATAGACGATAAATTTTGTCCGATGGGGGAAGACTCTGCCCCAGTTGCGGGAGTTGACCATCCTAAATTTGAAATACTAAGCAACTACCGACCTGCGTTTATCGAGCTCTTTGAGTCTTTTATGAAAGCTAACAAAATTGAAGTAGCAGGCATAGAATCGATTACAGACAAAGACGGAAAGGTATATACATACGACGTTAATACCAACACCAATTACAATTCAGATGCTGAGGAAAAAGCCCAAAAATTTGCGATGCTAGCCTTAGCTAAGTATCTCGAAAAAGAGCGTGAGAAACTGTAATTATGCACTGACACTGTTATGCATTGATATTGTTGTTGATAAAGATGTGATTGTCTTAGTCACAATATCAAGTGGCATGTGAACCGCCCTATTTCAGGATTTAGATCGCTTATTGACATACATTTTTTTATCAGCATCATCAATTAGGTCAATGATACTTTGGGGGTTATTATCATCAATAGAAATATGCCCATAGCTGAATCCCAATTTAGAATATTTTTCGTCATTTTTTAACAACGACTGAAAAACCGACTCAAGACGACTAATAGCATCATGGATATTTTTTTGCGACTCTGCAATCATTAATATTGCAAATTCGTCACCGCCAATTCTACCTACCGCATCAGACTCTCTGAATGAGTCACTAAGAATATTTGCGAATTTGACGAGTACTTCGTCACCAAATTTGTGACCAAACGTGTCGTTTAATTCCTTAAAATTGTCTAAATCAAAATAAAGTAAAAAAGCATTATGTTGATGCCTTGAGCAATACGAGAGCGATTTTGTCGACAAGTGGTAAAAACCACGTCGATTCGAGAGCCCAGTAAGATCATCGATTTCTGATAGATACATGGATACCAACGTTTCTTCGATGATCTTACCAAAGTCTTTTAATGCTTGTTTATCTGAATCGGTGAAAAGTTTTGGCTTGGTATCTATTATACAAAGCGTACCCATTTTTGTTTGGTTAGGCATATTCAACGGATAGCCTGCATAAAATCGAATATGAGGTTCGCCTGTCACGAGTGGGTTATCTTCGAATCTTTTATCTAATGCTGCATCGAACACGACAAAAACATCTTCACCCAATATACTATGACCACAAAACGAGATATCACGGCCTGTTTCACTTGCATTTAGACCAACACAAGATTTAAACCATTGTCTATTTTCATCAATTAATGACACTAAACAGATAGGCACATCAAACAAGCGTTGTGCTAAACGAGTCACTCTGTCGAATCGTTCGTCACATTCAGTATCGAGAATATTCAAGTCATTTAGTGTCGCGAGCCTAAGTATTTCATTCCTAGGCAAAGAAGGTATCTTCATTTCTCTTCTCTTATTCAATGCTCATCATTTTGAATTAGGCAACAAATCATAGTCAAAAAAAATTTTATTGATAACGTTTTTTCGTGAAAATTGACTACATCCGCTCAGTTAGAATATCGACCAGCAGAAATATATCTGGACAATTTATTAACGTTTCTTTTTGTATCAAATTGTTTTAATTGCCGCAGTGAGTGGTGCTTTTTCCTATCTTTGAAACCTGCATTCGCGCTAATATGGCTTGCCCAATAAATAAACAATAATCAACACGCTAACAATGATGGGTAATAAATAAAGAGGCATACTGAGGGCTTTAATGATTAGATATCGATAAAGTATGCATCAAGCGTTTGATTTTCAAGCATAGAGAGCGGCGTTTTTGAATGTAACGCGAGATTTCGTGTTTTGTCAAAACAAACAGCTCATTGATATTCAATACTTTTTACATGAATAGTCTGTACATCTTTTAATACTAAAAACCCTACTACCATATGCAAGCGACTTAAATCAGCTGTTGTAAAAGCTTCTAAAGGTAAATTAAATGTTTGCCACTCATTGGTTAGTTGGATAGGTACTCTCGCTTCTGTACCATCATCAGGATCGTCTATGTCTTTTATCACAACATACGCTAAACCACTCTTTGCAGATGACTTAGCAACTATTTGTAGAGTGTTATAACTTGAATAGTCTTTTGAAACTCTGTCTGAAAAGGCTTGAGAACGATTCATAAAATAAGTAACTGTCCATTCTGTTTCAGAGAACTGCATTTCAAACTCGCCAATTTGGGGCCTGTTATTATTTTGCCAATTTTCATTGTTGCCAGATTCTGCATACCCCGACACAAAAAATAAATTATTTAGTCCACCATTAGTAAAAACCTTGGGATAACCAAGCTCACTATTAATGTCATACACTTTACTTAATTCTGTTTTTGCAACTTTATCAAAAGCGGTAGATTTGCTTTTAATCAAACGTACTAATTGCTCACCTACTATTTCAAGATTGTCATACAGCATGGTTAAATAGGGTGATTTTGTAAGTGCATGATTATAAAGATGCATATTAGATTGGTGCTTCAATATTTTCGTAAACGATTCTTGGTAATTGTTAAACCCATCTCCAGCAATATAAGATGGCCGCTGAAAAAATATCAGATTTTCAAAATCTGCACTGTCGAAGTTACGTTTAACTTCTATAATGGTATCGTTGTATACCTCCTCTCTAAATTGAATATCATCAACTAAATTATAATATTGGTAAAGCAGTTGCTCTATGTCAGTGCCCTGTAATTTATTCAGAAAGCCTGAGTTCTTTAAAGAATCAAATCCGCTTCTATTAACTAATAAAAATTCGAGATCCATTAAATCGTTTGTCGTTTCTGAGAAAATTAATAAATCTGGCCAAGTGTACGACTCTGAAGTGAATATGATGTCGAATAGATAATCAATTCTAGTGTAAAGGTTTACACGTTGATTATTTAGCACCTTTAATTCTTTAATATCAGATTGAATATTTGTTGAAATACTGGTTAGGTAAGCGTCTAGCGATTCTTGGTCTTTGTTATTTTGATTAATATTACTAATTTGTAGCGCAATTAAAATACCCAACACAACAAGTATAATTTCGCCGCTTGCATACGCTAAGTATTTACTCAGTTGTTTTTCATCGATCAGCTTTTTTCTTATTCTTTTTAATATTAGGACCAAACGATTATCCTTTTCATTATCAAAATATGCTCTTGCACGACCCACGGATATAATCAAAATACTAAGCAAAAACCATTTATTGTTTTACAAAATGAACGCCCATAACCCGACTGGTATTAAAGGTAAACCCAGTGATATTCCCATCGGAATCCCGTTGAAAATTAAACTGGCTACCCCATTGTCCCTCGAAAGTGTCATTTCCAACAAACCTTAATACCAAATCATCGTCAATGGACAATGTGATTCCATCTTTAACAGCCGCCACTTTTATGGTGTTATCCACTTCATTATTATAGAAATCACCTTCAAAGTCTTCTAGAGATTGGGTGTCAGGTAGTGGCACATGAGCTTTTTCTTCAGGTGTTGATTGTGACAATACTGCTGGTTCTGAATATATGTTAGCTAGATAAACATCACTTACCGCAGTGGCTAACTCAGCGCTATTGACCTCACTTGAATTGCATAACAATGCTACGGAAAACCTTTGCTCTGGGAATCTCTGCAAGAATGCCCTGTAGCCCGTTAGGCTCCCACCATGTGAACGTCGAGTTAGTCCCCGATACGGTTTAAGGCTCAATGCCAATCCATATTCAGTTGCCTCGCCATTATTCAAAACGCCCGATGTTTCCATCTCTTCAATCATATCCTGACCAGTGCCAAGTTGATTGTCATAAAAGTTTCTATCCCATTTAATTAAATCTTCGACAGTGGTATACATCCCCCCAGAACCGACAACATCCAAGGTACTATTTGCGATAAACCATTCACCATTATCTTGCAGTGAATGGCCATGTGCTTTATTTGATATTGGGCGCCGGTGATTGTGTTGGAACTTCGAAGAAGTCATCTTAAGCGGCCCGAAAATTTTCTCTTGGGAATATTCGTCAAGTGTTTTACCCGCGACTCTTTCAGATATTTGTGAAATTAAGAAATACGCAGAATTGCTGTAAGCCCATTTTTCCCCAGGAGAAAAATTCAAACTTTTTTGTCTGGAAAGTATATCCATGATCTTGTCGGCAGATATCACCATGCCATCTAAGGTGCCGGCGAGCCAGAAAAGCCCAAAATAGTCTCGAATACCACTAGTGTGATGTAGCACCTGCCGAATTGTTAATTTATTTCCGTAATCCTGAAATTCAGGAATGTAAGTATGAATATCCTCATCTAGGTCAATCAGCCCTTCTCGCTCCATTAGCAATGCCGCCATCGCCACGACTTGTTTTGATACCGAGGCTGCATAAAAAACGGATTGTGGTTTTAGCTCAATATTCTGCTCAAAATCTCCCATACCATAAGCAGCTAGATGGTCTATTTGTCCATCTTTGTCCACAGCAACTGCACATCCAGGCGTTTCAGATGTGAAAGCTTTAAACAGTTTATCTACTTCTGGGTTGATATTTGATAACGATTCACTACTGTTTTCGGCAAAAGAAGAAAATGAACAGGCCGTAAATAGCAGTGTTGCAAAGGTTTTATATTTCAACGATTTCATGGGACCTCTCCGTGGTTAGCTATCGACTCTAGCCTAGATTTTGGATAAAGTCTATTGACGACAGAAAAACAAAGATCCTACATACAATACCTATCTCTCTGGCTCATAAATAGGTAATGTTATTTGTAGTGTTAACTAAGAAATGAATGTGACAAACTCTATTGAATTACAACTACGGAATTTACCCTGTGAACATTAAATCCAGTCCGCGCCTTAGCTATCGCTTAATGGATATGTCTGACGCAAATCTGTTATACGATGTTGATCAGGATCCAAAAGTCATGACCTTCATCAGTGGTGGTGTTCCATCTAGTATGGCGCTGATAAACAGCAAGATCATGCCACGTTTAGGTGCCTACCTTAATCCTGAAAAAGCTTGGGGTATTTGGCAGGTCAATATTACTGAAAGTGATGAATACATTGGTTGGATTTTAGTGCGGCCTATGGACTTTTTTTCTGATTCTCCACAGTTTGATAACTTAGAATTAGGCTGGCGTTTTAAATCGCACTCATGGGGCAAAGGCTATGCGGCAGAATCAGCAAAACATATAATGGACGAGATAGCGTTATCGATGGGCATTCAAAAATTTTGTGCAATAGCCGATCCTAAAAACACGGCATCGATAAGAGTAATGGAGAAAATTGGCATGCAATATGGCAAAACTTACTTCCATCAAGACCCTTTATTTTCGGCTGAAATGGTTTATTATTATTTGCAATTAATATCCAAATCAACTAGCCACAATTAAGCCTAGCTGTGACAAAGAGTGGTATGTAGATTTCAAGTTTTTTAACTCGGTAATGATTATTAAATTATAAGCGGCCAAATTTTATGATTTACTCAACAACCATGTTGTTATCATTTAAAGAGTGTATGTAGCCCGATTGGTACTGACGATGATTAAATTAAAAAACGCTGTTTCTATTCTCATAATTATCCAAATTTTTATATTTCAAAACGCTTTAGCTTATAACTCAGATGAAGCTAATAAGTTAGCTGCTACCATCGATAAGAAATATGGCGGTGATGCAAACCGTTATAACCATGAAAAAACTGGGATTTTTTCTAATCCTCCAATCTTTAAATTTGTTAAAAAAGAGCGAACTGATTTAATAGAGGTAATGCTTGATAAGGGTTTCGACCTTAATAATCAAGATGAATATTACTACTATGCACTCCACTTTGCGTTTAGCGAAAACAAACCTAACATCGCTAAGTTTTTGCTCGAAAAAGGCGCGACTATTGAAGCGGTTGAAATGGCGGCAGCCGGGGGCGATATTAAACATACGGATTGGATAAAGTTGGGCGACTCACCGCTATTTTCAGCGGTTTATAATGACAGCTCGGAGCTAGTAACATTAGCTTTAGAGAATGGCGGTTCGTTCTTTGCCGGTTCAAGGTATGGTGTAGTATGTTGTGAATATGGTGATGCAGGCATTGCGCACGCGCGTCAGTCAGCTAAAAAATGGGATAAGCCCTCAGCATTGCGTGCATTCAACCTTTACGATGAGAAAAAACGCGCTGAGCAGGAACTAATAGCTGCCGAGAAAAAACGCATTGCGGCTGAGGAAAAAGCCAAAAGGGAAAGCTCTCCGGAATACATCCTGCATCAGCAGCGTTTAGCTGCTTCGCAACTAGCAAACCAGCGCTACAACGATTTTAAATACAGTGAGTTTTTTCCGCTTACATTACAACGTAAAGTTGATGAGCGTAAATGTCCAGACGAATCGCCGGTTGCATCAATGTATGCTGAGCCAAGAATTTATTGGGATGTGGTTGATCAGTATATTGAACAAGCTAACTGTCTAACAAATGTATTAAATAATTACGATCCCAATCCATTGTATAGACAGCTTAAGGTATTACGAGCAATAGAAGCGCGCTTATGGGAAGATACATATGAGGTATCGAGATTAAATATTGATCGTTGGCTAGACACTTCCAATAGCATCATCGAAGACATTCGTTTGTACCGAGAAAGAGCTGAACTATGGGCAAAAAGAGCTGAAGAACAAGAAGTAAAGTTCGCTGAAAGCCGCGCAAGATCGGAAGCAGAACGAGCTCGCCGAAGGGCGTTGATAATGGATTTAGCTCGCATGAACAATGAAATGGCTGACTATGCAAAGAATGCCCAGCAGAACCTCAACCAATATATTAAAGACAGTAACGTAAGTAATTCTAGAAGTAATACTGCCAATGATGCTAACAGTGTTTTTATCCCTGTAAGACCTAAGAAATTAAACTCTGAATTAACAAAGATTGAAGATAAAATTACTTCTAAACAAAGCGAAGCTACTAGCCAGAAACAACAAAGTGATATGGAAATAGAGAGCGCTGAAGCCGAGAATAAAATGCTTCTTGCCCAAGAAGAGCAAGCACGCAAAGAAAAAGAAGAAGAATTAAGAAAGAAGAGGCTTGAAAATAGTACCTACGTGAGCCTTGGTACTTCTGAGTTTTGCTTTAAAAAGTCAAGCGCCCTTGATTTAGCTGAAACGGAAGCGAAAAACGAGGCTCATATGATGTGTCGTGAAAAAGAGAATAATGCCAATCTTGACGAGGATCGCTTATTTTATTTTGATCAACAATGTCGGCCTGATAAATGCCCTTCAGAACAAGTTCGTTGTGACACAAAACTTCAGTTTTATTGCAAATAATCGATTGGATAACAACGAATATAAAATATCATGGTTTAATAACCATAACTCACTTCTTATGTTGCCTTATTAATGCTCTGAAAAACTTTGATATGCAGCAAATCACGTAAGTGAAGACTAGTGGAAGATCTTCACAAAAAAAATCAAAATTAATTAATTTTGACTTTAGAAACAGTGAAAGACTAATTTCAATATAACAAAAAACTAATGGCAAAATAGTGTAAGCTTATAGGGTTTTTGTCTTTTCAATAAAGTAAAAATATTTATATATCATGTGCTTAAGGTAATTTTCATTTTTTTGTAAAATATTTGTTTACAATTTGGAATGTTTTATTTAACATTTACTTAATCGATTAAGTAAATTTCTTTTTAATGATACCTTACTTCATCTAACTAGCTCTTTTCGACACAACACATTAACATGAGGCAAAAAAATGAGCGTTAACCACAAAAGAACAACACTGGCACTAGCCGTACTCGCTTCTTTAAGTAGCAGCGTATTTGCACAACAAAATACTGAAGAAACTGAAGAAAAACAGGATTACGAGACGATTTTAGTAACTGCCGCACCAGCGGGGGTTGAAGCCCAAGAAGCGTCCGTTTCAGTAAGTACGCTTGTACCCGACAATATCTTTAAGTTGGCACCGCGTTCAACTGCCGAAGTATTTAGAGCACTTCCTGGTGTTCGTGCTGAGTCATCTGGTGGTGGCGGTAACGCGAATATCACTATTCGTGGGATTCCCTTAGCAACGGGTGGGTCGAAATTCATGCAATTACATGAAGATGGGCTACCTGTGCTCGAGTTCGGCGATATTAACTTTGGTAATGCCGATAATTTCCTTCGCTACGACTGGTCAGTGGGTTCAATTCAGTCAGTTCGTGGTGGTTCAGCCTCAACATTTGCAAGTAACTCGCCAGGTGGTGTAATCAATATGATTAGCAAAACCGGCGAATTCGGCGGAGGCGCAATTGGTACCTCTTTTGGTCTTGACTATGAAGAATTTCGTTTAGACTTCTCCTATGGAGGTGAAATCAACGATGACCTGTATTTCCATCTTGGTGGCTTTGCCCGCGGAGGTGAGGGTACGCGTGATACTGGTTACAATGGTGACCAAGGTGGTCAAGTTAAATTTAATATTACCCAAGTACTTGATAACGGTCATGTCCGGTTCTACTTCAAAAACCTAGATGACAGAGTAACCACTTATTTACCTGCTCCGGTAAGGGTTAACTCTAATGGCGATTATGGTCCGGTTGAGAACTTTGATGCTAGTAGCCAAACACTACATTCTGCCTACACAACAAATGTATCTACCTTTGATTCATTTGGAAACCCAAAAAACCGTGATCTTACCGATGGCATCGAATCAAATGTGACCTCGTTTGGTTTTGAAGTCGATTTAGAAGTCGCGCCGGAGCTAATATTAGTCAACCGATTTAGAACATCTAAGGTATCAGGAAGCTTTATCTCTCCATTTACGGATACTTTTGGTGCATATGGTCCCCAATCGGCAAGCAATATGGCGTCTGCAATCTGTGATTCTGCATTGGATGGAGATGGTAATGGGTTTAATTGTGCGTCAACATCAGTCACATTGGCGAATGGTCCTAATTCTGGTAGCGAATACAATGGGTTAGCATTTTTAAACCTGTTATTCGATACTTCTTTAAACGATTTAGGTAATCTAATCAACGACTTAAATCTGACCAAACAATTTGACAATGGTGTGACTGTTACAGCGGGTTATTACTACTCAAAACAAGACATTGCAGCAAGCTGGAATAGCTGGAACACCTTTATTCAAACAGTAGACGGTACAAATTCGCAATACTTACATATTGAGGATGCCGACGGTCGCGCGCTTGTTAATAATGGTCTCTGGGCTCCAAGCTTTTTGTCTTGGGAGTGGGATCTTAACTACACAACAACAGCACCCTACATCAACCTAGGTTTTGAATTGGGTGATGACTGGTTATTTGATGTCAGCGCCCGTCGGGACTCGGTTAAAGCAAATGGTGAGTTGATAAACTCATGCTGCGGCGGAAATACCGATTTCGATTTGAATGGTGATGGAATCATTGACGGTAATAGTGAAGATGCGTCTGCCTCAAATGGCTTTGGATTTGGCGGCGGGGTGATCAACTTAAACCGAGCAGGAGCTGCGAGTCAAATTATCGATTACGAAGCTAGTAACACGTCATTTTCATTGGGTGGTTCATATCTATACAGTGATGATATAACAATGTTCGCTAGATACAGCGAAGGTGGCAGAGCACTTGCTGATCGTTTGTTGCAAATAGCGGGAACTTTAAATAGCGACGGCAGCTTAACTAGCACTACATCGGGGTTTGATGAAACCAAACAACTAGAACTTGGTGTTAAATATGGGACGCGTGACTTTATGCTGAACGGTACATTCTTCAGCACGGTCACTCAAGATACGCAAGCAGAAGTTACAAGTGGATTAACTTTCATCCGTGAATATGAAGCGATTGGAATCGAACTTGAAGGGCGTTACAATTTCGGTAACGGCTTCTCAATCATCGGTAATGGTACGTGGACTGATGCGGAAATAAGTAAAGACCAGTTTAACCAAGCCCTAGTGGGTAAAACGCCGCGTAGACAAGCCGATTTTATTTATACCATAACACCACAATATGAATCGGATAATTTTGTAGTGGGCGCAAGCTTACAAGGGTCAACAGAGTATTTTGTGCAAGACTCCAATGAATTGAAGCAAGATGCATATAACATCATCAATCTATTTGCTACTTATTATATCTCTGATGCTTTTTCAGTATCACTAAACGTGAATAATGCAAGCGACGAGTTTGTAATCACTGAATCAGAGGAAAGCAATGCTGCAATTGGAGATATAATTAGAGCCCGTCCACTTAATGGTCGTACAAGTTCAATTCAATTGAAGTATGAGTTTTAACTAATGGATAAAGTTGCAAGGGTATTCGCCCTTGCAATTCTACTAATTACATAGAGGTTAATATGTCAAATATTGTTGCATCACAAAAAAACCTGACTTTAATCAGATGGTTGACTTATTTGATGTTTATGATGTTTGCAATGACATCTGATTCGGTAGGCGAAATAATTAAAGAAGTAAAGCTAGAGTTTGACGTTTCTAATACCCAAGCTAGCTTACTGCACTCTCTATTTATGGTTGGTATTGCGTTTTCGGGATTATTCTTGGGTTTTCTTGCTGACCGTTTTGGTCGAAAGCCAACATTAATTTTAGGTCTGGCCTTATTCGCTGTTTCTTGTTACTTATTTTTACTAGGTGGGGGCTTTAACTTCATTCTTGGTTTAATTACCTTGTCTGGGTTAGCCGTCGGTATTTTTAAGACTGCAGCACTTGCGCTTATTGGGGATATATCAAGCTCAACTAAAGAGCATACAGGCACAATGAATGGCGCAGAGGCATTCTTTGGAGTTGGTGCTATTATTGGACCATTATTGGTAGCTTATCTTATCCGCAACGGTGTTGATTGGATTTGGCTGTATGTTATTGCCGGTGGCTTATGCACGTTTTTAATAGTGGTTGCGTTACTAGTTAAATATCCCAAAACAGTCCATCCTATCGACACAAAACCCAGCAATCTTAGTAGCAGTTTAAAACTATTAAAGGACCCTTACGCAATGGCATTTTCAATCGGCGCTTTTCTTTATGTTGCGGCTGAAAGTGCGATTTACGTTTGGATGCCGAGTTATCTGTTGTGCGATGCTGGCTCAGTCAACGATATGTTTGCATGCTATACCAATGATGCGAATAAGGTTCTCGCCTTATATTCTGTATCTGTGTTCTTTTCACTGAGAGCAATAGGGCGATTTGTCGGTATTTGGATGATGCAACGCTTTGAATGGAGTCGAGTATTAGTATGGTTCAGTTTTGCTATATTACTTTGCTTTATCGGTGGTTTGGTTGGTGGTAAAACTGTTGCCGTTTATTTATTTCCACTGACAGGGATTTTTATGTCCGTGATTTACCCAACCTTCAACTCCAAAGGCATTAGCTGCTTTGCAAAAGCACAACATGGAACTGTAGCAGGTGTAATCTTGTTTTTTACAGCAGCAGGAGCCGCCGCCGGACCATTAATCATGGGGATCGTTACCGACGCCAATGGTGGTGATGCAAAATATGGGTTTATTGTTGCGACTGTATTTTCAGGACTACTTTTTCTCGGTCTTGTATACAACACAATAAAAAAACCGGTTGAAGACCGTTTAGCTCAAATAGAGCAAGCAGAATATTCGTCAAAGCTTTCCACAGAATCAAATTGAAAAGACTCATCATTTGTATAATTGAAGGTTAAGAAGTTGAGATGACAAAATACTATGCCGTTATAGAGGCCGGTGGCACTAAATTCAGATGTGCTGTTATAAATGACAAAAAACAGATAGTTGAGGAATGCAGGGTTCCAACCAGAATGCCGAAGGATACTCTGGCAGACGTACTAATGTTTTTTAAACGGGAAAAAGTGAATGTTGGGAAATATTCTGCGCTCGGTATTGCGAGTTTCGGCCCGCTAGATTTAGATATAACATCACCTACTTTTGGGTTTATAACAAAAACTCCAAAGTCTGGCTGGACAGGGACTTCACTTGCGGTTCCGTTAGCACAAAGCCTCGATTGTCCCGTCGCTTTAGATACCGACGTAAATGGGGCTGCTATAGCAGAACATATGTGGGGTGCTGGACAAAGGAAGAGCGTTGTAATTTACATAACAGTCGGCACTGGTATCGGTGGGGGTGTTGTTATTGACGGTAAACCTCTACATGGACTGATTCATCCAGAAATTGGCCATACACTCATTCCTGGACATCCTTCTATTTCGGGTGTTTGTCCTTTCCATTCGAATTGTGCAGAAGGCCTTGGTTCTGGAGCTGCTTTGAATGAAATTTGGGGGCAACCAGCCGAAACGTTAGCACCGGAACACCAGGCTTGGGACATTGAAGCCCATATATTATCTCAGCTTAGCCATAATTTACTCGTATGTTACTCGCCTCAAAAAATTATTTTTGGAGGCGGATTATTTGCCAATGAGCAGTTAATTGACTCCATCATTACTAAAACTGAGCGCAGTCTAGCTAACTATCTTAGCTTGCCAGAATCTATTTCTCTAAATGACGTTATTGTGCCGACAGGGCTAGGGCAAGAAAGCGGTATACTCGGCGCTTTCGCGCTTGCTCAATCATGCGCTTGAATAAATAAACACAATTAAAATTTATATGGAACAAACTTATGTTAGCAAAAAATAACGTTCAACTTATCACCTATGTTGACCGTTTTGGTGGGTCCACGCTTGACGAGTTAAACACTCTTTTGACAAAAGATTTAAAGGGGCTTTTCGGAGGTGTTCATTTGTTACCATTTTATTATCCAATTGACGGTGCAGATGCGGGATTTGACCCAATTGATCACACGTCTGTTGATAATCGGCTTGGCCGCTGGGCAGACATATCACAGATGGGAGAAAAGCTTGAGATCATGGCTGACATGATTGTTAATCACATGTCTGCCCAGAGTAAACCATTTACGGATGTGCTAGCACACGGTAAGGCGTCACAATATTGGCCATTGTTTTTAACGCGTGATTCGGTATTCGATGACGAAAACTCCCCGGACATTGACAAAGTTTTTCGTCCGCGACCTACCAAATTTTTTTCTGATTTCACACTTAAAGATGGTACTGAAGTACCATTTTGGACCACTTTTACCTCAAATCAAATCGATATCGATGTAGAGTCAAAACAAGGAAAAGACTATCTTGAATCGATTTTAACCGTATTTTCCCAAAATAATATAAAACTTATTAGGCTCGATGCAGCCGGATATGCCATAAAAAAAGCGGGCACAAACTGCTTTATGTTAGAACAAACTTTCGAATTTATTCAAGCGTTGAGTGAGCGAGCATCTGAACTTGGGTTAGAGTGTTTGGTTGAGATTCATAGTCATTATCAAACACAAATCGAAATTGCAAAACGCTGCGATGCTGTTTACGACTTTGCGTTACCGCCATTGATTTTACACACCCTATTTACTCGTGATGCCAGCGCACTAAAAAAATGGTTGGCAATCTCTCCACGTAACTGCTACACCGTGCTTGATACACATGATGGCATAGGTATAGTCGACGTTGGTGCCTCTGACGGTAAACCGGGTTTACTTAATAATGACGAGATTGACAATTTGGTTGAAACGATACATCAAAACTCTTTAGGAGAGTCGCGCAAAGCCACGGGGAATGCAGCTAGTAACGTTGATTTGTACCAAGTCAATTGTACTTTTTATGACTCTCTCGGACGAGATGATATGTCTTACTTAGTGGCGCGGGCTATTCAATTTTTCTGCCCTGGGATCCCTCAGGTTTATTATGCCGGGTTTTTGGCCTGTGAAAATGATATTGAGCTATTGAAAAAAACTAAAGTGGGACGTGATATCAATCGACCATACATTAACAAAGAAGAATTCGATAGAAGGCTCAAATTTCCAATAGTTAAAGCATTAACTTCGTTAATTAGATTTAGAAATAATGACGTATTTACTGGCGATTTTATTTGCTCTGCAAATAATAATTCTCTAATCATGCGTTGGACAAAAGAGACTGACCACGCGCAACTTACGGTTGACCTTGAAAACTTAGACGCTAAAATTGAATTGAATCAGAACAATAAAATCCAATACATGCAATTATCAAGTCTTATGCGTTCATTCGAAAATAAGGTATGATGCACAGCTAATTTTTGGCACTAATAAAGGCTTTGGCGGTAAATGAGTGGTAACAGATTGGCGATAAAAGAGGTTGCACGCCGGATAGGCGTGTCCACCGCAAGTATTTCTTATGCATTTAATCGTCCCGAACAATTATCTGAGAAAAGGCGCAAAGAGATTTTACGTGCGTGCGAAGAGATGGGGTACTTCGGCCCAAACAAAGCCGCTCGTTCGCTTCGCCAAGGAAAATCAAATATTATCGCTTTGATACTTCCAGATGAGTTGGACTACATGGTAAGTGATCCTGTCGCTAGTGAGTTTATTGAAGGCGTTGCGAAGGCTCTTAAAACCACTGATAAACATCTATTGTTATTCTCAGGGAACAACAAAAGCGTAAATGAGATCATTGATTTTGTGGACGGTTTTATTTGCTACGGCTCTCCAAGAAACCTTGCTCTGTTGAAACAATTATCAAGTATTAAAAAAAATATAGTCACAGTTGATTTTGATATTGTGGGTATTCCTTCTATAAATATTGATAACGAAGAGGCGGCTTATCAATCAGCATGTTTAGCCATTGGTGAAGTGGCAGTCGTCCCTGTTATTATTGGATTACGTTTAGTCGCAAGTGAATTTACTTGCACGATCGAACAAAAACCGCTTATCGGAAGTGGATTTTCCATTTCACATCGAAGGCTAGACGGGTATTACCGAGCATTAACTCAATACAAAATTTCAATCGACGATAGTCATATTTGGCATATACCTGAGAATACTCATGTGCACGCTATTATCGCAGCGAAAGAAGCACTTTCGTTAAAACCCAGACCTACTGTTGTAATGTGTATGAGCGACATCATTGCGCTGGCGGTCTTGAAAGTAGCCCTTCAAATGGGTCTTCGTATTCCAGAAGATCTTCGGGTAGTGGGTTTTGACGGCATTGAACAAGGACAACAATATCATCCTACTTTAACAACAGTTCAGCAATTTAGCGTTGAAAAAGGCATCAAAGCAGCGGAACTATTTATGAGTGACGGACAAAAGAGCGAACAACTAAGCTTTAAAATTTTAAGTGGTGAAACTGCGCCCTTTAAAGGACAGATTTGAACTAAAGCTTAAAAGATTATGCAGAGACCTTGTAAGGTATTGATATAATTATGAGAGTTCCTCATAAAATTTATTGTCGACGTCTCAAAGGCTTATCTAATAAATAAGCAATATTCAACATACTACCGGTTGTTTTTAAAAGCGTATTTTTCATTATTTGACAAAACAAGCTTAACGCATGCTGCAAATTAATGCTCATGCTTGATAGTTCGTTGCTCGCCAGACTTTGAAAAATAGTCTTTGCCGGTTTCCTTTAAGCGCTTTGGCACTTGCATAGGCACATGCACGCCCACATGCTGCTTAGCGTTTATGAGTTCATCTAAAATATAATTGCCTTCAAGTTGATAAAAAAACCAATATGGCGGAAAAGCTAGATCGGTTTCCCGACTTTGCCAGTGTGCTTTAAAGGGTAAATAATGGTCGTCGTTTGCGTCTGCATCGCCCATGTGCATTACGGTGATATTCTCATTCTTTTTGTCTGCTTCTGTGTTGGATAGCGTCACTCGAAATACAATGTTTTCGATATCAGCTCTGCCAGGCCAGCCTGCATGCGGAATTCTCACACCTTCGAATACCATTTCACCAAGCTCAATTTGCTGGGGTGCCTGGTTGAAAGCAAGTTTTACTTCATATAACTGTGAACTAACTTTATCGGCTCCAGTTAAAGCCCTTAATTCATCAATGGCTTGCTGAGGAGCAACCAATTTTGTTTTTGGATACAAACTCAAATAACGCAGTACTTCGTCGGCTGCAAAATGATCGCCATGAGCATGACTAATCACGATGGCATCAATATCATCAAAGGGGGCTTGCCCAGCAAATACTTTTTTCAAGGTTTCTGCGGGCACAAGTTGGTATTGACCATAATTGTTATGAAAAAATGGGTCAAATAATACTTTGCTATTACCATTTGTGACTAACACCGACTCGTTCGCAAGATAAGTCGCCGAAGGCTCGTGAGCTTTTACAAAGCCACCCCATAGTGTAATCATAGTGACTAAAAAGGAATTCAGAAGTAAGTGTTGCCTGAAGGTTTTATCTAAGCGCATATTTTTTCTACCATATAGACGGAATTAGCAATATTTTATGCATTGGAATACTCATCTTTGTAGGCCAGCCATCGTTCTATCAACGCATATGATTGACTCTGGTAATCATGCCACATTTTTTCAGCAAGCTGATTAACCTGAGGGATAAGCGCGGCATCTCTGACTAAATCGGCAATTTTAAGATCGGCGACTCCCGTTTGCTTGGTGCCAAGTAACTCGCCTGGCCCGCGTATTTCGAGATCTTTTTCGGCAATATAAAAGCCATCATTAGACTCTCGCAATACGCTCAGCCTCTTACTCGCTGTTTTCGACAAAGGGCTTTGATACATTAAAACACAATGACTTTCGACTGAACCACGCCCCACTCTGCCGCGCAATTGATGCAATTGCGCCAAACCCAAGCGCTCTGGGTTTTCAATGATCATTAGGCTGGCATTTGGCACATCTACACCCACCTCTATTACTGTTGTGGCAACTAATAAATCTAACTCGCCCGCTTTAAAACTATCCATAATCGACTGTTTTTCAGCTGCTTTTAAACGCCCATGTACCAAACCGACTTTTAAATCGGGCAAGGCAGTTGCCAGCGCAATGCATGTATCTTCCGCAGCTTGGCATTGCAACATTTCTGACTCTTCTATAAGTGTGCATACCCAATAGATTTGGCGTTTATCGTGCAAAGCCGATTGTCGGACTCTGTCTATAATTTCGCTGCGACGAGTATCGGGTAAAACCACCGTTTTAACTGGGGTTCGACCCGGCGGTAATTCATCAATAATGGAGGTGTCGAGATCCGCATAAGCCGTCATAGCTAAAGTCCGAGGAATAGGCGTAGCAGTCATAATTAACTGGTGTGGAAATTGCCCTGAATCTTCTCCTTTTTTACGCAAAGCCAATCGTTGATGCACCCCAAAACGGTGTTGTTCGTCAACAATCACTAGGGCTAACTTTTTGTAAGCGACCGCGTCTTGAAAAATAGCATGTGTGCCTACTAAAAATTGAATCTCGCCTACAGCCAAAGCCGCTAGGGTTTCTGTCCGTGCCTTACCTTTTAACTTGCCGGCTAACCAGTCTACTTTTATACCCAAAGGCGTAAGCCAGTGAGTAAAGTTTTGTAAATGTTGTTCTGCAAGTAATTCTGTAGGCGCCATTAGCGCAACTTGATAACCGGCATCAATCACGCTTAAAGCAGCAAGTGCAGCAACAAGCGTTTTACCTGAACCAACATCTCCTTGTACCAAGCGCATCATAGGCTTTGCTAACGCTAAATCAGCTTCGATTTCTTGCACAACGCGTGTTTGTGCACCTGTTGGCGAAAAAGGCAAGGCTCGTAAAAAAGCATCTTTTAATTGGGTGCTTAAGCCAATAGCTAAGCCTGGGTCTTGATGAGCTTCTGCTTTCACTTTTAACATACTAAGGTGATGCGCCAATAACTCCTCGAGTACAAGCCTAATTTGCGCGGGGTGTTGGCCTTCGTCAAGCATGTTTAAGTCGATATCGGGCGACGGTCTATGCACTAAGTGCAATGCTTCTTCTAGAGAAACCTGTTCGGCATATAAACCAGCAGGTAATAAATCGACCAAGGCGCCTTTTTTTAGTTGCAACAAAGCTTGATCAGTCAGTTTACGCAAGGTTATTTGATTAACGCCCTCAGTGGTTGGATAAACCGGTGTTAAGAACTCTTCCATGTCGAGATTACTATCACCTGTCACAACTTTGTATTCGGGGTGCATTATTTCCCACCCAACATTACCTGAACGAACCTCACCAAAAGCTCTTATAGTAGTGCCTTCGGTAAAACCTTTCAGTTGAGCAGCAGAAAAATGGAAAAACCTCAAGTTAAGCACATCGGTGCCATCGCTCACTTTTACTATGAGCATGCGTTTGCGCCCATACTTGATGTCTGCACTTAATACTTGCGCCACTATGGTTGCGTGAATGCCAGCATACACATCGCCAATAGGATAAACCCGTGTACGGTCTTGATATCGTAAGGGCAAATGGAAAATAACGTCTTGTAAGTTTTTTAACCCTAGCTTCGCGAGTTTTTCTGCGACTTTTGCTCCCACACCTTTAAGTGTAGTAACCGAAGTGTCAGCTAGAGACTTCAACGACTTCATCCTTGCCGTTTGGGGCGATCTCACTATTATTAGTGACTACTTTTTCATCCCACAATCTCATAAAATCTCGAAATGCTAAAACGACAACAACAATAATGCCGACTGACACGAAGACAGGGTGTATAAGAATTTGCAGAATCATATCCATGGTTCAAACGATAAACAGTCGAATACTCAATAAGATAGCATAAATCTTTTAATAGGCTTAATAAAACTAATCTTCGCTATGATTTAAATCGGCACTTGAATCTGCTTTTAAGTATGTTCTTCGCTTTTTTCTTGTTCTGGCTTAAAGACCTTCACACCGCATAAAGCGACTATAGTGATTAAACCTATGCCTAAACCTAACCAAGGCTCAAAGACGCTGAATGCCATAGCAGTTATTACCATCGCACCTCTTTCTGTTGCATCACTTACTAAGCTCAAGGCTAGTGTTGCACAAGCAAAGGCCGTCAGTATTAAGGTCACCGCTAAAGCAACTGGTAATAATGGCTCAAGCAAAGTCACCAGTGGCAGAAGTACGTATAGCAAAGGAATACCAAATAAATAGAAGCTACCAATACTGTCATAAAGGGAATCTAGCTTTTCGCGTCCTTCACTCCATTTTTTAAGAAGGACAACTTGAATGCCTGTCCATAAAACGCCTTGTGTACAGAAAAATGGGGCAGTGATACCCATTAAAACATTACGAATCCCTGTGGCCATGTGCGAACGACTACTATTGAGATCAAGCTTTTCATCTTTTCTTGATTTTTGAGCTTGTTCAATCATTTCGTTTCCAGTAACAACATCGCCAAAAAACAAAATATAGGTAATAAGTGCAAGAGGGAAGCTAGCAGCAAACGTGCCCCAAGACGGCCATCCGATAATAAATGGCGATGATTTTTCCCATAAGGATACGCTAGCTCCTGCAACATCAAGGAGTTGCCAACGAATATTATAATCAAATTCAGTGGTAAAATATCCAACTACACCAGCCACAACAAATCCGGGTAATAATCCCATACTAAGCAGTTTTGCGAGCCATTGTTTGTTCATAGCTAAGGCTTGCATTGGTTTTGAGAAAGCAAATACTAAGCAAATAACCACTCCTAAGGTGCCTGCAATTGGCGCAGACTGAAAAACATTGGCCGCATCACCGTCTTTGGTGACCCTTAAAAAAGCGGCTAGCGCTGCTCCCAGAATTATTCCGCCTTTGAGCACATTCGGGACTGATTTTATCAATTTTGCCCCAAGACCTGTCACCCCCAAGACAATCAAAATAAATGCAAAATTAAGCGACAGAGCTGTCATGGCTTGAAACTGTAAGGTGTGATCCCCTAAATATGCAGGCGTTGTAATAAATGCCACTACAAATGGAATTGCCGGAGTCAGCCATCCGGGGGCGTATGGGTCACCAAATAACATCCAAGAAAACGAGATTAACAAGCTGTGGATCATTGCCATAACAACGGCTTCTTCAAAACTAAGACCCAGTAGCGCCATAAAATAGGGAACCAAGGCTAAACCTGTCGCACCTGCAACGGCAAACCCTTGCAAGGCGTCAGAAAGTGAAAAACGTAAATGCACAAGTGGAATTCGTAAGGTAAACGGGCCCCATTTAATTCCCGGTTGAACTTCGCCATCTGGTCTTTTTACTAACATCACTTTCCTCCTTCAATCTTTTGGCAATAGCTTTTTGCTGAGCCTCATGCATAAAGTAACATTTTTATTACGATATATTTACATTAATATCTCAAATTTCCTCAATAAAATATCATTTGCTGTTTACTCAGCCGATTTGTGAGCCTATATCGTAGCTTTGTTAGGTACTTTTCAGGTAAAATGCGCGCCCTGTTTATCGGTGCACAAAACAAAAACACCGACGCTTATTTTAAGGAAGCTTGTTTTGATCACTGCTGCAAACATCACAATGCAATTTGGCGCCAAACCATTGTTTGAAAATATCTCGGCCAAATTTGGCAATGGCAACCGCTATGGCCTAATTGGTGCTAATGGTTGTGGAAAGTCGACCTTGATGAAAATTATGAGTGGTGAGCTTGCTCCAAGCGCTGGTAATATTTCAATTGCGCCCGGCGAACGAATTGGTACGTTGAACCAAAACCAATTTGCCTTTGAAGAATATTCTGTGGTCGATGCTGTTATTGTAGGCGATGCTAGATTGTGGGAAGTCAAACAAGAGCGCGACCGTATATACAGCTTGCCAGAGATGTCTGAAGAAGACGGCATGAAAGTCGCTGACTTAGAAACTGAATTCGCCGAATTAGATGGTTACACTTCTGAAACACGCGCCATCGAATTACTCATTGAGGCGGGCATTGATGAAAAGCTACATTTTGGCTTAATGTCGGAAGTTGCACCGGGATTAAAATTACGCGTGCTAATTGCTCAAGCCTTATTTTCTGAACCCGATATTTTATTGCTCGATGAGCCAACCAACAACCTCGATATTTATACCATTAAGTGGTTAGAAGACGTGCTCAACCAACGAAAATGCACAATGGTAATTATCTCACACGACCGCCATTTTCTTAATGCAGTTTGTACGCATATGGCAGATATAGATTTTGGCGAGTTACGTATTTATCCAGGCAACTATGAATCTTACATGGCCGCATCTGAACTTGCCAAAGATCAAATCGTAAACGAGAATGCCAAAAAGAGCGCAGAAATTGAAGAGCTACAAAGTTTCGTTGCCCGCTTCTCTGCTAATGCTTCTAAAGCTAAACAAGCCACTTCACGGGCACGTCGTCTAGAAAAAATTGAGCTTGAAGAAGTCATACCTTCAAGTAGGCAATCGCCCTACATCACTTACAAGCAACATAAAAAACTGCACCGCAACGCACTTGAAATACACCAAATTGAACACGGATTTGATGGTCAAACCTTGTTTAAAAGTCCGGATATTTTGCTGGAAGCTGGCGCCAAACTTGCGGTGATAGGTGAAAATGGTGCAGGAAAAACCACTTTCTTGCGTTGCCTTATGAATCAAATTAAGCCGAATGCCGGCACACTTAAATGGTCAGAAAACGCTGCGATTGGCTATATTGCACAAGATGTGAGCGACGAATTTGGCGTATCGATGAACTTATTTGATTGGATGTCGCAATGGCGTACACCAAAACATGACGATTTAGCCGTTAGAGCAATGCTAGGTCGGATGTTATTCAGCGCCGATGATGTAAAAAAAGACGTGCAGGTCTGTTCGGGCGGAGAAAAAAACAGGTTGTTATTTGGTAAACTCATGATGCAAGAAATAAACGTGATCATTATGGACGAACCGACTAATCACATGGACATGGAAGCCATTGAAGCACTCAATAAAGCCCTCAAGAACTTTGACGGTACATTGGTGTTTGTTAGCCACGACCGAGAATTTGTTTCTACCTTAGCTTCATCGATTATTGAAATAAAAGATCAAAGACTAAATTACTTTCATGGCACATATGAAGAGTACGTTAGTAAGCACTAGACTTAAAGCGGATATATGTCCGATTATGAAAGTGGTGTTTAGAACATCACAACATCAGTTTCAGCGCTAGACTTTTTAGTCGTTTCCGGCTTTTCAACTGTAAAACGACTGGCCACATCTTGGATGTCTTTTATCACATTTTGAACCATAGTCGTTGTTTCTGTAATTTGCGCATTTGTATCTTGAGTTTGTTCTGACAGATGCACGGTTTCTTCAACCTCTTGATTCACTTTTTTAGATGAGGCCGACTGTTCGTGAATCTTATCGGTAATTTTGTTTTGTTCTTGTACTAATTGACTTAATACCCCATTAGTTGACTGCATAAAGGCAATCATATCTGTGTATTTCTCAGTGGTTTCTTGCGTTAACTCGATACTCGAACTAATGCTTTGGGCTGTATCTTCTGTATTTTTATTCAAGCGAGAAATAATATTGGTAATATCACCTGCGCTACTTTGTGTTTTTTGTGCCAGTTGACGAACTTCATCTGCCACTACAGCAAAGCCTCTACCAGATTCTCCTGCCCTTGCTGCCTCAATAGCTGCATTAAGCGCCAGAAGATTGGTTTGCTCAGCAATATTTAAAATGGTGTTTAACATTGTGGATATTGCGTCTGACTCTAGCTTAAGCTCACTCATACGCTCTTTGCTTACCTTCATGGCATCGTTTACGTCTGTCACAAGTTGCTTGCTCTGCATGTACCGCTCTATTTCTTGCTGCATTGACTTTGCATTTTCGTCAATAAACTTCCCATTTTGGGTGCCTACTTTAAGTAGTTCAGAAGAGCTATGATTAACTTGCTCCACAAAGGACTTTAAAGTCACTGAACGTTTATGCGTTGCATCGATACCACTACCTAAGTTGTTTAGTTGGGAGAATGTGGTCCCGATAAAAATACCCAACTGCTCCATGTTGACTAAGATTTCATTAATCAGCTTGCCAAGATCGGTTCTAATGAGCTCAACATTGCCCATAAGTTGCCCAATCTGATCATGTCTATCGGTATTGATTACGTGTGTAAAGTCGCCACTAGCTAGATTTTTTGATGCCGCATTTAATCGATTAATAGGCTTAATAATGCGTTTTTCTATCATTAAGGTAATAAATGTAAATGTTATTAGGATCGTGAACGTAATAAATACAATCGCAATAATAGAGTTCGTATTGCTTTGGTCGAGTAGTGTTTCGCTTGATAGTTTTGTTTGTCCGTCAACAATCTTCGTGGCTTCAATTAATAGCCTTGTTGCCTCGCGATCGATGCCCCTAACAGCAATATCAGCTCCCTTATGGTCAAAATTGTTCGTTATGAAAAAGTTGTAACCCGTCTGGTAAGAGGCAATCATGTCAGGATAAATCTGTTGGAAATTTAAGAGCACATCTCGTAATGGTGATGCTGGTATGTCTTTCAGCAACGCGTCAACTTCACGGGGAATATTTTGTGAATAATTATTAAATCGTCCCCAATATTTGTTTCTGAGCTCCTCGTCATGTCCTCGCAGCAAGGTATTTTTCCATTCCTGCACTTGCGTTTTAAAATCTACATTTATTTTACCAATCGCCTCCAGAGTAGCTAAGTCTTCAAAGATGAGGCCTTGGTAACTAGAGATTATTTGGTTCTTATTCGCGATTGCGATGCTAAACACCAAGATAAGTGCGCTTACACCAGCTGCCAGTATCGCCAAGACTTGCATGCGAATACTCGTAGATATGATTTTAAACATGTTCTTTCCGTTGTCGTGAGAATATTACGAACAATTAATCGATTTGTACTATTTGTATCGACAAAAGGCAGTCTTTCCAGAGCTAATTTTGATGACATTTTTATGACATTTTTATGACAACAATTTCTGTATTAACTGAACTGTATCTTAAAATTTGCCGTCAGTACTTTTTACACCTTATTGCTGTTACATTTAATTTTATTTAATTATCAATAACTTATAACATGGCCTTTTAATTGCATTAGCGGATACCTTGTAACTATAAACGTTATATACCGAATTCGCGGTAGAACTATTTAAGGAGTTTTGGATGAACGTTTTTAAGCGTGTTGTTTTATTATGTACGATGGGTCTTTTAATAAATACTTTCTCAGTATCAGCGAGTGTTATTCTCACAGATTACTCAGGTGGAAGTACCTTTGGCATTTATTGGGGTGGTAGCACAGGTGATGTCGTGGGATATAAGTTTACTGCTAACGAAAACTTAACCGTTACATCTCTTGGAGTTACTGACGCAAGTGATCAGGTTCTGACCTCAGCACATTGGGTAGGTTTGTGGGAAGTTAGCTCGCAAAACTTATTAGCATCAATCCTTGTAGATAGTGGTGATACATTACTAAATGGCTTTCATTTTGCTGATTTATCTTCAAGCGTTTTTCTAAACTCAGGTTCAGACTACTTATTAGGAGCACTTTACGCAAATGACGACGGCGATTCCTATGTATCCAGCCCTTCATCAGTAACCGCAAACCACATAACTATTTTGAATGGTGTTTATGCTACTTCCGGTAGTTTAGGTTTAGTTTATCCGCAGGGTGATAGCAGCAACTTGGCAAGAATCGGTCCTAATATGATTGCGACGATTACCCAAGTTCCTGGACCGGAAACCCTTGGCTTGATAGGTCTGAGCATGCTGGCGATGCGTCGATTTAGAAAGTAGTCAATTTAATAAAACTATTACAGGGGAGCATACGCTCCCCTTTTTTCATTCTATTGGAGCTAGACTAACATATAGCCACGACCTCTTACTGTGCGAATACAATCAGCGTTTATACAGTCAGGAATTTTTCGCCGCAAATTACTAATATGTACATCAATACTTCGGTCATATTCTGCTAATGGACGTTTGAACACCCTTTGACTAATGTCTTCTTTAGAGACGGTACATCCCTTATTAATTATTAAAAATGCGAGTATGTCAAATTCAGTATCAGTTAAAGATAAGCGCCTGTCTTTGATGTGAATACATCGTTTATTTACATCTAAACTAAATTGCTTAACTGTAACAAGTGGATGTACGCCATAACCTTCTGTTTGCTGGTGACGTTTAATCCGTAGTTTTATGCGAGCAAGCAGTTCTCTTATTGAAAAAGGTGAATACACTACGTCATCTGCGCCCAATTCTAAGGCATAAATACAATCAAATTCATCGTTGTTCGTAAGTGTAAAAAGTATTGGAATATTGTACACATGACGAATTGCTTTCAATATTTCAAAACCATCTTCTTGAGGCAAAGTCGCACTTAGCAATATCATATCGAAGTGTTTTAAGCCCAAACAGCGCATACCCTCGGTTGATGAATTAACAACCTTAGTTTTGTAAGAAGTTTGGGCTAAACAAGATATAGCTTGTGCATTACCCGTATATTCATTTCCAATAATCAATATTTTATAGCCAGCCGCCTTGTTGAGACGGCTATGTGCATGACTATTATTTACTTTTAATGGATTTAAATTATTCATCATTACTAGTTGTTTTTTGAGACTCAACCCTAACGGCGTAGCCGCTGGCACTTGACTCAGACTCTTCCAACAAAAGGAAGAGATCATCACTTTCTTGGTCTAGCACAAGGGTCGATTCGTGCAATATAATATCGTTATTGTCGATTTCAGTGACCACAAATAATTGGTAAGTATTATTTAACAAGACCATATTGCTTGACGTGCCCTGAAGTAGACTTCTGGTGTTTTCAGCAGTATCAATTATTTCGTCAGATTTCACAAAATAGAAAGTAACTCTTGAAAACGTGTCGGTATTTAACAAATTGAGCATGGTAACTTGTTTATCGTAAAACCTTGATAAATTGCTGTTTTCTACAGTAAGGGTGCTAACGATTGGCCTGATTTCATCAATGATACCATCGTCGTTTTCATCAACGTCACCGTCACCATCATCATCAACGGCTTCGTCTGTCCAATATAAGAAAACAGTGCGGTCAGCATTTTGTGGTGCGCTAATTAGCCGGTTTTGCAGCATGACCTCGTCGGTATTGTTATTAAACACGCTTAAGCGATAATCACTGCTTTCTAGCTCAAAGGCATCTGAAAATTCGCTATAAGATAAGTCTGCGGTACTTGGAACCGTTGTTTTTCCATCTATGCTTAGGTTCACACTAGCCATGTAGGAAGGTAATAAGTCGTTTGAATTTAAACCATTATAAATAGTCAAATTGGCTAACGATTCCAGTGCCTCATAAGACGTAATTTGACCACTGGTAATATTATCTACCACAAACTCTGAGCCTCCTACACCTTGGTTCTCTCGCAAGGCCAACAAATACTGAACACCTGTGACAAAGCTAATGTCTTCTGATGAAAATAACACCTCTGATTGACCCGACTGCGTAATGTAAACCTTATACTGATCTTGCTCTCGCTTGAGTTTTTCGGTCATAAGGTCTGCTTGTGCACTCACAAGCAATTCTGCTTCATTAAAGGTTTCGTCTTCAAGCGAAAGGTAAATATCTACATCTACGATGCTCTGATGCAAGTTGATAACTCTTAATGTAAATAAATCATCATCTTGGTCATCTGAAAGCTCATCTTCATCTAATTCTGGAATGCTATATATATTAACGGTAGGGCTTTGCACCGACCCTGTCATGATCACCCACTGGGTTTCGTCTTCGCTTATGTCAATTTGGGATTCATATACAATCTCAAGATCGGTTCTAGCAGAACTGTCTTCATCTTGCCACGCCAGCTCTAAATAATAGCTTTGTGTTTCTAGTTCAGTTCGAGTGCCGGCACTAGCATAGCTTACACCCGAAAGCGTGCGTTCAATTTCGTCGTCGGCATCACTATCAATATCTTCATCTATAGTCATGAAAATTGCCGGTGAATCGGCAGAAGCATTATAAAATTTGATATAACCAGTTGCATCTTCGTCATCGCTACTACCTGAACATGCGATCAAACTGAGCAGCAGCACTGAAACAAATATAGGCTTCCATAAATGGGCCTGTTTTTGAGCTAAAAACATTTTTTCTCCAAGAATAATATAGTGTTTTGCCCAAAATGCTCAGCGCTAAACTTTTTGGACAGGCAAGTTAATTTAAAAACCACATATTGAATAAATTTCTTATGATTTATGCAGAGTAAGTTCATAAAAATAGAATTTAGTTCGGAATCTTTACATAGCTTTACAATTGAGGAAGAAATCTAAATTATCTCGAAGAGACATATTAGAGGGCTTTTCATAGATAGAATTTAGTGCCGATTGTGTAAATTATGATTTTGCAGAAAACATTACCGCACGTACGAATTATAGATAAATCCATAGAAGCGATGAGTTTTTTGGGAAGTGACGACGCAACATTTTATGCATAAGCTGATGACATAAAAACCCGTAGTACATTGCAGCTTAGCTATCATGCAACAATGGCTACGGGTTTTCTGGTGATTTAACTCACTTAGCTAATTTATTTTTCTAACTGGTAGTAGTCGTAAGTGCCATCGTTAGGTTTTTCAATCCCGCTTTTGGTGCTCAAATAACACGTTTGCGTTTTATTTCCATAATCGAACGATTTACATGAAAACGACTTCTCTTGTTTGCACTTCGACATACACTGATATCGAGTTAGATTAGAGAGGACTCTATCATTATAGCCAGTAATAGAATGGTTTTTAAAATGCCTGAATTCATTGGTGAAATAAACTTTAGGGTCAACCTTATTCACCTTATCTGCAGCCTCTTTAGCAAATGGAAGTTTTGCAAAAATGCCTTGGTCCGCAACATCCTTCTTCCTAGAAGCTAGCATCATATCATCACCACATGTGTTTACTTTTGTAATGGTAAATGGAGTGCCTCTACTAAGATACCGCTCGCCGTTTTCGTCAATTAGATATGGCCCTCCTGTAATATGATATTCAGGCATGCTCTTGCATCGAAAAGGCCATTCATATCCGGCATATTGTCCGTAAAGTTCAACATTTGTACCTAATGCAAATAATTTCCCAAGCTCTTTTTTTGTAAAGTCTTTGACCAACGTCTTCAGCAATTTCTTTGCCTGTTTTTTGGCAAATTTCTTAGCCGCCTCTTTAGCGATGATTTTTGCACTGGTTTTAGCTGCTGTTTTTGCTGTTGCGCTAGAGCCTCCAGTGAAAACAGCAAGCGCAATATCACCAACTAATTCAACAACTGGCAAAGCACAATCTTCAAAATCATCTTTTGGGTCAACTCCGTCTGGTTGAACTTGCATCTCTAAGGTAAACCATACAGCTCCTGTGTCTACTTTTAACAAGCCATCTTTTTCATCGCTTCGCGCTGGCACAATACCATGATGTAAACAGCTATATTGGTCAAGAGAGTACGCTACCGGCCAAGGCGTTTTGTTTACAAAATAAAAGCCGGGGCTTTTTTCTCTTTTAGTATCAGTCACATCTGCAAATTCCTCTTTAGAAAAAACTCTGTAAGATCCGCCATAGCTAGAAATTTGAAATTCAGAATAACTTGTTGTGGAATCATAAGGCACCACCTTAGTATTTTCGCCATACTTAGAACTACCGTGAAGCTTGCTAGAGATAGATGTCACTAAACATGCGCCGCGCGATTTAGCATGCCAAGTTTCTCCGGGAGCAACAGAGTAACTGTCGTCAGAGCATCCAAAAGGCCCATACTCTATGGTGCCACTAGCACGATACTCACTTTCATTTTTTATTTTGACATAGGGGTAAGCTAACAAACTACCCGTGCTGATTATTTTATGACTGGCGCTATAGACTGTGCATTTATTGCTGTATATTTGCATGTAATTTCCACCTTGGATTTGGGCGTGCACACCAAAATCGAGACTGCATATTATCTGGTTAGCTTTATTTTTAACTAAAATTCCGTTTGTACGATTCCACTGCAGGCTTTTGCTGCGTTCACCATGAGCAATAGTCTCGCACTGCCCACCAGCAGCAACTTTGCCGAGTACACCAACACCTTTACAGGCTTTTACTGTCTCGCCAGTGTGGTTATAGATGCGTGCAGCTTCACTCTTGCCTGAAACACTCAGCAAAAGTACTGCACACAATAATCCGAGGGCAATCAGTTTATGCTTACCATATTGATTATTATTAATAAATTTTTCTGTCATGATCTTTCCTTTTGCTTAAATGATTTGAATTGTTTTTGTAACTTTCAACTTAAAAAATACTCAAAGAGAGCTCTAAAAAATTTTGCGTATATTGGTTTGGGATAAAATATAAGTATTTAGCTTCCATCAGAATCGTCTTCGTAGTCGTCAGCCGAGTCATCTTCAGAATCATCTTCAGAATCATCTTCATAGCCGTCTTCAGAGTTATCTGAATCATCTTCTGAGCTGTTATTACTTGCTGGGTTGAGTTCATTGTTTTGAACGGGCGATTGGCCTACAGAGCCATTACCAAAATTGGTATTGTTGAGGTTTATGATGGATTGTAAGCTTGCCTTAAATACTTCGAGTTTGGTGTCGTCCGACAAATTAGCATTCGAAATAAACTCGCAAGTTCGATAAAAAATCTCGCGCGTAATAAGCACATTCACTGAGCGACCGCCTAAACTACTTTCACCAACACTTTCAGTGGCGCCTTCGTCTTCGCTTCCTGCCGCACCTTGCGAAACAGATGCATTTTCAGATAAAGATTCGCTCACTGTCGCATCTGGCTGAGGCTCAGCACAATACACGGATTCTGATGATTTTTTTCTTAGCAAAATAGCGCGCATTCCAGCTGTTGTGCCATAAATTTCAATATCACTATTTGCGGATTGTTGATGATGCAAGCCCTCGGGGTTTATTGAGCACCCTGAGAGAATCAATACGGATAAAAAAGCTAGTAAATACCCCTGTCGTGATAATGTAATCATATTCAATTTCCTAACCAACTATTCTTTACTGAGAATACAGAGACTAAAAGTAAGTGAAATCGAAAAAAGTAGATATACCACAAGGGTCTGGGTTGAATACAGACATAGGTCTGGGTTTGTTATAAACCTAGTGATAATAAAATGACGATATGAGAGTATCTCGCACGATAATTCGTATTGTATGTGTTCAACACACCCACCTTTATCAAAAGTTCCTCATTTGTTTAGTGAAAATAGCTATGAAATAGCGAGCTGGGCATGCAGTTCAAATATTACTAACAAAAGAAGGGTATATTTTGGAAGAAGCAATAGACGACAATATGCGTGAACAAATTCACGCAGAACAAATTAAGTTAATGCATAGTTCAATCCCAGTGCTTTTATTTATTAATTTGATCATTGGCATGGCAATATCCTACGGCTTTTCAGATATTGTGCCCTTTTATACCATTGTTTTATGTTTAGGCCTTTTGGTAACAATGGTCTTGGTTAGAGCATTGTTTTTTTTGCATTACAAAAACAAATTTAGGTCGCAAAACTTAAGACCATTTAAGCTATCGATTATTGTAGGGAGTGCATTTGCAGGAGCAATTTGGGGCACCATTGGCATTTTGTACTTTCCTCTCGAAAACCAAACTTATCAGTTTTTTCTCTTGATGAGTCTGTTTGCAATGACAGGTGGCTCGGCATTTACTTATAGTCTTTATTTACCCGGCTATTTTGCTTATGTGCCCTCTATATTGCTACCTATTACCATCCAGTTTTTCTTGTTTGGGGATAAGCTACACAATACTTTAGGCATTGTTTCTGCGGTATTTTTAATTGTACTGACCGCTTTCAATATCAAAATAAACAAAAATTTCAAAACAAGCTTAGGCTTGCGATTTGAAAACAATTTGCTCGTTGAACAGCTTAAAGAACAAAAAGAAGAAGCGGAACGTGCTGACAAAGCAAAGTCTAAATTTCTTGCGGCTGCGAGTCATGATTTACGTCAACCACTTTATTCTCTAAGTTTATTTACATCGGTATTGGATGAGTCAGCAAAAGATCCTAAAACACGAAAAATAGTCGACCAAATCAACTTGTCGGTAGATGCTTTAAAAAGTTTATTTGATGCATTGTTAGACATTTCTAAATTAGATGCTGGCGCTGTGGAAGCAAAACCAATCATCTTTCCAGTACAAGCAATGTTTGACAAATTAGCCAACGCTTTTGATTTACAAGCTGCAGAAAAAAACCTTTTCATCAAATGGCCAATAAGTACTTACAGCGTCAAAAGTGAACCTGACCTATTAGAACAAATACTACGAAATTATTTGGAAAATGCCATTCGATACACAGATTCGGGAGAAATTACGGTTAAATGCGTTGTGAAAGATGATAATTTGACAATAAGTATCAGTGATACTGGCATCGGAATTCCACCAGAAGAATTACAAGATATATACATTGAGTTTCATCAATTAAACAACACACATAGAGATAGGAAAAAGGGATTAGGTCTTGGCCTGGCGATTGTTGACCGAACGGCTAAATTACTCGGACATACAATAGATGTAGAATCCGAAGTGGGCATTGGTTCGACCTTCTCTATTAATATTCAACACATTAAGAGTAATTCTGACAGTCAGAAACCCGCGCTAAACATGTCGGTAAATAGTGAAGCAGAATCCTCTTTGTTAATTGCAATAGTCGATGACGAAGAAAGTATTCGAGAAGGCATGTCGCAACTACTGAAAATTTGGAACTGTGGAGTGATTGTCGCCGCTTCAGGTGAAGAGTTATTTGCGCAGCTTGAGTTAGTTAAACGAAAACCTGATATGCTAATAACTGATTTTCGTTTAGCCAATGAAATGACTGGAGCAGATGTCATCACCATGCTAAACACAAAATTCGATGAGTCCATTCCTGTGTTAATTATCACCGGTGATACAGACCAAAAACGTTTGGAAAAAATGAACACCGGAAAATGGCAGGTGCTACATAAACCTGTGCCTGCCGCCAAACTTCGAGCATTTATACGCAGTATTCAAAGCAATGTATAGCGACGTACAGCAACGTATAGCCACAAATAGCGTATATCTTGAATTAGGAGAAGATTCCCTGCTCTTTTGCTAACAATGCCGCTTGAGTTCTATTGCTTACTCCTAACTTTTTAAAGATAGCAGTAACATGCATTTTGATAGTAGCCTCAGCAATTTCCATATTAGCTGCAATTACTTTGTTCGACTGGCCCTCAACAATTAGCGTCAGTACCTGGAGTTGTCGAGAAGTGAAAAATGGTTTGGATTCATCTGACACAATTTGCGGAAAATAAAGTCCACCAGACATAACTATCCCTAAAATATTTATCATTAGCTTGCTAGTGGTATCTTTGGGTACATAAGCCATAGCGCCCAAATCCATCGCTTGTTGAATATCTTGCTTACGATTAGATGCTGACACAACAACTATAGGAATTGTTGAATGATATGTGCGGCAGTATTCCAAAACCACAAACCCCAATTGCCCAGGCATATTAAGGTCAACTAGTACCAAATCTATATCGGGATTTTCTTTCAGAACAGGAATTGAAGCTTCGCTAGTGTTCGCTTCATAAATAAGAAGCTCGTCATTTGGGGCATCAACTAAGGCGACAAGCACATGCTTAAGGCCATCTCTAAATAATGCGTGGTCATCTACTACCAATATTTTCATCAACTAATACAACTCTATTCGCTTTAATGAAGGTACAACACATACATAAACATCCATATGCCTTACTGTCAAACATTTAGCACTAAAGTAAGAAAAGCTTATCGGTTTTGTTTGCAGTAGATTTAGCTTGTTTGTTCACTCATTTGATAATGTTTAGGTGCTTTCTGAGTCCAATATCCACCACCTAAAAACAGCCCCTTCTCCGTCTTCTCGATTACGTAATTCGTGCTTAATATTATGTAAACGTAATATCTCTCTAACCAACATTAAACCTACCCCTTGACCAAATTCTTTAGAGCTAAAAAAGGGCGTAAAAAGCTTTCGCTCTATCTCAGGGTTAATACCACTGCCGCTATCTTCAACGCTCAACATAAGGTGTTCATTATCTTGTTTTAATACAATCCTAATAAGCCCCCCCGATTGGATGGCTTCCATTGCATTTTTAATAATATTGACCAGTGCCTGTTCAATTAAATTGGCGTCAGCATTGATGCTTTGTGTTTGCGCAACATCGAGGGTTATTTGGATGTTTCTTGTTTCACATTCGGCATAAAAGAGCGTAACAAGGTCTGTTAGCATTTTTGATAAATCGAATGATGTTTTAATAGGGTTTTCAAGCTTAACAACGCTTGCATAACCTTGCATGAATTTATTTAAACTATTGCTACGATTAACCACAATATTGATGACATTTTCAAATTCCGCACTCGCTTCATTAGTTAGCATACTTCTATAGTGTAAACTGCTTTGTAACAAAGAATTGGTGATAGCAATAGTATTGTTAACTTCGTGAGACATTAGCCTGATAAGCTTTTCATAGGCCATTCTTTGTGACTCAACGATATCGCCGGTTAACTCATTAATCATATAAAACGAGCGTTTAAAGCCTCTGTCGCGTATTTCATAATGCGCGATTTTAAGTTGACGCCCTTGCTCAGCATCCACTAATTGATGGGTATCTACATCAATGCCAGTCAAATATTTGCATTGGGTATGTTGTAGCTGTTGCAGTTTTTTACCCACAACCCTGTCTTGAGATATGCCTAAGAGTTTTTCACAAGCTGGGTTGATTTCGCTTAACTGTCTTTCATAATCTAGTAAAATAACACCTATCGGTGACTCGTCCATCAATTTTTGAAATACACCTTTTTGCTCACCTATTGCTAGCCTTTCTTTGTGCAGCTTGTTTAACATAAAGTTGAACTGACTAATTAGGGCATCTATTTCTACTTGCTTGGTTTCACTAAAGCGCTGAGTAAAATCTTTCTCATATAACAATTTCGAAAACGTATCTACATATTCCAAGGGTTTGAGCGCTTGATTAATCAGGAAGTAAAAAACAACCATACTAAGAATAAGCGTTGCTTCAATCAAAATAAGATATAAGCCAAGCGCGTCCCTAAATATAAAGGCAACCACCATAATGGTGATATGCAATAACACGGTGGTAAAAAATAGTTTCTGTTTTATTGTCATACAGAAATATCATGCTTTTCTATTCGCCTATACAGAGCAGCGCGGCTTAATCCAAGTGCTTCTGCGACTCTTGATAGATTACTCTTGTGCGCCTTAATCGCTTTTATCACCATCATTTTTTCCATTTGATCTAAAGTTAAACCGCTCACATTAAGGTCGGCGTCGGAATCATTAGGTTCTACGGCCAGATTTCGAGGGTTAAAAGAGTCCACCGTAAGCACAGGTTCATTTGTTATTAAGGCGGCACGCTCAACAGTTTGCCGTAGTTGTCTGACATTACCCGGCCATTCTTGTTGGCTTAACCATTGCAATGCGCTCTCATCAAGGCGACTATCTTCAATATTATACAGTTTGGCGACTTTTCGAAGATGCAACGCGGCAATACGAGCAATGTCACCTCGGCGCCGGCGAAGTGGTGGGATATTAAGCACAATCAGATTAATACGATACAATAAGTCTTCACGAAAACTTCCATCGGCGACCATATCGTTTAAATCTCGGTTGGTGGCCGAAATTACCCTAACATTGGCTTTTTTTGTGAGTGACGAGCCAACTGACTGATAGCTTTGGTCTTGCAACACTCGTAGTAATTTAACTTGAGAACTAGGGTCTAAATCGCCAATTTCATCTAAAAATATGCTGCCATTTGTGGCGAGTTCAAAACGACCTTTACGGTCTTGCTTTGCATCGGTAAACGCGCCTTTTGTATGTCCAAACATCTCGCTTTCAAACAAGCTAGTCGACATGCCGCCCAAATTCACCTTCACAAAAGCTTCCTTTGCCCGCGCTGAGTTTTTATGAATTGCGTTGGCAATAAGCTCTTTACCGGTGCCACTTTCTCCCAAAATCAACACTGAAGCGTCGGTAGCTGCAACTCGGGCTACCATGGTCAACACTTCTATCATAGCAGGGTCATCCCCTACAATATCCGAAAAATCATATTTTTCATCTAGAGTATGGCGTGTATCTGTACTCACAGCTTTATTTTGATGAATAGCTAGGCAAGTGGTGATCGTGCGCAGCAGTTGTTGGTTATCCCAAGGCTTAGTTACAAAGTCTGCAGCGCCCTGTTTTATGCCTTCGACGGCAAGTTTGATTGAACCCCAAGCGGTCATCAAAATAACCGGTAAACCGGGATGGCGCTGTTTAATTTGTGCTAACAACAACATACCTTCTTCGCCCGAGGTATTGCGAGAAAAATTCATATCTTGAACAACTAAGCTGACGCTCTGATTTTCTAAAACTGATAGCGCGTCTTCTTGATTACTAACACTTAGCACTTTAAAGCCATGCTGCTTTAATAGTATAGCGATAGACGCATTAACCGATGGGTCGTCATCAACCAGCAAAATTTGAAAGTCATTGGGTATTATTTGAGTCATTTTAGCTTTCCCCTCGCAAGAACTTGCAAAGTGGCTTTAAGTGTAGCAGTTAAGACTGTGAACTTATTCATAATGCAATGCTTCTGATGGTGAATACCCGGTCGCAACTTTGCCTGGATAAAACGCACATAATGCCGATAAGGATACCATAAACACTAGTGCTGCAATAAAACTTAACCAAAACAAAGACCAATCCAACTCTTGGAAAACGCCCAGAACGGGAAGTTGTACCAAGCCTATAAAAGCAATTAGCACCCCGATAAGCGTCACAATAATTAACTCCGACATAATTTGACGATGAATGCCTGAAGCGCTTGCACCTAAAGCTCGGCGTAAGCCAATCTCATGTGTTCGAGTGCTTACGTTTTGCCACAACACGCCAAATAAGCCCATTGCCACCATTAGAATTAAAAACGCAGCAATCACACCAAAAATAGCTAAGGGAGTCGTTGTTTGCCTAAGCTGACTATCACGGCTATTGGCCCATGAGGTAAACGAATAACTATACTCTGGTGCAAGGCCTCTCAGCATAGTGAGCAATCGTTGTTCAAATACTTCATCAACATTCGGATTTAAGCTAATCTCAATGCCTAAATTACGTTTATTTTGTTCAGCATCGACTCGAAAAAACACATAAGGCGACTGCGGGACTAACTCACCAAATTGTCGAAAATCATCGAATACGCCTACCACTATTTGTTCAGTTTGTTCTCTGTCTATCTCGTCTGGGTCGATTTTGACAATGTTTTTGCCCAAAACATCTCCATTTGGATAAAATTTCTCAACAAATGTCTTATTTACCAGCACAGCGTCATAATTTTGGTTGCTGTCTTGTGGGCCAAACCAACGTCCTTCAAGGAGCGTCATATCGAAATTGTTGGCCGCACGGTCATCAAAGAAATTCATATAGTAAAATACAAACTTATCGTCGACTTGAAATGAGCGCGTGGACGTCCAGTTTCTAAAAGTTGCATTACTAAGCAAACTCAAATTATCCACTTCGGGTAGTTGCTCAACGGCAGCGACTATTTGTTGGAATGTTTCGCCATCTGTAGATCCATCCCAAGCGCCACTCTTCATCACTTGTAAGCGCCACATATTGTCGTACTCAAAACCTAAGGGTATTTGCATTAGGTTATAATTGCGAATAGACAAAACCGCGACCGCAAAAATAACCACAAAAGCTATAGCTACCTCAGCAATAATAAGTCCATTGGCGCGCTTTCTATTCCATATCATTTTAATTAAGTGCATATACATACTAATTATTTCCTTTAAGTGCAGCAATGGGGTGCAGTCGCGACATTCTATAGGCAGGATAGACGCCCGACACCAGACCAAATATAAAAATCAGCACAAGCCCGATCAGTAACACACGTAGATTGAAGCTGAAATGAGCATGCGGAATAAGGCCTTTTACGTCGATAAGATAAAGTGCAAAAACACTGAGTAAAATTCCAATAATACCGCCTACCAAGGTCAACAGAATCGACTCTACGATAAACTGCATGAGCAATTGTAGTTTTGTTGCACCAAAGGCTCGTCTAACGCCAATTTCGGAGCTTCGCTCCATCATTCGACTAACATTAAGATTAATCATATTAATACTGGGTAAGAGCATAAACGCGACGGTTAGGCCTATCATCAGTGATATGACCAGACCTGTATGGGTTTCGTGGCTTTTGTCGTCAGCAATCAATTCGCGAGAAAGCTGCTCAAGCTTGCTATAAGCACCAGCAATGGCAATCGAAAAGCCACTTGATTTGTCTAGTTGCACATCATTTTCTAACAAATTAACAAATTCGGTGTTAACGTCTTTTATGATGTCTGGGTTTGAATGGTATAAAAGTGTAACCCAGTCTCCAGTGGTTTCTTGTTGATATGCAGTCGATGCATTGGTCGTGTAGGGCAGCCACACATCGGCTAATGCTGTTGCTTCCACTATAGGGACATTTTCGACTACACCAATAATTGTAAATACCTGATTTTCGATGTTAATTTGTTGATCTATAGCCGACTTATCAGCAAACAAAGCAAGTTGTGTGCGTTTATTAATAACTGCGACTTTATCGCCTGCTTCAAACTCATCAATTGAATAAGCACGACCTTGAATAAAGTCAAAATCAAGAATTCTCCAAAAATTGCTATCGGTCTTTTTAATCAATAACTCTCGTTTAAGTCCTTCATGAAATATGGCGCGGGTCCGCGTTCCTGAATTAATTGAAATAAGCTCAGGGGTTTGTAATCTAAAGACGTTATCTTTAATAAATTTGTAACCCAGACGCCCAACAGAGGTTAAGTTTTCTTCATCGTTAGTCACTAATAGGCGATTTATGGTTCGAAAATTATCAACGTTTTTCTCTGGGCCAGCGGGGTAAAAATAGTTATCGGCAATAGTGCTCGTTACTACCAACACCATTAAGGTAATACTAATGCCAAATAAGTTGATAAAGGTAAAAAACTTTCGCCTTAAAAACACTTTCCATGCGGTAATTATGTAGTTGCTTAACATCTTATTTTTCCTTTTTTGTCGCATTGTGCCGTAATGTATCGCGAACAACTTGGCATTAAATTAGCTGCCCATCAAAAACTCTAATAGTTCGCTGGGTGCGTTTTGCCATTTCTTCGTCGTGAGTCACCATCACTATGGTTGTATTGTCTTGCTGATGAAGCGATTCGAGTAAAGACATGATTTCGCTGCCCATATGGCTGTCGAGATTACCTGTAGGTTCATCCGCGAGAAGGATTTCGGGTTTGCCGACTATTGCACGTGCAATAGCCACTCGTTGTTGTTGGCCACCCGATAACTGTGTTGGATAATGGTGGATTCTGGCCGAAAGGCCTACTTTTTCAAGTGCAGTAATAGCAAGTGCCTTACGTTCTTTGGCTGACATTTTTCGGTACAACAAGGGCAATTCAACATTGTCTAACACTTTTAAATCATGAATTAAGTGAAAGCTTTGAAATATAAAACCTATTTTTTGACTACGTAAACCGGTGATTTGTTTGTCTTTGTATGAGGTAATGGGCGTTTCATCAATCGATACTTCGCCGCTGCTAGGTTGATCTAGCAGTCCCATAATATTCAATAATGTGCTTTTCCCGCAGCCCGAAGGGCCCATTACCGAAACAAACTCTCCCTTGTTTACATGTAAGTTGATGTCAGATAAGGCAATGGTTTCAATACGATCTGTTTGAAACGATTTACTGATGTTTTGAAGTGATAACATGATTTTTCCTTTTTTAATTAACAGCAAATTCACTTAAATGCGCGAAGTCAGACATATCTGAAATAATAACTTCGTCGTTTTCATTCAAACCTTGTCGAATTTCGTGAAGTTTTGTGCTGCTGTGGCCAATTTCGATTTGTGTGCGATAAGCAATGTTGTCTCTTATCACAAATACATTGTGAATACCTCGTCCAGGCACATAAGGCCCTTTGCTGAGCGCTAAACCGCCTTCTACTTTATTGGTAATTAACCCTACATCCACTCGCAGATTATTTTTCAGCGTAGGGGTATTTGGTGTATCAAGCACAACCGAAAGCTTCATTACGCCATTTTCAATGGTGGGCGTTTGTTGAACAAGCCTACCCATAATCACTTGATCTTGATACCGTATTGTCGCGCGCATATTTGGTAACAGTTGAGAAGCGTAAAAGTCTGAAAGTGTCGCTTCGATTTTGTACTGTGAGTCATCGATAATCTTTGCAAGTGCTTGGCCTGCTAAAACGTTGCTGCCATCTTCTTGATTGAGCCAGCTTATGCTACCGTTAAGACTAGCCCTAACAACTGCGGCTTTTTTTAAGCGAAGCTGCTCGTCAAGCGCTTTTAGTAATATATTTTTTTCTAGTTGAAGAGTATCAACCTGTGCTTGACTACTTAATTTAACATCAAGTTTAGCCTGTTTCAGCTGACGTATTTCGATAAGGGTGCGTTTAACATTAAGCTGAGCCTCTAGCAGGTCTTGACTTGAAAATGCCCCTACCTTACTTAGCTTTACTAGCTTTTGTTTGCGGGTTTCTCTGCTTTCTAAATCGACAGTAAGTAGCTCTAATTGGCTGTTGAGTTCATTTAAAGCTTTATTACTAATGACTTTTTGCGAGTTAATTTGACTATCTTTTAGCGCTATTTTTTCTTGTATGTTGTCTATTTCAAGTCGTACTTTTTGTGTGTCAAGTTCTAACAGTACATCACCTTTTTGTACTTTTTGGCCAGGCTCCGCATTGATTTGCTTTACTTGGCTTGAAATTTCACTGGTCATGGTTTCTTCAATGAGTGGCACAACTAGTCCACCTGCGTTGATTGTTACAGTTAAGTCTTGGGTAGACACAATTGCTGTACGAAGCATTGAACGCTTTACTGATGGCGTAAAAAACCAATTAACACTATAGGCAAATAAAACAATCGATAATACGGCAAATGATACTTTTAACCATATGCTCAGCATTCTTTTGTTGCGTACTTGGTTTGATAAAGGGCGATCCATGATAGTGTTAATTACTTACTTGTCTATAAAAGATATTGATAGGTATTACACGATCCATGCCAAGTCTATAAAAAGAATTAAACTCAATAAATACAATAATATAGCTTTAAGAAAATGTTAAATGTAAAAACTAAACTGTTCACTAATGAGCACTCGTTTTTAGGAAGTGTTCATTAGTGAACACTATTGTGCTTTTTATGGGCTCGTGTGATTACTTTGGTATGACTACTGCGATAACAATGTTACTGCATGATCTATCCATTTATATTCTGGCAAAGTTGAATCCATAAAATAATCTGGTTGGATGCCACTATCGTCTATACGCATTAATGGATAACGAAGACTTCTTGATTGCCCGTACAAAAGTTCAAATAAGCCAGATGGAGAAGTTTGTAAATTTAGATTAGATATATCTATTGCACCTCCAGTTGGCCTTCCAAGTAATTTAACCTTTGTACTTTGTTTTGCTGCTAGCACAAATTGTTCGCTCGTACTGCCTGTAAACCTATTAATCAGTATGATTATATTTTGGGGGTTTTGGAAAATTTCTGCTTGTTTGTAAATTGAAAATGGCTCGTCATTCAAGCGAATGAATTTGCCTTCATTTCCTATCATACGTTTTAGCGCGTTTTCATAAATTGCCTTATCATTTGGTATTGTTTCTGAATACTCTTTGATTAGTTTTTGACTAGTTTTAGTTGAAAGCCATTCCACACTGACGGACCTAATAGGGTGTGTGTATAAGTACGGCAATAGTTCTTTATAACTTCTGTCCGCACCGCCGCCGTTGTTTCGTATATCGATAATAAGATTAGGTGAGCTTTTAAGAATACTCTCATTTTTTTGTAGAACACTGTCTATTTTTGCTTTTTCACTTGGATAAAAGAAAGGAATATTCAAATACATAGTGCTTTCATTTACCCTTTCTATGAAAGGGTCTTTGCGCTCTAAAGCTCTGAAATGCAAGGTTGTCGTTATAGGCGTTTCTTGTTTTGGGTTTTCTCTCTTAAAATCTATGTACTCCATTATCAGATAATTATTTCCTACTACTTCTGCTTTAGAGAGAGCAATAGGTGATTTGTCACCCATATAATAGGTTACCGAACTATCTGAATTTATAACAAATTTAATGTCCTTTGGTTGATAGTTTTTGTTTTTACTGGAAATAATAAAGCCGTAATATTTGTCACCTTTCTTTTTAACACCAATTCGATACGTAGCATCAGTCCATATATCAAGGAAACCCTCATTAATAGCGGTTTTTCGACTTGCCAGATAATCATCTATGTCGACATCCACAGATCCCGGGCTTTTGTATTCAACTTTCACATCTTCTTGTTCAGTGGCTTTGCCTAAATATCGTATTCTTATATGGCCTTTTCTAAAAAAGTGTAACCAATCTCTGAGGTTTGCTTCGCAGTCTGGGGCTGAAGTGCTATCAGAAATGCGTTTTTCCAATAACTGATTATGCAATTGATAAGCATCTTTTCCCTTTCTGTCGATAGTCTGCTGAAAACCAGCATCATTTGTTTCGAAGGTGTTTTTTAACCACTCAAACTCTTTAACACAATCAAAAGTTTGGGCTTTCGATAAAAAGCTCACTAAAAGAATAAAGAAGAATGCGAAGATTTTCATGGTAGTTAGCGCTTATTGCTTTTGGAATCTCTCTCGACATTACCATTTTAGACTCAACTTGCCAAACATCCTCAACAACAGAACTGTAAACAGTAGCATCCAAGTAGAGTTTTTCGTAAAGATCAAAAAAGCACTTTTGCCTTAACAGCAGAAGTGCTTTTAATATTCCGATTAGTAGTAGCTAAGCTAGTTTACTTTTCAGCATAAGCTCTAACTTATCTTGGTCAATCGCAAAATTACGGATGCCCTCGGCCAGCTTTTCAACCGCCATTGGATCTTGTGCATGCTCCCATCTAAACTGAGCTTCCTTCATTGCCGCAGGAGCAGCTTGAATATCGCCAGTATAGTTAAGTTTGCGTGGCACATCTTCGCTTGATGATTCAAGCTCTTCAAGTAAGCCCGGGCCTATAGTTAAACGGTCACACCCAGCAAGTTCTAAAATTTCGTCAACGTTGCGGAAGCTTGCTCCCATCACTACTGTGTTGTACCCATGTTGTTTGTAGTAATTATAAATACTCGTTACCGATACTACACCTGGGTCTTCAGCTGGCGCATAACTATCTTTGCCTTCGGCTTTTTTATACCAATCTAATATACGGCCAACAAAAGGTGAAATTAGGTAAACACTTGCTTCTGCACAAGCCTTAGCCTGGGCAAAACTAAACAACAAGGTTAAGTTGCAATTAATACCTTCTTTTTCCAGTTCTGCTGCCGCTTGAATACCTTCCCAAGTTGATGCTAATTTGATCAAAACACGGTCATTACTAATCCCTGCGTCGTTATATAACTTAATCAATTTGCGCGCTTTATCCAACGAAGCTTGTTTGTCGTAAGACAAACGAGCATCAACTTCTGTTGAAATTCGCCCGGGGACAATTTTCAGAATCTCTAATCCAATAATAACTGCAAGCTTATCACCTGCGTCTATCACTTGTTGCTCAATATCATTTGATTGGGTTTTGGCCCATGCAACGGCTTCGTCAATGTATGCTGCATACTCAGGGATTTCTGACGCTTTAAGCAACAAACTAGGGTTTGTGGTCGCATCTTGAGGAGAGAACTTTTTGATATCTGTAATGTTACCAGTATCGGCAACCACTGTGGTTAAACTACGTAATTGTTCAAGTTGTGTTGTCATGCTAATCCAAATATGTAAGTCAAAAATCTAAATCGTTTTTTAGGCCGGTATTTAGGTCGATAGTTATACGTCGTAGGTTGTCGACGCAGTATCACCACCTCTACCGGTCCAATTTGTGTGGAAAAACTCGCCTCTGGGTTTATCAACACGCTCGTAGGTATGTGCTCCAAAATAGTCACGCTGTGCTTGCAGAAGGTTAGCTGGCAAACGCGCGGTCCTAAAGCCATCAAAATAGGTGAGCGCAGAACTTAAACAAGGTACCGCAATGCCGTTGCTTACCGCCGTTACGATTACTTTTCTCCAACCCGGTTGTGAAGATTCTACAGTCTCTTTAAAATACGGGGTCAGTAGTAAATTTTGTAAATCAGGTTCGTTGTCGTAGGCTTCTTTGATTTTACCTAAAAATGCTGAGCGAATAATACAGCCACCGCGCCACATTAGCGCAATTCCACCATAGTTAAGCTCCCAATCGAATTCTTGCGCTGCTTCTTGCATTAGCATGTAACCTTGCGCATACGATACGATTTTGGCTGCTAGCACCGCTTGGCGTAGATCCTCTATAAATTCAGCTTTGTCACCGTCAAATTGAATTTCTGGTCCAGTAACGACTTTTGATGCTGCAACGCGCTGTTCTTTTTTCGCTGAAATACAGCGAGCAAAAACCGAATCTGCAATGAGAGTCAAAGGAATACCAAGATCTAAAGCGGTAACACCGGTCCACTTGCCAGTGCCTTTTTGACCTGCAGTATCGAGGATTGATTCAACCAATGGTTCGCCGTTTTCGTCACGATAAGCAAAAATATCTTTAGTAATATCAATTAAGTAGCTGTCGAGCTCGGTGGTATTCCAGTGAGCAAATACTTTCTGAATTTCGTCGGTACTCAAGCCCAATACCACTTTCATTAATTGATACGCTTCGCATATTAGCTGCATGTCGCCATATTCAATGCCGTTATGGACCATTTTCACAAAATGTCCTGCTCCGGCATCGCCTACCCAATCACAACAAGGCACAACTTCGTCACCATTTTCATCGGCCACTTTAGCTGAAATTGATTGAAAAATATCTTTTACAAATGGCCATGCATCTTTTGACCCACCAGGCATAATAGACGGGCCTTTCAATGCGCCCTCCTCACCACCTGAAACACCTGTACCGATGTACAAGAGACCTTTGCTCTCTAGATATTCGGTGCGTCTGTTAGAATCGGGAAAGTGTGTATTGCCGCCATCAATAATAATATCGCCTGGAGACAAAAAGGGAATGAGCTGTTCAATGAAATCGTCTACAACCTGCCCGGCTTTTACCATCAGCATGACTTTACGCGGACTGGCCAATGAGTCGACTAAGTTTTGAATACTGTCAGCACCGCGGATATTTTTACCTTTAGCTCGCCCCTCGATAAACTTTTCAACTTTTGAATAGCTTCGATTATAAGCAGTGACGGTAAACCCCTTCGATTCCATGTTAAGAATCAGGTTTTCACCCATTACAGCTAAGCCAACTAAACCAATATCCGACTTGTCTTTCATTCACAATCCTTAAATTTAGGTAGTAAAACAGTAATCAGCTCAAAAATAAGCCTGCTGCTTAATAAGCACTTTAGGTCTTATTATTAAATTTTTTGTCACCAATGACCATAACTTAATCAACAATTTGTTCAAGAAATGCTTGATACTGATTTGCTATAACATAAGCTGTTGGCGATTCGCTTTACAATTTAAAATAATTATCGGCGCTAAAATAATTTAAACGTTTTTCGACTCGATTACCGTTGAATAAGTCATTGAACAAAGCCTTTAAACTGGTGTTTTCCTCTACTGCTTCGCCCTTATAGTAGCTATGTTCACAACCAACACCGTCACAATCACTTACATCAATATATACTGCTCGATCACTATTTAGGGCTTTTAGGTAATGACCCAAGCGTGCACGCTGTTGTTTGCCAGGTTTAACCCGCGACGCTTTTAATGCAGCATCATCTTCGTTTATGACCACGTGAATACGATTTCTTACATCAATAGTATCGAGCCAACTGGCATGATTCTGATTATTAGTGTCTGCTGCGACTAAATTGATATTGTCGAAGACCAAATTGGAAGTGGCATTATCGCTTGTCATTAGGGAATGTTTGAGCAAATAATTGCCCATACTATGACACAACAAATTGATTTTAACCTTACAGGCTTTGTCGACTAATTCGCTGTACAAGGCCGCTGCAGCCATAGGATTGTCTCTATCTGCATATTTTTCGTTTACTTTGTTTTGTATATCAGCGAGGTTAGATTCGGCTAGTAGACTGTGGAAAAAATGTACCTTTTCAACAAAACGGTTAAATGCACCCGAAGAAGCTCGCGCATCGGCCTTATCACTCAAATATGAAGCAGTACCAGAAACGACCCCTCCACCATTGGCAGGCCAAGTAAAAGGAACAACAATTAAATTGTATAATTTTTCAAGCTGTTCTGCCGCGGTTAACACGTCGTCTACATCGTTATTGTAACCATGCACAAAAAACAAAATAGACTTGTTTTCCTTTTTTGCTTGAGCAAATAGCTGACAAGCTACAGCTAATGAACCATGCCACTCTGCACCGGTATCTATTGTTAAATAGTGTGTTCTAGCAAGCTTTTTGACCTCAGCCGGTTCAAGCTTATCAGCGACCGGTTTTACCTGCCACTCACTGTCATTGTCGGTTTCTTTTTTAACAACTTCTACGAGTCTAAGTTCATTCGGTCCCTGCGGGCTGGGTGTGTCACCAAAAATTTTTATTGTATTGCCGTCACGTATGACTCGATTAGTCACTAAAAACATAAACAACTCCTTCTGCAAACGAAACATTCATGTCGTATATAAACATAGAATATTTTCGCGAGCAAATAGGAGTTATTTGATTGCGGTATACCTTAGCTGCTTTACTGAATACGAAGCTCTAATATTGCTCTGCAATCCTCATCACTTTGCGGAACGGTATCCGCGCTGAGCAAGCCATAGCTTTGATTAACGGATGCATCATCTGAATGCCAAGTCGCGGTATCTTCATTGAGAGTAAAACCAAACTTTCCGTACATCTCGTTTGGTATTCTTGGCAAGCTGGGTATTTGCTGGTCGCTTGGAATATCTGAACCTAAGGTTTCGCCCAACACCTTCATTTGTATTGTGAAGCCTTCTGCTACTAGCGACAGTCTATTTTGTGACGCACCGCCGATAATAGACCAAGAACCATCAAAACGCTTTCCAGAAATATTGTCACTAGGGTTTGATTCGTTTTGATAAGCGATACACATGATCAGTTGACCAGCGCTGTCACTTTCTTCACCGTCAAAAAACATCACAGCTTGACCTTGCTCATTACCATCTTGAAAACCTGACAGACTTAATAAGTTGCCTGTCCAAAAACTAGAATCATCTGCTGTTTCTACTTCGGCTAATTGAGTGAGGGTGACTTGGTTTTCTTCTGACGCTAAGGCCTCTTCGTTTTGTTCGGCTAATACCAATAAATCTTGTGTTAAGGAATTTAAGTCAAAGCTTAGAGTGAGCACTGTTTCATCATCACGCTCATCCACAAAATCTTGCGTTGCTTGTGCTAATATCTCGGTGATACGATTATCAGGGTCAGCCATGAAGGTAGCTAAGCGATTAATGCCTAGGGCGTTTTGAGTGCTGGCAAAGGCAATCGCTTCGGTCAATGTTGGTAAAGTCACCGTTTGATTAAGCGTTAATAAATCTGTAGATAAATCCGAATCATTTTGTATATCATTAAAATGATTTAGAGCAGTATCACCGATGCTTGCCAGTAAGTCTGACAGTTCTGAATTTTCAGATACCATGCTGATTCTCGACTGCACAGCACTAGACAAAAAGTCGCTTTGCCCTAATATATTAAGCAAATTTGCAACTGCTGATGTCAATGCTTGTTCAGCATTTAAGTTAGCGACCACTGAATGCGTTTTACCGGAAGAAGCTTGTCTATCAGCACTTGTTGAAGACCCTGAGGCTAAACTTTCTGCTAACCCTTTGTAGGCAGAGTCTGCGGTGCTAATCGGTAAACCATCTTGGCCCATATCCAGAAACTCAGTTGCCTTGTCAAGATTGACACTCAAGGTGTCGACAATACGGCTAATCATAACCGAGGCAGCAAACAAGTCTGCTGACACCGCTCTATTTAACGATTCTTCTTTAATACCAGCAATGTAGTCGATACTAAGTACTTCATTTACCGGCATGTCAGCTTGGATATCAAAACCCGCGCCGAGTAGAACAGACACAAGGTCCGAACCTGCTGGTAGGTAAGAATTCAAACTAGATAAAGGCGAAAGTTTTATCATAGCGTCATCAATATCTGCTTGCCAAGCGCTTGCGTTACCTATTGGCCTAGCACCAAGTGCTTCGAGCGCGCTCAGGTTAGCCTGCGCATTTTCAAGCATAATATTTGCGCTAAGCACAGAACGAAATGCTTCACCCGACAACAGCTCAATACCTTTTGCTGCTTTTAATGTGACTTCGCCTGTTTGTGTTCCTGTTTGTAAACAATAACGCTGTTCACTCTGTTCATTTGAAGCACAATAATTAATGCCAGTGTTTGGGTTATAGCTTATATAACCTTCATTATCAGTAAATGCAAAAGGTTCAAAGCCATCGGGTGTGCCGTTTTGGCGTAAATCGACCCATACTAGGGCATTCGCTACATAGCCATTCATTGCCAACCCAGTAATTGTCACTCTATTGTCAACTGGTACTAAGGGGGCATCTTGTTCTTCGGTAGCATCGCCGCACCCTAGTAACAAAGCTACTGTGGCTGTGCATATGATTGGTTTCATGAGGTACTTTAAATGAGGTAATGTATTCATTCTTATTGCTCCTTAAAACTTGGTTTGAATTGAAAAGCTAAAGAATGCTGAACGCGGTGCGTTGCTGTCGTCAATTTCGACCGACTCATCACTCCATCTTACGTCTAGATCAGCATGTTTGAGGAAGGTAACGCCAACGCTATAATAACTGAGTTCGGTACCTGCTAAATTTTTGCTATAACCCAAGCGGAATTCAGGAATAAGCCAGTTATTAAAATCTGCTGTGGCACTCACACTAGCCCATTGATATAAATCACCAATAGGGTCGTTTTTTTCATTTAAATCTATTGAAGAATGAAAGCCAAACCGAGTGCCCTCACCCATCCAAGCGGAGGCCTCAAGGGTTGCTTGCGCGTTAGCTATAAAGGTTTCATTTGCCGCTATTCTGCCTCTGGCAATCGCATCCTGAGCGACAAAACAATTATCTAATGAAATACCACTTAAGTTAGAACAGGTAGAAGCTAATGAGCCATAGTCATATTCTGGCTCGTTTATATCAGAAATGCTTAAACCTACATTGGCATTGTTGCTGACAAACAGCAGACCAACATCTATTGCTATATTTGTGTTTGATAGTGCGTTGTTTTCGTAATCGTCTTGTATCGCATCGCCTATATCTTCACCATCTTCTAACCCGGCAAGTGAAATGATGTTTTTCGCTAATTCATATTGATTCACATTGGCATTAATCCCAGCATGTAAACCTAGGTTTTCGGTTTCCCACAATAAATGGCTATAACCTACGGACAATGTAACCAATCCTGCGCTTTTCACATAAACTGCTGACGCAGTATTAATTTTGAATGTATCATTGAACGCAATAATTTCTATGTCGTCAGCAAGCACGGTTGTGCGCATAGAGCCGCTAACCGAAGCGTTAAAAGTGATGGTGCCCCAAGAAGTACTTCTATAGAAAAATGGTAATAATGGAATACCTGCCTGCCCAGCTAGTTTGATTCGACCATCTTGTTCTGCATTGGCCAAAAAAGGTTCAAACCGGTCCTTTGCGTCTAAGGCTTCTTCCGCAGATAAATCGTCTTGCTCTAGAATGTCGATCAACTCATCAAGTTCGTCGATTAAGGAATCAATTTCGCCTACTTCGTAACCACCTCCTATCGGTGGCAGAATATTAACGCTAAACCCTTCCTCTGAGCCAAGTCTATAACTTGGTGCTGCAGGGTTGCGTAACAGAGAGTTTAGGTCAGAAGAATTTGACACCGCACCGCGCGTCACACCACTTCCGGTTGATTGGAATACGCTTTGAGCTGAAACGTTTGCACTAACTAATGCTAATCCAAGCATGCCAGCAACTAATTTGTTGGGGTAAATGTGATTCAATTTGAGTCCAAAGCATGTTGTTAATGTCTTGATATTAACAAGCAAGTTTGAGCAATCGGTATCACACAATCTCTATGCGTATGAAAAGAAACACCTATACAAAAACAGTGTCTGGCAGACACGGTACTGGGAGTAATTACTTAAGAAAAATTTCGCAAACCTTTTAAGGATAGTAGTTGATGCTAGACTGCCACTTAAAGCGACAGTCCGTTTTACATTTTTTTATTCAATGGGCTTCACAAGCTTAGCCGCGCTCAACACTAGTTCTGCAGAAGGCCTTACCCGAAAGTTAGGATTCACATAACTGAAAACGACTTGTCCTTCTGTATTTGTGATGAATATTGCCGGCGCAGGCAAGACGGCTCTATTATTACTGTCGGAAGTTAGTTCGACATTCATTCTGTCTTTATAAAGGGCTCTGGTATCATTAGGCACATAAAAGCCTACTCCAAAACCTTTTATTGCTTCAAGTTTTTCGTCAGAAATGAGTTGAGCTGCAAATTCTGTTTCTAATTTTTGCTCATTTAATTTATCAACACTTTCCGGTGATATAGCTAAAATTTGATAGCCCTCATTGACTAAGTCTTGCTCGATATCTTTTAACTCAGCAAGTTGGCGCGAACAGTATGGGCACCATCCACCACGATAAAAAACAATGACACTTGGCTTTTGCATTATTAAGGCATGCAAACTTACCGGCGAACCGTCATCTAATTTTACCGTGGCTTTTGGCACCATTGAACCGTTTAATAGGGGCGTTACGTCTTCTGCTTTGTCTCTAATCTGAGTGCGGTCAACTGCGAGTAGGTTGAAAGACATCATAATTAATATCAATGCTGCTGAGACTGTTTTTTTCATTGGTTTACCTTAATAAGTACCCTGTAAATGCAGATGCCAGATTTGACCGTTTTGCTTCTTCAAACTTCAAAAACAGAATCAAAAAATAGCGTGTAACACACGTGACCAGAATACTGATAAAAAAATTTCAATTCTTTCGTTAATCTTGAGTGTTATATTTGAGTGCATCCCACCATTGTTGAGTCGCATCAATTTCACCATGCTCATTAATGTGTGGAAAACTGAGGTTTTTTGCTACACACATTTCAAACAGAACGGGGAATCCTCGCTGAAAAAGAACGCGTTGTATATCTGCTTCTGACACCCTTTGCTTGTGTCTAGCGCGATTGTTGACATCATAAAAGCCCTTCTGTTGTCTTTGTCGCTGTGCTTCATACAAAACAACAGCGGTTGCAACAGAAACATTGAGTGACTGGGTCATACCACACATAGGGATCACGATTGACTTATCGGCTAAAGCAATCGCTTCTTGGGTTGCACCAGTCAATTCCTGCCCAAGAATTATTGCTGTCGGAAGCGTATAATCGATTTCTCTATAGTCGACTGCACTTTCATCTAAGTGCGTGACTAAAACTTGCATATTTTGTTTTTTTAAGGCGCTAACAGCACCTGAAATCGAATGATGTTTGTTCACTCCGACCCAATTGTTGCTTCCTGCAGCGGTATGATCTCTCAAGCGTTCGTCGTAATCATCTTCCCAAACTGTGTGTATTTCATGCACGCCAACCGCATCGGCAGTGCGGATTACCGCCGAAACATTGTGTGGTTTATGCACCTGCTCCAATAACAAAGTAAGATCAGGTTGTCGTTTGGATAAGACATGCCTTATACGGGCATAACGCTCAGCCGACATTGCTTGAGTAGCAGACATTTATTCAGGCAAAACCATAACAGCATCAATTTCAATTTGCGCAGCTTTTGGCAAAGCACTTACCTGCACTGCCGCTCTTGCTGGATAGGGTTCTGTAAAATATTGCGCCATTATTTCGTTAACACTCGCAAATTTTCCTAGGTCAGTTAAAAATATATTAACTTTGACTAAGTTTGAGGTGCTACCACCTGCAGCTTCAACGACTGCGCTTATATTTTTAAACACCTGATGTGCTTGCTCTTCAAATGATTCCGATACCATATTCATGGTGTCAGGAATTAACGGAATTTGCCCAGATAAATAGACGGTATTTCCCGCTTTTACTGCTTGGCTATATGTACCGATTGCTGCAGGCGCTTTATTTGTTTGAATAATGGATTTTGACATGGTTTTTTCACGCTAGTTAAATTTATGAATGGCCGCTAGGACCTCTTATTATAGACTACTTATGTTTAGTTTGACTGTGTCTGGATACTTTTTGAAGTTCTGGTAATGTTCTTATTTTTCGCATTATATTGGCAAAATGGTCTCGATTTCGAGTACTTAGTTCAATATCTATAGCAAGATGACCGTCGTCTTTTTCTTGTGTTTGCAAATGAATAATAGTCGAATCACTTGCCGCAATGGCTGCTGTCAACGATGCTAGCGTACCTTGCTGATTAATCGTTTCTACCCGTAAAGCCGCTTTAAAATCACCGTGGGCATCTTCATCCCATTCCATTGGTAGAACGCGTTGCGGTTCTTCCTTCGACAGTTTACGAATATTATTACAACCAATTTGATGAATTACCACACCTCGACCAGGACTTAGAATAGCCACTATTTCATCGTCTGGGATAGGATGGCAACAACGAGAAAAGTGCACCATTAAGCCTTCGGTTCCGCGTATAGCAACTGTCCCTTTTTTCTCGCCAAGCTCTGGGCTTTCACCCACTAAACGCCGCGCAATCATTGCGCTTATTTCATTACCCATGCCAATATTAGAAAGTAGCTCTTCAAAGCTAGAATATTTGGTATCTTCAACAACTCGCTGAATTTCCGACTCTTCTATTTCGTCTAACTTTTTGGTACCCAATGCATGACGCAACAATCGATTGCCCATACTTATAGCGTCGTTTGCATGTTGTCTTTTTAAGTAATGACGGATATTAGAGCGCGCTCTTGCACTCACAACAAAATTAAGCCAGTTGGCATTTGGTTTTGCCCTTGGCGAAGTAATAATTTCTATGCTTTGTCCATTTTCGAGAGTGGCACTTAATGGGTAATTTTTATTATCTACTCTGGCTCCCACACAGGTGTTACCCACATCTGAATGCACGGCATAGGCAAAATCAACCGCAGTTGAACCAGTAGGTAATTCAACAATTTTGCCCTTGGGCGAAAATACATAAATTTCATCGGGAAATAAGTCTGATTTAACCGTTTCGATAAACTCTACAGACGTACTTGCTCGTTGTTGTAACTCTACTAAAGACTGCATCCACTGCTGTGCTCGCATTTGTGATGTATTGCTTTTATCGCCATTTTCTTTATACAACCAATGAGCAGCAACACCTTTGTCGGCAAGATGGTCCATGTCTTCTGTTCTAATTTGCACTTCAAGCGGAATACCGTGTAAACCTTTAAGCGAAGTATGCAGCGATTGATATCCGTTAGTGCGAGGTATTGCAACGTAGTCTTTAAATCTATTTTCAATTGGTTTATATAAACCATGCATGGCACCGAGTACTCGGTAACAGTTATCAATATTGTCTACTATTATCCTGAACCCATAGATGTCCATTACTTCAGTAAATGACAATTCTTTATTTCGCATTTTGCTATAAATTGAATACAGGTGTTTTTCACGCCCAACCACTCTGCCACTAATTTGATATTCATTTAGGCGGTTTTCTAACTCTTGTTGAGTGCGCTCAATAATTTCTTTGCGATTCCCACGCGCCTGAGCAACCGCGCTCTTTAACGCTCTGTGGCGCAAAGGGTACATAGCCTCAAAGCCCAAGTCTTCGAGTTCGTTTTTAATATCGTGTATACCTAAACGGTGTGCTAATGGTGAATAGATCTCTAAGGTTTCTAACGCTATTCGGCGGCGTTTGTCGGGCCTAAGTGCGCCTAAAGTCCGCATATTATGAGTACGGTCGGCTAACTTTATCAGAATAACCCGAATATCTTGGACCATTGCCATTAGCATTTTACGAAAGTTTTCAGCTTGAGCCTCTTGCTTGGAGCCAAACTTTAATTTATCGAGTTTACTTACACCTTCAACTAATTCAGCCACGGTTTCACCGAAGGCTAAACTTAAGTCTTCTTTGGTATATTCAGTGTCTTCAATAACATCATGTAATAATGCAGCCATTAAAGTTTCGTAGTCGAGCTTCATGTCAGCAAGAATGCCGCCAACTGCCACCGGATGAGTAATATAAGGGTCGCCACTTGAACGAGTTTGACCATCGTGTGCATCACGCGCAAGCACATATGCTGCGCGCACATAATCGACTTGTTTCTTCGACAAGTAAGTGCTTATTTTTGCTTCAAGCCCCTCAAATAAATACACAGATTTCGTTTCAACTAATTCATTAAAGTATTAGGCTTAGAATACGGGTATTTTTGCGCATTGCAAACACAAAAACACCGATAATTATCGGCGTTGTAAATAAATTTTATATTGAGGTCAAAGGCCTTAGTTTAAAAGACCTTTAAAGCGCATGATTTAGCTTAGTTGTTTGCTAAGATACTCGCTACCGAAGCAAATTCTGCAGCTTCTTGTTCGCGTTGATCTTGAAGTTCGGTTTGCTCTACAGTTTCTGCAGTCACCAAACCTTGTTCAATTTCGCGCAATGCAACTACGGTTGATTTATCGTTTGTAGTCTCAACGAGCGGGTCTTTACCCTCTATCGCAATTTGACGAGCACGTTTTGCTGCCACTAGTACAAGGTCAAAACGGTTACCAATTTGATCAACTGCATCTTCAACTGTTACACGTGCCATTAATAGCTCCGAAAAATAAGTGTTATACGAAAAACGGTCGCGAAGTATAAAGTAAATCGCATTAACAATATAGTCTAAATCTCAATTTAAGCCTATAAAGATGAGAATAAACCACCAATTATTGTAATAACTAGGCCTAACACTAAAAAACCAAGGTAGATTGCAACAAAAATACCGACAAATTTCCAAAACGACTTTTGATATCTTAAAGCATGAGTAACGTCTTCTAGCGTGCGAGAGGTGTCCGCTTGTTTTATTGCATTTGCATATTTATATAACCAATATGGTGGGATAGCGCTTATTGCAGCAAATATAAGATATAAAAAACCGACTCCAACACCAACTCCGCCAGCAAAACCATCAGCATCTGAACCAAAAATAGCAGACATTCCAATCATCATAAATATCGCAACAATGATAATTAAGCCGGCCGATATCAAACCTAAAATAGAACACAACATTACCCAAGGCTTTGTTTGTAGCAATGGTGTTAACAACTCGTCTATATTGCCCGTTGCAGAACCCTCTGCAGTGGGTGCCTCATATGCTTCTTCAAATACATCATTTGACATAATCGTTTTTCCTTATTTTACGCTTTTTGGCGTATTTATTTTTTTATCCTGATTAAGCGGCTAGTACGAGTGTATCATTGACGTAAAAAAAGTAAAACGCGGACAAACAGCGGTAGACCCTAGTAAAAAATCCAGTAGCTTCTATAATCGATATTCAAATAAAAATTACCATGTAACATATGAATAAAAACCTGCACCCAAAAAACGCGCCATCCAATGAGCCATCAACGCCACATAAAACAAATCAGCAGGCTGAGCTGGAACTCACAGAACGTTTAAATAATACGTTTGACAAAAACAGACCTTCACAGACTAAAAAACGGCATGCCAAAGGGTTTAACACGGCTCGTGAGAATTTAGCTAAAATGTGTAAAACCGGACGCTTTATTGAATATGGTCAAATGGCAGTTGCTGCGCAGCGCCAACGTAAAAGCTATCAAGATTTACAAACAGAAACAGCTGCAGACGGCGTAATTACCGGAATTGGTAAGGTTAATGAAAGCACTATTAATTGTACAAACGAATCTTCAAAACATTCCACGGCCTTAATAATCAATGATTATTCAGTGTTAGCGGGTACTCAAGGATACTTTCACCATGCCAAACTTGACCGTATTATCGAGATAGCCGAATCTCAAAAATTACCAGTTATTATGTTTACGGAAGGCGGTGGTGGTCGACCGGGTGATACTGACATTACCACTGTCATATCAGGCTTGCAGTGTACCACTTTTAGCAGATGGGCCGGGTTAGCTGGTATTGTACCTCGAATTACCATTAACAATGGATATTGTTTTGCCGGAAATGCCGCATTGTTTGGCAGTGGCGACATTACTATAGCGACTCAAAGTTCGAACATAGGCATGGCAGGACCGGCTATGATTGAAGGTGGAGGCCTCGGCAAATACACCCCATCTGATATTGGTCCAATTGATATTCAAGCGGCTAATGGTGTTATAGATATTGTTGCTCAAAACGAAAATCATGCGATCGAGATTGCGCAGTTTTGTCTTGGCTTTTTTCAAGGTGACTCAAAACAGTGGCAAGCGCCTAAAACCAAGCTAATACAAGAAGCACTGCCAAGTGACCGCCGATATACATACAGTATATACAAGGTCATAGAGGCTATTGTTGATGTCAGCAGCTTTATTGAAATAGGTGCTCACAATGGCGGTGCAATCTGTAATGGTTTTGCACGGATCAATGGTTGTCCAATAGGAATTATTGCTAATAATTCAAAAGTGTTAGGCGGTGCGATCGATGTGGCTGCTGCGCAAAAATTAACGCGTTTTTTAACCTTGTGTAATCAATTTTCGATTCCTATTCTCTCCTTAGTCGATACGCCAGGGTTTATGGTTGGCCCAGCTCATGAGCAACTTGGCGCTGTTCGACATTTAACATCGTTGTTTACGGTCGGCGCCACACTCACGGTGCCATTAGTCGCCATAGTGCTGCGTAAGTGCTATGGTCTTGGTGCACAAGCAATGCTAGGAGGAAGCACAGAAAACCCAAGTTATATGGTGTCATGGCCCACCGGTGAGTTTGGTGCAATGGGCTTAGAAGGTGCGGTCAAATTGGGCTTCAAAACTGAACTAGAAAGCCTCGTTGATGCTGATGAGCGACAAGCGCTTTTTGAAAAATTACTCGCCCAACAATATGAAAAAGGTAAAGCAATTGAAGTCGCCAGCGTGTTAGAACTCGATGCCGTTATTTACGCAGCTGAAACACGCAAAACGATTGTTGCTGCCTTAGGATTTTAATTACACTATGACTGAACATAACGAATTTGATGCCAATGCCATTCCACAATCAAAGCGAATTGCTTGGCCAAGAATAGCCGCGGTTTCAGCAATGGTCAGCTTCTCTTTGCCTACCTTTATAACCGGACTTGAGATTGGCCAAGGATTGCCTGTATCACAAGCCCTTTGGGCAATTTTGATCGGTTCAATAATATTGACACTTATTGGCGGGATTATGGGGGCTATTGGCGCAAAAACTGGATTAAGTTCTTATTTATTAGTGCGCATAGCCTTTGGTAATAAAGGTGCAGGGCTGGTAAATATCGCGTTTGCTGTTTCGCTTATAGGTTGGTTTGGCGTTAATTTGGATTTGTTTTCGTATGCTGTTATCAAATTAGCTGAGGCTAAATTCGCGATTCAATTGAGTGCTTGGCCAATAGAAATCGGTGCTGGTATTTTGATGATTGTCACCACGATTTATGGCTTTAAAGCCATCAATATTTTGGCTACCTTATTGGTGCCTATTTTAGCCGTAGTTACCGCACTAATGGCATATCAAGCCGGCTTACAATTAGGTGTGACCGAATATTTGAGTCTTGAAAAAACATCTACGCTAAGTTTAGACGACGGAATCGCCGCAATCGTTGGTGCAATTATCATCGGTACCATAATACTTCCCGACATTACACGTTTTGCAAAACACTGGAAAGGCGGTGTATACACCGCTATTTGGGCCTATTTGATAATCGAACTAATCGTATTTTTAATAGCCGGTTATGCAAGCGTAGCCATGCAGCAACCAGAAATACTTGACTTAATGCTAGCGCTTGGCATTGGTGCATCTGCATTTTTTATCGTAATTGGGAGCAGTTGGGTGTTAAATTCGCTCAATCTATACAGTACCGTTTTAAGTGTTGAAGCCACATATAAAAAGTTTAAGGGTGCAACTCTTACCACGGTATTAGGCGCAATTGGTGTCGTAGCCGCGTTTTTCAATATTCTTGATTTCTTTATCGACTTTTTGGTTTTTTTAGCCGCTATATTCGTGCCCGTTGCCGGCATTATTATCATGGATTATTTAGTCGTAAATCGTGACCGCTACACCGCTGAAACACTCAATGATAATGTATCAGTATCAATACCTGCATTTATTGCCTGGCTGTTGGCTTGCATCCCATCAGCTTTTGCTTTGCCATTTTCAGTCACGCAAATAAACGTGCTAGACGCGATTTTATTGGCCTCTCTGAGCTACTTCATTTTGGCAAAATTACCCGCCCTTCAGTATACTAAAAAACAAACCCCCCTTAGCAATACGCATAGCATAAAGGACAGTACAAAGTGAGAATAGGTATTGATGTAGGCGGCACTCATACCGATGCGGTTTTGATAAACCATGACCAAATTTTGAGTCACAATAAATCCTTAACAACTGCTGACGTCACTACCGGCGTGCAAAATGCAATAGACAAACTTTTGCAAGACTCATTAATAAATGCGGACCAAATTGAAGCAGTCATGATAGGGACAACTCAATTCACTAATTCAGTCGTTGAACGCAAAAACTTAAGTAAAGTAGCAGCTATCCGTATTGCTTTGCCATCGGGTCAAGAGCTCAAACCAATGGCCGATTGGCCATCAGACATTGCTAGTGTTATTGGCGAAAATATCTATATGCTGGACGGGGGCTTTTTATACGATGGCTCACCCATTGCGCCGACAAATTCTGAACAAATACGCCTAATGATTGACTCTTTATTGAGCAAAAAAATAACATCGATAGCCATATCGTCCGCTTTTTCTCCTATGAATCCTGAACCAGAAATCGCTCTAGGTAAACAAATCCAAACCGCCATACCCGAGGCAAATATTACACTATCACATAAAATAGGCAGCCTTGGCATTCTAGAAAGAGAAAACGCAGCAATACTGAATGCTTCTCTGCTTGAGTTTGCTAACAAAGTTGTCGAAGCCTTTATTGAGGCGCTCGCTAAACGCAATATAAAGTGCCCAATGTATATAAGCCAGAACGATGGCACATTAATGAGTGCAGACTTTGTACGTCAATTTCCAGCACTGACTTTTGCTTCAGGACCGACAAATTCTTTGCGAGGTGCCAGTAAACTATCAGGTTTACAAGACGCAATAGTAGTGGATATTGGCGGAACGACTTCTGATATTGGTGTTTTGAATAATGGCTTCCCGCGGGAATCAAACAATATAATTAAAGTTGGCGGTGTCAGAACAAATTTTCGTATGCCCGATATTCAAGCAGTAGCATTAGGCGGTGGCACTTGCATTGATTTGTTAAGTAGCAGTAACGAATTGCGTATTGGTCCTCACTCCGTTGGGCATCGTTTAGTTGAAGACGGTCTGATATTCGGTGGCAATACGCTTACTGCCTCTGATATTGCGGTTGCCGCCGGACTGAGTGATATGGGTAACAAAAAAAATGTCTCTCATTTACCGTCAGACATAGTGCAAAAAGCGCTGTTACAAATGACGCAATTACTTGATGATAATATTGACATGATGAAGCCGAATAGCGAACCCATGCCCGTAATTTTAGTGGGTGGCGGCTCAATATTAGTGTCAGGAAACATAAAAGCCGCATCCAGTATTTTGCGCCCCGACTACGCAGGCGTAGCCAACGCAATTGGCGCCGCGATCGCACAAATAGGTGGCGAATCAGAAAGTATGTTGTCGTATCGGCAAATACCTCGCGACCAGGCAATTACACAGGTTACTCAGCAAGCCTCAGACCAAGCGATAAAAGCGGGCGCTAATCCAAGTAGTATCAAAGTGACCGATATCGAAGAAACTGCAATTCCCTACATGGACGAAGGAATGACAAAAATTAGGGTAAAAGTTGTTGGCGACATTGGCAAATGTTTTGAGGGAAACACTGATGACCTATGACACCACGGGTATTATTCAGGCAAGTGATTTAAATGAGCTTAGCTTAGGCTCCGTCTTTTTAGCTACAGGTGGCGGCGGAGACCCTTATGTACCCAAACTATTGGCTGAAAAAGTACTAGAGGAATATGGCTCAGCCAGATTAGTAAAAGTAACTGAGCTTGCAGATGATGCACATGTGGTCACCATTGGTTCAGTTGGTGCACCAACCGTAAGCTTAGAGTTATTGCCTAGCGTGGCTGAAATTCGCGACGCGTTGGAAGCATATGAAAAACATACGAATAAAAAAATAGATGCTTTAGTAAGTTTTGAAATAGGCGGAGGGAATTCACTGATCCCTATTATTGCTGCCGCTATTTACAACATTCCTGTTGTCGATGGCGACGGGATGGGGCGAGCCTTGCCAGAAGCGCAAATGATGACATATGCAATTGCAGGGGCCAAGCCTACGCCAGCAGTATCGGCTGACTATGAGGGTAATATAACGACTTATAGTGCACAAACAACTGCCACCTACGAGCGACATATTAGGGCTATGTCAATGGCATCTGGGGGAATGATCACTGCGGTTGAACACCCCATGACTGGCAAGTTCCTCAAAAGCGCAATCATTCCAGGGACTTTATCCTTTGCCATTGCCATAGGCAAAACCCTAAATGCCATTAGAGGCATAGCAACACTTGCACAAGCCCCCTTAAGCAACTTATTTGAGCGTTCAGAATATGGCGCGTGTCAGTTATTGTATTGCGGCAAAGTGAGTGACAAAGCAACCCGAATTATTGGCGGTTATGATATCGGCGAAGCGACCATCTCGAGTTTTGAAGAAAACCAAAACCCGCTAAGGATTAAAATAAAAAATGAATATTTACTGGCAAGTACAGCTGATGAAAACGGCATCGAAACATTAGTAGCTATGGTGCCCGACCTAATTGTTATTGTTGATTACGAAACAACGGTACCCATAAATGCAGAGCGTTTAAAGTACGGCCAACGAGTTGCTGTTTTTGCTGTAGAATGCCCCACTTTCTTCACAACTGAGCGGGCATTAGAGGCTGTGTCACCTCGATGTTTTGGTTTTGACACAGACTACATTCGACTAAGCCAGTTAAATAAACGTTAACTGTTTAAGCACCGTCAAATGCTAAATTATGCAAATGACGGCGCTTGGGTTCTAAGTGCTTTTTTTAACTAACAAGCCAAGCACTTCGTGTTTTGTAAGCCACATTAACACTGCAGAAACGACCCAAATCCCACAAGCTGAGGTGAACAACAAGCCGCCATCCCCTAATACGTCAACACCTAGAGGTGTAAATAAATGAAAGAAAATTGCCCCTGAAATAATACCAAAAGACATCGCCGCGCCAATTGGAATGAGGAATTTTTTAGCCGTAAATAGTCCTGCTAACATTACTAAAGATGCGATTAATTCACTTGTTCCAATCACATATGCATTAAATATACCTGGTGGTAAGAATAGACCTTCTATGCCAAATGATTCAAATGCCCAATCATTTAAGGTACCGAAAATATGTAAGGTTTCGGTAGAGTCAGTAAATTTAAACCTTAAGGCTTGTATGAATACAATGCTAATGTAAATGACCATCACTGCAATAACATTCTTCTTTGTTAGATATTTAGATAACATGAGGAGTCCTTTTTTATATTTTCATGGTTTTATTTTGTATTTAAATCTACTTTTTCTGGGTATATTCTGTCTGCTTCAGCAATAAAATAGTCCAAATCTTCATTGAACCGTTCAGCAACCCGCTTGCTGTAGTTTAAGTAAAGCTTACCTTTGTATATCTGAAAAGCGTCTTCATCAATGCTGACCAATTTGTCGTTAGCCATACCAAAGGCGCAGTATCCACCATATTGAGGCGCGTATTTTTCAGGATCAGCAACAAACAACGCTTTGTTTTCAGCGCTAACAAAATGCCATTGTGCTCCTCGCCACGTGTATACAAATTCGTCAATTCCCTTTCGAGCTTTGTTGTCTGTCCAATAAGCGACTGTGTCATATCCATAAATTGCTTTGTTATTAAAGGTGCCTGTTTCCACCGGCGCATTGGCAAAGGCAACGGTACTTGAAACTAATAATATTAATAAAGTAAATATGCGCATTTTATTTCCTTGTTCAGTTTGTATTGATAAATTGGTATTATCACATCGACAGTCATTAAAACTAAACTCAATGGTTTACTATGTCAACTCGTTTTATACCAGTTACATTGATATAACCGGCGAAGCAATTGAAAAATTTCAATTGCTTCAACATTTTTTTGTGAACCATTGTAAACTTTAAAGTTTACTTTATTTGTATATAGGATTATCGATATGCCACAACTATCCAAAAGAGAAGTCGTTATTGATAGCGCAATCGTCCTATTTAAGAAATTTGGCATCAATTCAACAGGTGTCGAGCATATAATCAAAGAAGCTAATGTCTCTAAAAAAACCCTCTATAATCACTTTAAAACAAAAGACGACCTTGTTTTGGCGTCTCTCAGAAAAGATGACGAAGTTGGTCGAAATGCGTTGATGCGTTATGCCGAACAAGCTTCAGATGATCCGAAACTTCAGATCTTAGCTATTTTCGACTTTTATAATCTATGGTTTAACAGCGCTAGTTTTAATGGATGTTTATTTACCAACTCTGCGGGTGAAATTTCTGAAGAAAATGCAGCTGGTAGACGGATATGTGCTGAACATAAAAGACTGATTCAGCAATACATTGAAAACCTTGCCATAAAAGCTGGTATTGAGAACCCTAAAGAGACTGCGCTAAAATTGAACCTATTGTTAGAGGGATCAATTGTGTATGCGTATGTGATGGATAAAAAAAGCGCGGCTTTAGAAGCAAAAAAGATTGCCGCGCTTTTTGTAACTGCTGATATAGAATCTTAAACCTAACAGCCCATATCTATTTTTGATTGCTCGTCCGCAACGGTGATACAGTTACCCGACGGCAGACTGTCTGGGACGTAGCGCTTTAAATTTGGATCGTGTAAAGCAGATTCTAAAAACACACTTAGGTCATTTATTTCCTCGTTGCTTAAGCCCAAGGGAACAAAACGATGATCAAGTGAACTAGCTGGAATGTCTTTTTGTGAAATAGCCGCATTTTTATATTCAACAACAGCTCTTATTGCAGAAAAAGAACCGCCATGACCAAACACATTAGTATCTGCTAGATTATATAAAGTTGGCACCTTAAACTGATAATTATCGCTTGGGTCACGCGTGAACCCCCCTCGACCTTGGCTAGTGGCGTCATCAACCGAACCCGTTACTGCGGGATCATTCCTTGAAAAATCATCGAAGCCGATAGCAAAGAAAATTTCGTCTTCAGTAGCACCCACATTTGAGCTAAGTGCTGGACCATTATGACAAGCTGAGCAATTTGCTTCACCAAAAAACAAGTTAGCTCCGCGTAACTCTTGCAAAGTCATCGCGTCATTGTCGCCCTTTAACCAAAGTTGGAAAGGAGATTGATTTGCCAATACCGTTCTTTCGTAGGCAGCAATTGCTTTTGAAACGTCTTCTTTTACGTCACTAGAACCATCTGGAAAAGCTTGTTCATATAAGCTTGCATATTCCGGGTTCATTTGAACTAAAGAATCTATTTCCGAATTAAGCCGATGTACTGTTTGCCCTGCAACGCCTTGAATTTCTAGGCCAGATAATTGTCTATTATTTTCTGCTTTTGGTGTGCCCGGTGTGGCTAATATTTCTCTATCAATACCAGCATTGACTATACCATTAATAGCATTACCAAATTGACCATTCCATAGCATGACGTCTTGATAAGCAGTATTGAGAATAGTGGGTGAGGTAACCGGCTGAACATCAGGCTTAAGATGAGGCTCGCTGGCATCCATTGAAAAACCGTTTGCTAACACTCGAGAAGCCCCATTGTTTGCAAAACCAGAGCCTCCTTCACCAATTCCTTGTTTAATACCTGACTTGAAGCCCGCATCTGCATGGTGACAACTGGCACAAGACCAAGTGCCTTGCATATTGCTATTAACCCCTGCCGTACTCAAACCAGTCTCATGAAACAGGAGCTTACCCAATTCTACCTTTTCGGCAGTAATTACGTTATTTGGATCTTGAGGAATATTGCTAAAATCATTACTTTCTGGCAATAAAAATGCATTTAAACCTTCACCTTGAGACACTTCCGAGATTAATTGTTTTAACTCATCAGAAGCGATTTGCTGAGGTGTTTGCGTGATTTCAGCTTGTTCAGTTTCTACAACCGTTATACCTTCACCGTTACACGCCGCGATGAATAATGCCGAGCTCAAAATAATAATGCGTGTTTTAACTACCATTGCCAATACCTTTTTTATTTACTAATACAGCGCTAGAATTTTCTAGCATTTATCCAACATGGTATGAGCTTTTTATATTTTTATTTCAATAGCTCACGTATAGCAATTACCGTGCCTATTTTATTTTCTTTAAATTACAACAACTTAAAATTTCAAATAGATCGATTGTAAAAATATCTGACGACATTATTTGAAACCGAATTTACTCTGGGAAGAGAATTACATATCCTCAAAATGAACATTCTACTCGCCGAATATAGTATGTGATGATGCAAACTTTAAGGTGAATTTGTTAGTTATCGATTTGTCAGCTAATTTTACAGCGTCATTTAAGGTTTCTATAAATCATTGTTTTTAATGTGCTTTTTAGTTGGCATGACAATTGCTTAAGGCTAATCTGTGAGCAGGTTGTTTATCACCTGTACAACTCAACGCTAATTTTAGCAAGTATTAAACTAGTCATTTTTGGAGTAAAAAAATGAAGACATGGAAAACTATTCTTTTAGGGTCATTATTCGCAGTAGCAACAAGCTCTCAAGCCGCCCTTTACACTTTTCAAACAAATCCAGGTGCAGGTGGTTCGTTAGGTGATCAAATTACTGATCTAGTAACAACTTATGACGATTTAAATGAACGATTCACTTTTGACGTTGATTTTTCTGGTACACAAGAAGTCGACGGATTCTGGTTGGTCGTAAACGCGGGTGGAAACCCTAAAAGCGCTGACGTAAATGAATTAGCGATTATATATGGCGACATGGAAACAGGTATTGCTAGTACTTATGCCTACAATGGTCAAAACAATGCAAACAGTATCAACACCCCAGGAATTTTGTTAGATACGACTACATTCTCAGCAGTAGAGGGTGGAGGATTTGAGTTAGATATGGACGTAAGCGGAATTAACAGCTGGAATACTGCTGATACTGCTGCAGACTACGCTGGTATTCAGTTCGATAGTTCTGTTGGTATTTGGTTCCATTACTCTACTGGGTCAAACTTTGGCTACACTAATGGTGATATCACATCTTACAGCTTTGCTCGTCAAGGTTGGTATGATGTAGGTAATAGAGCTACTGAAGAAGGTACTTCTCCTGTACAAGCTTCTTCACCTGCTACTATCGCTCTTGTAGGTTTAAGCTTACTAGCCCTTGGTATGCGTAGAAAAATCAGCAAGTAATTACACTAGCTGAACAAAACAAAAAGCCAATTGTTGCAAAACAATTGGCTTTTTTAATTTTACCTGTCTTATTCATTCGACCTTAAACTAGCTAAGGATTGATGATCCCAACTTAGCGAGTTATTTTTCTTTATAGCGGTTCCACCAAGCGAATATGATTGCTGAATATATTTTTTACCCGATAAACAAGCAATACCCTGTTCGGTGATACAAAAACGCTGCTCTTGCCAATGCTTATCCGAATCTTCAATAGTAAAAAAAGAGTGATCATTGCCGGCCAGTGGCAACATGAGTGCATAAAACATCATGTCTCCCAAAAATGGCAAAGGTTCATTTTCTTGGTACTCTTTAAACCATGTTTTCATTGAAACATTGTCGCCTAGTCGTTCCAACGCTTGCAAACCGAGGGTTTGTGTAAGGCGTAAACCCGTTTGTATATTTGGCAACTCTTGTAAATGCCGAAACAGGACATTTTTCATGTTAGGTAAACAGTCTAATTCATGATGATTAATAATATTGATTAACAAATCTGGTTTTGATGCTCTTAAGGCCTGCCAGCAAGTATTTGCCTGGCTTTGTAATTTTGCTGTTATTGGTTTGCGCAATTGCCAACAAGCGCGAATGGCTTCTGCCGGTAGTTGGCCAAAGCCAATAAACCTTTGGGTACCCGGAAAATTGTTTAGTTCGATAAGTTCTATCACCGTATTATCTTTTGATGAAAGCAATGCCAATGCACGTAAAAGCATAAATTGATCATAGCTATCATGTTCGACCCAAAAAACAAGTCTCTCAAATTTATCGTCTAATAGTATTTGTATGTTCTTTAATTCTGCTTGGATAATATGCTGAGCAGGTTTGCTAATACCCATTATTGGTATAAGTGTAGTTGCAACAAATTGAGCACGTTTTGCAATAAAGTCTTGGTCATTGGCAGAAATTGGCCCTATACATAAAGGGTCGATCAGTGGCAAAAATTCACCAACAAACCCACAAATTTTGAGTTGTCGTTGAATGTCGTGACCGCAGCGAATATGCAAGGTAGTTAGGTCTCTATCTAATGCATGTTCTTTGTTTTTAATTGCCTGTTTGTGTCGTTCTAGTTCCTCTATGTGCTGCTTAAGTTTTGGCCACGATGGCAAACCTAACTCACGTGCCAGCGCAAACTGGACATCGGCAAGTTGGATATTTTTCTTATCAATCGAATTAAAATGCGGATGGTAGTTTTGAATAAAAGATAATGCCTTTGCATCACCCTTTTGGATTAATTTCAGCCGTTTTTTTGCTGTTTTCTTTTGTTTCTCGAGACTAATCGAAAATTGATTCTTACTTTTCATTGAATACCCTTTTACAACTTCCACACTCGCCATAGATGAAGTTTAAAAGAAGGTAAAATTTAAATCCTGTAATAACAGGAAAAGTCTTTTCAAAAGCCCTGAACCGAGTTCTTTGTGCGAGTAATACAAGCGTTAGGCTAACGCTTGTAAAGACTAACTAGTAAACGCTGACATTGCAAACCAAGCAATAAAAAATGAAGATTCGATTTACTAAGCGAAATGTCAATTGCTACAGCTAGCCAAGCGGGACTGATTAACCGTGGGAATAGCATTATTTACTCGATGTAACTTGGCTACAAGATGCAAACTATGCACTGTCATTTGGTGTTAACAGCAATGTTTTATCCAAATATTATGGTGATCAACGGTGGTCATCAGCGTCTTCCCTTTCTTGCCTGATAATTGCATCCCGCTCGTTTATTGGTAGTAACTGCTGACTATATTCAGCATGAAAATCTTGTGCGGGACTGTAATCAAAATCACAATTATTTTCCATTCCAGGAAAGTTTGGACAGGCAACGACACCCTCTGAAGATTGCGTGGCTAGCTCATCACTTGTGGCGCATCCAGTCAAGAAAACGACCATAAAAGACAGAATGCAAAGACTTTTATTACAACGATTAATCGCAACATACTTCATAAATTATCCTTTTGACTCTGTCTGGTCCATATCATATGGCCGCATTCATTTAGTCTACTAAACTTGCGAACAACTCGCTGAACCTAATTTCTTGTTTGCCACACAACAAGCTTGCCGCCTTAACAATTGTCATCATTTCTTCGGTAGCGCGCGCAAAGTTGTCGTTCACGATAACATAGTCAAATTCGTTGTAATGTTGCATTTCACTTTTTGCTTGTTGCATACGATCATTTATTACCGATTCAGCGTCTTTACCTCGACTCACCAAACGCGCATTTAATTCAGCTTCAGATGGCGGCATAACAAAAACAGATATCACCTCAGGATTAACAGCTTTTACCTGCCTTGCTCCCTGCCAATCTATATCTAAAAAAACATCTACCCCTTGTATTAGCTTATCGGCAATGGCTGATTTGGAGGTGCCATAATAGTTACCAAATACCTCGGCATACTCGTAAAAAGCATCGGCTTCAATTAACTCCTCAAAACTAGATTTACTAACAAAATGATAGTGTTGTCCATCCTCTTCTCCCTCTCGAGGGGTGCGCGTAGTATGAGACACTGACAACTGAGCAGGATTGAATAAGTGACCTTCGTTAGCACGTTGAATTAAGGCCGAGATTAAGCTCGATTTCCCTGCACCTGAGGGTGCTGCAACTATAAAAAGATTGCCAAGTTGTTTCGAGTTTTGCGTTTTGATTGGCGTCATATTAGCCTCTATGTGTCGATAAAAATTAACTTTACCGACGTGTCGTATCTTAAAGTTGTTGCAAGGAGTTTATTCTAAGCGAACTAAGCGAAATTAAACAGCAAAGTTTACACATTGTTTTGAGGCGCTAAATTAGGGTGGTCGGGCCAAATTTATATGTTAGTATTAGGCGCATATATCCCCCTTAAACGTCTACTTTTTGGAGCACATTTGTATGACTGAAAGCGAATATCATCATATGCTCGATGAACTATTCATTCGCATTGAAGAAGCACTAGACAATCTCGAGTCTGTCGATATTGATTACGAAAGTGGTGAGGGTATTCTCACTTTGATCTTGCCTGATCAGTCTAAAATTATCTTAAACAAGCAGCCGCCTTTGTTACAACTTTGGGTGGCAACGAAATATAACGGCCATCATTTTAATTATGATAACGGAAAGTGGATCGACGAGCGTTTTGGTGGAGAGTTTTTTGCATTTTTCGATGAGGCTGTATCAAAGCAAGCAGGGACAGAAGTAAGTCTTAACTTACAATAAATTAACACTACTTATTTAGATATTTTCAAGGATTTCAATATGCCAACTCAGCTTCTTCCTTCTGTTGAAGTGGCTCCTAGCGGAACACATAAATCAACCATTATATGGCTACATGGTCTTGGTGATTCTGGTAACGGTTTTTCACCTATCGTTCCTCAATTACAATTAAACCCAATGCTGGGTATCAAATTTATTTTCCCCCATGCGCCTGTGCGCCCGGTTACTATCAATAATGGCATGGCGATGCGCGCCTGGTACGATATTAAAACCCTTGATATGAGCAGTCGCGCTGACGTAGAGGGCGTACTTGAGTCAAGCGAAGCAGTTAAAGCGCTCATTGATAACGAAATAGACAATGGTATTCCCCCTGAAAAAATTATGTTGATAGGATTCTCCCAAGGAGGCGTGATCGCGCTGCATTTGGGGCCTCGGTATGAAAAACGTCTTGCTGGTATTGTCGCGTTATCAACATATATGTGCGAACCACAAAACTTACCTTACGAAAAAGCTGAAGCTAACCAAGAGACACCCATTTTATGTTGTCATGGTCAGCAAGATGAAGTGGTGCCTATGGGTTTAGGTCGCATGGCTTATGAGGCGTTGCTCAGTGACAACAGGCAAGTCACTTGGAAACAATATGTAATGCAACACAACGTGTGTATGCCAGAAATACAAGATATTGCCAAATTCATAGAAGCACAATTAGCATGAGCACCCGCAAAATTATACGCATAGCTACACGCAAGAGCGCATTAGCAATGTGGCAAGCGTATTACGTTGAAGCACAGCTCAAACGCCATTTTCCACAATGTTTGGTAGAATTGGTGCCAATGTCGACTCAAGGTGATCGCATTTTAGACACCCCTCTTGCAAAGATAGGTGGCAAAGGGCTATTTATTAAAGAGCTAGAAGTTGCGATGCAAAACGACATCGCCGATTTAGCGGTGCATTCTATGAAAGATGTCCCGGTTGAGTTTCCTGAAGGTTTTGGTTTGCACTGTATTTGTGAACGAGAAAACCCATATGATGCCTTTGTATCAAACCAATATTCAACACTTAGCGAATTGCCCTTAGGCGCAATTATCGGTACTTCAAGTCTTAGACGACAGGCTCAACTAAAAGCAGTGAGGCCAGATTTACAAATACGAGATTTGCGCGGAAACGTGAATACACGGTTACAGAAACTAGATGATGGCCTCTATGATGCGATCATTTTAGCTTCAGCTGGATTAATCCGTCTAAAAATGGAAAGTCGAATAGCCGAACAAATTTCGCCTGATGTAAGCCTGCCAGCGGTCGGACAAGGTGCGGTGGGTATAGAGTGCCGTAATGATGATGCAGAACTTATCGACATGCTACAACGCTTAAATCATCCAGTGACCGCCCTTAGGGTTCGCGCCGAAAGAGCTATGAATGCTACTCTGCTTGGCGGCTGCCAGGTCCCCATCGGTAGCTTTTCTCAATACAGCAAGGGGTCGTTACTCAGCTTACAAGCACTGGTTGCCGCACCAGATGGCTCTGCCATAATAAAAGCAAATGACACCATAACATGCCATACGGACGACATTAGCCAAGCTGAAGAACTCGGAATAAGGGTAGCTGAATCCCTGTTAGCGCAAGGTGCACAAACAATTCTTGACGCTTTATAATCGACTCATTTATCACATGCTAAAGAGTGAATAAACAATGACGTTTTTAGTAGCAAGGCCGCAACAAAAGGCGCAACAGACCAGCAAACTACTTGCCGAAAAAGGCTTGCCTGCAAAGGCGTTTCCTCTTATCGATATTGATGAAATTGATCAAAAAGAAAATACTGGACTATTATCAAAATTTTTAAATGCAACAGCACAAAAAATACTCGTTGTGACTTCTACATATGCAGCTAAGTGGCTTACCCAGCAAGCACTTACTACCGTTTTAAGGCACGTAGATATAGTTTCTATAGGCGCTTCTACAGCAAATATTATTGATAATGCTGAAATGAATACTTATATCGAATCAATGGCAGTCGCTAAGCCAGAGAGTTCCGAAGGGGCCTTATCTTTGCCCATATTGACAGGTAAATTAAACGCGCATATTTGTATATTAAAGGGTGTTGGTGGCCGTCAATTATTAGCCCAACAACTGCAACAAAGGGGAGCAATAGTACATTCGCTAGATGTATACAAACGCACAGTAAGTCAGGATGTTCTGCGCAACTATGCTTTTGAGCAAAAGCAAATTAAGTGTATTATTGCGACTAGCGTTGAAATAATTGATGCATTGTATACTCAAATTTTCGTGCAGCAACAAGATTGGCTGAAAACTTTGGTTTGGATAGTACCCAGTGATCGTATTAAAACTCAATTGCAAATAAACGGAATCAACACGGTATATGTTAGCCAAGGTGCAAGTTCTAAAGCCTTATCAGAATGCGCAGAAAAACTCGTAATCACAGGAGTAGTGAATGTCTAAACAACCACCAGAATCAGAAACAGAGATAAATACTAAAACTGATAATGTATCTGACATTGCAGATAGTAAAAATGACGGCAAGCTCCCTGACGATTCTGTCACTAATGATGTGGTTTTAGAAAATGAGGTCGAAGAACAAACAATGAATGACAAAACTTCACCAAGTGACAAAACAGAAACGATTGACTTAAATAATCAATCTACAAAATCTAGCAGAAAACTCCTTTGGTTTTTTACATCTATCAACTTTCTTACTTTGACATTGTTGTGCATTGTGCTTTATTGGTATTACACCCAAGTGGTAAATACTGAAACAGAAGAGGCAACTGCGCTCATCGAATTAGAACAAAAAATGATTATTGCAAATGATCAGCAGCAATCTAGTATTGACCAACTATCAACTCAGCTGAATTCATTCAATAACGCGCAAACCAGTAATAATAATTCACTCGAAAGCCTTTTAGCTGAGCTGCAGCAAATCGCCAATGAAAATGCTGAAAATAATGAGATTATGGGTAAGCGTTTGGCCGAAATATCTGGGCGACGCCCTTCTGATTGGTTGCTTGCCGAAGCAAATTATCTAGTCAATATGGCCGGCCGAAAAATTTATTTAGAGCAAGATCTCCGTACGGCCATAACCCTGCTACAAGAGGCTGACGCTCGTTTAGTTGATTTAGACGACCCATCTTTATTTCCAGTAAGGGCTCATATTGCGAGCGACATTCAAACCATTCGACAAATAAACCCTGTGTCTACGCAATCTCTAGCTCTAGCCTTAAATGGTATGCAGGCAAAAGTGGGCGAATTACCTATGGATGAGTTACAGTTGCCCGAAACTGCTCCCCCAGAGGATTTAACCTTGTCAGAAGATATTAATGACTGGCAAGATAACTTAGCCAAAACATGGCATTCATTAGTTGACGATTTTATCAGCATCAAAAGTGTCGAATCGCCATTAGAGCCTTATTTAAGTGAGCGTCAAAAATGGCTAATTGAGCAACAAGTTAAACATGCTATATCTCAAGCACAAACGGCAGTGCTTAACGAGCAAGCTGAACTTTACAAAGCGTCTACACAAACCGCATTGGGTTTGTTGGTAAATCATTACGACCTTGAAGATAGTAAAGTCGGGCAGTTTGTAGAGGCATTACAAGAGCTCCAAAACACCGACTTTACTAAGACCTTACCAACCAGACTACAAGCGCAGGCATCACTTAAAGATATTATTGAGCAACGTATTCAAAATATATATAACAATACGCTACCTATCGTAAACGATGAGGGTATAGCACTATGATTAAAGTCATCGTAGTGATAATTGTTTTGTTTATTGGCTTGTTTTTTGGCCATCACTTAATTGGCGTTGAAGGAAGAGTGATTATCGCTTTACCTAAAACAGTATACGAAATGAACATCATTTCAAGCTTAATTATTTATACGCTGTCAATTGCCCTGATTTGGTTAACAGTTTGGTTAATATTAAAATTACTGCGTAGCGTTTCGGGCACTAAAAATTGGTTGGGTTTATTTTCGAAAAAACAGCAAAATAATGCGTATTACAAAACAATAAACGCCATGCTCATGAATGAGCAAAATGAGGCTCGCAAACTTATCCAAAAAACTTTTGGAGGCGACTTCCAGGGTTCTAATTACTTAATTGCAGCCCAACTAGAACGACAAGCCAATAACATGACCCAAGCTCAAGCCTACCTTATACAGGCAATGGACGATCCAAAATCAGAGCCTTTGGCTATTATGCAACAAGCTGAAATAGCGCTCGCACAAAATGACGCAAAAACAGCTATGGCGCAGCTTAGCAAAGTAGAAGGTAAAGTTCGAAAAACGAAGGCTTTTGTATTGCTTAAGCTGAATATATTAGAAAGCTTAGGAGATTGGCAACAAATACAACAAATAGCTACCGAGAACAAACGTTTGTTAGGCGACGATTACATCTTATGGGCAGAACAATGTGTTAAAGGTGAATTTGCCACAATAGCAAGCAAACGTGGTGCAAAAGCACTACAAACTCATTGGGAAACCTTATCCCGAAAAGCTAAAGGCGATCAAGCAAATCAAAATGCTTATGTACAATTGTTGATTGATCAAGGTTTGTATACAGACGCAGAAGACGTATTGGTTAGATTTGCTTCAAAAAGTGCACATTCAAGCCAGCTTAATTTGTTCAAACAAATCAAATTACCCAATCCATCAAAGGCTTTACGCTATATTGAATCAGAAATTAAAAAGACCCCTGAAGACGCTTCTTTGTATTCGACTCTAGCTCAACTTGCCTATAATAGCCAAGACTTTGACTTAGCTGAAAAGGCCGTGACCAAAGCCTTAGGATTAAAGCCAACCGATGTAGACAATACCCTTTATGCTAAATTATTAGAAAAATCGGAAGATTTTGAGAAAGCCAACAAAGTCTATCAAGGTTTATTAAACTAACTGACCATAGATGCTTTGTTTTTGTGATTTACTGCAAATACCAAGTAGATAGAGGTAATTTTACCTGCAAATGAGTGCCTTTGTTGAGTTTGCTTGATACTAATATATTACCGTCATACTCAAGAATAATTTGCTGACTGATGGCTAAACCTAAACCGGTCGCGCTTTTTCTGTTTTTAGTCGTGTAAAAGGGGCTAAATACTTTTTCAATGTCTTTTGAACTGATCCCGCAACCCACATCAGATACGTCTATGTACATAAATCCGTTTTGAGTATATGACTTTATGCTGACTTGCTGGAATGGTTTTGACGCTTGCATCGCATTTAGTACAATATTATGCAATGCTTTGCCTAGATGAAATTCGCTATGGCAAGTGGGTGGAACTCTCGACAACGCTAGTTTTATCTCTTTATGCTTTGGAAAGCGATGCTGCATGCTGCGTGCTAGTCTCTTGATGAAAATATTAGCGTCAAAACATCTTTCTAAGTGATTCGAGTCATATGTATTGCGTAAAGTATCCACTTTCGGCTTCGGTATATTCGCATCGCCGACAAAAAGGTCAAAGTCTTTAACTCGTTGAAACAAAAAACACATTTCTTTACGCAAGTCGTCGTGATCCAGACGTTTTTTCGCATCACTTATTCCAGGATTATTTTCTATATCTAGTGTTTTCAATTGTCGTCCTTTATTTCCGAATTTCTTTAGGCATCCACCTATCGACACCAAAAATCGTACCAAATAGAGATATGTAAAGCGATACGATTTACAATTTGGACTGATACATAGGTATTTTATAGAATGCTTGATATACTTCTTTAAGTTTTGTTTTTTCGCATTTTCAAAGGGTTAATATGCATTCAACTCAAGTGTTGAGCAGAAATTTATTATCCGCGCACAGCGCACAGTTATCATCAAAGTTCTCAAGGCATTGGCAAAATTATGAATAAACAACTCAAACGCCTCCTCGCTATGTCAGAAAAACCAAGTCGTTTGATTGTAGGTTTAATGAGTGGTACTTCGCTCGACGGCTTAGATATTGCTTTATGCAAAGTAAGTGGTGTAAATGAATCGAGTAAATTAGAAGTGATTTCTTTTACTACCATCGCGTACGACGACTCATACCGAAGCAGAATTGTTGAATTATTTGCCAAACCAAATGGTCGTTTAATCGATGTTTGCACCGCCAACAATTGGGTCGCGAAAACGCATGCAGACATGCTTATGAAATGTTTGAAGCGTTGGGATACCGATCCAAACGAAATTGATTTAATCGCCAGTCATGGACAAACTATTTTTCATGCACCTGACAATCAAACACCTTCCACTCTGCAAATTGGTGACGGAGATCACATCGCTCAAATAACCAATATCATCACTATAAGTGATTTTCGGCAAAAACATGTGGCGGCTGGAGGTGATGGCGCACCATTGGTGCCTTATGCCGATTATTTACTTTATAAGGATCCGAAACAAGATCGTTTGTTATTAAATATAGGTGGTATTGCCAATTTCACTCTGCTCCCAGCGGCCTGTCAATTTAAGGATATGATTTGTACCGATACAGGTCCAGGCAATACGCTCATGGACGCCTATGTTAAGCGCGAAACAAATGGCCATTTACAATTTGATGACCGAGGCGCAATAGCACTTACAGGTGACGTCGATTATGGTCTACTGCAAGAATTAAAAAATACCCGTTTCTTGACACAAAATGCACCAAAATCAACGGGACAAGAGTTGTTTAATTTATCTTATGTCGATCAAGCGGTAAATCACTGTAAACAGATGAGATATGCTGAACAATTAAGCTTGGAAATCACAGATAAAGATCTTCTTCGCGAAGCTCTTCATAATAAAAATCAAATTTCATTTGAGAATGTAATGGCTACCCTCAATCAATTTACCGCAGATACCATTAGTGAGGAAATCAATACACAACTTAATAGTGCCAACATTGACCCCACAAAACTTCATATCTATACCAGTGGTGGAGGCCCCAAAAACAAAGTACTAATGAACAATATTGCGATAAATTTACCTGAATGCCATTTTCATCATTTTGAAGTATTGGGCTTGAAAGCAGACTCTAAAGAAGCTGCTCTTTTTGCCCTTTTAGCCAATCAATCAATTTTTGGCGATACCCAAGTGTATAAAAGTGCTAATGCTAGCCATTCGGATGAAATACATTCTGGACCTGCGGTGAGTTTAGGAAAAATAAGTTTACCTAACTAAAAACTATTGGGTTACTCTTTATGCTTATAGCGCAAGCTTGTTTAACAGACTTTTTGGAGCACTGATTTGGCAAATAATATCATTGTTGGTTGTCATACCCTCTCTCTTTCCAACAACGAAATAAGCCTGTTTAGGGAACTCGACCCTCTGGGGTTTATTTTATTTGCTCGGAATATTGACCATCCAAGCCAAGTTATTGCACTTACAGAGCAGTTTAAACAAACACTCAATAGAGAAGATATCATGGTCTTAATTGACCAAGAAGGTGGCAGAGTATCTCGATTACCAAATACCTATTGGCGGGTACCTCCAAGCCCCACGATTTTTGCTCAGATGTATTTAAAAAATACCAAACTCGCTGAAAGAGCTTGTTATTTAAACGCCTTATTGACAGGTTTAGAACTTAAAGGATTAGGGATTAACGTGAATTGTGCGCCTATGCTCGATGTGCCACAAAGTAACGCTGCTAGTATCATTAGCGAAAGAGCTCTAGGTACAAGTCCAGAGCAAGTAATTGCGCTTGGGAAACAAATAGTACAAGGGATAAAGGACGCTGGGCTTGCACCCGTTATTAAACATCTACCAGGTCATGGCCGCGCAACAAGTGATAGCCATTTAAAATTACCACTTGTGAGTTCAAGCTTCAACGAACTAGCACGATGTGATTTTTTGCCCTTTCAGGCACTATCTAATGAGGCGATGGCAATGAGTGCTCATGTCGTTTTTTCTGACATAGATAGCGCTCAACCGGCAACTATTAGCGCAACGCTTATTAATAAAATTGTTCGCCAACACATTGGATTTGATGGTTTACTGATGTCTGATGATATTAATATGCAAGCACTGTCTGGCGATGTGGCTAGTCGCGCGGAGGCTTGCTTGTCTGCCGGATGCGATGTTGCTCTTCATTGCAGCGGAAATTTTGAAGAAATGAAAAGTTTGTTGGATGTGGCTACTCAACTTGAGGGACAAAGTAAAACACGTGCAGATACTGCTGAAAAACAAGCATTTGCTAAGCTCCCCGAGTTGGACCCAAGCGCAATAAATACTGAGTTAAACCATTTACTCTCGCTTATAAATTAACTAACTCCTTGTTATTGAATACAAAAATAAAAATGATTAACTACAGGATAAATTTGCGTTAAACTAATGTTATTGCGTAGTTAAAAATTAACATTATGATTAAACGGAATTTATACAAATTTTTATGGATTTCAGCATTTTTTGCTGTCTCTTCCAACGCCTCTGATATTTCAATAACGAACTTAGATAAGATTGAAATGGGCGCCAAAATTGTTGGGCCAGTTGGACCTGAAGTTGAAGTATCACTCATTGATAAAAATGGCGATAGCTTAGGTGATTTAACTAGTAGTGTTAGTTGCCCAGAAGACATGGATGAATGCATTGTATCTAAAAATCCAAGTGGTACGATTTACACGTATCAGCATACTGTCATTCCAGGTGTCGACAAAGCAAACGACAAACCTTTCCCCAATCCTGAAACTGTGATCAATTTCGAAAATGTAAAACGCTTTAGCTTAGGTTTTGAAGCAAGCGGTTTTAATGGTGTGGCCGGGTATAGCTATACAGCGGCACAAAATGCAAAACTTAGTTTTGAAGTGCACCAAAGCAGCACTGGCGAACTAGTTTGGACAATTAGTTCAGGAGCTTGGGATACCGGAGAAGCAATCACTTTCTTCTGGCAAACTTCACAAGCACCCTCTGGGCCTGGCGGCAAATATAACGCGAGTAATGCAGATAATTCGGCCACAGGGCGCGGCCCCTTACCTCGCCCAATTGAAAGCACTTTGGCCACTCAGGTACCTGCCCCGGTGACATTTGGTATGTTGGTTGCTGGCATTTTGTGGCTTTTTGCACGCGATAGGCGAGCTATTAAAAAGTGACGTGTAGCGTATTCATTGCGGTAAACTGACTCTTACAAAACCTTCCATCAGCACTCGAGCACTACGGCTCATACTTACTTTGCTCACCGTCCATTTTCCGTCGAAATTTTGGGCTTGCGCACCTACTTTTAATACACCCGACGGGTGACCAAATACAATACTATCTTGTACGCCTCCACCTGCTGCTAAATTAACTAATGTCCCAGGTATGGCGGCTGCCGTACCAATCGCTACAGCAGCAGTTCCCATCATTGCATGGTGTAATTTCCCCATAGACAATGCTCGTACTAATAGGTCTACATTATCTTTAGAAATATCTTTGCCACTTGCGCTTGTATAGGCCTTTGCAGCAGACACGAAGGCAATTTTAGGTGTATGTTGACGTGATTCTGCTTCACTAATATCGCTAATAAGGCCCATTTGAATTGCCCCATATGCCCGGATTGTTTCAAACTTCTTTAACGCCTCGGCATCTGAGTTGATATCTTCTTGAAGCTCACATCCTGTATAGCCTAACTCATGAGCATTCAAAAATATGGTGGGTATACCCGCATCAATAAAACTTGCTTCAAAGCTACCAACATCGGGCACATCGAGAGTATCAATCAAGTTTCCAGTTGGCAGAACACCATTAGACTCGTTAGGGTCGCCGGCAGGATCAAGAAAATCGATTGATACTTCGGCGGCCGGAAACGTTACTCCATCTAGTTCAAAATTGCCGGTTTCTTGTACCTTATTATTTGCTATGGGTACATGGGCAACAATTGTTTTTTTGATATTTTGCTGCCAAATACGCACTTCAAAAACCCCGTTTTCAGGCAATAAATGTTCAGGTACGATGCCACTTTCAATCGCAAACGCGCCAACTGCAGCGGTTAAATTCCCACAATTACCACTCCAATCTATAAAAGCCTTGTCTATCGCGACTTGTCCAAATAAGTAGTTAACATGATGTTTGCTATTGTCTGTTTGACTTAAAATAACAACCTTGCTCGTACTCGAAGTTGCCCCACCCATACCATCTGTATGCTTACCGTATGGATCAGGACTACCGATCACTCTTAGCAGCAACTGGTCTCGATATTCTCCTGCTTGTTGCGCTTGCTCGGGAAGATCTTCAAGTTTAAAAAACACACCTTTGCTAGTGCCACCGCGCATATAGTTTGCAGCAATTTTACGTTGCGGCTTATACACCATTGAAGGCTTACTATTTTGTGTCATTATTTTCCCTCGGTTTTGATGCTTGTTTAATATGCCCCATGATCAACACAAATACCTTATGCACTAGCTAAGAAATCTTCGGCAAAGCGCTGTAATACGCCACCGGCTGCATAAATAGATACTTCTTCAGCCGTATCTAATCGGCACATCACTTCTATCTCAAGTAGCTCGCCGTTTGTGCGAGTAATCTTTAGTGTTAACAATTTACCGGCCTGAGGTATGCCTAAAACATCATAGGTTTCAGTGCCATCAAGTACTAAGGTCTTGCGTGTAGTACCGTCTAAAAACTGCAAGGGCAATACCCCCATACCAATCAAATTGGTGCGGTGAATTCGCTCAAAACCTTCAGCCACTATGACTTCGACCCCTGCTAAACGTACACCCTTAGCGGCCCAATCACGCGACGAACCCTGGCCATAATCAGCGCCAGCAACAATAATCAAAGGTTGTTTACGATGCATATAAGTCTCGATAGCTTCCCACATGCGCATAACCTCACCTTCAGGCTCCACTCTTGCGTATGAACCTTGTTTAACGCTCCCGGTATCGTCTTTCACCATTTCATTTAATAGCTTAGGATTAGCAAAGGTTGCTCGCTGTGCTGTTAGATGGTCGCCTCTATGAGTTGCATAAGAATTAAAGTCTTCTTCGGGCAAACCCATTTTAGCCAAGTACTCACCCGCCGCGCTGCTAGCCATAATGGCATTAGAGGGAGACAAATGATCGGTTGTTATATTATCACCTAGTACGGCTAACGGCCGTAATTGGCACAGTGAGCGATTACCCGCTAAAGCGCCTTCCCAATAAGGAGGTCGACGAATATAAGTACTCATTTCTCGCCAGTCATATAAGGGGTCTGAAAGTGTATCTTGGCCAGTTTTTATAGCAAACATAGGCTCATATACTTTTCTAAACTGTTCCGGTTTAACTGATGATTTTACCACTGCGTTTATTTCTTCATCAGTCGGCCAGATATCCTTCAATAAAATAGCCTTACCATTTTCATCAAAACCAAGTGGGTCTTTTTCTATATCAAAACGAATACTTCCTGCAATTGCGTATGCAACAACTAACGGAGGAGAGGCTAAAAAAGCTTGGTCTGCATGGGGGTGAATACGCCCGTCAAAGTTACGGTTGCCCGACAATACAGCCGTACTGTAGAGATTTCTTGCTTTTATTTCGTCGGCAATTTTGGGGTCCAATGCCCCGCTCATACCATTACAAGATGTGCATGCAAAAGCAACCACACCAAAACCCAAGTTTTCTAACTCTGCTAATAGACCAGCTTCTTCTAAATACAATTTAACGGCTTTTGAACCGGGAGCTAGTGAACTCTTCACCCAAGGTTTGCGCAACAAACCTTTTTTATTTGCGTTTCGTGCAATTAAGCCGGCTGCTATCATGTTGCGTGGGTTACTAGTGTTGGTACAACTTGTAATCGCTGCAATAATGACAGCCCCGTCTGGCATTTGACCATTGTTTGAAGTGTAATCACCTAACAATCCCCGGGCCTTTAAATCACTTGTAGCAAGACGATTATGCGGTGTAGATGGACCTGCCATATTGCGTCCAACACTTGATAAATCAAATGTTAGTGTTCGCTCATATTTTGCGGATTGCATTTCACTAGCCCATAAACCAGTCTCTTTAGCGAAAGCTTCTACTAACTTTACTTGTTCATCACTACGGCCGGTTAAGGTTAAATATTCAATTGTTTGCTCGTCGATATAAAACATGGCAGCGGTTGCGCCATATTCTGGCGTCATATTACTAATGGTGGCTCTGTCGCCCAAGGTTAGGTGCTTGGTACCTTCACCGTAAAACTCTAAATAGCTTGATACTACTTTCTCGTTACGCAAAAACTCCGTCAATGCCAACACCACATCTGTTGCCGTTATGCCCTCTTGAGGTTTGCCAGTAAATTCTACCCCGACAATATCTGGTAAACGCATATAAGAGGCCCGTCCTAGCATTACACTTTCCGCTTCGAGGCCGCCTACACCAATAGAAATAACACCCAAAGCATCAACCATCGGCGTGTGACTGTCTGTGCCTACTAGAGTATCAGGAAACGCCACACCATCTCGTTGTTGCACAACTGGTGACATCCGTTCTAAGTTTATTTGGTGTAAAATGCCGTTGCCCTGGGGGATTACATCAACGTTCTCAAAAGCCGTTTTGCACCAATTGATAAAGTGAAAACGATCTTCATTGCGACGATCTTCAATGGCACGGTTTTTCTCGAAGGCATTGTCTTCATAGCCTGCATGTTCTACCGCTAGAGAATGATCAACAACGAGTTGTGTTGGCACCACTGGATTGACTTTTGCAGGATTACCGCCTTTTAACGCGATTGCGTCGCGTAAACCGGCTAAATCAACCAAAGCTGTTTGTCCTAAAATATCATGGCAAACAACTCGCGCTGGAAACCAAGGGAAATCGAGATCACGTTTTCTGTATATTAGCTGCTTTAGTGCATCTGTCAGCATATTGGGGTCGCATTTACGCACGAGGTTTTCAGCTAACACTTTCGAGGTGTAGGGTAATTCTGCATAAGCACCTACTTCTATGTCGTCAACCGCTGTGCGAGTATCAAAATAATCAATACTTATATCTAAATCACCAGCAACAAAGGGCTTTCTATACTTATAATTCATTTCACTTTCTCTAATTTCTTAGTGGTTAAGGTTCAAGCGCTATTATCTTTGCTACACCCTATGCTCAATGGCTTCAACTTTGCGTAAATCTTCGCCTGTATAGTCAGCAGAGGGTCTAATAATACGGTTGTCAGCTCGCTGCTCCATTACATGGCCGGCCCAACCAGTGAGTCGTGACATGACAAATATTGGGGTAAATAATTTAGTCGGGATACCCATAAAATTATAGGCAGATGCATGGAAAAAATCGGCATTACAAAACAAGCCTTTTTCACGCTTCATAACCGCTTCACAACGCACCGATACATCGTATAAGGTGCTGTCGCCAAACTCTTCTGATAATTTTTCAGACCATTGTTTAATGATCGCGTTTCTTGGGTCTGACTCAGAATAAATCGCGTGCCCAAAGCCCATGATTTTTTCTTTACGTTCAAGCATACCCATCATTTCTTTTTCTGCGTGCTCAGGGTTGTTAAATCGCTCAATCATGTCCATTGCGGCTTCGTTCGCCCCACCGTGCAAAGGACCGCGCAATGATCCAATCGCACCCACTATACAAGAATGCATATCCGAGAGGGTGGACGCACAAACTCTTGCGGTGAAAGTAGACGCGTTAAATTCATGTTCTGCATACAAAATCAAAGAGACATGCATTACTTTTTCATGCAATGCACTTGGCTTTTTGCCATGAAGCATGTGTAAAAAGTGTGCACCTATAGAATCATCATCGGTATTAACGTCGATTCTCGTGCCTTCATGTGAATATTTATACCAGTAGCAAATGATGCTTGGGAAGCAAGCTAACATGCGGTCAGTAATATCGTCTTGCTGAGAAAAATCAGCTTCTATTTCTAAGTTACCTAACATAGAACAACCCGTACGTAGCACATCCATAGGATGAGCTTCAGCGGGAATTCTCTCGAGGACGTCTTTTAGTGCATTAGGGAGGTCTCGTTGACGCTTTAAAAGCGCCTTGTAATTATCTAATTCTGCTTGTGTTGGTAACTTCCCTTTTAAAATTAGGTAGGCGACTTCTTCAAATTCGCAATTTTCAGCTAAGTCTTTCACATCATAGCCACGATAAGTCAAACCTGAACCACTAACGCCGACCGTTGATAATGCTGTTTTACCTGCAACTTGTCCGCGCAAGCCTGCGCCACTTAATACTTTTGCCATTATTTACTCCAAAGTTGTTGTTGTGCTATTTTTCTTTTGAGAACAGAGCATCAAGCTTTTGCTCGTAATCGTGATAACCTAAATAATCATATAAATCCATGCGGGTCTGCATGCTGTCTAATACTGCTTTTTGGTCACCGTCTTGCAAAATATGTTGATAAACATTTTCGGCTGCTTTGTTCATCGCTCTGAATGCACTTAATGGATAAAGCACCATGTCGACCCCCCAAGCAGATAACTCTTGCTTGTTCCAAAGCTCAGTTTTTCCAAACTCCGTAATATTAGCTAAAATAGGCACATCGAGTGCTCGATTAAATGCTTCATAATGCGCTTGAGTTTGAATCGCTTCAGCGAAAATGCCGTCAGCACCAGCCTCAACATAGGCTTTTGCTCGTTGTATGGCTTTTTCGAGCCCTTCTTGAGCAAATGCGTCTGTGCGTGCCATGATAAAAAAGTCAGGGTCTGTTCGAGCGTCTACCGCAGACCGAATACGGTCAACCATTTCAGCTGTGCTTACAATTTCTTTGTTTGGACGGTGTCCACAACGCTTTTGTGCAACTTGGTCTTCCATATGTACAGCTGCCGCACCCGCTTTTTGCATATCTTTTATGGTTTTGGCGATATTAAATGCGCCACCCCAACCGGTGTCTATATCGACCAATAATGGCAAATCGCATGCATCGGTAATGCGGCGTACATCAACCAAAACATCATTCAAAGACGTCATGCCTAGATCAGGCAAACCATATGAGGCATTCGCCACTCCGCCGCCAGATAAATAAATAGCTTGATGCCCTATTTGCCTCGCCATCATTGCTGTATAGGCATTAATTGTGCCCACAATTTGCAGTGGCGCAGTGTCGGCTAAAGCCTGCCTAAATCTTTTACCTGCACTTTTTATTTCTGAATTCATAAGGGAGTGTCCTGTAGCTTTTGTTCGATGTTGTTTCGGGAATAAGCGATATGTCTTCGCATTAATATTTCGGCTAATTCTTGATCGCGATTTGATATGGCTTGCACAATATGCTGATGCTCGGCAAATGCAGTTGTAACCCGCGGGCCAGCCATACCTAACTGTACTCGGTACATGCGTACTAAGTGATAGATATTATTCATTAACATGCTTATTAGATGTTGATTGTGACTACCAAGCACAATTCGATAGTGAAAATCCACATCACCGGCCTCTTGGTAATATCGTTGTGATTCTTTCACACTACCAGAATGCTGTTGAAGCAAAGTATTTACTTGGTCAATTTCATTGTTGGTCATATTTGCTGCAGCTAAGCGTGCAGCCATGCCTTCGAGCGATTCACGCACTTGATACAATTGAATAAGACCTGATTGACTTAAGGTAACGACCTTAGCGCCCACATTAGCTTTACGCTCAAGAAGATTAGTGTTTTCTAGCTTGTTGATAGCTTCTCTTATCACAGCTCGGCTAACCGCATACTTTGTCGACAATTCGGCTTCATTGAGTTTTGAGCCCGCTGCTATACTACCTTCAACAATATCCTTGCGAAGGCTAATAAATGTTTTGTCAGCGGTAGTAATTGGCGTTTCAGTTAAAGGTGTCACATGATTACCATTTGTGAATATTGTCGACAATAATACTTATTTTAGCTTTTATTTCAATAATACTTTCGTTTCATCTTGATTTTTGTCGACAATATTGCGATGCAATTTATTTATTAGCTCATGTAAACCTTTGTCATTTATCATTCGACTAACTAAACTGACCCTACAAAAACAGCGTTCCACAAGGATACAAAAATGAATAATATTACTCAAAAACCTATCTACTCATTACTAATTGGGGCTTTTACGATGGCACTGCTTGCTGGTTGCATTGTGCAGGTCGATGCAAACGCAACTAGTAAAAAGGGTATTGCCGACGGTGGCAATTTTTCTTCAGTCAATAAATCATTAACGGTAAAGAGTGGGCAAACCATTGGAAATGCATCATCAGTTAATGGCAGTTTAACGATTGGTGATAATGTTCAGGCAAACAAAATAACTAGCGTAAATGGACGATTGCGTGTAGGTGAAAACGTAACGGCCACCAAATTGTCTAGTGTTAACGGAAAACTTAGTGCTGATGAAGGTTTAAATGTTAGTGAAGAAGTGACGACCGTAAATGGCAAAATCCAATTGAGCAAGAATAGCGAGATTGGCGGGAAGGTGGCTACCGTTAATGGCACTATTGAGTTAAAAAATGTCGATGTAGGGGGTAACGTTGAGACAATAAACGGCAATATCAATTTGCTTGACAATACTATTGTTGATGGTGATATCGTTTTTGGAAATAAAAATAGTAAAAACTATTATAATGGGCCTGACCCAATACTCAGTATTGAAAGTGGCTCTAATGTGAAAGGTGATATCATTTTGCGCAGACCTGTTGACCTTGAAATTGAAGATGAAGATTTACGCAGCAAAGTGGTGATTGAGTATTGATCTTAATTTGTTAGGCGCGGGCTTTATTTTCTGCGTCTAGCTCTTCTATTTCAATTCTGTTTCTGCCATTTGCTTTACTTCGATATAAAGCATGATCAGCACGGGCTATCGCCGCGTTTAAGTCTTCTTTTTCTTTGTAGTGACTGATACCAGCGCTCATTGTTGTTTGCAAATCAAAACCTAAGGCTGCATTCCAGTTATAATCGGCAAGCTCTGCTTGCACTCGCTCGGCACTGATACGAGCTTCATTGGACGATAAACTTGGTAAAATAATGAGAAATTCCTCTCCGCCCCAACGCGCGATGATATCTTTTTCACGCATTTTGGCGATTAGAATATCAGCGACACATACCAACACTTTATCTCCCACTTCATGTCCATGGTTATCATTTATAGTTTTAAAATGGTCTATATCAATAAGCATGACACAAAATGCGTTTTTGTATCTTTTTGCGCGCTCCACTTCAATATCCGCCAATACGTTAAGATGTCTGCGATTGTATAGGGTAGTGAGCGGGTCAGTTGTTGCCATTTTATGTAGTTTTTTCTGCGCTTTTTTTACCGTACCCAAATAGAAAAATGACAAGTAGCTAAATAATGAAAAAACAACACTCAAATTAAAGACATGCACAAAGTTTAACGCAACGGCATTGATAGGCTGAATAGGATTACTTGACCAACTTAGCATGCTCAAAGTCACGTAATAGGCAAATAACAATGTGAGCGCAAATATCGCATTGCGCCGCGAAGACGAAAGACACAAAGCAGGAATAAATATCAGCAGATAATAATGAAAACCACTATTCCATCCTATCAGTACTACCCCAATAGCAGCATGCACAAGCACTTCAGTAAAAATCAGTATAACGGCTAATTTGTTGTTTCTGCGCTTTATCGCATAGTAAGCCGACACATACATAGCAACACTAATAATGTTAAACCAAGCAAGTATAGGCGAATCTAGTACGTAAAAAATGAAAAAGAATGCAATATCAGTGAGCGCAGCTAACTGAGTGGTTTTGATTTGGACCTGCCAAAACTCAGGTCTTTTGGATGCCCCGACGCTTTGATCTTTATTTGTCGCTTGGTTGTTCATGCCACGTAAATACTGCGTTCGAGTTGCTTTAATGTTAACTACATAATGAGTTATCGGCATCGAAGTACAAGACATTAAAATCAATTACTTACCCGGTTTTTGGCTTACTCATTCTTCAATTGTTTTTACCAAACCATTTTCTTGCATAATAGCTTGAATCTCGGCTACGCTGCTAGGATCATCAATGGTTGAAGGCACAGCAAACGATTGGTTATCTGCTATTTGGCGCAATAGTTTCCGCAATATCTTTCCAGACCGTGTTTTGGGCAAACGCGGCACTATCAGAGTTTGTTTAAGACAGGCAACAGCGCCAATTTCTTTACGAACCATAGCGACTAAATCAGATTGTAATTCAAGCTCGCTGATATCTGCACCATCTTTAAGTAATGCCAATCCCACCGGCACTTGCCCTTTTAGCTTGTCATGTATGCCAATAACACTGCATTCTGCAACGGCATTATGCGAGGCCAACACTTCTTCCATTTCACCGGTAGACAAACGATGTCCAGCTACATTAATAACATCGTCGGTACGCCCCATAACAAAAAGATAACCGTCTTCATCTATATACCCGCCGTCACCAGAACAATAATAACCCGGAAACTCAGTTAAATACCCATCGTTAAACCGCCCAAAATCGCCCCAAATTGTATTTAAACACGAGGGTGGTAAAGGTAGCTTGATGGCAATTGAACCCTGAGTATTGGGTGGTAAAGGTGTTCCATTGGCATCTAAAATTTGTACATCAAATCCTGGCACCGGTTTAGTCGATGAACCCGCTTTGGTCTCCAAGGGCTCAATACCAATTGGGTTGGCACTTATTGCCCATCCAGTTTCTGTTTGCCACCAATGGTCAACAACTGGCTTACCTGTATTTTCGGTGGTCCACTCGTATGTAGATGGGTCCAAACGCTCGCCCGCCATAAAAATAGTATCTAGACAACTCAAATCATAATCCTGAATTAAGTTTGCTTCAGGGTCTTCTTTACGAATGGCTCTAAAAGCGGTAGGTGCCGCAAAAACTGCCTTCACGTCATATTCTTCAATAACCCGCCAAAATGCGCCTGCATCAGGTGTTCGAACTGGTTTACCCTCGTATACTATGCTTGTGCAGCCATGCAATAGAGGTGCGTACACAATGTACGAATGCCCAACAACCCAACCTACATCTGAAGCGGCCCAAAACACTTGGCCGGGCGCAATATTATAGATAGCTTGCATTGAGTACTTCAACGCTACTGCATGACTGGCGTTATCTCTTACCACTCCTTTAGGTTTGCCAGTTGTACCTGAGGTATACAAAATGTATAGCGGATCACTGCCTTTTACAGTGACACAGTCAGCTGGTATCGCTTTTTTCGCTTCTACCTGCCAGTCAATATCACGTTCAGCTTGCATCGATGCAATGCACTCTTGACGTTGCCATACAATTACTTTGTTAGGCTTGTGCGTCGCAATAATACAAGCTTCATCTACCAAGGGTTTATATTCAATAGTGCGACTCACTTCGATTCCACAAGAAGCACTTACCAGTACTTTGGGTCTTGCATCGTCTATTCGTACTGCCAGTTCATTTGCAGAAAAACCACCAAACACAACAGAGTGCACCGCGCCTAACCTTGCAACCGCTAGCATAGCGACAAGCGCTTGGGGTATCATCGGCATATAGATCACGACACGATCGCCTTTATTTACGCCTTGTGCTCGCAACAAACCAGCAAAACTAGCAACTTGTTCGAGCAAATCTTGATAGTTAATAAGCTGCTTTGTTGAGGTAACCGGCGAATCATAAATTATGGCTGTTTGTTGGCCACGACCATTCTTTACATGATAATCTAACGCCATATAACAGGTATTAAGTTCAGCATCTGCAAACCATTGGTACAAGCCATTTTCACTCGAGCTTAAAGCCTTATTGGGCGCTTTAAACCATGGCAAGTCTTTTGCTTTGTCTAGCCAAAATTGTTCAGGGTTTTGAATTGAATTTTGGTATTCTTTTGCATAGCTCATGCTAATCACCTTTTTACGCATTTTTAGTCATAAGGCAATTTTGAATTAACGTCATTATCAAAATTGAGATGATCTAACATAATACAAAGTCGGCAATATTCGCTATGCGACTTCAGCCTTAGCTGGTCGAGATATCTGAAAATGAATCCTGGGTGTGTTGATATCTGCTTCTAAATACCAGTGTGATACTCAAAAACAATATCCAAATGGCATGCATAGCGCCGCCACCGCCTTCATCATTGCTGTCATCAACAGTTTCAGGACTTTGATTTGCTTGAACCAAAATTGTGGCTGTTGCAGACACTTCTTTTGTGCCGTCAGACACAAACACAGTCAGCACAATATTTTGATTTGTAGTCAATTCTGGGGCAACAAAACTAACTGATGGCGTAGTTGCATTTTGCAGTTGGATTGTCGGCCCTGATATTTGTCGCCACTCTATACTCAGTACGTCATTGTCATCATCTGCTATGGATGCAGTTAAGACTAGCGTCTCATTAGCTCGAATAGCCGATTGGTACTTTTGAATATTTACTGTTGGGCTAGCGTTTATATTTCGTATACTAACGGTAACAGTAGTAGAAGCCGTATCTTTACCATCAAATACGTCCAGCCTGAATAATAGATTTTCCGATCTAGAAACGGCAGGCGCTGTGAAACTTAGAAGTGGACTTGTCTTTTCTGTTAAATCAATGTCAAATCCACTCAATTGTGTCCATTTAAATACTAATTGGTCATTTTCTGCATCAGTGGTTTGACTTGCGTCTACACGCACCAATTCACCCTCTGTCACATTAGTTTGGCGAGCGACCGAAATAATTGGCAAAGAATTAGGTAAAGGGACACTTAAAACTCCAGGGTCTTTAATCACACCGTTCGCTTTATTGTCTGCGTCATTTGGTCCTCCATCTTGAATAACCAACTTGATACAAGTATCTCCTTGATTTAACCCACTGGCATAGGCACTCGAATCGATTGCAGGACAATTACCATTATGATCAAAACCTGCCGAATAAATTTGATTATGTTCATTTTCTACAAAGCTAAACCAAGACCGTTCTGCATCAAATTTACGATATTCTGCATTAGCAGGAATTTCGGTTCCAGTGGCCAGAGGTATGGTAACTGGCACACTTTCACCAATAAAACTTAGGCCTTCAATAGAAAATGCATGAATACTTTGCACTGCACTAAAGCGAGTATCTTTGGCAACTGAGCTGGGACCTGCATTGGCGCCACCAAAAGCTTCTAATTCTGCTTGGCTAATACGACTAACAACCGCCTTGCCAGAGTTTGCTATTTGACTAATTTCACTTGCTACTAAACGATATCCAGCCAAGGTTGTTAGCGATTGCTCACTTATGCCTGAGCTTAAAGAAGATAGTTTTCTGTTGTTATCTAGATAATCAGCGATGCCATCTCCGTCAGTATCTAAAAAGCCTTCTTGTGCGTCACTCATGCCGTCAAAGTCAGTATCAATTTGTGCCGATAAAATTGGCATGCTGGCAAGTAATATTAATGGTTTAGTTCGTGATACTGAAAATTCAGTTTGTGTATTAATTTCTGTCGCCGACAATTCAACCAAAAAGTTACCAATATCCAAACCAGAAGGATCAAAGCTAAAAATATGCGGTGCGTTTGAGAGATTAGCAATTTGTTGGGTTTCGAATAGGTCTTCGCCATTTTGATTCAACAATCGCCAGGTCAATATATGTTGGTCGCTTAGGTTAATATCATTGACCTCAGCCACCAGCGATATTGGCCCTTGGTCTGCGGCAAATGTCGTGAAAGTTTGACCATTCTGTTGAATGTCAAATTCAATAAGTGGTGCTTCGTTGTCGGCAGTGATATCAATAGAAATACTATTGGTCTGCTGTAAACTGGCATGTTGAGCGCTATCAAAACTAATGATAATTTGTTCGCCAATCAATGCTGTAGGACTAATCGCTATTGCAATTTTGGCCTCATCACCGCCACTTTCGGTCACACTAATACTACCCGTATTGTTGCCTAGATGCGGGCCAGACAGGCTATATTGAATAATAACAGGGTATTCTGGGGCGTGTCCCGACAGTCCAATCGGTACAGAAATCGCAGCGCTTGGGGCGGCTTTGTACAATGATTTACTCTCTACTTGTGGTAATACATGCACAAAAACTTCCGTCACGGCAATATTACCTGAGAGATCTTCTGCACTAACCATGACACTGTTACGTCCACTCGTAAGCAATGTACTAGTAAGCGCATCAACCGCTAATGCACCATCGACAAGATCAATTGCGCTTAGCTGTAGGGCTTGCTCGATATCGGTGAATTCCCCTTCAGACGAAACTTCAATAAGTTGCTCACTTCCAGGAAACTCAGGTGGCGTGGTATCAACCACTGAAACAATTTGGCTAATTTGTGATTGGTTACCCGCATAATCAATTGCAGTCCAAGTAACAAGTGTATCGCCAAGTGGCAAAGGCCCAGGATAGTCATTCACTAAAATGGCGGGGTTAAGATTGTTATCACGCACTCTCGGTGGATCTAAGTCAATAGCTGTTAGTGGGCCAGTCGCCTCAATTTGTTGATCTTCTAATTGATCAAGAATTGCTGGCTGATCGTCTCCAATAGCTGGATTTAATGGCTGGCTGTCATCGCTGTCGACAATACCGTCATTATCATCATCTGTATCTTGGTTGTTGCCTATGCCGTCACCGTCGGTATCAATTGACTCGTTTGCTGAAAAAGGAAACGCATCTACGTCGTCCAAGACACCGTCGTTGTCGTCGTCCGGATCTGCATTATTACCAATACCATCTGAGTCAAAATCGCTACTTTCTGACGCGTCAAAAGGAAACACATCTTGCTCGTCTAAAACGCCGTCGTTGTCGTCGTCTTGGTCGCGGTTGTCGCCTATATTGTCTAAGTCGTTGTCAGCCCATTCATTTTCATCAAAGGGAAATAGGTCGTTTTCATCTAGTACATTATCGTTGTCATCATCGGTATCAGCGTTGTCGCCTATTCCATCCTGATCAAAATCGCGCGTCTCAGTAGCGTCTAATGGAAAAGCATCCTGACTGTCTATTACGCCATCGTTGTCGTCATCGTTATCGCGGTTATTACCAATTCCATCGAGATCGTTATCAGCAAATTCTGTTTTGTCTAAGGGAAATAAATCAAATTCATCTTCAACGCGATCACCGTCATCGTCATTATCGGCATTATTCCCTATGCCATCGCCATCTGTATCTACTGATTCATTTGCATCAAATGGAAACGCATCAATGTTATCATCAACGCCGTCATTATCATCGTCTTCATCAGCTATATCGCCGATACGATCACCGTCAAAATCAGAATATTCGCTAGGGTCATTTTCAAAGGCGTCAAACTCATCCTCAACACCATCGTTGTCGTTATCTGGGTCAGCATTATTTCCAATACCATCGTTGTCGGTATCAAACCATTCACTTACGGCAAATGGAAATGCATCAACAACATCTAATACACCGTCGTTATCATCATCAGTGTCTTGATTGTTACCAATACCATCACCGTCAAAATCCATAGATTCGCGCGGGTCAGTTGGAAAACTATCAAACAAGTCGTCTAAACCGTCGTTATCATCGTCATTGTCAGCATTGTTACCTACACCATCGCCATCAGTATCGACTGACTCAGCTGAGTTAAATGGAAAGGCATCAGCGGTATCCAGAACACCGTCATTGTCGTCATCAGGATCACTATTATCGCCAATACCGTCTTGATCATTGTCTCTAAAATCACCAGGATCTAGAGGGAACTCATCAATATTGTCTGGAATACCGTCATTGTCGTCATCAGTATCAGTGTTATTCCCGATTCCGTCGTTATCTGAATCTACACTCTCACTAGGGTCACGTGGAAAATCATCAAAAACATCTATTATGCCGTCATTGTCATCATCAGCATCTTGGTTATTGCCTACTCCATCTCCGTCAGTATCGACACTTTCTCTTGAGTTTAACGGAAAAGCATCAAACTCATCTTGTGCGCCATCATTGTCGTCATCTGTATCTTCATTGTTGCCAATGCCATCAGCGTCCGTATCGATAGTTTCGTCAGGATTGACAGGGAACGCATCTGCTGAATCGACAACACCGTCGTTATCGTCATCAGTATCGGCATTATTACCCAAACCATCGTTGTCCGTATCCCTACTTTCTGAGCTATCAAAGGGGAAATCGTCATTCTCGTCAGGCGTACCGTCATTATCGTCATCTGTATCGCCATTATTGCCGACACCATCGCCATCAGCATCTTCTGACTCATTAGGGTCAAAGGGAAAGCTATCGATTGAATCCGGAACACCGTCATTGTCATCATCTAAATCTTGTTCATTGGTCAAACCATCGTTATCAAAATCAACAGCCGGGAAAATAAGGAAATTATTTGACCAAAGTGCCTCAAAAGCAGGGCTATCAATTGGATTTTGCATGCTTTCGGCTTGTACTAATACACTATAACCAAAGGTATTTATATCTGCCGAAGTACTGCCAATAATGCCGAAAACCGTTTGTAGTAAGGCGTTATTATTTCCGGTAAAAAGAGAACATTTTGCAAAATCTGTAAATACTGAGCAATTTTGCTCCAGACTAACGCTACCCTCAAAAGTTATATTGTCTAATTCCGTTCCAGGCTGAGGGACAAACCACAGCACATAATTAGCTTGATTTTGAAGCTCAAAGCTTAGTACGCTATTTTGATTTTCACCCGACTGGCTAAACTCGTCGCTTGCGTTTACGCTGCTATCAAATATTTGTTCGCTGATTTCTTGCGCCAACGAAATGAAAGGATTAAAGCCGGCAACAATCAACTCGTCAAGAGTATCATAGTCGGTTGTGCTCCCTCCGTTGGCGTTTGTGATTTCTAAACCACTTACTGCCCAAATACCACTAGAGCTATTGGTTGAAAAATTGGCAATAAATTCGGCAGAGTACGCATTTTCGTTCTGTTGCCAATCACCTGACTGAATGAACTCGATCCTTTCACCGTTTTGTATGTTTTCTAGATAAAATAAGTTAGTGCTTACTTGCGAATCAGAAGCTATATTCAATGAAATTGTAATCCGAGAGTCCGTTCTTACCGCTAGCAAAGAGGAAGGTGAAATGCTTAACTCAATCAGTTCAATTTGATCAGAATCTTGTTGTGCATAAAGCTCAAGAGGCGCTAGCATAAATAATAATATAAACAAACAGGCGCAACTGTTTTTCAGCATACTCGGCCACATTATCATTACTTTTATATACTTCATTTTGCACACGGGCAGACGTACCATTTGGCGTTATTAGTCATCAATTTCAGATTTTTTAGGCGCTACATATTAATGTAAGTCCTAAGGTTAGAATCGGATTTATAATGGAAAGCTTGATGGGTGTATAGCGGTAATTTTTTGCCTGTCGCGCACTTAAAAAGTGCATGTAGTAGCTAGGGTCTTATTTTTCTTTACTTTAATAAAAATGAAAACGCTAGATAAGTGACTGGTATAAAAATAGCCTGTAAAGAATAGAAAAATATACCTAAAAAAACGAGCCAATTCCTTGACTAAAATTTCACGTATATAACACAGGTGATAGAAGTGAAGTTATTCCTTACTTGCTTATTTTTAGCAAAAATATGTGATATTTATTAATGGGTGCGACTATTCCCATTTCAGTGCGGCTTTTTTGTCTTTTTCGTTAGCATCGATCCAAACATCGCCCGTAGATCGTGTCTCTTTTTTCCAAAATGGCGCGCGAGTTTTCAAGAAATCCATAATGAATTGATTTGCCTGATATGCCGCTTCTCGATGAGCACTTGTTACCCCTACGAACACAATTTGTTCCCCAAGAGTAAGCTTACCAAATCTGTGTATGATACTAACTTTGCCTATAGGCCACTTTTGTTTAGCTTGAATCGCGATGTTGCTCAAGCTTCTTTGAGTCATTTCAGGATAATGCTCAAGCTCTAACGACCTCACATCTGAGGCTTCATTCCGATTTCTCACACGCCCAACAAACATGCTTAAAGCACCATCCTCTTGATTATTTTGAATGAGATATTGATATTCTTTGCTGACATCAAAATCTTGTTTTTGTACGCTAATTTTCATTTTTATGCCTTATCACTATTTCTATCAGTACTTGTGTGACTATTCTCATCTTAACGCTTCTCATTGACCAAGTCGTGGGTAGCAATTGGAATAATAAACGTTGCTTTTGCCCCCCTAAAGTCTGGCATTATCTTTAACAAGGAATCGCCCTCGTGAACATTTGTAAGGCTCAAATCGCCGCTGTGATTCAATGCAATTTGCTGGCTTAAACTTAAGCCAATGCCACTGCCTTTAGGTTTAGTGGTGTAAAAGGGTACAAATAAATTTTCATGGTTTTTTATCCCATTTCCTTTATCATAAACATGCACGTGCACCATAGCGTGTTCAACAAACCAAACGATAGCAACTTCTGATGATTCAGCCTTTTCCTTATTTTTTTTATTCGCCAAATTCGCTTCTTCGGCATTTTTCAGCAAATTCACAAACACTTGCTGAAGTTGCTCACGGTCGGCAAAAACATCAATATCATCACTTAAAAGATGTACTTGAGTAGTTTCAAATAATTGGCAAATTTGCAAAATAAATGGCCTTATCGCAAATACGGTTTTAACGGGTGCCGGTAGTTTTGTGAGTTGCTGATAATCCTGAATAAAGCGATTGAGTGAATGCGCTCTTTCTGTAATAACCTGCAAACCCTCTGCCAATAGTTGATAGTTGTCAGTATCAATACTGCGTGATTTATCATTGTCTGGCGTGCTTTTAGTTTGAACATGTAAAATATGTGAGAGGGTTTCACTTATTGATGCAATTGGTGTGAGTGAATTATTAATCTCATGGCTAAGCACTCGCAATAAACGTTGCCAGGCTAAGCGTTCTTCATCGCGTAACAAGTTTTGGATATCTGTAATAAAGATCAGATGTTGTTGTTTGCCAAGCTCAAAATAGGTATCGGCACGAACGTATACTTTTCGTTGACTTTGATTGATTTCAAATTCGGTGACTTTACTAGTGGCTTGTTTAATAACATTTTGTAAGCCTAAATTCTCTATTGGCCAAGCTTCTAATTCGCTAAATTTTTTATTAAAAAGTCGTTCAGCTGCTGGGTTCATTAAACTAATATTATTATTGTGGTCGACCGCTACTATGGCAACGTCGATTTGACTTGTCACTTTGCCTAACAAAATCTGTTGCTCGCGAGTGATTAAGTTTTGTTGCGCTAGTCTTTCGGCTAAATTATTGAGCAATTTGTTAAAATCGCTTAGCGCGCCCTTTATTTGCTTATTGTTAGCCCGCAGGCTGTAGTCTCCCAAAGTCATAGATTCGACTAAATTGGTCGATGTTCTTAGCTGAAAAATTACTTGTTGATGAATAGTAAAAGCCGCATACGCCACTACCACTAACAACAAAAATATAAGTAACACTTTTAGATAGACCGACATATCACTTAGCAAAATAAAGGTAATACTCAATATGGTTGGAAGCAAACAACCAAATAAAGCGATATGCACTAATTTGTCTTCAAAGGCTACTTTTGTTTGTGCAAATTTATTTTTCATTAACGGTCATAAAATTCTCAAGTTAAGTTGTATTTTTCTAGCCTGCGATAATATGCACTGCGACTTAAACCGAGGGATTCTGCAGTTTTTATGGGGTTTCCAGTAAATTTCTTCATTCGCGCAACTATGATACCTTTTTCGATGTCATCCAATGAATCTTGTTCGAAGCTAGATGTTTGTGCAGAGTTGCCATCAGCCCCTGTTGTCGAAGCTTGGTCTTGATGCTCATTAAGGCCAAAGCCTAAGTCTTTTACTTCTATGCAATCTCCGGTACACAAAAATAATGCTCTTTCAATTATATGGCTTAACTCGCGAATATTACCAGGCCAATCATAGGCCTCCAAGCTAGCGGCCGCTTTTGCGCTGAAAGTACCAACTGGGATGCGGTATTTATGCGCATGTTGCGTTAAAAACTGTTGCGCCAGAGGTATAATGTCAGCTTTGCGCTCTCGCAATGCTGGAATATGCAGTGTAATTGTATTTAAACGATAATATAGATCTTGTCTAAAATCGCCAGAGACAATCATTTTGTCAACATTGGCGTTAGTGGCAGATATTATGCGCAAGTCTAGTTGCTGGGTCTTAGAGCTTCCTACTCGTTCAAATTGACGTTCTTCTAGTACTCGCAATAGTTTGGCCTGCTGACTAATGCCAATATTTGCTATTTCGTCTAAGAATATTGTGCCTGCTTGTGCGAGCTCAAAGCGACCAATACGTGCTTCTTTGGCATCGGTAAACGCCCCTTTCATATGCCCAAACATTTCGCTTTCAAATAAAGACTCAGTAATGGCTCCCATGTTGACCGCAATAAATGCCTGTTTATGACGCATAGAATATTGATGTATGTATTCAGCGAACATGCTTTTACCTGTGCCATTTTCGCCGGTCAACAAAATACTCATATCACTTTTAGCCAACTTTTTTAGCTGTAAAAGCATTGCTTTCATACTCTCTGATTCAGCGACAATTGCATGTTTTGCGAGGCTTAACTGGTCTTTTAATAGGGTATTTTCACTTGCGAGTTTAGAGCCAATAACGTGAGCAGAATGAAGTTGTATTTGAGTGCGTAAAGTATGCAATAAACGTTCATTGCCCCAGGGCTTTTGTACAAAATCAGCGGCACCCGCTTTCATAGCATCAACCGCAATATCAACGCTGCTATATCCGGTCATCACAACAATAGGTAGCTTTTCATCTATTTGCTTCAACTCAGCAATCATTTGCATACCTTCATGCCCTGAAGTGGTGTCGTTCTGATAGTTTAAATCAATTAAAGCAACTGAAAACTGCTGCTTTTTTGCCTGTTCTAATAAAGCGTCGGGCGTGGTCACAGATACCACCTCAAAACCCTGTGACTTTAGTAGCATTTGCAAAGCAGCGACAACACTAGTGTCATCATCAGCTATAAGAATTTTTTCAATCATTGGTACTCCGTCCCTTGGCTTCATACTCTAGTACAATTGCGCCTTTCATGCATTCTTTACTTAACCAGAGTTCAAGTTACTTCGTCTATTAAAAAATGGGATATCTTGGAAAACGTTGGAGAAGGGAGGCCAGCTAAAAATAAGGTCGCTTTTCGCCGTCCTAGCCGCTCAGAAAATGCCATCCATGGCATTTTAAGCCTTATTTTTAGCTGGCCTCCCTTCTCTTATCACTTTTTCAACATATCCCATTTTTGATGGGTAAGCGTTTTATATTTTGGTAAACGCTAACTAGTTAGCGATTCCTTACTATCTATCTATACATAATATGCCACAACTAATTCGCTACACCTAGTTATAATGCAGTGCGTCGCTAGGCTCCATTTGCACCACTCGTCTTGTCGGTATATAGGTTGCCAATAGCACCATACAAATGATTAAGCTGGGCATACCAAGCATGGCTATTAAGTAGCTACTTTGACTAAATATCATGGTTTGAGCCATTAAACTTAATAACCATATTGATATGCCTACACCACAGGCAATACCCAATAGTAATTGCCAACTAGCTTGGGTCATAAATAAACTGAGAATTTTTCCATCTGACGAACCTAGCGCCCTGCGTACCCCAATTTCTTGAGTGCGTTGTTGCACACTATTTGCAGCTACTGCATATATGCCAGACGCTGCCAAGAATGCTGCCACTACGCCACATAGTAAGAAAATTTTACTGACTGCAGATATTAAGATCATCGGTTTCTTAATAAGTGCATCATATGACTGAACATGAAACACACCGACATTGGGATTAACCTTGTTGACGGTATCAAAGAGAATTTGCTGAGCTTCTGCTTGCGTACCTCTATAATGCATTGCCATCATGATGCTGAAAGGCCCCCAGTTATCCATTGGGTGGTAAGAATTGTAGGAAGCACTTGAAAAATCCATAGTTGTGCCATGAAATGAATCTGATACAACGCCAACAATTGTGCTCCAACCCCCTTCATAATCTTCTTCTCGTGCTCGGCGAACCCTTTGACCAATTGCGTCACCATCCGGAAAAAAGTCTCTGGCAATAGATTCATTAATAATGATGCTGTCGACCTCTAATCCTACGTCTCGGTAGTCAAAGTCACGCCCTTGCACAATTTGCATATCTAATGCGTGCCAAGAACCACTCGATACAGCCTCATTATTACTGTAAGGGTTTTCGTTTAGCACCTCAGCCTTTTGGCCTTCAATTTCAAAATAGCTGGTGCCACCACCTGTTCCTGGCAACTGCGACATATATATAGCTGCTTCAACATTTTGATTATTTTCTAATTCGGTCTTCAGATCATAATAGAATTTTGTCCGAATTTGGCGGTCCTCAAACTCAAATTCCGTATCCCAACGGACTGGAAAATCGCTTGGTGAAAGTTGTATTTGCGCGGTTAATCGTTTACTTGTGTTAACGCCGTAGTCTGCATTCCCAGCTGAATAACTCGATACCAAAAGAATAGTTGCCATAACCAGTACAACACATGACAATAAAATTTCAGAGATAACTAATACTCTCGATACATTCGCAGCCTTTTTGCCTAATGCACCTCGGGTACCATCCCGCAACACGGAATTAAAATCACCATTTAAGGACTTCCATGCAGGAATAAACCCTGTAATCAAAACCATTGCGATTATTGCAATAGCGAGGGCTACTAATGCGTCAGAATCTAAGGCAACAACCCACCAAAAGGGTTTAAGGTTGTCGACTTCGTATGCACTATCAAAAACATGATTAGTGATATCTAAACCCCAACCTGCTAGCAAAATTGCTAAAAAACCGCCTAATAAACAGATAAAGATACTTTCCCAAAGCATTTGTAAAACTAAACGCTTACGCGGCACACCAAGGGCAACTCTAATGGCAACCTCTTTAATACGTTCATTGACACGCGCTAATAATAAATTACCAACGTTGATGCAGGCCAACAGCAATATCAAAAATACAACAATAAACAAGGCGATAAACATGCCATAGTATTGAGTGATATTTGCTTTTTTAATGGGTTCGATAGAAAAATAAAGGTTATTATCGGGTATCAACCAATTAAAATCATCAGTCAAACTTGCTGCTATTTCACGACTTTTTTCATTCAAAGAGACTTCTGCTTGAGACAAGCTCACTCCGTCTTTTAGTTTGGCAAACCCATATACCCAACCATAGTTGCGTTGTGTTGGTGCTACCACATCTTGTGACAAGGGCTGCCACATTTGCGCTATAGCAGGAAAACCAAAACCTTCAGGCATAACACCCACAACACGCGCAGGGTCAGCTCCATCAATGGGTACGATTTGGTCGATAATATTTGGGTCACCGTTGAAATAGTTTTGCCACATGTCGAAACCTAACACCAATACAGCTTCAGCCCCCTCAAAATGATCTTCCTCTTGCAAAACACGACCAAGAATCGGCTGTATGTCTGTAAAAGTGAACATATTTGCTGTTACGTAACTTGAATTGAACTTGCGTAGACCCTCGTCGGGTCCACCTACAAATGTTGTGCCTTCTTGATAAAAACCCATTTCTTCAAAAATGGCATTATTTTGTTGTAAATTATATGCATCGAAGGCCATTAATGGACGTCGAGACAAATGCGTATGATCATAAAAGCCTTCTACTGCGAAGATAGGTTTATTATCGGCAAAACTTAAAGGTGAAAATAATAAGCTGTTAAGTAAAGAAAAAGTGTAAAGGGTTAAACCTAAACCTACAGCAACAATAGCAACAGTTAAGGCAGTAAAACTCGGTTTTTTACTCAATAAACGCGCCGCATATTTAATATCCAAGGTAAGTGACATATCGTTTCTCCTTAAACGGCAACGGCCGGCGTTTTTTGCGTAGCTTGGTCAGCCACAATTTTGCCATCAAAGACTTCGATAGTTCGACTAGCACGAGCGGCAGAACTGGGGTCATGAGTTACCATACAAATTGTTGTGCCCAAGGCATGTAGTTGGTCGAGTAACACCATGACCGATTGCGCATTTTTAGAATCAAGATTACCAGTAGGTTCATCGGCTAATATTATCGAAGGCTTGCCCGATATAGCTCTGGCAACAGCCACTCGCTGCTGTTGCCCGCCCGACAATTGTGATGGGAAATGATTCGCTCGGTGTTGCATATCAACGTTAACCAATGCCGCTTCAACCATTTCTTTTCGTTGTTGTTTGCTCAAATCATCGCGATAAGTTAAAGGTAACTCTACGTTTTCTGCCACCGACATATCACTGATTAAATTAAAGGCCTGAAACACAAAGCCAATTTCTTTATTCCGTATACGAGCGCGTTCATCTCGGTCAAGACCCATAATGTCGTGACCCGCCAAGGTATAACTGCCAGAAGTTGCAGTATCCAGTAAACCCAATAGCGACAGTAATGTGGACTTGCCGCAGCCCGATGGACCAGTGATAGACAAATACTCACCTTTTTTAATTTTGAGGTTTATGTCGACCAAAGCGTGAGTTTCGATATCATCAGTAAAAAACACTTTTTTAACTGCGCTTAAATCGATTAAAAAGTCGTTTGCTTCGTTTTTATGTTGCATAGTATGTCCCTAATTGATTCGAATTTGTTGATGCATTTCCCAAGCACTTACATCTGACACAATTACTTTTTGGTCTTTAGCAAGTCCGGATTTAATTTCAATAAAATTATTTGATGCTTGGCCAAAAGTGACTTTATGCTTGCTCGCATGTTTGCCGCTCTCGTTAACAAGATAAACGTAACTTTCACCATAACTTTTTGCGAACATTGGCCGCTGAATAAAGAGTGCATTGGGGATTTTGGCTATTTGAATAATCCCTTCAATGGTTAGTTCTGGACGGGCTTCGCTTGGAGCGGTTTGGGTAAGTGCAATGTCAACTTGCACAACGCCATTTTCAACCGCCGGATCGATGCGTTGCACCTCGCCACTTACTTTGCTTGTGCGAGTATCTAACTCCACGATTTGACCAATTTGTACGTCTTGAATAAGATTTTCAGGAACTCGCAACTCAGCTATAAATTCACCACGCTTGGCCAAGCGCGCTAAGTTGGTACCTTGGTTAACTTGCTGACCAAGTTCCATTGGCATTTCTTGCACAATAGCATCTATACTGGCCCGCACGGTCAAACTATCAACCTGGTCTTTTGCTCTCTCTACGGTTTTTTGCATGCGATTTAAACGGGCTTGATTTGCTAACATTTGTGCATCAACGTTTTCTTTTTGTTTACCCAAGCGCTTTATAGCTAATTCCCATCGTTGTTTATTTTGCGCAACTTCAATTTTTATGGCTTCATGATCAATAGCCGATACTGCATTTACACCTTGCTTCATGAGGGTTTTCTGTGCATTGAGGGTAAGTAACGAGCGCTCATAATTCAGTTTTTCGTTAATCACTTGCGCTTCTTGGTCAAGCACTTCAGATTCTAAGGAAACACGCAGAGCCTTTGACTGCGCATAAGCTTCATCCAGCTCCCATTTAGTTTCTTCCAGAGTTTGCATCAGCAAGGGGTTAGACAAATGCATGATCACATCGCCTTCAGAAACAATTGCACCAGCCTTGACTAATATACGTTCAATTTTGCCGCTAATATTGGTTGCAATCCAACGGACATCTTGTGGCGCTAACACACCTATGCCTCTTACATTAACCAGTAGTTCGCCCTCTTGTACTTGACTAATTAACAAGGTATCGCGGTCTGCAATATAACTACTATTATCACTCCACAAAAACCAATACAACACAGTGATTGTTACCATCACAAGCGCAGTGCAAATCAAAACAAGCGATTTCCACTTTTTATTTGATTTTGTTCTAACAATATCCATGAATTTCCTTAACTAGATAGTCAAACTACACATACAATTTCAGTAATTGCTTTGCACTTAATCGGTATGTTGAAGCATATTTAATGTCACTCTACAAAACACTAGAGCAAAGCTTGTGCCATATATTTTTATCATATATTTCAATGCTTTATATGTTCGTTAAATTTAAAAATAAGGATAAGTTTCGATTTTGGGAATGAGTTTTGGAGAGTAAATCCCAATAGCGGGACGGATGCCCTGCATATAATGGCTAAGGTAGCGCTTTCCCCAGTACAGTAAAATAACGGATAAAGTCTTCTGAAATTAACTGGCGTTGCGTTTTTTCAGGATAAAGCCCTAATTTGGCTTCTGCAGATTGCTTGGTACCTTGCACTAAAAAAGCGTTTTTAATTGGCTGGTCTTGAATGAATGCTTCAAATGCGCGGGCGCATATTTCTTGTGGACGAGAATAATAAAATGATTTTGCCGCCTTATCAGCGGCCACACTCTTTTCGAACAACTGGCTAAAATCCTCACTATCAGGCTTTAAAAATATATGCTGAAAACAACATTCTAAATTATTATTAATAGGGTGTTTTCTCACAGGGCTGTTATTTAACCATCTTTCAGAAGCAAATTGATGTGCTTCACTCGACTGTAAGAATTTTGCCGCTATAAAATGATCAAATGCATGAAACCATTCATGTGCTAATGCTCCCGCACCGGCATTTTTAGCGAGAGTTAACTGCCTTTTCGCACTGTTATAGTGAGCACTAGCATACTTATTTCCACCAACGCCAAAGCCAAGTGACAAAGTCCCATTAAGCGAAATAACTTGCTCAGGCACCGACAATATGTCCATTAAATCGCATAAAGCATCAAAAAATAAATTCGCCGCTATTTGTTGTTCTTCTTTATTAACCCAATTGCCTACCTGAGCTGACTTGAACCCAAACACCTTGATAACATCCGAAAAACTCACATCGGCGCCTGCTCGATGCATTTCACCGTTTCTAAAGTACTGCTGATAGAGGCGCCCTTGTTTATTCAATAATTTCTCTGCTTATAAATTGTGTGATTTGTAACAGTGACTACGAGGTACATATGTTTTGTTACAATTTTAGTCTTTAGATCAGTAATTATAGTAACAAAATGCATGTAACCTGATTGGGTGAAACAAGTATACACAACAAAAAAATATGAACCAAAAGCTTAAAAAAGCACTAACACTGTTGTCATCCTGAAGAGAATTTACATGAATAAACTTTCAAAATTTGCACTCATCACTAGCCTTGCTATGGGCACGTCTTTTTCTTTTGCACAAACTCAGCCGACAACCAATATCGACTTAGCAGAAACAGGCGCGATTTATACACCAGCAAAAGTAACATTCCGGCCAGAAGTAGGGTTTCCAACAAAAGCACGTAAAGGCGCTTTAGACGCTCACATAACAGTTCGTTACGACGTAGACACAAGTGGTAAAGCAAGCAATATTCATTTGGTTAGGACCACCGGCACTAAGGCATACGAAGCACTTGTGCTAGGTAACATGGAGGATTGGGAAATTACACCGGCCATGCAAAACGGGACGCCAGTTGCACAAGAAAATCAATTCTATGATTTTATATATTACACAACTAGAACAAGTGGTCGAGAGCTTGCTCCCACCATGAGAGCTAATTTTCAAAAAGCATATCGCCATTTACGTGGTTTACTAAAAGACGAAAAATACGAAGAGTTTGCAGAATTTGCAGACTTGCTATTCCAAGCAAATATTTCAAATTTCATTGAAACAAGACAATTATGGTTATTGCACAATGCCTATTTAAATCGCACTGATGGGTCTATTCATGACAAAATACATTCATTAGAAAAAGCATTAACCGGCAGGCCTCGCACTGATAAAGGAACAAAGCTACAAACGAGAATACGCGCAAACTTATTCAAGTTGTATGTTGAAAATGCCCAATATTTCGATGCGCGTTTTCAGTTTTATCAAATTCAAGAGTCTGAATATGGTGCTGAGTTAGTGCAAGAGCTTGGCCCTATGTTAGACGAAGTCGAGAGCAAATTGGTTTCAATTGAACCTCTAACAGCAACGGTCAAAATTAGAGAAAATGAAATTGCTCGTTATATATTGTCTCGCTCTAGTTTTTCACTAAGCACGTCAGCGCCGGTCAAAAGCTCAGAATTACGTTGCGACGGTTTTAACGTTAAGTTTGATTATGCTGAAAATACTACTTACACAACGCCGCAAGACTGGGGTTATTGTGAATTAGTTGTTGAATCGGAAGATAAAGCCGAAGTCACTATTTCAGAGGTATAAAGTCTTCTTAGATGTTAAACATAGCTAGCTGAATTATCAGCTTAGCATTGTTTTTGTTTTGTAAAAAAAGCTACGCGACTCTGAAAAAATAATTCGCGACCCTTGCTCAATTCACATTTACTATCACTGCAAATAATTCAAACAAACGTTTGAATTAAACGATTGTTTGAATTATTATCGATAATATTGAACATTCACGGACCGTCTTGTGATGATAATTAAACTCGATCCAGAAAATATTAGTAGCCGAGACCAAATTATTTTGATTGCCCTAGATTTGTTTGGGCAGCGAGGTTATAGCAACGTTTCTATACGTCAAGTATGTACTCAAGCCAAAGTAAATGTGGCTGCGGTCAATTATCATTTTGGCTCGAAAGACAAATTATACATAGCCGTAGCAGACTATGTTTCATCGCAACTAATGCAGCATCTAAACGCTGATATAGAGGCAGCAAACGCTGTGCTAGAAGACACAAACAATCAAGGCGCTCAAGCATTGGAAGTACTATTGCATATTGTAGAGAATACAGTTGATCTTTTAGTGCCTGATTCAGAAGAAAGTGAGCGATGGGCAAGATTTATCACACGTTTTCAGCTTGGTGAAGCCGTGCCTGATCACGCTTTATTAAAAAATCCCATGCTCCATATTATTGCGCAACTCATTGGCGTAATAAAAAATAATAATACTGACACCCTCGAAAATGCAATCTTGGCGCAAACAATAATGGGCCAAGTCCTTATTTTTAGAGTGAGCCGTGTTAGTGCAATGATAAATCTAAATATAGACGGCTTTGGTCAAGCAGAAACTGAAAAAATTAAACATGTTATTCGTCAAAATATAATCACCATACTGACATTAGGCTAATGTGATGAATAAAACTCGTATCTTTTGGTTATTGGTGTGTATTGTTATTATTGCAACAAGTTTGTGCGCTGTATGGTTGATGTCGGTACTCAAAGAAGAACCAGAAATTAAAGCAAGCACAAACCAAGTTCCCTTGGTATTAGCCACCAAAGCAAGCTGGCAATCTACGCCATTCGAGATTTCGGCATCGGGCTTTGCTAAACCAATTACGGCAACGAGTATGCAAGCGCAAGTCAGTGGTGAAGTCATATATATTAGCCCTAATTTAGTATCGGGCGGTTTTATCACCAAAAATGAAAAGCTTGTTCAGCTTAACCCCGATGTCTTTGCTGCTCGTGTAGATGAATTAAATGCCCAACTACAGAGCGTTGACAGCGACCTAGTGCTTGCCAAACAACAACTAGACCGCACTACCCAACTCAAACGAGATGGTTTAAGTTCTCAACAAGAATTCGACCAAGGTAGAGCTAACTTCGACGCTGCTAAAGCACGGAAAATTCAAACATCAGCAGCCCTAAAAACGGCGCAATTAAATTTAAGTCGCACTAGTCTTATTGCGCCATACAAGGGCAGAGTAATAAGGGAAACGCTGAGTGTAGGCAATGTTTTATCACCCGGTATTGTTTACGCCGAAATATATGCCGATGATGCATTTGAAATAGTGGCCAGTTTTCCTGAAAAAGCAATTAGCTTGCTTGGCGATATTTATCAGCAAGATTTACCTGATATCCCAGCCAGAGTCGAAGCTAGTTTTGCGAATCAACTTTATCAATGGACAGGCAAACTTGTGCGTATTGAACCCGGTATTGACCAAAACACCCGTACCATAAATCTGATTGTGCGGGTTGAACAACCTAAACAATCTGGCATTTCAAAAAACGACATAACTGGCACAGACATGATCAATCCGCCACTTTTTGCCAATATGTTTACCAAGGTGTATTTACCAGTCTCGTCGCAAATGCGCTATTTAGAGGTGCCAAGAAGTAGCATAAGGTCTGACGGGAGTATTTGGTACGTATCCCCTGATGCTAAACAACAAGGTGAGATTTATAGTAGCAAAGTTCATATTTTGTATAGTAGCGGCAACATTGCTTATATAAGCGCCGAACTCAATCAACTAGATAGTCTGTGTGTTCTTATTGCAGAAACAGGCAATATTTTCCCTGGCAACGTTGTGCGAGTCCAAGCAAGCGCTCAACAAAACAAAGCCGACGGTAGCTAAAAGTGAAAAGCATAGTAGCGTGGTTTGCGCGTCATCCTGTTGCATCTAATTTACTGATGTTTTTTTTGTTAGTGGGCGGCGTTGTCAATATGTCGAATGTTTCACAGGAAGCATTTCCCGAATTCACTTTAGAAGTTATAAACGTTGAAGTACCTTATGTTGGTGCGTCACCCACAGAGATAGAACAATCTATAGTGCAACCTATAGAACAACAACTTTCTTCTATTGAAGGCGTCACTGAAATGACAGCCGTTGCGTCTGAAGGCCGTGGCAGTGTGCGCCTTGAATTTTCCCGCAATGTCGATATTAGTAAAGCTTTAAACGATGTGAAGTCAGAAATCGACCGAATTACAGTGTTTCCAGATGAAGCTGAAGAACCGATTGTATCGCAACAAAGTGCCAAAACGCGGGTAGCAGAATTAGCGATAAGTGGTGATTTAGACGAAACGTCTATGAAAGAACTCGCACTTAGTATTAAAGATGATCTAGTTGCTCTTCAAAATGTCTCGTTAGTAGAAGTCAAACGCGCCCGCGACTATGAGATTTCTATTGAGGTTTCACGTGAAAAACTTCGTGCTTACGGGCTTAGTTTAATTGATGTGTCAAATGCCATCAGGCGCGAAAGCTTAGAACTTCCAGCGGGAAATATTAATACCGCTCAAGAAGATATTTTGATTCGCACCTTAGGTAGAAATTTAACCCAAGCTCAGTTTGAAGAAATTATCATTCGAGTAAACGACAACGGTAGCGTGGTTCGTATTACAGATATTGCTAGCGTAAAAGATGGCTTTCAAACACGCACAAAAAAAGCATTATTTAAAGGTAAACAAAGTGTTTTCATTGAGGTGTTTCGCGTTGGTGAAGAACGCGTTTTAAGCGTGGTAGAAGACACCCAGCGCTATCTAGATGAGCAGTTAATTCCCTCTTTACCCAGCTCAGTCGAAATATCAGTTTGGCGAAATGATGCTACAGAGCTCGACCAGCGTATCAGCCTATTGATTAAAAATGCAGGGATTGGTATTTTGCTGGTTGCCCTGGCCCTAGCCTTATTTTTAGATTTACGTCTAGCCCTTTGGGTATCTGTAGGAATTGGCGTTTCCTTTGTGGGAGCCTTTACCTTAATGTCGATTTTTGGCTTTTCTATTAACTCCTTGTCTATGTTTGGCTTTATTTTAGCCATTGGAATAGTAGTAGATGATGCGATTGTGACCGGTGAAAATATATTTGCTGAAGCCGAAAAAGGCAAATCACCAATACAGGCTGCTGTCGATGGTGCTACTCGGGTAGCGGCGCCGGTTATATTTGCTGTGGCAACGACTATTGCTGCCTTTGTTCCATTGCTCTTTTTACCCGGTATTCTGGGCAAGTTTTTGACCGACATTCCCGCCATTGTGATTATTATTCTAGCGCTATCCTTGGTCGAGTCATTGTTAATACTCCCCCACCATTTAGCAACTATTGATATTAAAAATACACCTCGTAATTTTATATTTTTAGCGTTCGACAAGGCACGAGAAAGTATCGATTATCAATTAAAAAAGTTTATCGATGGTCCGTTACATAAAGCACTCACATTTACGACCCAACATTGGTTTGTCACCATCAGTAGTGCTGTAGCGCTTATGATATTGACGATTGGTATTTTAGCAAACGGCTTTATCAAATTTTCCTTTTTTCCGCAAATTGAAGGAAACTATGTGACAGCATCTGTTGAGTTGCCTGAAGGTACTTCGCTCGATATAACTCAAACCTTTCTAGCTAAAATTGAAACTGTAGGTTTGTCTGTCGCAAACTCTTTAGACGCTAAATCTCAAAGCACCACCTCGATAGTTGGTTATCTACGATTAGCTGGCGAACAAGAAGTAGGCGGAGGTCCGCCAGGAGGCCCGGCACAAGCTGCAACAACAAATATTGGTTCTGTTGTTATTCAATTAAGTGAACCTAGTTCTCGCTCGTTTGGTGCATCTGAGTTTGAAGCTAAATGGCGAGAACAACTTTTAGTGTTTAAAGACAGAGCGAAGATTAATGTGTCTTCAAGCTTGGTGTCTTTAGGGGAAGCCGTGCAGGTTGAAGTATCAGCAGATTCTGATGGCAATTTGCGTAAAGCAATTAATCAAACCGAGCAAGCACTTAGTAATATTAATGGTGTATTTGATATTAGTAACGACTTTAATGCAGGCAAACGAGAATTTAAACTCACTTTAAAAGACCAAGCTAGTCAATACGGCGTTACTTTGCAAATGTTGGCTTTGCAAACCCGCGCAGCATTTTTTGGCAATGAAGCATTGAGAGTCCAGCGCGGAAGAGACGAAGTTAGAGTTTATGTGCGTTTGCCCGACGAACAACGGCAGTTTATTAGTGACTTATACGACTATCGAATTCAAACGCCAAGTGGCGACTTTATACCTCTAGAGCAAGTGGCGTCTATTTCGCAAGGAATAGCCCCGTCGACCATTAATCGACGCAACGGCAATAGGATTATTACGATTACAGCCGATATCGACCAAAACATGGTGAGTAGCCAACAAGTTAACGGCTTGCTGCTTGATGAAGTATTACCAAATATCCACACGACTATGCCGGATGTGCAATTTGATTTTGGCGGTGAAGCTAGAGAGATGGGCGATGTAGGTAGCGTACTTGCGCGTAATTTTGGGCTAGCACTACTGGTTATTTTTAGCTTGTTGGCCATTCCATTTAAGTCATATTCACAACCAATTATTGTAATGTTAGCTATACCTTTTGGTCTCGTTGGTGCCGTTATTGGGCACTTGGTGATGGACTTGTATCTTGGCATGTTAAGTATATTTGGCTTGGTCGGGCTTGCGGGTGTCGTTATTAATGGTGCTTTAGTGCAAGTTGATTTTGCCAATGAGGCAAAAAATAATGGCGTAGAGGCTAATCAAGCTTGGATTGAAGCAGGCAAAAGTCGATTTAGACCTATTTTTTTAACTGCCATCACCACCTTTTTAGGTGTTGGGCCGTTAATGTTAGAGCAGAGCGTACAAGCACAGTTTTTGATTCCAATGGCTGCCGCGATAGCTTTTGGTGTCGTTGTAGGGACATTCATACAAATGCTATTAGTGCCTGCGCTTGGCAGCATGCTTGACCATTTAAAAGAGGCTGCAAGGCATAGTCAAAAGCTCGCTGAGCATCAAAGTACCTAACCATAAAAAGCGAAGGCTATTATTCGAATAGTGTCTATTACCTTGATTGAGACGGCCACACTTGCATATACTCTGTGTTCACTTAGGCATAATTGATTAGAGATTAACATGAAAAATATACTCCACATTAGGCTTTTTGTCGTAATGATGCTTTTAGTCAGCGGTATGGCGTCAAATTCTTCCCAAGCCATCGCCAAAAGTCAGTTAACAGCCCCCGCAGCAGCGGCAGTGCTTGATCAAAGATCAAGAGTTAGTCCTGAAAATCAGATGATGAATGAGCGTTTTAAGAAATTATTACCCAAGTTGATGGCCGAAACGAATATAGATTTGTGGTTAGTGATGGCCCGAGAATATGCAGAAGACCCGGTGTTCTTTTCGTTAGTACCACAGCCAGTATTTGCTGCACGTCGTACGACTATGCTGATCTATCATTTAAAAGATGACGGCTCCGTTGATGCATTGTCAGTAAACACTTACCCCTTTGGTGTCCCCTATAAATCGGTCTGGTCAGGCGGTGATTTAGATGAACAATGGCAAGCTTTAGGTGCATTAATTAAAGACTTAGATCCGCAACGTATTGGTATAAATAGCTCTAGAAATTGGCCTGTAGCCGACGGTTTAACCGAAGGCTTGCATAAACGTTTGCTTGAGGTTTTACCTAGTGATCTCGAAAAACGTCTTGTATCGGCTGAAGAGTTAGTCGTGCGTTGGGTTGAAACGCGAATTGCAGAAGAACAAGCCGTTTACCCTCACGTTGTCCAACTTGCTCGTGCAGTCATTGCAGAGGGGTTTTCATCTAAAGTTATTACGCCTGGGGTGACTACTACCGAAGATGTAGCGTGGTTTATACGCCAACGCTTTCATGAACTCGACTTGCAAGTATGGTTTATGCCTTATGTTAATTTGCAACGCGCCGGCATAGATTGCCCGAGTGATAACCCATTTTGCGCTACTAGCGGTGTTATTCAGCCTGGAGATGTATTACACACCGATGTGGGTATTTGCTATCTAAAACTGTGTACCGATACTCAAGAAATGGGCTATGTCCTCAAACAAGGCGAATCTGATGTACCACAAGACTTAAAAGATGCTTTGGCTATAGGAAACAAATGGCAAGATCACCTCACTAGCTCGTTTAAAACAGGATTGACTGGTAATCAGATCCTTGCCGAGACACAACGCAAAGCAAAAGGCGAAGGGATAGAATCAAGTACTTATACTCACCCAATCGGCTTTTTTGGGCATGCTCCTGGGCCTACCATTGGCATGTGGGATAACCAGGATGAAACACCTATTCGTGGTGACTGGCCGCTTTATCCAAATACAGCCTATGCTATAGAAGGGAACATTCGTTACGAATTGCCTATGTGGAACGGGCAAGGTGTTAGAATAAAACTAGAACAGGTTGCCATGTTTGACGGAGAACGTGTGATCTATACTGCCGGAAGACAAACTAGGTTTCATGTTGTTGGACCCAAAACTGCCCCTCAATAAACAGCATTTTGCATCGATATTCTGTCTGGGCAACTGCCGCAATTAATTGCACAGTTGCCAATTTGGTTTCATTTTCTGTTTCTATTAGACACTAATTTGCAGTAAATTTGTTTGTTCTGTTTCAGTATCGAAAATCAGCACCCCTTGATTTTTATCATCAAGTTTAGCAATAAGTTGACCACTTTGATTCCATGCGGCACTTTGCCCACAGCTTATAACACTGTCGCACACACCAATACAGTTTGACATCAATATGGGCGTCTTAAATTCGCCTGAAATATTGGCAAAATGGTTGTGCGCTTTTTCCACGCCATGTTTCGATTTTGCAACGCTTGCAACATATACATTAATGCCTTTGTTAAACGCATTCAAAAAATGCTCGCGTTGAAGGGTTTCATAGCATATTCCAAGCGCTATTTTTTTATCTTTTATGTTAAGAATGACTTGCTCTTTTCCACACACAAAGTAAGGAAGCTCATCTTCATGCAAAATTTGTTTAGAATAAACTCTTCTGTGCATATTAGGGCTAAAAATAAACATACTGATATTTAAGCCTTCATCACTTTGCTTTGGTGCACCTATCACTATGCTAATATTGTTGTTGTCTGAGAGGGTTTGAAATGGATTAAACAGTGCGCTTTGAATATCCATTGCATAATTTTGTGCTAATTCAGTTTCATAATTAGTAATGGATAATTCAGGGAAAATAACTAAATCAGCTTTTTCATCTATAGCACGAGTTATCATGCGCAAGTGATTATGTATATTTTCCTGAATCTGTCCCGTTTTCGAGTTTGTTTGTGCAATACAAATTAGCATGAGTTGGTCCGGTAATTTAGTTTAAAAATCGTAAACCGTCGCTTTGGCTAACAACTCTTTCACTTTAATTTTATCTTGTACGCAACGCTTAATTTCTTTAAGCGGAAACACATAAATCCGGTCTTTACTTTCCCAATTGGTAGAAGCATTAAAATTGCTGAGTACAAAACTCACATTCTCATCTTCAGGCAAAGCACGCAAGCCACCACCAAACCGACACAAATTATCAGCAATATCTTGTTCAAAGGCACTCAAAAACAACTTACTAGCGGCAATCTCGTTTTTTTGTTGTTCTTCCAGTTTCTTTTGCATCTCTAGTTTCAACTTATTGGCATTGGCATTTAATTCTTTCTGTTGTTGTGTAAACTCTTTCGCTTTTTTTTCTAGCGCTTTTGTCATTTCTTTGATTTCTTTTTTTCTTTCCTCAGAAGCCGACCTCAACTCAAAATTCAAATCTCTGAGTTGGCGTTGATAATCACGCAATTGCCACTCAGTATCGCGCATGGTTTGTTGTACTTCACGAATACGATTGCTTGAGTTTTCAGAAGCTAACATTTGTTTTTCTTCTAAGCCCCTTGCGATCGCTACTTGCTGTTCCCCTAACAATCGACTTTCTGAACGCGATAATACTGCAGGAAAAGCAGGTGACTCAGGCGGACTTGAAGGAGCCGAGTTACCATCAAAAAATGCACGAAACCGGGTTACAGATTGAGAAGTCGCTATCTCAAATACTACACCCTGCTTAGCTAAATACTGAGCGGTGAGCGATCTAAATTGAATCGATTGATCTTTATTCTCTTGCTTTAATGACGTACTTAATACGCTATCCATAATCTCTAGTTCTTTAGCAATTTCTTTAAAATCTGTCGCAAAGGTAAAACTGGTAGTGCATAAACTGGTTAACAATAAAGCCCATTTTGCCGCTCCTAGTCTTTTGTTGCTTGATTTTGTAATAAATGGTCCTGTATTGCCTGTAGTTGACTTAGTAAAAATATTCATTGTCATTACCTCTTATTCATTATTAATTGAAAGCGCAGAAACCGGCACAATAGGGTTTGAAAATTGCCCCGTACTTGCACTTATTTCATCTTGTAATTCACTAATTTGACGCGCATAAAATACTTGATCGTCTTGACGTTGCTGATTAATAAACTTGATAAATTCAGCAAAATCTTCACGGCGTTCTTGCCTACTGGACGTCAAAACATATTCTGTTAATTGGGAACTGCTTTGTTGTTGTTGGTCTTGCAAAGCGTCAAGGTATTGAGCTAATAATGCTTGATTATCTTGCTGGTAATCATTCACTCTCTGGCTAACTTCTTTATCGACTTTCGCAGCGACTATATTTTCAATTTCAGAAGGTGATAAACCCTTTCCAAATCCAAATGAAAATCGTCCTTGCTGATACTCCATATTAAATCCTGTAACAATCAACAAAATTGCAAAGACTGAACATGCCATTGAAGCAAGCGGCAAACCTTGCCACTGCCACCAAGCTACTTTGGGCTTAAAATTGAAACTTGCTTCACGATGCCAGTCGGGGGCCGGCTCTGCCTCATCAGTTTCACTCATTAAGCTAAATGTATTTGCTCTCTCAACCTGTTTGGCAAATTCCTTATCTTGTAAACAGACTTGCTCAAATTGCTTCTGTTGTTCAGGCCCTAAACGCCCTTCTAACCAACTTGCTAATAGTTTAATTTTCTCTTCTTCAGACATGCCCTACCTCCATACCGCTCTTTAGTTTTCCCAGAGCAGCATACAAACGTGTTTTAACCGTATTAGGTGAAATACCTAGTTGCTCGGCAATTTCATCAAAGGTGAAATGGCCAAAAAATTTTAGTTCTACCACCAATCGTTGATTAATCGGTAAACTCTGCATTGCGCGATGTATATCTTGTTTAGATTCACGTGCTTGCATGTACGACTCGGGAGAATATTGATAGTGAGATTCAGGAATATCAGGCGCTTCATCTAAACTAATATTTGGCTGTCTACGCCTAAAAAAGTCCATACACCTGTAATGCGCTATTTTAAAAATCCAGCCCTTAAACGACCCTGAACTTTGAAAATTATGTAGGCTATTAAATACTGATAAAAAGATTTCTTGCAAAAGGTCTTTGGCGTCGTCACTGCTACCCGTCATGCGCACAGCATAATTGTAAATAGCGGTCTCATGCCGTGATAGCAAAGTAAACCACGCTTTTTTATTACCTTTTAAGGCTTTTTCAACCAGCTTCTCGTCACTTTGAGAAAACACTAACATTCACCCACTTTTATTCTCTTGGTAGTAATGTCGAGTGTGTTCAATAAATAGTTCTATTTTCTTAATACTTTTTTTTACTATTTAACATAAACGCTAACACCTGACACTCCATTGACCTTATGTTGGCAGGCCAACCGTACACCTTGATCAAGCTCAATTTGGGATAATAGTGCCTTTTCTCTATCGTTAGGCTCAGGCGGTGTAGAGGACAAGAAAGTACAACGCCCACAGGTGCCACCTCCACCACAATTAGCGGTGGTTAACTGCTTAGAAGCTATAAGTGAGTCGAGCAATAAAGTTGAACCGCGGTCTTGACGTAAATATAGCCACAATAATGATAACAACCAAGCTAAACCCGAAAGGCTGAGCGCAAGCGCGAATATCGACATTGTTTTAATAAAGACATTATTAAACGCACCTTGCTTCGGGTTATGCGGTAAATAATCCATAAAATGGAGCATTAGTAACAAGTTGCGCCATCGAGTAGTATCGTTAACGTGTGCAATTAAATCGCCATTGTCGGCATTAAAGTAAATCGCTGTATTGTGATGGTCAGCTAATTTAACTTGCCATACCCTATTGTATTCATTAGGTAAATCATCGATGGGGGGAACAAGTAACACAGGATCAAGCGATTGTTGAGTGACTTCTTGTGCCATTGAGACTTTGTAGTCCCGATCAATACTTTGCCAAGCTAATTCAACAAGCATTTGTTCATTAAGTGGCTCGGCATCGCCAGTACTTGTATTGAACAATTCAAAATAGGCAGGCCAATAAGAGTGACGACCTTTTTTATATTGAAGCTGATACAACCATTGATTATCACGCTCACGCAATGATACAACTTGCACAAGTTCAGATATATCCAGTAAGTTTAATAGACTTGTGTGACTTAATTTTTCGGTATTCAAAAATGTTTTAGGCTTTTCATGAACCCAAGTTGCTGTTGCCTTACCCGATGCTAAATCGTAGTCTACTTGACCTAATAAAAAGCCGCTTACCATCCAAATTAACAGTTGAATCAATACAATCAAGGCAAACCACTTGTGAGTTTTCTTGATGAAGTTTTGTATTCGAGATGTATAGCTAATACTCTGATTTGGCCTTATTATTTTTGATGTCAATCTGCTTGTGACTGTGTATAAACGCAAGCGAAGCGTTAACAAAACAAAACCGGCTAATACCGCTATAAAAGATAAGACTGTGGCGAAAATGAGTAAGTTGTTGCCAATATCTTCGCCCTCAGAATAATCCATGATGTGCAGCCGCCAAAATAAATCAAATATGCGCCATCTGTTATGTCGGACATATTCTACTTCACCATTATTTTGACCAATGTAAATAGTGGTGCTATCCCAGTCTTTTAATTCAATTTGCCACAATGGTAGGCTTCGTCCGCTAATCTCTTCAGGTACAGAATCTGTAAGTAAGTTTATGTTTTTTATATTGTTATCAAAAAATGACTGGGGTTTGTCAATGACAAAAGGCAAAAGTTCTTGTATTTCAGATGATGACAATGGTGAGATTTTTTCTCCATTTGTCGCATCGAGCATTATTGTTTGAGCAAACTGCTTGAATAAATAAACAGGCTTATCGCCCAACATTTTTAGCTTAATATTAGTCGCTTTAGGGAAAGCAATGGCTAATTCAGAAATAGGATAACTCTGTGGTCCGAGCCCTGTTAGCACAGGGGGTGACTGCAGCCATTCGTCACCATGAATGCTATGAATATTCAACCACACCATATAAGTGCCACTTGCCGCCCATATAAATAACTGGATACCGACTATTGCCATTAAATAGCGATGAGCTTTTCTAGTTTGACGAGTGAATTGGTGTAGGCCTTTCACGTATTGTATTTATCCTTCGACTTTAGAGTCTGTTGATAATTGCGTTTGCAATCACATGCTAGCAAATGTTACCAAACATCTTAAGTTATTTATTTCGTTTCATTTTTTCAAATAACGAAGGTTCCCACGGACGCATGGCTAGCAACAATCCCATGTGCTGACGCTGATGCAAAGGCAAAGATTGATCTTCTTGATTTAACTGTGCTGCCTCTTGTGTGATTTGATTAAGCTTACGCTGAATAATATCTACCGATGTTTGCGAGTAGCGTCCACGCAAATAAAATCGAAAGGTCCAAGGCTCATTTTGTTTAGGTGCCATAAATTTCACCATGACTTCTTGCTGCATAAATGTTTCTAAGGCCCCTCCTGGTATCCATCTAAAATCTTGTGCAATTAGTGAGTGATACAAGTTATTAGGCAACAATTCGATAATTTTTATTTTGTCTAACTGCGCCAGCAATTGAATACATTCAAAAGAATCAATATCGTAATAATCGATAATTTCTTCAAAAGTCCAACCATCTCTAACGCAAACTGCGATCAATAATAATTTGGGGTTAGCAAGAAGCTGTTTTTCCTGTTCGTCGGTAAGCTGGCTGATTTTTTTACTTTGTTGTTGAGCAATGCTGAACAAGTTAACCAATGAAATACCAATCAGCTCACAAATTTGTTCTAAACGTTCAAGCGTAAAACTGTGAGTTGAAAAAATACGCTTAATATTTGCCTCGCTCATATCGAGGGCTAAGGCGATATCTTTGTATGTAAGCTGATGTTGTTTTAACAAGCGTTTCAAAGTGTCGCTAACTTGGGCTATTTGGCTAATAAATTACTCGCTTTTTCGTATGTGACTTATTTGTATTTTACTTAATTGTATTTCCGTATTTGTATTTGCGCATTTGTAAATCACGTATCTAAATCAATTTAGTATACAAATAATATACTTTCAGTTAAGTAAAAGTATACATCACACATTCAGGTTTACAATAAAAATACTAGTGTTTAATGTTAATGCGTGTTTTAACAAAAGGGAAACATCATGAATATTAAAAAAATCGTAGTGCTTGCTAGCTTATCTATCTTGAGCCTGCCTTCTTTTGCCGAAGCTGGTTCTGTCGAACATAGTGGCCAAGCAAGCAAACATAGCGTTTTGGCTATTACCGATGGCGTGGGTTCGATTACCAAAGTAAGCAGTGCTGTGGTGGCATCACCTGTATTAGTTGTTGGCGGACTGAGTTTAGCTGCCGGCAGCGCTGTCAACTCTGCTGGCGAGTCTTTAGCTAACAATGCGCAAAATGTATCGGGACATCATCATGGCCACAATAAGGCACTTGTAATCACTGAAATCACTATTACCGCCGACCCAGCACCAAATGTTGTGATGCAAACGCCTACAGTAAAAAAGGATGAGAAAATCATAACGCATACAAGTGAAGAAACCACCGTGAAAACCAAAAAAACGACCATCACTGAAGCAGAGCACTAATCAGCAATAACTGCTCAATTAATATTAAGGAAGCATCTTATGAACCGCAAATCAGTCATTTTGTGCCTTGTCACTTTTTTCAGTGTTAGTTTTGCAGCACTTAATTCAGGGTCAGCGCACGCTGGTAGTCAACAGACGCCCAGTGCTATGCATCAACCCGAAGAAATCGCAGTTTTTGCGAAGTCTGTAGAAAAATATGCCGCATCGAAAGGTGCACGTGCTTTCATTATTGCCAGAGTGGGCCGCCCAGCCGAAGATTTGCCTAAAGGGATTCAATATACGCATACTGCTATAGCAGTATATTCAGCAATTACCTTGCAAAGCGGCGAAATAGTCAACGGTTACGCTATACACAACCTTTATCAAGACAGTGACGATAAAAGCAGAAGCGTTTTGATGACAGACTACCCTGTCGACTTTTTTTGGGGAGCATATGAGTTAAAAGCAGGTATTGTGATACCAACTCCTGCCCTGCAAAGTAAATTAATTGCGGCTATTAACGAAGGCAAAAATAAGACATTACACAACCCAAAATACTCAGTGCTGGCAAGCCCTTTTAATAGTATGTATCAAAATTGCACAGAACATACCTTAGATGTCATTAACGCGGCAATATACAACACTACTAATACAGCACAAATAAAGTTAAATACGAGCGCGCATTTTGATGCACAGCGAGTCCATACAAGCCGCTTTAAGTTATTTCTTGGCGCGACTTTCATGGACGACATCACTACTCGTGATCATAAAGGGCGAGTCAAAACAGCGACTTTCACTAGTATTGCAAACTACTTAGATAAATTTGACTTGTCGGAGCAAGTAGCAACCTTAAGACCAAGCAACAAGCCAAATAAGCCCTATGCACTTGATGTTACTGGATTGTCATCTCTATAAATATTGAATCAAATTTTTAAGGAATAAATTTTATGAATACTTTACACAATGAAAATACAACAAGAGTTGAAGGCCCTACAAAGGCGTTTCGAATAGCAGCACTAGCAACACTGCTCATTGGCAGTTTGTCATACTGCATAGGCTTGGTAAACGCCGACATGATGTTAAACGAAAAAGGTTATTATTTAATATCTCTATTATTCGGTTTGTTTTCTGCAGTCTCAGTACAAAAGTCGGTTCGTGATAAAGTAGAAGGCATAAAAACATCGAAGATTTATCATATAATGGCATGGATTGCCGCTGGAAGCGCCATCGCATTGTTATGTGTTGGACTATACAACGCCGAATTGCTACTAAGCGAAAAAGGCTTGTTTGGTATGGCATATATTTTGAGTTTATTTGCGGCTATTACGGTTCAAAAAAACGTGCGTGATACACAGTCCATCAACCGTTTTGATGAAAAAAGCAGCCCTTTTAATAAAGCAAAACCTACTGGCTCAAAAAAAACTAGCGAGGTTTCTATTCAACAAAGAAATGGTCAACTAGAAAGTGAGCAACAACAGAATACCCAAGAGAACTCAAGCCCGTGGGCGCATAGTTAACAAGCTAAATTTTATCAAAAATTAAGTCTCATTCTAAAAGTGCCGATATCTGTAATTAGGTATAGGTACTTTTAGTCAAATAGCTAAGCAAAAACGAAAAGATAAAGCTATTGTTGAGGAGCAAACATGTCACTAATAATTAAGGATAAAATCAGCCTTGCTAATTATTTTTCATTTATGCTGGTGTCGACCATTATGATGTTGGGTATTGTAGTCGCATCTATGTCGATGCCGATGAATAAAGCTATTATTTCTGTAGTGTTTACTATTTTAAGTTTAATTGCTTTGGGCTCTAGTTATAGGATCATGAGTTTAACCCTCCCCAAAATTGATAATTAGCAGAACTTTACACGAGCATTTCTGCGGAGTAGTCTGGTACTAAATCTTTATAAACGAAAGTACCTCTATGATTCGTATCGCGTTACTTCTCTTATTGCTGACGGCGTTTGACGTAGCTTATGCTGAATCTGATAGAGCAATCTATATTATTGAATCAGCCTTGGTATACGACGGCAGTGACAACCCGCCTGACACTAAAAATATCGGAATATGCGACGCTCGAATATGTGATATTTCAAAGCTGTCGCACTCACAAATAAATAATGCTATGCGCATAGATGCTAAAGGCCTTATTTTGAGTCCTGGTTTTATAGACCCACATACGCACTCCCACAGCGAACTAAAAAGCAAAGACTTAAATTCAAACCTGAACTATTTATTCCAAGGTGTCACAACGGTAGTAAACGGTAACGACGGCGGCGGTCCGGTAGATATTGCTGAAGCTCTTAATGGCCTAAATCAGAATGGTATTGGCACTAATTATGCCTTTTTTGTCGGCCATGGTAGCCTCAGAGAGGTTGTAATGGGTACCAAAAAACGTTTTTCTACAACAAATGAACTTAAGCAGATGGAATTGTTGCTAGAGACCGCTATGCAACAAGGCGCCCTTGGACTTTCGTCAGGCCTTTATTATGTGCCAGGTAGTTATGCTGAAACATCCGAAGTGATTGCTTTAGCCAAAGTTGCTGCTAAACACGGCGGTATCTACGATACACATTTACGCGACGAGAGCACCTTTAATATAGGTTTTATTCCTGCACTACAAGAAGCCATTGATATTGCAAAAGCGGCTAATATCCATTTACATGTTGCCCACATAAAGGCGCTTGGCGTAGATGTGTGGGGGCAAAGCAAACAAGCTATTACGCTTATCGAAAAAGAACAAGAAAAAGGCACTCGCATTACCGCTGATCAATATCCATGGCAGGCATCAGGCACAAATATTAGAAGCGCATTGGTTCCCAAATGGGCGATGGCAGATTCAAATGACGCGTTTTTGGCTCGTCTTGAGGACCCTAATTTACGGTCCAAAATCAATCTACAAATTGCCGATAATATCCGTCGTAGGGGCGGCGGCGATAGATTGTTAATTACCGCTGCTAAGGACTCAAGTTGGGAAGGACAAACCTTAGCTCAGCTTGGTCAACTATGGCAAGCATCCGAAGTTGACAGTGTTGTCAAAATGGTGAAAGAAAGTAGACGCACACGGGTAGCGTCATTCAATATGCAAGATGACGACATTCAAGCCTTTATGCAAAAAGACTGGGTAGTAACATCGTCTGATGGAACCAATGGTCATCCAAGGAAATATGCGAGTTTTCCGCGTAAGTATCATCATTATGTGAAAGAACTTGAATTGATTTCTGAAGCCGACTTTATCCATAGAAGCACGGGTAAAACAGCATCTATTTTAGGCATTAAAGAACGTGGGTATATCAAAAACGGCTACAAGGCAGATATTGTTATTTTTAATCCAAGCACTTTCCGAGGACTTGCTAATTTTCAAAATTGGAATACATTGAGTCAGGGTGTTGAATATTTATTTGTTAATGGCCAACTTGCTATTGATAAAGGTAAAAGCACAGGAGTATTAGCGGGTGAATACGTTGCCAGAAAGTAGCGTGTAATTTGAGCTAGATATGAAAAAGATAATATCAAAATTACGTCGTTTACCTGTTGTCATTAAGTATGGCTTAATTTTAAGTGCTGGACTCATTGTTATAAAAACAATTGAGTACCAGTTGTTTTCTTTCAAATTTAGCGTTGAACTGTATTCAAGTCTAATTGCGACTTTCTTTTTGTTGGTTGGTTTAGCTGTTGGTTATAGCCTAATGAAAAAACAGAATAAATCGAGTACACAGACTGAATTAAAAAGAACAGAAATAGAAGCTTTGACCACACAAGAAAGAGCTATGTTACGAGGGTTAATGGAAGGTCTAAGTAACCAAGCCCTAGCTGATGCAAATTATGTGTCGGTAAATACAATTAAAACACACTTAAAAAGCTTGTATCGTAAATTGGGTGTTTCGAACAGAGCGCAAGCAGTGGCTAAATCAAAAGAGCTGAAAATAATTTCTAATTAAATTCAATCCCTTATGAGATTTTTTGCTATATCTCTGTAGCACCTCCCAAATAAGCTAAATATGCTATTTCACCCATTTTTCACCCCTACAATTAAATTAACTAAGGTATGATAAAAGTGTTAATTGACAAAAAGGGACACATTTTGAAAACGTATATTTCCAAATATGGGCTTATCTATGGCCTCGCATTAGCAATCGGTTTTTATGCAAGCTATTTGATGATAGGCAATTCAAGCGAAGATTACACAAAAAGTGAGATTGTTGGCTATAGTGTGATGATACTCAGTTCGCTGAGTATTTATTTTGCTATTAAAGCGTACAAAGATTCTATGCCCAATCAAGCAATGACTTTTGTAAAAGGTCTACAAATAGGTGGAGCGGTTAGTTTTATAGGTTCGTTTGTGTTTGCCGTGTACAACTGGTTATTTGTCAATGTACTTGAACCGGATTTTATTGAGGCATACATCCAATACTCTGAAAAGCAAATTAGAGAAAGCGGCGCAAGCATTGAAACAATAAACCTGCAATTACAAGAACTAAGTGCATATGCAGAGTTGATGGAAAGCGAAGTGTTTTATTTGTTTATCATGTTTATGACGGTGTTTGTGATTGGGGTGTTTTTTACTCTTGCAAGTGCCGCTATTTTGAAAACTAAAATAGAAGGATAAAATAATGGATTTAGGCCAATTTTCAGTAAGTTTGACAGTTAAAGATATTGTGAAATCAAAAGCGTTTTATGAGGACTTAGGTTTTAAAACTCATGAAGAATGTGGTGGCATAGAAGAAAAATGGTTGATATTACAAAAAGACACGGTCGTAATAGGGCTATTTCAAGATATGTTCGAAAACAACATTATGACCTTTAACCCTATTGATGTTAGGGCTATACAGGCCGATTTAAAAGCTAAAGGGCATGCTATGGATGTTGAAGCTGAAGGAGAATCTGGACCAGCTCATTGCATATTAAAAGACCCTGATGGCAATGTAATTATGTTTGATCAGCACATGTAAGGCGCAAGTGTTTGCGCCTTAATGGCAGTGCGAAATAGACGAAGAGTTAGTTATTTTCGCTAAAGTAAAACATGCTAACAACATAGGCTTAAACATATCTTGTTGTTTTATATGGCGTTTTTACTTGGCACCTAATTTGCAATCCTAAATTACTAATAACACTATGCTATTGGTAGTTATCCTTAAATTCGGATAACTCAATCATTTTGTAGGAGTAAAATCATGGAAATTATTTTAGGCTTTTTCTTGTGTGCTATCGCCGCTTTTATCTGGTTAATTCCAGTGGTCGCTATTTTTGCTTCAGACCGCACTTCAGGCGGTGAGAAAGCAGCTTGGTTATTAGCAGTAATATTTGTTTCTTGGTTTGCTTGGATTTTTTATCTGTTGTTAGCACCCTTAAAAAGTCGAGCGCTAAGGCATTAATGTTTACTGGCAGCTAATCAAGTATTGGCTGCCAATAACCAAGATTAATCAGTTCCAGCAACAAATTGTGCCACTCTTGTTTGTCATTACTGTTATCGCTATCTAAATTCATCTTGGTATATTTATGCTCAAGTAAGGCTTGCGCCTTTGCTCGCAGAGTCTTCTCAACACAAAAGCTATGCCCATCAATAAAAAATGTAAAACCTTCCTCTCTTAATTGCTCAGAATACAAAGGACGCACCCCCGGCATTCTTTCAATAATCGTATCTTGTTGACACAATAAAATAAGGTCATGCATTAAATATTCAGTAGAAGCTTCTATGTAGGGTAATTGTTGACGAGATAAACTTTTCAATAATATATTGTCGAGCGTATCGCTGCTCAAACGGTTTACGATTAGCTGTTTAATGCGCAGTACTTCTGAGTTTGACACCAGTCCACTTGGCGCATCGATTGAGCGCAAAGTACTTAAATTAGGATCAGAATAGCGTGTTTGTTCACCACTTAAATCTTCTTCATCCAGCAACGCTGTCAGCACTTCAAGGTCAGTCGGGGCTCTAAATCCAATTGAATAATTTAAGCAATTCTCTAGCGCAAGCCCATTATGTGGATGTTTTGGCGGAATATAAACCGCATCTCCCGGCGCTAGTATTTCATCGATTACCGGAACAAAACCTTTTATTTGTTTTAGTAAAGGATGTGGCATGAGGTTTTCTTGTTCGTTTTCGCTTGGCAAGCCAACCTGCCAACGTCGAGAACCTTTACCTTGCACAATAAAAACATCGTATTCGTCTATATGAGGGCCAACACCAGCTTGTGCAGTAGAAAAACTGACCATTACATCATCCATACGCCAATATGGAATAAAAGCCACAGATTCAGTCAATTCCTCAATCACCGGTATGCATTTATCAACACCTTGAACCAACAAAGACCATGCACCTTTACATATTTCAGAATAGTCAACAAATGGGCCTTGCTCAACACTCCAATCGGTACTTCCATCAGCCTGAATGTTTTTACTAACAATACGGCTGTCTACACCGTTTTCTTGTGCCAAACCAGCAAGATCATGCTCATCTATAGGGTCCTCAAAATTGCCTATAAATTGCTTAATCACACAGGGCTTTTTTTGCCAAAATTCCTGTAAAAAATGAGCTGAATTGAATTCCGTCAACACATACATATTGTTTTTCATGCTAATAGTTACTCGACTAAACAAAAAAGCCGGGAACATTGTCCCAGCTTTACTTTTCAGCAATTATTAATTGCTAACTTTCTATTGTTTCTACAGTTAGTTTTGAGCCACTTCTACTTTGTCCCAACATTTGTTGTCGAAAAAGTCTATCATGGCGGGGTAAAACTCCGCTTTGTGACGATAATACAAGGTATTAGAGAAATGATCCGCGCCCTCTAATTCCATATAGGTATGAGGTTTACCAATCTTTTTCAATTTATCAACCATAATCCGACTTTGTTCAACTGGCACTCGTTGATCAATAGACCCGTGCACAATAAACAAAGGCATCGTAATCTTCTCTGCACGCTGCAAAGCAGAGACACCAGATACCGTTTTACCTTGGAAAATTCTACCGTAACGACCTTGGTTAAATAGAGAAGCGCCTATTCTATCCAAGTCACTTACACCTGCGCCGGCTAAAGCACAAGCAAATGGACCATTCTCTCTCACAGAAGCCGCAAAGGCTGCATAACCACCGTAACTCCAACCGAATATTCCGACTCTGTCAGGGTCTGCTAGGCCTCTATCGATCAAGAATTTTGCGCCATCATCGAGGTCATCCTGCATTGTCATACCCCATTGATTGTCACCCAATTTCCAATGGTTTAAACCGTATCCTGTTGAGCCCCTGTAGTTAGCTTGTAATACCATATAGCCATGACTAGCTAGTAATTGTGCCCACTCATCATAAATTATTTCATCACGAACCCAAGGACCGCCATGAGGCATCACAACTAGCGGATAAGGTTTTTTGCCTACTACCGGAATAGTCACGTAAGACGGAATTTTTAGGCCATCTCTAGCCTTATATTTTATATATTTAACCGAACCGAGAAGATCACGATCGACTAGCGGATTACGTTCACCAATCACTTGTAAATCTTTTTTATTAGAAAGGAGATAATAAGTTCCTGGGTCTTTGTCTGCTTCTGTATATAGTACGATTTGATTATCGTCTTCCGAACGACTGTTGAAAAACACCTGTTTACCCGGGAATACACCCTTTACAGATTCTCGTAGGCCTTCTTCATATTCGTCTAACCAAACCGCGCTAGGATTTTTAGCCGTGTAAGAAAAACCCAATAATGTGCCTCTGTCAGCCTCTTTGCTACTAAGAATAACACCGCCTGCATCTACAGACTCTAAGCCAAATAAACGCTCAGAATATTCTTCTGTTTTTAGATTGTAAATATAGATACCTGCGGTATCTTGGCCTCTATTAGCAAGCACATAAAGTTCTTCAGGTTTTTCTTTAGAAAACGCTAAAAAACTAAGGTTTTCTCTGTTTTCTGCTCTATCTTTGAAGACTAATTGCCATTCACTGTCTTTATCGATTCTGGCATATTGGTCAAAGCTATTTTCAGCCAAATCATACGAAGAGGCGGCTCTGATAACACCATCATAATCGGCTCTTAAGCCACTGGAAAATTTACTATTCCCGCGAAACACCGTTTGAGTCCGTCCAGTGTATATATTATATTTAATGACATCAGGATATCTATTGTTGTTAATATCGTAATTCAATAAAATATGTTCTTTGTCTTGGCGCATGGTTGATACCACACTAAAACTAGCTTGATTGTCTTTCGGGAAAGGTATTCTCCATTTGCCTTTACCGTCAGCATTGACAATGCCTGACTTACTCACCCAATAGTTTCTATTACCGTCTTGAATATTTTGGCGAAAGCCAATCAATAATAATTCATCGTTTAACCAAGAAACAGATTGCATTTCCATTTTATCAGACGCAAATAAAACCGGATCTTTCTTTAGATTCGCTGTTTCTCTTACTTCTACAATATAGTCACCATCTTTACTAGTCGAACGCATTATGACAATACGTTCTCCGTTTGGCGATAATGAAACACGGGTCAACGCGGGTGACACCGTAAATGACTCAATAATGTCTGAATGAGTATAATCTTTTGCCGTTGTTGTAACGGGAATTAGCAATAATACCGCGGCTAATGCAATAAAAGTTTGCTTAGTCAGCATAGCTTTTCCTCTTTCTATTTTGTAAAAAAAAGGCTCACAGGACTAGGTCCGGTGAGCCCTTACTTATGTTGTTATTTTAGTATTAGAAACTAACACCAAAGTTAACAAATACTTCACGACCAGTAAGGTCATAACCAACACCTAGTGGAATATTACGTACATTAAATACGTTACCACGAGTACCTACTTTATTAGGCTGTCTGTCAAACACATTTGACATACCAACGTTAATATTCATGTTATCCCAAGCGTAGCTCACACTCATGTTATGACGAACATAAGAACCTGTGTAAGAAACTGGACGACATGAAATACCCGTTAAGCCATCACAAGCAATGTTGTTTTCATTGTAATCACCTAAGTTATCTGCTTCACCAGCACCAATATAGAAGGTTACCCAATTGAAACGGAAGTCTTGATAGGCTAGGCCTAAACGAGCACTACCACGCCACTCTGGGAAGGCTGGCTCACCAATGTTGTCATCAAATGTTTGGAAAGACTCACTGGTTTGTGACTTCAATTTAGTCGCCAACACATCGAGTGTTACATCAAGTTCATTATCACCAACAACAAATGCTTGGTTATAGAAAATGTTGTAGTCAGTACCACGTGAGGTTTGACGGTCAAAGTTAACCGGTGTACGAGAAATGTCAGTTAAGAAACCATCAGAATCACGAGGCGCTAAGTTACACAAAGCTGAATCACCATTTGGCGCGTCTTCATTGTTATAACATAAGGTTAATATTGCACCTGGCGATAGAGTAGCAACAGCATCGTTAATAGCGATTTCGTAGTTAGTGAATGACATTGTCAATTCAAACTCTTCACTCCAAGGTTGCTCAAAAATTACACCCCAAGTTTGCGATACAGACGTTTCAGGTCTCAAATCTTCGGTACCACTGGTGATGATTTCTGTACTTGATGCTGCGCCTACTGAAGGTGAATCAGCAGTACGTAAACCAAGAGAAGTCGCATCTACGCCGTTAGCAGCACAAGCTGTAAATACGCGAGCTTCACGATTATCATCTTCTGGTACGTAAGTCTCTGGTGCATTTGGTCCTGCAGTGATATCAGACTCTCTCGCATCTGCTGGGACAACACAAGGATCCACAACAGTATTAAAACCAGAAGTACCATTCAAGAAACGGTTACCTAAGTCAGGTGCACGATAAGATGTACCGCGCGTACCACGAACAGTTAACCATTCGGTAGGACGATAAACACCTTTTAAGCTCCAAACAGTTTCTGTGTCATAGAAGGTTTCGTTAGTAGAACGACCCGCTGCAGTTACTGTTAATTCTTCAGCATACTCGAGCCCTCTCAATAACGGGAATTCTGTTTCAAAATAAAATTCTTTAAGGTCGCGATCGCCGTCTGCACCGCGGTCTGAGAAGAAGCCCCACAATAAGCCTTCTGCTGCAACGTCGTTAGCATCAGTAATGATTTCATCTTTACGATATTCGAAACCAACAATTAATGGAACAATTTCTTCGTTCCATGGCAATGTAAGTAAGTCACCGCCAATGAAACCACTGAGAAGCGTTTGCTTAACTTCAGTTTCGATTGAACGCTCTAGGAATAAATAATCAGACTCAGCTTGTGTTGCAAAGGTACCACCACCAACTTGATAAATACTATCAGCGAACAAGTTGATTGGCACACAACCTTCACCACATGAAATAGATCCATCAGCCATACGTACAGAGTTTTCAAGAGAGAAAATCAGGCGTTCTTCATTTAGACCATTAGTTGAGTTAGTTCCTTTAGAAGCACTATAACTAACAGATGCTTCGTAGAACCAGTTACCTTGACCAAAATCAGCTAAGGCACCAATGTTACCTTCTAAGCCAGCAACCATACGATATTGATAAACGTCTGCTTGCTCGATATCACGGTCACCACGAATACTGATGATAGGACGCATTCTTGAAGGAGTATCACCGAAGAAACGGTCAAGTCCAGTTGCGGCGTAACAATTTACTGAGTTGATTGGATCAGTACCACAAGGGTTGTAAGGGTTATCGATACCTACCCACTGGAATATCTGAGCACCGGCACTAAATCCATCTGAATCACGACTTGCATACAAACCTTCGTAGAAGAAACGAGTGTCGTTATCGTCGTTAAACAAATAATCACCGTCGATATAAACACTGAAACGCTGAAGTGGTCTAGTCCAATCTGAAGAATTTACATAATCAGAAATTGACAAGCCATATAACTCATCTTGGAAGTTAACGTCTAATAGTCCGTCGCCATTTCCATCATAAAGACCGATATCGTCAATGCCGTCACCGTTACTATCCGCAGCAACCGTACCAAAAATAAACGGAACGTTTCCTAATGATGTTGTGGTTTCAGTTAAGTTAGGAACACCGATGTTACTTGAACCAGGTGTCCAATATAAAGAGCCGAAGAAATTTTCGTGCTGAATACGGTTTGATAACGGGAACAAATCACAATTTGTCGCCGGGCTAGCACTTGGACCAATACCACGGTATTCAGAGTAAATGTTACCTGCTCTATCTTCTTGGATTATCTCGTCACAGTCACTTACAAAACGGTTTTCAGAAAAAGACTGACCACGTGTTTCGTTATACTCAAATGCGATCTGGAAACGATAATCATCACCACTGGTACCGTACATACCTGACAATACAGTTTGCTCTGCGCCGTCAGACTCAGGGTTTGAATAAAAACCTTGGAATTCAAAACCATCAACGTCTGTACGTAAAATGGCGTTTGAAACACCCGCAATCGCATCAGAACCATATGTTGTAGATGCGCCGTCAAATAAGTTTTCGACGCGCTCTATTAGAACAGTAGGAATCAAGTTAAGGTCAGGAGAAACTGGCGCACCACCTGCACCTGCAGGAGCAATACGACGTCCGTTAACCAAGACCAATGTACGGCCAGCGCCTAATCCACGGAAACCGATAGTAGAAGCACCCGGACCATTATCTAGTACGAATCCTGAGAATGTACTATCAATCTGTAGACCAGATACCTGAGAAGTTGTTTGTAAAAGTTCAGCCGTATCGAATAGACCTAGCTCTCGTGATATATCACCATCTAATACTTGGATAGGAGAAGCGGTTGAGAATTCTTGACGACGTATACGAGAACCTGTGACCGTTACTCTTTCGACGACTTCTTTAACCTCTTCTTCACTTTCTTCTAGCAAATCATCTTCTTCTTGTGCAAACAATGAAGGAGATGCCGCTAAGCCCAAAGCAAGCATTACACCAAGCGACAATTTATGTAGCTTAGAATCATTTTTTGTAATCATATTGTTTCCCTATTTGCTGCGAATGTAACAGCATTTTTCTATTTATTTGTAAGTAGTCTAGTTATTATTGTGGCTACTTTTTATTTGCAAATGAAGTGCTGCCTTTAAATTAAGATCATGCAGAACTTTAATTAAACAAAGACATTTACCCGTTCGCTACACTACTCAAAGCACCGCAAATAGTCAAATACAAAAACGTGCATTAGGCGCAAAAAAATTGTAGTTTTTTACCGGAATTGCATGAAAATATTTCAAAATTGAATTGTTTGTAACAAAATGTGCACACTTAACTGGTCTAATTAGTTTGTTTTTAGGATGGATATTGCGCAGTTTTTAAAATTTAATCAAAAATTCCCTGATAATTCTGAATAAAACGAGATAAATATACTTTTATCCTTAAAAGACAATATTATGCGTCGGCAATATGCATGTTATCAAGTGTCTCACCAATCAAACAAATTGCTTATTTGGCGTTTAAAAATCTACCTTCTTCCTCAGAGATTTAGTCACGCCACGTTTGGTTTTGCTATCGACTCGACGTATTTGTGAGGCTTTTGTTGGTTTACTTGGTCTTCGTGCTTTTTGCACAACCATTGCGGAACGTATTAGTTCTTGCAATCGCTCCAAGGCAGCTTTTTTATTTTTTAGCTGCGTTCTAAACTCTTGTGATTTTATAACTATTACTCCTTCCGAAGTAACTCGTGAATCAGATAACTTTAACAGCTTGTCTTTGTGCACCCTTGGTAGCGAAGACTTTTCTATATCAAAGCGCAAATGAATGGCCGTTGCCACTTTATTAACATTCTGTCCACCATTACCAGCAGACCTTATAGCATTAAGCTCGATTTCCCAATCGGCAATTGTTATCGCATTTGATATAACTAACATAAAGAACTCTGTGGTAGATCGAAGAATAAAAAGTTTTGTTTACTGATTAAGATTGTAGAGATATCTTAAAAGCTTCTGAACGGAATAAAAAGGGAAACTTGAAAATGACTAATTGCCACCCAATTTTTCAGAGTGTATCTAAATAACTAATATGAGCGCCTCGTCTTAACCAAGGCGCTTCTCAAAAAAGCAAGTTACGACTGACTCGCTGCCAAGGCCTGTTCAATATCGGCAATAATATCATCGATATGTTCAATGCCCACTGAAATCCGCACCATGTCTTCAGACACACCAACAGTTGCAAGCTCTTCAGGGCTTAATTGACGATGTGTAGTGCTGGCAGGATGGCAAGCCAGAGATTTTGCATCACCAATATTCACCAATCGCAAAATTAACTGCAATGCATCTATAAATTTGGAACCAGCTTCAATCCCGCCTTTTATACCAAAACTAATAATTCCAGCCGCTTTACCACCGCATATTTTTTGGCAAGTTTCATAATATTTACTAGAAGGCAGAGCTGCATAATTGACCCAGTTTACGGCTTCATGCTTCTCCAAGTAGCCCGCTACTGACGCTGCATTTTCACAATGCCTTTCCATACGCAAGGAAAGGGTTTCTAGGCCCTGCATAATTTGGAAAGCACTATTGGGTGAAAGAGCCGCACCAGTATTACGTAAAGGTACCACTCGGCAACGCCCTATATAAGCCGCAGGACCCAATGCCTCTGTATATACGACACCATGATAGGACGGATCTGGCGTTGTCATCATTTTAAAGCGCTCACCATTGGCGGCCCAATCAAACTTGCCCGAATCAACAATAATGCCGCCTATTGTGGTGCCATGACCACCAATGTATTTGGTTAACGAGTGAATAACAATATCCGCACCTAAATCAAACGCTTTGCATAAAATAGGGGTTGCTACCGTATTATCAACAATTAAAGGTACGCCAGCTGCATGGGCTATTTCAGCCCAACGTTGTATATCAACGACATTACCGGCAGGGTTTCCAATAGATTCGCAAAAAAGTGCACGCGTGTTTTCATCGATAAGCGAAGCTAGTTTTTCATAGTCATCACCCGCCGCAAAGCGCGCTTCAATACCTTGTCGAGGAAAGGTGTGTGCGAATAAATTATAAGTTCCACCATACAACTGACTTGAACTGACAATATTACTACCAACCTCAGCAATCGCCTCAATTGCATAGCGTATTGCTGCCATACCGGAAGCAACCGATAATGCGCCTATGCCCCCTTCTAACTCAGTAACTCGTTGCTCTAAAACAGCATTTGTTGGATTCATAATACGGCTGTAAATATTGCCGGGCACGGCTAAATTAAATAAATCAGCGCCATGTTGAGTATCGTCAAATGTGAACGAGGTAGTTTGATATATAGGGGTAGTGGCAGCCTTTGTTGTGGGGTCGCTACTATAACCTGCGTGTAAAGCAATTGTTTCGGGTTTCATCGCCATCTCCATAGTGGTTCTTTGTTTTATATTATGGAGTGTACCTGTGTATGACAAAAAACCTTATATAAAAAGAGTATTTATTATGCGAATGTCGATTTTAACACACTATATTACCAACTTGCTTTAGCTTCACTTTCGTATAAACGCCAAACAAATCCAAGTCCAATGCTGTATGTAATATTATCTTCAAACAATGGACTGTCTTCATTTGCTGCGCCATGGTGAATTTGTGCAGATACAGATGCAAATCCGCGCATATTTTTACGAATAGGGAAAGACATGCTGGCAGAGAGCTCGGCGCCCAAAAAACCGCCTTTGGCGTCAAACTGTGAACGAGTGTTAGTAGCGAATTCACTATCGACTTGATAAAAATAATCGTGTAATTCTTCAGTAGCGAACACTAAACCCGCCGACAAGTTGAGACCCGTGTTTTCTTGCCATACTCCCCGTTGTTGATAAGTAAGTTTAGGTTCAAATACGTACCCTCGTTCATCAATGCGCTCAAAGTCAGTCGAAAAAACGGCTCTTGCTTGCAGTCTTAGATTTAATCGACCATTGCCACCACCATCAAATTCAAAGTCCTTCATGCGGTATACAAATTGAGGGCCTACTTCAAAAAGGAAGTCTAATTCGGGCATGCCCTCCCTTGCGGTATTATCTTCGCTGTCTGCAGAGAATGCCCCACCAAATGAAAGATCGATTTCGTAGTTTTTGTCTTCGACGACTACAGCACGAGCACCACCTCCACCACCTAGCCTAAATACATCACCGCGATATACAATATAGGGTGCTGCCAAAGCAATAAAATTACGCTCGCTAGAAGCAGGATATTTGGCAACGTCAATGGCGCCGCCACCGGCGCCAAACTCCCATAGGGGCTGTGCGTCTCCAAGGCTTTCAAACCCGGTTAAATTACGATCAGGCGATTCGACTATATCTGTTGCTTCATCCTCCACAGTTGCACTAGCGCCAAGAAAAACTTGTGCCAACATTAGGGAGCAACATAGCAGCTTTAAATTGTGTTTTGTAAAAGATGAAGAAGATATTGCCACGTCTGATTTTCCTTTAAGAAGCACTGGTTACATGCTCGTTTACAAATAAGCTATAAAGTAATACGACGATTAAAGGAAAAAAGTATCTTAAACTTTTTTAAGGTTTTTCTGACATCAGTTGATTTCTAGCGACTTCCACCATAATGAGCACTTGGCATGGGGTAAATTGCTCCAATAATGAAGTTGAGCGATAGCTGGTCCATTCTGCAAGCTGTTGCTGACTGAGTCCCACGTAGTCATTGCGTTAAGCAATTTTCTCATATGAAAACTCAAACATTTCTGCGAGTAAATTGGCGAGAACGACATGACTCGGTTAATATGCTTACTTAGTGCTCAAAACAACGCTTAAAGCGTCATTCAATAAAACAGGATTTGTTATGTACCTAACTCAACATTCTCACTCTAGTCAGAGTCGTGTTAAAAATAATAGCGTAGTGGCTATTACATTCACTTTATTACTGTTTTTTTGTACGCAAACATTGGCAAACGTGAGGCCGGCGCCTCTTGTTTCTATTCCAAGTCATGATGCTTTCTTCGATGCCATAAAGCAACACTGTGGCAAGGCATTTGAAGGCAAGGTTGTCTTTGACAATGACCCCAGCCCCGCATTTGATAACAAGTTAATCATGCATGTACGTCATTGCACCGATACCGAGCTACAAGTCCCATTTCACGTAGGTGATAATGCGTCTAGAACATGGATAATTACTAAAACAGGGAGTGGTTTGAGTCTTAAGCACGATCATCGCAAACCCGACGGTAGTGACGATCCATTGACCATGTATGGCGGGCATACGAATGATGCAGGTTACGCTCAAGTGCAGTCTTTTCCGGCAGATCAGTATTCCAAGGAGCTATTTTTAAATACCGGCATACCACAATCAATGGGTAATACTTGGCAAATGTATATCTACCCTGAAAAGTTCACCTACCGTTTAATTCGGCAAGGAAGAGAATTCAGAGTAGACTTTGATTTGAGTAAACCCGTTGCTTTGCCCATCACGCCTTGGGGTTATGGCGACTAGACACCATATAAAAATAGGCGATTTGGGCAATGAGTGTTTTACAATTCGTCTAACGATCGGATACCCATGCTGTATAAAACAAAACCATAGATGTCAGCATATTGCTCAATGGTTTTACTAATGGGTGTACCCGCGCCATGACCAGCGTCAGTTTCGATTCTGATCAAGGTCGGATTATTCCCTTGTTGGTTTGCCTGCAATTCTGCGGCAAATTTGAACGAATGCGCTGGTACTACTCGGTCATCATGGTCAGCGGTTGTTACCATAGTTGCTGGATACTCGACACCGGCTTTTATATTATGCAAAGGAGAGTAGCCGAGTAAATACTTAAACATTTCGTCACTCTGCTCTGAAGTACCGTAGTCATATGCCCAACCTGCACCCGCAGTAAAGGTGTGATACCGAAGCATGTCTAACACGCCTACTGCAGGCAGGGCAACTTTAGCTAAACTAGGACGTTGGGTCATAACAGCACCGACCAACAAGCCGCCATTTGAGCCACCGCGCAGCGCTAAATAATCGCTGCTGGTGTACTTGTTATCAATTAAATACTCTGCTGCCGCAATAAAGTCATCAAACACATTTTGTTTTTGCAGTTGTGTGCCTGCTTTGTGCCATGCTTTTCCGTACTCTCCACCGCCACGAATATTAGGCACGGCATATATACCCCCGAGTTCAAGCCACGCAGCCACTGTAGAACTAAACCGAGGTGTAAGACTGACATTAAAACCGCCATAACCATAAAGTAAGGTGGGGTTTTTACCGTTTAACTGTGTATCTTTTGCATGAGTAATAATCATTGGCACTTTGGTGCCGTCTTTTGAGGTATAAAATACTTGTTTGGATACAAACTTACTTCCATCAAACTTAGACGCAGGTTTGTTAAATAAAGTAGACTCGCCACTTGCAATATCGTAACGGTAAATAGTGGTGGGTGTTGTATAATTGCTGAACGTATAATAGGTGTTTTTGCTATCAGTTTTTCCTGCAAAAGAACCAGCACTGCCTATATCGGGTAAATCGATAGTACGAATCTGTTGGCCGTTTAAGTCGTATTGATACACTTTAGAAATAGCATCAACCATGTATTCTGCAAAGATATAGCCACCCGCGGTGCTTGGCGATAAGACATTGTCAGTTTCGTTAATAATTTCTTGCCAATTTTCAACATTGGGCTCATTTGCATTTACCGCAACAACTTTTCCATTTGGCGCCTTATAATTAGTAACCAGCCAGAGTTTTTCTCCTTCACTAGCCAACATGTAAACATCGCCATCAATGTCTTCTTTAACAGTTTTCCACTTAGCATCAGCGTCAGTTAAATCTTTTAAATATGCTCGATTCCCAGATGTAGACACCGACGCAGTTACCAACAAATAACGGCTATCTTCGCTTACCTGTGCGCCAACATAGCGATGTTTCTCCGCATCTGTATGTCCGAAAATTTTAGCGTCTTCAGATTGCGGCGTGCCTATTTTATGATAATAGAGTTTATGCTGGTCAGTTTTGGCACTTAACTCCGAGCCATCTGGCGCATCGTAACTAGAATAATAAATCCCTTCATTTTTATACCAACTTAAGCCACTGAATTTTACGTCGTCGAGCACTTCTCCTACTAACTCCATAGTGTCGGTATCCATGAAATACACTTCACGCCAATCGCTGCCTCCTGTAGAAGTTTGATACGCAACTAATGAACCGTCTTCAGAAAAAGACATGCTTGATAAAGACACCGTGCCGTCGTCACTTAATTGGTTAGGATCAATAAATACTTCGGGTTCACCATTGTCTAATTGCCGATAAACAACACTTTGATTTTGTAAGCCATCATTTTTATAAAAATAAGTATATTTTCCTTCTATGAAAGGCGCCGACACTCGTTCATAGTTAAGTAAATCGCGAACAACATTTCCTATTGTTTCACGATAGGGAATTTGCATTAAATATGTTTGGGTTGTCTTATTTTGTGTTGCGACCCATGCTTCCGTTTCGGCACTGCGATCATCCTCTAGCCATCTGTAGGGGTCAGCTACATCGGTACCAAAGTATGTGTCAACCACGTCACCTTTTTGTGTTTCAGGATAAACGAGTGTGCTTTTCGGCATTAATGTTGTACTTTCTTCCACTTGCACCTCATCTGGTTTAGGCTGACAGGCAATTAGACTGCTAGTAGCAAAAATCGCTATCGCAGACTGAAATATTCGTTTGTTTATGTTCATGTAAATATCCATCGTTTTTTAATAATAATTAGTTTTTGTAAGCTCTATTGGCTCTAGTTTTATAATTTCCACCTCAAGCCAGATTATGCCTTTGGCGCACATTGATAGAGAAATTCAGTTTTTCCGACTACGCCTGCATACCGAGCATACAATCGGCGCAAATAAAATAAGGCTCGTTTAATACAGAGCTTAAGTACGGGGAAAGAAGAAGAGTTGTTCACTTTTGAGTGTAAGATATTACTCCATCAAACCCAATGCACGCGGCAACCACAGACTGATTTCGGGTATAAAGGTAATGAGCATTAACCCTACCAGCATGGTGATGAATAAAGGCAACAATGGCTTAATAACTTCGTGGATTTTTAGCTTAGCAACACTGCAACCCACAAATAGTACTGAGCCCACAGGTGGTGTGCATAAGCCAATACACAAGTTAAGTACCATCATAATGCCAAAATGAACTGGGTCCATACCTGTCGCCACCACTACAGGCAAAAATATAGGCGTAAATATCAAAACCGCTGGCGTCATATCCATAAAAATACCAACACATAACAAAATCACATTTATGATGAGCAAAATAATGATGGGGTTGTCACTTATAGTGAGTAAAACATCGGTAATAGTTTGTGGAATATTCTCATAAGCCATCACCCAAGACAGGGCTAGCGATGTCGCCACTAAAAATAACACGATACTAGTAGTTTTTACGGTATTTAAAATAAGTGGTCGTATATCAGAGATGCTCACTTCTTTGTACATGAATACTAAAATCGCGCTGTATAACACAGCAATAGCAGAAGCTTCTGTGGCGGTGAAAATGCCGTTTACAATACCACCAATCACTACTACCAACATGAGTAAACTTGGCAATGCAGCAACAAAGGTAGAAGTCACTTTTGCAAAACTTGCTTTTTCTCCACTCGGATACCCACGGCGCTTTGCCATAACACCTGCACACAGCATTAGTAAGGCACCAATCAATAAACCAGGTACATATCCGGCCATGAACAATGCCGCAATAGACACGCCACCCGACGCTAAAGAAAATACGATCAAAATATTACTTGGTGGAATGATAAGGCCTGTGGTCGCTGAACTAATATTCACCGCCGCAGAATATGCTTTGTCGTAGCCTTCCTTTTCCATTCTTGGCCCCATTGCCGAGCCAATTGCAGATGCAGACGCAACTGCAGAACCCGAAATTGCGCCAAAAAGCATGTTCGCGATGATGTTGACAAAAGCAAGCCCACCGGGCAAAGCTCCAACTAAAGCGCGTGCAAAGTCAATAAGCCTTCGCGCTATTCCACCGCTGTTCATAAGTTGTCCAGCTAAAATAAAAAATGGGATGGCTAACAAAGTAAAACTATCCAAACCAGTGCCCATTCGTTGAGCAATAGTCGTAAGTGTCGACAGCGCTGGTACACTAACTATTAAGGTTAGTGTCGCTGATATGGCAATGCTAAAGGCAATGGGCACACCAATACCTAGCAATACCACAAAACTCAAAATCAATATTAAAACTTCGATGCTGCCCATATTAATTTACCTCTGCATCTGTTGACGAAGATGAATGTAAAAGCAGTACATCACAAATGCTATACACCAGCATTAATAAACCACTTAGGGGGAGGGCAACATAAACGTAACCCATAGGAATTTGCAATACCGTCGTCATCTGTCCTAAATGCAATGTTGTATAAACAAGATTTGCCCCTCCAACGACTAACACCGCAACAGCAAAAACAGCAATAGTAATGTGGATAAAACCTTGCAATAAAATGGCCTTCATAGCACTGAGCTTTTCAATGAGCAAATCTACCGAAAGATGAGCGCGTTGACCTACCACCCAGGCTGCCCCTATTAGGGTTAACCAAATTAATAATATTCTGGCTACTTCACTAGTAAAAGTGCTAGGCGAGGCCAAAATATAACGGCTAGTAACCTGCCATAAAACCGTAACCACCAAAAGCAACACGATTATGATTAAAATAGGCTCCAATACTTTATCTAAAAAGCGACGTAATGCCATTGTGCTATTCATGGTGATACCTCGTTTGTGTCGCTGGCCTTCGCTTGAATACGTTTAATATACTCATATGCGGTGGGGTCTGATTTGTACGCTTCTAATAAACTTGCTGTTGAATTAGCAAAAGGGACTTTGTCTGGATAAATAATCGTTACACCCGCTTCTTTCACTGCATTGAGCGCCTCAAGTTCAGCTTGTTCCCACAACATACGCTGATGAATGGCTGACGCATTTGCTGAAGCCTGCAACCACTCTTGTTGTTGTGTAGTCAATCGGTCCCATAAATGTGTCGAAATCATAAGTACATCGGGTACCGATGTATGTTCATTTAAAGTGTAATAAGGCGCAACTTCATAGTGTCTGGAATAATAAAAACTAGGCGGGTTGTTTTCCGCGCCATCTACCACGCCTTGCTGCAAAGCGGTATATAGTTCACCCCACGCTATTGGTGTTGGCGAACCGCCCATTGCCTTCACTAAATTCATGGCGGTCACGCTCGATTGCACTCGTATCTTTAAGCCCTCTAAGTCTTCAGGCAAATTAATAGGGTTTTCAGTTGTATAGTAACTGCGGCTGCCCGCGTCATAAAAAGTTAAACCTCGCAACCAATAAGGCTCACTTTCTGTTAATAAATCACGTCCAATTTCGCTATCCATAACCGTATGTGCATGCTTTTTACTCATAAAAATATAAGGCAAGCTAAGCACTTTTACATTTGGGGCAAAATTCTCTAACACTGCTGCCGACACTTTTGTCATGCCAACTGAGCCTATTTGTAATAATTCTAGAGTTTGCCGTTCACTACCTAATTGCTGATTTGGATATAGAGTAATACGCATTTCGCCATTAGAACGTTTAACCAAATCATCAGCCATGTACTGCATGCCCAAGTGCACTGGATGCGAAGTGTCGAGTGCGTGCCCTAACTTAATATCAATTGTTTCACTTTGTTGTGCACATCCGGCTAACAGCAATATACTGGCACATATAAACACTGTGTTTTTTAATCTCGTGTTGAAGTTGCTTTTTAACATTGGCCAACCACCACTTGTAAAGAGTGAAGAGAATCGCAAGCGCGTGATTGCTCTCGCATATGGGCAAGCCAATAGCATACTTTGCTTTTAACTTGCTTATTTTGTTTTACATTTTGATCAAAAATAGTATCCATACAAAAGATTTCCTCAACCCACTCAGTGAGGTCTCCATTAGCAGTATAGTAGGCACTCGCTAACTCTATGGTGTATGGATCTTGTACTGAGATTTCTTTACCATTGAGGTCTAAGCCCGATACATATTGAATCCAAGCCGCAATTACAAAACATAGTCTGTCGATGCTTCCTTGATTATCTAACTGAAAAGCAAGTGCATGCAAAAGCCGTTGCGGTAATTTCTGCGAACCATCCATCGCGATTTGATATGTTTGATGATGTAAGTGTGGATTGGCAAAACGTTGCAGCAGCTGCTGACAATATTGTTTTACATCTATTCCTTTGGGAACATCAACACTTGGCAATAGCTCTTCGCGCATAATTGCCGAAATAAAAGCGAAGCATTCTGGATTTTCAATAGTCTCAGCCACTGTTTTAAAACCGCTTAAATATCCAACATAGGCAATGGATGAATGACTACCATTTAATAGACGCAACTTCATAGTTTCGAATGCATGAACATCTTGTGTTAACAAAGCCCCGGCTTTTTCCCAAGCAGGCCGGTCTTGTGCAAAATTGTCTTCTATAACCCATTGGCTGAAGCTTTCAGTCACAATCAACCCATGATCATCGTAGCCTAGTTGCTGACAAAATTTATTACGGACTTGTTCGGTCATAGCAGGTACTATGCGATCAACCATGCTGCTTGGAAACGCGTATTCAGTTGCCACATGTTCAGCAAAATCAGGGGCTAGTTGGTGTGCAAAACTCAAGACCAAATTCCTTAACAATTGGCCATTTGCTGGCAAGTTATCACAACTCATGACTGTAAAACCGCTTAAGTTACGCTGCCAACGAAGGTGCATAGCCCACACCAAATACCCTATTGCACTGCGCGGATGTTGGTGCTTTGTTAAGTCGCAATTTAAATCGTGTTGTATGTCTGGGTGAGATAGATGTAATTGACCGCTTGCCGGATCGTGACAATACCCTTTTTCTGTAATCGTAAGGCTTACAATTTTGGTCCTTACATCACTTAATACGGCTAAGACAGTATCGGGTGATTCTGGTGCGACAATGACTTCCTTAATGACGTCTATAATTTGAGTATTATAGCCTTCTGAGTTTTGCTCAACGACGGTATATAGGCCATTTTGTGGATTTAGCTGCTCTGCCATGGTTGCGCTTCGTAAGCTAACACCTATTATTTTCCAACTATCGCTATTTTCGGTTTCTAAAGCTTTTTGTGTATACCACGCTTGATGCGCTCGATGAAACGCCCCTACCCCCAAATGCACAATGGTAGAACTCGCATCCAAGCTAGAATTTGCGTTCGATTTATTGAACGAGGCATTTAAACGAGGTAATGATTTAATTTGCGTATCCATTATAGCTTGTATGCCTTTTTAGCAAAATCATAGGCTAAACCGTGAGCCAACTCATGTGCTTCGTCTTCATGCAATCGATGTTCTGCCACAAGTTTTGACAAAAAATTACAATCCATACGGCGAGCTACATCGTGCCTAGCTGGAATTGACAAAAACGCGCGGGTATCGTCGTTAAAACCAACGGTATTATAAAATCCTGCCGTCTCGGTGACTTGCTCTCTGTATCTACGCATGCCTTCAGGGCTATCATGGAACCACCATGCAGGGCCAATTTTTAGTGCTGGATAGTGACCCGCTAATGGCGCTAATTCACGGCTGTAAGAAGTTTCATCAAGGGTAAACACTATAATACTGAGCCTAGAATCGTTACCAAACTTATCTAGCAATGGTTTAAGCGCATTTACATAATCCGTTTGTAGCGGTATATCGGCACCTTTGTCACGTCCAAAACCTTGGAAAAGTCTCGGATTATGATTGCGATAAACACCCGGATGAATTTGCATCACTAAGCCGTCTTCAATACTCATTTTGGCCATTTCAGTCAGCATTTGGGCACGAAATAACTCGGCATCTTGGGCACTGCATTTTGAGGCAATTACTTTCTGGTATAAACGTTCACATTCTTGGAGAGATAAATCTGCAGTAAGCGCAGTAGGGTGACCATGATCACTTGAAGTCACGCCCGTTGATTTAAAAAATGCGCGTCTAGCAGCCAAGGCCTTTAAATAACTAGCAAAATCTGAACAATTTTCTCCTGTTAGGGCTGCCAGTTTTTCAATATTTTGGGTGAAACCTTCGAACTCTGGATCAATAACCGGATCTGGCCTAAATGCTGATATAACCCGCCCAGACCAATCACTATCAAGAATATGCCGATGGTGTTTTAAATCGTCTAATGGCGATTCTGTGGTAGAAATAACTTCAATATTGTATTGCTCAAACAAGGCACGCGGCCTAAATTCGTCTGTGGCTAGTGCAGTGTTAATGATATCGTAATATCTGTCGGCAGTTGATGCATCAAGGCGCACATTAATATTAAAAACATGATAAAAAATATAGTCCAACCACAACTGCGATGGCGTACCCCTAAACAAATAATAATGCTCTGCAAATAAGCGCCATACCTGTCGAGGGTCTGTCTCGTAGTCACCGCCGTCATCCGGTTTTACCCCTAAAGATTGCATTGATATACCTTGGCTATACAGCATTCTCAATACATAATGATCGGGCGTTAATAAAAGCTCAGCGGGGTTACTAAATGATTCGTTTAGTGCAAACCAACTTGGATCGGTGTGACCATGTGGGCTAATAATTGGTAAAGACTTCACTTCAGCATATAAACGTCGACATATTTCTCTGGCTCCTGGTTCCGAAGGAAAAAGCCGATGCTCGTGAAGATGTAAGGGTTTACCCATGATAATACTGCGTTCCTAAATAATTATTGCTTAAATTAACTTTCATTGGATGGTTTACCGATGGTTGCTAAAATACCACCGTCGACATATATCACTTGTCCATTCACAAAATCTGACGCTTTGGCCGACAAAAATACCGCCGCACCTTGCAACTCATCTGGCTGCCCCCATCGACCCGATGGCGTGCGGTTTATTATAAACTCGTTAAAAGGGTGCCCATCTACTCTAATAGGTGCTGTTATATCAGTAGCAAAGTAACCTGGTCCAATCGCATTGACTTGAATTCCGTCTCTGGCCCATTCAGTTGCCATGTTTCGAGTTAGCATTTTAAGGCCTCCTTTGGCCGCTGCATATGCACCAACACCATCGCGGCCTAGCTCACTCATCATTGAACAAATATTAATAATTTTGCCGTGACCTTGTTTACGCATGTGCGCTACAACAGCCTTTGCCATAGCAAAAGGAGCAGTTAAGTCGGTTTCAACTATGTTCCTGAAATCATCAACTTCCATGCTTGCCAAAGGTTCACGTTGAATAATCCCTGCGTTGTTTACTAAAATGTCTATGCTTCCGTGAGCGTCAACAATCGTATCAATTTGCTGGGATAAGCCAGCATAATCAGTTACATCAAATATTGCAGAATGCGCTTTTATCCCTTGTTCTGATAGATGGGCAACAGCGCTTTCTACGCCGTTTTGATTTCGCCCATTTAGCACAACAGTGGCTCCTGCGGCACCCAAGCCTGTTGCCATAGCTAAACCTAAGCCTTTATAACCACCTGTAACTAAAGCCACCTTTCCTGATAGATCAAATAGAGTATTCGACATTGTTGTACCTACCTAAAATTATTCAAATCGATCGCATCCATATCATCAAATGCTTGGTTTTCGCCAGCCATTGCCCATATAAAGCCATAGTTACGTGTCCCCGCTCCACTATGAATTGACCATGATGGGCTCAATACCGCTTGGTGATTCTTAACGACAATGTGACGCGTTTCGTCTGGCTCACCCATTAAATGCATTACGCGGTCTTGCTCTCCTAAGTTAAAATAAAAATAAACTTCCATTCGACGGTCGTGAGTGTGAGCAGGGAAAGTATTCCAAACGCTACCCGTATCAAGAATAGTTAAACCCATCACTAATTGGCAACTAGGAACGCCTTTTTCATGTATATATTGGAAGATTGTGCGTTTATTACTGGTTTCTAAACTACCCAAATGAATAGCGTTTGCATCCGCTTGTGTTGATTTAACACTGGGGTATTCTTTGTGTGCCGGCGTTGAGACCATATAAAACAAAGCAGGTTGCGCGCTATCGTCGCTACTAAAAGTGGGGTCGGGCTCACCTCGACCCAAATATAAGCACTCTAACTTACTTAAACTATATTCTTTGTCGCCCACTTTTACCTGGCCACTTCCACCCACATTGATAATACCTAACTCTCGACGTTGCAAAAATGAGCTTGCCCGTAATGCATCGCCTGCTGCTAGCGTTAATTCACTATTAACAGGCATTGCACCGCCAGTAATAACACGGTCAATTTGAGAGTAGACCAAACAAATCTCGTCTGCTCGCATCAGTGAGTCAATTAAGTACTCATCGCGCAAACGATTGGTATCGTAATGTTTGGCATCTTTAGGGTTAGTTGAATGTCTAATTTGCATTGTAAATTTCCAGTAAAACTAATTATTGAGCGAAGCGCTTGAACTGCTCAATCGCGATTCAAGTTGATATTGATAAAGAGAATGTGGTGCTATTTTTTCGTTTGTTTTTTCCACGTATGGATCGAGACCATATTCTAGTGTGATAGGTAAATTCGCATGAATACCCAATAGTCTCGCCAGGGTACCTTGAGTAATGCCGTCTAATACAATCGGCCCCTTAAGCTCACCACTATTCACAAAGTTAATTTTTAAGTTCCAAAGAGTATTAAATGCCGCATGACTCGGTTTCCAATATTTTGCTCCACCTCCATCAAATAAAGGATATTGTTGCTCAGATCCCTTCAAATCAATGTCGAGCTGAACGCCATCAAACAAATTTTGATGATTAGCCCCACTATGCTGATCCAATTTTGGTGTGGTTCTAATTTCGCCACCAAGATAAACACTCTTAGTTGAAAAGGTATTAAAGCTCATTGGATGGACGACTTTATTTTCAACTATCAAGTTCTCAACTAACACATTATGCACGCCCCCTACTTGGACCGAATAGTGCGCTGCTTTTTTTCCGGTTGTGATAACACTTTTAATGCTTAAATTTGCCGACTCTTCAGTCAATATGCCACTGTCGGCATTGGAAATTAATACATTGTCTACCCAGCCGTCATATAAGCGTGTTAAGTAGATACCATTAAAGCCTTGTTCAATATGGTGTGCAATAGTAGTCGCAAAGGCAAACTTCATACTGAAATTTTCAAAACCAATATGCGTTAAATGTTTCCAATCCTCAATATGAACGAGCAAGTCTTTGTTAATGTTATGCAGTAATGGCGCTTGGATGGTAATTTTTTTACCTTGTATAGAAAGTATTTCTACTTGCTGTCGTGCTAGCGGTAATTTGGGAAAATTCCAATGATGACTGCCAATATACACATCTTGGTCTTGATACAACTCTTTCAACAAAGGTCCATTTTCTCCTTTGTCATTTAACCACTGAATTTCAATTATTTGGCCGACTTTTAAATGAGTAGTATCATCAACTTCAAATTCAAAACCACCTCGCTTACCGCTTTGTGCACGAGCAGCAACAGGCTCACCTTGATCATACTCTTGCAGGTACTTTTTAACTCTTTGCCCCTCTATGCGTGTCCAAAAATAGCCACCCGACCACGACCACTCGGTAAAAGGTAAATGTAAGTTCCTTTTTTTGTCTCGTTGGATTTTGTCAAATTTTACTAGATATTCTCTTAGTTCTTTTAACTCTGGCGTGGGCGGGGCATACATAAGGGGTCTTGGAAAATAAAACTCAGTGCCGTTTTCACCGCTCCCCATTCCGCGCCACACCGTGTAATTACGATCGAAGTAAATAATAGAGCTTATAATATAACGACCCGCTTCAAATTGAATAACACTAGGGATTTCGTCGTTTTTAATACTGCTCATTAATTTAATGATAGCAAGGCTATCATCAATATCGTCATTAGCGATGATGCCATGTTCACTGACGTCAATAACGCGGTAATCTTGAATGTTAGGCAAGGACTCACCGTTATCATAACCGGCAAAGGAAAAATCTGGTAAGTAATGCTCAGAACGAGTATTCGCATCTTCAATTATGAGCGGAACATCACTCGCTATAGCAATAGAAGCTTGTATCCCAAGCATCATGAAAACTAAAACCATCTTCATATTTGTCATTATTTTTCTTAAATCGCTACTTAACAACACGAACCTCGACATATGGGTTTGAGAACACCAGTCATCACCTGTCACAACTGGGAGTCTTAGTGTCAAATATTGGCCTTACCACTTGACAATTTAACCTATGTTTCTATCATATGTCAAAAAGACAAACAAGCTAATGCGATCGAAAGCGAGGATAATTAGGCTTTCTAAAGCTTGCAAACTATCTTCAAAAGCAATTGAGCTGTAGTGTACTTATTTGAATATATAAGGATTTGTTGTGATAGAAACGTGGCGTTGGTTTGGTCCTAGTGACCCAATAAGTTTGACCCGAATTAAACAAGCTGGTGCAACTGGTATTGTTAGTTCGTTGCATGATGTTGCAACAGGTGAACTTTGGACGAAGCAAGCAATTGAAGCACACAAAGCCTTGATAGAAAAAGAAGGTTTAGTATGGGAAGTGATAGAAAGCATTCCTGTACACAATAATATTAAAACCCGCAGCGGCAATTACCAGACGCTCATAGAAAATTATAAGCAATCTATTGTTAACGCCGCAGAGTGTGGCATTTACACAATCTGCTACAACTTTATGCCAGTCGTTGATTGGACACGTACTAATTTAATGTATCAATTGCCAAATAAGAGCCATGCTTTGCGCTTTGAAATGACAGACTTTGCTGCCTACGATATTTTTATTTTAGAGCGGGTTGGTGCAAGAGAATCATACTCTTCAGAAGTCATTGCAAAAGCTGAAAAATCTTTTGCGCAGATGGACGAAAACGCACGTGCACAACTTGAGAAGAATATCATTGCAGGTTTACCCGGCGGTGAAGGTTCATATACTCGTGAGACAATTCGAGAAGCCATTGAAGAATTCATCCAATTAGGAACAGAAGGATTTAGAAATCATTTATTTACCTTTTTAAAAGAAATCATTCCGGTTGCTGAAAGTGTTGGAGCAAAAATGTGTATTCATCCTGATGATCCACCCTTTTCTCTGTTTGGTCTTCCGCGTGTTGTATCTACGGCAAGTGATGCTAGGCAACTTCTTGAAGCCTGTCCTTCACCAGCTAATGGCCTAACCATGTGTGCCGGTTCTTATGGAGCGAGGGGCGATAACAACTTAGTTGAAATGGTAAAGGAGTTTGGTCCACGCGTTTATTTTGTGCATTTACGAAATGTTATTCGAGAAAGCGACGGGTCCTTTTATGAGTCAGATCACCTTGATGGCGACAACGATATGGTTGGCTTGATACAAGCAATATTGGATGAAGAAAACACGCGTCGTAAAAAAGAAAATATTAAACAACTTATTAATATTCCAATGCGCCCAGATCATGGTCATCTTTTAGATGATGAACTCAACGATAGCAATGTAAAACCGGGTTATGGTTATACAGGTCGCCTCAAAGGCTTGGCTGAATTACGAGGCGTGATTCATGCGGTGTCGACTATAATGGCCAGAAGCTAAGTTGATGTAACCATACTGCTTACTAAAAGAGACCTAAAAATGAAGTCACTGCCCTTAGAAGTGGTAAAAAATGATCGTTTATATGTAAAAGTTGCCGAGCAACTACGCAAACTGATCGAAAATGACATTATTAAGCCCGGTGAACGTTTTCCCTCTGAGCGAGAATTAGCAGAACAACTTGGAGTAAGTCGTCCAACTGTGCGCGAGGCCATGATTGCACTTGAATTAACCGGCGCAATAGAAATTCGTTCGGGGTCTGGTATTTATGCTAACCAATTAAGGCCCACTTCAAGTATCTCTTTGGGAGACGCAGGCATAGGTCCGTTTGAGATCCTCGAAATTCGTCTTATCATTGAAGCTGAAGCATGTGGTTTAGCGGCTTTGCGGATTGGAGATGATGAGCTTAAACAACTTCAACAATGCTTGATCGATATGGAAGAGGAAGAAAAACGACCTGACGCGTCTGAAAAAGCCGATCAGCGCTTTCACGAAATTATTGCCCAAAGCTGCCAAAATAGCGCTGTCGAATCGGTGGTGCAATGGCTGTGGAAGCTTCGCAATGAATCACAATTAAGCACGTCTTTTTTAGCTCAGATACGGGACGAAGGTATTCATCCGTCTATTTCTGAACATAAAGCCATATATGATGCACTAGCGGCACGCGACCCTATTGCTGCACGAGAAGCAATGCGAAGACATATTGAATCAGCGACTGAAAACGCAGCTAAACACTTTTAAAATAAACAGCATAAGCTGTCATTTACTTGTTCCGATTATTTGCATTCTAAGGTTGGAAAGTACTTTTTTGATTTTTACCTCTAAACTTCAAACATCCTAGGTCATTCCTGCGAAAGCAGGAACCCCCTAAACAGCATAGTAAACAAGAAAAAAGCTAATTGTGTTCAATAAGGTCAACACTATTGTTGTTTAAACATCGCTTGTGTTGTCGGAGATTCCCACTTTCGTTGAATAGTATATAAGTTTAATTTCTCGTATACGCTTAAGAAACTAGCAATGCATCATCGTCTTGGCAAAAGAGTTTATACAGCACCGTAATGACTTCTCTTACCTCGTTGCTATCCAATGAATAATATATCGTTTGTGCATCGCGCCGTGTTTTTACGTAAGCTTCCCGCCTTAACCATGCTAAATGTTGAGACAATGAAGACTGTGGAATTGCAATCATGTTATTAAGCTCAGACACACTCATCTCTTTCTCTTGCAACACACACAAAATCATCAAGCGGTAGCGGTTTCCTAGAGTTTTCAGAAGGTCTACCGCTTGCTGTGCATTGGCTTCCATTTTTGCAAAGTCTTGCATGATAATAAGGCTATCCTTTAATGGCTTTTATTCGTCTCGCTTTTATTCGTCTCGCCGTTATCATGCCAACAATCATGGCAAGAATAAACCCAAATATTTTTTCTTCAAAACCGGTAATGTTGGCGACAGCTGGTCCAGGGCAAATTCCTGAAATTCCCCACCCTAACCCAAAAATAATTGCACCAATAATAAGCGGTTTGTCGATGGCTGAAGAGCTAGGAACATAAAATTTTTCAGCAAACAAAGGTTGTGACATTTTAGTTTTTACTAACTGGTAAGCTGGCGTAAAAACCACTAAGGCACCGCCCATTACAAATAGAAGGCTCGGATCCCATTTGCCAGCGACATCTAAAAATGCCAATACGATAAGAGGGTCAACCATACCTGAAATTGTTAAACCAAGACCAAAACCTAGGCCGGCTAAAAGTGCGAAAAAATAATTCATTACGCGCCTCCAACAATATGACGTATAACAAAAACGGTGACCGCTGCAACTACCATGAACGTGACTACAGCGGTCATAGAACGAGCCGAGAGTCTTCCCATACCGCAAATGCCATGACCACTTGTACAGCCAGACCCATAAGCGCTGCCAAAACCAACCAGCAAACCACCTATAATTATCATCCACCAACTTGCGTCAATTTCAGGCAAGATATAGCCTGATGGCGCAGCCAACAGAGGGCCAAGTGCCAACCCAATAAGAAACATCAAGCGCCAGCCATTATTCGCGCCACGCGTTAGCATATTGCCAATAATGCCGGAAATTCCCGCAATTCGTCCGGTGGCAATTAACAATAAGAGTGATGATGCGCCTAAAATAGCGCCACCAATAAGAGAATCGATAAAATTCATAAAATTTCTCCTACAAAGAATAAAGGTTGTTTAATGTAACGCCTGCCCTTGCCTTCTTTTTTAGGAAGTCTACCTGCGGAAATATTTAATTGCACTGCAGGGTATAATAAGCGAGGCACATCTAAGGTTTTGTCTCTAGATTCTCGTAATCGCACAAAGTCATCACATGACACATTTTTATTAACATGAATATTGTGTGCACGGCTTTGTTCAACAGTGCACTGATATTTGAGCTCTCTTCCAGCTGGTTGATAATCGTGGCACATCCATAGTTTTGTTTGGCGGGGTAAATCATGTAATCTTTTGATGCTTTCAAATAGAACGGAAGCGCTGCCACCCGGAAAATCGCACCTAGCTGTTCCACCATCAGGCATAAATAGAGTGTCGCCAACAAATGCATTATCGTCTACAAAATAGGTAACACTATCGTTGGTGTGGCCGGGCGTGCTGAGCACACTTACCTTATAAGATCCCAACATGAAGCTGTCACCATCTTCAAACAATTTATCAAAATGTGGTTCGGGCCCAGTAGTTTCATCGGTAGATAGATTAAAAAACTCGATAAAGGTTTTTTGAACCTTTTTAATGCCCGAGCCTGCTGCTATTTTACCCTTAAGTTTTGCACGTAAATAATGTGCAGCAGAAATATGATCAGCATGCGCATGGGTTTCTAATATCCATTGAATATTAAGTTTATTCTCTTTAATAAAGTCGATTTGTTGGTCAGCGAACTCAGTCCAAAGCTTGCCCGAATGAGCGGTATAATCAAGCGCACTATCGATGATCATAGCATCGAGGGTTTGAGCATCATAAACCACATAGCTTATTGTTGAACTCGCTTGATGGAAAAATGTTTTTATAGAAATCATACATTACCCCTAGCAATTCTATTTATATATCGTATATTATAAATATACAATGTAAAGGGCTTTGGAATTAATTTGTTAACTATTTTGTTTGGCGCCATATTTATAGGCTTAAGTTTGGGCTTGCTCGGAGCAGGCGGCTCAATTATTACGGTACCGCTGCTAGTTTATGCTGTGGGCTTTACTGAAAAACAAGCGATTGTAGGCGCTTTATTTATAGTAGCGGTTATAAGTGGAGTGTCGGCCTTGCTTAATTTGCGTAAAGGACAAATCAATTTCAAAGCAGTTATTTGGTTATCTTTAGCGGGTATGGTCGGCAGTGGTTTGGCTGCAAGCTTTTCTAATTGGATTAGCGGTGAGTTACAGTTTATTTTGTTGGCAGGCATTATGGTGCTGGCGGCTTGGCGAATGTTGAGCAAACGAGCTCCTGTAAAACAATATAAGCAAGCCGGTAAACTTCGGCTCGGTTTTACTGGGCTTGGTTTAGGTGGTGTCACCGGTTTAGTCGGCGTGGGTGGCGGTTTTTTAATTGTGCCTGCTTTAGTAACATTGGCGCGCCTCCCAATGGGTGCTGCGGTGCCAACAAGTCTTACCATAATATTTTTTAACGCCAGTGCTGGCCTTGCAAACCATTTTGCCGTCAATACACAGATGATGCTCGAACTCGACTGGAAAACATTATTTATATTTACCAGTGTCGGCATTTTGGGAAGCTTAATAGGTCAAAGTATTGCTAAACGACTACCTCAACAAAGCCTTAAAAAAGGCTTTGCTTATATTATTTTAGCCACTGCTATAGGCATGCTGATTCACTCATTTATGCAATTTTTCAACTAGGGAGATTATAATGAAATTATTAACCGGCAGACAATTAGTCAGCTATGTTCAGCTAGAAATCCAGCAGTGCGACTGCGCAGCGCTTGCTCGAGCAATTAAACAAAACGCTATCGTTATTGATATACGCGAAGAATCTGAAGTAATTTTGGGAATGGTACCAGGCGCCACGCATATTCCCAGAGGCGTATTAGAAATGGAAATCACCTCTCATGCTAGTGTAAAAAACTGCGAGAATCCACTAGTAGACTTAGCAGAAAATCCTATCTATTTATACTGCCGCTCGGGTGCGCGTTCCGCATTGGCTGCAAAGTCTTTAAGCGAAATGGGACTTAAAAATGTATGGTCAGTTGCAGGCGGGTTTAATGATTGGCAATTGCAAGAAAGGCCTATCATTTCAAACAAAGAAGCCAAAGTATGGGAAGTAGACGGCTTATTTGCGTGGGAGCAAGGTGGTGGAATTTAAGAGCTTGTATAATGCAATATAGAATAAAACATCGTCTGGGTTCTGCATCTTGAGGTCACATCGAGCCATTTATTAAATTATAGATTAGACTGCAGGCAATTTTTGCTTTTGTCTATTAAATCTTTGATGATTAGAATTATAAAATTGTTAAACACTATCAGGCGTTTGCATAACCAAAGCAATCTATGTATAGATTGTTAAGGCTGAATGACAATATTTGGATGTTTTTTGTCAGCATGAGCAAAGCCAAGAGCTTAAGATACCAAAATGTTCTAGATACCTGATAAGATGGGTATAAATTCTTATTTCGGGTTAAATTTTATGCTCCGTTTCTTGTTAACGCTTTTATTAATATCACAGACAGCACTTGCCAATAGTACTAACGATAACCCTTGGTTCGAAATTAGAAAACAAAGAATAAGTCAATTACTCCCCCTCGCCATGCAAAAAGCCCAAATAGATGCTTGGCTAATTTTGTGTAGAGAAAATAACAACGACCCGTTGGCTATTCATATAGGATGCGAAAACGCTGGAAAAACCGCTGTCTTTGCGTTTTATTTTGATAATAACAAATTTGAGTCGTTGGCCTTTTCTCCTATAGGCGAGGCTACCGCTTTAGCAGAAGCAAACATAGTCAACAAAGTCATTCCTGTTCCTAGAACAGATTCTGCTATTGATTTAGCCGCAGCAATGGTCAAGCAACAAAACTTTGAAAGCATCGCGGTTAATATCTCAGAAAATAATGCACAAGCAGATGGCCTGAGCTACATGCAACATAAAAAGTTATCGCAAGCATTAGGGCCTAAGCTAGCAAAACGATTAGTTTATTCAGACGAATTAGTTTATCAATGGTTAGCAATAAAACTGCCGCAAGAGGTTGAGATTATGCGGCAAGCTGCTGAACTTACCGCAAGATGGCAGCTCGAAGCTTATGCTAATGTGATAGTGGGTGAAACTACAGATGCCGATGTAGCCGCTTTTTTAAAGCAAAAAATGGCGGAGGCAGGCGTCACAGATGCATGGGCAAGTGACCAAAACCCAAATGTAAATTCGGGAACAGATCGTGGTCATTCACATGCTACTAATAGGATTATTCAAGCAGGTGACGTTATTCAAACAGATTTTGGCATTCGAGTACACGACACTTGGGTGACTGATATTCAGCGCTTCGCTTATGTCTTAAAATCTGGTGAAACTAAGCCTCCCTCAGATATACTGCGTTACTGGGAAGGTGCAAAAAATGGCAGAGAAGCAGCATTTAAAGCAATGAAACCGGGTGTAAAAGGTATTGAGGTTGATGCCGCGCAAAGAGCCATAATGGCAAGCAATGGTTCCTTACCCGTAATGTGGAGCACCGGTCATCCAGTCGGCTATGTCGCGCATGATACCGGTCCTAACCTTGGAGGTTCCAAGTCGCCTAGTCTGCGTCCAGCCGCGCAGCGGGTGTTGCAAGAGGGAATGACTTTTGCCTTTGACGGTTTTTATAGTTGGCTACTGAGTGATGGTAGCCCCAAAACAATCTCAGTTGAAGAAATGGTCGTAATCACTCAAAACGGAGCAGAATATTTGATACCACCGCAGCAAGATTTAGTATTAATACCATCAGGTGATAAAAAATAGAAAAGCAGCCTTTTAATTTGTGAAAATAAGTTTTAGAGCAAGGAGATTATTTTGATATCAAAACTAAAAGCTTTTTTTGAAAAGGAATTAAGCCTTAAATCGAAAAATGAACCTCAAGAGGATATAAACGCAAAGTTGCAAAAGGCCTGCGCTATTTTACTACTAGAGATATCAAAAGCGGACTACCAAGAAACGAAGGATGAAAAAGATCGAATACGCAAGATTCTGCAAGATAAGTTTACCTTGAGTGATGCACAATTAAATGAACTCATTGCCCTAAGTGAAGATGAAGGTAATGAAGTGACTTCAATGTATCCATTAACATCATTAATTAACGAACATTATAGCTACGAACAAAAATTAGGTTTGCTAGATTTACTATGGCAAGTTGCCTATGCCGATGGTGAACTGAGCAAATATGAAGACCACGTAATACGTAATGTTGCTGAGCTACTATATGTTGCCCATAGTGATTTTATAAAAAGTAAACTCAGTCAACAGCCATGATTTTTACTATCGATTTAGCCGCTAATCGTTTCCACTTTAAGGATTTAAAAACGCTTTTAGCGAAAGCCTCACCCTTACGCTCTGGAGATTGTCTTGCTGGCGTTGCGGCCGAGTCTATGCTTGAGCGAGCCGCTGCACAAATGCGTTTGGCAGATTTACCCTTAAAACATTTTTTAAACGACATGATTATTCCTTATGAAGACGATGAAGTGAGTCGTTTAATTATTGATAATCACGACAAAAAGGCCTTTAGCGCTATTTCGCATTTTAGTGTAGGAGATTTTCGAAATTGGTTATTGTCTGACCAAGCGACAACAAAATCTATTGACTCAATCAAACAAGGCCTAACACCGGAAATGGTTGCCGCAGTAAGTAAGATAATGCGAGTTCAGGATTTAGTATTGGTGGCTCAAAAGTGTGAGGTTGTGACTAAATTTCGAAACACTCTGGGTCTTCATGGTTGTATGTCAACGCGCTTACAACCAAATCATCCAACAGACGACCCAGCCGGCATAGCAGCGAGCATTTTAGATGGATTAATGTACGGCAATGGGGATGCTTTAATTGGGATAAATCCTGCGACCGACAACTATCAAGCAGTGACCACCTTATTGCACATGTTAGACGATATTATTCAGCATTACGAAATCCCTACACAAGCCTGTGTATTAACGCATGTCACTACCCAAATTGAAGCCATAAACAAAGGGATTCCCTTAGATATTGTATTTCAATCAATAGCTGGTACCCAACTCACTAATGAGAGTTTTGGTGTGTCTTTATCTATTTTAGATGAAGCTTATTCTGCCGCTAAGTCTTTAGGTCGCGGCACAGTGGGCAATAATGTCATGTACTTTGAAACCGGGCAAGGCAGTGCTTTGTCGGCTAACGGACATCATGGAATTGACCAACAAACTTGTGAAGCCCGCGCGTATGCAGTGGCAAGACATTACCAACCTTTATTAGTGAACTCAGTAGTGGGTTTTATAGGACCTGAATATTTGTATGATGGTAAGCAAATAAATCGAGCCGGTTTGGAAGATCATTTTTCTGGAAAGCTATTAGGCTTGCCCATGGGAGTCGATGTTTGCTACACCAACCATGCAGAAGCAGACCAAGATGATATGGACATGTTATTGACGCAATTAGGCGTCGCGGGTGTTAACTTCATAATGGGCATTCCGGGAGCTGATGACATAATGTTGAACTATCAAACAACGTCTTTTCATGATGCTTTGTATATCAGACAAGTCCTAGGCAAGCGCCCATCTCCTGAGTTTGAAAAATGGTTAATTAAGCATAAAATTTTTGATACAACTGGACGCTTTAATCAACATTCGCAAATAGGCCCTTTTGCCGAAGTTCTGCCAAAAGTAAAGCATACTCTAGATAATTAGAGAGTGTTAAATGTTTTTGGACACATTTTTGTCAGGGTTTTTTACACATAAAATGTAGAACGCGCTGATAAATGCTATATACCATTGTTAAATATGACAAAAATTTCTTGGTGCGATTTTTGCAAACCGCAAATCATCAACAATATTTCAGGAATTAAAATTTAATGATAATAAAAAAAATAATCAGTACCTTAATCTTTGTTTTAGCTATGACCACAGGGAATGCGCACGCCGGACTTATCGGCTTATGGGAATTTAATGATAATAAAGACGCTATGGGAAATTTTGGGGATCTCCAGCAAAGAGGCACTAACATTAGTAATGGTTCGCTTAATTTGCGCAATACCACTTGGGCATCTGCTGTTAACTATACTGGTCCATTAATAACTGAAAAAACGCTTGTATCGTGGGTAAGCTTAGATAACCTAAGTGTGAGAAACGGAAGTGTTTTAACTATTGATACTCTCAATCGTGATGTATTTGACGGTATAGTGTGGGCTGAGAGACGAACAAATCAATGGATGGCAGGCAGCAATAATTTTAGCAGGACTCAGGATATTAACAACAGTACACCAACGGTTGTTAATCAAGAACATATGGTAGCTATTTCTTATCGTTTACTAGGAACAAGCGGTGTTCAGATTAGTTTGTACATAGACGGGATTTTGCAAGGCTCATATAGCCAAGGTGGAATCGCTTCTTTTGGTATCAATAATACCGAGATTTTATTTGGTGCGCGACATACGATAGGAGGGAGAGCAATTGGACCCAATATTTCTGGTAGCATCTCAGAAGCGCGCATTTATGACGTTGCTTTATCGGGATCGGAAATTGCAGCTTTAAGAGTAGGCGGAGCAAGCGCACAACCAGCTTCTGCACCAACAACGATCGTATTGTTTAGCATGGCGCTTTTGTCGTTTTTCCGTTTACGCAGTAAAATTTAAAGCGTTGAATGCCTAAGAATATTTGTTAGTATCAAAACATCAATGCATTTTACAAAGCGCTTGTATCTACAAGCGCTTTTTTTTGGGTCGAATGCTTAAGGAATATACAAGAAAGAATTGAACTACAAGCTCCTCAAGCCGCTATAAGCGATGGTATTTGAAGTCTTAAATAGAGAAGTCTTTTATGAAACAAGATATGCAAAAAACCAAGATGCAAGTTGATGCAAAACCAGCACAATGGTCCCACCTAAAGACCTTCACTCAAGCCCGAATAGGCTTAGGGCATACAGGTATTAGCTTGCCTACAACAGCCCAACTAAAATTTAATGTTGATCATGCGCTGGCACGAGATTCAGTTAATACCCCACTTGATATTAAAGCATTAACGCAAGAATTAGCTGCCGAAGAAATCACAAGCATACAAGTGCATTCACAAGCCACAAATAGAACGGAGTATTTACAACGTCCTGATTTTGGACGACGCTTAAACGACCACTCCAAAATCTTGTTAAGTAAAGCCGAACAAGCGATGCAAGCTGATGTTGCCCTTGTTCTTGTAGATGGACTGTCTTCAATAGCTGTTCAGCGACATGGATCAAAGCTTGTCACAGATTTAATCTATGCTTTTCAACAACAAAATATTAGCTGCTCACCGGTAATCATAGCTGAACAAGGACGCGTAGCGATAGGCGATGAAATTGGTGAAATTTTAAACGCCCAATCTGTTTTGTTAATTGTTGGCGAACGCCCCGGTTTAAGTTCCCCTGATAGCCTTGGTATTTATTATACTTATGCCCCTAAACTAGGGTTAAATGACGCCAAAAGAAACTGTATTTCTAATATCCGCCCAAGCGGACTGCCAATAGAAGAAGCCGTAAGCAAAGTACTTTGGTTAATCCAGCAGTCTTTTGAGCGCAAATTATCGGGTGTTAATTTAAAAGACACATCACAAAAGGCGTTAACCAAAAGCAATCAATCTATGGGTAATTTTCTGTTACCTAAACCTTAAATTCGTCCCCCGAGTTCAGCTTACTGAATACTAATTTTTTTCAAAAGATTTAAAGAAACTATCTTCATTCCAACTTGGTCTGTCTTGTAAGTTGGCAATGTTTTTAGCGATTTCTAAATTAACATCAACAAATTTAGCCGCCCATACATAATCGATAGGTAGGTTTAAATCATCAGACGGCATGTGATAGTGTGTTTTTAAGAAAACATCTGCCGTTATCATCGACTCCGTTTCTTCGGTTACATCTGGGCCCGGGTCCATATATACCGCCGGTATGCCCTGCTTGACTAAACTGTATTGGTCGCTTCGAACAAAAAACGCTTGCTGAGGTGTCGGGTCAGGTATTAACTCCATGTTATGCCGTGCAAGTGCATCAGTAACAGATGATTTAAGTGAACTATGCTCAGTGCCATAAACCACCATTTGATTAGTTCGATAGGTGAGTATAGGCATATCCAAGTTGACGTTTGCCACAATTTGCGCAAGAGGCACGGTAGGATAATGTCCATAATAATCAGAACCTAGCAAACCTTTTTCTTCACCGGTGACAAAGGCAAATATAAGAGAGCGCTTTAGTTTTGCACCCGACTTGTGTAGCTCATAGGCAATCTCTAACAAAGTTGACACGCCACTGGCATTGTCCATAGCGCCATTGTTTATTGTGTCTTTTAAAACCGAATCTTTACTAATACCAATATGGTCAGAATGCGCGGTCAGTATCACATATTCATTTTTTAAATCGGGATCGGAACCTTCAAGTATGCCAATGACATTCGGGCTTTGAGTTTGACTATGAGTAGATTTCAAACTTGCTGTCGCTGTTAAACCCATTGCTTGAGCTTTGGGCTTTCTATTATTCTCAATATCATCAACGATAGCATCAAAATCCATACCTGCAAGGTCAAATAATTTTTTACCTGCTTCTACACTCAATATTGATGACGCGCGTATTTGAGCGCTTGCATTGTTTGCCGTTCCGTCAGGATGTAACCAACGAGTACTTGGTGATCTTGCAGAAAACTTTCGGCGCTCAAAACGAAAAAGCCGTTCAATGACTGGCGTATGCACTGCAATCACTCCAATCGCACCTTTTGCGGTTAAAGCGCTTGTTGATTCGCGCCAGTAATGCGCGCCTTCTTCACTTGGGAAGTCACCCGGCATGCCAACTAACACAACCGCTATTTTTCCTTTTATATCAATGCCATCATAATCAGAATAATTGAGATAAGGGGCATCTATACCAAAGCCAGCAAATACTAATTCACCATCTAGTTGTGATTCGGAGTAATTCATATCGGGTGACATGAGCATGTCATCCATAAATGTAAATTCTAATGTGTCGGTTCCGTTAGTAACCATGAGTTTAGGCGAAGCAATATCAATGCTCGATTGCTTAAACGGGATCATTTGATAATAACTACCGTCGTCTCCACCTGGTTTCACTCCATATTTTTGCAATTCTGAAGCAATATATAGCGACGTAAAATCATGACCGATACTGCCGGTATCTCGCCCAGCCAGCAAATCACTTGCCAATAAATTCATGTGCGCTTCAAACCTATCCGGTGAACCTGCCACACAGGAGCTTGCTACAAAAAAGCTGATTGTTGCTGCAGCTATGCTTGTTATTATCTTATTTGACATGGAGCTTCCTATTATTAGTGTTGCTTAAGTCTTAATGACTGTGCGTAACTTAAATTTCTTCATTTAATATCGTTATGAGTTAACCCGAGTATTTCGTCCAACAAATGATGTAGCGATTTCATTCTTTCACTCCAAGGCCTAAGACCATCGCGCAAATAGGCGTCATAAGCATCGGCGTTTTCACTCGCCATATTTAGAAAAGATGGTGCTAGTCTCATACCTTCTAGGTCACAAACATATCGAGCTTGTATCTCTCCTAAGGTTTCATTGAAGTAAGGTTCAGAACGTATCAATTTGGGATGATGAATAGGCAGTTTGTGCCCAACTCTAAATGAGATGCTTATATTTTCTTTTAGCGTGCCTACACTTTGTTGAAACGCGATTAATTCGGTTCTTAGCTTATTGTTTTCGATAATGGCAACTCTTCCTGCACTCATTAATTCTATAAGTGAAGGCAGGTCTGAAATAGCAATGTTATAATAATGTGAAGTCGCCAGCGCAAAACAATGCTCCTCTTCTAACAAACGTTTTGCATCTTTATCAAAAATAACGGTCACTGCATCACTTAAATGGTCTATTAAATTAAGCCGTCTAACTCTTACTCGACTTGAGGCTGTTTCTGCTGCCAATAATTCACCATGAATTCTCACTAGAAAATCTTGAGCATCATTGCGGTTATTGCGGCCATCATTCCACTCTGCTATCTGCAGGCCTAAAAATATCCCCGTTATCACCACCAGCACATCAAGCCCAACAGCAAACCAATTTTGATCATCAACATGTTTCATGAACCGACGTAAAAGCATAAAAGTCCTTCTGGGGTAATACTGACTATCCTATGCCTGCGCGGTGTATCTCTCAATACCAAAAACGTTAATAAAGCGTTATTTTTTCAATAAAACATTGAGTATTGATGCGTTCATCATTAGTGTTGAACTTCAAAACAATCAAAAAGTCACTTTATGTATAAATTATTCACAGCGTTAACCGTGTTCTTGATTCTTTCAATTTCAACTGCGTTTGCTAACAATGTAGTTGTTATCCATGCAGGGAAAGTGTTAGTCGTACCGGGTGAAAAGCCTTTGTCCAAACAAACCATTGTTATTAAAGACCGACTAATTGATAAAGTAATAAGTGGTTACATTGACCCTACAACTATTGATGACAAGGCTAAATTCATTGATTTGAAAAGCCAGTTTGTTTTGCCAGGCCTAATGGACATGCATGTTCATCTACTGTCTGAATTGGGTAAATCCAGTCGCACCGATGCACTGTTTGTCACCACTTCTATGGAGGCACTTACAGGTGCTTACTATGCAAATAAAACATTAATGGCTGGGTTTACAACCGTTCGTGACCTTGGTGGCAATCCAGAAGCTATTTTTGGATTAAGAGACATGATTGGCAAAGGAATGATTCCGGGGCCACGTATTTTCTCTGCGGGCAGCGCCATTGCCGCTACTGGTGGACATGGTGATGTGGACGGTTATAAACCTGAATTACTCAAACTTTGGACACCAGAAACCATCTGTGATGGTCCTTACGAATGCAGAAAGGCAGTACGTAATGCAGTAAAAATGGGGGCAGATTGGATAAAAATTACCGCGACGGGTGGTGTATTATCTGATACAAAAACCGGTATTGAACAACAAATGACAGACGATGAGTTGAGTGAAATTGTTGAAACTGCGCATGGCTTAGGCGTCAAGGTGGCTGCGCATGCCCATGGCGCTAAAGGAATAAGAGCAGCATTAAGAGCAGGTGTTGATAGTATCGATCATGGTACTTTTACTGACGATGAGTCGATGAAGCTATTTAAACAATCAGGGGCTTATTTGGTGCCTACTATGTCTCCTGGCGTAAAAGTGCCCGCATCTATGGAGGGTAATCCCTTCTTCACCGATGCGATCAAGAAGAAAGCTTACGCCGCCTCGGCCGCTTCAATTGCCACCTTTACTAAAGCATACAAATCGGGTGTAAAAATTGCCTTTGGTACTGATTCTGCAGTGACGCCGCATGGTGAAAATGCAGATGAATTTGAAATGATGGTAAACGCAGGTATGACAGCATCTGATGCTATACGCTCTGCAACAGTGATAAGCGCCGAATTGCTTGATATGGAAACGAAATTAGGAACACTTGAAGTAGGTAAAATAGCAGATATTATTGCAGTAAGCACAAACCCTTTGGAAGATATTAGTGCTTTGAAAGTGGTCAATTTTGTTATGAAGGAAGGCAAAGTTATGAAGGGAAACTATTAAGCAAAACCACGGTTATAAACCCATAGTTTTATAACACCTACCATAATAATCATATGGCATCATTATGGTGTTTTTAAGTCGCAAATAAATAAAGACGTTTGAAAGGAAAGCCGGCATTGTCTCAATGTCGGCTTTTTTGTTGTTAACAAGCGATGAGTAATAGCCATTACCTTATGCGAACTATATACTGCAAAATAGAGTATTTAATAATTAGCATAAAAACAGAGAAAAGTCCTTACCATGTACATGATAATAAAACACTCCCACCTGACAATAATCGTTCTTACGTTTATCTTTTTCCTTATCAATTTTGTTTTAACCATTAAGGGTTCTGACAAAGTAAATAATAAAATCCTAAAAATTGGGCCCCATATTCTGTATACCCTTTTCTTGGCGACTTTTGTTTACTTGGTTATTCAAATTGAATTATATCCTTTCGTAAACGGATGGGCGTCTTCAAAACTCGCGGGATTTTTATTTTATGTCTTGTCGATTGCCTTTGCATTGAAGTGGGCAAAAAAGAATATTTGGCGATATGTCGGCTTAGTTAGCGCTGTATTTTGGTTAGTAATGAGCGCTCGCTTGGGCTTTGCTGATCGCCTAAAAGTAAAAGCTTCTATCGAGAATATTGGTTCTGAGCTAAGTTCTTATGCAAGTTCTTTTGCACACAATATGAGCGAATTCGCAAGCACCGCTACAATACTTTGCTAGAATATTTGTATTCTGAGCTTGGACATTGCTTTTTCTGACTGATATCGATGAACCTAGCGCTGGTTGGAAAAAATCTTGACAACCGGCTCCAAAGAGGCAGTTTCCGGACGGATTGTGCACTATTTATTAGATACATCCCTCTCGTCATTGGAAACATCTCTCTCGTCATTCCCGCGAAAGCGGGAACCCCCTAAACAGCATGGCAAACTATAAAAAACTAAATAGTTTCAATAACGCTAACACAATTATTCTTTGAACATTTCTTGTGTGGTTGGAGGTTCCCACTTTCGTGGGAATGACCTAGGATGTTTATAAATTGAGGTATAGCTATGTCTGCTTTTGGATGGCCCTTGCCAA
>NZ_JAVRHX010000005.1:0-249098 GCF_031846345.1 Glaciecola petra | reverse complement strand
TGCTGTAAGCGTCGTTTTACCGTGGTCAACGTGGCCAATTGTACCAACGTTAACATGCGGTTTCGTACGTTCAAACTTTTCTTTTGCCATTTTCTTTTCCTAAGTTTAACGCCCGTTCCAACAATAGACCGGACCAAATCAAAATTTATGTGCGGGTAGCAATAATAGCTTGAGCTACATTACTGGCTGCTTCCGCGTAATTAAAAAACTCCATTGAGTATGACGCACGACCTTGCGTTGCAGAACGCAGAGCAGTGGCATATCCAAACATTTCAGAAAGCGGTACCTTAGCACGCACAATTTTTATGCCTGCAATACCTTCTTCCATTCCTTCTATCAACCCCCGACGACGGTTGAGGTCACCAACTACGTCACCCATCCAATCTTCAGGCGTTGTTACTTCAACTTTCATTACAGGTTCGAGCAGCACCGGATTAGCATCTTCAGCTCCTTGCTTGAAACCCATCGAAGCGGCAATTTTAAACGCCATTTCAGAAGAGTCAACATCATGGAACGAACCATCGTACAAAGTTACCTTAATATCAAGCATAGGATAACCCGCAAGCACCCCATTTTGCATTTGTTCTTCACACCCTTTTTCTACCGCAGGTATGAAGTCTTTAGGTACGGAACCACCCACTATTTCGTTTACAAAACTAAAACCAGCACCTTCTTCTTGAGGTTCCATTTTCAGCAATACGTGTCCATACTGGCCTTTACCGCCCGACTGCCTAACAAATTTTCCTTCGGCATTAACCGACTTACGAATTGTTTCGCGATAAGACACCTGCGGATTACCCACATTACACGATACGCTAAATTCACGTTTCATGCGGTCAACAATAATATCCAGATGCAGTTCACCCATGCCAGAAATGATCGTTTGGCCAGATTCGTCGTCAGTATGCACTTTAAATGAAGGATCTTCTGCTGCAAGCTTGTTCAAAGCAACGCCCATTTTTTCTTGGTCAGCTTGAGACTTAGGCTCTACTGCTATTGAAATAACAGGGTCTGGAAAATCCATCTTTTCAAGGGTGATTACATTATTTGGATCACACAGGGTTTCGCCCGTAGTAACGTCTTTTAGACCTATTGCGGCAGCAATATCACCTGCATAAACTTCTTTTAACTCTGCGCGATCGTTAGCGTGCATTTGCACAATTCGGCCAACACGTTCTTTTTTCCCTTTAATCGGGTTGTAAATAGCATCGCCAGTTTTTACCACACCAGAATACACACGGAAAAACGTTAAAGTACCTACAAAGGGGTCAGTCGCTATTTTAAATGCTAAAGCAGCAAAGGGTTCGTTATCGTCTGAATGGCGTTCAGCTTCGGTCTCGTTTTTATCGTCGAGTACACCGGTAATCGCTTTTACTTCTGTGGGTGATGGCAAATATTCAACCACTGCGTCAAGTACTGCCTGTACACCTTTGTTTTTGAAGGCTGAACCACAAGTAGCCAATACAATTTCGTTATTTAAGGTTCGCGCACGCAAGCCTTGTTTAATTTCGTCTTCTGTTAACTCAATACCCTCAAGGTATTTATCCATGAGTTCATCATTAGCTTCGGCCGCAGCCTCTACCATTTCCATGCGATACTCTTCAGCTTTATCCATAAATTCAGCCGGAATATCGTCGTATGTGAATGTAGCGCCTTTATCGGCCTCATTCCAATTGATTGCTTTCATTTTAATGAGATCAATCACACCTTTGAATTCTTCTTCTGCGCCCATGTTTATTTGAATGGGAACGCAATTCGCGCCCAAGCGTTTACGGATTTGTTCGATCACGCGTTCGAAATCGGCGCCGGCTCTGTCCATTTTGTTGACAAAAACCATGCGTGGAACTTCGTACTTATTGGCCTGACGCCATACAGTTTCTGATTGAGGCTCTACGCCCGATGAACCACAAAAAACCACCACCGCACCATCAAGAACACGTAATGAACGCTCTACTTCAATCGTAAAGTCGACGTGCCCAGGAGTATCAATAATGTTGATTCTGTGTTGTTCAAACTGTTGTTGCATGCCCGCCCAAAAGCAGGTTGTCGCAGCAGACGTAATCGTAATGCCACGCTCTTGCTCTTGTTCCATCCAATCCATAGTGGCAGCGCCGTCGTGTACTTCACCAATTTTGTGTGAAATACCCGTGTAAAAAAGCACACGCTCGGTAGTAGTGGTTTTACCCGCATCTACGTGAGCGACGATACCTATATTACGATAGCGTTGAATGGGTGTTTGTCGAGCCATGTTATTTTTTGTTCTCTTTAAAAAGGGGTCAGAGTTACTTTATTTTGAACCACTTTGATTTCAGCATTAAAAAAGGGGTCGAAAAAAGTAACTCTGACCCCTTTTTCTTTTTTTTCTCTTTCTTTACCAGCGGTAATGAGCAAATGCTTTGTTAGCTTCTGCCATGCGGTGAACGTCTTCACGTTTCTTAACCGCACTACCTTTGTTGTCTTGCGCGTCAGCAATTTCTGCAGCTAAACGCTGAGCCATTGATTTCTCGCCACGTTTACGTGCCGCTTCAACCATCCAACGCATACCTAATGCATTTCTACGAACTGGACGAACTTCTACTGGAACTTGATAAGTAGAACCACCAACACGTCGAGATTTAACCTCTACTGTTGGACGGATGTTTTCCAATGCGTCTTCAAATGCATCTAGGTGTGGTTTGCCGGTTTTTTCAGCAACAATATCTAGGGCACCGTACACGATTTTTTCAGCGGTCGATTTCTTGCCGTCGAGCATTACGACATTCATGAACTTCGCAAGCAACTCTGATTTAAACTTAGGGTCTGGTAGGATTTTTCTTTGACCTACGACTCGTCTTCTTGGCATCTTAATTCTCCGTGGAATTCAGGGGTTTCCCAAAACTCATATATAATAGTTTGGCCTTACTAACGGAGAACCGTTAAGACTTAGGCCTTTTAGCGCCGTATTTAGAACGTGCTTGTTTTCTAGTAGTAACACCTGAGCAATCAAGTGTTCCGCGAACTGTGTGATAACGCACACCTGGTAAATCTTTTACACGACCACCGCGAATAAGTACAACGCTGTGCTCTTGTAAGTTGTGACCTTCACCACCAATGTATGAAGACACTTCAAAACCGTTTGTTAAGCGAACACGACATACTTTACGCATGGCTGAGTTCGGCTTCTTTGGAGTGGTTGTATATACACGCGTACATACTCCACGACGTTGTGGGCAAGCTTGTAAAGCAGCGACGTTAGATTTCTCTACCGGCTTTTTACGGGGCTTGCGCACTAACTGGTTAACTGTTGCCATTAACTAGCTCCTGATTTAATCAAAAATGCCTGAAATCTAAATATTGTAAATTTTCAGGCGTAAAATAAATTAACTAACATACTGATTATGTTAGTTAATTTTATGCTCGTAGTACCCAAAACGATGGATGTTTAAAAATCCATTAACACCATAGTGCTAATTGCTTGTTGCCAGCCTAGGCATAACAACACTAATTTTGGGTCGCGGCAGGATATAGATCAATCTGTCGTATGTCAAGGAAATTAGCGCCAACAAAGGGATTATTCGATATTTTTCATAAAGCCTATGCGGTCTATAATCACCACGCCTTTTTCCGTTTTATTGAAGGTAAAAGTAACTTTATTTAGCATCTGTAAATTTAATTCAGGGTTAATGCTTAAAATATCTTCAAATGGATACACAAAGGTCTGGAAAATATTTTCTGATTTCGAATCACCGGTTATGAATTGAGATTTCCAAATTTGCACATTAATGCGCGGCTGTAGTGCCGAAAATGTGCTTAAAGGATAGGCTGCGCTTTGGCCATTTTCATCGGTGAATGTAATGGTGAAATCTATAACCTTATCTTCTTTTTGTTCTTTAACTTCTTTTGCTTCTGTAGATTCTGTATTTTCTTGATTTGGTGATGGCTCTAGTTCCTCAGTATTTTCTTTTGAAACAGATACACTATTGACCTCGTTTTTTACCCATTTACCGCGGCTTTTTGGATTACTCGATTCGGTTGAAGGCGCCATAGAAAAAACAAAACTTAAATCGTTCATCGATTGCTCAGTGAGCTTATCGGAAAGACTTTGGTTTATTAAGATTGTATAGCTGGCGTAGTCTTTTTCTTGTTGTGGTACTGGTTCTTGTGCTTGCTCTCTGCTTTGTTGTAGTTCTGGTTCTTCACTTAGATTCTTGCTTTGCTGTTGTGTGCCATGTTGTTCTGCGCCTTGTTCTTGTGTGCCTTGTTGTTCTACGTCGTTTTTCTCTTTATGCCAACCTAGATAAACTGCCCTTGTGCCCTTTTCACGCCAAGACATTTGCACTGCTTGTTCTCGCCAAACACTTAAGTTTTTGCCTTCAATAGTGCCTCCGGTGGCACTAGTTAACACATTAAAATCCTCATCAAATGATGCAAGTTCATAAAATTGACTGGATTCAAATTGGCTGACATAAATGGTATCGGGTAACCAGTCTTTGCCTTTCCTTGCGTCAATAAACAGAGGCACGTATTGTTTTTGTCCTAACAAAGTCGCACTGAAAAAGGCGCTTGTATAGACTTGTGATATTGTGGTTTGCTCTGAAACAGACAACAAATCTTGGTTGTTTAAGAGCTTAGTTGGCGACATTGTGTCATTTTCGCCCCAAGTGCTATTAAACTGACCGTGATTCGCGTTTTGTACATATAGACTAGCCTTAAAAAAATTGCTGTCAGGTGAAAATAAAACGCGTTCATACTGTTGGGAACCGGCGAAAGAAGTGACGTCACCATCTTGACTACCATGCATAGTAAAATAGTTAATATCTTCTAGAGCAGTATAGGTTTTGCCCGGCTTGTATTGCCCATCAACAGGCGCAATTGCAAGCAAGGCCTTAATATTAAAATTATAATCCAAGACATAACTTGCATCATCATAAAATAAAGGCATTTTGTTGAGCAAAGCTGCATGGGCAACTGCTTCACCCCCTCTTGAGTGCCCAATTAGACCCAAGTTATTGGTATCTACTTTACCAAATAGCTCACTATTGGAGTCAGCATTCCACTCGTGCCATACTCTTAAATGCTCTAAGAGTAACCAGCCTCTAGCATCGTTTTCTTTACTTAAACCTCCGCCAATATCTGACCACGAACCATTTATGAAATTTTGATCTACCGATGCAAAGATAATCCCTTTTGAAGCGAGCAATTCGCCTAAATAGGCATAACCGTCATCAGAAAAATCTTGCATAAAATGATTACCATGCACCATCAATACCAAGGGAAAAGGCCCTTCTCCCTCGGGCATCCACACATAAGCGTTTAAGGGTAATTCTGTGGCATCAAAGCCCCAAAAATACTCTCTATACCAGCCATTAAAACCCGACCAACCATCAAGAAAAACTGTGCCGTCTGTTGTGTCTGTTTTTAAGCTCACTTGCTCGGCAAACTCCGATCTATGTTTGTCGGTACCGGCGCCATAAGTAAATGCTTTAAATGAATATTCCCCTTTTTTGGCCGGCGATATAGCATCTATATTGTTGATACTATCTCTATTTAATGCAGCTGCGTTAACTACCGACTCTGTGTCAAAACCTGGCACAACAAACGCATATGTCAAAGCGATACCACCGACTAAAACTATGCCTGTTCCAAGCAATGTAGTGGTTTTTTTCACTTTGCTCAAACTTGCAAAGTGCCCACCTTTAAACACCGCAACAATCGCTCCAAAAATTGAAAACATTGTGATTGCAAAGAGCCAATAAAGTGCTTCAAAGCCAAATGCAAAAAATAGTAGAGGAGACGACACTAAAAGAGCTAAACGATAAACTTTTGGGATGGCCATCACCTTTGCCGACAACCAGGTAATAACATAGGATGCAATAATAAATATTAACGCTAAGCATATGAAAAATAGGAGTAGCCAAGGATCACCAGCATCGAGGGTAACCTTGCTCACATAAATTAAATAGAATATAAAAGAAAGCAGAACGAGCGCAATGGAAGCGCCTTTAATGGTGTAATACTCGGGTTTAAAACGCGCTAGCTGCTGCTTAGTCCATGTTTTTAGTTGAGTCGACTTATCTTTCACGAATGTAAATGCATTAGTGGACATCGTTCTATATTCCCTTATTTATATGATCTAACTTCAGAATAAAAAATTGCGCATAGTAAATAACTTCTAAGTTGAGACTTTTGCTCAAAGACAGCTTTTTGTTATCACAAGTTAGGCTTATGTAGTTTTATCTTACACACAAAGAGGGCATAGGTATAGAGTGCCTTCAAATGTATAAAAGGCGCTTTTTTTGTAAGTAAAAAACCAAGCAATATAAACACAAAAAAGCCAGTAAACTTGAACAGTTCTACTGGCTTTTTTATGTGTGCGTAAACAAATGTTACGCTTTAAGCTTAGCCTTATTCGGCGTCGTCACCTGCATTCAATGCTTCGGCAAGTTGAGCTTGGGCTTCTTCAGCAGAAACCGAAATCTCTTCTTCGAGCATGGCTGCTTTGCGAGCAGCACGTTTTTGGTGATACGCAAAACCAGTACCAGCTGGAATTAAGCGACCAACAATAACGTTCTCTTTCAGGCCGCGCAAATCGTCTTCTTTACCTTGAACAGCCGCTTCCGTAAGTACCCGAGTGGTTTCTTGGAAAGATGCCGCAGAAATAAATGATTCTGTCGACAACGAGGCTTTAGTAATACCAAGCAACTGAATTTCGTAAGTTGCAGGTATTTTGCCTTGTTTCTCAAGTTCGCGGTTAGCGATTTTAACTTGAGATACTTCGATTTGCTCACCTTCAAGCAAGTTACTGTCACCAGCGTTCAGGATAATACACTTACGCAACATCTGTCTGATAACAACTTCGATGTGCTTATCGTTAATTTTTACACCCTGTAAGCGGTAAACTTCTTGTACTTCATTAACAATGTAGTTAGCTACTGCACTTACCCCACGTAAGCGTAAGATGTCATGTGGAGACTCAGGTCCGTCAGAAACAACTTCACCCTTCTCTACAGATTCACCTTCGAATACATTAAGTTGACGCCACTTTGGAATCATCTCTTCGTAAGAACCGTTAGCATTCAGGTCGACCGTTAATTTCACTTTACTGTCAGCTTTAGGCGTTATGGTTAAACGCTTCTTGCCTTTAGTTTCTTTACCAAAGCCAATTACACCTGAAATTTCTGCAAGAATCGCTGGTTCTTTAGGCTTACGTGCTTCGAACAAGTCAGCAACACGTGGTAAACCACCCGTAATATCACGAGTTTTAGAACTCTCTTGCGGAATACGCGCTAGTACATCACCTTCTACTGCTGTTTTACCGTCTATCGCTTCGATAGTGGTAAAGCTTGGTAGGCGAATTTCTTGCAATGCACCGCCTTCACTTTCTAGGATAAGTTTTGGCTCTTTCGCATTTGCTTTAGACAAGTCTTTCACTACAACACGGGCAATACCAGTCAACTCATCTTGTTGAGTTTCAGTATTGGAATCGTCGATATCAGCAAAAGTAATCTTAGATGAACGCTCAGTTACAATTGGGTGACTATGCGGGTCCCAAGAAGCAACTATATCGCCAGCGCCAATTGCAGCATTGTCATCTACCGACAACAGCGAGCCGTAAGGCACTTTATAACGCTCTTTCTCACGACCTTGGTCATCAATTACCGTTAACTCAGTTGAACGCGAAACAATAACAAGCTTGCCGTCTGAGTTACGAACAGACTTAGCATTATGCAGTTTAAGCGTACCGGTTGTTTTCACTTGTACGTTGTTTTCAGCAGATGCTCTTGATGCAGCACCACCAATGTGGAAGGTACGCATCGTAAGCTGTGTACCCGGCTCACCAATTGACTGAGCAGCGATTACACCTACAGATTCACCAGAACCAACCATGTGGCCACGTGCTAAGTCACGACCATAACAGTTAGCACATACACCGTGGTCGTTATCACAAGTGATAACAGAACGAACAACGATTTGGTCAACAGAATTTGCTTCAAGCATGTCTACCAATTGCTCGTCTAGCAAGGTATTACGCTCAACCAATACAGATGTTTTAGTGCCAGGTTTGATTACGTCTTCTGCAACCACTCGACCCAATACGCGTTCGCGCAATGGCTCAACTACGTCACCACCTTCGATTAGAGGTGTCATTTTAACACCTTCGAATGTGCCACAATCATCGTTAGTGATAACTAAATCTTGTGCGACGTCTACCAAACGACGTGTTAAGTAACCAGAGTTTGCAGTTTTAAGTGCAGTATCGGCCAAACCTTTACGAGCACCGTGAGTAGAAATAAAGTACTGCTGTACGTTAAGACCTTCACGGAAGTTTGCAGTAATGGGTGTTTCGATGATTGAACCGTCTGGTTTTGCCATCAAGCCACGCATACCAGCAAGCTGACGTATTTGCGCTGCACTACCACGAGCGCCTGAATCGGCCATCATGTATACAGAGTTGAAAGAGGCTTGATCTTCATCTTTGCCATCTTTGTTTTTAACCGTTTCTATTTTAAGGTTATCCATCATGGCTTTAGCAACGTTGTCGTTAGCTGTTGACCAAATATCGATAACTTTATTGTAGCGCTCACCTGCGGTTACAAGACCAGAGTTAAACTGTTCTTGAATTTCAACTACTTCAGCTTCAGCCGCTTCAATAATTTCTTTCTTAGCAGCAGGAATAACCATATCGTCTATACCAACCGACGCACCAGCAATCATTGCATAGTGGAAACCGGTATACATGATTTGGTCAGCAGCAATAACCGTGTCTTTCAAACCAAGTGTACGGTAGCAAGCGTTCAACAAGGTTGATATTTGCTTTTTACCCATTGGTTGGTTAATGATTTCGAAAGGCAAGCCTTTAGGCAACATTAGAGAAAATATCGCACGACCAACTGTGGTGTCGGTTAGTGTGGTTTTCTCAACTTTTTCGCCTTCTTCATTAATGTCATATTCCGTGATACGCACTTTAACGCGAGCATGTAATTCTGCTGCTTCAGTACGATATGCTTTTTCAGCTTCGTGCGGGCTGGTAAATACCATGCCTTCACCTAAGCCATTAACACGGTCACGAGTCAAATAGTACAAGCCCAAAACAACGTCCTGTGAAGGTACGATAATTGGCTCACCATTTGCTGGCGATAATATGTTGTTAGTTGACATCATTAAAGCACGCGCTTCTAGCTGAGCTTCAATGGTCAATGGTACGTGAACCGCCATTTGGTCACCATCGAAGTCGGCGTTATAGGCCGCACATACTAATGGGTGCAATTGAATAGCTTTACCTTCAATAAGGGTAGGCTCAAAGGCTTGTATACCAAGTCTGTGAAGTGTTGGTGCACGGTTAAGTAACACTGGATGTTCACGAATAACCTCGTCTAAAACGTCCCATACTTCCGGTGCTTCACGCTCTACTAATTTCTTAGCTGCTTTGATGGTTGTGGCTAAACCACGCCCTTCAAGCTTTCCGTAAATAAATGGCTTAAATAACTCAAGTGCCATTTTCTTAGGTAATCCACACTGGTGCAAACGCAAAGTAGGACCAACAGTGATAACCGAACGACCCGAGTAATCTACACGTTTACCCAATAAGTTTTGACGGAAACGACCTTGCTTACCTTTAATCATATCGGCAAGTGATTTAAGTGGACGCTTGTTAGAGCCAGTAATTGCTCTACCACGACGACCATTATCTAATAAGGCGTCGACCGCCTCTTGCAGCATACGCTTTTCATTGCGAACAATGATGTCTGGTGCAGCTAGGTCTAATAGACGCTTCAATCGGTTGTTACGGTTGATTACACGACGATATAAATCGTTCAAGTCTGAGGTCGCAAAACGACCGCCATCTAATGGTACTAGAGGGCGAAGCTCAGGTGGTAATACCGGAAGTACTGTTAAAATCATCCACTCTGGTTTGTTACCAGACTGTTGGAACGATTCAAGCAACTTCAAACGCTTAGTAATTTTCTTACGCTTAGTTTCTGAAGTCACACTTGGCAGTTCTTCGCGCATTGTCGCTACGTCTGCATCAACATCTAAGACTTTTAACAGTTCAAAAACGGCTTCTGCACCCATTTTTGCTTCAAACTCATCGCCATGTTCTTCTAAAGAATCAAGATATTCTTCTTCGTTAAGCAAGCTACCTTGCACTAACTCAGTCATACCAGGTTCAGTGACCACGTATGATTCGAAATAAAGTACACGCTCAATATCACGAAGCGTCATGTCTAGCATTAAGCCAATTCTTGACGGTAATGATTTTAAAAACCAAATGTGTGCAACTGGGCTTGCCAGTTCGATGTGACCCATGCGCTCACGACGCACTTTAGTTAAGGTCACTTCTACGCCACATTTTTCACAAATAACACCACGGTGCTTAAGGCGCTTATATTTGCCGCACAAACATTCGTAGTCTTTTACTGGGCCAAAAATACGGGCACAAAAGAGGCCGTCGCGCTCAGGCTTGAACGTACGGTAGTTAATGGTTTCAGGCTTTTTAACCTCACCAAATGACCAAGAACGGATCTGATCAGGTGATGCAAGACCAATTTTGATATTATCGAATTCTTCAGTCTTGTTTTGCTGTTTAATAAACTTTAATAAGTCTTTCACATTTGTCTCCCAACGGAGTTTGTATTACTAGCCCAGCTTTTAAGTATGTTAAAGACCGGGCCAAACTTTTGTCGCAAGTGCTACGCACCCGCTGCTTACTAAGCCGAGGCTTTAGTTATTAGTGTTCTCTTCTAACTCTATGTTAATACCCAAAGAACGGATTTCTTTCAACAATACGTTGAATGACTCAGGCATGCCTGGCTCCATTCTGTGGTCGCCGTCAACAATGTTTTTATACATTTTAGTACGGCCATTAACATCATCAGACTTAACAGTAAGCATTTCTTGCAAGGTATACGCTGCACCGTAAGCTTCAAGTGCCCATACTTCCATCTCTCCGAAGCGCTGACCACCAAACTGTGCTTTACCACCAAGAGGCTGCTGTGTAACAAGGCTGTATGAACCAGTTGAACGAGCGTGCATTTTGTCGTCAACCAAGTGGTTCAATTTCAGCATGTACATATAACCAACCGTTACTGGGCGTTCAAATGAACGACCTGTGCGGCCATCAAACAAGGCTATTTGTCCAGACTCTGGAATGTCAGCAAGTTTCAACATCTCTTTGATTTCGCTTTCATGGGCGCCATCAAATACTGGTGTTGCAACCGGTACACCTTTGCGTAAGTTTTCAGCTAAACGCTTAATTTCATCATCACTGAATTCATCAATATTAACTTCTTGATGCGAGGTACCGAGGTTATAAACTTCTTTTAAGAACCCACGAAGTTTTGCTACTTCTTGTTGTTCTTTAACCATGCGGTCAATCTTCACGCCAAGACCATGTGCAGCCATTCCTAAGTGAGTTTCTAGGATTTGACCGATGTTCATACGCGAAGGTACACCAAGTGGGTTAAGTACGATGTCTACCGGTGTTCCGCTAGCATCGTAAGGCATATCTTCAACCGGTTGAATGGCAGAAATTACACCTTTGTTACCGTGACGTCCGGCCATTTTATCACCTGGCTGGATGCTACGTTTAACCGCTAAGTAAACTTTAACAATTTTCAAAACGCCTGGCGCTAAATCATCACCTTGGGTGATTTTGCGACGTTTGGTTTCAAATTTCTTATCAAAGTCATTTTTAATTTCAGAGAACTGCTCTGCGTTTTGATCTAGTTCGTTTTGCGAATCTTCGTCTTTCAACGCAATATCGAACCATTTTTCACGCGGCATGCTGTCTAGTTTAGCTTGATCAACACCTGATTTAAGTAACAAGCCTTGTGCACGAGCAAATATACCGTCAGCAAGAATATTAAATTCGTCGCCTAAGTCTTTTTTCACTTCGCGCAGTTGCATGTCTTCAATTTCAAGTGCACGTTTGTCTTTCTCAACGCCGTCACGTGTAAAGACTTGAACATCAATAACAGTGCCCGTAACAGAGTTAGGTACACGTAATGAAGTATCCTTTACGTCAGACGCTTTTTCGCCAAAAATGGCTCTTAAAAGTTTTTCTTCTGGCGTCAGCTGGGTTTCACCTTTAGGGGTTACCTTACCTACTAATATGTCGCCGCCTTTTACTTCGGCACCAATATATACAACACCAGATTCATCTAATTTACCTAAGGCAGACTCACCTACATTTGGTATGTCAGCACTAATTTCTTCAGGCCCAAGCTTAGTATCACGAGCGATACAGCTAAGTTCTTGAATATGAATGGTGGTAAATCTGTCTTCTTGCGCTACGCGCTCAGAAATTAAGATTGAATCTTCAAAGTTGTAACCATTCCAAGGCATAAATGCGATGCGCATGTTTTGGCCAAGTGCTAATTCACCTAAGTCTGTTGAAGGACCATCGGCTAACACGTCGCCAATAACAACAGGGTCACCTACATCACAAGTTGGGCGTTGGTTAATACAAGTATTCTGGTTAGAACGGGTATACTTAGTCAAGTTATAGATATCAATGCCAGCTTCGCCCGCTGCCATTTCGGCTTCGTTAACTTTAACAACAATACGCGATGCATCAACATAGTCGACAACACCACCGCGTTTTGCAACAACCGTTACACCAGAGTCAACCGCAACAATTTTTTCCATACCCGTTCCAACTAATGGCTTATCAGCCTTAAGAGTTGGTACTGCTTGACGTTGCATGTTCGAGCCCATAAGCGCTCGGTTTGCATCATCGTGCTCTAGGAATGGAATAATACTTGCCGCAATTGATACGATTTGCTGTGGCGATACATCCATGTACGAAATATCTTCTTTTTGTACAAGTACGTTCTCACCACGTTGACGACAAGCAATTAGGTCATCAACAAGTTTGTTTTTACCATCAAGGGCTACGTTAGCCTGAGCGATGGCATATTGGCCTTCTTCAATTGCCGACAAATACTCAATATCGTCGGTAACTGAGCCATTAATTACTTTACGATATGGGGTTTCTAAGAAACCAAAATCGTTAGTACGCGCAAAACTTGAAAGCGAGTTGATCAAACCAATGTTTGGACCTTCAGGCGTTTCAATAGGACATACACGGCCATAGTGAGTAGGGTGTACATCGCGCACTTCAAAACCAGCACGTTCACGCGTCAAACCACCCGGGCCTAAAGCAGAAATACGACGCTTATGCGTCACTTCTGATAGTGGGTTGTTTTGATCCATAAACTGTGACAGCTGGCTAGAACCAAAGAACTCTTTAACTGCAGCCGAAATTGGCTTAGCGTTAATAAGGTCTTGTGGCATGATGGCATCAAGGTCACCAAGGCTCAAACGTTCTTTAACCGCTCGTTCTACGCGGACCAAACCAACGCGGAACTGGTTTTCAGCCATTTCACCAACTGAACGAATACGACGGTTACCTAAGTGATCAATATCGTCTACTTCGTCTTTACCATCACGAATAGTAATTAACTGTTGCATTACTGCGATAATGTCTTCTTTGCCAAGTATGCCAGAACCAGTTGGTTCTGCACGACCTAAGCGACGGTTAAACTTCATGCGGCCAACAGCCGACAAGTCGTAACGGTCTTCAGAGAAGAACAAGTTATCAAATAGATTTTCAGCAGCGTCTTTAGTTGGTGGCTCACCAGGACGCATCATTCTGTAAATTTCTACAAGCGCTTCTAAGCGATTGTTTGACGGGTCGATATTAATCGTGTCAGAAATATAAGAACCATGATCAAGTTCATTAATGTAAAGTGTATTAAACTCTTTAATACCCGCTTCTTTTAAGCTAGTCAGTAATTCAAGGGTTAATTCTTGGTTAGCCGCAGCAACGACTTCACCAGTACTTTCATCAACATAGTTGTTGTCTAATACTTTACCTACCAAATATTCTGCTGGTACAACTAGTTCTTTTACTTTTGCTTTATCTAGGGCGCGAGTATGACGAGCAGAAATTCTGCGGCCAGCTTCTACTAATACTTCGCCTTTTTTACCCAAAATATCGAATTGAGCAGTTTCGCCGCGTAAACGCTCAGGCACTACATCCATCATGTAGTTGTCGCCGTCTATGCGAACCGATACTTTCTCGAAGAAGGTCTCAAGGATTTCTTCAGTACTAATATCTAATGCACGTAAAATAATGGTCGCGGGAAGCTTACGGCGACGGTCAATACGTACAAATAAATTATCTTTCGGGTCGAATTCGAAATCTAACCAAGAACCACGGTAAGGAATAACGCGTGCGTTATATAACACTTTACCTGATGAGTGAGTCTTGCCTTTGTCATGATCAAAAAATACACCTGGCGATCTGTGTAACTGAGAAACAATAACACGCTCAGTTCCGTTGATCACAAAGGTACCGTTGTCAGTCATCAATGGGATTTCACCCATATATACTTCTTGTTCTTTGATGTCTTTAACTGTACCTGGTGCCGCTTCTTTATCAAACAAGACAAGTCTTAGTTTGACTCTTAATGGCGCTGAATAAGTAACACCTCTGATTTGACATTCTTTCACGTCAAAAACAGGCTCACCTAAACGATAAGCTACATACTGTAATTCTGAATTACCTGAGTAGCTTTTAATTGGAAACACCGATCTGAATGCCGACTCAAGGCCATATTGACCATCGGGATCTTGTTCGATGAACTTTTTAAATGAATCCAGTTGTATTGATAAAAGGTATGGAATTTCCAATACCTGAGGGCGCTTGCCAAAATCCTTACGGATACGTTTTTTTTCACTATAAGAGTAAACCATGGGTTCCTCAGCCGACTGATTTTAGACCCAACCTGCTACACTGTCACCGGGCGAGCGACATATTTGTGTGTAGCAAACTTCCTTTTTCCCTTTATGCAGGGTGATTTAAGTTTAGACGATTTAAGCCGATATAACCTTATCAAGTAGATAAAATCATGTCTGTTAAATCAGAACCTTACCTCAATTACCATGCTATCTTAAAATTACAAATAAAGGGACTAAAATTTGTAATTGATATAGCGCAAAAAGGCTGATGGTTAAAAACCATCAGCCTAGACCTTCAAAAAAGGTCAGCAATTAGCAAAAACTAACTACTTAACTTCAACTTCAGCGCCGGCTTCTTCAAGCGTCTTCTTAAGTTCTTCTGCTTCTTCTTTAGCAACTGCTTCTTTGATTGCTTTAGGTGCAGACTCTACCACTTCTTTAGCTTCTTTCAAGCCAAGACCGGTAGCGCTACGTACAGCTTTGATTACAGCAACTTTGTTACCACCGAAAGAAGTAAGAACTACGTCGAATTCTGTCTTCTCTTCAGCTGCTTCAGCTGCTGCACCTGGTGCTGCTGCTACTGCTACTGCTGCACTTGCTTCTACGCCAAATTTTTCTTCAGCTGCAGAAATCAATTCAACCAAATCCATTACTGGCATTTCAGCGATTGCGTTTAATATATCGTCTTTTGTTAGAGCCATTTCTCTAAACTCCTGGGTTTATAAATGTTAAAAATTTCAATTGCCAAAAACGCCAATTACTTGGTGTCTTTGATCGCCGCCAATACTCGCGCAAATTTTGAAGGCACTTCGTTGATTGTTTGAACGAATTTGCCAACAGGCGCTTTAAAGGTAGCAAGTAGTTTAGCTAATGCTTCGTCTCTTGTAGGCAATGATGCTACCGCGTCCAATGATTCTGGACCCAACAAACCATCACCAAGCGTAAGCGCAGTCACATTTAATTTGTCATTCTTCTTCGCGTAGTCTTTAAACAAACGCGCCGCCGCACCAGGTGCTTCGAGTGAAAAACCATAAATTAATTGACCCGTTAACGCAGAGTCGATATCAGCAAACTTACTGTCAGCTAGTGCACGCTTAGCAAGGGTATTTCTGACAACTTTCAGATATACGCCTTGTTCACGAGCTTGCACACGCAAGTCAGTAAGCTCAGCTACTTCCATACCACGGTATTCAGCGACGGCAACAGATAGAGCACGAGATGCGACATCGGATACTTCCGCTACGATCTCTTTTTTTGCTGCTAAGCCTAGTGCCACTGAGTTCACCTCTTTTATTTCTGATAGTTAACATAAATGTCTTCTATCAGGATTACAGATTGATAACTTTTAATTTAAGAGCTTTCGCTTTTAACCTTAAAGTTACCGCACTACGGTGTTCATTTCCCAGAGAGTCTGAGCTGAATTCACCGTCTGCGCAGGTTCGTATTAAGCTTCAAATTAATGTAGAAGGTCTCTTACCTCTTCTACTTTAAAGCGCCTGCGGTCTTGGACGGGAGCTGTTGTTATTCACAAAAGCTCCAACCCACAACCTTTTACAAGAGAAAGTAACTTATGCTTCTAAAGTACTTTGGTCGACGGTAACACCCGCGCCCATAGTAGTGCTTAAGCTTACTTTTTTGATATATGTGCCTTTAGCTGAAGAAGGCTTAGCTTTACGCAAAGCTTCCATTAATGCTTCAAGGTTTTCTTTAATTGCAGTCGGTTCGAAAGCAATTTTACCAATGCTAGCGTGAATAATACCGTTCTTATCGTTACGATATCTAACCTGGCCAGCTTTAGCGTTTTTAACTGCTGTTGCAACGTCTGGCGTTACAGTACCCGTTTTAGGGTTAGGCATAAGACCACGCGGGCCTAAAATTTGACCTAACTGGCCAACAACGCGCATTGCGTCTGGGCTAGCTACTACAACGTCAAAATTCATTTCACCTTTTTTAACTTGTTCTGCTAAGTCGTCCATTCCTACAATGTCGGCACCTGCTTCTTTTGCAGCGTCAGCATTTGCGCCTTGTGTAAATACAGCAACACGAACCTCTTTACCTGTACCATTTGGCAGTACAGTAGCACCGCGAACGTTTTGGTCAGATTTACGAGCGTCTATGCCAAGATTTACAGCAACATCGATGCTTTCAGGAAACTTAACAGTAGAAAATTCTTTCAACAAAGCGACTGCTTCAGCAAATTCATATTCTTTTGTCGCGTCTAGTTTTTCAGCAATGGCGCGAGCGCGTTTTGATAATTTAGCCATTTTCTTATCCTTCTACCTTTAAACCCATGCTACGAGCAGAACCCGCGATGGTGTTACAAGCAGCGTCCATATCGGCAGCTGTTAGGTCTGGTTCTTTCATGTTTGCAATTTCTTCCAATTGCGCGCGTGTTACCGTTCCTACTTTTTCAGTATTTGGACGGCCAGAACCACTCTTAATACCAGCGGCTTTCTTAAGCAAGTAAGAAGCTGGTGGAGTTTTGGTTTCGAAGGTAAAAGAACGGTCTTCGTATACAGTAATTACTACTGGTACTGGAGCGCCTTTTTCGATAGCTTCTGTTTTTGCATTAAATGCTTTACAGAATTCCATGATATTTACACCGTGCTGACCCAGTGCAGGACCAACTGGTGGACTGGGGTTTGCAGAACCCGCAGCTACCTGTAGCTTGATTAAGCCAGATACTTTTTTCGCCATTGTTATAACTCTCTATTTTGTGGGTATAACGCCTTGAAGATACAAGAGATTATCTTCTCAAACGGCTCCCCGTACATAAAAAAGGGCGCAAATTATATGCTTTAGGCATACTAATTGCAACACTTAATTCACATGTAAACTAACATTTTTAGTGACATATAAACATCTTTATTGCTAACGTACGCAAATGAATAAATTATGCCTGCTTTTTAAGGCTAATAAAGGATGATTTATGAGTGAATCTATTATACCCAATCCCGTGGGCTGGTTTGAAGTTTATGTAGACAACATGCCCCGAGCACAAGCCTTTTACGAGAAAGTTTTTGACCAAACACTCACCTCTTTGTTGGACCCAAGTGACGACAGTATCCAAATGTATGCTTTTACAGCAGACATGACTCAATATGGTGCGTCGGGGGCTTTGGTACATACCAAAGAAGTTAGCGCTGGCAACAATAGCACTATTGTTTATTTTAGTTGCGTTGACTGCTCTATAGAGGAAAGCAGAGTTGTAGATGCAGGAGGGAAAGTTGAGCGCCATAAAATGTCGTTAGGTGAACATGGCTTTTGTAGCATGGTCATAGACACTGAAGGCAATATGATTGGCTTGCATTCGCAAAAGTAGAACTTTATTGAATATGCGGTGTTGTTGTTGAGATCCCCACTTTCGTGGGGATGACATAGCGCGTGGGGATGACATAGCGCGTGGGGATGACGTAGTGTGTGGGGATAACATTTTTAGCTTTTTGGTAAGATCACGCTGTCGATTACGTGAATAACACCATTGCTTGCTTTTATATCTGTCGCAATAACTTGAGCGTTATCGATCATCACTTTACCGTCCATTGTTTTTACCGCGACATCTTGGCCTTGAAGCGTTGTAGCTGAACTTACTTTCACTACATCAGCTGCCATCACTTTACCCGCTACTACATGATAAGTTAACACTGCAATAAGCGTGTCTTTGTTCTCAGGCTTTAGCAAGTCTTCAACAGTGCCAGCGGGTAATTTAGCGAAAGCTGCGTTATTTGGCGCAAAAACAGTAAGAGGGCCATCGCCTTTTAACGCATCAACTAAGCCAGCAGCTTTAACTGCAGCAACTAGAGTTGAGAAGTCTGGGTTTGACGCGGCAACGTCAACGATATCTTTTTTATCTTTGTGGTTGTGCGCTTGGGCAACTGAAACAAATATCAAAGAAGCAAATACTACGGTAACAAAAGACTTAATATTAAAAATTTTCATGCAAGATTCCTTTAAAAAATGGTAGACAATTTAATGACTGTCAATCAGTCATCTGATGTCTTATAAGGAATCTGAAGCTTATGGATTCAATATTACTTTTGTTTAATTTCTAAACATTATTTAATACTTATTAATGAACCTTTTTCTTTGTTCAGTACTGATAAATAAGCAAAAAAAATCTCCCATCAAGGGAGATTTTTAAAATAGGTTTTTGTTGTAAAAACTTAGCCTTTTTCTACTTGGCCAAATTCTAAATCAACCGGTGTTGAACGACCAAAAATCAAAACAGAGACCTTCAAGCGGCTCTTTTCGTAGTCAACTTCTTCTACAGTTCCGTTAAAGTCAGCAAAAGGACCATCGGTAACACGAACCACTTCGCCTGGTTCGAACAAAGTCTTCGGCTTCGGCTTGTCAACAGACTCTTCGAGTCTATTCAATATGGCGTCGGCTTCACGATTAGTGATGGGCATTGGGCGGTCTGATGTGCCGCCGATAAAACCAAGTACGCGTGGAATGCTTTTGACCAAATGCCATGAGTCTTCGTTCATGTCCATTTCGACCAACACATAACCAGGGAAAAATTTACGCTCAGATTTGCGTTTTTGACCTGCCCGCATCTCGACAACTTCTTCTGTTGGCACTAATATCTCGCCAAAATGCTCTTGCATGTCGTGCATTTTTATGTACTCTTCGAGCGTCTTTTTAACACGTCCTTCGTATTGAGAAAAAGCCTGCACTACATACCATTTTTTATCAGCCATTTATTATACTCCGATCCCGGTAACAATACCCACAAGCCATACTAGCACCATATCTATCAAATATAGCATAAGTCCCACTAAAGCAGTTGCGAGTAAAATAATAAGCGTCATACGAACCACTTCTTGCCTGGTTGGCCAAACAACTTTTCTAACCTCAATGCGTGCTTCTTTAGCAAATGACAAAAAGGTTTGCCCTTTGATTGTGGTTGAAGCGATACCTAAGGCAATTACAGCTACTGCCACTGCGCCTAGGGCTCTGTATAATACCGATACATCTTGGTACTGATTGTATACATAGACCAAGCCACCTAATAAACCAATTACCAATACCCACTTGACTAAGTCTAATGGATTTGAAGCGTTTTCTGCCTTATCACTCATTCCTAATACCTTCAAAACGTAACACACTTATTTTGTGTTACTTAAATTCTGTTGCGCATACACCATCCACAATATCAAATTGTGATTGGCAGGGGCGGAGGGACTCGAACCCCCAACCGTCGGTTTTGGAGACCGCTGTTCTACCAATTAGAACTACACCCCTATTGCCTTGGCTAGCGTGTTTTTCTTTGCTTACCAACCTACAGTTACACTACCCTTGTGAAGTTGTCGTTTTCGTTGGGAATCGTCAGCGTCATAAGGGAGGGACGCGTATTATACTTATGCACGTCAATCTTACAAGTGAAATATGGGCTTTTACTTGAATTGCAATATCAAGTCTCTACACTAGCATTTATTAATATCATCTATTCGGACGCACCATGCTAGAAAATACAATAAGTAATACCCCTACATACAGCACTTTGAAAGTAGAAATTAAAAACGCTATTGCTCACATACAACTTAATCGACCCGATTCCCTAAACAGCATGATTACTGCATTTTGGAAAGAACTGCCAGAGTGTGTTAGGCATATAGACGCAGAAGCTTCGGCAAGGGTCATTATTATAAGTTCCTTAGGCAAACATTTCTCTGCTGGCATGGACTTATCGGTCTTCGCCAACATGGGCAGTAGCTTTGAAGGTGAGCCCGCAAGACGGGCCGAACGTTCGCGTCGCATGGTATTGGCTCTACAAGACAGTTTTAATGCGCTGGAAGAAATTCGTATTCCAGTGCTTGCCGCCGTGCAAGGAGGCGCAATAGGTGGCGCGGTAGATATGATTTGTGCTTGCGATAGCCGTTATTGTACTGAGGATGCCTTTTTTACCATAAAAGAAACGCAGCTTGGGATGACAGCAGATGTAGGTACATTGCAACGCTTACCTCATTTATTAGCTCATGGCCTGGTTAGAGAACTCACTTACACTGGACGTAAAATGAAAAGCGATGAAGCACTTCGACATGGTTTTGTAAATCAAGTATTTAGCGACCAAGAACAAATGTTGGAAGGCGTATTTGCTATCGCCCAGCAAATTGCCATGAATTCGCCAATGGCTGTCGCCGGCAGCAAAGAAATGCTTAACTATACGCGTGACCATAGCGTACAAGACAGCCTGAACTACATGGCAACATGGCAAAGTGGCATGCTACAACTGCCTGATGTGCATGAAGCGATGGCAGCCGGTCAAGAAAAACGACTGCCACAATTTGAAGAGCTTCATCCTAAAACAGATTAAGCTATGGAAAAACCCTATAAAAGTTAGCCCTTCATACTTTCTAGGGTTTTGCCTTTGGTTTCGTGTACAAATATAAGCACAAACACAATCGAAACTAGAGCGCAGAATCCGTAGAAACCATAAGCGCCCGCGAGTCCGATGCCCGTCAACATTATTGGGAAGCTCATGGTTATTGCAAAGTTACTTATCCATTGAGCAAAACCAGCCACTGCTAAACCAGAGCCTCTGATTTGATTAGGGAACATTTCGCCGAGCATAACCCACATCACAGGGCCCCAAGAAATATTAAAGAAAAAGATGTAAGTATTTGCGCTAATTAATGCCAACGCACCATTTTCGCCTAAATCAAGATTACCAGTGAGCGGATCGATGTCGGCGCTGGCAAATGCATAAACCAAAATAAATAAGGTAAGGGTCATGCCTACTGACCCCACCAATAGAAATGGCTTTCGGCCCATTTTGTCAATCAATGCAATGGTAATTAAACATGCAAATATACTGATACCTGCACCAATTATATTGGTAGTTAAGGCTTGAGCTTCAGTAAATCCGACCGCTTGCCATAGAACCGCACCATAATAGAAAATTACGTTTATGCCCACTAGCTGCTGAAATACAGCAAGGCCTATACCGACCCACACAATTGCGCGTATCTTGCGCGTGTTTTTATCCACAATATCAGACAACTTTGGCGTTTGCTGAGTTTCTAAGCTGGCTTCAATTTCAGCTGACATTTGCTGGCTCATATTGGTACCAAAAAGCCTTGTCAAAACGATATTTGCTTGTTCTTGACGCTTCACAAATACTAAAAATCTAGGGCTCTCGGGTATAAAGAAAAGCAGTACTAAAAACAAAACAGCAGGAATGAGTTCTATCCAAAACATCCAACGCCAAGCTTCAAAGCCCATCCAAAATTCACTTACTGATGAACCTGCTTTATCCGCAAGTAAGTAATTACTAACAAAGGCGATAAATAAACCACTGATAATTGCAACTTGCTGAATCGTTGCTAAGCGTCCACGCATTCTTGCAGGGGCGATTTCGCTGATATAAGCAGGAGTCATTACTGAAGCCGCTCCCACAGCAAGGCCGCCTAAAATACGATAGAAAATAAATGCCAATGAACTAGAAGCAATCCCCGAGCCCCACGCACTAACAATAAATAGTACCGCAGCGACCAACAATAATTTTTTACGACCGAACTTATCAGCCAGGGCCCCAGCAAAAAAAGCACCAACAGCACAGCCTAACAACATGCTTGCTACATTAAACCCTGTGCCCATTTCTTCAGAATTAAAGGCTAACTTTAAACCATCAACTGTGCCATTTATAACGCCACTGTCGAAACCAAATAAAAAGCCACCTAAAGTCGCGACGCAACATATTAAAATAATGAGTGGGATGTTTTCTTGGGTATTCATGTGCTTCCATATTTTTTTGTATTATTTCCCTATTATGTGAATATAATGTAAACAAGTAAACAAAAGGCTTTGTACAAAGTTGTTTTTATAAAGCTAAAACGAAAATTGATAAGCAAGGATTTGGTGCAATATGAACGAAGAAAAAGCGCTTCCGTTAAATGATTTTATTTCATACGACGACAACACCATGTTAGAAAAGTCTTTGGCGTTTTTTGACCACATTAAACGCCGACATAGCGTTCGTAAATTTAGCGATAAGCCCGTCGCTAAAAGTGTGATAGAAAACGCCATAAAAGCGGCTGGTCGCGCACCAAACGGCGCTAATCATCAACCTTGGCATTTTTGTGCTATTTCGTCTAGTGAGGTTAAAAAACAAATTCGCGATCAAGCTGAGCAGCATGAAAAAAGGTTTTATGATGGTAGTGCCGGTGAAGAATGGTTAGATGCCTTAAAACCCTTAGGGACTGATGCAAACAAACCATATTTAGAGACGGCACCTTGGCTAATTGCTATTTTTAGCCAAAAAAAAGGAGGGCTTGAAGAATCTGACAATAAACAAAACTATTACATCCATGAGTCGGTAGGCATTGCCACTGGCTTTTTGATAACTGCCTTGCATACCGCTGGTCTTGCGACACTTACTCACACGCCGAAACCAATGAGTTTTTTGTCAAAAATATGCAAACGTCCTGATACTGAGCGGGCTTATATGTTGTTAGTTGTTGGTCATCCTGCAGAAGACGCTACTATCCCTGAACATGCGGTTAAAAAGAAATCTTTAGCGCAAATTTGTACGTTTATGTAAAACGAGTTTTAACTATTTTGTAAAGCGTACTCTGCTTCTTGGTTTCGCCGAGACGCATAATTATCGCCAAAGCTTTTTAGTTCGTTTATCGCAGTATCCCATTCTTGTTGAGTGACATAAGACCAAAATTTAGGGCAAGCTTTACGAATGCTTCCATACTGAAATTCAACCGAGGCAATGACCGTCTGCCAACAAGCGGGTAAATCGTTAAACGCTAGTTGGCTGTCTTCGTTGTATCTCTCGACCAATTTTTCGATTAATAGACGCTTTACACCGGTATCAACAATGTTTCCTTCGTTTTTACTTATGCGCAAGGGGTGTTGCTGAATATATTCGTATGCCTCGGTGCTTTTGCGGCCGAGGTAGGGATATAACTTGCCAATTAACACTGGGCTTAAGCCAATTTTACGGAGATCTCTATCATTTCGAGCGCCCAAATCAAATCCGGTGGCAATGGTGACACCACTCTTGCTATTTTTATGGTCGGGCACATACCCTTTTAAGACGCAACCGCCCTCTAATTTACTAATGAATTCAAAATCTATAGCATCGTGATAATGCTGATTTTGTGGTTTATCCGCTACCATATATTTCTCCCTAAATTGCGCATATATGAGCTACGCAATGCATAACCCCGCAATTAATCATCTATAGATTACAGATAACGTGCCCAAAATTGCAATTAAATTTGTAATTTCCGATTCTATTAAATAATAGACTTAGTGAAACACCATATAAACCTGACAACAGTTAAGTGTGGATTGACCTTAATCCAGACCAATAAAACCGCCGGTTTGATGGGCCCACAATTTGGCGTATATACCATTTAAGTTAAGCAATTCTTGATGACTACCCGTTTCGACAATTTTGCCTTCGTCTAGCACTAGTAATCTGTCCATTTGCGCAATTGTCGATAATCGATGCGCAATTGCCAACACTGTCTTGTCTTGCATTATTTGGCCTAGGCCTTGCTGAATAGCAGATTCTACTTCGGAGTCTAGTGCAGATGTTGCTTCATCTAAAATTAAAATTGGCGCGTCTTTTAACATCACCCTTGCAATAGCAATTCGTTGGCGTTGTCCGCCGGAGAGTTTTACCCCGCGCTCACCCACATGGGCATCGTAAGCCGTCCGGCCTTTTGCATCACTTAAATTTTGTATAAAGTCATGTGCCTCAGCCTGTTTAGCCGCGTTAATCATATCCTCTTCTGTCGCATCTGTTCTGCCATACATGATGTTGTCGCGTACCGAGCGATGCATCAACGAAGTGTCTTGGGTGACCATACTAATATTGGCTCTAAGGCTTTCTTGACTCACTTCGCTCAATGCTTGCTTGTCTACAGAAATGCTACCTGATTGAATATCGTAAAAACGCAGTAGTAAATTCACTAAAGTAGATTTGCCGGCGCCTGAACGCCCTACTAAACCGACTTTTTCACCTTTCTTAATGGTAATATTTAGATCTTTGAATACTTCAATATTGCGGTTATTTTTAGCTGTATAAGCAAAATTAACCTTGGAAAATTCTATTTCGCCCCCCCTAACCACTAATGTTTTTGCCTCTTTAGCATCTACGATGCTGGCAGGAACAGCTAAGGTGTCTATGCCATCTTGCACCGTGCCTATATTTTCAAATAAAGATGATACTTCCCACATGATCCATTGAGACATACCATTGAGACGGAGACTCAAACTGACCGCAATGGCTATATCACCAGGGCTGACTCTGCCATTTATCCATAAATAAATGGCTAGAGCAGAGATACAAAACACCAATAATGAATTTATCCCCCATATTAAAGCTTGTAACACCGTAACCAATCGCATTTGCGGATAGACAGTTTGTAAAAAACCGTCCATTGCTTCTTTAGCGTACTCTTCCTCTCGTTGATGATGCGAAAACAGTTTAACGGTCATTATATTGGTATAACTATCAACTATTCTGCCGGTCATAATGGAGCGCGCATCTGCTTGTTTCTGCGATACTTTTTTTAATTTTGGCAACATAATATATAAAATAATGCAGTATAAAATTAGCCAAATTACCAAGGGCAAAGCCAGTTGCCAGTCTGTTGAAAAAACTAGTACCACAACTGATGTAAAATATACACTTACATACACAAACAGGTTAAGCACTTTGGTAACCGTTTCGCGCACAGCTAAGGCGGTTTGCATAACTTTGGTTGCTACTCGTCCAGCAAATTCGTCTTGGTAAAACGACAAACTTTGCTTAAGCAAGTATTTATGAGCAAGCCACCTTATCCGCATGGGATAATTACCCAGTATTGACTGATGAGTTAACAGTGACTCAAGAATAATCAAGGCGGGTAAGATAATTAAAACCAGTAGACCCATGAATAATAAGCTGGATTTTTCTTCGTCTAAAAATGTGTTGGGGTCACGAGTAGAAAACCAGTCTACCAACTGTCCCATAAAACCAAATAATGACACTTCTAAAATGGCGATAATGGCACTTAGCGCCGAGACTGCCAGCAGAACGTGGAGCATACCTTTAGAATAATGTCGACAAAACGCGACCAAGGTTTTGGGTGCCAGCTCAGATTTTTGCTCAGGAAAGGCCTGAGTTAAACGTTCAAAAAAAGAAAACATCGAGACTCTTATTAACAGCGAAAAAATACAACCGGAATAATAGCACGGTTCTAGCAATAAAGAGGCTAAGGCTTCGCATTAAAGTAAAATACCCATGTTGTATATATGGGTTGCGATATATTCGCGTTTTTCGCCTTTTCAAACACCATATTGTCGGCGGCAATAAGCGCATGTTGCTCCCATGCTAAATCAGGCGAGCTTTGCAAAAGCTCTGCCTGTTTCACTGTGCCATCTACACCGATAATAAGGCCAAGTTCAACCCAACCATCCACACTAGGTGTTAAACCCTGTGTCGCTTTAAACGCCGGCTTATCACTTACGTATTGCCAATAATTAGACAGGTCCCCAGATTGAACAAATAATATATTGGGTTCTTCCAATTTGTATTGACTACAACTTGTAACGCTTGGCATTTGATGTTCACGCACTGAAAGACTGACTTTAAAAATGTCGCCATAATCATCCTCTTTCAATTCAACACTTTCACACCCTAAAAAGCCAAACAATTGACCGGTTGTATTACTGTGCCCTACAACCAAAGCACTTTGACCAAGCGCCAATAATTCTTTTGCTAATGTCTCAAGCTGTCGAGGATCATAATCTTGTATTGCAATTCCTAAAGCATTCGCCGTTGGTTGTGCTGTTTGTATCGTGCGTTTGTATTGTGTACTGAAAACCATTTTGACGTCATGCACGGTCATTATATTAGCAAGTTTAACCGCATTCGCGCTGCCCTTGCCCGTTAAGTGAACATCAGTATCGCCCGAAAACTCGGGCTTTGCTTTTTCAAAATGACGAACTAAGTAGAGGTCATATTCAGTTGGTGTTCTTTTGTCTTGCGAACAAGCCATCAGGCCAATAAGCAAAAATAACGCTGCTAAGCATCGATAATATGTTCTATTGAGCTGAAAAGCGCTTTCCACTAGGCGAATTTCTGCAATAGTAAAATGAGCCAGTAAGCCGCGATACCAAACTGCACCAAAAAGAATACAAATCTAAGGATAATTGCAATATTTGCAACCGACGCAATATGAACAATGGATTGGGCTAAACGCGCCAGTATCATATAAATCGCTAATCCATTAGTAATGGCAGCCGATCCAGTAGCTAAGGCCACTATCATTGGTCCTGCGACAAACACGAAAGATTCATAACAATTAGCGTGCGCTCTGGTTAAACGCTCGCCAAAACCACCCACATCATTTCCGCTAGCATCAAATTTTAAAGATTTTCTATTATTCGCTTTGTTGTAAAAAGTTCTGAAACCAGCCAAAGACAATAGCAACAGCATTGTCCATAGAATGTAAGCAATCAGGGCTAAAATTGTGTAGTTCACGTGTGCCTTCCTTTTTTTATGCATTTCCTGTCATAATACACAAATATACTATAAACAAAACCCAAATGAGAGGTAAGCATGTCTGCAATAAACACTATTGACGCTGCTGAAGCCAAGCAACTGCACAATAGCTCAGCAACATTCATAGATGTGCGAGAACCTGCCGAACATAATACCAAACATATTCCTAGTTCAGCACTTATGCCTTTGGGTAAAATTAGTGCCGCAGACTTAGAAATAAATGGTGCTGAAAACATTGTAATTTATTGTCAAAAAGGCATGCGAGGCAACAAAGCCTGCGAAAAATTATTACAACAAAATCCAGCATTAAAATTACATAACTTAGCAGGCGGGATAGAGGCGTGGGAAGCGGCTAATTTTGAGGTGACAAAAGGTAGCAGTAGTGTTTTGCCCCTTGATAGACAAGTTCAAATTGCAATTGGCACACTTGTACTTTGCTTTTCGTTACTGGCCCACTTCTATTCTGCTAATTTCAATTTTGCAGCAGCCTTTGTTGGTGCAGGACTATTGTTTGCAGGATTAAGCGGATTTTGTGGATTAGCTCGTCTCATAGCAATGGCTCCGTGGAACAAATAGACTTTTTTAAACGCTATTTCAGTTTCCTAGCCCTAAGGCTTTTGCCTTTAACCCGATGTTCTCGAAAATGCCCAAGTGCCTTTTTAACACTGCGTTGCTTGATAGCTATGTAGCATTTGTCATGTGTCACTTGCATTTTGCCAATGTCTTCTTTGGGTACTCCCGCTTGTTTAATCAAAGCGCCAAGTAAATCACCTTTACTTATTTTCTGTTTTTTACCACCATCAACCATCACACATTCGTGAGCTGGCAGAACTATTCGATTAGCATGAAAACGTAAAGCCTGAATATGCTTTATTGGAATTTTACTTTCCGTTTCATGAGTGATGCGTTCAAGTGCCGCTTTCTGTGATTCTTCGATTAAGGTAATCGCCGTACCAGAATGTTCTGCCCTGCCAGTGCGACCTACACGATGAGTATGTGTTTCTGAAGACTCGGCAATTTGCGCATTAATAACTAATTCTACTTGTTCAAGGTCGAGACCTCGGGCAGCAACATCTGTGGCCACCAACACATTACAGCATTGTAAAGCAAATTGGGTAAGCACACGCTGGCGTTCAAACTGGGTCAGATCGCCATGAATTGTTAAGGCGCTAAAACCCAAGTGCTGTAGCTCGTTGCAGAGATTTTGAGTATGTACTTTGGTTTGACAAAATATCATACAAGACCTAGGTTGGTGATGAGTTAACACCGCAGATACGCCTTGCTCTAATCGATTATCTTGCAATACATAAGCCAGTTGACTGATTTGAGAATGTTGTTCAGTGTTTTCTACTTCAACAATGCCTGCTTGCCTTAAGTATTGCTTGGTTAAACGTTCAATTGCACCGCCATAAGTAGCTGAAAACAACATGCTATGACGCTGTTTAGGTAGAGCTTTTAGAATCCACTCCATTTGATCACTAAAGCCCATATCCAAAATACGATCTGCTTCATCAAGCACTAACTTTTGTACGTTTTCTACCTTGAGTTTTCCTTTTCGAATAAGATCCATTATGCGTCCGGGCGTACCTACCACAATATCAGGTGTATGCACCAAAGAGGCAATTTGAGGTCCAATTGCAACACCTCCCACAAAGCTTGAGACTTTAGTATTTGGAATATGCTTTGCCAATAAACGTATTTGTTCAGCGACCTGTTGGGCCAACTCTCGGGTTGGACAAAGTACCAAACCATAAATACTGGTTTTATTGCTTGTATTAGTTTCTCCCATATCATCGGCTTGTTCTAACAAGCCTGTTAACAAGCTAATACTAAAAGCTAAGGTTTTACCCGAACCTGTTTTGGCTTTAACCGCGATATCTTTGTTTTGCAATAAATAGGGTAAAGATGCAGTTTGCGTTGTGGTCAACTGCGTATATTTTAAGTCCGCCAAGGCTTTATTTATAGGCAAAGGAAGGCTTAGCGATTGAAAAGTACTAGCTTCATTTTGCTGAGTGTTGTTGGGGGTCATTATTATTTTAAAACCTTGATATTCATTTAATTGTTTATTAATTACTAATTGACGGAAGACAATTGCCAATTAAGCATTTGTCCGGCATAAAAAGGCACAATGTCATCTTGTTTACTTACTGTGCCATTGTCGGCCAAACTTATTAATTCCGGTACTTTCCAAGTTTCCTTTACCAGCGTAATAGTGCCGTCGTTTCGAGGCAAGCCATAAAAATCGGGACCGTAGTGGCTTGCAAATCCTTCTAATTTATCTAGGGCATCTAGCTGTTCAAAAATTTGTGCATAAAGCTCAATAGCACTCCAAGCACTATAACAACCGGCACATCCACAAGCAGATTCTTTTTTGTGTTTTTCATGCGGCGCAGAATCGGTACCTAAAAAAAACTTTTTTGAGCCCTTCGCTACTACTTGCTGTAAAGCTTGTTGATGAATATTTCGCTTTAAAATGGGCAAACAATAATTATGAGGACGAACTCCACCTACCAACAAATCATTTCGGTTGAGCAATAAATGCTGGGGGGTAATTGTGGCGGCTACATTAACGCTTGCGCTTTCAACAAAATCGGCTGCGTCTTTGGTTGTAATATGCTCAAATACTACTTTCAAACTCGGGAAATCGCGCACTATGTCGCGTAAATAGGCATCGATGAATGCTTTTTCCCTATCAAAAATATCAATATGATTTTCGGTCACTTCGCCATGTATGAGCAGCAACATGCCAACATCTTGCATTTTTTCAAATACTGGATATAAATCCCGAATACCCTTAACCGCTGCATCTGAATTTGTTGTGGCACCCGCAGGATAAAGTTTACTGGCAACAATTCCGGCTGCTTTGGCTTTTTCTATCTCAGCGGGTGTGGTTTCGTTAGTCAGATATAGTGTTACCAAGGCATCAAAACCGCTGCCTTCAGGCGCTGCATTTTGTATGCGTTGCTTATAATTAAGTGCCATTTCGGTAGTGGTAACCGGTGGAACCAAATTTGGCATAGCAATGGCACGTTTGAAACATCTGGCAGTAGCGGGCACAGTTTCTTTGAGTAATTCTCCATCCCGAAAGTGTAAATGCCAGTCATCTGGCGTTTGAATGGTCAGACTGATTCGCTTAGCAAGATCGTGCATGTTTGTTACCTTAAATATTCGCAATTTTTAGAAGAAAACGGGCGGAAAATCAGATTAATTTTTCTCGAAAATAAGTCATGATAAATATCTAATTTAGCGCAGGGAGTATAGCCTAAAAAGCTTCGACTGTTTATACTTGTCTTTGACTTGATTTAGGGATCTTTTACGCTTTCCTATTTAACATGAAATAAATTGTCATACGACAGGTCTATTAGCAGTAGATGTACACATAGGAGTTTTACCATTGTCTGAGGCTGCAACATACAAGATTAGTATCAATAATTTGATAAAAGATGCCGCTTGGCCTACCCGAGTAATCGTTAGAATGCTCGATAAAGCGCTCGGTATTTCTCGTATGAACAAACTTTATCACCTGCATCAAATGCAGGGTTTAAGCAAAGAAGACTTTGCAGACAAGCTCATCGACATACTAAAACTTGATATTAGAGGCATTCAAGCACTACAAGAAAAAATCCCAACTTCAGGCCCTGTTGTAATTGCCAGCAATCATCCATTTGGCGGTATCGAAGGGGTTATTTTAGCACGAATTATTGGACAAGTTAGACCCGACTTACAAGTATTGGCAAACAAAGGTCTCGGCATATTTAAAGAACTACGCGATTATTTTATTTTTACTAACCCTTTATCAGAAAAAGACCCTACTAACGGGCCGTCGTTGCGGAAATGTATCAAACATGTCGGTGCTGGGGGAGCTTTATTGCTTTTCCCAGCAGGACGAGTGTCATATTACCAAGCAGAGAAAAGCGGAATAAGCGAACACACTTGGAACAAAATAGTTGGTCGATTAACTAGCATTAACAATTGCCAATATGTGCCTGTTTTTGTAAACGGCACCAATAGTAAATGGTTTTATCGTTTAGGTAGAGTTTACTACCGTATAAGAATGTTATTACTTGCCAGAGAGTTACTAAATAAAACAGGCGCCGTAATCAACTTAAATGCGGGATATCCAGTAGAACAAAAATATTTTAAACATGAAAATCACGTTCAAAGTGCAGATTTATGCAGAGGTATGTCGTATCTGCAGGATAGTAGTTGGTCGTATAACTGGCCACCCGACAAGGTCACGCATATGAAGCCTCTGCTAAGTCCTGTCGACACGAATCTTTTACAAGCCGAAATTGATTCTCTGCCAATCGAACAGCGCTTGATCGAAAATAAAAACTATCAAGTTTATTATGGCTATCAGCATCAAATGCCAAATACTGTGACTGAAATAGCAAGACTAAGAGAGTTAGTATTTCGAGAATTTAACGAAGGTAGTGGCGAGCCACTAGATACCGACCATTTTGATGCAACTTATACCCAATTATTTATATTTAACAAAAAAACTTGCCAAATCATGGGTGCTTATAGAATGGGTTTGACCGACAAACTCCTTGAAAAAGATGGAATGGATGGTCTTTATTTGCACAAGATGTTCGATTTTGCTCCCGAATTTATGAACCGAAAATTTCCCTGTATTGAATTAGGTCGTTCTTTTTTAGTCCCTGAATTTCAGGGCTCTTTTCAAGGCTTATTGCTATTATGGAAGGGAATATGTGCCTTTGTATTTAAATATCCTCAATACCGCATGCTTTATGGAACGGTTTCAATTAGCAAATTGTATCAACCCAAAAGCGTTAAACTTATCGAGTCACTTTTAATAAAATCCGAATACACCGACAACGTTAGCCCCAGAGATAGCTTCAATTTTGATTTACATTCGGAAATAGCCAGTTTATCTGAACAACAAGACCTTTTCGAAAACATCGGTCCTATGCTGATGAGTTTAGAACACGACGGAAAAGGCATACCAACTTTAGCTAAACAATATATTAAAATGGGTGCTAAATTTCATGCGCTCGCAATAGACAAAAGTTTTAACGACACACCTGGATTGCTGTTAAGTGTAGACATGGTTAAATCACCTAAACGTTTGCTAAAACTATACATGGGCGATAATTTTCAAGAATTTCTAGATTATTGGCAAGACAAATAAAAACAATGCTAAACAAGCCCTATTTTAATTTTTCTTAGTATACGCGGCAATAAGAACAATTCGTTGACCATTGACTTTCCCTTCAATGTGCAAAGGGTTTTCAGATAAGCCAATGTTGCGAACTGCGGTGCCACGTTTAGCTGTAAAGTTTGCACCTTTGACATCTAAGTCTTTAATAATAGTGACTGCATCACCTGCTTTTAGCGACACGCCATTAGCATCTAAAGTGGCTTCTTTTAGTTCGCTTAAACCTGCATCTGCCCACTGCTGCAGATCTTCTTCTAAGTAAGCAATATCCAGTAAATCTTGAGCCCAACTTTCTGCAGCACATTGATGCAGTAAACGATAACTCATGACTTGTGCAGGTGCCAATGTCGACCAAATACTGACGCTTAAAAATCGCCAATATTGCATATCATGCTGTGGTCCGCGTTCAATATTTTGCAAACAAGAATTGCATAAATGTAAATGTGAATTGAGGTCAGTTTGTGTCGATTCGGGGACTAAAAACATATTTTCGGAGGGCGCAGATTGGCACAGCTCACAATTACCGTCACTGCGTGTTAGGAGTAAACTTTGAATAGACAAATCTAGCCTTATTTTTTGTAGTAAAACCTGATTTCTAGGCGCTCTTAGTCAAGTGAGTTATGGTTGCAGGCGCATAGCCAAAATACTCAGGAATTGCTTTATTTTGCATGCTGCACATAATTCGTATCAAAGCGTAATGATGAATAGCATGACTACTAGCAAACACCAATTCTCTTTCGAGCGTAGAAAGACAAGTTGCAGACTTTGCACAAGTGACATCAATTTCTGAAGTGACCGATATTTCATTTCGCAAGGAAGTGTCTGACAAATCATTTAACCACGTGTTTATTTGCTGTAATGTCTCGATTGCAGCATCAGGTAATTGTTCAATTTTGTTGTGTCGATGACGTATATTATAGTTAACATGACCTTGTTTTTGGCCATTCATTAATGCTAAAAAATGGTCGACTACATGTCTAATGTGGGCGCCAATGCTGCTTGGAAAATGCGGTGGCAACTGCTTCTGGTACTCATTAAGGTTTAAACCTTCAAGTAAATCAATCGCTTGGTTTACTATAGTGGTATAACTATTTGACATGTCTATCCTTCTTAAGTTTTGTCCAAGGTTGCCTTTGATGCGGTCTCAATAAATAAGCAGCATTTGATTTATAATATCATATTTCAAAAACAACTAAAGAATCTTATTATTTTATGTGCATATTATTGTAGACCCCAAATATCACACTTTTATTTCAATTATAGAAAATATTCAAACACTTGTTACGCATACGTATTCAACTACGCAAACTGTTATACTTTGGTAATATTTATTCAATAACAAAAAAGTAATCGATATGACCAACAAAACTTTAGCTATTCATCAATATTTTCCTGATGCTAGCCGCTTAATTTTAGGTACTATGAATCTAGGTGCTTGGGATGAGTCGCCCATCACCACTGAAGATATCAATCAGGCCTTTGACCTTGTCACAGAAGCAATTGACTTAGGTATTAATGTTATCGATTTAGCTGATATTTACACTTACGGTAAGTCTGAAAAAATTATTGGCGAACTATTTAAAAGAGAACGTTCTCTTCGCCATCATCTCATCTTGCAATCAAAAGTTGGTATAAAACTGCCACCCATAAATACTTCCACCAAAATCACAAAACAGTATGATTTATCGGCTGATTGGATATGCGAAAGTGTAAATAACAGTATAAAGCGTCTTCACAACCAAAATTTAGATATTTTGTTTTTACATAGGCCAGATCCCTTACTTGAGCTCGAACCCATGATGCAAGCGTTAAGCACATTGCATGAACAAGGCAAATTTGAATACTTGGCAGTATCAAACATGCACGCAGGACAAATAGCATGGTTACAAAGCGCAACTAGCATTCCAATTATTGCCAATCAACTCGAAATGAGTCTCGAAAAAGCAGGTTTTGTAGAAGATGGCATTACTACTAACATGTCAGAAAACAAGCAATATGGATTTCCTCGCGGAACCTTAGAGTTTAGTCAGCAAGCAGGTATTCAATTGCAAGCATGGGGTGCATTATCACAAGGTCTATTCGGTCGTGACGAAGTCGCCACAGATAAACTTGCTTATTCTGAAGAAAAATTAAGAGCCATTAACACTACCCGTGAATTAATTCAGACGCTTTCTAAAGAATATGAAGTAGAAAATAACGCAATTGTACTAGCTTGGTTATTGCGACACCCAAGTGGTATTCAACCGGTTCTGGGCACGAGTAAAAGTTCACGTCTTAAAGCACTTTCACAAGCCACAAATATACAGCTTAGCAAAGAACATTGGTATGCAATTTTTGAAGCTAGCCGCGGGCAAGAAGTGCCATAAAATATAAAATTATAGGGGTTAACATGAGGCATAAAACACTATTTCATACTTTTCGACTGACATTTTTTTGTATCACAGTTGGCACAATACTAGCCGCATGTTCGCCTGCACAAAAAAGCCAAAAGATTAAAGATGAAGTGGATAGTGTTAATGCTACAAGCACAAACATTGAGCCCTATTTAACCCGCGACATTCAAGATGAAATCTTTTATTTTGTAATGCCCGACCGTTTTCATAATGCAAAACCTAGCAATGACAATGGCGATCCTAATCGTCCAATTTCATTCGGTGGACTTGATAAAAACTCTAAATGGGCTTTTCATGGCGGGGATATTGCGGGTGTCGAAGCCAAGCTCGATTATATCCAAGGCTTGGGGGTCAGTTCAATTTGGATGACCCCTATTTTACGAAATCGAGCCATACAACCGGATGGTTTTGGGCATCATGGATATTGGGTAGTAGACTTTACCGAAATTGACCCTCACTTTGGTAGCAACGATGATTTAAAAAGTCTGATAGCTGCAGCCCACGCTAGAGATATGAAGGTTTTTTTCGATATCATCACTAATCATACTGCCGACGTAATTAAGTACGAAGAATGTCATATGCCGTCTGGGGAATTTCTCGAAGAAAACCAGAAAGCTTGTGCTTTTATTAGTTCAGCAGAACTCGCTGAAGGTAAAAAATATACTCCCTTTGTGCGTGAAGATGAAAAAAATGTCAAAGTACCCGCATGGCTCAACGATCCAAAATACTACAACAATCAAGGTGATTCTTTTTGGCAGGGGGAAAGCGCAATTAAAGGAGATTTTGTCGGCCTAGACGATATTGATACCAGTCAGCCAGAGGTTATTGATGGGCTTACTGAAGTATTTAAAGACCTTATTTCTGAATTTAAACCTGATGGTTTTCGTATTGACACTGTAAAACATGTCGACATTGAATTTTGGCAAGCTTTTGGGCCTGCAATTACCGAACATGCAAAAAAACTGGGCATACCAGAATTCTTTATTTTCGGTGAAGTGTATGACGGAAATCCAGCCGGTTTAAGCAAATATACAACCGTCGGAAAGCTTCCTTCTGTCCTCGATTTCGGTTTCGCTTTTAATGTGAAAGACGTGCTGATGAACAATAAAAGCTTATCACAATTATCAAGCTTGTTTGATAACGACGATTATTACCGCGATGCTGATTCGAGCCCTAATGATTTACTTAACTTTTTAGGCAATCACGACATGGGACGTGTGGGACACTTTATACAGCAGGGTCTCCCTGATATTGATGAACAAGAAATGCTACAACGTAGTAAACTTGGGCACGCATTAATGTTTTTCTCACGCGGAGTGCCAGTTGTTTATTATGGCGATGAACAAGGCTTTACTGGCGACGGTGGCGATGTGGATGCACGCGAAAATATGGACCCTTCGCAAGTTGCTGTATACAACGACAACAATCTTATTGGCACAAAACAAACTACAGCAGACGACAATTTTAATACACAGCATCCTTTGTATTTGAGTATTGCGAATCTAGCAAAAATAAGAAATTCATACCCAAGCTTACGTCATGGTGAACATATAAACAGGGCAGTCGATGAAAACAAACGCGTTTATGCCTTTAGTCGTGTTATGCCCTCTTTGATGCAAGATTTACTAGTTGTATTTAATTTATCAACACATGCGCAACAATTCGAAATCAGCGCAGAACAAAAGTCATATAAATATGTTGCGGGCGAAGGCAAGGTGAAGAAGATTGACGATACGCTGCAATTTGACATGCCTGGATTGAGTTACAGTTTATTCGAATCCATTGAGCCAATATCGTATTCAACAATTAGCAAAGTTGAAATTCAAGCAAGCTACGAAGAAAATGACCGGGTTTTTATTCCTGTCGATATTACATTTGATAAGCCCGAGCGATTTAACCTGGCCAAGCTGACTTTTTTTGGAGTGCGTGCTAACGGCGAAGAAACACAAATTGCAACTGATACTACTTTTCCGTATAGAGCTGCACTTATGCCCGAATTATTGAGTGAGTTTATAGATGTTAGAGTCGTGGCTACTAACTATAGAGAACAAAGCAAAGAACATACTGCGCGCTTAATCAATTGATATAACAGCGGTTACTATGCGCATACCAAACTGAGCAAACCTGAATACAGAAAAAGTGTTTAGAGTATGAATTAAATTTGTAAACTAAACAAATAGCTTTAAACTTAGATGTGTTTACAGTTATTTATTAAAGTCAAACTTTTGCAAACATTTAGCTTTATCACAACCAAAAAAATCATCAGTAAAATCGGTGGCACTTCTAATTGTGCGCATTATTGTAATGACCTAGGCATTAAACACCCGCTTATTGTTAGCGATCCAAGCATTGTCAATTTAGGCTTAATCGATGAGTTAACAACAAGCTTAAAGCGTAATAATATCGCTTATGAAATTTTCGATAAAATCATGCCTGATCCAAGCGACGACATTATACTCGAAGGCACACAATTTGCCCGCGATAACACAGTTGATGGTGTTATTGGCTTTGGTGGCGGTAGTTCTTTAGATGCAGCAAAAGCAATATCAGTATTATTAAGCGGCCAACAAAATTTAAGTAGCATGTATGGAATAGACCAGATAAAAGTAGAAAGAAGTCCGTTAATACTTATTCCTACTACCGCTGGAACTGGCTCTGAAGTAACACCTATTTCAATACTCACGACAGGTGAAACAACAAAATCGGCGCTCGTATCTGAAAAACTACTCCCAGACATTGCCCTTTTAGATGCTCAACTCACGCTTAATTTGCCACCTGCTGTGACCGCTTCTTGTGGTATCGATGCAATGGTCCATGCAATTGAAGCTTTTACAAGCAAAGAAAAGAAAAATGATTATTCTGACATGCTTGCACACCAAGCATTAAAACTGCTATCCCGTAATATAGAAACAGCAACACACCAAGGTAAATGCTTAACTGCTAGACAAAATATGCTGCTAGGGGCTTGTTTGGCTGGGCAGGCTTTTGCCAATGCCCCAGTGGGTGCAGTGCATGCGTTAGCTTACCCTTTAGGTGGTCACTTTAAAATACCCCATGGTCAGAGTAATGCCATAGTATTGCCGCATGTTTTGCGTTTTAATGCCAGCCACGCGAATGATTTATATGCCGAACTTTGCCCCTCAATATTACCAGAATCTTCTGCAAATAGACTGGCTAACAATTGCGATGCAACCGAAAACCTGAGTTATTATTTTCAACAATTGATGAACGGCTTAGGATTATCCTCACGCTTAAGATCATACTCAATTACCGAAAATCATTTGTCGATGCTTGCAGAAGATGCAATGCAACAAACTCGTCTTTTAGGCAACAACCCTAAACCAGTGACATTCGAAGATGCTTTGCAAATCTACCAACAAGCATATTGATTATGTCATCAGCTAAACGCGCTTTATTAACCGACTACCCAATTTGTATTGAACTCGATACCCGTTGGATGGATAACGACATATATGGTCATGTGAATAACGTCGTTTATTATTCGTATTTTGATACCATTGTGAATCGTTATTTAATAGAAAAAGCCGAACTTGATATACATGCCGGAGATATTATCGGTTTAATCGTTAATTCTCATTGTAATTACCACACTAGCATTTCTTTTCCCGATAAGTTGATGGGCGGTCTTAAGGTCACTAGGATAGGAAGTAGTTCAGTCGATTATAGCTTAGGAATTTTTAAACATGGACAAGAGCTCGCATGCGCTGAAGGGCAAATGACCCATGTTTTTGTTAACCGAGCTGACCGGCGACCTAGGCCTATATCAGGTACATTATTAACAGCACTCTCAAAGGCATTGAAATAACAACAGAGGGAAATAGCCAGTTAAAAATTGATTCAACTGGCGTGAACAACAAACTATTGCTGGAAGAATTCTTTACGTAAATCTCGGTCTGTATTAAATGCACCACCTAAAGATGATGTTTTTGTATATGAATTGGTATCTCTAATGCCACGGGCTTTAACGCAATAGTGAGTCGCGTTAATGCTAACCGCAACGTCTTTGGTACCTGTCAATGCCTGCAAAGCTACCATAACTTGCTGTGTTAAACGCTCTTGAACTTGCGGTCGTTGCGAGAAAAAAGCAACCAAGCGGTTTATCTTACTCAAACCAATAACCGTTCTATTTGGGATATAAGAGACTGTCGCGGTGCCATCGATTGTCACAAAATGATGTTCACAGGTACTGGTTAAACTAATGTCAGTTACCTGAACTGGTTGATCAATTTTCATTTTATTTTCTATTTGCGTGATTTTCGGAAAATGCGAATAATCTAAACCTGAGAAAATTTCGTTGACGTACATTTTAGCGATACGTTTAGGCGTGTCTTGTAAACTGTCGTCGCTTAGATCTAAGCCTAGCGTCTGCATTATTTCAAACATGTTCTGTTCTATTTTGACTCTTTTTTCGTCTGCACTTAGGCCATTTTCTATCATGGGTGTTTCTAGGCCTGCGGCTAGCAAAGCATCTCGAACAAGAATGGCTTGAGGGCTCAAAGATATCTTGTTACTGGCTCCATGCATTACAATTTTTTCGTTTGCTAACATTATTCGTCCAATTTTTAATTTAAGCTTTTATACGCAAATAAACTTAGCTGGTTTACAATTAAACTCAAATTCACCGTATTGTTAGGATCTTAGCGCGTCCTTTTTACGTAAACCTGTGCTTAAGCTTTTCCAATTTAATAAAGGAACACTACATAAGAATGTCAGCTCCAATACTCATTACTGGCGGTGCGCAGCGACTCGGCCTTGCTATTGCCAAAGACCTACTTAGTCGTCAATTTAAGGTAATTATAACATATCGTAGTAAAAAGCCATCGATTGATGAATTGATCGCGCAGGGTTGCATCGCTATTCAGGCTGATTTTAGCACTGACAATGGCATAGCAGCTTGTATAAATGAAATACAATCTCATGCTCAAAGTATACGTGCAATTATTCACAATGCATCTGACTGGGACAGCGAAAAGAGTGGCATGGCAAGTGGTTTAGACGCTGCCCAAATTATGCAAAAAATGATGCAAGTGCACGTTAGCGCACCTTATCAGATAAATTTAGCCTGCAAAGAAATGCTTACAGACCATGCTGATATTATTCACATGACTGACTATGTGCAAGACAAAGGCAGTAACAAACATATAGCGTATGCGGCTAGCAAAGCAGCTTTGCATAACCTGACGCTATCGTTTGCCAGCTTGCTCGCGCCAAGCGTAAAAGTAAACTCGATTGCACCTTCGTTGCTAATGTTCAATATTGACGACACCGAACAATACAAACAAAAAGCTTTGTCAAAATCGATATTAGGTATTTGCCCCGGCGCTCAAGAAGCAGTAAAAGCGGTGAACTTTTTGCTCAACAGTGATTATGTGACAGGGCAAACCCTGCATTTAAATGGCGGGAGACATTTGAAGTAATGCAAAGTAAATCGAAAGTAGGAAAATATGTTGTTGCTACACTTACATTTTACTTAGCAATTGTGTCAAGCCCTGCGTTTAGCGTACAAAATGAGGAAACTGATAAACAACCTACCGCCAATATGGAAGTGATTGCAATCACCGCCAGTAAACGAGCAGAGCCTGTTACCCAAACCCCAGATAGTCTTAGCATTCAACTACAATCTGATATTCAAGACTTATCGGCACAACACATCAACCAAGTATTAGCCAATGTGCCAGGAACATGGATAAGTAGAGGCAACGGTCAGGAACATCTAAGTGCGATTCGCTCACCGGTACTTACTGGCGCTGGCAGTTGTGGTGCCTTTTTTATGGGACTAGATGGTATTTCTTTGCGCGCATCTGGCTTTTGTAATGCAAATCAATTGTTCGATGCTAATTATGAACAAGCTGGACGAATTGAAGTTTTGCGCTCGCCATCAAGTACTTTATATGGTGGTAACGCCTTGCACGGTGTTATCAATATCATGTCTCAAGATGCATTTGCTCATACAGAAAACACCTTAAGCCTTGATGCAGGCGCCAATGATTTTACTCGCTTAAGTCATGCTGTTGGCACACAAGGTGATGATTCAGCGTGGCTCAATTTGATTAACATCACACAAGAAAACGGTTATCAAAGTGAAAGCGGTTATGACCAACAAAAAATGACCAGTATTTACCAATCGAAAGGGAAAATATGGTCGAATAAGAGTCTTATTGATGTTAATAATCTCAATCAAGAAACAGCAGGATTTATTCGCGGGTTTGAAAGTTTTAAAGATGACGATATTCGAAAGTCTAACCCTAACCCTGAAGCATACAGAGATGTAAAATCCCTGCGAGCTTACAGTGCTTTTTCGCGTAATGTTAAAGCTGGCGAGTTAACCTTAACTCCCTATATCCGATGGAATCAAATGGCTTTTTTACAACACTTTTTGCCATGGCAAGCGCTTGAAGAAAATGCTCATACAAGCATTGGTTTACAATCACAATATACGTTTAGTGCAAATAATATAGATTGGATAGCAGGGGTAGACTTTGACCATACAAGTGGCAAACTAAAAGAAACTCAAGAGGATGATTTTTCTCCAAATATTCCCGCCGGACTGCATTATGACTATCGCGTAAAAGCACAACTATCGGCAGGATACTTACAAGGTTTTTGGCGATACGAAAAATGGCGTTTGCGCGTTGGCGCTCGTTTTGAGAATACCAAATACGATTATAACAATTTGACTGATTCAGTGAGTGCATGTGCTATTACAGTAGAAGTGTGCAGATTTACGCGGCCTGAGGATCAAAAGAGAAGTTTTTCGGCAATGTCACCTAGCATTAACGTTCAGTACATAGCGTCTGAAGATTGGTCGATTTATGCTAAGTTTGCACAAGGTTATAGAGCACCCCAAGCTACCGAGCTATTTAGGCTTCAAAATAATCAATTAGTGAGTGATATTGATACTGAAAACATGGAAGCGTTTGAATTAGGCACTCGGTTTAAAAGTAGAACAACGCTTGTTCATTTTGCTGCTTATACTATGGCTAAACAAGACGTTATTTTTCAAGATAGCAACAGACAAAATGTTACTGGGGCAAAAACCGCCCACCGTGGTGCTGAACTCGAATTGCAACAAACATTAAACAAAAATTTGTGGTTTTCTGGTCATATTAGTTATGCTGAACACACGTATAAACAAAGTGACATTAACTTGTCTGATGACATAGCAGGAAATTACATAGACACTGCACCTAAATGGATGGCAAAAGCCAATCTTAACTATCTTGTAAATGATAAAATCGATATGCATTTGAGCTGGCAATGGCTCGATGAATATTATTTAAATCCACAAAACACCGCAGAATATGCGGGTCATAAACTCATTGATATTGATCTCAATTATCAATATTCTGAAAACCTACGAGCTAGCTTGTCAATTTTTAATGTGGGTAACCAGGCTTATGCCGAGCGGGCTGATTTCGCTTTTGGTGCTTACCGATATTTTGTTGGACAAGGACGCAGAGCTTTCGTAAATTTGACATGGGTATACTAGCTTCCACATTTTATACAATGATCACCAAATAAATGAATTTGAAAAAATATACATTATTGCCTGAATGGGCTGACCAAGAAGCTGTTTTATTGGCCTGGCCTACCGCAAAAACTGATTGGGCGACTAACCTCACCGAAACTCAGCAAACATACTTTAATCTAATTCAGGCTATCGATGAAATTGGCTGTTGCATCATTTTACTTTGCCACGAAAACGAACTGAGCAAGCTTAAAAGAAGGCTTGAACCTTCTTTGAAAGTGGCGCTTATCGCCATAAACTACAATGACACATGGATAAGAGATTATGGTTTTTTAACCGTTAGTAACCATCATAAAAATGTTCCGCTAAACTTTTTGTTTAACGCTTGGGGGCAAAAGTTTGCTGCTGAATTAGACAATAAAGTAAATGAGCAATTGGCAGACTTGTGTCGCCACAAAATGTTGCATGTCCCGCTTGTGCTAGAAGGCGGAGCCGTCGAAATTGATGAGAACCAGCAATTGTTATCAACCGCTTCTTGTTTATTTAATCCAAAACGTAACGGCGATATGTCCGCGCCCGAGTATATTGACTTGTTCAAACAATATTTAGGTGCAAAATCTGTCGATATCTTAAAGCATGGTAAACTAGAAGGCGACGACACCGATGGGCACATAGACACTCTGGCAAGGTTCACACCACTGATGGGTATTGTGGTGCAAAGTGCGAATAATCGTCCTGCTGACCCACACTTTAATAGTTTATTGCGTTTGTACAACGAATTAAAAAAACGCTACCCCAATTATAAAATATTTAGCCTCCCTTTACCTTATATCGAAAATACTCAAGGTGATAGGTTACCGGCTTCTTATGCCAATTTCTTGATTCTGAATAAGCATATTTTAATGCCTATCTACCAGCAAGAAGAGGACAATGAAGCCTTGAGTGTCATGCAGGAGGCTTTCGCAAACTATAAGATAGTACCAATAGATTGTCTTAGTCTAGTACAACAATATGGCAGCTTACATTGCGTGAGTATGCAAGTACCCATAAACACTCTAAAATCAGAAATTTTGGCTCAGGCGCAATTAGGAGTGTGTGAATTATGACCGCATCAAGATTAAAAGTTGGCCTGGTTCAACAGGCAATCAAAAGCAATAATAAGCGTGAAAACTGGCAAGCGTCAGCGGTAAACATTCGTGAATTAGCCGCTCAAGGCTGTCATTGTGTGCTTTTGCAGGAACTTCATTCAAGCCTGTACTTTTGTCAAAGTGAAGACGTAAATATGTTTGATTTGGCTGAGCCTATCCCTGGAGAAGGTAGCGAGTTTTTTGGCAAGTTGGCAGAAGAATTACAGCTAGTGTTGATCACTTCCTTATTTGAGAAGCGCGCAAGCGGTCTTTATCACAATACAGCTGTGGTATTTGATAAGAGCGTCGAAATTGCTGGTATATATCGCAAAATGCATATTCCTGATGATCCCGGTTTTTATGAAAAGTTTTATTTTACACCCGGTGACCTAGGTTTTACACCGATCAGCACGAGTATAGGCAAGCTTGGTGTTTTGGTATGCTGGGATCAGTGGTACCCAGAGGCGGCGAGACTAATGGCCATGGCAGGAGCCGACATCTTGTTTTACCCAACCGCAATTGGTTGGGACCCCCATGATTCAGATGAGGAACAACAACGTCAACAAGATGCATGGGTAACCATCCAACGCTCACATGCTGTGGCTAATTCATTACCTGTTGTTGTAGCCAATAGAGTAGGGTTTGAAGCTTCTCCAATTGCAGGTGACCCAGGCATCCAATTTTGGGGACATAGCTTTGTAGCCGGCGCACAAGGTGAAATCCTCGCGCTAGCCAGTGATGAAAAACAACAAACACTTGTCAGCGAAATAGACTTACACAAAACGGAACAAATAAAACGCATATGGCCTTATTTCAGAGACCGCAGAATCGATGCTTATAAAGATTTAAACAAACGCTGGATTGACGATAAGTAGCCTAATAGCTCGCTACCTTCGATTAGCTTGGGTGCCGAATACTGGCATCAAAATAATAAATGCTAAAACCTTTCATTATATTTTATATATGCTTGCACCGTGCATTAAATAACGAGAACGTAATTTATCGTTCACTAAAGCTTTAAAAGCAAGGTCGTCGCTGTCTAAGCCCCCTGTATATTTGCCAAAAGCTGGCATAATCAAAATTTTGTCATCGAGTAAAAAACTCTTGCCGTTTACTTTTCTATTTGCCAATTTGATAGTCAATTTAGGATGAAAGTGTCCAACAATTTGTGCGCAAATATCGTCAAATAATGCAAGATTTTCGGGCTCATGAGTTAATAAAAGGCCATCGAGCTGAATGTTTGCAGAGCGCTCACCCAGCACTACCTTTGGTATATCAGGGTCATGGTTACCTTGCACCCAAGTCCATCTATGTGTTGTGTTCACTAGCTCATTTAAAGAGCTCAAATCGGTATCTTCCATACGATTAACCGCGTTGCCATCATGTAGAGAGTCACCTAAACATATCACCCATTTACAGGCATAACGTTCTAAACAGTTTTGGATTCTGGTTAGTGTATTTCGACTATCTAAACGCGGTATTGGATTTGAAAATTGACTTAAAAAGCTACCTTTTTCTAGATGCAGATCACTAAAAATAATTGCATCATATCGGGGCCATATTAATACTCCATCAGCGGCAAGTAATAAGCTTTGAGTACCAAAATGAATCGGAATAACTTTATGTTGCTGAATGAGCTCTTTAAGTGCTTCTGCCGATAACATTTGTTAGTTATTCCCTTCCAAGAGTAGCCTTACATCGTCCAGCATTAATACTGCCTCCTGATATAAATTGGCTTGTTCGAGCAACGATTGTGTACCTGCCCCTGTTATTAGTTCACTGCGCACATCTAACACAATAGGAATGGACATAGGCGAAGGTTTAGCTAGACTTATAAACTCAAAGTTTTGATGAAATCTAAACAACAAAGTTGCTGTGCGTTCAAGGTCCAATAATTCGCGTTGTGCATTCTCTCTTGTGACTTTTAATAGTACATGGTCCGGCTCATATTCGCGCAAAGTATCGTAAATTAAGTCAGTGGAAAAGGTGACCTGACGCATGGTTTTTTTGCTACTATGATACTGCTGTTCAATCAAACCGCTGACAACAGCTACCTGCCTAAAACTACGTTTAAGCATGCTAGCTTCAAGCATCCAATCTTCTAATTCATCGCCTAAAATATCGGGATTAAATAGTGTTGTAATATCATCTGCCTGAATTGTATTTATTGAGGCTATAGACAAGCCATAGTCGGTTATTGAAAAGCTCAAGGGCTTGAGACCTTGCTTTTCCATTCGCCTAGTGATCAACATGCCTAAGGTTTGATTTGCCTTTCGACCTTCAAATGTGTAGAAAAGCGTAGTTTGTGATTTTCGATAAGGAAAATGTTCAATTAATAATTTAGTTTGGGAAGGTAAATGGCTGAATGCTTGTTGCAATTGCAGCCAATCTCGCACTAATTTTGGTAATTTTTGCCACGCCTTTGGCTGATTGATCAAGCTTCGAACAGCATCCGCTAAATAAGTAGAAAGTGGCATTTGACCTCCCATATAACTGGGAATTTTCGGCTCTTTTGCTTTACCTGGTCGCGCCTCCACCATCATATCCCTGATACCTTCAAACACCAACACTTCACCAGCAAAATAAAAACTATCCCCCTTGACCAATTGTTGGGCAAAATATTCTTCTACTTCGCCAATGATTTTACCTTGATGCGCTCGTCTGAGCTTCTTTACTCTTAAGCGTCCGGCTTCAACGATAGTGCCTATATTTTGCCGATGACGCATGATTACGCGTTTATTTGATGGTGTAAAACCATCTTCGTTTTGACTCAGTCGATTATATCTTTCGTAGCCTTTTAGCGCATAACCACCGTCATAAGTGAATGCCCACAATTGATCAAAGGTTGACTTATCGACACCACAATAAGGCGCGGCATCTAAAATTTGCGAATATACCAACTCGGGAGTAGTAGCTTGGCTGCATACGCAATTCATAATATATTGCGGAATAATATCGAGTGAGCCTGAAATTGGCGGCTCTCCATCTAAGTCCCCTGCTTTAATAGCCTTGATCGCAGCCAAACATTCCAAAGATTCAAAACGATTAGCTGGGACCAAGAGCGCTTTTGAGGGTTCATCAAGAGTGTGATTAGAGCGACCGATGCGTTGCATTAAGCGGCTGACCCCCTTGGGCGCGCCAACTTGAATCACTAAATCAACGTTACCCCAATCAATGCCTAATTCTAATGCCGACGTTGCCACTATAGCTCTTAATTTACCCTCGGCCATAAGTGCTTCAGTTTTGGTGCGTTGCTCTTTGCTCAAAGAACCATGGTAAATCGCAATGGGTAGCGCGTCAGAATTTATCTCCCATAGACTCTGAAAGATCAACTCGGCTTGAGCACGTGTGTTGACAAAAACTAAACTAGTTTGCGCTTTAGTGATGGCATTTAGTATTTCTTTACGAGCATATTTAGCCATATACCCACCAAAAGGAATATGCTGACGATTAGTGAGTATTGATACTTTGGGTTTAACTGCACTTTTTGCTTTTAAAATATTAACCGGCTCACCGCTGGGGCCCAACCAATTAGCCAAAGACTCTGGATGCGCAACGGTGGCAGATAAACCAACTCGAATAAAAGAGCTATTTAGCCAGCGTAATCGCGCCAAAGCTAAGGACATAAAGTCACCTCTTTTACTGTTAGCAAATGAATGAGCTTCGTCGACAATGACGCATTTTAAATTAGCAAAAATCTTCGCGGCGTCAGCATAAGACAACATTAGCATCAGTGACTCAGGCGTAGTTAATAATATATTAGGGGGGGATTTACGCTGTTTTTGTCGCCTATACGCAGTGGTATCACCTGTTCTAGCGTCCACGGTAATGGCTAAGCCCATCTGTTCAATGGGGGCTGAAAGGTTCCTATTGATATCGTATGTTAAAGCTTTAAGAGGCGATACATACAATGTATGCAAACCTATTTCTTGTTGCCGTTTGCCGCTAGAAAGCCCTTTATCAATATCAATCAAACTAGGCAAAAATCCAGACAAGGTTTTGCCAGCGCCTGTTGGCGCAATCAGTAAAGTAGATTCCTGATTAGCAAAGGCGCTTACCATTTTTTGTTGATACGGCCTAACCTTCCAATGCTTAGCGCTAAACCACTCTTTAAAAGCGCTCGGAATAATCCCTCGTTTTACTGCGGTCAACGCTTTTACCTTTTTATGATTATCAACAGGATATTTATACTTTTTACGACGGACTTAAGTTTACTCATGCCCTTGTGAATAAAACTATTAATCGGTTCAGAGCTTATAAGCGTACCAGACTATTATAAGTAAACGTATACAAGAGAATCGCGTGCACCCCGAAAAGTGGATAAAAACAGACAAGAACGGACTTTATTGTAAGCCACTCGATGCTTATATCGACCCAATGCAAGCGGTTAATAACGCCATTATCACTCACGCCCATGCCGATCATGCTAGAGGGGGCCATACTAATGTTTATGCTACTCAAGCAACGTTAGACATCATGGCGATTCGTTATGGTGAAGACCATGCCAAAGCGACTTATGCTTTGGAGTATAGACAAATGCAAACTCTCAACCAAGCTAGCTTTACACTTTTCCCTGCGGGTCATATTTTAGGCTCAGCTCAAGTGTTAATCGAATACAAAAATCAACGCTTGGTTCATACTGGAGATTGTAAACGACAGCCAGACGATACCTGTGAAGCCTTTGAGGCAGTGCCATGTGACGTTTTTGTCACTGAAGCAACTTTTGGCTTACCGGTGTTTAAACACCCCGATATTGAACACGAAACTCAAAAGCTATTAGATTCTCTAGCCCTGTTACCAGAAAGCTGCCATTTGGTTGGCGTTTATGCTCTAGGTAAATGCCAAAGGTTAATATTGGCCTTGAGAAAGCTCGGCTATCACTCGCCGATATACATTCACGGCGCGTTGCTTAAGTTATGCCAGTTATATCAACGCTATAATATCGATCTAGGAGAGCTTGTCGAGGTAGCTATGCTGGAGGATTTATCTATATTAAAAGGTAAAATAGTACTTGCCCCACCATCTGCTTTAAATGATAGATGGTCGCGCAAATTACCTCAAGTAATGACCGCCATGGCTTCGGGATGGATGCAAATAAGAGCGCGTAGCAAGCAACGGCGTGCTGAGTTACCGCTCATTATTTCAGATCATAGCGACTGGCACGATTTATTGCGCACTATTGAAGAAGTGAATCCTAAAGAAGTATGGGTAACCCATGGCCGCGAACAGGCACTAGTGCATCAGGCACAAAAAATGGGATATAAGGCAAAGGCATTAAGTTTAGTCGGTTATAGCGATAATGAAGACGCTTTTGTTGACGAGGAAAAGCGCTAGTGCGTAATTTTGCTAAGTTGGTTGATAGCCTTTACTTTATTAACAGCAATAAGGCAAAAGCGGGCCTACTAATCAACTATTTAAAAACAACACCCGACCCAGATAGAGGCTGGGCAATTGCCGCTATCGCGGGCGACTTACACTTTGATTTTTTCAAACGCCGCGTAATAAAAGAGTTAATCACCGAGCGCATTGACCCCTTATTATTTGATTTGAGTTATGACTATGTGGGTGAAATGAGCGAAACAGTTGCCCTGTTATGGTCATCCACTATTGAGAGGGGAATAAAAAAAGATAATCCAGACACGATAAATGCAGTCCCCAGTTTGCACGACGTGGTTACTATGTTTAAAACGCTGGCTAAAAAGGATGTTAAACCCTACCTTGCCGCTTTGTTGGATGCGCTTAGCCCAGCGGAAAGATGGGCATTGATCAAACTAGGAACTGGTGGATTAAGAATTGGGATATCTACCCGATTTTTGAAAAAAATATTAGCAGAATATGCAAAAGAATGCACACCTAACAATGCTGTTGATATTGAACAAATTGAACGCTTATGGCATGCAGTTGAGCCACCTTACTGTGATTTATTGGCATGGTTAGAAGGCAAAGAAAAGCGTCCAGAAACAAGCCACAAACTGACCTTTCAGCCTGTCATGTTGGCACATCCATTATTGCCGTCTGACCTAGATAAATTAGATTTAGCCGACTGGCAAGCAGAGTGGAAATTTGACGGGATTCGGGCTCAATTGCTAAGAACAGAAAAAGGTGCGGCACTTTATAGTCGTAACGGCGATGATATTTCCAAAAGCTTTCCAGACTTGATTAATAAAGTCCTTAGTACTGACCTATATGGGCGTTTCGACGGTGAATTATTAGCGCTTAATCCTGATAAGAGCAATATTTGTGAGAAAGATAATTACGCTCACATTGCTAGTTTTAATCAACTTCAACAACGTTTAAACAAGAAAAAGCCAAGTAAAGCATTAATGTTAGAAATACCCGTAGGATTTATTGCCTACGATGTGCTTGATACTCCTTCTTGCGAATACCGAGGGTTAGTGCTCAAAGAGCGGTCAATTGCTTTAGCTAATTTATTGCAGCCTTATAAACATATTGATGTTTATCCATCTGAATTACTTGCTTTTGCTACCACCGAAGATTTGCTTAATTTAAAGACACAAGCCAGCAAACTTTCCAATGGTTATATTGAAGGGATCATGCTGAAAAACAAGTTAGGCAAATATGTCGCTGGCAGGCCAAAAAACCAATGGTACAAATTAAAGAGAGAGCCAAAGCTGATTGATGCAGTGATAATGTATGCGCAACGAGGGCATGGTAAGCGCTCAAGCTACTATTCTGACTTTACCTTTGGTTGTTGGCAAGATGGACAATTATTGCCAGTGGGGAAGGCGTATTCAGGCTTTACGGACGCAGAATTAAAAAAGTTAGACACATGGGTAAGGCGCAATACACTTGGTCGATTTGGTCCGGTCAAGGAAGTAAAAAAAGCGCTCGTATTTGAGGTTGCATTTGACGCGGTACACCCGTCTAACAGGCACAAGTCGAAAGTTGCTTTGCGTTTCCCACGCATCAATCGAATTCGCTGGGACAAGCCTGCGGGCGAAGCGGATCCTCTCGAAAATCTAATTAAATTAATAGCTAATTAAAGGTAGTTAAGCTTGCAAGTTGTCGCGTTTTTTCTTGCATAACAGAAGTTGAGACTATATCAACTGACAAATCCAGTTCCACTAAATCCCGAGGTGTCCATCCTACCATAGTATGATAGACCAATCGCTTATTTGAATAATGATAAAAACGAATAGACTAGCCAAGCAAATTAATAAATTTTTTACAAATTAATAACACAAGGCAAGCACATGATTCGTAAACTTACACCATTATCCAAAGCTGTCGGAATAGCACTTTTAGTAGGCGCCGCTTCATTTCAATCACAAGCTGAAACATTTGGCGGTACCTCAGTTAAATATTCTGGCTATATTAAAGCAGATGCAATGTTTTCTGATTATTCAGATGGATCATTAGGTAGCGGAAACCTTGGACGCGACTTTTATATCCCATCATTAACACCTGTAGGTGGTGAATCTGAAGGCGCACAATTTGACGCCCATGGACGCCAGTCAAGATTTCGTCTAACAACCACTACGCCGGTAGATGGCGATTCTGTCACCGGCGTTATTGAATTAGATTTTCTTGTAACACCAAATGGTAATGAGCGAATCAGTAATAGCTACACGCCGCGTATCAGACATGCATTTATCTCATACAAAAATTGGACGGTTGGACAAACTTGGACAACCTTCATGGACACATCTGCATTGCCCGAAACATTAGATTTTATTGGTTCGACTGATGGGATAATATTTGCTAGACAAATGCTAGTTAAATACACAAGTGGTAGTTGGGAATTTGCACTTGAAAACCCAGAGTCAACCATCACACCGTTTGGTGGCGGCGGTCGTATTGTCGCAGACGATAATGCTGTTCCAGATTTAGTTGCTCGATATACACATAAAGCCGACTGGGGACATATTAAAGTCGCTGGCTTAGTTAGACAATTATCATATAACAACAACGATGCTGTTGATGACACTGTTTCTTCGGCTGGTATTAGCGTGACAGGTAAAGTAAAAGTTGGCAAAAAAGACGACATTCGTTTCTCAGTATTTACGGGTTCAGGCCTTGGCCGATATGCGGCACTTAATGCGCAAAACGGTGGGGTAATAACTGCAGATGGCCAATTAGAAACGATTGACTCAAGCGGTTTCGCAATTGCATATCGACATGTGTGGAATAGCAAATGGCGTTCAAACTTTACCTACTCAGCATATAATGGCGATGCTGATACAGCTCTAACCGGCGTTGGCGCTATCAAGTCGACAAAAAGTATGCGCGCTAACCTGCTGTATCAGGTGAATTCTAAAATTATGGTAGGTGGTGAGTTTGCTATAGCTGACCGAGAACTTGAAAGTGGCGCTGATGGCGACATGAATAGACTTCAGTTTTCTATGAAGTATGCTTTCTAAACTATCACAAAAATAGTGACATCTCGGGGATCTAATTGGTCCCCTTTTTTATTGCGTAAAAACTATAGCTGATAAGTTCTGATAGCACGTGTATGCGCTAAATCGCGAAGGCTTGCCACACCTTTTTTGTCGAGCTCATGAAACTGAGCAAATAATAAACTTAGTGTGGCAACAGCATCATCTAATGCATTATGTTCTGGAGCTTCGATTAAATTGTAATGTGCGCGCGCGTTACTTAACGTGACACTGCCGCCAGGCACAAAACCATGGGCCTTTTCCATAATATAAACTTGCAATAACATGGTATCGATAGTGGAGATGATTAAAGGTTCATAGCCTAGTAGTTTAGAAACTCTCTGCAAAACGCTCATGTCGAGTGCAGCATTGTGAAACACCCATATGTGCGAATCTGCATATTCTCTAAGTGCTTCTATTTTTTCTCTAATATGTGATCCTGATGCAATTTCTTTAGCGCATAAACCATGAATGACAGGACTTTGAAAAAGGTCGCCACTGGCACGAACAACATCGTATTCAGCTGTGGCCAAATCTACTTCATTCATTTTACCTTTTACCCAACCAATGGAAGTTATTTTGGCAGTTTCCGTCTCTAAACTTGTTAACTCTAAGTCGATTGAAATGAACGGTAATTCAGATTGTGCACAATGTAAAAATGTCTCATTTATAGGATAATGTCCCCAAAATAAACGGGCTAATTGAGAACCTAAAGCCGACAACACTATCCTATGCCTCCTGAAAATTTCAATACAACAGCTTGTTGAACTCTATGAATTGCTTGAAAAGCAGCTTTTAATTGATGTTTTTCTATTGATGATAAGTCGGATATTCTTACAAGGTTATCGTCAACTTGATTGGTTAACTGGTGTCGCCAACGCAAACGATTCATCAAGATCCAAATATCACGGAGATTTTGTCTATCTCTGGGAGAAAGACCAGAGTTAGCTGGTAAATTATTCAATCTGGCTACCGTATTTGGTATGGTTACGCCGCTAGCAAGTGCATAGATGCGAACGATGTTGTTAATAATTAACACCGCCGATTTTTTGATATCGATACTGTCCTTATGGGATTCACCTTTAGCATATACAAACTTTTGAAACATCGACAATGGCACACTCACTTCATTAGCGCTGCGGGCCAATGCGGCTAAAAAAATCGACTTCTGGAAAATAGGTTTACGCATCTCTTGTAGTTCATTCAGCAATCTTGCGTCACCCGCCACTGCTCGAACATCTAAATAAATATTAAAATCGAGTATCGCTTGACTAGTTAAATTACTCGCCCACTTTTTAGATTCATTTTTATAAGCGTCTAATGATAGCCTGAGCGCTGGATTGCTCGCCATAATATTACCATCACACAGCTTGATCCCGCACTTCCCTAAGCCCTTGCACACATAATCGGCTAGTGCTTCAAAATATTCAGCTTGCTCGGCTGTGGGTTCGCGAGCGAGTAACAATGCATTATCTTGGTCAGACCCCATTGTTTGATCTTCTCTCGCTTGTGAACCAAACACTAACCAACAAAAATACATGGGGGCCTTTCCATTCTCTTGTTGAAAGAATTTAATCAGTTTTCGGGTCATGATGTCAGTTGCTTGTGCCAAAACCTTACCTGCAATATCAAAATCGCCAGCGCGCTGTGCATTACTAACAATATATTGTGGTACCTGTTTTGCCCCTGCTGATAACTCTTCGATACTCGTAGATTTTGACAAATCGCTGATAACAAACACCACATTTGTTCGTTGCTGTCTGGATATATCTGTATTGGTGATCATGCCAAAAGGCTTGTTTGTTCGCGCATCAAAAATTGGCAAGTGATTTATTGAGTGCTCATTCATAGTGCAGATAGCGTCGAATATGGTCTTATTTTTTGTTAAGAATATAGGTGATTTCGTCATCACTTCATGCACGGGGGTATTAATATCTAAGCCTATCGCTAGTACCCGCTTACGTAAATCTCGGTCAGTTAAAATCCCCTGAAGCCCATCTTGCCCCATCACAAGCGCAGACGATACATTATTTTCAGCCATTATTTTTGCTGCCGACTGCACACTCAGCATTGGTTCAACGCAAACAGGCTTATTTTGCACCACTTCAAACAATGGTTTGTACAACCACATTGAATTGGTATCAGTAACAGCTTTATTTTGTAACGAATTCTCATGTATCGCATCAAAAAAGGCTTTGAATTTTTCGTCTTCCATTGCGGTTTCGAAAAATTCTGCACGAATACATAATACGATCCCCGGACTATCTACTCCTACGGTTAGTCCATAATCGACTGAATCTAGCAGCTTGGGAAAACCAAAATAATCACCATCGCTCAAGTGCTTTATTGGAGCACTGCTATCTTTTATAGCAAATTGACCGTTTTGAATTAAATATAAGCATTGGGGGTATTTGGCCAGTAAGTTACTACTATTTTCTTGAGTTAAATAGATGAGAGCACTTGCTTGCGAAATATCGTTGATTAAGGCTTGGTCAAGTTCATCAAAGGGACTCTGTTGGCTTAAATATTCGCTTATTTGTTGGACGATTGCAGCCATGATGCTTCCTTAAAGCGTAAGGTAAAAAGGTATCTCAAATACCGGCTAGTTATAGCAATAAGCTATCCTCCACTGGTTGTGCTATAAAACTCTGCAATATATTGCCCACCCTTAACTGTAGCAATAAAGCGTACTTTTTGCTGACTATCAGGGAACTGTGCTTGTGATGCTATTGGCGTAACTTGATACCAATAATAAGGGCTGTCTTTCATTCCCATTCGATATGCTGTTGCTTGCTCGTTTTCATCGACCAAAAACAAAGTTGCTGTATCAAGCGGAAAAGTTGAATTTAAAGTTGTTAACCCTTCCTGTTCGTAAACGCTAATCTTGAATTCTCCAGAGCTTAAAATACATTTATCATTCACAATATCGCAATTTTGACTTTCAGCTTTCATTTCAAAAAAACGTGCCTCTTCGGCTTTGTTTGATATCCATAAATCTGAAGCGGCAAAACCTAGTATCATTAAAATTGGTGCAATAAATATGGCTATTTTTGTATGACGATTAAGCTTATTGAATGATTTTATGAACATGATGGAGACCTATTTTTAAATTCGTAGTTAACAACTGATTTTGCTAAAACACAGATTAACTTACATCAAAAAGACCTCATAATTAATAGAGGTCTTTTATAAATACTCTATTATAGTCAACTGATGCCTGGCATATTTTGCCACACAACCAGCATCAATTGACTACTTACTACTTAGTGGTCATGGGCTACCGCAACTTCTCCATGAGGAGAGCGGAAGTTATCAACCATGTCTTTGATTTCTTGTGGTGCCGGTTTGCTCATTTTGTACACAGCAAATGCTACAGCAAAGTTCACTAACGCACCAACAACACCAAAGGCATTAGGAGAGATACCTAAGAACCAACTATCTTCCATTGAACCTAAGAATGAAGTACCTGGGATAAACATGATTCCTTTGTGTTGGAATACGTAAAGCATTGTTATCCCTAAACCAGCACACATACCCGCAATTGCACCTTTATCATTCATGTTACGAGAGAATATACCCATCATTAATGCTGGGAATATTGAAGATGCAGCTAACCCAAAGGCCAAAGCAACAGTACCGGCAGCAAACCCTGGGGGATTGAGCCCCAGATAACCCGCAAATAGAATCGATACCGACATGACAATCCTCCCTACAAGTAGTTCTGTTTTATCTGTCATATCAGGCGTCAGAATTCCTTTTAATAAATCATGCGAAATTGACGATGATATTGCCAGTAACAAACCTGCAGCAGTAGATAGCGCAGCGGCTAAACCACCGGCGGCGACCAATGCAATAACCCAATTTGGCAAGTTTGCAATAGATGGATTAGCAAGCACCATTATGTCTCTGTCAACTTTTACCATCTCATTGGTAGCTGCATCAGCACTATATTGGATTTTTCCATCACCGTTTTTATCTTCAAACTCTAATAAACCGGTTTTTTCCCACTCTTTAAACCACTGTGGACGTGCTTCATATTCTAAGTTCTGCCCTGCCACTGGTTCTATAGTGTTCATTAAGTTCAATCTAGCCATTGCGCCTACAGCAGGTGCTACAGTGTACAATAACGCAATAAATATTAATGCATAACCAGCTGATGCACGAGCAGCTTTAACTGATGGTACTGTAAAGAAACGCATAATAACGTGAGGTAAACCAGCCGTACCAATCATTAACGACATTGTATATGCGAACATATTCAGTGTGCCGCCCATTTTCGCGGTGGTATATTCTTTAAAGCCTAGTTCTGTTACCACCAAATCAAGTTTATCCAATAGATATACACCGCTGCCATCAGATAATGTTGAACCTAATCCAAGTTGTGGAATAGGGTTACCGGTTAGTTGAAAAGAAATAAAGACAGCAGGAATAGTATATGCAGTAATCAACACAATATATTGAGCAATCTGTGTATAGGTAATACCTTTCATTCCGCCCAATACTGCGTAAAAGAATACAACAGCCATACCAATATAAAGACCCGTGTCATACTCAACTTCTAAGAAGCGAGAGAATGCAACGCCAACGCCTTTCATTTGTCCAATAATATATGTTACTGAGGCAATGATAAGACAAACAATTGTCACAATTCTTGCGGTTCGCGAATAAAAGCGATCACCGATGAATTCTGGGACGGTAAACTTGCCGTGTTTTCTCATATAGGGTGCGAGACAAAGTGCAAGCAATACATAACCGCCTGTCCAGCCCATTAAGAAAACTGAACCACCGTACCCTAAAAAAGCAATTAAACCCGCCATTGAAATAAACGACGCTGCTGACATCCAGTCTGCACCAATTGCCATGCCGTTTTGCATTGGCGTAATGCCACCACCGGCTGCATAAAATTCGCTAGTTGACCCAGCTCGTGCCCAAATCGCAATTGCGAAATAGAGGCCGAAAGTGCCAAAAACTGCGATATAAGTGTAAATCTTTAACTCTTCCATTACTTATCCTCGACATTATATTTTTTATCAAGGTCGTTCATTTTCTTTCCGTACCAGAAAATGAGACCTAAAAAGGCATAAATAGACCCTTGTTGCGCAAACCAGAACCCTAATTTGTATCCACCAAGGCGAATGTTATTCAATTCGTCAACCAATAAAACACCGAAACCAAATGATACGATGAACCAAATGACCAGACAGATTAAGATTAGACGAAGGTTTTCTTGCCAATATGTGCTTTGACTTTCCACAAACTTCTCCTAGAAACGCCAAGCGCCATAACAAGTCACTTGGTGTAAAGTAATAAAATGCGATGAATAAATAGACATCAACTTATTTAATGGTCGCTATCTTTTCATCCCCGCAGCAAATATTATATAAATGTTAATTTTTTGATATAAAACTTTAGTCTAGGCTCAAAATTAAAGTGCTTAGGCCCTTCAAAACTTGTTAATTTTTTGTATGTAGATTGGGATTAATGAAGTTTGTGATAGAGTAAGAAAAAAATTTAATTGTTTAGGGAATACTATGTCTTTTGCTTGGCTAGCCTTGACTATAGCTTATTTAGCAGCTCTCTTTTGGGTCGCTCGTTGGGGTGATTCTGACTCTCCTAAAGCTAGGAGCTTAACCTCTCACCCATTTGTTTATAGCCTTGCATTGGGGATTTATTGCACCGCGTGGACCTTCTTTGGCGCTGTCGGCCAATCCAGTAGTCAACAATGGATGTACTTGCCTATTTTACTGGGCCCCGTCATTGTATATGTGGTCTTTTTTCGTTTTATTTACAAAATGACTCACGTCAGTAAAAAGCAACATATTAGTACCATAGCCGACTTTATTAGCTCTCGTTATGGTAAACGTCAAGTAGTAGCACTGTTGGTCACTGTTATTGCATTATTAGCGACTATTCCATACGTAGCACTTCAACTAAAAGCGATAGGTGCCACTTTCCAAGTTATCACTAATCTAGAAAACACCAATATCATTATTATACTAGCAACGAGTTTCATCGCCTTATTTGCGATGTATTTTGGTACAAGAAACACTGATGTAACCGAATACAGACGAGGTTTAATATTGGCAATATCTCTTGAATCTTGCATTAAGCTTATAGCACTTGTATTGGTTGCCTTTATTGCTTATGGGTATTGGTCACAGGCAAATACAGAATCTATTCTTTTTGAATATTCGACCACAGAAGCTTTACAGTCTTTTGTTTCTTTTGATTTTTGGATGCAAACCTTAATGGCTGGTGCTGCTGTTATTTGTTTGCCAAGGCAGTTTCATGTGGCCGTAATTGATAATTTAAAAATAGATCATCTAAAAACCGCGCGTTGGTTTTTTCCAAGCTATTTGATATTAATCGCTTTAACCATTCCGATTATTGCTGCAGCGGGAAAAGTAATTTTTGCACAACAGAGCATGGACGCCGACAATTACGTGATGGGAATAGCCTTATTTTCAGATTTAATCCTATTGCAAATTGTCGTTTTTATCGGCGGACTTTCTGCGGCTACCGCAATGATAATTGTTGCGACTCTCACACTTAGTACCATGATAACCAATGACTTAGTCTTGCCCAAATTAATGGATAGCGAAACATATGCGGGTATTAACAGGGTAAAACGCATAAAACACATACGTCGTTTCATCATTTTTGGTATTTTGTTGTTAGCATTTTTGTATCAGCTGCAAATGACCAATCAAGTTTCTTTGTCATCTATTGGTTTGTTAGCGTTTTCCTTAGTGATTCAATTATTGCCATCCATTGTCGGGGGCTTGTATTGGCAAAAAGGGCACGCTCACGGCGTGTATGCTGGTTTATTAGCAGGGTTTTTAGTCTGGCTTTTATTCTTATTTATTCCTTCAACTAGTCCAGTAGAAGGCGCAATTAATGCCGGTAATCAAACCCATCTTTTTAGCCTGGGAGCGCTATATAGTTTACTCGCTAATGTCACTTTTTATGTCATCTTTTCATTACTTACAAAGCCAACATTTGTAGATCGTATTCAAGCAAAAATGTTCGTAGAGCCAACTAGTCTAGGAGAGCAATTTAGCGAAAATAAAACGGTATCTGTGAGTGTCAACGACCTAAAAACGCTAATTAGTAAGTTTACTGGACAAAAGCGTTGTGACCAATTATTTGAAGTGTATGAAAATAAATCGCTTGGTAATGTGAAAAATAACGAAGTTGTTGACCAAAATATGTTGGCGTTTTGTGAGCGAGCCTTAGGCGGCGTGGTTGGCTCTTCAAGCGCGCGAGCGCTTATCGAAAGTCTTATTAGAGGAAAATCATTAGATATTACTGACGTGGTTAACTTCTTTGATGGAACGGCACAAGCAATGCAATTTAACATGAGCGCATTACTGACTTCTTTAGAAAACATCGATCAGGGCATCAGTGTCATAGATAAAGAACTCAAGTTAATAGCTTGGAATAAACGTTATACGAGTTTGTTCAACTACCCCGAAGATTTGGTGTTTGTTGGTGCGCCAATAGAACCCTTGGTAATACACAACGTTATTCAAGATGAAATAGAAAGTAAAGACGTAGACAGCAAGGTTGAAGAACGAATGACATTGCTTCGCAATGGTACTCCGCATAAATTTAGACGGAATCGTGCTGATGGTCATGTCATAGAAATGGTCGGTAACCCCCTTCCTGAAGGCGGGTTTGTCATTAGCTACCACGATATTACCGGCTATGTAATTGCACAAGAAGAGTTGAAAGAGTCTAATATTAACCTTGCAGCTCGCGTCGAAAAACGCACCGAGGAAGTGCATTCCATTAACGCCGAATTGCGCTTAGAAATAGGAAGGCGAACCGAGCTCGAGAAAAGTCTCATTAGAGCTAAAAAAGAGGCTGAAAATGCAAATGATAGTAAAACACGCTTTCTAGCGCTGGCAAGTCATGATGTTATACAACCCTTAAATGCCGCAAAATTATATCTAAGCGCGCTCCAAGAAACCAAGTTTGACGAAGATACAAACAATATATTAACAAAACTTAGCGATTCTGTGGTTTCAAGCGAATCACTTATTAGTACAATACTCGATATATCTCGACTTGATGGCGGCGAGATGAAACCTTTTATAGAAACGGTTAATGTTATTGAAACTATCCAACCCATCGTCAACGAAATGAGCATGAAGGCTAAAGCCAAAGGCTTAAGTCTTAGGTTTAGAGGAGTAGAGTGCTGGGTCAGTACAGATAAGACTTACTTGTATCGCATAATCTTAAATTTGGTATCTAACGCAGTAAAATATACAAAAAAAGGGAAAGTACTATTAACGGTAAGGAAACGCGCTGACAAAATCTTAATACAAGTTAGAGATACCGGCATAGGCATATTAAAGCTTCAACAAGCCGCCATTTTTAGCGACTTTTATCGTGTTGAAAATACTGGTGAGCAAGGAATTGGCTTGGGTCTTGGCGTTGTTAAAAGACTAAGTCAACAATTGCCGTGTACAATCAAAGTCGAGTCTGAAGAAGGAAAAGGTTCATGCTTTGATATTGAGTTTACAAGTGTGCCCGCGCCTGAGATTCCAAAAGTAATAAAAAGCCCCGTTAATTCGATCTTTAGCAAGCTAAAGATTTTGTGTATAGATGATCAACAAGAAAATCTAGATGCAATGCAAATCTTACTAGTAAAATGGGGAATAGAGGTAGGCTTAGCTAGGTCTTATAAAGAAGCATGTAGCGTAGCGAAAGAACTTCAACCACATATACTATTGGTTGACTACCAATTAGGTAAAGGCCCTGATGGTCTAGAAATAATTGATTTGCTACGTCGACAACTCGATACAATACTGCCGGCGTGTTTAGTGACCGCAAAAAGAGACGACGATCTTTTAAAGATGTGCAGTGATCAAGGTGTCAATTATTTATCTAAACCTTTAAAGCCAGGTAAATTACGAGCGCTTATACAGAGTATGACTAAGTATATACGTAACGTCGACGTTGCATCTAAATAGCGTTAGCGATTTAAGCGTTTGTCAATCAACGAAGCAACCACAGTTGGATCGGCCAAGGTAGATGTATCACCTAGCTGATCATACTCATTGGCCGCAATTTTACGTAGTATACGGCGCATAATTTTACCTGAGCGCGTTTTCGGTAAACCGCTTGTCCATTGAATAAGATCAGGAGTGGCAATGGGTGACAATTCTTTTCTGACCCATTGCTTTACGTCAGTCGTTAACTCTTCAGTTACGCTAGTACCTTCGTTTGGTAACACATAAACATAAATCCCTTGACCCTTAATATTGTGAGGAAAACCAACTACAGCAGCCTCAGCAATATCTCGGTGCGCGACTAAGGCACTTTCAATTTCAGCCGTACCTAAACGGTGACCAGATACGTTTAATACATCATCTACACGACCGGTTATCCAATAGTAACTGTCTTCGTCTCGACGTGCGCCATCGCCCGTAAAGTATACCTTGGGGTAAGTACTAAAATATGTTTCGATAAAACGCTTATGGTCACCATAAACGGTTCTAGCCTGACTAGGCCAACTATCTTTAATGACAAGATTTCCTTCGCTCGCACCTTCTAGTTCATTGCCATCAGCATCAAATAAAGCAGGATTAATACCAAACAATGGACGAGTTGCAGAACCAGGTTTTAACGCCGTAGCACATGGAAGTGGTGCTATCATCATACCGCCAGTTTCGGTTTGCCACCACGAATCAACTATTGGACAACGTCTCTGCCCTATTACTCTGTGGTACCATTCCCATGCTTCAGGATTAATGGGTTCTCCCACTGAACCTAAAATACGCAACGACGACAAGTCACAACCTTCTACCGGTTTTTCGCCATGTGCCATCAATGCACGAATCGCCGTAGGAGCCGTATACAAACTGTTGACCTTATATTTTTCGACAATCTGTGCAACGCGGCGGATATCAGGATAAGTAGGCACGCCTTCAAAAAATACTTGGCATGCACCGTTTGCCAATGGGCCATAGGTCATATAGCTGTGGCCAGTAATCCAACCTACATCAGCAGTACACCAATAAATATCATCTGGTTTGTAATCAAAGGCATAGCGGAATGTCAGCGAGGTATAAAGTAAATAACCTCCCGTTGTATGAACGACACCCTTTGGCTGTCCGGTCGAACCTGATGTATACAAAATGAAAAGCGGATCTTCTGCATCCATGACTTCTGGCTCAAACTGAGCGCTACAATCTTCTATTAACTCATGCCACCAAACGTCTTGTACATTATTGAAGGCGACGTCAGCGCCTGTTAATTTATGGGTAACAACCGCAGTCACACTTGGACAAGCACCGTTTGAAATCGCTTCATCTACGTTAGCTTTTAACGGCACACAACGTCCTGCACGACGGCCTTCATCAGAAGTGATGACAAGCTTTGCATCACAATTGTTGATTCTATCGGCAATGGCATTGGGTGAAAAACCACCAAAAATAACTGAATGCACAGCACCTATGCGGGCACATGCGAGCATAGCATAAGCTGCATGTGGCACCATTGGCATATAAATCGCTACACAATCACCTTTTTCAACGCCCAGTTTTTTCAGTCCATTTGCCAATTTACAAACTTCATAATGCAGTTTTTGATAGGTGATTTTTTCAGAATGCTCTGGAGAATCACCTTCCCACAAAATAGCAACTTTTTCAGCGCTGTGCTGTAAATGACGGTCGATACAATTATAACTTGCGTTAAGCTGACCATCTTCAAACCATTTTATTTCACAACTATCTGGAGAGAAATTAGTATTTTGAATAATAGTGGGCGTTTTAATCCAATCGAGTTCTTCAATTTGTGAGGCCCAGAAAGCAGTAGGATCGTCTAACGAAGCCTGATACATCGCTAAATAATCAGATTCACCAAAATGAGTATCGTTTGTTAGGGATGCTGGCACTGGGTATTGTTTAACACTCATATGGTATCTCCATGAAGCAGATGTTATTTAATCGATAGCACTATTCTAATTAGTGTAAAGCAAAATTCGACCTTGGCATTAACTTTATTGTCGAACCGCAAAAAAAATCATTAAATATAGCTAATAGTTAGAGGTCTACTGCGTCGATAAAGCTATATTTTTAATAAAACCTTATGCCTTAGCGGAGGGACGCGCTGCAACTTTGTCATACCATGCTTGCAAATGAGTTTGCTCAGCGCTTATTCGTATATTTACCACGCGTGCAAAATCTATTGAACACAAAGCAGTAATATCAGCAATACTGAAATTTTCTCCAGCCATAAAAGGGTATTTAGCCACACGTTTATCTAATACATTTAGATACTTACGAGCATTTTCGCCGGCTACTTTTCCATATTCAGGCACGGGTGTCATGCGATCCTTAAAGTATCCTGTTGAATGTTGAAAACACATTCCTATTTGCATAAACAAACACAAATCAATTTGTCTTTGCCACATTGCCACTGTTGCTTTTTCCAGTGCACCATTACCCATTAATGGAGGATTAGGATGCAAGGTCTCAAAATATAAACAAATTGCATCACTTTCACTAATACATGTACCGTCATCTAATTCCAATACCGGTATCTTCGCAATAGGGTTTTTGAGACGCATTTCTGGGCTTAAATTTTCCCCTTTAGCCAAATCAACTTGAACGTAATCCATTTCAAGGCCTTTTTCGGCCAAGAACATCCTTACTCTACGAGGTGTTGGTGCGGTTTTGGTATCATATATTTTCATTTAATTCTTCTATCTTATTTTGCCAAGGCGCTCATAAATTTGAATATAATTAATGCTTACGCTTTTGGTTGTGCGCCACTTTTTGTTAAACACATTAAACGCCATACCTATCTCCGTTACTAGCTTCATGCGGGCAATGCTGGCCATACTATTAAGTTCAAACGGGGTAACAAATAAATACCAACTATGAGTGCCACGAGGAAGATAACGCATAATGTATTCAGCGCCAATTATGCCTATTACAAACGATTTTATAGTGCGATTAAGGGTTGCCATAATAACGCAACCGCCTACTTTACAAAGGCTACTGCATTGCTTGACCAACTCTTTTTGGTTAGGTACATGTTCAATAACTTCTGCATTGATCACCACATCGAAAGGCGTTTCGTTGTGACGTACGGTATGTTCAGCATGCTCGTGTCGATACTCAATATCCAAATCAGATTGCGAGGCGTGACGTTTTGCAACTTCTATACTCATTTCACTCACATCAATACCAGTAACGCTTGCGCCAGCTTGAGCCAGGGGCTCACATACCAAACCACCACCGCAACCCACATCTAGTATACGTAAACCTGACAAAGGTTTATCTTGATTAACATCCAAGTTATAAAACGTGCATATTTGAGCAATAAAGTATTCAACTCTAGCTCGATTAAATTCTATGGCTGTTTTGTATGAGCCATTTGGATCCCACCAACTTTCTGCTAATTTATCAAACTTGGCAATTTCTTCTGGGCTATAATTACCGTCAGAGGCCTTATTACTTGTATTTTCACTCGACGCATCTTTTTGCTCGTTTGATTTCACAGAAGTAAGCTTACTTTTATCTAACATGGTATGTCACACTACATTTTAAATTTAAATAAATATACCAACATCAAGGCGACTCAAATGGCAAACCAACTTAATGTGCTAGGCACCCGATTACAATTATGCTGCGGCAATACCGGATATACTCGAGAAGGTTTTTGCTATGTTCCCGAATCGGATTATGGCAATCACAGCGTATGCGCAATTATGACCGACGAATTTTTACAATTTTCCAAAGCCCAAGGCAATGATCTCATTACACCTAATCCCGCTTTCCAGTTTCAAGGACTTAAAGCTGGTGACAAATGGTGCCTTTGTGCAATCAGATGGTATCACGCAATTACTGCAAAAGTCGCCCCACCTATTATTCTTGAAGCTACCAATAAAAAAGCCCTAGAAGTCGTTAGTTTAGATACCCTTAAACAATATAAATATAGTCCTGATTAGTCATTGGACCATTATTTGGCTGTTCATTAACTAAGGTTTATCTTGAGGACGCTCGTCTTCGAGTTGTTCTCTTTGTTGTTCATGCCAAGCGTCAAGCTGCTTTTTAGCGAGTGCATCTATCTTGTCTTTATTTTCACTCACCCACCAAGTTTCCATAATGCGCACATTTCGTTGGTTTGCTTTAAAAAATAAGTCAATAAGGTCGCCCAATATTGGAACGAATCCAAGGCCATAATCGATAAGCGCATTTACTATCATCTTTTTTCGTAAGGCGCTGGGTATTTTAAGTTTGTACCCTAAATAAACTATTCGCAATGAGGCAGCCAACATGATGGTATCGCCAATGCCCGGTATTAAACCCACTAAAAAGTCTAAACCAACACGCAATCCAATAAAAGGTATCTTAACTGCGCTATCTAGAAGATTACCCAATTCCTGTGCTTTCAGTAACGCATCGGGTGCCCTGAAATCTTCATCCACCTCAACGACACTGACTTCTTTTGAGCGCTCCTTAGCATGCATGCCTTCAGCTGAGGTCTCAGCTGAATCATTTTCTATTGACACTTGTTTACTTTTGTCTTGTTTGTTCATCAATCGATTAGTTCTAAATAGCTAAACATCTTTATTTAGATGCACCTAAGCGTTTTGCCTCGAATAAGCGTTGCTCATAAGGGCATCCCTCGTTTTCGCTGCTCTTGGCATTGTTGTTGGTATTGATCCACCCATGCATATTACTTTCAGCCAATTTAAACAACATGTCAATATGGGCGTCGGTGTCGTTAAGTGAAGTAATGTATTCATAGCGTTCACCTCCCGATTCCATGAAGTACTCGCGATTTTCTTCACCTATCTCTTCTATTGTTTCTAGGCAATCAGATGAAAACCCTGGACAAATCATTTGTACAGATTTTACTTGCTGAGATGGTAGCGATTTTAAAGTTTCATCAGTATAAGGCTTAAGCCATTCTTCACGCCCAAAACGGGATTGGAAAGTAGTCATATACTCATTCTCAGACAAACCCAACATTTCAGCTACTAAGCGTGAAGTTTTGTAGCATTGACAATGATATGGGTCACCATTGTTAAGATAACGTTTGGGGATCCCGTGGTAAGAAAAAATCAATTTATCGGCGCGCTTATGGGTTTCCCAATGCGTTTTGATGCTATCTGCGACACACTTGATATAATCGGGAAGGTCACAGTATTGATTAACAAATCTAAAGTCAGGCAACCATCTACGACTAATAAAATCATGTGCCACGGCGTCAAAAGTAGAGCCGGTTGTAGAAGCGCAATATTGCGGATAAAGAGGTAATACTAGCAGTTTTCGTGCACCCATATTGAGCATGCTGTCAATTTTGCTTTCAATACTGGGTTGCCCGTAGCGCATAGCAAAATCTACGACTACCTTGTCTCCCCATTTTTGTTCACATCGCTCTGCAAGTTTGGCTGCCTGATTTTTGGTGTGTACCAGTAATGGAGAACCTTCATCGCTCCAAACTGTAGCGTATGCGGCAGCCGATCGTTTTGGTCTAAAATTAAGAATGATGCAATTAAGGACAAACCACCAAATCAACTTTGGTACTTCGACCACTCTAGGGTCAGATAAAAATTGCTTTAGGTAGGGTCTCAAGGCCTGTTTTGTTGGCGCTTGTGGGGTGCCTAAGTTTGTAATTAATACGCCAACTTTGTCCGTTTGATCGTGGGTAAAGTCAGTTTGTGACTGAAATTTCATAGCTAGACTTTAATAATGTAGATAATCATGAAAGTACTTACGCATCAAGACTCAATTTGGACTTTAAATTGAGTCTTGATGCGTAAAATGAATAAACTTGCTAACTTAATAAATACGCTTAACCGCCTGGAGAATAGTAAGTTGGTGCACCCGGACCGACAGGCAAGCCTAAAAAGAATACCCAAATATAAAAAAGTAATGTCCAACCAACAATAAACACCATTGTATAAGGCAACATAGTCGCAATGAGCGTACCAATTCCCAAGTCTTTTTTATACCTAACGCCAATCGCAAGTATCAACCCAAAATAGCTCATCATAGGCGTAATAACATTGGTCACCGAATCACCTATGCGATAGGCAGCCTGGATGACTTCAGGTGCATAGCCAATTAACATTAACATAGGCACGAATATTGGTGCTGTAATAGCCCACTGTGCAGACGCACTGCCTAACGACAAGTTTACCAAACCACACATTAAAATAAACAATATGAACACTTCTGGGCCGTCCAAACCTGTCGCTTGTAAAAAGGCAGCTCCTTTTACCGCTAAAACCGTACCTAGGTTGGTCCATTTGAAAAAAGCAACAAATTGAGCGGCAAAGAAAACAAGCACAATGTACAAGCCCATCGAGCTCATACTTTTGGCCATGGCGTCGATGACATCACGATCGTTTTTCATTGAACCAGTGATTTTGCCGTATACAAAGCCCGGTATTGCAAACGTTACAAAAATATATACCACTATCCCTTTCAGAAACGGTGAGCCTTTTACCAAACCTGTCTCAGGGTCTCTGAGAACACCATTTTCAGGTACTACTGTCATGGCCAATAAAGCAAGAAGCAATACAAATGTCACACCTGCCCATTTCATGCCTTTAATTTCTAACGCGCTTGGTCGATCGAACTTTTGCGACCCAAGATCAATTGATGCATCATCAGGATTATATTTGCCTAAACGAGGCTCAACGATTTTTTCAGTCACAAAAGCGCCCATCGCTGCAACCGCAAAAGTACTGACAATCATAAAATACCAGTTTACTTCTGCACTAACCACATAATCAGGGTCAATAATCCGAGCTGAATCCTGCGTAAATCCAGCCAATAAAGGGTCTACCGTACCAATAAGAATGTTTGCACTATAGCCTGCTGAAACGCCGGCAAAAGCCGCTGCAAGTCCTGCTAGTGGATGCCGACCAAGGGAGTGAAAAATCATCGCAGCTAGAGGTATCATCACTACATAGCCAAGTTCTGATGCAGTATTGGATACAACCCCAGCAAATACAATGACAATGGTAACGGCACGTGGCGAAGCATTCATCACCATCGAACGCATTATTGTGCTAAGTAGCCCCGAATGCTCAGCTAGAGATACTCCGAGTAAAGCAACCAGAACTGTGCCAAGTGGGGCAAAACCGGTGAAATTTGTAACCAAGCCGGTCACTATTTGACGCAAACCATCTGCATTTAGGAGTGAAATCACTTCGATTACACCATCAGCTTCACGCCCCTTGGCTCCTACTGGTCTAGGATCCATTACGCTGACATCGAAGTAGCCTAAAATACCACTTAATATGACAATAAATACAGCGAGTGACGCGAATAGGGTAATAGGATGCGGTAGCAAGTTTCCAAGCCACTCGACAGTGGCTAAAAACCTCGAAAACCAACCGTTTGACGGCTCACCTTGAGCGCTTTGTTTAGCGTTATTACTCGACAAAATAACCTCTTTATTATTGGTTTAAACGCGACCAAGCTCAGCTGACCATAGTTTGCTCAGCGGGTCTGTTTTATTCTTTATTATCTAGTTAACTTGAACTGTAGTCTAATACTACCTAAGTTTAGCTTTTTTTTCATCTAAGCATTTCATTTTGCCTAAAAACACAAAAAAAAATCCGACTCCCAAAGAATCGGATTTTGACTAACCGTTATGTTAGTTAATAACGTTTATTTTTTTCCAGCGCTCGAATTTAAGTAGCGGAAAAAGTCACTGTCAGGTTCTACAATCAATACATCTTGCTTGTTATTGAAAGAATTACGATAAGCATCCATACTTCTCAAAAAGCTGTAAAACTCTGGGTTTTTATTAAAGGTTTGTGCATATATTTGCGCAGCTTGTGCATCACCTTCACCGCGTAATTGACGTGCGTTACGTTCGGCGTCAGCAAGCATAATTTCAACTCTTGCATCTATGTTTGCGCGTATAATTTCACCTTGCTCTTTACCTTCAGACCGATACTCTCTGGCAGCTGCAGCACGTTCGGCGCGCATCCGGTCGAAAATTGAATTACTGATCTCTTCGGGTAAATTAATTTGTTTTACTCGCACATCAACAATACGAATGCCAAGTTCATCTGAGCTTTCAGCGGCTTGGTTCATAGCATCATCCATTAATTCGCTACGCTCACCAGACACTATTTGCTGTATAGTTCGAGTACCAAATTCAGCCCGCAATCCATTGTTAACGCGCTGCTTAAGAAGCCTTTCAGCTTGTTCTTTTAGACCACTTGTTGATAGGTAATAAGTACCAAAATCTTCGATACGCCATTTAACATACGAATCTACGATTAAGTCTTCTTTTTCAACAGTTACAAAACGGTCTGCGCGTTCATCCAAAGTTTGGATTCGTGCTGACAATACTTGAATTCGGTCAAAAAATGGCAGTTTTAAGTGTAAGCCTGGTTCATAAACCGTCGCCACGCCATTTTCGTCTTGAGCAACTTTACCAAAGGTTATTTTAATTGCGCGTGTACCCTCTTCAACTACAAATAAACCGCTGTAAACAAGAATTGCTAAGAGAACGACGACTACAACTGATAAATTTTTCATCATTTTTTAGTTTCTCCCTGACCGGCTGCTAGTATTACGAGATGTTTGTATTTGTGGACTTGTCAACGTATCTCCACCCTGATTTTGAAGCCCTTGAAGGGTGTTGTTGAAATTACGAGTGTCTGACGGTCTCAGATTTTGACGTTCCATTATTTTATCTAATGGTAGATACATCATATTGCCACTACCTTCGGTGTCTATCATTACTTTGGTAGTATTGCTGTAAACCGCTTCCATGGTTTCTAGATAGATGCGCTGTCGGGTGACCTCAGGCGCGGCCTCATATTGCGGAAGCAATTCTTCAAAGCGTGCAACTTCACCTTGCGCTTCTAAAATTGAACGCTCTTTGTATGCTTGAGCTTCTTCATTCATTCGGTTGACTTGTGCGCGAGCTCTCGGTTCGATTTCACGCGCATAGGCTTCTGCCTCTCTGATAAAACGTTCTTCATCTTCTTGGGCAGCAATGGCATCGTCAAAAGCCGCTCTAACCTGCTCTGGTGGGCGAGCATTGGTGAAGTTCAATTCAACCAAATCAACCCCCATTTTGTAGGGCTCAATAATGCTAATAAGCTCTTCCAAAACCCGCTGACGTGCAACTTCTTTACCGTCGGTAAGCACTTCGTCCATTCTTGAGTGGCCTACAACGTAGCGGATAGCACTATCAAAAGCTTGGCTTAAACTACGTTCGGGATCTTCTACTGCAAATACCCATTGCTCAGGATTTATGACTTGGTATTGCACTTCCATTTCAATATTCACGACGTTTTCATCTTCGGTTAACATCGAACCCGATGAAGCTTGGTCTCTTACCGATTGAATATTGACTGGAATGACTCTATCAATAAAAGTGAATTTCCATTGTAAGCCAGGTTGTGCAAGAGAATGAAATTCACCAAAACGTAAAATTACACCACGCTCTGCTTCTTTGATGGTGTAGAACCCGCTAGCACCATAAACCAGTGCAATAATGACTAAAATGATGCCCAAAGTTTTACCAGTAAAGCTAGGACCAGAAGTCTTGCCTGAACCACTACCTCCTTTTCCAAACTTACCAAACAAGTTTTTTAATACATCATCTATATCTGGCGGACCTTGATCTTTTCCACCGCGATTTTTCCAAGGGTCGTTTTTGTTACCACCCGGCTCATTCCAAGCCATAAGTTTACTCCGAAAGTTGCTTAGTTGTTTTTAGGATCTGTTAATCATTTTATTGCTATGTATATATACTACTTCATTCTACGAATAGTTTTCTTACATACCAAATTAAAATAGTAATAAATCTTTACAGATTATGTCACTTGAAGATATTGGGTTAGCCTTTCGTCTAGCTTTTTGTCTAAACGATGCCAATCAGATGCCAACATACTGACTTCAACTTCCCAATCACCTTGCTCAGAATAGTGCTCTTGATTAATACAATTTAATTCAAATAGCACATTTCTGATTTTTCCATCAGATGCTGGTACCACTAATTTGTGGTGCACCATCTCTTTCCTTAAACATTCAGTGAGGGCAAGTTTCAGTAAATCAATCCCTTCACCTTTTTGAGCCGACAACCAAACTCTAATCGGTCGACCTTCTTCATCTCTATCAATTTTGGGTCTTACACTTTCCAAGCGATCAATTTTATTACAAATAACAAGCTGTGGAACTTCATCTGCGTCAATCTCACTTAGCACTTCATTTACTTGGTCAACATTTTCTCGATATTGTTCATCAGCATAGTCAACAACATGTAATAACAGTGTAGCTTCTTGGGTTTCTTGCAAAGTCGCTTTAAATGCCGCCACTAAATCGTGCGGTAGATGTCTAATAAAGCCAACTGTGTCAGCTAAAATAGCTTGCCCGACCTCTGCTAATTCTATTTTTCTTAATGTTGGATCAAGGGTTGCAAAAAGTTGATCAGCAGCATATACGCCTGCGTCTGTGAGCGTGTTAAATAATGTGGATTTACCCGCATTGGTATAGCCAACTAAAGAAACTGTTGGTATTTCTGCGCGCTTGCGGGATCGACGACCTTGTTCACGTTGCTTTTGGACCCGTTCCAAGCGTTTTTGAATAGATTTTATGCGTCCTCGCAATAAACGACGATCAGTCTCAAGTTGCGTTTCACCAGGACCACGCAGACCTATCCCCCCTTTTTGACGTTCTAAGTGGGTCCAGCCCCGAATCAACCGAGTTGACAAGTGTCTCAATTGGGCAAGTTCAACTTGCATCTTACCTTCATGGGTTCGAGCGCGCTGGGCAAATATATCCAATATTAAGCTTGTGCGGTCAAGCACTCTGCAACAGCACAGCTTTTCTAAATTACGTTCTTGAGAAGGGGTTAAGGCATGATTAAAAATAACAACATCGGCAGCCAAAGCAGCAACAGTATGCGCAATTTCTTCAGCCTTACCACTACCAACGAAATACTTGACACTAGGCGCGCCTCGCGCAGCGGTAACAATACCAACATTATTTACACCGGCAGAAGATACCAGCATTTGTAGTTCATTTAAATCTTCTTTGTTTTGATCGTCTGAAAAATCGACATGCACCAAAATAGCCTGTTCGCCAGACTCATAACGCTCAAACAAAAAACAGCTCCAAACTTTTTACCCTTGTGCACCATCTTCAGGATGATTGGTTGGCATAGTGATTGCGCGTGATGGAACAACAGTTGATATTGCGTGCTTATACACCATTTGACTCACTGTGTTCTTAAGCAATACTACAAACTGGTCAAATGATTCAACTTGACCTTGCAACTTGATACCGTTCACCAAATAGATCGCAACGGGAATGCGTTCTTTTCTGAGTGCGTTTAAAAATGGGTCTTGTAGTGACTGACCTTTCGCCATTAGTCATCCTTATTTTTGATATTATTTGACAATTCAACATGACTGCCATAAGTCTACACCATATATCTATGCACTTGCACTTACTTTTTCAATAACAAGTGCAAGATTTTTGTCATTTTCACTTTCCATTTCAATTATGTTTTGCCAATTACGCAACCAAGTAATTTGACGTTTTGCTAACTGGCGCGTAGCAATGATGGACCGCTCACGCATTTGATCTTTGTTGAGCATGCCTTCTAAATGTTGCCAAACTTGCCTGTAACCCACGCATCTTATGGAAGGTAAGTCTTCATTTAAGTCAAATTTCTTGCGTAGACCTTGTACTTCATCAATAAATCCATTTGCGAGCATTTGGTCAAATCGCTGAGCGATTTTTTCATGCAGTTGGCTACGATCATTTGGCATTATAGAAAATTGCACAAAATTATAGTTTGCATGACTTTTTTGCTCACTCTGCCATTCGCTCATATTTTTGCCCGAACTTAAATATACTTCTAATGCACGAATTGTCCTTTGAGGATCATTAGGGTGTATCTTGGCCGCAGTAAGTGGATCAACTTGTGCTAATTTAGCATGCACATTAATTAAACCAATATCGTCAATGTCAGCCTGTATGCTTTGTCTAATTTTAATATCTTGTGCAGGCAAGTTATTCAAACCATTGACGAGGGCATTAAAATACATCATTGTGCCACCGGCCAATATAGGTAGTTTTCCTCGACTTAAAATATCTTGTAGACAGACTTCAGTATCGCGTAAAAAGTCGGCCACGCTATATGTATCTTGAGGGCTTAAGATATCTATTAAATGATGCGGAACACCTTGCATCTCACCTATACTTGGCTTTGCCGTTCCGATGTCCATGTGAGTGTATATCAGCGCAGAATCTACACTTATTACTTCACCATTTAGCGCCTGAGCTAACTCTATTGCTAGTGCCGTTTTACCTGATGCTGTAGGACCCATAATGCAAACTACTGGTTCCAAAACTGCCTCCTAGAGCGATTCATCAAAATGAATATTAACTATTTTATATGGAAGTCTATTTAGTTGTTCTACCCCCAGCTCATTCAGCCAAATTTGTAGCTTGCTATTGTCGACCACACTGCTCGATAACCAAGCAGCCCCAAGTGCTTGGATAAACATTTCGTTAGTATCTTCGATAACAACGGGCAAAGCTGCCACCAAGTCAGCAAAAACTGCCGCCCATGGTAAGTGTCGCAAATTTGAAGGAACTTGCTTCAATACTAACTTTTTATTAATTTGCAAAACTTCAAAGTGATGGCGTTCAAAAACATCAAGCAATATATTTGTTTGGATATTTTTTTCTAGTGTCACTGATACTGGCATTAACAAAGGTTGAGGCAATGTCGAAAAAGCAATTTTGGATGCAAGCAGATGGGTCACTAAGTCTAGTAATGCTATGCACTTAAGTACACTCGAAGACTGTTTGCTTTGTTGTGAAGGGATTAGTACGTATGGATGCATTAATAGCGCGTTACCTGCCAAGCAGACGTTTGTGTTGGATTCTTTGGTGCCTTGGGTTGTAAGCTCTGAAACCTCTCGCGCCCCAGCTGCTGGCTCTTTCGGATAGACACTAGCGGCTGTTTCAGCAATGTTTTGATAAAAATCATTGTTCGCTTTCAATTCTGTTTTGCTGACGGTCTCGCCACGATAACCAGCGGACCCTTTGCTTTTTGGAATAGCTAAAGTTGACTGGTCATTTTTTATCAAAGAAATCGGAGAAGAATCTTGAACAGGGTTTACCTGTAAGGGTTTTATGTAGTCATGGTTTTGCGCGGCTTCAATGTTAGCAGAGTAACCACCAATAGCTTCTGTTAATGCCTTAAAAACGACATCATGAATTTTGCGTGACTCATGAAAACGCACTTCATGCTTCGCTGGATGCACATTAACATCTATTTGTTCTGGTGCAATATCCAAAAATAAAACGTAGGCTGGAAATTTCTGCGGTGCTAATGCTTCTTCGTAAACTTGTCGAATTGCGTGAGCCAACAAACGGTCTTTCATCATACGACCATTTACATATGTGTATTGATAATCTCTAGTTGGCATGCCAGTACCAATTTTACAGCAATACCCGTGTAATCTGATACCCTCAAATTGGTAATCGACTCTCACTGCATTTTCAATAAATTGATTAGAACAAATTTGCGCTATACGCTTATCGAGAGTCACATTGTTGGCAAAGCGGAGCATTTTTTTTTGGTTATGACTCACCACAAATTCAACATCGGTGCGAGCCAACGCAATGCGTTTAACCACCTGTTCAACATGCTGAAATTCCGTTTTACTTGTCCGCATAAATTTGCGTCTTGCAGGCGTATTAAAAAATAAATCCAGTACTTCGACACTAGTGCCATCAGGATGGGCAGTTGGTTTGAGTTCAACTGCCATGTCAGTCCCTTCAGCAAACGCTTGCCAAGCTGCTGATTGATTTACTGGTTTGGAAATTAAAGTCAAACGGCTTACTGAACTAATACTAGCGAGGGCTTCACCCCTAAAACCCATGCTTGTAATACGTTCTAAATCATCAATATCCCTAATTTTACTAGTAGCATGACGACTCAACGCCAAGCCTAGTTGTTGCTTTGAAATACCTTTTCCATTGTCTTGAATGGCAATTCTTTTTTGTCCACCTTGCTCAATATTAATGGTTATCTTTGTGGCACCCGCATCAAGACTATTTTCCATAAGTTCTTTAACCACTGAAGCAGGCCGTTCAACTACCTCCCCTGCAGCGATTTGATTGGCTAATTGAGGGGATAACACTACAATAGGAGTGTCTTCGTCATTGCCTTGAATGTGAATGTCTTTTGCCATGAATATATTTGCTATGCTCTATATTTATTTGGGTATGGTTAACTCTTGCCCTATCCTAACTAAGTCTGACCTTAGTCCATTAGCGTCTTTGAGCTCTTTAACACTTACCCCATATCGTTGCGCTAACAGTGACAAAGACTCCCCACGCGTCACTTTGTGAATGGCTGGTGCTTCATTTTTCCATTTTGCCCACAAAGTACCATCGGGCGGTGTTTTCTTAAAATAACGTTTAATTGATCTAAAAATAGCTTCTGCTAAACGCTGCCTATGTTTTTCCCAGTTTAAATTTTTCTCTTCCTGCGGATTAGAAATAAATCCGACTTCGATTAATACTGATGGTGTTTCAGGCGCGGTTAAAACAGCAAGGCTAGCGCTTTGCGGGGTTTTCTTGTGCATGCTCGTCACTTGTTTCATATCTTTGATCAGTTCATGACTTAATTCATAGCTGAGAGCACGAGATAGGTCCATTGACATATTAAATATTGTTTCTGCAAAATATCGTTCAGTGTCTCTGTCACCAATGACATCTGCCGCTGCACCCAACAATTCAGAGCTTCTTTCTGTTTGCTCTAACAAACGACCTAATTCTGTGTCGGCACGGCCTTTAGACAACACCCACACAGAACCTCCTTTTGGCTGAGGCGTTGTAAATGCGTCTGCATGTATTGATACTAATAAATCAGCATTCTCCCTGGCTGCTACTTTAGGCCTATCGTTAGGCGAAATATAATAGTCGCTTTCCCTCGTCATAACACCGCGCATGCCGGGCTGCGCATCAATGAGCTTGTCTAATTTTTTAGAAATACTCAACGTAATATGTTTTTCGTAGGTGCCTTCAGGACCAATAGAACCTGGATCGTTGCCGCCATGTCCGGCATCGATAATGACAATAATATCTTGGTCCCTATTAGGGCCACTGTTGTTAATTGGCGAAACTGGGACTGGGTCTGGGTCGACCAACTCAACCACTAAGCGATAAGAAAACCCTTCTGTTGGATTAAGTATAAACACCCTTGGATTTAACTTTTTATTGGCTTCAATTACCATTCGAGTGTCGTTGCTGGACTTTGGGGTACTGTGGCGTAAGCGTTTAATTTTATTGCCACTTATCGTTACGGTGCTAAAATCAAATTTACGCTCCACACCCTGCAAATCAAGTACCATTCTGTGTGGGTTTTGCAAACTAAAGTATGAATATTTGGGTTCAGACTTAAACTCCAAAACGATACGTGCGGTATCACTTGTATCTGAAAACCTAACTTGTTCAATACTATTGTCTGCATTGGCTGACGATACAAACACACTTAACAAAATGAATAAAAAATAGGGTATTCTTAAAAAAGTACCCATTAGTCATGCCTCTGAAAGTCATTTAGGTAAGACTTCGCAGTGTCGGTAAAAGCTTCGATAGTATATTCTCGACCTTCATCTTTGTATTTTATATCTATTACAAAATCAGCTTGTGGTAACAAATCTCCGCCTCGTTCTGGCCATTCTATTAAACTCGCACTTTTTGTATTAAAGTAGTCTCTTATGCCCATAAATTCTAACTCTTCAGGGTCTGCTAAGCGATATAGGTCAAAATGATATACATTCAATCCTAACAAATCGTATGGTTCTACTAGCGTATAGGTCGGGCTTTTAACATTTCCAACATGTCCCAAACTTTTCAATAGATAACGTGTAAAGGTTGTTTTGCCGGCACCTAAATCTCCTTTTAAAAATATACAAATGCCAGCTAAACCATTTTTTTTAAACAGCAAGCCTAAGTTAGCGGCAAGTCTGCAGGTCGCTTTTTCATCTACGCAATATTCGATAACTTTCATTATTCGTTAATTAAAACTCTCACTGCTTTGAATAAATCACTTGCCAACAAACCTCGTTGACCATATTTCTGGGCTACTATATCACCTGCTTTAGCATGAATCGAGACACCATATTGACACGCCATATCTTTACTTAAACCCTGCGACATTAAGGATCCAAGAATACCCGCCAGAACGTCTCCCATTCCAGCCGTTGCCATGCCTGGATTGCCGTGGCGACAGACCCACGAGTGATGTTGGTTGTCGACTATACTGCCTGCACCTTTTAACACACATGTCGCATCATAACGCTGTGCACTTTGGCGCGCATAATTAAAACGGTCTGATTCAATTTCTTCAACTGACACGTTCAATAAACGAGCCGCTTCGCCTGTATGAGGTGTCATGACACACTCGGGTAAACCCACATATTTATTATAGACCGACTTCAAATTGAGGGCGTCTGCATCAAAAACGATTGGCTTAGGATTTTTTTGTAAATATGCCATCACCGAATCAAAGGTTTGTTGACTCCACTCATTCTGTCCTAAACCGGGCCCAATCACTATGCAAGTTGCCCAAGCTAGTGACTCTTCTAACCCTGTAGCACTGACCATCAATTCTGGGCGCCCAGCATTGATTTGCAAAATAGAGTCTTCATGAGCAAACACTTTGACTAAGCCAGTACCGGTTCTTAATGCAGCTTCCGCACTCAGACGAATAGCACCCGACATGCCTTTATTGCCGCCAATACAAAGTAAACGCCCATAGCTACCTTTATGACTATGCACTGGTCTAGGTGCTAAGCCTTTAAAATGCTTAAAATCAAGCGCACTCGCGTCACTTCTGGCTAATTCAGCAAAAGCCTTGCCCACACCTAAATCTTCGAACACTAATTGACCACAAGACTGTTTACCAGCGCCAGTGGTTAGGCCCGTTTTTATGCCAATAAACGTGATAGTAGCAGTAGCTTGAATGCATTCACCCAGTGAATTACCCGTTGTCGCATCAAGACCGCTAGGCACATCTACGCTGATAACGGGTATAGAAGATTGATTAACTGCGTCGATGACCGCCGCAAATTCTGTACGAATAACACCATTAATACCAGTACCAAGCAAAGCGTCTATTACAATATCGATATTCTTTAATCGCTCTGTAGTAAAAGGCATAACTTTGCCACCAGCATTAATCCAATCCTCTTTAGCTCTGGCAACGTCGCCATGCACTTCTCGCTCAGGCTCAACCGCGCACACGGTAACATTTTTGCCAGCGTTAGCCGCTGTAAGTGCAGCAATATAGCCATCTCCAGCATTATGTCCTATCCCAACCAAAACTAAATAATTGTCGATATTTGGAAACATCGACACACAATTCTGAAAAACACAGCCGCCAGCACGTTGCATGAGACTATACATATCTACACCCATCTGACTTGCTGCTTTTTCCTCATGCAAACGAACTTGATCTGCACGATATAGTTTCTGTGTTAAGCTATTAGCAAGTTTCTTTTGCAGCATAGATGCATGTCCTCAAGTGAATCAAATTTTGCCAATTCTAAAGTATTAACAGACTCTGAACTGGCGTCTTTAGCTAACCATATCAAGGCTTGGGGCATGGCGCTAGGGTTTCAGCAAGTTGGTATTTGCGATATTGATGTTCGACACCATGACAGTGCCCTCCGTCACTATATTGAAATGGCGTATCAAGGGCAAATGGATTATTTGGCGCGTAACACTGATAAACGCCTAGCGCCTGATTCCTTGCACGAGAATACCTGTCGTATTGTGAGTGTTCGAATGAACTACTTACCGCCTGATGCTGGCTTTGCCAAAAGCCTTGCAAATGACAAAATAGCGTATGTCAGCCGATATGCTTTGGGTCGAGATTATCATAAGGTCATGCGACAACGTTTAAAGAAACTCGGCGAAAAAATAAAAGACTTCTGTGAGCATTTAGATTATCGACCTTTTGTTGATTCAGCCCCTGTTTTAGAGCACGCTGTAGCAGAAAAAGCAGGTATCGGCTGGACCGGTAAACACACACTAACCTTAAACGAAGAGGCTGGCTCTTGGTTTTTTCTTGGTGAGTTATTTATTAATATTCCTGTTCCCATTGATGAAAAAGTCAAAGAACAATGTGGTTCGTGTAATGCTTGTATCAGTATTTGCCCCACACAAGCGATCGTTGCGCCATACAAACTAGACGCTAGAAAATGTATTTCTTATCTCACTATTGAGCATAAGGGTGAGATACCCCTTGAATTCAGACAAGCGATTGGAAACAGAATATACGGCTGTGATGATTGCCAATTAGTATGTCCTTGGAATCGTTACGCGGATATCACTGAAGAAAAAGACTTTTTTGCCCGAGAAAAACTCAATCAACAAGATTTATTAAGTTTATTTGCTTGGACCGAAGAGGAATTTTTAACCAATACTCAAGGCTCACCTATTCGTCGTATTGGTTTTCAGAGTTGGCAACGAAACTTATCTATTGGTATGGGCAATGCTAGTTTTGACAGCACGATATTAAATGCCCTAGAAAAAGCGCTGATTGATACTAATGACCCCGTGCTAAGGAGTCATTTTGAGTGGGCAATTCAAGCACAATTGGATAAAAAAGACGCTCAAGAAAAAAGTATTAGTAGTCGGCAACATCAACGTTTAATTAGAGTCATTAAAAAAGGCTTACCACGAGACGCATAAGCCTTTTTTTGTTTTGGCTATCACTCCTAATTTTAAGCGTGATATTGGCGGCTATATTTATGCACCGCATCAACAAAATAGCCGGCATGATCAGGCGGTACATCTAAATGAATACCGTGACCAAGATTAAACACATGACCTGTTCCTTTGCCAAAGCCCGCTAGAATATCTGTTACTTCTTGCTCTATGCGCTCTTTTGGCGCATACAAAATAGAAGGATCCATATTCCCTTGCAGGGCTACTTTGTCGCCAACTCTGGCTTTTGCATTCGCAATATCAATTGTCCAGTCTAGGCCAACTGCATCACAACCTGTTGCCGCAATTGATTCAAGCCACATACCGCCATTTTTGGTAAATAAGGTGACAGGGACTTTATTGCCTTCATATTCACGCGTAAGACCCGACACAATTTTTTCCATATATTGTAAGGAAAACAACTTGTAATCACGAGGGCTTAATACTCCCCCCCATGTATCAAAAATCATCACTGATTGAGCACCAGCTGCGATTTGTGCATTTAAATACAAAATGACCGAATCGGCCAATTTATCTAGCAAAGCATGCAATACTTGCGGTTCAGCAAATGCCATTTTTTTTATTTTAGTAAACGCTTTACTTGAGCCACCTTCAACCATGTATGTAGCTAATGTCCAAGGACTCCCAGAAAAACCAATCAAAGGTACTTGGCCTTGCAGGTTTTTTCGAATAGTTCTTACCGCGTCCATTACATATTTTAAACTTAACTCAGGGTCAGGAACCGGCAACTTTTGGACATCTTGTGCAGTTTGGATCGTTTTTTCGAATTTTGGCCCTTCTCCTGTTTCAAAATACAAGCCCAATCCCATCGCATCCGGAATCGTTAAAATATCAGAAAACAAAATAGCAGCATCGAGTTTAAAACGTCGCAAAGGTTGCAATGTTACTTCACAAGCTAATTCAGGATTGGTACACAAAGCCATAAAATCTCCCGCTTCAGCACGTATCGCTTTATATTCTGGTAAATAACGTCCGGCTTGACGCATCATCCACACAGGGGTGTGATCGACAGGTTGTTTTAAAAGTGCACGCAGGTATCTATCGTTTTTTAGCTTTGTCATAGTTTTTTATCTAATATTTGTCGCTGGTTAATATTATGGTGCGCGTAGGATAAAATATTCTCAGCGCTTGCCCAAGGAAATGTTTATTTTATTCGAGAAATAGTTTCATGAATTAGCCTTCCTGCTATTGAAATTTTAGGTGGAATACTTGGTAAATCGTCAATCTCAAACCATTGTGCATCCAGTATCTCCTTGTTATCAATAACAATGTCGCCAGCGTCATATTCCGCTATGTAACCTACCATCAAAGAATGAGGGAAAGGCCAAGGTTGACTGCCAAAATATTCAAGAGATTTTAGTTTTACACCCACCTCTTCAAACACTTCTCTATGTACTGCTTGCTCTAAAGACTCTGCACTTTCCACAAACCCGGCTAATGTTGAATAAAATCCACGGGTTTGTTGTTGGGCACCTTGGGCTAATAATATTCGTTTATTGTCATGAATAGCCACAATAATACAGGGAGACACACGCGGGTAAACACGATGGTTGCATTTATCGCAATGCATGGCCATTTCCCAACTCACTTTGCGCAAGGTATTGGCGCAGCGGCCACAAAATCGGTGAGTTCTCAAAAACAAAGCATATTGCCAAGCTTGAGCGGCATATTGAAAATCGTTGGTACCCATGGCACCTGCATTGTTTTGATAATGATGTAACAATAGAGAGCGTAAGCTAACCAATTGAAAATTATCTTCTGCAAATTCTAAATGATGAATGTCGATTAAATAATGTTTGCCGTATTCGCTAGTAAAAGCTAAAGACTGTTTTTCGTCTATGTGTTGGTCTAAACAGCTTGGCAACTCATCTATGCTTGGTAACAAGTCTGGTAAGGCTGCAAACGGAATAGCTTTTTTCTGGTCTGTAGCAGTTTGTGGCTCTGACGCTGTTTTGATGAGTAAGCGACTGTCAATAAATACAAAAAAAAGCGACGTGTTCATAATGGAAGTTATAAGCCTTTAAAAAACGCGGTAATTTTAGATATAGATAATAAAAAAGTGAATGCGACTTGTTCGACGTGAAGGCGATGATATACTACTTTGCGGTGTATTGACATTCGTTATGTTCTGTTTGCACACACAGCAAAACGAACAAATAAATAATTAACAATAAAAATGCAACTATATGCAGAGCACGAAAGGGCAAAATTTGCGCAAAAATTGCATTAAGGCGATAAAGTCACATGACAAACATAACACTATCTAAAAGTAAGCAGGTTTTGTTTAATAAAGCACGTAGCTTTTGTGAGCAAAAAGGAGCGAGATTTACTCCCTTAAGAGCGCAAGTATATCAGATTCTTCTGCAAGAAGACGCTTCCATTGGCGCATACGACGTGCTCGATAAGTTGAAGGAAAGTGAAGATTCTGCCAAACCTCCCACAGTGTACCGGGCACTCGATTTTTTTTTAGACCTCGGTTTGGTGCATAAAGTTGAGTCTACCAACACATTTAAAGCATGCCATCACTTTGGTTGCAATCATCCTGTGCAATTTTTAATATGTGATAATTGTGGGGACGTTCAAGAGATAAGCTCAGACGGTGTCGAGTCAACTTTAACTGCGCAAGCAACCGAGAATTCGTTTCAAATTATTAGTCAGACCATTGAGGCGCATGGTATTTGTCATCGTTGCCAATAATTAGGAAGTAGAGTTTTGAATGTAGAATTTATTAACCCTTTTATTTTGTCATTGCAAAACGTTGTTCAAACCATGGCACAAATTGAACTGCGAGCTGAAAAGCCTGAAAAGAAAGTTGATGAAACGGCAAAAGGAGAGGTATCGGGCATTATAGGGATGATTGGGCCACAGATTAAAGGTTCTCTCGCTATTACATTTGATAAAAAATTAGCTCAAAATATGATGTTAAACATGCTTGGAGAATCAAGCGATACTATTGACGATGATATGCGAGATTTGGTGGGTGAGATGACCAATATGCTATGCGGCGGCGCAAAATCATTATTGGCTGAGCAAAATTATCAATTTAATATGGCGACACCAGTTATTGTATCTGGCGAAAGGCATATTATTCAGCATAAAGTTGATGGCCCCAAGATACTATTACAATTTACCAGTGACAAAGGTAACGCTTATTTAGAAATTTGTTTCGATTCCTAAGCATTTGCTAGTATAATAGAACTATAATAAGAAAGTTAAGATTGAATAAAAATATAATTCCGAAAAAAGGACACTCTTACAATGAAAAAATTAACACTGCTAACAGCAGCACTACTTAGTGCTTCTGTTTTTGTCACAAACGCACAGGAAGCCCCCCCTTATGAAAACTGGGTAGGTGGTTTTGTACAATATTACAGCGCTGACGCTAGCAAAATTGAGCCTATTGGCGGCTTAGACGATGGTGAAGGCTTTGGTGCAGAGCTAGGCTTCAGGTTTGATCCATCCTGGGCAGTACGATTTGAGATTGGTCGAGTACTGATTGATTCTGACCCAGACAACCGAGGCGCTCTAGCAGACGACGGTACTCAACTGGGTGCCGACGTAATGTACTTTTTAGAAAATGACGCGGCCTATTTATTTGGAGGTTTGCGAGAGCAGTCTATTTCTGAAAGCTATCGTATGGCGAGTTTAGGTATAGGTAAACACTGGGAAATTGACGAAAATTTCAGATTGATTTCTGAAGTGGCGACTTACTACGATTTTGGACAAGCTCACAACGAATTTAGCGTAAAACTTGGTCTTGCATATATTTTTGGTAAAAACGACCAACCTGCACCGCGTCCTGACACCGATGGTGATGGCGTATATGATGCTGTTGATCGCTGTCCGACTACTCCTGCAGGGACTACGGTAGATGCTACGGGCTGTAACGTAGACCTCGATGGTGATGGCGTATTAAACGCTCAAGATATGTGTCCAACCACCCCATCAGGTGTTGAAGTTGACGTAAATGGGTGTGAAATAAAAGACTCTGACAATGACGGTGTGTTAGATGAAGATGATAGCTGCCCGAATACTGCTGCTGGTGTGCAAGTAAACGCCAAAGGATGCGCAGTTGATTTAGACACCGATAACGACGGTGTGTTAGACAGTAAAGATAGCTGTTTAGGCACGCCAATGACTGACAAAGTTGACGCTAGTGGCTGCAGTATTTTCGAACAAAAAGAGGTATCCGTTGCGTTAGATATCTTGTTCGACAATAACAGTAGTGTTGTAAATAACCCTGACTCGGCGCAAATTAATGAGTTTGTAGCGTTTATGCAGCGTTACCCTAATACCTCAGCCGTTATCGAAGGACATACATCGTCTCTTGGTCAAGCTGAATACAACCAGTTCCTGTCTGAGAAACGTGCTAAATCAGTTCGTGCAGTATTAATTGATACTTATGGTATCGACGCTGACAGACTAACTGCTGTGGGTTATGGCGAAACACGTCTTAAAGATACTTCAAATACGCGCGAAGCACACCGCATCAACCGCAGAATAGAAGTAAGTGTTACCGCAACTGTGGAAACCAAAGCGACTCGCTAATTACGCAACAATAAAATGATTAAAAAGCTCAGCAAATGCTGGGCTTTTTTTACTTAACGCACCCATCTTGTGAGTTATTATTATGAAAACAAAAGCGAATTTAGATAATCATATAAATTCACGCAGGCGTTTTGTTAAATTAGTCGGGACAGGTTTAGGTGTTGGTTTAGGATTTGTTACTTTGTAATCAAAGGCTTTGCTCAGCAATAAAATGCATCTCTCTTAATGAAGGTAAAGGGATGTCAGGGTTATAAAAGAGTCTATTAAGGCGGCCAAGTAAATTAATATTGCGGTTAGCATCATGGCTTTTTGTTCGCGCTATACTTTGCGTCTCTAAAAACTCCCAAGGCTTTAAATTTAACTCTTTTATGTAGTCTGTTGTCACACCTGCTCGACGCATGGTACTCAAAATCCGCTCTGTTTTACTTTCTTCTGTCGCTACAATAAAGGGCTGAAAAGCCCTGTTTATGGGTTCATAAACGGCCTGAAGCGCAGCACTAATTGCTGACCATATTTCATCATGTGAAGCCTGATAACCTTTTGGCGCATAATAACCGATCACTTCCCATTCAATTTCTGCACCTCCCCTTGCAATTGAACTGTTAAGACTCGTTGAAAGAGATAAATCGGGTTTTGCCCCTATATTATATGCATCTAAAGACAAGGATAAGCAAATGGCGATATCACTAAATTTATTTTGCTGATGATAAATACCTTCAAAAGCACAACGTTTAACCCCCATCCATCCATGCACTATGGGCGTTTCGGATGCAAATTTTCTAACCGCTTGTGGTAAATCTTCGGCATATTTATCGATAAATAATGGTGCAGGATCAATTTTTAAATCTTGCTCGGGTATCCACACTTCATATTCTTCTCGATTATCTGCTTTCCCGCGACTTTTGATCCCATAGGATAAGTTTATTGGTCGGCAAATATCTCTTTTCTCATCAACCCGATGAAAGTACTCGGATCGAAATCGCTTAATATAGGGCGCTTCTAAACCTGCCAGTGCTGCAGTAGGATATCGAAAGCCAATATCACTATTAGTGACTATATCAAAACCCACTAATTGTTCAGTTAATACTGTTTTTAAACCGATTGCCTGACGATAATTATTTAATACTACGCTGCGCTCAGGCTCAATGCTTAAACGACTGCCATTTTCACTAATAAACTTAGGTGTTTTATTGAACTGTTGAAACTTTGGATTAAGCTGCTCAGCAAATTCATTCCGAATATTCGCTAAAGACGAAAACAAAGCGCTATGGTTTCGAATATGCTTAAACAAAGGGCGGTTGGCGTGCATGTTGATCGTCCTATTGCTATTGATTCATTTGCGCAAACCACAGCGCAATTTGCTCGCGTTCTTGCTCGGTCATATTAGTTTTATTCAACAAAGGCATATCTTTGGTAACGGCTGTGCGCTGGGCAATTTGAGGTGCGTAACGTTTGATATCGTCCCAATCATCTAAAATTACGCCCAAAGGCGCTACCTTAAAAATTTCGTCGGTGGGCATGCTCGAATGACAGGAAACACAATGGGTTTGAATTAATGCGAACGCACTCTTGTCTAAAGGGTTTAATTGACTGACTGCCGCGATTTGTTCAGAGGAATCTACACTTTCAGCACTTTTTGGCGCTTGAGGCCAAGATACCCAAAGGGTCAGAGCTGCAAACAACACGGTAGAAATGACTAGAATAGACGGCTTATTTACACCTATGTGCTTTAAGTTAAAATAGTGCCTGAGGTAAGCTGATATACCAATAAAAGCAACTAGCACTAGCCAGCTTTGAGGATGTTGATAAGTCATGGGATAATGGTTGCTGATCATGATAAACAGTAAAGGCAAGGTAAAGTAGTTATTATGAACTGACCTCAATTTGGCACCCATTCCCCAAGCTGGGTCTACTTCTTTTTTAGCGGCCACCGCAGCAACCATTTTTCGTTGTGCCGGCATGATATTAAGCAAAACATTACCTGCCATAATAGTACCAATAAGGGCTCCAACATGAATGAAGGCACCTCGCCCACTGAATAAGCTAGTAGCTAACCAGCAAGCAAACACAACAAAGAAAATTAAAAATCCAGCAAATACTTTTGGTCGTTTAGCTAAAACGCTTCTACAGGCTAGCTCGTATATTGCTTGGCCACCAAAAATAAACCCTAAGCCATATAAAATAGCAATAGTCGGACTAAGCGCCATCACGCGCGGATCAATTAAAAACGCGGATGCCCCAAAATAATAGACCAATATTAATAAGGCAAAACCGCTTATCCAGGTTGTATAAGCTTCCCACTTAAACCAGTGCAGTGTTGTTGGCATGGTTTCAGGTCCGTAACTATATTTAGCGACCTCATAAAACCCACCACCATGAATAGCCCACAAATCTCCTTTGATACCTTTTTGTTGCTTCCATTCAGGTGGAGTGCGCAGGTTGTTATCTAACCAAATAAAATAAAACGAGGCGCCAATCCAGGCAACACCCGCAATTACGTGAAACCATCTTATAAATAGCGACATCCAATCAAGCCAAGGCATTCAAATTCTCCATAGGTGTTTTTTGTTGTTTGCCAGCAATATATGTTGCTTCAACTGCACGGTCATCTCCAATCATGCTAAGGGCAAATATCATGTCAGATGCATTTTCTACAGTAGTCTGATCTGCATTATTAGAAGTGGCAGTGCTTGTGGTGTTTGCGCCCAAATGGCGTAATTTAGACAATTCGTTTGCAAGCGGTGTCAGTACCACAAAATCAGCATAAGAGCCCGGGTTTAAATTTCCGATATTATCACTTAAGTCATACGCAATGGCTGGGCCTTGAGTCATATAATATAAACCTTCATAAGGGTTTATTGGCGATTGCTGTAGCTGACTAATTTTGTAAGCATCACCATAGTTTCTTAACATATTAAAGCTAGTGCCTGCCCCAACATCACTGGCTAATGCAATACTGACTTTGTGCTCTTTTGCACTTTGAATATCAAATAATCCACTCCCCAAAAACAAATTGGAGCTAGGGCAAAATGCGCTTACTGCACCACTTTCTGAGAGTTGCGCCCATTCGTCATTATTTAAATGTAAACAATGACCAAAGACAGAACGTTTGCGCACCATATTAAAATGTTCATATACATCTAGGTAGTTAGTATGAGTGGGATAAAGCTCTTTTACCCAAGCCACCTCATGCGCATTTTCTGACAAATGCGTTTGAATAAATACATCAGGGTATTGTTGCGCTAACTCACCAAGAGAGGCAAGTTGTTCGGGACTGCTGGTAGGCGCAAATCTGGGCGTTAGTGCATATAAATTTCGGCCTTTTCCATGCCAACGTTGAATTAAGTCATCGCTCTGTCGTTGTGCACTGCTAGCGGTGTCTTGTAGATAAGTTGGACAATGTCTATCCATACACACTTTACCTGTAATAAATGCCATATTAAGTTGTGAAGCTGCTTCAAACATGGCATCAACAGACTGCGAATGTACGCTCGCAAATGTCAACGCTGTGGTGGTGCCATTATCGATAAGTTGACGCAAAAATATCTGCGCAATGTATCGACAATAATTCATATCTTTAAATTTATCTTCGGTAGGAAATGTATAGTTTTCGAGCCACTCTAATAATTGCTCACCATATTTTGCAATCATTTCGGTTTGCGGAAAATGCAAATGACTGTCGAGAAATCCCGGCACAATTAAACGCCCCCGATAATCAACAACCTCTGCAGTTGGATGCTTAGGAAAAATTACCGCATATTCATCTAACGCTAAAATTTTGCCATTTACTACTACAAGACCGCCATCTACAAAGTGCACATAATCTCTACTAGGTACATCAGTAGCCTCGGGGAAATGCAAAATACTTGCTCGATATAAAACAACTTTAGTGTTCACTAACTTCCTCGATAACTGCTATAACCATGAGGCGAAATCAGCAAAGGAATATGGTAATGACCACCTTGCTCTTCGATTTCAAAGTGAATATCAATAAATGGATAAAAACTTTGCCCATGTTTGCTGAGTAAATATGACTTGCAGAAAAACCTTAAACAGTATTCGCCGGCTGGAAAATCATCAATGTTCCATTGATTAAAACGCCCATCGCTATTAGTCTCACCAGAACATGTCGAGCCGTCGGGCAAGGTGAGTAATAACTGCATTTTTTGCGCTGGTTTGCCGCTAGTTGTATCAAGAACATGGCTTGATAAAGTATTCATATAAACTAATCCTGTACCTGTTTATTTATCAGTGTCAAACTGTCGATATCACTGTGACACCTTTTAATCTGCTTTGAGTGCTTTTTCAATTCGATTGACCGTGATTTTAATTTGTTCCTGAGCTGCATTCTGTAGTTCAGTTGCCGTATTGTTGGGTAACCTAGCAAGTAAGGCCTTAAGCATAGATTTTGCACTAAGACCACTTGCAAATATGATGAAAATAAAGCCATGTTTTTCTAAATATGCTTTATTTTTAGCATGTAGTTCAGCCAATACGGCTTCGCTCGCCGTTTGCACGCCGCTTTGTTCATGACTCGCAAGTGCACTTGTGTTTGCATATTTTGCTCTTAAGGTGCTCATATCACCAATCATGGGGTGCCCACTGAATGCTTCCATCAAATCAGTTGTTTGCATGGTTTGCCACATATCATTTGCGCACTTTTTAATATCGTCCAAGTTGTCAAAAGGGCGTTTATTAAGCATGTTATAACACCACTTTTCACTACTGCATGTTTGTAAAAACCAATCATATGCTTGCTCTGGCGAGGCCAAATTTAGCTGTTCAATACTAGTGATAGTCATTGTGTGCTCTGCGCCATTACTCGGTCATTTGATATAATTTCTTGGCCGTTAATTTTCTTATCATTTAGCAGCTGAATAATCTGCGCACTTATTGATACGGCAACTTCTATTGGTCTTTTGCCTGGTACAAGAGCTTCGCCAATTGGGCTAATAAGACTAGCAACTTGTGATTCAGAAAATCCTCTATGTTTTAATCGAGTGACAAAACGTTTAGCCTTTGTTGTCGAACCAATCATGCCCAAATAATGAACTAGATTCAGTTTTAAACAGTTTTCGACAATTGCATAGTCAAGTTGATGGTTATGGGTCAGCACGATGACCCAGCTATTAGGATCTAAAAAGGCTATTTCACCGCAAGGGTCATCGCTAACTATACGCTCTACATTTGCGTTTAAAACGCTAGTATCAACACTATCAAATTCGGCCTGGCGGCTGTCAATCCACTTTATTTGCAAGGGAAGCTGAGCCAATATTGGGACTAGAGCTTTAGCGACATGCCCTGCACCAAAAATAACCAGATGTTGAGTATGATTTACATGCACTTCAAATAGTAGTTTAACCGCCCCGCCGCAACATTGTCCTAACTTACTTGACAACGGATAGGATTCAATATGCTGAGTGTGAGTTTGTTCAAGCAAAAACGCCCTCGACTTTGCAATCGCTTCAAACTCTAAATGTCCACCGCCGATAGTGTCAAACTGAAGGTCGCCACAAACTACCATTTTGGCGCCAATCTCTCTAGGAGCCGAACCTGCTGCATTAATAACAGTGACCAGCACATAACTTTTGCCTTCATGCTCACATCTTTGCACTGCATCAAACCATTTAGTTATTTGCATTTTACTCCTCCATCAAGCTCGTTTTGCATCTCAATGACACAACGCAATACTTTTTCGGGCGTAGCTGGACACGAAAGTGGCGGGTCAATCTTTCCTTCTGACAAACTCGATATTGCATCTTTGATGGCACACCACACTGAAATTGCCAACATAAATGGAGGTTCCCCCACCGCTTTAGAATGATAAATACTGTTTTCAATGTTTGCTTGTTCAAACAAATCGACATTAAAGATCTTCGGCGTGTCGCCTATTGCCGGTATTTTATAAGTAGCCAAATTATTACTGATAAGTCTACCTTGGTCCTGCCAAAGTAGTTCTTCGGTTGTTAACCAGCCCATCCCTTGAATAAAGCCACCTTCAATTTGACCTTTGTCAATGGCCGGATTAATACTGGCTCCTACATCATGCAATATATCTACCCTATCAAGCTTATACTCGCCAGTGAGGGTATCAATACTGACTTCACTCACCGACGCCCCATAAGCAAAATAAAAGAATGGCCGGCCCTGACCAGTTTCGCGGTCATAATGGATTTTCGGCGTTTTGTAGAAACCATTAGCTGACAAGGAAATACGGTCAAAATAGGCTTGTTGTACCACTTCAAACCAACTTATTGCATGCTCACCTAATTGTAATTTGTTATTCATGAATACGACGTCTTCAGCTTGTCCATGTACTTTTTTGGCAAAAAACTCGGCTAAGCGTTTTTTAATACTAATGCAGGCATTTTGCACCGCTTTACCATTTAAATCTGTGCCGCTAGATGCCGCCGTTGGTGAAGTATTCGGAACCTTATCGGTGCGCGTTGATGTAATATCAACCTCGTCTATTGAGACACCAAACTCAGTCGCCACTATTTGACTAATTTTAGTATGTAAGCCTTGACCCATCTCAGTGCCACCATGGTTGGCTTGTATACTGCCATCGGTATACACATGCACCAAAGCACCAGCCTGATTGAGATGTTTGGCAGTAAACGAAATTCCAAATTTCACGGGTGTTAGTGCTAGCCCTTTTTTAATTACCGGACTGCCCTCGTTAAACTGCTTAATTTTTTCTCGCCTTAACCAATAATCACTAGATTCCTCAAGTTTGGCGATGATTTCAGGTAAAATGTTGTCATGCACCTGCATATGATATGGGGTCATGTCACCGGTAAAATCAGAATATAAATTTTGTTTGCGGACAGTTAAAGGATCTAAACCCACTTTCCGGGCAACGGCGTCCAATATAGCTTCTGCGACGATCATGCCTTGTGGACCGCCAAATCCTCTATATGCTGTATGAGACACTTGATTGGTTTGCATACGATGACCGCTAATTTCACAATGTGGATAATAGTAAGCGTTGTCGGCATGAAACATTGCTCTGTCGACAATGGCGTCAGACAAATCAGGCGAATGCCCGCAATTACCTTGCAAATTAATATCGGTCGCGCTAATTTTTCCCTGCGCGTTAAAACCAACCGTAAATTCATTTTCAAAAGGGTGTCGCTTGCCCGTAATGATCATATCTTGTTGTCTTGGTAAGCGCAGTTTAACAGCGCAGCGGTTGCGTGCGGCAAGCAAAGCCGCTATGCAGCTCCATTGAGCAGCTTGAGTTTCTTTTCCGCCAAACCCCCCACCCATACGTCGCATATCAACTACTACTTTATGCAATTTTATGCCGAGTACTTCGGCCACCAACTTTTGTACTTCACTTGGATGTTGGCTTGAGGAAAAAACTAACATACGGTCTTCTTCCTCAGGCATGACCATAGAAACTTGGCCTTCTAAATATAGATGTTCTTGGCCGCCCACCGTAAGGCTTCCAGTAAGTATATGCTCACTATCTTGCAGCGCCGTTTTAGTATCACCGCGTTTCATAAAATGCGGAGGACGTACATAAGCATTTTGTTTTTTTGCACTTTTTATTGTCAGTATCGATGGCGTTTGTTGTATTTCAATTTTTGCTTTTGTTGCAGCAACACGCGCTTGCTGCACAGTTTTTGCGAGCACCGCAAACACTGCTTGGCCATAGAATTTAATTTCACCGTCAGCGAGTAAAGGATCACCCTTAAATACAGGTCCTATATCGATATGCCCAGGCACATCTTTGGCCAATATAACATCACAAACACCTTCACTTTGCCAAACTGCAGACAAATCGATATTAACAAGCTTGCCACTTGCAACCTCACTCATACCAACGGCTGCATGCTGCAGGTTTGCGGGTTCGGGAATATCGTCAACATAACGGGCAGTGCCACTAACCTGCCGTACAGCACTTTCGTGTGGCGTATTTTTTACTTTAGTACTGACTATATGGTCACTGGGAAGTTGCTTGCTGTCTCTCGCTTCAATTAGTTTACGCATGTTGTTCTACTCGCGTTGCTATCTTATGCGCATGACTGTTTGTTTCAAGCCAAAATCGGTGGAGCAGGTTTTGTAAAATTTGAGTACGGTATTGGCTACTCGCTCTCACGTCAGTGATGGGGACAAATGAATTTTTGACTATTTGTTGAGCAAGAGAGAGAGCTTCTGTACTCGACCAAGCTTTGTTTACTAACTCATCATTTAAGGCTTGGCAAGCACTAGGGATAGCGGCGACACCACCAAAACCAGCGTTAAAATTCTTAATCAAGCCTTCTTCAAGCTGCAGATTTAAAGCAAGACAGACTGCTGAAATATCATCTTCATTTCGTTTAGATACTTTGTAAACACGGATTAATTGATCAGGATTAGGCAGGGGTATATGGATACTATCTAGCCATTCATTGGCCGCTAACTCAGTTTTTTTATAGTCAATGAAGAAGTCTTCGATATTAAGAAACCGAGTAGTTTGTCCATTATCTAACTTTATTTTCGCGCCTAAGGCAATTAACACAGGTGGCATATCGCCAATTGGAGAAGCATTGGCAACATTACCTCCTATAGTTGCCTGATTACGAATTGGGCGAGAAGCAAATCGTGTGATCACTTCAAATAAGTCTGGAAAGTATTGCAATAAGACGCTTTCTGTTTCTGAAAATGTGCAAGCTGCACCAATAACTAGCATATTTTGACTGGTTTCAACGCGCTTTAAAGATGACATAGCGCTTAAACTTATCATTATTTTCAAATCTTGCAGCATTTGTGTAGAACTTAGTGCGAGATCTGTACTTCCGGCTAAAAGCGGTGCATTTGGGTAAGCCGCTATTGCATCAGCCAATTCATCTCTTGACCTAGGCATCAACAAATTAGCTGTGCCAACAGCTGCCTCCGCATGCTTAATTGCTAGCAACTTTTTAACAGTATGTGGCCACTCTTGTGTAAATTTATCTGCCTTCGCGTCATCACATGCTTGCAAGGTAGCTTCAATTATTGGGCGATAGCCCGTGCAACGACATAGATTACCTGATAGTGCATCAATCACCTCGTGTCTTTTTATTGGGGCTGATTGTTCTGCACTATCACTGGATTTGTTGAGAAGACCTTGCTCGGCTTGTTTATACAAAGCAAACATAGACATGACGAAGCCTGGCGTGCAAAAACCACATTGTGAACCATTGTACTTTACCATCGCATTTTGCACTGGATGCAAGTTTTGCTCATTTTGCAAATGCTCAACAGTGAGAACTTGCTTGCCATGCAATGCTGACAAAAACGTAATGCAACTATTTATGGATGTATAATGTGCGAGTCCATTTTCATCGACATCTGCAGTAACAATAGTACAAGCCCCACAATCACCCGATGCACATCCTTCTTTAGTGCCGGTCATGGATCGCTTTTCGCGCAGAAATTGCAAGACTGTTAAGTCTGCTTTCTCATGCTGAATATTGACCACTTCATTGTTGAGTAAAAACTGGATCATGGATTACCACTTTTATCGTGTAATTGTTTACGTCAATGGTTACATGTACATTATTGTCTCAATGCGCAAAACCTTATAAACACATTACCAGAAATCAAAGCAAAAACTAGACCAATTGGTTAGTTTTTTGATATTTTGATGTATTTAAGCAAAGTTAGTGTAAACTAAAAACGTGAAAACTAAACAAACGCTTTATAAATCTATTATTTAACAGTTACCTACCAGGTTGTAAGTAAGTGAACACAAAAGAAAAAAATGCCACAAACTCAATTGGTGATAAACGCAGAAAAAGCATTCTGAAAGCTGCAGAAAAAGTATTTGCACAAAATGGGTTCAAAGGTGGCTCTATACAGATGATTGCCAAGCAAGCAAATTTACCTAAAACCAATGTTTTGTATTACTTCAAATCAAAGTTGGCACTTTATCAAGCCTTGGTCAATGAAATTTTACATACGTGGAATTCGAGCTTTGATCAAGTCACTGAAAACGATGATCCCGCGCATTCTTTGGCACAATATATCGCTGAAAAAATGGAAATGTCGAGAAAAAACCCAAACGCTTCAAAGATTTTTGGTTTAGAAATTTTAAATGGCGCACAAAGCTTTGATGCCACCTTTAAACAAAACCATAAGATTTGGTTTGATGGCCGTGTAAAGGTGATAAACGCTTGGATAGCAAATGGCAAACTCGCTCCCATTAATGCGGAATACTTATTGTTTCACATTTGGGCTAGCACACAACATTACGCAGACTTTGCAACTCAAATTAAAGACTTACGCAATAAAGCTATGAGTAAATCAGATTATCAAGAAGCAACCCAGCACGTCATCAAATTAATACTACAAGGGTGTGGACTTAAAGTGCCCACACATTTTTTGGAGAAACCACAATGACAGACTATCCGAGAGACCTACATGGGTATGGGAAAACACCGCCTCACCCTAATTGGCCAGATAAAGCAAAAATTGCTGTCCAATTTGTGATTAATTATGAGGAAGGTGGTGAAAATTGTATTTTGCATGGTGATACTCACTCTGAGGCATTTCTATCAGAAATTGTCGGGGCTCAACCCTACCCTGACAGGCACTTGAGCATGGAGTCTATTTATGAATACGGTAGTCGGGCTGGTTTTTGGCGCTTGTATCGTTTATTTACTCGCTACAACATACCCGTCACCGTTTTTGGTGTAACCATGGCGATGCAACGACACCGCGATGCCGTGCAAGCGATGATAGATGCAAATTGGGAAATTGCTAGTCATGCAATGCGTTGGATACATTTTCAGGATATGCCCATAGAACAAGAACGCCAACTCATAGACCAAGCGATTAATTTGCATCAAAGCATTGTCGGTAGTAAGCCCGCCGGTTGGTACACTGGACGCACTAGCCCAAATACCTTGTCACTAATAGCTGAGCGAGATGATATCTTGTATTGCGCCGATTCCTATGCTGACGATTTACCCTATTACGACCGACACTACAGTAAGCCTTTGCTAATGGTGCCTTATACTCTCGATACCAATGATATGCGCTTTGCGACACCACAAGGATTTAATACAGGGCAGCACTTTTTTGAATATTTAAAAGATGCTTTTGACGTGTTATACGATGAAGGTAATACTCAACCCAAAATGTTATCTATCGGCTTGCATTGTAGGCTAATTGGGCGTCCTGGACGGCTAGCTGGTTTATTGCGCTTTATCGAATATATTAATCAGCATACTCATGTTTGGGTGTGTACGCGAGAAGATATCGCGAAACACTGGTTGACTCATTTCCCACATGAAAAATCATAATTATTTCGCTAGTTTTGGTTCTATAACGCTTCGGGAAGAGTTACAAATATAGAATGGCGCACTTCGTTATTAAGCGCTTTACTGCAGTGCCCTTGGCCTTCTGTATCTTCAAGTAGCAATACATCACCTGCACCATATATGCGCTGCTCACCGTTTGAAACGGTAAATTCTGCACTGCCTCTAATAATAAAAAGTAATTGACGTGCAGGAGCTGGATGCCATTTGAAATCATAATCCGCGGGCGTTTCCCTAAAAATAACGGAACCCGCTGGATATTTTTCTGACAACATCCCAATAGGACCACCATCGGTCAAAGGAATGTCTATTTCACCAAACGCGCTAAGCCCCTCTTTTGTGTGGTAAATACGAGGTATGATCATCCATTAATCTCCATTGCTTGCTGTGTTTCTTGAAAGTGAGTAATAAAATTAAACAATACGTCTAAACTAGCTTCAACATCTTCTGCCTGTATCGCTTCTGCCGGGTGATGACTTATACCCTTGTCACAACGAGTAAATAACATCGCAATGGGACATAAATCAGCCATTGCCATAGCATCGTGTCCTGCACCCGAAATAAGTTTTAGTGGCTCTATATTACATGCTGATGTGGCATCACAAAGCCCTTGGATAAGTGACTCATCGCAGGAAACTGCCGATGCACTGTGTGTAATTTGATATTTTAGGGTAAGTTCACGTTTATTAGCAATTTGTTCGCATAAACGCAGTATATCGGCTAATGCTTCATCTCTTAATGCATCATTATTACTACGAATATCAAGACTAAAATCTGTGCTGCCGGATATCACATTAACTGCATTGGGTTTGTTAGAAATAGCGCCAACAGTTGCGACAATGTCATTAGCTTTTGCAACGCTTTCAATGCTTAGTATCATTTCACTTGCGCATATTAAAGCATCTTTGCGCATGTCCATCGGCACTGTTCCAGCGTGACCGGCCATCCCTGTTATCGTAAACTGCAATCGCTTTGCTCCGGCGATACCACTAACGATGCCTGTAGGTAAGTTTTTCTGTTCTAAAACAGGTCCTTGTTCAATATGCAGTTCAATAAAAGCTAATAAACTGGAAGGGGAAAGTTTACATTGCATTACCTCTTCAAAATCTAAACCAAAATCGACCATGGCTCTTTTTAATGAGATGCCGTCTTCGTCGCATAAATCGGCCCAATTGTTATGCCATTGACCAGTAAGTGCCCGACTCCCAAGTAAAGTCGATCCAAAACGTGTGCCCTCTTCGTCGCAAAATCCAACAATATCAAGATTAAAGGGCAATGTTATACGCTGAGTATGCAGCGCTTGGACCAAGGCTATAGGCACAACTACCCCTAACATACCATCGTATTTGCCACCGTTAATAACCGTATCGAGATGACTGCCCATTAACAGGCTTTTCGCGTTTTTATTTGGGCTGAGATAACGGCCCCAAACATTGCCTGCGCCGTCTTGCCACGTTTGCATATTGGTTTGTCGCATCCATTCTGACACTTGCTCATTGGCCTGCTTATGTTCAGGAGTTAAATAACGTCTATCGACAAAATCTGGAGATTGACTTATTTTGCCTAAGGTCTCACAGCGTTGCATCACTTGCTCTGCGTAGGCTTTAAAGTCAGTAGTAAGGTCTGTATGAGGCATATACTATTTACCGTATACAGAAAAAGCTGCGTCTACTGCTTCACCCAATTTCATTTTGTGCCCATTGCGACGCAATACGCTCTCCAGTGACTGCAAGGTACTCAATACACAATCTTGCCTAGCGTTGTAACCCATGGTGCCAATACGCCAAATTTTGCCGTGCAAAGGTCCAAAACTAGTGCCTATTTCAATATTGAAATCGTGCAGCATCTGATGGCGTATTGCCTCACCATCAACATTTTCAGGAATATATACGCCAACCACGTTATTCATTTTATTGCTTATGTCACCAAAGGGTTTTAGATTTAAGCCTTTTACGCCTGCTAACATTGCATCTCCATTTAGCTTATGCCTAGCAATACAATTGTCTATGCCTTCATCTAACAAATTAATCGCACACTCGCGAGCGCAATAAAGCATCGATGCAGCCTCAGTATGGTGATTGAGCCGCTCGTCGCCCCAATAGTCAATAATCATAGGCAAATCAAAATAATTAGATTGAATACGTGAGTTCTGTCCTGCCTGGTGATTTTCGTCACGAATACCTAATTCGATATGGCGGCGCTTATTAATAATATCTAAATATCGTTCGCCCATGGTGATGGGTGCACTTCCTGATGGCCCGCCTAAACACTTTTGCAGACCAACCGACACCGCATCTATTTTCCAGTTGTCGGTTTCAAATGCATTGCCGCCAATAGAGGCAGTGCCATCGCAGTATAAGATCACATCCAAGCGACGACACACTTCGCCAATATCTGCTAGGGGTTGCAGCATGGTAGTAGACGTATCACCTTGCACAATCGCCACCATTTTAGGATCAAACTGTTTAATAGCGGCTTCGATTTGTTCTGCTTTAAATACTTCTCCCCAAGCTACCTCTATGGTGAATACCTTAGCGCCGACGCGTTCGGCTATTTCAGTGAGTAAATGCCCAAAGCGTCCAAAAATTGGGACTAACACTCTATCTCCCGGCTCTAAGCAAGATACTATCATTGCCTCTATTCCTGCGCGCGAAGTACCATCAACCAATAAAGTCTGTTGATTTTGAGTCATAAATACTTGTCGATAAAGCGCCATAGTTTCATTCATATAACCTGTCATCACCGGGTCGTATTGACCCACCAGTTGAGTAGACATCGCCGATAAAACTCGCGGATAACAATTAATTGGGCCTGGACCCATAAGCAAGCGTGGCGGTGGCGCGAGACGGGGAGCTTGAAAAGATGCCGCTGAGCCGTTGTGGGCCTGTATGGAAGCGTTTGATGTCATGAAATGGTCCTAAATAATAAGTTGTGCAAGCATGCGAATACCGGTGATTAACAGAACAACTGCAAACACTCGTTTTAACTTTTGCGCGTCTAATTTACTTGCGATATTTGCGCCAATAGGAGCAAATAGAACAGTCAAGGGCACAATGCAAATAAAGCCAACTAAGTTGACCAAACCAAATGTGCCAAAAGGTGCATCGGGTGGTGTTACCCCAATAACTAACATTGTAATTGCTGCGGGCAAAGAAATTAATAATCCAACGGCAGCTGCGGTACCTACTGCTTTGTGCGCTGGATAGTTGCAAAATGTCAGCATGGGAACGGTTAAGGTACCACCACCTATGCCGACCATAGAACTGAACAAGCCAACACTACTGCCCATAAAAGACTGTCCCGTTGTGCCTGGTAAACTATTAAATATCGCTTTTTTACTGCCTAATAGCATGTTAATAGCTGAAAGTGTGGCAATCACGCCAAATAGCACTGTTAACCATTGTCCGTTGACTATTGTGACTAAATAACTGCCGACTAAAACACCCAATAAAATAAAGCCAGCCCACAATTTGAGTAAAGTGAAATCGACATTACCTTTTTTACGATGGGCGCGGATGGAGCTTATTGAGGTGGGCACAATGGTCGCTAAAGAGGTTGCCGTGGCAATTACCATGGCTGATTCTGGAGATACACCAAATGCTTGAAACAAAAAGTAAAGCACCGGCACAATAACAATGCCGCCACCAACACCTAACAAACCTGCAAGTAAACCTGCAAAAACCCCCGTCGCCATGAGAGCAAAAATCGTCGGCAAATTTTGTAGAATAAAATCCATGCTTTTCCCTTTATTAAATTCCGTAGTTTATGGTGTCTGTTCTAAGTTAGCAGAAAAGGCTTTGCCGTCGCTCCGAGGGTCCGTTGCAGCCGTCACCTTACCATTGGGTTCTAAAACTATAGCGCCGGCATGCCCCATTAATTCGTTACAAGGCGAAACGATTGCGACATCATGTCCTCTGCGTTTTAGATCATCACCAATTTGCTCTGCAATATCGCCTTCCAATTTGAGGTTATGCGAATCCTCACCCCATGTTCTTCCCAGAAGCCAGCGACCTTTTGTGACGGCCTTTTGCAAAACCTGTTGTTGATAAATAAAACGACTAAAAACTGCAGCCTGTGTTTGTGGTTGTCCCTCACCACCCATGGTTCCATAGGTCATGCGACGTCCATCTGATAATTCTGCAAAGGCTGGATTTAAAGTATGAAATGGTTTTAAACCTGGCACTAACTGTTGCAAACTGCCTTTTTCAAGCGAAAATGAAGTGCCTCTGTTGTTCCAAACAATACCTGTTGAAGGACTCACCACTCCACTGCCATATTCCCAATATAGACTTTGAATATAACTCACCATGCGACCTTCGCTGTCACAAGCACTCATCCAAACAGTGTCTCCTTGCTTAGCCTGGTGGGGCCATGGGAGGGCATTTTCAACATCAATATTAGCGAGCATGTCATCTATACTTTCATCGCTCAGAAGGATTAATAAATCTATCTTGAGCCTTGAAGGGTCAGTTAAGAATTGGTCGCGCTTGATAAATGCCTGTTTTGTGCATTCCACCAGCAAATGCACCATTTTGCTCTCTTTTTCAAAGTCGAGGGTGTTATCGTTTTTACCTAAGTCTGGATATTTTTGCACAAGCTTATCGTATAACGCTAAAATAATTATCGAAGCAATTCCTTGCGTAGGAGCAGGCAAATTGTAAAGGGTCCCCGTACTCAATTCATGGGAAAGCGGTGTCACAGTTTGCGCACGATAAGTCTTAAAATCATCAAGTGTGATGGGCGAGCCTGCAGCTTGCAGATCTTGCGCTAATAAATTTGCGATAGCACCCTCATAAAAATCACGCAAACCGTTTTTAGCGAGTAATTTAAGAGTTGAGGCTAATTTAGGCAGCTTGAGAATTTTTCCTTTTTTAAGCACTTTTTCTTTTATCAAAAATTGTTCAAAGTGAGGCAATACAGACAATTCATCAAAGGTTTTAACACTTGCATCATGCATGCTCTGAGTAACTTCAATGCCCCATTGAGCTTGACCAATTGCAGTATCAAACAATTTAGCGAGCGGTAAATTTGGCTGCCACTGATGGCTTATTTCAAGGGCTTTTTCCCAACCGGCCACCGCGCCGGCCATGGTCAATGCGGCTTTTGGTCCCCTGCTCGGAATAGCTGAGTATTCTTGATAATAATCTACATTAGCTTGCGCCGCCGCTACACCACATGCATCGATTGCGATAGGTTTTTTACCCGGTTCACTAATTAGCCAAAAACCATCACCACCCATGCCATTCATATGCGGATACTCCACAGCAACAGATGCCGCAGCTGCCACCATAGCCTCAATTGCGGTGCCGCCTGCTTCTAAGATGGCTCTGCCTGCGGTTGTTGCGCCAAAATGGGGGGCGGTAAAGGCGATTTGAGTTTGTTCTATTTTTTTCATTGTTGTATTTTCATTAAAGTTTTTGCAATAGCAAGCAATCGTAAATCATGGTTTTTTGGTGCAATTAACGACAAACCACATGGCGCACCATCAATATTAAAAAGCGGTAAATGTAGCTGAGGTAAACCTGCCAGTCCGGCCAAAGCAGTAAACACAAGCAAGGTATTACGATACTCATTTAAAGCTTCAACATTGGTTTCTAATAATGGAGCCCTACCAGGCGTGGTTGGTAACACAAGCACATCATTATGCTCAAGCGCGGCATTTAATTGTTTAATAACTTGTAAACGCTGTTCTTTTGCCTGCAAAAATTGATTTAAGGTGATGCTTTTACACCACATAAAGCGTGCATTGATATCAGTAGCAAAAGTGGGGCTATGTTGGTTAATCCAATCCCCGTGTTGCTGCCATATTTCATAACCTTGTAGTATCCTAAATGTTTCACTAACCTTCAACGTATCTGTATCTATTTCAAGTGTCTCAATTTGGCATATATCGCTAATTTGCTTTTCGGTTGAACTCAGCCCATTCAACCAGCTACGTATTTGTAGCGATTGCTCACTCATATCAACCAAATTTTCGATCACGCCAATGTTTATCTTTTCACGTTTGTCGAATTCATGCCTATTTTGCTCACTTGCAGTTTCTTGAAATAAGGCAGTAGCTATTAATTCAAGGTTTTTAAGTGAACTACACATCCAGCCTACGGTATCAAACGAAGGTGCTAGCGCTACCATGTTGTCGCAAGCGATACGTCCGTGCGTAGGACGCAAACCAAATAAGGCATTGTAGCTAGCAGGAACACGAATCGAACCACCGGTGTCGGTGCCTAACCCAATATCAGCCAAATTTGCAGCAACAGCAACCGCCGAACCACTTGACGAGCCGCCAGCAAAGCGTTCTGGGGTAAGCGGATTTAATAAGGCAGGGTAATGCGTATTTTGACCATTTAAGCTGTATGCCAGTTCATCGGTCAATGTTTTACCTTGATATATCGCGCCATAAGATAGAAGTGTTTTCACCGCATTATTAGTAACAGCTGGTACTTCATGTGTTTCTAACCAACAAGGATTTCCTGCCGACGTCGGAATACCTTGTACATGAAATAAATCTTTCACCGCTAAACGCAAACCCTTTATTTGTTCAGACTTTGCAAAAAGCTTAGGTAAATTCTTTTTGCCATACTCAAGCCTTAAGTTAGGCAAAGAACTTGTGTTCACAAATGCTGTTGAAGAAACATTAATCATTTTTTTCCTTAAATGGAATGCAATGAAACAATTGTTTCACTTATTTGTCAAGTGAAACAAAAGGATAATTTGTCACGTAATAACTACCGTAAGCAAAAATTAGGCCTCCACCGAATTCTTTTCCACAACACACCGCCGTCGGTCGAGTGTTCTCATTGCCATTTGATTCAACTTTTTAGCAATAGGAAGGATTCTTGCATGATGCCTTTAAAAAGAAACAAACAATAACTAGGAATAAATCGGTCATATGTCACAGCATGAAGAAAGAATATCTCAAAAGGCTAGCTCAGAAATACTGTTTGCATTAGATGATGTTCCTTCGGTAAAGCACAGTATTACTGCGGCTATGCAGCATATTTTGGCATGCTTTGTGGGGATCATTACTCCTACCCTAATTATTGGAAGTGCACTTGGCTTAGCCTCAGAGATACCTTATTTGATTAGCATGGCCTTGTTCGTGTCTGGCATTGCTACTTTTATTCAAGCAAAAACCATTGGTCCAATAGGTTGTGGTCTTATTGCAGTACAAGGCACAAGCTTTGCGTTTATTAGCGCATTGTTGATAGCGGGGTTTTCAGTAAAAAATGCAGGCGGTAGTAAAGAGGAGATTCTCGCAACCCTTTATGGAATTTGCTTAGCGGGCGCCTTCATCGAAATTATTGTCAGTCAATTTGTTGAAAAAATTAGACGGATTATTACTCCTCTAACCACCGGCATTGTCATTACAACTATCGGTATTAGTCTGATTAAAGTCGGGATGACCGATTTAGGCGGCGGCTATGGTAGCGAAAATTTTGGCCAAAGCGATAATATTTTGTTGGGTATTTTTGTTTTAGTCATCATCGTAGCAATGAATGTTTCTAATAACCCTTGGGTAAGATTATCAGGTATAATGGTAGGCATGATTTTAGGGACGTTAATTGCCTATTTTTTAGGCTCAGTTTCTTTTGAATCCCTGAATTCACAAGCCTTATTCAGCATACCTATTCCTTTCAAATATGGGATTGATTTTGATATCAACTTGTTTATTCCCATTGCGTTAATTTATTTTTTGACCGCATTAGAAACCTCTGGTGACTTAACTGCTAACAGCTTGTTTTGTGGATTGCCCATTAAAGGTCCTAGTTATCTAAAAAGAATTAAAAGCGGTATTCTTGCTGACGGTATAAATTCAGCCATCGCTGCGATATTTAACACCTTTCCTAATACCACTTTTGGACAAAACAATGCTGTGATTCAAATGACTGGAGTCGCTAGCAGGCATGTTGGTTTATATGTAGCCGGCATATTGATTTTATTAGGGCTGTTTCCTATGTTAGGTGCGCTTTTACAGGTAATTCCTAAATCTGTTTTAGGTGGAGCAACACTGGTAATGTTTGCAACTATAGCCGTAGGTGGGATAAAAATATTAGCTAGTGAACCTATTGACCGGCGTAAGTCATTGATTATTGCGACATCTCTTGGTTCAGGACTTGGTGTATTGATGGTACCCGACGTACTTCAGGGATTACCCGATTATGTTTCAAACATTTTGTCATCGTCTGTCACTACTGCAGGTTTCATCGCCATCTTAATGAGCTTGCTTTTACCCGAACACAAAAAAGAGATTAATGACTAAAATGCACTTTTATGGTGCGAATAATTCACTATTAAAGAGCGAAAACCAAAAAAACCTGCATGTAACATTAAGAATAGACCGCTTGGTCAACAAAATTATGCTTGGCATAAGTATTGCTGATATATTCATAATATGCTTCTACAGAATAACGTTAAAATATTAAATAAATAATGAAAATACATAATCTGCGTTGTGTGCAGAGACAACACATAAGATGAAGACAATCCACACTATTTGGTTAAAACACCCCGCGGGTATTTATACAGCTAACGACCTCGATGCATCTAATGGCATTGTCATTAAGAATGATAAAATTATTGAGCTAGTCGGCAAAGGTTGTGAGCCGGTTTCTACAATTGAAAATGTTATTGATTGTCGTGATATGGCAATAACACCTGGTTTAATTAATACTCACCATCACTTTTATCAGACGCTCACTCGATGTGTGCCTCAAGCTTTAAACAAACCTTTATTTCCATGGCTGAAAACACTTTATCAAGTATGGAAAAACCTAGACTCAGAAATGCTTTCGGCGGCGACGCAACTGGCTTCGCTTGAGCTGATGTTGTCAGGCACAAGCACGGTATGCGATCACCACTACGTATTTCCCAAAGGTTTAGAAAACAGCATTGACATACAAATTGAGGCATTAGCCGACCTTGGATGTCGTGCTAATCTAACTCGAGGCTCCATGAGTTTAGGCGAAAGTGATGGCGGTCTACCACCAAACAAAGTCATTCAACAAGAAGACGTCATTCTACAAGACAGTGAACGCGTTGTTTCTGCCTACCACCAACGACATGAGGGCGCTATGACACAAATAGCACTTGCCCCATGTTCGCCTTTTTCCGTTTCTACCGAGTTAATGAAAGAGACTGCTATTTTGGCTGATAAACTTGATGTTTTGATGCATACACACTTAGCCGAAACAGAAGACGAGGACGCATTTTGCATTCGCGAATTTGGTATGCGACCGCTTGATTACTTAGAAAGTTGTGGCTGGTTAAACGAGCGCACTTGGCTTGCTCATGGCATACACTTTAACGCAGACGAAATTAGTCGATTGGGCAAAGCAAACATCGGTATTGCTCATTGCCCTAGTTCTAACATGCTTTTAGCTTCCGGTATTTGCCCAACACTTGCGCTCCAAAAAGCAGGCTGTCGCGTTGGATTAGCGGTAGACGGGTCAGCTTCAAATGATTGCTCAAATATGATCCAGGAAGCACGTCAGTCCTTACTACAGCAGCGCTTAAAATATGGCGCAGCAAAAATCACTGCCGAGGGTGTATTGCACTTAGCGACAAAAGGCTCAGCGAGTGTTTTGCATAGGCCAGACATTGGTGAAATAGCTGTAGGAAAACAAGCAGATTTAGCCTTATTTAATTTAAACGATCTACGCTTTAGTGGCACCGGTGATGCAATAGCTGCGCTTATTCAATGTGGCGCACATGAGGTTGATAAACTTATGGTTGCGGGTAAGTGGATAGTTGAAGATGGACAACACAAGTATATAGATGCGCAAGCGCTTATGGATCAACACAAAAGTTTTGCTAGTAAGCTACAAACAGCAAACTAAAACTAAATAGACTGACATTATGACCTTATTATTAGACCGAATTTTTAAACTGAGCGAAAAAGGCTCAAATATCAAGAATGAATGCATAGCAGGGTTAACTACCTTTGCGGCTATGTCTTATATTTTAGTAGTTAACCCAAATATATTAGCCGCTAGTGGTATGCCTGTTGCGGGGCTTATAACGGTAACGGCGCTAGCTGCTTGTATTGGTACTTTATTAATGGCCGCAATGACAAATTACCCAATTGCAATGGCGCCAGGCATGGGCTTGAACGCGTTTTTTGCGTTTACTATATGTATCACTCGCGAAGTCCCCTGGGAAGCGGCACTTGGTATTGTATTTTGGAATGGGATTTTATTTCTAATTTTATCTTTATTAGGGGTTCGTAAGAAAATTGCTGAAGCGATACCCAATGCACTCAAAATTGGAGTACAAAGCGGCATAGGTTTGTTTATTGCGTTTATTGGTTTAAAAAATGCAGGCATTGTTATTGATAATCCCGCCACATTTGTATCCTTAGGTAACTTGTCAGAACCCGCCACCATGCTCGCTTTAATCGGAATTGTTGGTACGATTGTGCTGGTATCAAAAAACATCACTGGCGCGATTCTTATATCTGTTATTGTATTGACAATTATCGGCTTTTTTATTCCAGTAGGAGACGGTGTTCTAACGGCAACGCCTGAAGGTATTGTGGGTCTACCTGAGAGTATTAGTGACACGTTCTTTGCAATGGATATTATGTATCCTATTGAAAACTTCGCTCATACCTGGGACCTTATTTTTGCGCTACTATTTGTCAACATGTTCGATACGATCGGGACTTTGATTGGCGTTTCTCGAAAAGCTAAGCTAGTCGACAGCGAGGGCAATTTACCTAAAATTGGTCCTGCAATGACAGCTGATGCAACTGCAAGCGTAGCGGGTGCTGCGCTTGGAACATCACCAGTAACCTCTTATGTTGAATCTGCGGCTGGAGTCTCTGCAGGAGGACGAACAGGCCTGACATCGGTTGTTGTAGGCTTATGCTTTTTGTTTGCTTTGTTTTTAACACCGCTGATGAAAATCATACCTATTATGGCGACAACACCCGCTTTGATTATGGTGGGTATATTTATGATGGAGTCATTCCGCCAGCTCGATTTTGACGATATGCCTTCATTGGCTACTGCTACCATTGCCATGCTAGCGATGCCATTAACCTTTAGCATCAGTGAAGGTATCGCATTAGGCTTTATTACTTATGTTGGGATAATGGTTGGTACAGGCAAATATAAGAAAGTTTCTTTGATTACCTATATATTAGCCATGGTATTTCTAGGTCGATATTTATTTGAGCTAGGCTAACTAAGCCAAGCAATAATAATATACTCTACTTTGCGGACAGCTCGTCTAACTGCTTATAAAGACTTGATATTTTTTCAATACGGCGATGCCCTTCGCCGTTTTTGTTGATGCTTTGATAGACCTTATTGCAAAGCATAGAAATCACACTCATGGGTGCACTGTAACTATCAAACGCATTATCATTCCCTAAATGACACACCAATATATGCTCAACCTGTTGGTTAAAGATTTGTCCACTCGGATCGGTTAATAAGATTATTGATTTACCCTTGAGACTTTCGACTAATTGCCCAAAGCCTTTGGGTCTGCGCCTAAAGCCAAGTAAAATGACAAGGTCTTCTTTTTCCAAATCGACAAGTTCTTCTGATAATGTTTGACCCGGTTGAGGTAGTATTCGAACAGCCCCTCTAATTTGCTTTAGTTGCTGTCTAAAATGCAGCGCAAGGGGATAGCTATTACGAAATCCAATAATGGAAATCTTTGGTGCAGTCACAATTAGCTTAGTTATATTTATTAATTGCGATGCCTCAATACCGTCGAAGGTATTTTTTAGTAATTTTAGGTCGTTGCAGAGCTGATCATTTTCAATTTCTTCAGCTTTAGCCAAGGGCAAGCCTCCTTCCCTTAACTTGAGCAGCTCTTCTTTAGCTTGTTGGTGTGAACGGTAACCCAATTGCCTAAAAAAACGACTGACGGTTGCTTTTGAAGTCTTGCTAGCAGCCGCTATATCGGCGACTGACATAGTTAAAATAGCGAACGGATGTCGCTGAATATAATTTGCAATCTTGCGCGCCGAAGGGGATAACTCCCCATACATTTGCACAATAGACTGGTCAATGCCTAGTTTTTTTAGCACACTTAATCCTAGTTGTTTATTAATTTCTATAGTACTCGTAGGGTCATAGCTGCGCAATAACAATGTCTAATGCTTTGTAAAAGAATGTAGTTGGCATCTTTTGTGCTTTGCATGATGTATCAAGAAGCAAATTTAACCTGCAGATTGAGAAAAACTATAATTAAACATAAAGGGATTAACGCTATGAAAACTTGGTATTACACTGCATTGCTTATCTTGACCCACTCTGTTTTGTTGCAGACCGCCGCCTTTGCGCAAACATCTGATATTCAATATGGTCCGCGTACTTTTGATGTCGAGAATAAATGGACCGCAATCGTATCTGCTTATGAACCTGAAATCGAAGCTATCGATAAAGCATTTGCAAAACTGGACGACGTTAAGATCGACCAAGTCATGAATATTAAAGGCGTTAGGTATCAAATAGGCAGCTATAAAGGTGAGCCAGTTGTGATATTTACTACCGGTATTAGCGTGCCGAATGCTGCTATGACTATGCAAATGGCCTTAGATTACTTCCCTATAGATAAGGTAGTGATGATGGGAATTGCTGGCGCGATAAACCCAAGTTTTGAGCCAGGAGATATTGCTATTCCAGCAAGATGGTACTTCCATGACGAATCGGTCTATGTTAATCCCGACATTAAAAACGCGGGTAAATATTTATTACCCGATTATTACGAAAACGCGTTAAAACGCTACAAAGCTAGAGAACTTGAGGATCCTAATATGCCAAAATATAAGAACTTTGGCATGATCCACCCTGAAGAAATGGCAGTGATAAAAGAAGGATGGGAAAGCCCCAAACAAATGCCATATTTTTCAGCAACGCCACATTTATTAGACCTTAGCCAAAAAGCTTTGGATACTATTGAGCAGATCACCATGCCATCTGGAAAGCCGATTAGCGTGAGTATTGGTGGTAATGGTGTGACTGGGTCTGTATTTGCTGATAATGGTGAATATAGAATATGGCTCAGAGATGTGTTTAATGCAGAGGTAACCGAAATGGAATCTGCAGCCGTTGGTATGGTTTGTTTTATCAATGACGTGGACTGGGTGATTATTCGCTCAGTAAGCGATTTAGCAGGTGGCCAGCACGGCAAGAATGTTGAAAATGTGTATGATGCAATCGCGTCGGGTACGGGTACTAAATTAATGATGGGCTTACTCGATCAGATTGTGACGACAGAGAACACAAAGTAGCTATCTAAATTTCCGTATAAAATGCTCCTATATAGTGCAGACTTTATGCGTCTGCACACATTTTGATCGCACCTTTACTTTAGCCTACTTTTAATTTACTTCTAAATATTCAGTTTTCCTCAAATTTATTCATTCAAATCATTGTCTTATATTTTAAATCTAGTACTTGTCCGATTGGTCAAGAACTTGGCATCTTTCGTGCAAAAACGAGTAAGGAATAAGCATTTCGAATAAATGTTTCGTAACGCCGTGCAATTTGGCCTTACGTGAACTAAAAAACACATTCACTTGGGGAAGTATGATGAGCAATCAGATAAGCAAAACAGGATTACAAAAGAATCACAAACACCGTTTAAAGGCATTAGCAGTTAGTATTGCTATTGTTTTTGCGAATCAAGCATTCGCACAAGACGCTGAAGAAACCACAGAAGAGGATGTTGAGCGCATCGAAGTTACCGGTTCGCTAGGTAGTTTACCGGGGCAAGATGTTGAGTCTGTGTTCGGATTTGGTAAATCAATTTTGGAAACACCACGCTCTGTATCGACTATCAGTGATGAGCAACTCGCTCGTTTTAGCGTAAGTGATATTGATGAGTTGGTTGCTTTTGCACCAGGTACTTTTACTCAATCTTTCTTTGGTGTTGCTGGGTCATTAGACGTACGTGGTACGCCAGGAGAAACTTATTTTAGAGGTGTGAAACGCCTAGACAACCCTGGTAACTACCCAACCCCAATTGGCGCATCAAGCAGTATCGATATTGTTAGAGGTCCTGCTTCACCTATTTATGGCCCATCAAAAATTGGGGGTTACTTAAACTTTAACCCTAAATCGGCGCGTGCTAGCAGTGGACAGTATCTCGACGAAAATGTTGGCGCTTTCTCTTATACGACAGGCACATGGGATAAAAGTGTTATGACTGCCGAACTTGGTGGTCCTGGTACTATTGCCGGAAAAGAAATGGGCTTTTATCTATATGGTGAAGTAGAGAATTCCGGTAGCTATTACGAAAATTCAGGTGTTGATCAAACGGTATTACAAGCTTCATTTAACGTAGATATATCTCCCAACTTACGCATTGAGTTTGGTGGCATGTATCATGATTACGATGGCAACCAAATCGCTGGTTGGAACAGACTCAGTCAGGATCTTATTGACAATGGGACATATGTAACCGGTACTGCAAAACCATTAGATACAGATGGTGATGGTTCTATATCTCACCAAGAGTATAACGTTGAGCGAGGCGGAATTAACCCGTTTATCTTCAATAATGCCGATTTTGGATTATTCCCTGATCGAATTACGAATGCTGACTTTGACCCCATTCTGGCGTTGGATAATCCGGGTACTACAACACTACGTGGTGACCAAGTTATGGTGGCACCAGATGACGTATTATTAAATACAGTAAACACGCTATATTTTGATGTTTTTTATTACACCGATAGTGGTTGGGAAATAAAAAATCAAATGTTTTATGAAGACTACGAAAACCTGAATGAAAATGCCTATGGTTTTTCACAGTTTCACGACAGTTCTGTGTTTGAAAACAAGCTCGTGTTTTCTAACGAGTATGAAACAGACTCAATGTTAGCGCAAATACAAATATCACCGTCTATTCGCCACACTAAATTCTTACATGGCGATGATTTCACTAACGAGTATTTTGACCGTAGAGATCTAACTGGTCCCTCAACTGCACTCGATAGACGTTTGCTTGCGACCCGCATAGGTAGAGATTTTGATAACTATGACGATGGTGATTACACTAACCTCGGCCTTGCAGTACTTACTGACCTAACTTGGGAAATGGGCTTAAATATCGTGTTGGGTGTTCGTTATGACACGATTGATGTAGAAACTACAAGCCGTGGAGACTTGCTGTTAACCCCAGCCGAAATTACCACTGCCGACGCAACCTTTGACGATGTATCATGGAATACTAGTATCTCATTCAAAACTGACTTTGGGTTGATTCCTTACATCACGGCTGCTGAACAAGCTACTTTAGTTGCAGGTCAGGGCGCAGAAATAGGCGTGGGTCAGTTACCAGATGGCGCATTTGATACCTCGGATTTGTTTGAATATGGTGTTAAAGGTTCGTTCTTAGACGATAGCCTATATTTTGCTTTGTCTATTTATGAGCAAGAGCGTACTGATTTTAATGCGCAAGCAATCGTTACTAACGCCACCACTGAAAACGAAGGTATAGAGCTTGAGTTAAGATGGGTAGTAAACGAAAACTTAGTAGTTGGGGCTGGTTTTACACAAATGAAAGTGTATAACCTTACCGCTCTAGAAAATGGTAACCAGTTTGGCTTTTTTGGTGCTGAAGACTTGCCTAACGTAACGGATTCATCATTATTATATGGTGGTGCTGTTATAGGTTTAAATCTAGTTGACGACAAAGAAAGTGCTCGAAAAGCAGGGATACCAGAAAATATCTTTACCTTGAATGCGACGTATGATTTCCAAAATGGATATGCGGTTAACGCCAGTGTTATCAAGGCAGATGAAACTTTCTCTGGTTTCTCACAAACAGTCACGTTACCAGCCTACACATTGGTTAATTTAGGCGTGTTCTATGAAGCCGAAAGTTGGACAGCGAGCTTCAATGTGAAAAATGCTACTGATGAGCGTTATTTTAGAGCTAACTTCCCTGATTTATTTGGGGCACAAATTGTTTTGCCTGAATTACCGCGTCACTTCCAAGCTAAATTTTCTTATAAGTTCTAATGCAAAACTACTTATAAGCAAAGCGCTTAAAATGCTAGTCTAATTAAAAGGGTAAGCTCAGATGCTTACCCTTTTCTATTTGGAGAAGGAGAAGAAAATGAAATTTAAGCTTTCTAAAATTTTGGCCTTGATGTTTGTGTTTTGTTCATTAGTGGCATGTTCACCCAACGAACAAAATACAACTGCTAAAACACCTATCGAAATTAAAGTAGTAGTGGTCACCATGTTCGAAATTGGCGCAGATGAAGGTGATCGACCAGGCGAGTTTCAGCTATGGAAAAAAGGTCAACAATTAAATACCTGTATGCCATTTGCCGTATCCCATCATGATATTTGTATCAATCAAGAAACAGGGGTAATGGGAATTGTAACCGGCATGGGGACAGCTAAAGCTACTGCCACTATTATGGCCTTAGGATTGGATGAACGCTTTGACCTTAGCCATGCTTATTGGCTAGTAGCAGGTATTGCCGGATTTGACCCCGCTGATGCTTCGATAGGCTCAGCGGCTTGGGCCACTTGGCTCGTTGACGGTGATTTAGCCCATCAAATCGATGCACGAGAAATTCCGGAGAGCTGGAGTAGCGGTTATTTTCCATTATTTCAAACCGAGCAAATCACTGAAGGGCAAATGCTCGATTTAAGCAAATTAAATCGACATGGCCAATCGAGTAATGGCGAAGTATATCAATTAAACGCACAACTAAGTGAGTGGGCATACCAACTAACGAAAGACATTTCGCTAAATGATTATCCGGCTATGCAAACACTTAGAGCAAAATATGAAGGATATCCAAACGCCCAACGCTCACCCTTTGTTTTAAAAGGTGACCAATTAGCAGCATCGACTTTTTGGCATGGTGGTAAGTTAAATCAGTGGGCAAATAATTGGACACATTACTGGACTGGCGGCAAAGGAAACTTTGTGAGTTCGGGTATGGAAGATACAGGGAGTTATCAATCCATGATTTATTTAGACAAGGTAAATAAAGTCGATAAATCACGCTTTATGGTGTTGCGCACGGGCAGTAACTATTCCATGCCACCACCAGGACTGACGCCTATCGAAAACCTAATACTTGAAAGTGGCGACGACGGCTATGCGGGCATGCAAAGCGCTTTAGAATCAGCCTACCTGGTGGGCAGTGAAGTTGTTGACCATATCGTTACAAATTGGGCGCAACTTAAAACAAAATTGCCTTATGAAATTGTAAAATAAAAATAAGCTATGCGCGTTAGTTATTATTTGTTAACGCGTATAGATGTATCCTCTGCCCTTGTTTTGGTAATATGAAATTAACCTTCAATGTATTTGAAGACGCTAATTCTGAACGCATTTGCAATTCGATATTTGCACCTTTTTTAAGTGAAGGTTTGACGTGACTAATAATAACCGGCAAGTTTGTGAGCAGACTGGGCGTTTTAATTTCTTTAGCTAAATCAGCCAAACTTTGGTTCACATATTTAGGCGTTAAATGCCCAAATAGCTTGTCATCGGGCGTATCGTTGGTGAAAGAACTTTCAATAATAATGGCTTTTAACCGTCCCTTATTGACGCTAGGTGCAATAAATTGCCAAAGCGCTTTTATGTTATTTGATTTTTCTACAGAATCAGGACCTGTGTCTCCCAAACACACTATCAAATCTTGTTTGTACTCAATAACAAAAGCATTCGACTCAACACCACTATGACTCAGAGGTAAAGCAGCCACTTTGAAAGAAGTATTGGGTATAGACTGCCACTGCTTATTTTGTAATGTCTGGAAATCATATTTATTTAAATGAGGTTTGTTACCTTGGTCGCCAAAATTTGGCCAAGCCTGCCAATTAAAATAATGATCTCGGATAAGGCCTATGGTGTTTTCAGAGCCGTAAATCGGTTTTTTTGTGTCTTCCGGCGAAGCAATAATAAGCCCTGCAATATGATCAAGATGTGCATGAGAAATTAAATATCCTTTGATATGTTCACGCAATACATATCCGGCCTTTGAAAGAGGATAATCTTGCGGTACAGAAATATTAGAGAAATTGCGTTGAGAAACCGCACTTTCAATTCCGGTAAGCAATGAGCCAGCATCGCAAGCTACGCTATAAGATTGGTCATTTGGCCCAATCAAAAAGGCAGACAAATTATCGCTACTGACTCCACCCTCCGTTCCCAAGACTAATATATCCAGCGAATCAGTTGGCATTGCATTGTTTTTAATGATTGCATAAGCGGTAGAGCTAGCGATTAAAGACTTAAGAATAAAAATAAATACTGCGCACTGGAATATGCTTATGTTTTTTCGGAAAATGTTTGTTATGGGCATGCTGTTTGTCAGTGAGGCTTAATTAATACAAACATAGAGTGAAGACTATTTAAAGTCAAAATATTAAAGGATCTTAGCCATATTCCTTACTTTCACCTGATTTCAATAAACGCTGCGATAATTCCTTGTAGAGGCAAAACGGCATAAGCTTTTTACTATCGTTGCCAATCTGCCAACTTTTGCGCAAAACAATTGGTATTCAGAGTATGCGGATTTATTGATGTGCTATTATTTAAGTACTTCTCCTTAAAAGCACCTATTCTCATGATATCTTCATATAAACTAAGTTTTCCGCTTACTGTTTTTATTCTACTTTTTGCTTTTCAAATTGACGCTTCAACACGACATACTGGCATGATTGAGGATTCAAAATTTATCGTAGATGTACCAGAAAATGCAAACGGTGATGTGCTTTTTCTGGCTAGAGGTTATCGGCCTGAATCATTGCCACTTTCTGCTGTTTACGAAGAAGAAACAGTGTTCTTTCAGACTCTCTTACAAGAAGGTTGGACGATTGCTTCACCCAGTTTTGCTGGAAATCGATGGATTATGGCGGATGGTGTAAAAGATTTAATTGCACTACGGGGGCATGTAAACAAAAACATCATCAATATTAAGCGTGCTTTTATCTACGCCGAAACTATGGGAGGTGGAATAACAGCATTGTTAGCTGAGCAGTCTCCACAAGGATTTGATGGGGCAATTTCATTAGGAGCTCATCATTACGAAGAGCCTCAGTGGCAAGTACCAGATAACCCTAAAATAGCTAGCTATTTACCTGGAAATCCCAAATTTCCTATTTTATTGATGAGTAACGATGGCGAAGCGAGCAGTTCTCGTATGTACGTGGAGCATGCAAAAAAAGCTAAATACCCTCCCGTATTATGGACAGTTAGTCGGCCTGGACATGTTAACCTCAATAGTGCTGAACGCTTGAGTGCTTTGCGCGCTTTAGTTAAATGGGCAGAGAGCGGAAAACGCCCGCAAGCAAAGGCTGCTCTGCAAATTATGAAACCCGTTTCGCGTGCTGCATTCAAAGCATCTTATGCGGCCGGACAAGTCACTCGCACTCGCCCACTTTACGGAAATATCTATACTAACTTTGTTATGGCTGACCTAACAAAATTAGGGATTCAGTTAGGAGATAAATTTACCTTTATCCATAAAAACAATGCAGTCGGTATTACCTTTGTTAAGGCATACAGTGACGTCCCTTTAGGTGAATGGCTCGCATTTATTGACCCTGAAAGTTACGTGCAGGTATCACGTAACTATGAAAATGCCGCAGCGACCTTTCATGTAAAAAAAGGCGACGCAATAATGATTGAAAATACTAACGATTAAGGCCTATTTAATCGGTCTTTATATTGGGAGAGTATCGCTCTAACAATAGGCACAAACTGAACATCACCACGACAACGGCAAAACTTATCATAGTCATGTACATCGCCGCGGCAAGTCCAAATTGACTCACTATAACACCCGAAAGTGCTGGTGCTGAGGCGCTGCCAACACCTCCACTAAACAATAAAAAGGTCACTAACATCGCGGGTGCGTTAGCGATTTGTTCTGATCCTACGGCCATTGCAATTTTGTAAATGCAAGTAGTAAAAAAACCAAATGCAAAGCTGAGAACAAGAAAATAATCAGCACTTTTTGTGAAACTAAAAAACACTGACATTATCAAGGCAAATGTAACCGCTCCCATTAACATCCATCTGGGTCTTATTACATGGATGAGTAAGGCGGAGCTTAACAAACCAAATATAGACAATCCCCAATAATTGCTGACCACGCTGGCAGCTTTTTCAGACGCTAGCGCAAAAGTCAGCTCCAAATAATTAGGCGCCCAAGATAAAAAAGTAGTCTGTGCTATCAAATAGGCACAAACACCCATTCCCATGAGTATGACTCGTAGTGTTAAAATATGCTTAAGCTGCTCAACTACCCTCGCACTATTCTCTTGCGTAGCTTCTGTTTCGGGAAAGCGCACTAAAAACAACATTAAAAATAAGCATAGTGCAATAATACCTACCGCTGCATAACTCCATGTCCACGCCATGTTTTGCGCCAGCATAAAAATCGCGATAGTTGGGAAAATATAGCCCGCGGCGCTGAAAGAACAGTCAGTAGCAATAAATGCAGATGCCCTTTTAGCCGCATTGTAACTTTTGGAAATAATCACTGCGCCACCCGATAAGCCGCAACCACAACAGATTCCCAATATTAATAGACTCGCTTTGACCAACGCAAGACTTGGTACTGATACAAAAACGAGGGCTAGCATAACGCACAAAAATACACCGTAGCTCACCTTTAAAACAGACCCAAGGGCAAATCGTGAATACAAGCCTAAGGATATAAATGTACCGATTAATGCACCACCAGTTAAATATGAGAAGACTGCAACTGCCTGGCTGGTGGGATAACCAATACTTTTAGAAAATGCATTCAAAATTACGCCAATTTGGGTCAGCAATCCCGACATAATCATATAAGTCATGAATGCTATAGCGGTAAGTAATACTTTATTTTTATTCATGGTAAAGGCGGAACATCGTGCTGCCAAACATGCCAATTTTCTACAATATGATCGACTACTTTTGCACCGACAGCGCTAATATTTATCAAGGTTTCTTCAAAACCCCCGGCCGTTTCACCTGGTGCAGGATCGAGGTGATCGAGTGTGCGTTCATTAGGATGTCCTTGATCAAAATTGACTGCCCCACGCAAACTCATCATTCTATTTATACCAAGCGTTCTGTCTAATACTTGAGCAATCGCAGCAGCTTCCATTTCAGTAATCACATAATCGTCAGCACCATATAGCTCAGCCATATATTGTGCTTCCGACGAGAGACCGGGGCCATGGAAAAAAGTGTCACCTGTCATATGGGTACCATAGCCAACTTTGGGTTTGCGTCGCGCCGCAGTTTGGGGATAGCGCTGACGATACTGCCTCGCCGACTCAGAGTCTGTTAGTTTAACGTCATCGCTTATGTGTAATGCCCAATTCAATAGGTGGGCATTAAGCTGATAGCGACGTATAGATTCATACCCTTTACGTGGCGTAAATGTGGGTGCGTCTGGTTCTCCCTCTGAAGGATGCCAACGATGTCCCAAGTCATAATCAATTAACCAACTACCCCAACTAACATCAGCAATGGTGCCTTTTGAAGGTGGCGTTCCCGCAACGCCACTAATCAAAAAATAAGCCTTTGAAACATCAAATTGTTTGTTCAAAATGATTGCTTGCATAGAAGATGAAGACGCAACCTTTCCCATTCCTAAAACTGAGCCGCACACACCATTTTGGTTACAATAAACCGAATTAGCAGCGCCCTTCACAGTAATGGGTTTTGAATTGGCGAAATATCGTTCAAACCAAAATTGAAACTCACCTGCTTTGTCGCCACTATTGTTGCCTATTTCGAACATTGCACCAATAAAGACTTTTACGTTTATTGGTTTGCTAGTGTCTTTTGCGATATTTTTTTCGGTTGAAAAGACATTTGCTGAAAAGCCTAATGCGAATAAAAAGGCTGCAAATACCAATGTAAGTTTAAGCAATAGATTTTGCATACTTAAACCAAGTCCTCAGACTCGACAACATAAGCTGTTACTTTATCTAAATAAGCTTGTTTAAGGTCCTCATCTAACCATGCTACTTTAAATGCATTCTCAACCAGAGTGATAATTTGCGCTTGACTAAAATCACCTTCTTTCTGCAGAGCAAGCAGGTTTTCATTTAAATAGGCTCTAAAATATGCGGGGTCGTCTGAATTAATCGTCACCAATAAGTCTTTTTCGAGCATATCGTGCACTTCGTTTGACGTTAATGACTGCACCACAAACTGATTAGAAACCGGACACACCGTCAAACCCAAGTTCTTGTTTTTGATCAAGCTACATAGCATCTCACTTTCTAAAGCATTTACCCCGTGGTCAATACGGTCTACTTCAATTTGCTCTATACATTGCTCTATATGCACAAGCGTGTTTAGTTGATTGACATCGCAGTGCATGGTGAGTTTAAGTCCTTTCTCCTTTGCCTTGGCGAATACTTTTGCAAATTTTATCGGCGGGTTATTGCGTTCATCAGAATCCAAGCCAACCCCAACTATCCAGTCTTGATAAGGAAAGGCAAGCTCCAAGTGCTCCATCGCTGACTCAGCACTCATGTCCCTTAAAAAACATAAAATTAATTGGCTTTTTATACCTAGGTTTTGCTCTGCAGCAACTTGCGCATTGTGGATACCGGTAATGACGGTATCAAAACTGACACCTCTACTGGTATGTGCTTGAGGATCAAAAAACAATTCTGCATAAATAGTGTTTTGTTCACTAGCTTTTTTTAAATAAGCGTAAGTCAGTTGATAAAAATCGTCTTCATCAACCAATACATTCATAGCTGCGTAATATATTTTCAAAAATGAAGGCAAGTCATAAAAATCATAGGCTGCTATTAATTCTTCGGGGGTTTTATAGTCTAAATCAACCCCATTTTTGGCGGCCAATGAAAAGCTTAATTCAGGTTCAAGTGTACCCTCTAGGTGAACATGTAATTCTGCTTTAGGAATGTTTTGAATAAAGGTTTGCATGATGTTCGCTGTCGTTTGGTGTTAGTCATAGAAGTTATGCAATTATGATTCCTAATAAATCTACAAACAAAAACCATTAAAAACAATAACTAAGAGAATACATCTAGGCATTCAATAAGCCAGTCACACCAAAATTGAAGTTTTTTGCACTTTTGTTGTGCGAAATATTCAAATAAAACGTTATCTAGCTAATCGATAAATCTCAAATTATTCAGACTGATAAGCTGGACCTGCATAATTATCAAAACGAGAATATTGCCCTTGAAAGGTTAATCGAGTGGTACCGATTGGGCCATTACGTTGTTTACCAATAATGATTTCAGCAACACCTTTAAGCTCAGAGTTTTCGTCATACACTTCGTCGCGATAAATAAACATAATAAGGTCTGCGTCTTGCTCAATTGCCCCTGATTCACGCAAATCAGAATTGATTGGTCGTTTATCGGCACGTTGCTCTAGCCCTCGATTCAACTGTGATAGTGCTACAACTGGGCACTGCAACTCTTTAGCTAAAGCTTTCAGAGACCGAGATATTTCTGCAATCTCAAGTGTCCTGTTTTCAGTAAGAGAAGGCACTCGCATTAGCTGTAAATAATCAACCATAATCATCGATATCCCGCCTCTCTCTCTTGCCAACTTGCGAGCACGTGTTCTCACTTCCATGGGGGTTAACCCTGAAGAGTCGTCGATGTATAGGTTGTTTTTTTCGTGCAGGGATTTGACGCTTGCTTGAATTCTACCCCAGTCTTGGTCTTGTAACCTGGCTGTTCTAATTGACGTTTGATCAACACGTGACAAAGACGCAAGCATCCGCATCATGATTTGTTCTGCAGGCATTTCTAGGCTGAAAACAAGGACAGGCTTTTCTTCAAGAAGTAATGCATTTTCGACCAAATTCATGGCAAAGGTGGTTTTACCCATCGATGGACGAGCGGCCACAATAATTAGATCTGATGGTTGCAGGCCACTTGTCTTTTTATCTAAGTCATGAAATCCAGTAGAAACCCCGGTTACCTCTTTGTCTTGCCCGGCTAATTCTTCAATTCGATGGATAGTCTTTTTAATTGCATCAGAAACGCTAATCGGGCCTTCATTTGCGGCGGTACGTTTTTCAGCAATTTCGAATACTTTGCTTTCGGCTAAATCAAGTAGCTCTTTACTGTCTCGCCCCTCAGGATTAAAGCTAAGCTCAGCAATTTCGTTAGATACTCCTATTAACTCGCGAGTAATGGCTCGTTCTCTAACAATATTGGCGTAAGCCGTAATATTTGAGGAGCTGGGTGTGTTTCTGGCTAGATTGACTAAGTAAACAAAATCACCGACTTCTTCGAGTTGATTATTCAATTCAAGCTCAGCTTTTAATGTAATGGGATCTGCAGTGCTATTTTTTGATATTAATCGAGTGATCGCAGAAAATATAACGCGATGGGAGCGATTATAGAAATCTTCTTCTATGAGTATTTCTGCAACTTTATCCCACGCATCTACCGACTGAATAATACTACCCAAGACGGCCTGTTCAGCCTCCATTGAGTGCGGTGGCGTATTTAATTGGGCTATATCGAGTTGTTCATCTCGCTTATTGTTATTGCTGCTTTCGCGCTCAGCCACAGATGTCTCACTAAAATATCGTAATTGACGGCCAGATATTATGCGACAAATTTAACATTCTTACCATCTTTCTTAGTATTAAGATAAGTAAAAAGTCTACCAATTGACTCAGCTACAAAAGCACTATATGCCACAAAAATGAAATAAAAAACTAAGCTGCCAATGGCCGCATAATAAGGCTTTATATTAAGATACACCTTAAAAAATGAAACAAATTCATTTCGTTATAAATTCTGAGATTTTCATTTAAAACTACTGTAGTATCTTATGCTTACCTATGAAACTCGTTTCATTTTAAGCATGTAAATGCAACATACTATCAAATAAATTAATCATTATGGTCAAAGTAAGCATAAAGGATATTGCTAAGCTTTCAGGCGTATCAGCAGCCACCGTTTCTCGGACATTAAGTAAGCCTAGTTTAGTTAGCAAATCAACTCGAAAAAAAGTCATGAAAGCGGTTGACGAGACTGGCTACAAACCTAATCGATTTGGTGCCAGTTTACGCACACAAAAAAGTAACAATGTTGTGGTAGTAATGCCTGATATTACCAATCAGGTTAACGCTGCAATTATCAGGGCGATAGAAAATGAAGCCACCAAAGCTGGTTATTCAGTCTTGCTTGGCGATACTCAAAATAATATCGAAAGGGATTCATATTACGGCGACATGGTCACTTCAGGGCAAGCTGATGGCATCCTTGTGTTTACTCCTCGAATCCCCTTCACCATAAACAAAGACAAGCCCTTAAGAGAGCAGTTGCCGCCTATGGTTAACTCATGCGAAGAAATAGACTCTGAATATGTGCATAAAGTCGTTATCGACAACCAGCTAGGTGCGGTAAAAGCAATGCAACACCTACTTGAATTGGGACACACAAAAATTGCGGCTGTCAAAGGACCTAGTATGACGCCTAGCACCAAAGCAAGACTTGATGGATATAAACAAGCCCTGATCGAAGCCGGCATTGAAGTTGATAACCGGTTTATCATAACTGGCGATTATGGCCCTGAATCTGGTTTTCAGGCAATGGAAAAGCTTTTACGTCTAAAGGAGCGCCCTACCGCTGTTTTCTGTTTTAGTGATGATATGGCCATAGGCGCAATGAATGCACTACGCGAATACGACTATGACGTACCTGGCGACGTATCAGTCATTGGCTTTGATGACATTACTTATGCCAGTTTAATGTCGCCAAAACTAACCACAATTCGCCAACCGCTAGATCAAATGGGGACCCAGTGTATGCAAATATTACTTAAACTCATGAACGGCAATAAAGACGTAGAAAAATACGTTGAGCTTCCAACCGAACTTATTGTCCGGCAAAGTACTGGGCCTTTAGTCAGCTAATTGCTTTCCATTTAAAGGCATGTTGATTGTTTAGTTTGATGCAACTACTTTCTTAGGGCTTCTATCAGAGCGGTACAAGCCCCAATTTTTTTCCGCAATCCCATCGGGTTTATCGGCTCCACCTTTCCACTTTTCATCAAACGCTTCAAAGTAAAAAGACGCTATTTTATTTGCTTGCAGCCATGCTCTATATTCATTAACGAAACTAGCTTGAGTATCTTCAGTGGCCTCTGCAATGATTAAACGTTCGTCACCATTTGTACTAATAGAACTCGTCGTCCATCCAGATTCGCCCAATACAATTTGTTTTTCAGGATAACGTGACTGAATATCTTGGTATGTTTCGTCGGTCCATTTAACTGCATTATCGAGAGTTTGTGAATTCCACATTGCATATGCATGCAGCACAATAAAATCTAATTTTTCAGCAATTTGTGCGCTCCAGGGTTTATTCCAAAAGTTATAGTCATCTGCCAATGTGACCGGCACCGACACCGATGCTTGTACTTTTTCGACCCACTCTAAATACATTGGCATTTGTTCTACTGTGAACTTATGGTAAGACCAATCCACAAATATTTCGTTGCCTAAATTGACAGCAACAATTATATCGGGGTATTCATTGGCAAGCCTTATCACTTCGTTTATTTGATTGTTATTATATGCGTCGGTATCTTTGCCTGATAACCATGCACCCTGCATTACTTTCACGGGTAAGTTGTGCTTTTTGATAGTTTTTAATACTTGTTCACTGGCAGGATCGGCTGCATACATTCTGATCAAATTCCATTGCACTGCTTTGTTAGAAGTCAAAATAGTGAGATCTTCTAAAATATCAGCTTCACTACTGACACTCTCTAAGTCAGGACTTTCACCATCTCGATAAGAACCATAGGCGATGCCAAGTCCTATCCATTTATTATCAATAGTGGGATAAAAAATGGGCTCACTTTCCTGAATTTTATTTTCGTTTACCATGCTACATCCTTGCATAATCAATATCGCCATAATAAGTGTTAAGGTCGCAGTGCAGAATTTCATATTAAAAGGCCTTTTATCACATTTTTAATTTTATAGAAGTCGCCTATTATTCAAGTTACACTTTGGAGCATAGACGGTGTTTTCTTCTTGGCTAGTTCGTAAAAGTAAATTTATTGCTATGCATTTGTCAATAAACTTGCGATATGAAGGACTGCAAATAGGATAGGATTTCGCACCGGCACTGCATGTAGCACAAAATATGTAGTGCAAAATAAGCAATATTTCATAAGCAAAAATAATGATATTCACCGCAATAATTGAAGAGGTCTCAATGATACAGAACAATAAAGTTAATTATTCTCTACATATTTTATGTGTTTCCTTGTTACTGATGCTTAGCGCAAAGCTATTTGCACAAGATGAAGTCATTCGCTTGTCAGAGCCCGTTGAAAAAACACTTACAACAGAAACCTTTGGTGAGCCTTTTAATAATGAATTGGATAATATTGAATTTACATCGCTAATAAGCGAACCTGCAAAATATGTGGGTAAAACAATACAAACAGAAACAGAAATAAGTAAAGTATGCCAAAAGAAAGGATGTTTTTTTATTGCCCAACATGATCAGTCGATTATGCGAGTATCGTTTAAAGATTATGGTTTTTTTATACCAACAGACAGCTACAATAAACGTGTTCAGCTAAATGGCAATGTGATTGAAAAACAACGATCAGAAGAACAAGCTACACATTTTAAACAAGACCTCGGTAAAGGTACTGATGCAATCAAGTCTGGGCTTGTTTATGAATTTGTTGCAGAGAGCGTTAGAATAAAGGCTGATTAAAGCTGAAGTGTTAGCAAAAAATGCCAAAGACTATCGACGGCACGTATCAGGTTGTTGATTACAAAGGATTGGGTAGTACTGCTCATAAAAATAGACTAGACCTTTATGAATATAAAAGCGAAAACAGCTCATCATAGCCTGGCCCAAGAACAAGCCATTGCGATTGAATTAAATGGCATTGCCTTTGCGGTGATGATGATGACGCCTCAAGATTTGTCTTATTTCGCTATTGGCTTTTTATTCACAGAAGGCATTATTGATACTATTGTTGATGTACATGCTGTTGAAGAGCATTGTTTTTCAGAGCATAGCTTTTCAAATAGTAGCGTTTCAAAAAACACTGGGGCCGACCATAGCATTGAGCGTCCTAATATTCATAAAGAGGACCGTTTATACCATCAAACTGTGGGGCTACAATTAGGCCTGACCCTAAAAATAAGCCTTGCTAATCGCAGCTTCTTTCGGTTTAAAGAGCGCATCCGTTTACTTAAAGGGAGCAGTGGCTGTGGCATTTGTGGTTCAGCTGCTTTGGACGAAACTTTTAAACAAATCAAGCTTAAGCAATCACAAATGATCGCTGCACAATATGATATTTGTGCACTTATCGATATAAGAGAGAAAGTGCAACAATATCAAACAATATCGGCTGATTCAGGTGCTATGCATGGTGCCTTTTTAATTTGCCCTAAGGGCTCAATAAAGGCTAGTTGCGAAGATATAGGGCGACACAATGCGCTAGATAAATTGATTGGAAATATTCTCGCTAACAAAATTGAGTATCAAGACCATGCTGCCCTCGTCACGAGTCGCTGCGGAGCTGAACTGGTGCAAAAAATACTCAGAATAGGGATCAAAACATTGATTAGTTTTGCCTCACCAAGTGATCTAGCACTACAGCTTGCTAATACAGCCAATATCACGCTTATACATGTACCCAAAAAAGACGCTCCAATAGTATACTCGCCGCCTTTTATAAATCAAAACGACTCCTTGGAAAACACTCATACAACAATGGCCATTGAAAATGGCGAAAATTAAAAAGCCAAATAAAGCAGGTGGTATGCATTCGGTTAACTCAGCATTTAAACAAGTGCTGCAGAGTAAGCGTGTTAAATCCAACATTAAAAACTTATTAAAAGTAAACAAGGATGGCGGATTTGATTGTCCTGGTTGTGCCTGGGGTGACAGTGAAGAAGGCTTTGTCCATTTTTGTGAAAATGGCGCTAAAGCGATTGCGTGGGAATCAACTGAGCGAAAACTTACTAATGCGTTTTTTCAGCAGCATACAGTGAGTAAATTGAAAAAACAAAGTGATTATTGGCTTGAATACCAAGGCAGACTCAGCCAACCCATGCGTTACAATGCAAAAACTGACAAATATGAACCGACTTCTTGGGATGGAGCAATAACCCTAATAAAAAATCATCTCATTGCGGTAGAGTCGCCTGACCAAGTAGAGTTTTATACCTCTGGTCGTGCAAGCAATGAAGCTTCATATTTGTACCAACTATTTGGAAGAGTTTTTGGTACTAATAATTTTCCAGATTGCTCGAATATGTGTCATGAAGCAAGTGGCGTAGCATTAAAAGAAAGCATAGGCGTGGGTAAAGGTACCGTAGTACTTGATGATTTTTATAAAGCAGATGCGATTTTTGTGTTTGGTCAAAATCCAGGGACAAACCATCCCCGAATGATGAGCGCCTTGCGCAAAGCCGCAAAAGGCGGTTGCAAGATTGTTTCTATTAATAACTTAAAAGAAATTGCCCTACAAAAGTTTGCAAGCCCACAACAACCGTTAGAGTTACTAACCGGCAAAAGTACTAGTATTAGCCAATTATATCTCACACCTAAACTAGGCACTGATTTTGCTCTCATTAGAGGGATAGCTAAAACCATAATAGATAAATTTCCAAATGCGATTGATAAGTCGTTTATTGAAGCGCATACAATCGCTTTTGAAAACTATGTGAAAGCCGTCAAACAAACTGAATGGTCACAAATAGAAGAACAAACAGGCGTTAGCAAAGCACGCATAGCTGAGGCCGCTGAGATCTTTGCTCATAGCGAAAAAGTGATAAGTACTTGGGCTATGGGTATTACACAACATAAACATTCTGTTGCAACAATTAAAGAGCTCTCGAATTTGCACCTTATGATGGGGCAAATTGGTAAAGAAGGAGCTGGCTTAAGCCCGGTTAGAGGCCATAGTAATGTGCAAGGGAATAGGACGATGGGTATTAATGAAAAGCCAAGTTTGTCCTTTTTGAACAAGCTCAGCGCACAGTTTGACATACCTATGCCTCAAAAAATGGGGCACAATGTGCAATCTGCCTTAACCGCCTTATATGAGAAAAGAAGTAGCATACTTATTTGTTTAGGCGGTAATTTGGCAGCTGCGGCACCCGACACCCAATATACCGCAGAGGCAATGAGTCAGGCTAAACTAAATGTTCAAATAAGTACCAAACTTAATAGAAGTCACCTAATGGTAAGTAAAGATGCATTAATCTTGCCCTGTTTAGGCAGAACCGAAATCGATATTCAAGGTTCTGGTCCACAACAAATTACGGTAGAAGATACCTTTAGCATGGTGCATGCGTCTGCTGGAACGTCTGCACCACCCTCCGAATATTGCTTGTCAGAAACCGATATTATAGCCCGCATTGCCAATGCAGTTTTAAAAGAATGCGCAGATCAAAGCTTAAAAAAAATCGACTGGTTAGCTCTGCGAGACGACTATAGTTTGATCCGAAACTTAATTGCCAACTCAATTGACGGTTTTGTCGACTTCAACCAAAAATTGAAACAAAAACATGGATTCCATCTCGCCAATAGCGCTGCCAACCGACAATGGAATACGCAAAGTGGCAAAGCTACTTTTAGTGCTTGTGATATACCCAGTTCTTTATACTCTGAACAAACAGATAATCTGATAGCGGCATATACTGCTAAAAAAGAGCAGGTATTCACCTTGCAAAGCCTACGCTCTCATGATCAATATAATACAACTATTTACGGGATGGATGACCGTTACAGGGGCATTAAAAACCAGCGTAAAGTACTGTTTATAAATGAAAATGATGCTAAAAAAATGCATTTGCAAGAGGGCCAAAGAGTCGAAATTGAATCTATTTGGGAAGGAAACACCACCCGCAAAATAAATGATTTTAAATTGGTTTTTTACGATATACCAAGAGGCAATGTAGCGGCATATTATCCTGAAACTAATCCATTGGTACCTATCAACAGTGTAGGAGACCACTCTTACACTCCCACATCCAAATCAATACCAGTAGTAATAAGAGCATCACTGAATACAAAAATAATCGATATAATAACTAACTAAAGACAAAAAAAGACCTCAATAAATTGAGGCCTATAATACCAAAATGCTTTGGGCTGATTTTGGTAATACTAAATCTTTACTTCATCTTAATTTCGTTCTTTAAGCTCTATATGACCGCTAACTGTAGACACTTCGACATGAGCCGTAGGATTGCCAGTAGAAAACTCCAGCGAGCGGCGCGGACCATATTTAGCCTTAGTCGGTTTATCATCTGTTAACCTATTTTTGATACTTCCACCGGCATGAGCTTGTATATCAAACTTTGCACTTACATCAGACTGAAAGCCCAAATCTATTCGACCACTAACAGAACTTGCTCGCACTTTACCATTGGCTAGTAGATTCATATTTAGCTCTATGCTCCCATTAACCGTGGTTGCTTGCACATCACTTACATCCTGCGCGGTAAGGTCTATTTCACCATTTACGGTTTCTACCGATATTTGTCGAGCGTTTGATATCACTTCGATTTCACCATTCACACTGCCAACTGATAATTCATCACCTTCAATATGCTTCAAACTTATTTCACCATTAACCGAACTTACCGATAGCTCACCTACTAAACTAGTACCTCTAATATCGCCGTTAACCGATTCTATTTCTATCCTTCCCGACAAATTTTCTGCCCTTACTGAACCATTAATAACCTGAATGTCGGCCTCGCCTTCTATATCACTTACTCGCACAGAGGCATTAATTGACTGATATTCAAGTCTAGTCTTTGTAGGAACAAATATTTCCAACCGATCACCCTTATTGTCTTTGCCCCAATTCCAGCTCTTACTTTTTTTCACTTTAACTTCAATAATGACAGAATTCCCATCTCGTTCGAACCTAAACTCTTCGGTTCTCTCGCCCAATTCGCCTGTGACTCTTACTTTGTCTTCATTCCAAGCGCTTATTTTTGCGCTGCCGTTTACATGTATAATTTCAATTAAACTGTTAGGTTCAACGTCAAGCGTTTTGTCGACATCCTCTAACGCCATGGCAGTTGGGCTACCTAAGAGTGTTAAGCTTAAAGTAAACGTTAATATAAATCGCCCAAAAAAAGTATTTTTCAGTGTAGTGTATTTCATAAAGTACCTCTGTTAAATCTGTTGCCAAGCGGGTTTGTGAACCTGCTCAATAAGGGATATTTGTTGCTCATGCACTTTCTTTAACATGTTTAAAAGTGCCGCATTGTTTGGCTCTTCGGCAAGCGCTTTTTTAATAGCTAGTGCCGCTTCGTCTAGTTCTGAAATTTGCTCTTGCCAATTTTGAGTCGCACTTTGCTGCCCCTCAAAACTCGCTATCAGTTCATTTTTTTGTAATTGATGCTGAGCGCTCAACGCTTCTGCTAAATCTTGTCCCGACGTGCTAACACCAGTTTGAAAACTAAAATAACCTACCATTGCAACTAGTGCGAAACTGGCAGCAAGTCCATACATAGGTTTATTAGTGAACTTAATTACCTTACTTGAGGAAGCATTATTATCGCCCATTGTTGGCTTAGAAATTTCAAATTCGATGCCTTGCCATAGGTCTCTTGAAGGTAGCTTTTCACGTTCAAAACCTTCTAATCCGGCATCAAGCTTCTCAGTCTTTGATAATGTATTGGATTTACGCATCTATCCATTCCTCTAATAGCTTTCTTGCTCGATGAAACTGTGTTTTACTCGTACCTATCGCCATGTCTAAAATTTCGGCTATTTGTTCGTGTCGATAACCCTCTATCGCGTGCAACACAAACACTAAACGAGCTCTTTCTGGTAAGCGTTTTACCAAGGCTTCTAAATCGATAGAATTCATCGACGCTTCAGCTATTTGTTCTTGGTATGGCGAATCTTCTATATTCATCATTTTTTGCCACCATCCTTTTTGCTTTCTAATGTATGAAATCGTAATATTTGTGGCCACACTATGCAGCCAAGTAGAAAACTTACTTTCACCATTAAAATTCTTTATTTTTTGCCACAACTGAATAAATACTTCTTGTGTCGCATCTTCAGCTTGAGAACGATCGGCACAAAGGCGACTACACAATCCATATATGCGAGGCAAGTGAGCATCGTAAAGCGCTTTAAAAGCCGCTTTATCGCCTGCCGTAGCTTTAACAATAAGCGCCATTTCTGTCTCATTGTTAAGCTGTTTGTCGCTCACCAATTGCAAATGTGTGTCCATTTTAATAACTTTCGTTTTATCTCTGTATTCATCACTTCATTGTGGGTTATAAGTTGAGTCGCACGTCTTGTGTAAAAGGTTTAAAAGCTAATTATTATTTTTGTATAAATTTGCGAATCGATTTATGCTTTAACGACTACACTTTATTAATTGATTTAGGAGTGCACGTGCACATAAGCCATCTATTTGCTGGTAAACCGCAACCATTTGGCCCACGAAAGTCGCCAAGTAGCATCATCAAATCGCCTCATACATCATTACATATAGATAGCGAAGGAGCCAATGAAGATGAGCAAGGGAATAAAAAGCTCCACGGTGGGCCATTTATGGCGATTCACCAATATGCACAAGACAGTTACTCCAAATTGGCTGATGCTTTTCCAAACACTAAAGTGGCGTTCACTATTGGTAGTATAGGCGAAAATATTTCAGCACCTGAAATGAATGAAGATAATGTATATATTGGCGACAAATATGCCATTGGCTCAGTTATATTAGAAGTGGTTTCACCAAGAGCACCTTGCTCGAAAATAAACCATCGTTATGGCGTTCGCAAAATTGATTTGTTTATTGCCGAGCATGCGCTGACCGGTTGGTATTTCAGGGTGGCACAAACAGGTCAAATAAACTGCGGTGACAAAGTTGTTTTAGTGTCACGCAATGAAAGTAGAATTAGTGTAAAAGACATTTGGAAACTGCGCCAATTAAAAAAACAAACCTCAGCGCTTAATAGCTCAGGGCAATACTTGGAACAGCTTGACCGAGCGCTTCAACTTGAAGCACTTTCGCCTGAATGGCAAGGGCATTTGAACACAGTGAAAAAGAAAATGCTTAGTGCCTGAGTCGAAGTAATGCAGACTTCATTTGACGGTTTGAAAACAATAAAACCTTGTACTATGCCAAGTATTACTTAACGACTTTTGCTGTAAAAATTGTGTTATCCAAGATTGATCAGCAGTGATAATTCTTTAGTTTACTAGTCTCAAATTCAGTATTTATAAGGGTTTACAGATACTGAGTCGACGATTTAATAGCTTAACATCACACTGGTATCTCTACTTATTACTATGGATATCATTATGCATTTACGTCTTTTATTGTGTGGCTTTATATTGGTTGTTAGTAGCCAAGTTATCGCCTCTGAAAATTACACCAACGATGTTACTTTACTGAAAAACGCACTTGAAACAGCCCATCCAGGCTACAACAGATACATCTCAAATAGCGAACTAGCTAGTCGCTGGACAGAATTGGAACAGGTGGTGGCTGATAAACCTTCTGAATTAGAGTTTTATACCGCTGTGTCAAAGTTGTTAGTAAGTCTTCGCTGTGAGCATACGAAAGCCGAGTTTTCCCCTAAGCTAGAAAAGCAAAAAAGACAATCCTTTATGCCGTTTCGTTTTCGGATCTTCGACAATCGAATGTTTGTTGAATATGCCGATAGCGAAACGGATCTTAAAAAAGGTGATGAAATCATTGCTATTAATGGATACCCAATCCAGCGCATCATCAGTCAGCTCTCACCCTATGTTGAACGTGATGGCTATACAGATCACACTACAGTGTCGTTGCTCGAACAAAACTTTGATTTGCTGGGTTCTAGTTTCGAACAATTCTTCTCATCCGCAGTGCTACAGCAAGACACCTTTGCTAATGAGTTTAATATTCTTGTTAAAAAACTGGGTGCCGACCAGACAACCAATACATCAATGGCAGCGATTAGCTTTGACGACTGGATAAAACTCAGTAAGCAACCATATCGATTAAACTTCAAAGACGCCGTTAACGTTGAAATAAACGACACCACGGCAGTATTAAAAGTAGATACCTTTGTCAATTACCGACAGCCTATTGATGCATTCGAACTGTTTGAAAAAGTATTCGCAGAGTTTGATAATAAAGGTATTACTGAGCTAGTTGTTGATCTTAGAAGTAATGGTGGTGGCAGTGATGATGCGCAAATGGCTTTACTGAGACACCTGTATCAGGTTCCCTTTACACTTGTGAATGGCGCATGGCTTTCGTCAAAACCGCTCGGCCCATTGGCAGAGAAGTTATCGAGTTGGGATCGTACCGCGGTTGATATCGACAAAACAAAATTACCATTAATTGATTATGGTAGAGCGATTCCGTTACAAGCTTTAGGAATAAATGCTCAGCAACAGCAACCAGCAAAATATGCATTCAAAGGGGAGGTAGTATTACTAACTAGCAAGAAGAATGCATCAGCATCTGCAGCATTGTTGTCGCACATTCAACAACAAACGAATGTCACGCTTGTTGGTGATGCGACAGGAGGAAACCAAGGAGGAACAACAGCTACCGTTATCGCATTCTTGACCCTACCTGAATCACAAATTGTTGTCCGTGTTCCACTTATTCGTAATCGTTACACTATTGAAAATGCATTAGATGGCCTAGGCGCTTATCCGGACATCTACGCTTCAGAACAGTTAAATGACTTTTTATCTGGTCGTGATGTTGCAATGGAAACTGCGTTATCACTATTCGAGCAAGCTAAATAACTTCGCTTTGACTAGCTAACCATGCACTGGGTGACATCCCAGTGCATTGTTTAAACCAACGATTAAAACTAGCCTTGGAAGCAAAACCGCTATCGAAGGCTATTTCTAAAAGGCTTTCCTTGGTTCTCTGTTGCATGGTCTGTTTTGCATAATCCACTCGAGCTTCATTAACCAATTGATTAAAATTCTTTTTAAGATAGTTGTTAAGCGCTCGTGATACATATGTTTCATTTGTTCCAAGATCGCGAGCAATATCGTTGATGCTAAGCTTAGAGCGCCTGAACCACTGCTTCTGCTCAAGTTCTAATAATATTCGTTCTGCTAACGATGCAATATGATCGTCCTGCTGTTGAGAAACTTCATTTTCTTCTTCATCAGTTAACCACCGCACTGAAGGATAAGGTTCGCGAATGTGTGATAATGCCTGAATTCCACTCCACAGCACAATAGCGGCAAATAGAATATAAAAACCAAACTGATCAACATAAGTCATTTTCTGAACCAATTGATTGTAAGATTCAAACAAAATCCACATGACTGTTAATACCGAGAAAAATATAATTGCGCGCTTTAGCCACTGGGTATCAAACGATTCAATACTGCTTTGCACATTGACCAATCGAGCTTGGTACGATGTTATCAATTGCCAACATTTCCAAATACAATAAAGGCTTAGTAATACACCGACTGCCAATTCTAATGGTACAAAATAAATTTCATGGAATGCATCATTAAATGCCCATTTATCTTTGTAATCTGGCATAGATACAAAGGCAATAAAATAGTAAGTAGATTGCACTACACCAGGTAAAAAGAACCATTTATAAATGCTTCGAGGAGGCATTTTTAGCAGAGAAAATGTATGTGCTAGCAGCAAAGGTCCCAGCCAGAGTTCGTTATTAAATGGTGCAAATGTCAGCCATGGAAAGGCCTGATAGAACCCCGAAAAGCCGATGATTTGAGGTGCCAGATTGAGACCATAAAGAAATATAAACGCCGCAAGATAACGATTTGCGATTGTTTCTATATCTCGAATAGCGAGGGCTAAAGCTACCACCCACATCGGCAATACAAATGAGAGCATCAATGCCGTGCGCCAAGAAGTATCTATATACTCCACTTTAAATCAACCTATTGTGTAAATCCAAATAATAAATAGTATAAAAAACATTAGCGAAAATAACATACATCTATGCAAAAATTTTGCTAAACATATTTTTAGAAGAAGATGTAAAACTAAATCCACCATGGAAATACCATTGCGTGACATGTAGAGGCGGCTGTCAGATTGGGTATTTAAAACTGAAACTGAGCTTTTTAATTGATTATATTAGGAGATTTCACCGATTAATTTTTCATTGCGTTTTGACGATGATTTTTTGAATCATCAGTGCTTAATGAGTGAATATTGGAAATTTGGGAATGAGACAAAAAGGACAGGTACCCACCTATAGCAATACCTAAAAAAGCCACTATTGAATAAAAAAATAAAATCATACTGTTGCTCCCAAGTTAATATACAACTAGTTGACCATTTAAGCTTATAAGTCGCCAATTGGAATTATCAATCGATTTAATCGCTTTATCTAAGCGTGAAATTAATAATGAAAACGTTTACACTGTTAAAAAGGTGTAAATTCCGCAACTAAATGACTCTACAAGCTTTGAGAAAAATAAAGGGAGCACAACAAATGAATAAAAAAATACGAATACTCATTTCCGCGTTTATTACTAGTTGCCTTATCGGTATTAGCGCTTGCAGTTCCATCACGTCAGAACTAACACTCAACGACAAAATAGGAACAAGTAACAAAATTAAAGTTAATCAAATCGCTTATTTACCCAATTCAACAAAGCTTGCTGTAGTGCCGTTTGAGACTTCAGAAAATGCGTCCATAGAATCCCAAGAACAAGGTTTTCGTATAGAGAATGCGTCAAGTGGTGAAGTTGTATTCGAGGGGACTTTGTCTACAGCATCATTATGGGCGCCAGCAAATCAAACGGCTAAACTCGCAGACTTTAGTGAATTAACTCGCCCCGGTACCTATGTGGTCAAAGTAGATGGCGTTATGCAATCTCCTAGCTTTAATATTTCTAAAGATGGATTTTTAGCTACGCACGATGCGGCGCTAAAAGCTTATTATTTTAACCGAGCTGGCATGGCCTTGAGTAAAGAATACGCCGGTGCATGGCAGCGCCAAGCAGGTCATTTAGATACCGATGTTATTGTGCATGAATCAGCGGCCTCTGCAGCGCGCCCTGCTGGCACTGTCATTAGTTCACCAAAAGGTTGGTACGATGCTGGAGATTACAATAAATATATTGTGAATAGCGGCATCTCGACTTACACCTTGCTACTAGCATATTCACATTTTGAAGATTTTTACGAAACACGCAGTATCGACATTCCCGAATCGTCAAATGGTGTTCCTGATATTATTGACGAAATTATGTGGAACCTAGATTGGATGGAAACCATGCAAGACCCCAATGATGGTGGGGTTTACCACAAACTAACGACAAAAAACTTCATGAGTGCGGTTATGCCGCATACCTTAACTGAACCAAGGTTTGTCGTACAAAAAAGTACTGGTGCCGCATTAAACTTTGCCGCGACTTTTGCTATGGCAAGCAGAGTGTTAAGTGAATTACCAACATTTACCGCAAAAGCAAATGAATATAAGCAGGCCGCAACTGCCGCTTATCAATGGGCAATGTCTCACCCAAAAGCTATTTATAAGCAACCTGAAGATATAAAGACCGGTGAATATGGCGATTCAGAACTAAAGGGTGAATTTGCATGGGCAGCCGCTGAATTATTTTTACTAACCAAGGATTCAAATTACTTAGATAATTTTCAACAATTTGCCGATGAACTTACTACTCCTGGTTGGCAAGACACTATGACACTGGCTTATATTTCTTTGCTGTCAGAAGGAAAAACAGTAATGAAAGCACCTGACTACGACGTAATTGTTGAGAAAGTGCTTGAATATTCAGATGAACTTGTAGGACTAAAAGAACAGTCTGCCTATGGTGTACCCATGGTAAAGTCCGATTTTGTATGGGGTAGTAATTCGGTTGCATTGAATAAGGCATTCGTTTTATTGCAAGCTTATCGGCATACGTCAATCGAGAAGTATAAAACTTCAGCGTCTAGTTTAATAGATTATGTAATGGGCAAAAACCCGACGGACTATTCTTACATTACCGGCTTTGGATCAAAATCACCGATGGATCCGCATCATCGAGTTTCCTATGCTGATGACGTCAATGACCCCGTGCCTGGTTTTTTAGTAGGCGGGCCGCATACTGGAGAGCAAGATAAATGTACTTACGAAGGCTCGTTTGCGGCGACTACTTTTCTTGACGATTGGTGTAGTTACTCTACTAACGAAGTCACTATAAACTGGAATGCCCCTTTGGTTTACACTTTAGTTGCTTTACATAGCATGCAATAAAACGCGCAGATTAAAAGAAAACCCCGTGCTATTTAAACACGGGGTTTTTAGTTATCGATACCAACTAATTATTTTTTACGCTGGCACTTTCATATCAATTTCAGCTTCAATTACGGTCGCCGCGACGGGTCTACCCAAGTAAAAGCCTTGACCATGGTCGATGTTCAAGCTTTTGCACATATCGAGATGATCTTGGGTTTCAATCCCTTCAGCAACAATCGTCATATTCAAACGCTTTAGCATTTCAGCAAGCGCAACAAATACTTCTTTGCGTTTTTGCTTACCATGCTCTAACGAAAATAAAGATTTGTCCAATTTTACGATACTAATAGGATATTCAATTAAGTGCGAAATCGAAGAATAACCAACCCCAAAGTCATCTAGAGAAATTAAAAAACCATAGTTAGACAAGCGTTCAATTGACTGCTTGATTACCGCTTGTTTTTCGAACAAAGCCGTTTCTGTAATTTCTAGTACGATATTATTTGGATTTACTTTGTAGGCTTCAGAGCAGTCAATAATATATTGCGTTACTTCCAAATTTTGCAATTGGATAGGCGAGATATTAATCGCAATGAAGCGTTCTTGAGCATGCAATTTTTGCCATTGAGAAATCTGTTGGATAGCTTTATCTATTACCCATTCTCCAATAGCATGGATATCACTATTTTTCTCTGCAATTGGAATAAACTCATCAGGTACTATTTGTTGCTCTTCATCGGGCCAACGAATAAGTGCTTCAAAGCCAATTTTCTTATTATTATTTAAGTCAACAACTGGCTGAAAATGAATATTAAAACTAGATTCTTGTATATGCTTTTTTAAACCAACTTGTATATCAAACTGGCGGCTATACTGGTCACTCATTGACTGATCATACAGTCTTATTTCGCCCTTGCCGTCTGCTTTCGCTTTGTACATTGCAACATCAGCGCATTTAATTAATTGGTCCTTTTCTTGGGCTTGACTGGGGTAAATCGCGGCACCAATACTCGCTTTACAATATACTTCAGAACCACCTATATGAATTGGCTCTTGCATTGCTTGTTGAATGCGTTGGGTTACCAAGCGTACTTGCTGTGTTGACTTTATCCCCCCCAAAATAATAGCAAATTCATCACCGCCCAATCGGGCAAAACTTTCATGGCGGCGCAGTTGCTTTTTCACGCGTTTCGAGAATTCAATTAACAATCTATCACCTGCATCATGACCTAAAGTGTCATTAACATATTTAAAATCGTCTAAATCCATCAGAAGTAGTGCCACATCTGCTTTTCCGGAATTAGGACGAGCTAATAAAATGTCCATTAATTGATTGAAGTGGTGGCGGTTGGATAAACCTGTTAAGGGATCTTTTTCAGCTAAGTGTTTTACATTTAAATAATTTTGGTGCAGTTTGTGTTCTAATTCAAAACGTTTTTGAGAATGTATAATTGCACGATGCAAATTGAGGCGTTCAAGATCTGCTTTTTGAATAAAATCTTGAGCACCTGCTTCAATGCATTTCACGGCTAGTGATTCGTTTTCAGACGCACTCATCATTACAATTGCAGTGCTGCCTAAGTCAGGTCGCGAACGTAGTTCTTGAACCATTTCAATACCGTTCATTTCAGGCATTCTGTAGTCGAGTAACACCACATCAAATGTCTGACCTTGCATAATAGCAAGCCCCTCATTTACTGAAGAGGCTTCTACTACCTTAACCTCTGCGGCATTTTCAGCGAGTGTGCGACGAATTATTTTGCGATCTGCAATATCGTCGTCGACCAACAGTACATTGAGTCTTCTTCTCAGTTCCATTTTTACTTCTCTAAACAGCGATAAGCTGTGGTAAGTTAAAAATCAAAATCATTTGTTTACATTCGCTAGAATTGGTCTGGCTAAATTGGTAATTGGCCAATTTATCTCAAACTTTGTCCCTCTTGGTAAGTTATCGCTTACCTTTATACTGCCACCATAGTGTTCGACAATTTTTTTCACTACACTAAGGCCCATACCACTGCCTTCAACTTCGTCTCGTGGCTTAAGTGTTTCAAACAACTGAAAAATACGCTCTTTATTTTTTTCTGCGATACCAGGACCATTGTCTTCGATACTAATGATACTAGCGCGTTTTGTAACTTTTGCTTTTATTTGTATTTTTGCGTTCCCTGAATCGTGATGTTTTATAGCGTTGGAAACTAGGTTTAACATTACAACGTTAAAAGGCACCACTGGAACATGTATATCGACGTTATCGCAATTCACAACAAAGCCCATGGGTAAATCAAGTAGGGATAATAATTCAACTACCAGTTCACGCAGGTTAGTCTTGCTTGATTCTTGATAGTCTTTACCAATTCTGGAATAACTTAATAAATCTACCAGGAGTTTTTCCATACGAGCAACGCGATTTAATGTTAATTCTAGGTTGTCTTTGCTGTCTGGAGGTAAAATGTCGGCACAGTCTTCTGCGACCCACGATACCAAGCGTTTAATGACATTAAGCGGGGAACGTAAATCGTGTGACGCCACGTAGGCAAAGTTATCTAAATCGCTATTTGAACGTTTCAAATCGTTAATTAGAATTTCTTTTTCTGTTACATCACGCGATACGGACATTAAGTAAGTATTGCCATCTGAGGCGCTAAAAGCCTTTTTAGTGACATGTAAAATTTTCTCTTCGCCATTTGCAAAGATCATATGTTGATTTTTTGAGTATAAACCGTCTTTTAATGCTTGTAGATCGCTGTCGATCATTTGTGCACTTATTTCAGGCTCGTAATACTCAAAACTTGTACTTCCCAATATCATCGGTCTAAATTTAACAGGAAAAGTGTCAAGCATGGCTTGGTTGGCATAAACGATATGGTGATTGATATCTTTCACACAAATATAGTCTTGATTAAGCTCCGAAATTTGCATGTGACGTTCATCCAATTCTCGGGTTTGGATGACTTTTTGTCGTAGCCTATTTTCAATCTCAAACTGGCTCGCAATCAGCTTCAGCATCTCTATGGTTTGTTTGCTTATTGGCTTATTTGTATGGTCAAGCTTACTACCAATTAAGGCCAGAGGGCTATTATTTTCATGACTCGTTAATGCCAAAACTATGGGCTTATCTTGGGTATATATATCGTTTATTTGCTTGTCTAGAATGACAAAACTGCTATTTAAAGTAAGTATATGTTGAAGCAAAGCTTCAAAGTCTAGCGTTTCTATATGTGTTGAATTTCCTACACTTAAAAATTGCTTTTCGCTAATTAAGTATACAAAAGCGTTATCGCTGTTAGAGGCATGTGCAAACATTTGCATTTGATTATGAAAAAGAGAAGATGCGTCTTCATCGAGCACTAACAAGTCATGAGACGCATGATTACTAGCCAGACCATTATTTTCTGCGAACTTCAACTGCATGTAAAATCTCTAGGAAACGTTTACATCCGTGTTTTTAGGCTTTTTACTCAAATAGTCCGTGAGCTAAGCTTTTTATTATTATGTTATACAATGTAGCAGGAAGGATAGTGATGTCAACAACTAGGGGCGTTAACCCCTATATTGCTCAAATTATGATCATTAATAATTAGTTATTGACCTCAAATAATGCTGCCGCGCCCATGCCACCACCAACACACATGGTCGAGACAACATACCTAACACCCCTACGCTTGCCTTCTATTAATGCGTGAGCGACGGTGCGAGCGCCGGTCATTCCATATGGGTGGCCTATTGAAATTGATCCGCCGTTAACATTATAAATTTCCGGGTCAATATTAAGGTAATCGCGACAATATAACGCTTGGCATGCAAATGCTTCGTTTAATTCCCACAAACCGATATCTTGAATATTCAAGCCATGTACTTTCAACAATTTTGGTATTGCATAAATTGGCCCTATTCCCATTTCTTCTGGCTCATTGCCTGCAACCATCATGCCTCTGTAAGTACCAAGAATATCTAAATTACGCTGTTCCGCTAAACTGCGTTCCATTACTACGCATGCTGATGCGCCGTCCGAAAGTTGACTCGCATTACCAGCAGTTATACAACCACCTTCAACAACTGAATTTAACCCCTGTAAACTCTCTAAAGTGGTTGATGGTCTGTTTCCCTCATCCTTGCTTAATGTGACTTCTTCAAAACTAACTTCTTTTGTTTCTTTATTAAAATTAGCCTTCGTTGTGGTAATCGGAACAATTTCTTGATCAAAGCGCCCCGCCTCTTGTGCAGCGGCGGTTCTCATTTGCGACGCAAATGCATATTCGTCTTGAGCATCTCGGCTAATATTATATTTTTTAGCAACATGTTCAGCGGTATAAAGCATAGGCATGTAAGCATGCGGGGAGTTTTTGGTGACGTTTTTATCTAGGCACTTGCTTGCCCATTCAAAGTACTTCGCTTGAATTTCTGAAATGTTATCTTGCCCACCAGCAACCACTATATTCATGCCGTCTACCATGATTTGTTTTGCGGCAGTAGCAATCGCCATCACGCCAGAAGAACATTGACGATCAATTGTTTGACCCGACACTGTATTGGGCAACCCTGCAGCTAAGCCACTTAATCGACCAATATTTCCCCCTGCACTGCCCGCACACAAAACAGACCCAATAATAACATCGTCTACTTCGCCGCCTTCAACACCTGAACGCTCAACTGCATGCTGAATAGCGTGCGCAGTCATGGTAGGTGATTTAGTATTATTTAGTGCGCCTTTAAAAGCACGGCCAATGGGAGTTCGTGCTGTTGAAACAATCACGGCTTCTTTCATGAGATTTCCTTTTTACTGGTATATAAGTTGTGTCTAATTAGCATAACGAAGCTAATTATTAAGTGTACTTTATAATTCTTATGGAACACCATCTTGTTAGTGAATATACAGCCTACTACCCACCCGCTAGCAAAAGTTGTCCGGCGCAATTTCAATCGCAATATAAAGCACCTATTGTGAGGAACTGTTAATCTTGTTACAGTTTTTAGAAGGAAGTGTTTAAGGAGTCATACGTGTTTATAAGAATGCTAAGAATAGGGATAGTCGTTTCTTCACTATTGTTTGTTGTTACAACAGCAACGGCAGGTGATTTTTCGCGATATAAACACCATGAAGATTACGACGATTATTTTAGAAAATATTCCAAACGTTTTTTTGGGCCGGCATTTGATTGGCACTATTTTAAAGCGCAAGCCGTTGCAGAGAGTAATCTAAATCCTACTGCAAAAAGCCACGTAGGCGCAAAGGGTATTATGCAAATCATGCCGCGTACATATAATGAAATTCGTACCAAAAATAAATACATTTCAGGTAACTCAACCGAACCGCGTTGGAACATCGCCGCCGGAATTTGGTACAACAAACAGCAGTTCGAGTTTTGGCAGAAAGGCCGCGCATTAGAAGAGCGGCTCAAGTTCATGTATGGCTCATACAATGCTGGTCGTGGAAACATTTTGAAAGCTCAACGAAAAGCTATAGATGCAGGTTTAAACCCACGTGAGTGGCACTCTATGTACATCGCTTTACCTGAAGTCACAGGCAAGCATTCAAAGGAAACCTTGAATTATGTGGAGAAAATTTTTGATATTAAAGAGGACATTAAGTAATGGATTGGACGATTGTATTAGTTAATTTTGTATACGCAGTTTTAGGATGCTCAGTAACGCTTTTTTTTATGGTAGCGGGGTATAAATTATTCGACAAAATTACGCCTTTTAATACTCATGATGAATTGGCAAAAGGAAACCAAGCTGTAGGTATTGTTGTTGCGGCTATGATCGTTGGCCTCGGTATAGCAGTAGGTTTGGTGATTGGAATGGGTTTAAATTAATTTTAATAAATCTGTCTTAGTTATCAGTATTCCGTGATCTAAGGAAAACACCTTAGCTAATGTATTATGTGAGCAAAAAACTATATTGACCTATAAGGTGTACCATGAATAAATATTTACTTTTTATTTCAAGCTGTCTTTTTGTGATGAGTTGGCATGCAAATTCACAACAAGCGAATAGTATCTCCTCTCAAGATGCACAAATAATGCTACCCATAAACTCACTTTTTGATGGTATGAGAGAAGGTAATGTACAAAAAGTACGTTCAGTGTTTGTCCCTCAAACCCTTATTCATCGTGCACATGCCAGTTTAAGAGAAGATACTACAGTGGAGAATTTTGTCCAAGCTCTTGCATCAAAAGGAGATGCCGTGTGGGATGAGAAGATATGGGATATCCAAATCAATAGCGCAGACAAACTTGCGTCAGTGTGGACCAAATTTGCGTTTGTGTTAAACGGAAACCTTAGTCACTGTGGTGTAAATTCTTTTCAACTATATAAATTTGAAGACGGCTGGAAGATTATTTATTTGGCCGATACCTTCCAAAAAGAAGCCTGTAAAATGCCACCAGGAGTCCAATAAACCGACGGCAAACAAAAAAGTAAATTAAATAAGCATAAAAAAACACCGCAAGTTTATTAAACTGCGGTGTTTTTATTAATCGCTTAAGTCGCTATGTATATTGTCGAAATTATGCTTCTGCAATAATCGCCAATGTCACATTAGCCGTTACCTCTGAGTGGATTTGAATATCAACTTCAAACTCACCAATTTCACGGAGAGTTCCGTCAGGTAATTTAACTTCTGCTTTGGTGACTTCAACGCCAGCATCAGTAATCGCTTTAGCGATATCACGAGTACCAACAGAACCGAATAATTTACCTTCGTCTCCAGCTGGTGCTGCAATTGTCACGTTCTCAAGAGCATTGATTTTTTCAGCACGCGCTTCAGCAGCTTTAAGCTCTTCTGCGATTTTAGCTTCTAATTCAGCTCTACGTTGTTCAAATTTCTCTAGATTAGCCTTGGTTGCTGGTACTGCTTTTCCTTGCGGGAATAAGAAGTTACGAGCATAACCAGACTTAACAGTGACCTTGTCACCCAATCCGCCTAAGTTGGCGATTTTGTCTAGTAGAATGATGTTCATCTTTGCTACCTCTTTAAATTGCCAATCTTATTTATGTGAATCAGTGTACGGAAGCAATGCTAAAAAGCGCGCACGCTTTATTGCAGTTGACAACTGACGCTGATATTTAGCACTAGTACCGGTAATACGGCTAGGCACTATTTTACCACTTTCGGTGATGTAGTTTTTCAACAAAGCAATGTCTTTGTAATCTATTTGGCTTACGCCTTCAGCAGAAAAACGACAAAATTTACGACGTCTAAAAAATCGAGCCATTAGTTGTCTCCTTTTTCTTCAGTTGGTGCTGCTTCTGCCGGGGCAGTTTCTTGAGCAACAGGTGCTGCTGGTGCTTCAGTGCGAGCTGGTCTTTCTTTGCGCTCTTCACGACGTTCTTCTTTCGCCATAGGAGATTGCTCAGTTACTGCACCTTTAGTGCGCATAATCATATTGCGAAGAACGATGTCGTTGAAGCGGAAAGCAGTCTCTAATTCTTCAACGGCTTCTGCAGATGCTTCAGCGTTAATAAGAACATAGTGTGCTTTGTGAAGTTTCTCGATTGGATAAGCCAATTGGCGGCGGCCCCAATCTTCTAAACGATGAATAGTTCCACCGTCGGTTTCTAGAATACCTTTGTATTTTTCAATCATACCAGGTACTTGTTCACTCTGATCAGGGTGAACCATAAATACTATTTCGTAATGACGCATTACTGCTCCCTACGGTTAAAGTCTCGGATAGTGCAGCCGGCTATCATAAAGACAAGGAGGTTTGATGTAGCTGCAAGGGCGCGCATATTACAGAAAATTAGCGCGTAGAGCAAGCGTTTTTGTACTAAATTACTCGGTTTAATAAAGCACAGAAGATTAAGCACTTAAAAAAGTGTTAATTTGATTTGATTTCCAGTAAGTCAGCATAGTTCATGGTGTTTGGTGTTAATTCATTTTTTGCTGAGTGCAAGGTTAGATCAACTACTTGAAAAATACTCTTGGCATCAATACTGGTTTCAGCAGAATCTTGCACGAACATACCAATGTGTACTTTTAAATGAGCAAACCGGGATTCTATTGCCCGACTAATATTTTTGCATTGCTGTTTTGCTTTGTGTTCGTCAGTAGCACTAAAACATAATAAGAATTGCTTGTTTTCATTAAGGCCTAACATATCGGTTGCTGGGTGCAAAAAAACATGTATCAATTTGGCAAAAGATATTAAATTTTCTTGCTCAAGACATTGCTCAGAATTTTCAATAAATGAAACTTCTAATTTGGCTAAACATACAACAAGATCGCTACTTTTAGTATTTGAAAATTTATAAATTATTCTGTCGGCAAATGAGACAATTTTATGTTCAGAATATACTCGATTTAGATTTTCTACTACGTCATTTTCAGAGCCACTATTATCTAATTGAATCGTTGATTTAGCATTTATATCTTCAAATATTAAAGCAAAGGTAAGGCCTAAAACGATCGCAAGATTAAGCCAAAGAACTTTTGGAAAGAATTCATTTGAATTGGCTTCTTGATACGTGTAGTCAATTATGTGTTCGCGTAAATAACTGATTAATAACAAAAATCCTATCAAGAGTAATGTATAAATGATGGCCTTTTTCTTTCCAATTAGCAAACACGCCATAATGGGTAATATTGGAATTAAGCCAACAAAACGACTATAAACGCCGCCGGTAACCGTTGTTGCCAGTAAGATGGCAATAGTCATACCTATCATGAGTATTAAGGGGTTAGATGAACGATAAGAATATATGTGTATATAGATTGCTTGTACTAATAATAAAATACACACCAACAGGGCAATTAACGACATTTGAATAGGCTGTTGACCAAAAACATACATTAGGGTGGCACCCAAACATCCAATACCGGCCGACACCCAAGCGGTTTTTTTGACTATACCTAAAATGTAAATAGCACTGCTATGCACCGAGAACTCCCTTGTTATCCAAAGTAAATATCGGCTAACGCAATTAAGACTTAATAAGAAAGGAATTAAAAATCAGGAAACCATGCATAGCTCAGTTTTAAAAATATTGACTGATTATCAGGCCTAATTTTATCTAATGAATCGTCGTCAAAAGCGCTATGAGAATATCCAACAAAAAATTTCGTTAAAGGGTTTAGCTTATATGAATACAAAAGTTGGACACCTAAGTTTTTGCTATTTGCGTCGACATCAAAAGTATAATTTTGCTGATTTCTGTCTACATCTGAATAAGTCAAAATGAGTCTTACAAATTGCAAGGGGTCAAACTGATAAGTTGCTCGGACATCATATAAGTCAGCAACAAACAAAGCTTGTTCATCAACATCTAAACGGCTTCGAGTTTTTTCGATTTCAATGCGGGCATGTGTTCCTAAATTGAGCGTTACCTCATGCTCTAAAAAGACCTGATCGCCCAAACGATTATTGGCTAAGTCAACCCTATCGCCGATGCGAGCAAAAAATTCATAGCTAATAATTTGATTTGGCGTGGTTGTAAAGTAGAAGGAATTAGACAACTCATCAAAACGAGATGTATTGCCATCAATGCTTAATATCGAGTTATCAAATCTTAGGCCTACTCTGTTACGCTCAGTAAAACCAACCCTAGCGAAGGTTTGGTAGTCTCCCCTAACGCTAAAATAGCCCTCTAGCTCTTTTTCAATCAATTCGCCATTATCGTTGTGGGTAATATCCCAGTCGCCATTCACACGAATTTCATTCCACCACGAATTTTCATTACGCCAATTATAGCCGCCACCAAACACATATCGGGCCCGGTCAACGTTAGACACAAAACCCAAGTCCGCCCGAAAATCTGATTGAGTAGCACTGCGGCGTGCATTAAGGTAATAATTTTCAGTTTCCCGATTGTAGTCTATTCGATATGAATAACCTGAAAAGCGATCGGTCAAAGCCGTTCTTAATGCTGCCTCTGATAAATCTTCGTCTTCGCTACAATTGTTGTCACAAAACTCTGCTTGTAGAAATTCCGGATATTCAGTTTGAGAGCGTACATATTGAGCTCTAATGGTATCTTGTTCACTTAATCGATAGCGAAGGTCAATGCTGGCCACTGCATTTTGATATGAATCCGATTTACGAAAGGTTGTTAACCCTCCGATTGAAAAGTCATCGGAATAATCGTAGCGATATCGGCTTGCAATATTAATTGATTTTTCTTCAATAAATGCGACTTCAGAACCTAAATTACCCGGCACTAAAAATTGAGTAGTATTGTCGTTAGCAACCACCAAACCGAATGAATGCTCATCAACTCGCCCCGTTATTTTTGTACCGTAGTCTGGTTGATTAATATTTCGAGTATAAATAAGATTGAGATTTGAAGAAAAATATTCTGCATTTTCAACAAAAAAGGGCCGGCGTTCTTCAAAAAACAAAGCAAAAGTATTATTAATATTTAGCTGTGCGACATCAGCTTCTACCTGAGAAAAATCTGGATTCAAGGTACCCGACAAGTTTACTTCTGGTGTAAGGCTCCAATTAACGTCAAGACCAAACTCTTGGTTGTTTTGATATTCCCAATCGTTTGTCTCTACTGGGTCTCTGGTGCGCCCCGAACCGACCACTAAAGTAGGAACAAAAACAAAATCGTTAGCCTGCTTTGCATCCTTAAAACCATTGGCCTCGCCCATCTGACATAAACCACAAGAATTATTTCGGTCAAATGGTACATGCGATAAGCGGTACCTATCGCTACGTGGATAAAATCTAACAAATTCTATAGCCCACGTTTTGATGTCATCACTTTCTACAAAATTCATTAGCCTCAGCGGAATTTTCATTTCAACCACAAAGCCGGTTTCGGTAAGTTGGCCTGCAGATTCCCAAATGCCGTTCCAACTTGCGCTTTCGCTACCCGTCATTTCGTTTTCAATAGAATCGTTTTGCACCCCCAATGGATTGGCATAAAACTGGTAAGCTAACCGCCCATCGTTATATGGATCGAGTTTAATGCCCACTAGATCATTACCAAAACTGCTATCACGGTCGCGTAAAAATGCTCTAATCTGTTCTGGTTCTGGGTCAAATGCTTCAAAAAGTACATATAACTCACTGCCGTTTTCAAATACGCGAACATTGGTTTTAGCAGGCGGTGGGAGATTTTCGAAGGGTCTAGAAATATAAGCAAGCTCAACTAATTGCGAACCTTGCCATTCATCTTGAGAATAATTTCCATCAATTTCTATTTGGTTTTGTAAATTTGGAATATTTATGGAGGCTACATCCAACCCTTTTGCTTGATCATTGCCGGTTGATTGAGACGCCACACTTGTCGAAAGCAGAAGGCATAAGATTGTAAATAAAACATATATCGTTTTAGTGCCACTGAGCCTTGAACCATAGGAGCTTGGAGTCATAAAGAAATACTAATGCCATGTTAAAAACTAAAAAAAGAAACTAGAGCTGGTAAAACCGGTCAAGTGTAAATTCATTATTGTAGCCAAGCAAATTAAAAATGTTACACAATTTGTCGGCAAGTATAGGCCAAATTCAGAATTTGACATAAATACTTCCTTGAAAATCTTAGCGTCAAAGTTTAGGGTGGCGTTATGAATAAAATTTTACTCAGTATTGTTATTTTTCTCTATTGGTTTGCTGTTGTTTGCTCAGTAAGCACTGTAAAGGCAGTTACGGTGCAAAATGAACCTGAACAACCAGAAGTAAAATCTGGAAATTTAGGTAATCAAAGCACAGATAAATTTCCAAAAGCAGCATACGACATATACAAAGAACTTAACAAAGCTCTTGAGCTTGGCGAACTAGCAGAAACTTCAAAACAAAAAGTAATAGATAATTTTGCACCAGCACTTATAGGTGAATGGAGCCATTTCGCTATTGACAATGCAATATTGGCCGACAGTAAATTTATTGATAATCCGGTCAAAATTTACGATTTGACCATCGCTAATGAACAAAGAATTTATAACGTTTCTTTTACGTATTTTCCGACAGAAAAACAAATTTATTTCACGCGAAAAGAATATATAAACAGCAGTGCAGAAAATGTCCTGTTAGCACTTGATGAAGCGAAAAAAGATGACGAGCTGAATTTAAAGTTTGAGTCTGCCGCTACCCATTTTTTTGAGCGCGAAAACTACGCAGACTATTTAACAGTCAAAATAGCGGATGTTTCAGGCATGATTAGTTTTGTAAACAGTGGCATTATTAACGTAATAACTAAGGCTGAACTCAACAAAGAAACAGTCGAAGAAGATACGCGTGAAGATAAATCCAGCGAATCTGTCGCTGAAGGCTCCGCATCATTTTAATAATCGCCATGACAACTCTGTGTATAACAAACGATATTGATGGCTAAATCGTGAATACTCTTCTTGACCCATCGCTTTAGCTAAGGTTCTGATCTGATTTTTTGCTTTTGCGGCTTTGGTTTGCCATAAATCCAGTCTTTTTTCTGCCCTATCGCTAAAATCTTCAGCGCTAATACTTTCTGCTTTTTCTTTCGCTACAAAAAAATTTAAGGCCCAAGCTAGCAATTTTGTTTGAATACCTAATATTTTTTTTGACCCAATCGCGCGACCTAACTCTACGTTATCTAGTTCTTGGCTAAAGTCGAACTCAGAAAAGCCTGCAGCTTGCTCTAAAATGGCGTGTATTGCGTCGAGACACTGACTCAAAAGCTTTGCATGCTGTTCAGAAATTTCACTAAGTAACTCTCTGGACACACTTAAATCCTCAAGCTCTTGCTTAAGCATATCGAACGATATTAAACAACGCACTAGGGTAGACAACTAATTCCTACTTTTTAAATTGCGACATATTGCTATACTCAAATCCATACAAGAAAATACAGAGCTATGTCAAAGATGAAATTATACACCGTATTCGTTCTTTTTGTTTGGAGTTTTTTATCTCAAGCAAACACACTCGTAAAAGCCGACGCCATGCTAGACGTGAATAATGGCAAACTCATTAAAAACCCCTTACTTGTTATACAAGATGGGAAAATAGCCGCAATTGAAAATCACAAAAAATATGTTGTCGCTGACGGCGATACCTTAATTGATTTAAGTGGCCATACAATAATGCCAGGCTTGATGGATATGCACGTGCATTTAACCTCAGATGCCACTCAGCACGGTTATCGACGCTTAACTTCATCCTTACCTAGAGTAACACTTACCGGGGTGAAACATGCTGAACAAACCTTAATGGCTGGATTTACTACCGTCAGAAATGTTGGTGCACCCGGTTTTGCCGATGTTGCTTTAAAAGATGCGATTAACGATGGTGACCTTGTAGGGCCTCGTATGTTTGTTGCGGGTCGTTCAATTGGAGTTACTGGAGGGCATTGCGATAACAATTTTCTACCTTTTGAATACAAAGCAAAATCAGGTGGGGTAGCAGATGGTCCGTGGGAAGTGCGTGCAAAAGTGCGTGAAAACATAAAATATGGCGCTACTGTGATTAAGTTTTGTGCCACTGGTGGTGTGTTATCAAAAGGCACAAAAGTAGGCGTGCAACAATATACTTTTGATGAAATGAGCGCGCTTATTGAAGAGGCACACATGCGCGGTTTGACAGTTGCCGCTCATGCTCATGGTTTAGAAGGTATTAATACGGCCATTAGAGCAGGAGTGGATTCTGTTGAACATGTCAGTTTTGTTGATGATGAAACAATAAAATTGGCGAAGAAAATGGGCACATATTTTTCAATGGACATATACGTCACTGAATATATTTTAGGTGAAGGTGAAAAGGCAGGCATACTAGAAGAAAGTCTGAATAAGGAACGAAAAGTCGGTTCTATCCAGCGTGAAAACTTTCGCAAGGCAGTAAAGGCCGGTGTAAATATGGTTTTTGGAAGCGATGCTGGTGTTTATCCACATGGTGACAATCCTAAGCAGTTTTCACGTATGGTGCAATTTGGCATGACCCCCTTACAGGCTATCCAAGCCGCTACTATTAACTCTGCGTCCTTACTCAAACAAAATGAAGTGTTAGGATCACTTGAAGAAGGCAAAATTGCAGATATCATTGCAGTGAAAGGCAATCCACTAGACGACATCTCCGTGCTAGAAAGCGTGAGTTTTGTGATGAAAGAAGGTCGGGTATTTAAACAGCTCAACTAATATCGGTTGAGTCTTAATTTTAGAGTGCTAGAGGCACTTGGGTAATCGATTTAACTTTGAGTGAAAATTCGCCGGGGGTTTTGTCGGCTAACATAAAGCCTAGTTGAGAAACATCATCAAAAGTTAGCGCCTCGGCTCCTCTAACATAGCGACCGCGCCATAATGGCTCAAAGTCTGATGGCTCAAATGTAAACGATTGGCTTTTCCCTGCGACTGTTTGAAAGCCAACAACGTAAGCAACACCATCCATGCGGCGGTTGGTTCGAAGCCTAAATTGGTAAGCCCTACCATCACCTTCAATTGTTATCTGAAATGCTTGTTTTGGGTCCCACTCAACAGGTTTATACACTCGCCTTGTCGAAGCAAAGCCACCGTTATTCTGCAAAGATAAACTGCCGCTGAATATTAGCATGTTTTTCACGATATCAAGTTGTGCTTTAGAACGCCCACCCATAACAGTGTCATTTACTATAACCCAATTGTCTATTTCGTTTGTGAGAGAAAATTGAATATGTGAGTTTTGCATGTGTTGTTCCGTCGACTCAAGTGAAAATACAACAGGGCTATATGTGAATAAACAATATGCAAAAATAGGTAACAAAAAGCACAATGACGCGCGACTTAAAAGGGTGTTGTTCTTAATCATATATTAAAAGAAAAAATAAACATGATTATGCATATGCTTTAAGAGTACATTTTGATCACCTTTTGCTGGTGAAGTCTTTAATTCGCATATTATAGAGCTTAAATTTGAAATACACCTTAATGCTTAGCCAAGCAGCACTAGACTCCGCCCATTGCTTTTGGCTTCGTACAATAATTTATCGGCGCGTTTGTACATATCTTGTAAGTTATCGCCTTGCACATATTCAGTAATTCCTGCACTAAAACTTTGTGAAAACGTTGTTGATTTTGCTTCTGGGTAACGTGTTTCTTTGCATTTGCTCAGCAAATTATTAGCAACAACCATAGCGTCTTCTCCTTTAGTATCTTTCAAAAGGATAGCAAACTCCTCACCTCCCAGTCTTATGGGTAAATCAAAAGGCCTACGAGATGATTCAGTCAAAAGTTCTGAAAATCGAATTAGCACCAAATCACCAAACTCATGACCTTCCCTGTCGTTCACTTTTTTAAAGTGATCAAGGTCAATAATCACTAAACTAAAAGACTTATTTGTTCTGATTGCATCTTCAACAAGTTTATTCCCAAAAGAATTAAAATAACGTCTATTCCCTAGGTCTGTCATCGGATCTGTAAAGGTTTTTAGTTCCAATAATTTGAGGGCTACAAATGCTGCTTTAAACACTTTATCCAAATAATATGAGCCCGCTGCTCCCGATATCATGCATAAAACGAGGCTTGCCAAAAACATATTGGGGCTATGATCAGGCAAGTCTTTGAGCATAATATAATGACTTGCTCCAATGATTATCAATACCGATAAACCGAGTCTTATGGCTGAAGCGAAAGTCATTCCAATAGGTAACGTAAATAAAGGTACTACAATAACAATAGGCAACCAGGCTGATTGATATTCGCCTTGTTCATGATAAATATTGGAAAGGATTGCTGTTGCAGTGGCAAGCACAAAGTACGCAACCCACAAATAACCCACCTTGTATGTAACAGCGGCTCGTTGTAACCAAGCAAATAAACCTACAAGATAAAGTAAAACTAAAGAGCGAACACTCACAACGATGTCTATCATTGGCATGTTGCGATACTCAAATTGCTGGCCATATAGACGAAAAAAATCGGCGAGCCAAAAAATAGACCAGAAAAACAGCATAATCAATAATACATTTCTGGCTATGGATTCGTTCTTGCTTATCAACCAAGCCTTATACTCAGCATAAAGTCCAACGCTGAACCGCAGTTTTCCAGAAGTATTAAGTTGATGTCGCTTAAGTTCATCAACTGTGCTTAAAAAGTCCATAACGAACCCACATTCTCAAAATTTAAATACAAAATCGCGCAGAATAAAGCAAACAAGTAAATCGTTAAGCTTGCCTCATCATCACTTAAACATACTTATCGGCAAATATGATAGAACATGTTGCCAATAATTAAATTTTTACCATTTAAAACGACGAAAATATATAAGTGGTAACAACAAAAACAGACCCAAATTCAGCCCCCCGCCTCCCGAGGCGTTTTCAACCGACGCAGGCGGTGGCGTCACTACGGGTGCTACAACACTAATGCCAATGGTGTCACTAGCACTGACACCAAACTCGTCTGTAGCGGTTAAACGCAACTCAATATTACCTGACTGACTAGGTGCAACAAAGCTTATTTGTAAACTGTTTGGCGCATCTAAGGTGACGTTTGTGCCGGCAATTTGTTCCCAAACAAGCGATAAAGTCTCATCTTCATCACTTACATTAGCGGTAGATAATTGTACTGTTTGACGAGTATTAACTTGAATATCGCTTCCTGCATCTACTATTGGTGCTTGATTGGAATCATCATCTTTGATATTCACTTCCAGCACACTAAATTGGCCTAATAATGCCTGATTATCCGACAATAAAACAATTCTAAAGCTCTCTAAAGACTCGGAAAGTTCGTCATCTATTAGGTTTATACCGATACTACGGCTTGAAGTATCTCCCTCTGACCAGCTAAACTGACCTTGAGTAAGTGTTGTAAGAGTAAAATCTGCTTGCTCGTCTGCACTAACAGACTGCACGACATAGTTAACATTAATTGTTTGTTCTGAGCCGCCCAACCGATTGAGCTCTACGTTTACTGAATCTTGATTTTCAAGCAGAGTTAACTCATTGGTTTCAAAACTAATTCGTCCTGTTCTTGGCGCTGTTCCGCTAATAGTAATAAAAGCATTTGATTTGCCGTTGTATAAACTGCCACCTTGGGGGTTACTAAGGATGACTGCAAATTTTTCATCGCCTTCAACAATGTTGTCACCCAATATCTCAAGAAAAATACTTTGATCATCACTATCGTTTGCAGCCCAACTTAATTGGCCTTTTTTCACTTCAACATCGCTGGCATCAGCCGACAATAACAAGACTTCGTAATCAATTGTTTGGGCGCCATTGCCTTGTTTTTTTACCGGAATATTAGCCAGTGAATTCTCTGGAATAGTCAATGAGGTTTCTATAAAACCAACAGCATCTTGATCTGCGCTGATAGTATTATCTTTGAATATATACAAACCACCTGCAATATCACTGACCAAAATAATCCCACTGGGTAAAAAGGGATAAGCACCCCAAGCACCATTAAACACGGCATTATTAGAACCAGTCACAGTGTCGAAAAAACCGGCTTCTGAAGGATTAACAGGGTCGCTAATGTCTAATATAGTTAAACCTCGTTCATAGTTAGACATATAATATTTGTTGCCTCGAACAAAACCATTATGATCAACGGCTCGAGTTGGCCCTGTCCAAGTATTAGCCAAGAAAGGATTTCGTAAATCACTTATATTAAAAATATTAATAGTGGTGTTTAGTCTAAATGTGGTTTCGTCTAATTCATCATGCACATACACAAATTGTTTGTCTTCTGTCCACCAACCAGAGTGAACATAGTCAGCATTAGGATAAGTAGAACGACTTAATTCGACCGCACTATTAGAACGTGTATGATCCCACAAACGCATTTCATTTTCGTTAAAATCAATAATAACATTGCAAGTCTCGCCAGGGTCTTCGCCACAATCAGTTTGCGCTCGAGCATCACTAATTGGTAAGGAAGAAGCATCATGTGCATAATCTTGACGATTAGCCCCCTGATCATTATATGCTCTTAACAATGAAGGTGGGTTTTCAATTAAAAAAGTTCGCAGCGAACCTCCCAAAGATGCCCCTCCCATTACATGTAAAAAAGGACGAGTATTGTTCAGCGAAGTGTTGGTGGTGTAATTTACATTACTGATATAAACATTATGCGATGCTTCACCGTCAATCAAATCGCGCTCTACCAATGTGACTTCGTTTGGTAAATTATTCAAATCTAGAATAGTTAAACCTTCTGATACCGCATCAGCGCCAGAAATAGCATAAGACTGAAATTGTTGTATTTCTTCGTTATAAAATTGAACGACTTTAATATCACGCCAAATTGTTGCTTGGCCTTCGACTCTGCCCACCACAACTGGGTTTTCGGGGTCCGTTACATCAATAACAGATACCGCATCGCGAATACCTAAAATGGCATATTCGCGCATATTATTTAAATCAACATGGCCCCATACATCGTTCGCTCTTGTAGCAGAGCTCGATATTTGGCTAATAGGAACTCGGCCTAACAAATCGACATTGCGACACGAAAACCCGGCAGCTTCTCCGTCAATACATTCACTCGATGTCTGCGCGGTTTCGGCTTGTTGGCTAGCTCGAATACGGCTTTCTATAACAGTTTCGTCAATACTGCGAGCACCAAACCCCTTTGTATCCTGTATGACTGTGAACCCTTTACTATAGAGGGTTTGCAAGTACTGTTTAGGCACGGCTGTTAAGGTAGTAATAAATTGGTCAGGGGATTGTTGCTGGTAATTATCAAGCGTGTTAAATCCAGCTAACACCGGATTGATCTCTGAAATTAAATAACTAAGTTCTTCGTCACTCGAAACTTCGTAAAGTCCCATTGCTACTAATATTTTGTCGCCTTTGTTAGCGCGTCTCGCTGCAAAGCCAATTGTTTTGCATGGGCGAAATCTGTTTTTACAGTCGCCTTGGTCGGAGCCGTTTACAGACACAAAGCGAGCATTTTCTTCTTCGCTATGTGCTTGTGCTTTTTGCAGCAGCAATACTTGACTAAGCGTGACACTCAGGGTCATTATGAACACAGATGCAGCTAACAAGTGTTTTGTGAACACAAGGGTAAATAATTGCGTTAACCAACGATTGCACACAGAGACTGCTTGAGAACACTCTGTTTTATGAAATTGCATTATCGATTTCCTAAATAATCATTGCTAAACCCATGGCCTGCTAGATGCCTGCTTTTAATGGTGCATGTATGTTACTGCGTCACATTATCAGTTTAGACGCTTGTAAAATGAGTGTAGCAGACAATTATTATCAGGTGTTATTCATAGAGGAAAATGTGAACAAAATTTTATATTTACCATCTGCTTTAAGTTTACAAAAGCTGAGTAAATCGATACTAATCGGAATGACCGCTATGGTGCTTATGTCATGCGCTGAAGACACTACGCAAGACCATTTATCAAAACAAAAAAGTATTCAACAGCAATTGTTAACCAAAGTTGTTTACGGTGAACATGCGCTAACTTGCGATAATGAATTTATACATCACAATATACTCTGGCAGGCAAATTCTTTAGGCTTTTTCTTATCGAATTTTGAAATGCGAGAAGAGCAATCGGATACTTGGAAAAAGATAAGCTTAGAGGTAAACGATTGGCAAACACCAGACACTGCCTTACTATGGTTTGTTGCTAATTGTGGCGCCAAGGAGGGGTTTAATAAAACCTTAACTTTAAACTTACCTCTACAAGATAAACAATCATTTACCAACATCGCTCAACTGAGATTTAGCATGTCGGTGCCGTTTGAGGTCAATCATGCTAATCCGCTAACTCAGCCTAGTCCAATTAACTTGGCAGAAATGTTTTGGTCTTGGCGTTTAGGCCACAAGTTTTTTCGTATCGACATGTCCACAATGGATCAACCTAATAAGACCGCAATTTGGAATTTTCATTTGGGAAGCACAGGTTGTAGTAGCGCCTCAAGTTTAAGAGCCCCGGTAAAAGAATGCGAGCAAAGCAATCGTAATACGTATACGGTTAATGTAGGTGATAACGCCTCCAACTTATTAATGTTAGATTTGAAAATCTTGCTTGAAGGCATTAATGCAAACCGAGAAACTTCATGCATGTTCAAAGCTGAACAACTTAGTGCTTGCAACAATTTATTGAGCAAGCTCCGCCATTCGTCACTTTTCCGTATTGCGGCAAAGAAAAGTAAGGATTTATCAAATACTAGCCAAGAATCAGGTCAATAATTGTGTATATTGGCCGTTTTTTGCTCTTGACATTAATTATCGCGATTGCGTTTTTGTCACAAACTTCTTGTACGCCAAAACAGCAACAGTTTGAATGGCAAATCCCCCCAGGTTTTCCACTGCCCGAGGTACCAGCAAATAATCCAATAACGCAAGCCAAAGTCAACTTGGGCAAAGCGCTGTTTTATGAACCGGCTCTGTCGGGCAATAGGGCTATGTCATGCGCGACTTGTCATGATCCAGCTCATGCATTTAGTGAACCAAAAGCATTATCATCTGGGTCCACCGGTAAAATATTGCAACGCAATGCATTAGCACTGGTAAATGTGGCTTACAATAGCAATTTCACATGGGCACATAGCGGTTTAAGTAGTATTGAGCAGCAAATGATGATCCCTCTTTTCAGCGAAAGCCCCATTGAAATGGGCTTAAGTGGCCAACAATATGAAGTAATAAAACGCTTCCAAACCGAAGACTATGAAACACTATTTGAACAAGCTTGGGGAGACAAAACCATTACGCTTGATCGAATGGTTAAATCAATCGCCAGTTTTGTTCGTTCGCTTACTTCTTTTGATTCGCCTTTTGATGAGTATGCCTATCGGGCAAACGACGACGCCCTAAACGAGTCCGAATTACGGGGTTTAGATTTATTTTTCTCAGAGCGATTGGAGTGTTTTCATTGTCACGGTGGATTTAATTTTACTCAATCTAGCAAACATGAATTTCAACCACTTGATTTACGTCCGTTTCATAATACTGCCTTGTATAATGAAGATGGTGTAGGCAGCTATCCATTACGCGACCAGGGCCTTTATGAGCAAAGCTTAAACGCTAACGATATGGGAAGATTTAGAGCGCCTACCTTGCGTAATATTGAGTATACTGCTCCCTACATGCACGATGGAAGTGTTGCAACATTGCGTGACCTCATACAAATCTACGCAGATGGTGGTAGAGAAACAGGAGTAACGAGTCCGATAAAAAGCCCATTTATTAGTGGTTTTGAACTGACACAGCAAGAAAGTGATGATTTACTCGCTTTTTTGCATAGTTTGAGTGACAAAAAATTTATCAATAATCCTTCACATCATGCACCCATCAACCCACCTAAGGTGAATTGAACGCAGGTCTGTTTAGTTTCAAATCGACTAACAAATGGCGAGTTTAATCACTCGTTTTCCTTTTGCACATTAGCCAATTTAAATTAACATAATGAATACAAAGACTTAAGAACTGGCATCAATATTGATATAGAGATTTAATATAAACTAACAATCGATCATTTTTCGTAACTATCACATAGGGTTTTGGAATGAACAAAATAACAAAAATCGTTATCGCAGCAACATCAATATATGCATTGGGCGGCTGTGTCGTTGTTGTCGGCGCAAATAATATCGACGCCGATATTACGCTTGAGCAAGATTTATCACTTAGCGCTTCTGGCATTGATACAATGCGCATTGACGCCGGTGCAGGTAAGTTAGATATTGTCGGAGTTGAAGGACTCAATGAAATTGAAGTACGAGCAGATATTCGCACTAGCGATGAGGTTGACTATACACTTTCATTAGTAAAGAAGGGCGACACCGCTGTTCTTATTGCCAAGCATGACGAATATAAGGGGAGTTGGGGAAGTTGGAGCAGCAACTACCCAAAAATTGATGTTCAGGTTTCGGTACCTGCTAAGCTTTTGCTGAGAGTCAAAGATGGTTCTGGTGATTTAACAATAAAAGACATTGCAAGCGATGTATTCTTGGACGACGGTTCTGGAGATGCAAAAGTATCTAATGTCGAAGGCGACTTAAATGTAGAAGATGGCTCTGGCGACTTAATGATAAGTAATGTCGGAAAAGCACTCAAGATAGACGATGGTTCGGGTGACCTCCGTATTTCTGACATAGATGGAACTCTTGATATAGAAGATGGTTCAGGTGGTTTAACAGCTAAAAATGTTGCTGGCGATATCGTTGTGGATGACTCATCCGGAGACATTACCATTACAAACGCTGGTGGTAACCTAAATCTTGAAGATAGTTCTGGCGACATTGTCGTGACAGATGCAAGCGGTGATGTTGTGGTAGATGACAGCTCCGGCGACATTAGAGTCAACGGAGCAGAATCTGTACATATTACTGACGATGGTGGCGGCAGTACTTCGTTTAAAAATATCCGCGGTAATATTAGAAACGACGATTCATAGGAGCTTTAAATGAAGAAGTTGTTAATCAGCCTTGTTGGTGGTCTATTGGTTTTGCTGGGCCTAATATTTATTATTGTTCCAGGACCATCGTTGTTATTGCTAATACCAGGATTATTTATTTTAAGCTACGAGTATCCTCTGGCTAAAGTATGGTTACGCAAATGCCAACGTTTATTAAGAAAAGGGGCAGTATACCTAGATAAATTCTTTCGAAAACTTCGCTACTCGCGTTAGAACAAGTAATTAGTGTAAAAAAAGACTCAGAAGAGTCTTTTTTTATGCTTATCAACCTTTTTAAAGTTTACTTCCTTGCACAAGCGGAACATTGTGTCTTATCTCAAGTTCAGGTTATGATGCTGCTAAGAATGCTTTACCCTCATTAATAAAGCTTTGCGACAAAACAATAACAACAGCGACATTTAACTATGAAAAAATATGCCAACTACCCCAGTTTAGAAGGGAAAGCAGTATTTATTACCGGCGGTGCCACCGGCATAGGAGCCGTCATGGTAGAAGCTTTTTGTAAACAAGGTGCTAAGGTTTTATTTGTTGATATTGCCGAAAAAGAAGGTAGAGCTGTTTGTCTAGCAATAGAAAAAAAATGCGGCAACGCGCCCCAATTTCAACATATTGATGTGACCAACATTGATGCCTTAAAAACGTCAATTGAAAATTTTGCTAAGGCCGCTCATAAAATTGATGTTTTAATTAACAATGTTGGCAACGACAATCGCCATTCTCCTCTCGATATAGATCAAAACCAATGGCGAAAATGCATGGCAATTAATTTAGATGCTGCATTTTTTGCTTCGCAGGCAGCGATTCCCTTTATGCAAAAACAGTGCAAAGGCAATATCATAAATATGAGCACTATTAATGTCATAATCGCTCCTGAGCAAATGCCCGGCTATGTTGCGGCTAAATCTGCCTTGAATGGTTTGAGCAAGTCTTTGGCAAATGAATATGGTGTCGACGGTATTAGAGTAAATAGTATAATGCCAGGGTGGGTCGCAACAGAACGGCAAATCGAGAGTTATTTAACCCCCAAAGCCCAAGCCGATTGGCAAAAATCACTCGCGTTAAAAGAAACCTTAAGACCTATACACGTGGCCAATATGGCGTTATTTTTAGCCGCTGACGATAGTGAAATGGTCACTGGCCAAGCCTTTATTGTTGACGCAGGAAGAACCTAAAATGCGAAGTGATGGCATGTTAATACTTGGAGATTGGGGTACCACGTTCAACCGACTATACTTGTGCAAGTGGCAAAACGCTTCTCTTACAATTATTGATAGAATAGAAGGTTTAGGCACAAAAAATAACCCTGATCCAGAATCTTCTTTTTTTAATTTGGCAAAGCCATGGTTTGCGCAATTTGGAGATATGACGGTCTATTTAATTGGTACAGTCGGATCAAATATTGGCTGGAAAATGGTTGACTATGTCCCTTGCCCTACTGACCACTCACCCTCGTTAGAAAAAGCATTACGATTCAACGCCCGAGGTATAGATTTTGTCATTTTCCCAGGTTTATCATGCACAAATATGCATGGCCTACCCGATAGTATGCGCGGAGAAGAAACGCAAATTTTTGGCTTTTTAGCCACTCAAAAAAACCCGCCTGAGAAACAAATTTTATGCCTACCGGGTACACATACCAAATGGGTGCTTGTTGAAAATGGCCTAGTAAGTACTTTTTTAACAAGCCCTATTGGTGAGTTATATGAGGTATTATGCTTGCATTCTGTTTTACTAAAGTCAGCTACGGTAAAGGACTGGGATGACGATGGCTTTGTACAAGGTTTACACTTATCAAAAAGGCCTAGTAGCAGTTTATTGCACACTATATTTGCCACTCGTTCTCAACAAGTAATAGATGGCTATAATAATGCGCAGGCGGCAGGTTTTTTATCGGGCTTATTGATTGGCGCAGATGTCAAATCAGCTCAACGCAGTTTTGACTCATTTTCCCATGTAGTGTTAATCGGTACTTCTCATGTTAATTCGTTATACGAAGAAGCTTTTCATTTCAACGATATCACAACTGAGATTTGCTCAAGTGAAATAGCGACTACAAAAGGCATTATAAGAGTTGCATCTGAAGAATGGTCATAAAAATTTAATAACTTTTTTCTTAGCCAATTGGACAGATTATTGATTGTATCCGATACTTATTCGCATCTTTATGATAAACAATTTAAAGGAAACACGATGACCTCTAGACAGGCCCTTAAAACCAATAAACGCACATTATATGCATCAATTTTACTTGGAGCGACTTTATTTAGTGGATTATGTGCACAAGCATATGCACAAGCAGATCGCTTTGCTAATGTTCAAGTTTCAGCCGAAAAAGTTGCTGACTCTGTATATATGTTAGTCGGCTCTGGCGGCAATATTGGTGCTTCAGTTGGCCAAGATGGGCTTTTGATCATTGACGACCAGTACGCCCCTCTTGCCGAAAAAATTGCTACAACACTTTCTGGATTAACAGAAGAATCAGCAAAATATGTTATCAACACTCACTATCATGGTGATCATACTGGCTCTAATGCTTTTTTTGCAGAGAATCAGGGAGCCACTATTTTTGCCCATGACAACGTACGTATTCGCCTAGCTTCAAACGAAGAAGTAGCAAAGAGTGCACTCCCAGTTGTCACCTACGATACCGGTATTAAGTTCCATTTTAATGGCGATACTATTCATGTGTTTCACTTATCGGACGCGCATACTGACGGTGACAGCGCTATCTATTTTGAAAAAGCCAATGTACTACACACCGGTGATTTAATGTTCAATGCAATGTTCCCTTATGTTGACCTTAATGGGGGCGGTGATGTAAAAGGCTATATTGCAGCAAGCCAAGCCATGCTTGATATGATTAACGACAATACAAAAGTGATTCCCGGTCATGGGCCTTTAGCAAGCAAAGCCGATTTACAAAAATCAATGGATATGATTAAAGAAACTTACGCCTTTGTGCAAGCAAAGAAAAAAGCCGGTATGAGCGAAGAGCAAGTATTAGCTGAAGGTTTAGATGAGAAATGGGCTAGCTGGTCATGGCGTTTTATTACTGAAGAATTTTGGATTAAAACGCTATATCAATAAGCACAATTTAACAGGAAGCACTGTATTTAACCGGGAAGCAACGCGTGCAAATTGACGCAATCTTATTCGACAAAGACGGCACTATATTTGATAGCGAGCGCGTATGTTGTGATGCATGGGAACAAAGCGCAAATGAATTTGGCTATGAATTCGACCGCGAGTATTTTCTAAACTTTGTCGGCTTAAGTGCACCTGAAAGTCAAAAACTCGTTTACGCCTATTTTGGTGCTGATTTTCCCATACAAGATTTCTTGCAGAGAGCAAGAACACTCATTCATACTGAAAAAGCAAAAGGTTTACCTATTAAAAAAGGCTTCGATGCTTTTTTTACCCTTGCAAAAACCTTAAATATTCCTATGGCGGTTGTCACCTCATCTAATACCGAATCAGCTGAAAAAAGCTTTGCTAAAACTGATTATTGGCAGTCCTTAGCATTTGTGATCACCTCTGATGACGTTGACCACCCCAAACCCAATCCACAACCGTACTTGCGTGCTTGCAAGCGTATTGGGGCAAAACCACAACACACTTTGGTATTTGAAGATTCTAATATAGGCATCACAGCGGCGCTAGCAGCAGCTTGCCAAACTATTGCCATTCCCGATTTACTGCCCATTCAGAGCAAACTTGCGGAACAATGTTTAGCGGTGGTCGAGTCATTTGACGATGCTCAAAAGTTTTTGAACAAGCTTTAATGTTCCTAAAAAATAGTCATTAACGCGAACGCCAGCTACCTATCTTTTGGCAGTATATGCTGCTTAGCCTTTCTTGAGACTTCAAACGTGCTGAGATCTATTGGTTTATAAATGACTTCTGTAGACGCTGGATATTTAACTAAGTGTGCTTTTGGCCTAATTGGGCGTTTTTCAAACCCACCCCCACAGTTAGGGCAAACATTGAACAATACATTATTAACGCAATCTACACAAAACGTGCACTCAAAGGTACAAATCATTGCATCGTTAGTGAGTGTTTTGTTGCAATTTTCACAGTTTGGTCTTAGCTCTAACATACTCAATCCTCTACACCGTCATTTAGTTTGAATATTGGCGTTCTATTTTAGCCACTTCAACCGAATATTCGCTATACCATTTCGTCTTTCCATGCTGTTGAGCCAATAAGTGCTCAGCATCATTTCGCCAAGCCACAATATCTTCTTGTTTGTGCCAATAAGAAAGTGCAATTTCTTGTTTCCCCTCGGTTAAGGCCACAAAGTCAACGCAATTGTATTTTTTGAAGGCAAGAGATCTCATTTTTTCAACTGTATCTAAATAAAGCTGGTTTTGCTGCTTTGCAGTTGCTTTAAATATAACTACATACATCAACCTTCCCCTTGGCCTATTTGTTTATTGAAATACATTGCCACGTCACACCTTTCATAGCTTTTTCCATACTTTTGCATGATCAGCTTACTGTGTTCAAAGCCCAATTTTTCGTACAAGTGTATGGCGGCTTCGCACTTTTTATTTGTCAATAAAAACACCTCATGTATGTGTGGCATCTGACAAAACTCGAGCACATGGTGTAATAGCTTTTCACCAATTTTCAAGCCACGCACATCAGAACTAACCCCCATTTTAGTCAATTCAAACCAGCCCTTACCTTTGTTTACCAAAGCGCAAGCACCAACAATACCGAGCCTTGCATGCTTAACAAACCAAATATATCCTCCAGCATCTATTACATACATTTGTGGATTACTTAAGACTTGTTCATCTATAGATTCAAGTACAAACATGTCGTCAATCCACTCTTTATTAATGGTATAAAAGTAATGGGCCAATTCTGGTGAATAATCAACTATTGTGAGTTCATTCTCGTTCATACATCTGTACCTTGACTTGCTTGTTGTTATGACCTGTTCGTAAGTGATTTTTTATCTAAGGCTTTTTCTTTTTTAGCAATAGATAGTGTGGCAATTTACCTAGCGGCAATAAGGCAAAGTACATATATCCGGAAATAGTAACCAAGTTTTCTGGTAAAAAATAAGCTAATGTCATAGAGACCGCAGCGAAACCAATAGCGATTGTCCACGAGTACATTTCTGCTTTTGTCTTAAGGCGTTCAAAGTTATCTAGTAGCAATAGATCTGCACTTTTACTAGCTGCCCTATACAATAAAGCTATCATAAGCGACATGGCGCAAAACCCTGCTGAATAAAATATGAACATCCAACGAAATTCAGCATAGGTATTAAACTGATAGCTAGACGCTAAATATCCACTACTCAAATTAGTGAACATCCCCTCAAAAAGCATTCGTAGCGGATACACATAAACTAAGACGATAAAGATTAAAAGCAAGCTATATAAAATAGTTTGAGAATTTTCTAAACCGTAGCGCCGACTCCAATTTCGATGTTGACGCCAAAACATCATTAACACGGCAAAGCTAGCAGCAAATGCCGGAATACGTTTTATTGCGTCTAACATTTCTGTGTAGTTTGATGGGATCTCATCAAAAGAGATGACAAGTAAGGTCAACACAAAAGCAAACGCGGCATCTACAAAAGTATCTAAGCGAGTTACTTCCAAACCACGTAAGCGAAATCCTTGCTCAACGATGAGCGAATCTACCTCTTTTGGCGTCCATGTTCTGCTAGCACTTGCGTGTGTTGCCATTGTTGTTCCTTAAAAAGATGATTAAACATTCGAGAATGAATACACAAACAACTATTATTAGTAAATAAGTCCACGTTACATAAAGCAAAAAGTCCTAAAGAAGAATAGTCTAAAAATCATTTTTTTGCCGTCAAATTAAATCAACCAAAGTTTGGTTTGACTATAGTAAATATGTGTTTTAGTCTATTTTTGCGTTGACATGAACGTGATAATTTTTGTGTTGTCGCCACATTTACTTCTAAAAATAACGAGAATAAATCACATGAAATTGCTGCAAAAGATTTCCTGCCTATTGATTGCAGTGGGCCTCCAAGCCTGCGTCACAGGGCCAAAATATACACCTCTAACACAAGAAACTAAAGCCAACATTGGGACTGCTAGCACTTACAACCTTATCGTACAAGATGAAATCAAACCAGACGTAGACTTGATTAATACCACTGCTGCTCTTGGCGGCGGACTGATTGGGGCAATGATAGACTCGTCGGTTAATGACGATCGTGCTACAGAAGCGCGTTCTGGTCTGCAACCCTTATATGATGAAATTGTTGACCTCGACCATAGGAAAACTATCGCCGATAAGTTTAATCAAGCACTGGCTAGTTCGCTACCACTATCAGATATTAAAGATACTGCGGAATCTATCATTTTAGGTGACAAAGAGCTTGTTGCTAAAATTAAGAAATTGGCAAAAGGTGAAGCAATGGTGCTGACAAATACTTTTTATCAATTTCGTATGCAATCGAAAATGCTGCAAACTATTAGCACTGCATTTATTTTCTTAAATTCAGAGAATCCTAAAATTAGCAAACCGCATTATTTCAATACGTTCTATTATCAAAGCCCGTTAATAGGTAGTGGCGGACAAAATTCAATCAATGAGTGGGCTGCGGATGGAGCTGATTTATTTAGAAGTGAATTAGAAAAAAGCGCACAACAAACTGCAGACTGGATGCAGTACGACATGCAAACTATACGTGATGAAAAATGCATTGCCGGCGGAGTGATTACAGTACCAATGAATCAAGGTTCTTTAAAAGTCAAGGGCAACGTAATCAAAGATGAAAACGAAAATAAGGTACTACGTGGAAACAATGGACACCTCTACATTGTTGCATCAGAGTCGGTTACAAAAGCAAAAGTTAAAACATGTCAGGTTGGAGAATAATCATGAAAATAATCGTTGTAGTATTCCTTCTCATTAACTTTGCTTTCAATGCAAAAGCTGGACTTATCCTTGACGAAATTACTTTGGATGGTTTAACTGCTAAAGCTCAACAGAGAATAGCCAAAAAAGCACCTAGTGCTGATTCGTCTTGTTCATTTGTAATTAACGAGATTGGCGATGATAGGCAAAATAAAGAAACAGCAGCAATTTTAGGAAGAAATAGTTTAGGTATTACTAACTTACCAACCTACTTTGACGAAATAAAAGAGCTTGTTAACAATTTCACAATAGTTGAAAGTGCTGCAATCAAAGTCGAGGTTAGACCCAAACTTATCCGCATGTATACTTATTTTGAGTCTTTAAACATTCTCGGAGTTACCGCCTTTACAACTGATTTTGTTGTTAATGGGGAAGTATTAGAATCTCGTCAATATAGGGGATTTTACGCTAAAACTAATTGGGCCAATGGTCAAGGAGAACATCTGACGACTATAAACGATTCTATCGAGAATTGGATAGAAGTATATGTGTCTGATTTAAATAGAGTATGTAAGGAAATAAGTAAGCAAACTTTGTAGCAATTCATTAATATCAAAAGCCCCGAACTTTTCTGTTCAGGGCTCTCAGAGGTTTGGTAATGCGCCTTATATCCAAAGCGAACTTGCCCACTTCAAGATTAGCTATATATGAAGTAAAATAGCGGTCGTAGAAGTTAGTGTGTATAGCACTCTCTGCAATTACCAGTCACTTTTCCAATAATACTGTTACAGCCAATTTCAAACTAGAGTATTTTCATCAGAATGACTACCCATCAACAAAGAAAACGTTGCATAAGTTTGTTTTTAAAAGTAAGCCTTACGCTATTGCTTTTGAAAAATTCCCACTTGTTTGCTCAAATCGAAGAGGAACAAAAACTAGATACCACTGTGACTTATAGCGAAGAATACTTTGCTCAATATCAGGTCGTTACCCTTATAGATATGATTAGCTTAATACCCGGTGGTATCAGCATATTAAATAGCCTTGATGATAATCAACAATCTAGGGGACTAGGCGCTACGGGCGCTCAAATACTGATAGATGGCAAGAGAATGTCTGGTAAAGCAAATGACATGGAAACAAGGCTCGCTCGCATTCAGGCAAATCAAGTACTACGCATCGATTTAATTCGTGGCAATGCAGAAGGTCTCGATATTCGTAGTCAAGGCGTGCTGATCAATGTGATTTTAAAACCGAGTGTTAATGATTCAGTGAGTTACTTGTCAGAAATTAGACTTACTCATAATAACCAACAAAATACTTCACCTGAGTTTTTAATTACGGCTTCAGGGCAATACGGCCGATTTGAATACAACATTAGCCTAAACCATGATGTTTTTCCGAGGGTAACTGATTTTGTAGAAGATCGTATGGATGCTAACCGATTACTAGAAGAAACAAGGTTGATAAATACTGAATTATTAAGGAAAAACAATAGTATTACGACTAATTTGCAGTATAACTTGGAGAACGGTGATGTGTTTAGAATTAACGGTCTCTACAGTGAAGTTAGAAGCGACGAAGAAAACCTTGAAGACCAATTTGACGTTGACACAAATAACTTGCTTGCACAAGAATTATTGAATGTTAATCGGAACGATGACACGTGGGAAATTGGCGGGGACTACGAAACAACATTAGGTGATTTTGGCAAGTTCAAAACTATCTTTGTTGTTAACAAACTGTCCAACAATGACATTATTATTCAAGATGAAATTAGGAATGATGAAGGCAGACGCCTTTTTACATTCGCTGAAAACTCTGACGAGATCGAGAAAATTATCCGCAGTAACCTTAGCTTTGATATCTTTGGCGAGCAGAATGTGGAACTTGGATTTGAGGCCGCATTCAACCAATTAGATGCATTACAGTCATTTAATAATAGTTCCTTTGAATCATCAGATGTACAAGAAGACCGCTACGAAATTTTTGCAACTCATTCTTTTGATTTAAATAAGTCGCTGCATTTACAATCAGCGATTATTCGAGAAGCATCGACAGTGAAGCAAAATTTTGATGGCGAACAAAATGAGCGCTCTTTCAACTTTTGGAAACCACGATTTGAATTGCGCTATGACATGGACCAATCAAACCAATTTCGCTTTGTCGCCGACAGAAGCGTTTCTCAACTCAACCTCAGAAACTTTATTGCGTCGCGGAATACAAACGACGATACCATTGACTTTGGTAACCCTGATATAGAACCTGAAAAGGTCTGGCAATATCTTATTGCCTATGAACATCGGCTACCTGATGATGCTGGCACCATTGAGATCGAACTCTTCAAAGACAAGATAAATGACTTTATTACTAATACTCGACTTGCTGATGGCAGTTCAGGTATAGGTAATATTGGCGATGCAAGTCGGCTTGGTCTTAATTTTGAGGCCAGTGGAAAGCTAAGTTTCATTGGATTGGATAATGCCCAAGTGACCTTTACTTACCAAGTTCGTGATACCGAAATGATAGACCCATTTTTAAACACTCAAAGAAGCCTGAATGGGATACCGAAGGAAGCGTTTTTGTTGGATTTTCGCCATGATTTGCCAAAGTGGGGGATTGTCTATGGATTCGATGTTAACAAAAGAACTTATCGATTTAGCCAAAACAGAACCGTGACAGAGGTTCGCACCAACATTATCGATATCGACGAAGCCTATATTGAATATACCCTTAACCCAAATACACGGCTTAGATTCGAAATCTGGCGACCTTTCAAAGATAGAGAGAATTATGACCGAACGTTTTATGATGGCGACATAGCAAACGATATCGTCGACCGAGTAGAATATCGAGAGCGCAAAATTCGACCTACCTATTCCTTAATGATTCAGTCTACGTTTTGATTTTAATTGACTCAATTAAAACCAAAAAAGCCCCGCAATCTCTTGCAGGGCTTCAGAATAAATGGTGCCTCGACCCATCCTCGAATAAGTAAATTTAACTTATTGTTTTTATTGAATTTTGTTATATTTTTTATTTAATGATATCAACTTGTGTATCTACCTGTGTATCTAAAAATAATATTGATGTAGTAACGTTTAAACTTTTGTTAGAGCATATTGTTAGAATATACAGGAAAAAACATTGTCCGCTTTTGTCCTAACTTGCCCTTAACAACTGAGAACTTAGCGGACTACTCTTAGAGGCCGGACTTGAATAAACATAGTAACTAATTGTTAATAATAAATTCTTTATCTTTTGATTGTTTATGGTGTGACAATTGCGTGTTAGGCTCTAAAATTTTTATTGTCACCTGTCAATAACATTGTAGGAGCAAATCATTTTAAATCTAGTCTTATGCACATCATAGATGTTTTTAGTTGAGTTTCCGTCCCTAAACTGAATTTTATGCTTAAGTTCGAAGTTTGAAGTTTGAACGAGCAACTAAAAAGGTAATTGCATCGATATCTATAATAGACTGTTATTAATGAGTTTCTCTTGACGCATTGAAATATCTTCACTAATCAGTGCGCAATTTTGAAGTTCTTTAGCTAAGCAAGTGTCTAAATCGCAGATGTGCCTAATTACTGAGGTAAATTTTTTCTGTAACAATTCATTGTTATTGACCTCATAAAACTCATCTAAACATATCCAAGTGTTTTTCTTTAAATAGCAGGTGTTTACAGGTAAATAAAAGTTATGAAATCTGTCGTTTGGTTGGCAACCATATTCTATGTTTTTCCCATAACCGCTAGATGTGGTTTTGGCTACTACAGTTATGCTATTTTTTGTTCCAAGTACTACAAATAGCTTCTCACCAGACTCGCCATCATGAAAATGAAAATTAGTGTCAAAAAATATAGCACCTACTTTCAACCTAAAGCTTCTCGTACATCTTTTTTTTCCTTCGATATCTTCAGCATTTCATCAAACTCACCGCTTTTTAGTGCATACTCGTATGGAATTTCACCTTTTTTATTATTTTCCTTATTAAAAACTCTATCCCATGGAGAGTTTTCTAAATGAGTAGCTTCAATCATTTCTTCTGCATTTTTGTCGGCATATAGTTTTGCCATATTCACAATAATTTTAAGCTCTCGCTTAGTAAAATGTTCATCATTAAAGTGTGTCATAGGTTTAATAGTGAGCATTGGACGCCCAATATTCGTCGGCACCAAAGAGAACTCTAAAGCTTCAGCCATGTCAGGTTCAGGTTTATCTATTTCTTCAAACAGCTCAGTAGGGACAGGTCCCATCTTCCAAGCAGCGTATTTTAAACCAGTTACACTTCGACCGTTTATTTTGAAATGTTCGAAATCTATAAAATACAGGAGTTTGAATAGTTTGATTTTTCCACAGTTGTTAGTGTTATTAGACAAAAAAATAATTAAATTAATCAATTTTTCTCGTTCGTGATTAATCAGCATATTATGTTTCTCTCCCTAACATTTTCGGTGTATTACTCAATTGTACTCTTAATTTATGAACAACATAAAGCAACACATAGGTCATAGATAATATAGTGGTATCGGCCCAATTACCAATTTCTCACATATATTTTATAAATTCCAAAAAAGTTTTGAATATTGCGGGTGTATAAAATTTCTTGGGCGGCGGTACTATGTTACTAAAGCTATAGACTTTCGACCCACCCCTACCTAATGAACACACGTAACATCTTCAACCTAAGTATATCCAACAACATTCATTTATTTTTGTTTTAAGAAAGAATGTCTGCAAAATAAATATCAATGAACTTATCAAATGCTCGATGCTGTTCAAAGACTTCACAGCAATAGTTATAGTCGTGAGCTCTATTTAATTTTAAATTTGTGTCCTACCCATCCTTAACGCTCTTGTTAATTTCTTTACTTCGTTTTTTATGAAATTCGATAGCTTCAGGAATAGTTTTGTCGCAATTTTCTTTTACTTTAAAGCACTCTCCAGCGTGCACCACATTTTTTACATACTCTGAAAATAAGGGATCTAGCTTATAACAATCATTTTCTTCTATGGATAATGCGCAAGCGACAGCAATGATTTTATCATATTTCGGGTCTCCTAAACTCAATTCTTCAACCGTTAACCACGCAGCGTTAGCGGCTATGTAACTAATACGTTTCACATATGGTTGGCCTTTCATTGCGTATTTTGCTAAAGCTAAGGCAGATTCTATTTCCTTATCGTAAGCTTTCATATGGTAACTGTAGGCATCTCCATATGATTGTTTTACACCATAGCCATGTTCATATAGATAACCTAATAAGCTATAATTTTCTTTTAAAGTACTTTTCGCCCAACGAGGAGTTTCTTTTATATCTTTTCGCAACCAAGTATAAGCCTCTTTATAAGAGTCTGTACCACCAAGTTCAATTAGCGCTTTCGCAAGAGACACATATGCAACTCTAGAGTCTTGGAGAGCAGCCATTCTATAATAATGACTTGCTTTTTTGAGGTCTTTTTTAACTTGCTTACCTCTATAGTAAATTAGTCCAACCAATTGTTGGGACCCAAGGTCCCCTAGTTCGGCTCCTAGTTCATAAAAATAAATACTAACTTCTATATTTTTTGTTACTTTTCCAATATCTTGATAACTACCGTAATTGTATGCATTTCCTAGCATGCCAGCCATTTTGCCATCACCTTTTTCAGCTTGAAGCACTTTTGAATGTAATCTTTTGGGAATGAACTGAGCATATTTATGTGAAAAATCTTTTTCAATGCTTTCTGAAGTGGCTTTTTTTTCAGCGACCAAAGTTTCTAAAAGTATCTTTGCTTTTTTGTGACCTTGTAAAGCAGAATTTTTGAGCCATTTTATTGCTAGATCTTTGTTTTTCTCAACACCATAACCGCGAAGATAACTTAGACCAATTGCATATTTTGCACTTACATTTCCCGATCTAGCTGCTTTGGAAAACCATGAGAAAGCTTTTGGTAAGTCTGGAGCTGTTCCTTTACCTAGTTGCAACATATAACCAACAGAAAATTGCGCTTGTGATAAACCTTTATTTGCCGCTTTGAGGTACCATCTCAAAGCTTCACTGTCACTTTGACTTACTCCACTCCCGTAGTAATAGATGTTACCAACTCCATACATTCCCATAGGAAAGCCTTGCCCAGCGGCTGCTAGATACCACTTTAAAGCTTTAACATCATCTTTTTGTACACCATATCCATTTTGGTAAGTTGCTCCTAGATTACTCTGTGCAAATGCAATTCCTGCATTGGCTGCTTTTAGATTCAATTCTAGCGCTTTATCGTAAAATTTTTCTTTAAGCAGCGCTCGTGCGAAATATGCGCCTATTAAAGGGTCATTTGGCGCCACATTGTAAGCTTTTTCACAAGATAGTATCGCTGCATTCGAGTCAAGCTTAACGAATGGAACTGCTTCAGGAGAGGCAAGTCTGAAACATTCATCATCAGCTGTGGTTTTAAAAGCACTTAATAGTACTAAGAAGGTGAGGATTAATCTGATACCTTGCATTTAACGTCCTTATTTAACATCTACACTTATTAAATTACCATAACAAAAGTAAATCGAAAAATAATTGGTTAGAAATAGCGATATACTCTTTTTTCCTCAACCCATTAATACTGAATCTGCTTTATGCGCTTACTATTAGTAAGAACCTTGAAAACGTGATGTGCGTCAGGTCATTAGTTTGGTTTTATTGCTTTCTATTTGTGAATTGTTAACAGTGGGCTTACTCGGAATTAATTTTCATTTCGGATTAATTATTTAGGTAATCGATATTGTCGTTTTACGGCATTCAAAAATGCACTCTACGATACACACAACCAAGACGATAGAAAGACCTATTTTTCTATTGCAGAGGGTTGGGCATATGAAAAGTCTGCAGGTTTAAAAATATAGTACCGCTGCATAAGTTTATCTTTTCACCCGAGAAATTAAAAACTTTTTTCTGCTCAATAAAGAATCGTTATTCGTATTTTGCAAACTACTTGTGGTGGATCATCTATAGAATTTACAGCTAGAAAATAAACGAGGTGCGTATTACCCATATTTGTCAATAATGGGAAGGACCCAATTGCAGATTTATAAACATTTTAATCAGTAAGTTAATAAGTATTGTTCGTTTCTAAACAAAATATCTGTGATTAAATAACTTAAAACTAAAAAGAAAAATCCTACCGTAGCCAAAACTAATCCAGCATTCACTAATTGTTGTATAGAAAATCGATATATTAATTCTCTATTATAAATATCATCTAGGTTAAAATGTAATTTTCCATCATTTAGTGTCAATGACCTAACACATCTCAAGCAAAGCAGTAATAAAACCATGTATAAAAATATCTCTATTATCACTGCTATTTTAAAGAAAACATTTAGATCAACGTTTAATGCTAAAATTATCGTCATACTCATCATTATTGAAACATGACCTATTGCGGCTGCAGCTCTAGCATGAATTGCACCTAACATTGTATTTATATAATTTACTTTATTGGAGCCATCTTGCTTTTCAAAGAATGTTCTTTCAATTCTAATTGATGTGGTTACCAATTGTTGATTGACACAAACAGCAACTAACCAGCGGATAGGAGGGTCAAACAAAATAAAAATAAAAGTTGTAGGATCATATCTCTTCATTAAGCAGCATCACTGTGGTTTTTAATCTTTACTCTGAATTAATTTAAAAGCAATAGCAATGCTATTGTGCTTGAACATTAATCAAATGCCTTAAAGTCGAAACTTCATGCTAATGCACTGTCAGCAATAAGACACTCTCTAATCAATTCTAAGAGCATCATTACGTCATCATGAGGAAGTGCGAACCTATCTTCGTATTGTGTCTCTCTGCCGCTGTTTAAAAGTATGTTTAGCATTGTTTCTGCTTGTTGTTGATTGCTTAGTTTCATTTGATTATCCCAGTTAATGATTTGGGTAAAAGATATCAATGTTAGTCCAATAGCAAAACTGTACTTGGGTACGGTTTTTATATTTCCGTTTGGCTAGCGCTTTGTAATATGCAAGACTAAGTAAAAATAAAAACAAATTTAAAACCAATGCAAAAACTAACCTCGATACTTTGTCTAATATCAATCATCGGTATTACTGCTTGTGAACCAAAACAAGATTCAACCGCCAGCAAGCCAATAACAGCAAACGATTCTCAAGCAATCGAACCTGTTGTAAAACAATCCAATTCCGGCCTTTGCCATGATGCTAATAGCGGCTCATTTAAGCGCACAAAGAACTTTACTCCTTATGATTCCATGCCAAGTTGTATTGCGGCTGGTGGAAAGGCTTACAAAGGCTACCAGAGTGACTTTGATAAGGCAGAAGAGGAAGCTATTGAAGAAGGGCGTTCTTTTGTCTCTTTATACAATCGTAACGACTGGCCTCACTGGATTGATTCAGATAAAGATTGTCAAAATACTAGGCATGAATTGTTGATAGCAACATCAAAAAAGCCAGTGAAGTTTAAAACTGATAAAGACTGCAATGTGTTGTCGGGTGAATGGTTTGATTTTTACTCAGGCGAGACTTACAATGATTCCAAAGACTTAGACCTCGATCACGTTGTGCCGCTCAAATTTGCACATGGTCATGGTGGTGACAAATGGAGCAGGGAACGCAAGCAGGCCTTTGCTAATGACTTGGATAACCTTTTGCTAGTTCAAGCCTCATTAAACCGTCAGAAGGGCGCTAAGGGTTTAACAGAGTGGTTACCGCCTAATCATTCTTATCGTTGTGATTACATCGCACACTTTAATAAAGTAATGACCAAGTATGAATTGGATTTTATACCAAGTGAACGACGAATTGTTAATCGAATGGTTCAAGCGTGTGAGAATTAATTTATATTGTCTTTATTTTACAAATATAATAACCAGTAACCCGAAAAGGCATACTCCAATTAGACCAAAATAAGACGCTTTAAAAATAGGCTCATTCCATTTAGATGTGCCAAAATTCTTCCAGTTATCTGGAAAAAGTGTAGCGCCTTTTGCATAGACATTAACTTCAAATACACCGTAGATATTATCTATTTTGTGGACAACGCCAGCGACTTCTAGAAAATATATTTCTAACTTTCGGGTCATGTAAATAAAAAATACGATAAGAAGAAAGAAACCAAAACCCAAGACTAATCTTGCTTGAAAATCAAACGACTCAGCATATTTAACGATAAGACCTATAAGAACGGCTGATACACTCATAAAACCAAAAAGAAGCTTAGTCATTAATGTTCTAAATTCTTTTAATCTATCTTGAATGTTATCGTAAATTTGAGAAAGTGCTTTTTTACTTTCGTTGTTGTCACTATGAACGTCCACTGGCATAAACGCACCTGATTTATTTTTCACATCAGACTACACTTATATTTTAGCGCATTCAACCTGTATAGTGCTCGAGCGCTTTTGCAGCATATTGTTTTATCACACAAAATATTCAACTTGCGCGACAGGAGTCAGTGCTGAATAGAAATCTAATTGATGTATTTTTAGACTAATGAACTTATCTTGTTCGAATAGTAGGGGTGGGTCAAAAGTCTACAGCCTTTGTTGTGTAGTACCGCGGCGAAACACATTTTTTACACCCGCAACTTTGAAAAGGAAAAATCACCCAATACAGTTGTAGGCTTAATTCTAAATTCTCTTGATACCTATAATTCGTTCTTTTTATTTGCCATGTAATCACTCATTTTAATAGTGTAACTTAAACTCTCTTTTGAGCATGTTTCTATTTCATTTAACGTTACACTAATATCTTTGATGTCTTGTCTCAAATATTCGAACTTTTCTTGGGAGTGATATGTTTGAGGAAGTTTTGCATTTAATTTAATTATTTCTTGTAAAAGCTGTGCTCGCTTTACATTCCCTGAAATCACAAAATACATGAGAACAAATAACAAACTATCAATAAGCCTAAATTCAATATCAAACATTTTACTAGCCTAGTTTAAGATGCGAGACATAAGAATAAATCTTTATCGAACCGCTGTCACTTCATTCAACAATGATTGTAATTTTGAGTCTAATTGCTCGTCAGTTAGGTCTTGGAAATTCATAGTTACTTCACTTTTACTAGTAATATCTTGCTTGATTCTCGAACCTTCTTTGCGGTCAATTACCTTGTGAGCGGTTGCTAAATCGCCATCATCCAAGGCTTTATTGATTACCATTTTTGCTTTCATAATGGGCTTAGTTTTTAATGTCTCTTTTCGGTCGGTAAATCCAGGGTTTTTCTCACAATAAGAGTAAAGCGTACTTTTGTTGATACCCGCGTAAACACAAGCTTCAACGTCACTACAGCCTATTGCAAAAGCTTGCTCTAATAACTGGACAGTCGATTCTGTCATTTTAGTTGGTCTACCTACTTTGTTTTTGGTCATGTTTTATGCCTCGCGCGCGTATTGGTCCAGAAATTATTTTAAATAGTGCATGGTCTTGTTAAGTCTAACATTTGATATTGCCACCTTTTTTTGCAGCTTCAATAACGCTAAGCAAATATGTATTGAGAACTTGTACAAATGAATAGAAAATAAGTCGCGAGTCGTAAGCTTTAGCTTATGACCCGTTCTTACTAGTAGTTTTTATTTAGTAGATCTTACATAGTAGATATTAGATACCAGTTTTGAACATTCCTAAATTAGTTTTGAATAATCCTAAAATAGTTTTGAACAACCCTAAAACAGTTTTGAACATCATTATTTGTTTTAAGGTTGTTTTCCATGCGGTCATACTGGTTCTAAATGTCAGAATATATCCATAATACCAATGTGCCTTGATTCATTAATATCGAGCATATAAGATTCAAATTCTTCAAATATTTTAGAGTCTCTGTCTATGACGATGCTACAAAAATCATTATTAAGTTGAAAGGCAATGTACCCTAGTGAATTTAAGAGTTCGAGTTTTCTCTTAAGTGTGTTTCTATTGATGCCAAAAAATCTAGCCATATCAGAAAACCTACTTGCTCCAATCCCTTTTTTTTCAGGATCGTTAAACTCTACCCATACAAGTTTCCCGTAAATATAAGCAGTTGTTAAGTCTTTAAAGTGATCGATAGCACAAGTTAATAAGCTTAAAGTACGTGGTGTCATAGTTAGGTTAAATTCATATTCATCAGAGAATGTACCAAAATCAGAACGGCCTTTCCCATCATCTTTTATTAAGACTCTTTTAGCTTCACTTAAAAATTTATTAGCATCTGGTGAATCGCCAATAGTGTAATCATACGCAAGCTTACCACCGTGTATTTTTGAGAAGGAACGAGTTCTGTTAAATATACCTGCTTCAGTCAGCTTTTTATGATGGTTACCAATCGTAGTAGCTGATACATAGAAAAAATTACTATGATCCTCAAACTTTCTGAAAAACTTACTTTTTCCGGTAGCAAACCAAAAATACATTTCGCCAATGATTGCGGCATCTAATACTCCATACTTTTTTACAGCATCTTCGTTTATAAAAAATACATTAGGTTTCGTTGACGCCTTGGCTTTTTTATTTCTTGCGCTTAGGATTAAAGCAAAACCGTCCTTGGCAATAGCTTGATTGTTAGACTCCATATTTACCTCCTTAAAAAAGCCCCGAAGGGCTTAGATAATAGCATCATCAGTGATGTAAAGGTTTGTAAGAGCCTGTGAGCCTGTCTCGTGGTTTTCACTTAACACTATGGTTAAGTCACAAAGTAAGCTCATACATTGTTTTAGATGCTTTTCTGCGATCACTTCGCCACCTATGCCAATACGGATAATATTAGCTAGGGCTTCAACGTTTTTAATTTGCTTGGCTTGGTCATCGAACACTGGGAATAATTCACATTTTTTCATGCGGCTGCTCCTTCAGTTCGATTCGCTGCTGATGGTTCTGAAACCAGCACGTATAAGGCTACGTTGTTATGGACTCTCCCATCTTGTGACATCGCCCGTATTAGCTTAGTTCGTATGTTGTAGCCTCGTTCCCTTAATTCTTTGATGCGTGGCGCTGGTGATATTAGGCCGTGCAATTCCCTAAACTCAATAGTATGTATTGGCTTTAGTCGTAACAATGCTAAGATCTGTTTACGGTCTCGATTTGTGCTACTCTCTTGACTGGTAATAGGGGCATTAATTCTTTGATCGGTGTTGGTACTCATTTTCATAATAACCACCGATTATGCTACTAAGGACGACATAAGAGCGCTTGCTGACTCTTTGCGCTTTTGCATGAGTAGTTTAACCAGCTCTCTGATTCGCTCATCGTCATAGCCAGCAGCGCGTGCAGTAACAATTGCAGTTATTTCTGAACTTAAATAGCCAATTGCACGACTTCCCAATGCCATGCTTGTCGGGAATAAACCGCCTCGAGTTTGTTCATACAATACGGTTGACGATAAACCTGTTACTTTTAATACTTCTGGCTTCCGCAATACCCTTTCTGGATATGATCCAATAGTTGATAGTGGAAAGGTTGTTGTTTTAGTTTGCATTAGTGCTTCTCCGGTTACTAGCGGTATTGCTAGGTTTCGGAGGTCATTTTCTAGTATGAATTTCCTATAGTCATTGCAATTGCAATACAACTTTTTGCAGTTGCAGGGAATTGCAATAACAATTAAGTTGTTTTTAAAGCTTTGTTAGCTTTAGCAAATAGCTTTTCCAAATTGCTATTGCTAAATCCTAGAAGGCTTGTTTTATATTTAGTTTCAAGTTCAGCAACTATTCTTGATTGATTGTATTTTTGATTCGAACTTTCTTGGATAAGCTCGACTAGAGTAGCTATAACCTTCAGCGCAGTTTCTTCTTTTTCTAGGGACGTATTATTATTTTGTTGCAAATCTATAATTTTATTTAGTGTTGAATTTTCGCTTTTAAGAGCCTCAACATCCTGATGTAATTTATGTATAGTTTCTTCGATTTCGGCCTGTTTTTTTATTAATTTGATGACAACTTCTTTTTTAGTATCTTCAATTACCTTCATGGATAAATCGTCCACCGAATTTAAATTCTTATATTCATAATATTCTTTGTCTTTGCTTTCTCTAAGAATATGTCTCAGACTGAAAAGGCCTATGACATTCATGGTTCTTTCTAGAAGATCTAAACTGTACCCTGCCATTTGAGTCTTTTTATATTCAGCTATTAAAGTTTGTACTTCCTTTGGTGACTTGGCCCACTCAAACTCATATTTTTCAAAAACCACTCTTAAAAGGCTTTCAAATCGATAAGTATTTTCGCTAGCTGTAGTGCCAACTGATACTATTTTAATTTCAAATACTTTGTCATCCCAGTCTTTTAAAATTGTTTCCAAAGCTTTTTTAATCTCGTTCACTAATCCTACCTCAATGTCCTTTGGTCGTTCTCCTGTTGGAAGGTTAATTACTTCTTGGGGGTTAACGCCGTATATGAGTAAAAGGAACTGATAGAATGTGACATCAAGTCTTTCAATATTTACCGATTTTCTTTTTAACAATTTGCTTATCCTTGTAAGCCCCTAATAAATTCACCTAGCCAATCCAGTAGGGTTCTGGCTGTTCGGGAGCTACCCTAGGCTAAGTAAAAGTGCGGGAGGAGTAACGAAACGTTACACCCACGATTTCGATTTAAGAACTTAATCCATGTTCTGTCAACTTAACCATTGTCTAAGCGGCAATTTCTGTTGAGTTTTTAAGCACCGTTTCAAAATCCTCTCTCAATGTAACCGCCAGAATTTTTGCGCCATAAATAGTATTAAGTATATGTAAGCAGTCACCATCTAAATCAGATGTATCTAATTTTTCGAGCGTGTGCTGAATCAAACTTTCCAGGCTACAAGAAAGCGCAAACATAAATTCAAGACTTTCGGTACAGAAATAATTGTTTTCTCGGTGATAGACTAATAGTAGCTTGTCAGAAAGTTTTGAAGCTTTTTCGTATAGCGAGCTTACTTCAACGGCGAATTTATATCTATTCGTCGTTTTAATTGATTCACAAGCTTTTTCAAGCACAAAAAATATACTATGAATTTGTTCTGCTTGTGCAGAAAGATTGCAAGCGTTAGCGTCTAGTTCTGTATAGTTCATTTCCTTTCCCTTATTGATTAATCACTCTTAAATTTCTATTCAAATTTGCAGCACTCATATTGCCGGTGGCTGCATCTTCAATTTGTTGCGACCACCATTGCATTAATGGTTTTCTGCGTTCAAAATAATCAGTTCTTGTATAAGTTTGTTCTGTTTTACTACCTGTAACATGAGCAAGTGCCGCCTCAGTCACTACTCTGTCAAATCCGCCTATTTCTTCAGCTGTAGTTTTGAAAACAGCTCTAAAACCATGAGCAACTAACTTGCCTTTAAATTTAGTGCGCTGAATTGCTTTGTTTGCAGTCTCGACATTTACATGTTTATTTGTATTATATTTACTTGTAAATACGTACTTGTAATGGCCTGTGAGCGGTTTTAACATTTCTAGAATGATTAATACTCGATTAGATAGTGGAACTCTATGAGGGCGCTCTAAACCCTTTTTACCCTTCATGTTTTCCGCAGGAATATTCCAAACACTCTCTGAAAAATCAAAGTGTGACCACTCGGCTATCGCGGCCTCTTTTGGTCGAACCCCAACGTGCAATTGAAACTCTAAAAGTAAGCGTGTTTGCAAGTCAGTATTAGAATATTGGATAGTATGTAAAAAGTCTGGCAATTCGGAAAATGGAATCGATGGTTGTTTAACAGCCTCAGGTCTTGTTATTCTTTTTGCCAAATTTGCAAAGGGGTTAGGCTCTATTTCTGCATAAACCATTATTTGATTCATGTAGTTACAAACCTTACTAGCAATATCAAAAGCCCCTCTGTCTAAAATACGTTTACGAACTTTCTTTCCATGATCAGGGGTTAACTCCTTAATTGGGAATGAACCAATTACAGGGTAAACATCTTTATTTAGATAGCGCTCCCATTTGGTTATTGTACTTTGCTTAAGTTTTTTACGCTTAATTGCAAAATACTCCTCGGCGGCTTGTTTGAATGTGTTTTGCTCTTTGTCGATGTTTTCTAATATATCTCTATCGCGCTTGGCCTTTGGGTCAATTCCTTGTTTCACCAAGTCTTTATATTCTCTCGACTTGGTTCTAGCATCTTCTAATGTATATTGGGGGAAGTCACCTATTACTAAATTGTTACGAGCCTTCGTATAGGGGTGGTAATAATTATAAATCCAAGTCTTTAATCCAGTAGTTTTTACTCGAAGCAATAAACCATTACCATCATTTACAGAGTAAACTTTGTCTCTCGGTTTAAGTGCTTTTATCTGTGTCGTGTTTAATGGAATGGCTTTTCTAGGCATCGTAGGTACACGCTATTTAGTCAAAATCTCTTATGTGTATCTACAAGTGTATCTATAACATTGAGATTCGACAATAGTCGATAAGTGTCGATAAGCCACCGTATAGGGGGTAAGTTACTGATAGGCATAAAAAAAACGGTCGTTATAGACCGTTTTGGAATAAATAAATGGTGCCTCGACCCGGGATCGAACCAGGGACACGCGGATTTTCAATCCGCTGCTCTACCAACTGAGCTATCGAGGCAACAGCATTTTGCTGTGGACGCGTATTAAACGGATTTACGCGCCTTATGTCAACCGATTATTGGAATTTTGGCTGATTTTTTATGATTTTTTTTCTATCTTTGCCCATCATCATAAAAATTGATTATTTTGTAGGCGGTACATAACCTTCTATTGTTGGTTCGATGCCCTCAAACAAAAAAGCGACCATTTTTTCTTCCAAATACTTACGATCATTTGCTTCCATCATATTTAGCTTATTTTCATTAATTAACATAGTTTGCTTTTTTTGCCAGATACTAAAAGCTTCTTTTGAAATATTATCGAAAATACGTTTACCCACATCGCCTGGATAAAGCTGGAAGTCTAAACCTGGTGCTTCTTTTTTTAGATACTCACAATTAACTTGTCTACTCATGTAACTCTCTTTTTTAATTAACTTGATATTAATAAGCTCTCTAATAGTGAGCTTGGCATCAGCCAATGTGAACGATAAATTAGTGTCTTATATTAGCACATCGCACAAATTGTGATTAAACAAATTAAGCATACTAAGCATTAATTTAATACATTGCTTGTAGTTGTTTGAGTATTTTGACTGTTGGTGCGGCTAAGCCAACATCAGGCCCAGAATGGATATTAAACCATAACTTTTCATATATACCTTGAAGCTCTTTTATAGCACCATCAGGCTGTTTACCAACATTTGAATGTTGCCCGTCTACTAACAAAAGAATTGGCGTTATTTGTAAATGAAAATGACTAAAAGTATGTGTGAATTCAGGTAGAATTTGTGTTTGTAACAAGCTCTCAGAATCTGCCTCCATAATTGCTAAATCATCAGGTAAATCTTTAACACTTTCAAAGCTTTCTTTATCACTCTCATAAAAGCCCCATAAGCCACCCCAAATGCCACTAGAGGGCCTTTTATGCATCAACACACTGCCTTGGTAAAAAGGAATAAGCATACGGGTTGTTTTTGTGGGTATTTGTTTTTTTGGTTTTTTATGCGGTAGTTCAGCTTGCCGCCCTTGAGCATAAGCCAAACAATGAGTCTGCACAGGGCACATATCGCAATTTGGTTTTGATCGCGTACACAGTGTTGCGCCCAAATCCATTATCGCTTGAGTGTAATCACCAAAGCGCACTCGTGGCTTTAATGATTCGGCCATTTCCCACATACTGTCTTCGACTTTCTTATTGCCCGGCCAGCCTTCTACTGCTAAGTAGCGGGCAAGCACCCGCTTGACGTTGCCATCGAGTATCGCATAAGCCTGATTGTCAGCGAGCGATAGAATGGCCGCAGCCGTCGAGCGACCAATCCCTGGCAAAGACAATACATCCTCAAATGAATCTGGAAATTCTCCAGAAAACTCATCTCTCACTTTTTGCGCGGCTTTGTGCAAGTTTCGTGCTCTAGCGTAGTAACCTAAACCTGTCCATAAATGCAGCACGGCATCTTGTTTAGCATTGGCCAAGTCAACAACCGTAGGAAACTTCTTCATGAAGGTTTCGAAATACGGTATCACGGTGCTTACTTGGGTTTGTTGTAACATTACCTCCGACACCCAAACCGAATATCGCGTTTTATTTTGCTGCCAAGGCAAGTTTTTGCGTCCGTGTATGTCGAACCAATTCAACACTGCCGTGCTGAAATCATAGATCATTTGATTGCCCTGTATTTATTATTTTTGTTTTGTTACTCGCTATCATACAAGAGAGAAATATTTGCTCAAGCCTAATTGAAATTTGCATTTATAGTGAGTCACTGCATAATGCGCAAAGCAAATATAAGTAACCTAAAGAATTTTTAATGAGTCGGTTTAATTCAGAAGAAGAAGCGCGCGCCGCTGGCGTGTATATTTCGAAAGTAAAAAGTTATGTTAAACGCGAAGGCCGCCTTACTAAAGCGCAAGGTCGCGCACTTGAAGTTAATTGGCCGAGTATGGGTTTAAGTGTCGAACAAGGCTTAATAAATCTTGATGAGGTTTTCGGTCGTAACGCTACACGTGTATTAGAAATTGGCTTCGGCATGGGTAAATCACTTGTTGAAATGGCTGACCAAGCACGCGACACTGATTTTATTGGTATAGAAGTTCATCGTCCTGGTGTTGGTGCTTGTTTAGCCTCTGCAGAAGAAGCAAAACTAAATAATTTAAGAGTGTTTGAACACGATGCCGTTGAAGTACTAAAAGTATGCATTGAAGATGCAAGTTTAGACCGCCTACAGTTGTTTTTCCCTGACCCCTGGCATAAAAAGAAGCACAACAAACGACGCATAGTGCAAGTCGACTTTGTAGAGCAAATCAGGCAAAAGTTAAAAATTGGTGGTGAGTTTCATATGGCTACCGATTGGCAGCCTTATGCAGAACACATGCTTGAGGTTATGCAACAAGCCACACTATTTGAAAACACCTCGCCGACGAAAGACTATGTTGAAAGGCCTGCTTATCGGCCAATTACCAAGTTTGAAGTACGCGGCCAAAAATTAGGTCATGGTGTTTGGGACATTATTTATAAGCGAGTAAGCTAGTGTTGTCATCATCAAGTCAAGTTTTACTGCGCAACAAAGAACATTTTGAACAAGGCAAATGGGCTTTTATTAACCCAACTGAAGCGTTTATTTTTGAGCAAATAAATAATGATAATATTGTCGGTTTGCATCAAATGTACAACGACTATGAATCTTGCTTACAGCAAACTAAAAATAAGCAAGTTTTTGCTGCCAGTTTTTCGCTTGCTGATATTGACGATACCGGCACATCAAGACTCGACGGGGTTGTCATTTATTTACCTAAAGCTAAACAGCAATTAGTAATGCTCATTGAAAACGCTGCAGCCCTCGTTAAAGATAATGGCAGTATATTAATAATTGGGGAAAACAAAGCAGGTGTAAAATCTGTCTCTAAATTACTCGAAAAATTCGGTCAACACGTAAATAAAATAGATAGTGCAAAGCACTGTGGGTTGTATGCACTTACCCTTGAAAAACCTTTACCCGATTTCAATGTAGACAAATACAGCGAAATACGCAGCTACAATATTCACGACACCAGTATTAAAGTCTTTTCTTTGCCAGGGGTTTTTGGTCATAAACAATTAGATCCTGGTACAGACTTACTACTTAGTGAATTGAGCCCAACTTGGCTCTTAAAAGAAGCGGCACTAAAACGCAGCAGCCATGTATATGACTTTGCCTGTGGCACTGGGCTGATTGGTGTTTATGTCGCGAAGGTTATGGCTGTTTATTTTGCTGCAAAATTCCCTAAAAATAGTCACACAATAGAAACCCCTGATGATGAAAGCGAAAACATTGGGAATGTGCTAAAAATTAGTATGAGCGATGTATCAGCTTTAGCAATTTATTGTAGCCAAAAAACAGCGCAGTTGAACAACATAGATACGTCTTTTGCGACTTTAGATATAGTCCCCAAAGACGGCATGTTAAAACCTATAAAATCGTATAATCTAATTGTGTCTAACCCGCCTTTCCATGCAGGTATACAAAATGATTATAGTATTACACAAAACTTTATAAAAGCGTCGTTTAGCCTATGTAAACCCTATGCTAAGATGGTGTTGGTTGCGAACAGATTTTTACCTTACCCTGATGCATTACAACAGGTTTATGGCAAATTTCAAGAACTTAACGCCACCCCTAAATATCGGGTTTATCAAGTGGAAAAGTCTAAAAAATGAAAATTCTTTTTGTCATATCAGAAGTCGAAGACATTATTAAAACAGGTGGTTTAGCAGATGTTGGAAAGGCTTTGCCTATTGCACTAAAAAACTTGGGTCATGAAGTCGTTTTGGTATTGCCAAATTATAAGCAAGTTGCTGATAGTTTTTCTTTAGTTGATGCCATGCCCGAACAAGTTATACATATTAATCATCAAAATTTTTCATTTGGCGTAAAGGAACTTGATTTTCATGGCATAAAAACTTACTTGATTGATCACCCTTATTTTTCGCAAGCAGACACGCCCTACGGCGATAATGAATTAGCATCAAATGCTCAAAGATTCTCTTTATTTTCAATTTCTGCATTGTGTGTAAGCGCTAACATCAACTTCGCTCCTGATGTGCTCCATTGCAATGATTGGCATACCTCTATGGCACCCTACTTTATGCACAGTGGATATTTACACAGGCACAATTTAGTGGCTCAGGCAGATTTTTTTGCTCAAACTAAAAGCGTCATCACACTGCATAATGCAGCTTTTCAGGGGATTGAAAAACTTCATAAAATATCACTACTAGATCATGAAGACATACAAAAGGTCTATATTGATAACGATGACCTGAATATGTTGAAAACCGGGATTATGTTTTCAAACAAGGTGTGTGCTGTAAGCCCTACTTATGCAAAAGAAATTTTTAGTGTCATTGGTAGTCATGGTATTTGCGACGTTATCAACCAAGCTCCCTTTAAAGTAAGTGGCGTATTAAACGGCTGCGATTACACCCAATGGGACCCTGAGACTGATAGCATATTGCCGCAAAATTACACGGCAAATGAATTGTCTGGAAAGAGCACTTGTAAGGCCGCTTTGCAAAAGGAATCGGGTTTGCCCGTTGTCAAATCTATACCTGTCATAGGCATGGTTTGTCGTGCGACTCGACAAAAAGGATTTGACTTCATCATGCCAATTTTGTCTGAATTGCTCGAGCACAAAGTACAATTAGTAATTATGGGGACAGGCGACAAAACCATCACTTCACATTTACGTGAAATAAGTCAGGCCCACCCAGAAAAATTTAGTTTTGTTGAAGATTTCAGACCAGACTTTACGCACTTAATAGAAGCGGGCGCTGACTTCTTCTTGATGCCCTCCGAATTCGAACCTTGCGGGTTAAACCAAATGTATAGCTTAGCATATGGTACTTTGCCTATTGTCAGAAACGTAGGTGGACTGGCTGACACAGTAATTGATTATAGCTTACCCAATGCAAATGGTTTTGCCTTTGACAAACCGGAATCAGAAGCTCTGTTGGCGACACTTAGACGTGCTTTACTCATTTATAACGAATCCCCTGCTCGTATTAAGGAACTCATTAAAGAGGGAATGAATACGCGTTTTACATGGGAAGCCGCTGCCAAAGAATACGAGAAGGTTTATCTACGTTAGAGCGACATAATCGATTTGCGTTTTTCTAAAACATCCAAGATGCTATAAAAAAATATCAATTAGTCATTATCGCCATCATTTGCTCTAGTTTCTGCTGTTTGGCAATTTCAATTGCTGTAAGTTGAGGTGGTACGTAATCTTCTGTTTTAAAATTTGCTTCGTAGCGCCATTTCAGTTTTGAAGGTTCACTTCGTTGGTTAATGTCGGCACCTAAAACTAAAAGCGCTTTAACTAGGTCTGCTTGATTAGCCTGTACTGCAGCATGTATAAGTTGCTGGCCATTGCGATCGAAGGCAGTTATGACTTGCTTAACTTCATCCTCATTCATGAATGAATTGAGCTCACCAGCAATCCAAGTTAAAAAAGCATAATTTTTTGTATATACACCTAGCTGCATTGCCGTCGTGCCATCTTTAGCTTTGGCAAACAAATTAGCACCGAGTGCAACTGCCGTTTTTACCACGGGTAAATTTTGACTCTTAATGGCAAAAAATAGGACACTGTAACCTTGTTTGCTTTGCTCGTTGATGTCAGCGCCAATATTTACAAGATAATTTAGGTTTTCAACGTTCCCCGCATTAGCAGACCACATCAAGGCAGTTTGTCCTTTATCGTTTTTTGCGTTTATGTCGGCGCCCACGTTGATCATGTATTCAAGCACTTCGGTTGAAGCAGATCCAGCACATAAATGAAATGCGTTGGTACCATCATCTATAGAAATATTGGGGCTAGCTCCTTTGGTGAGAAGCGCCAGGATAATTTCAGTATTTCCGTATCTGCATGCTTGAATTAAGGGACTAAAACGATTGCCGTCTGCATTTTGTACATTTGCGCCATTTTCAAGGATGATATTTACTAAGATTGGATCTTGTGTTTCTGTTGCCCATGCAAGCAAACTTGACTTATCTGGTAGCAATCGATTTACATCAATTTGTGTAACAAGGCTTTCAAGTAAAGAACGATCTAAATTTAAAATAGCGCGCTTTGTTTTTAGCAGCAAGCGTTGATGTTCTTGTTCATCTAAACTTGATCCCACAGAGTTAAGTGCAGATTCACTTGTACAAGCAATAAGGCTTATCACCAAAAATATAGCCATGATTTTTTTTACCATTACTTTCCTCTTCAATAAAAACCTTAGGTTAACAAATTAGCCAAGGGCTCAGTGCTATCGCCAAACTTATTTGTAGGAACGCCCATTTGCTGTAAAACAGACAATAAAAGGTTACACATAGGAGTATCTTTTGTGCTTGCGATGTGTCGATTACCTTTAATTCCTCCACCGGCCAAGATTATCGGAAGATCCATATGATCATGATCATTAGATTCTCCAATACAAGCGCCTCTTACAACAAAGGTATTGTCGAGCAAATTTGACTCGCCATCAGAAATATTCGCCATTTTTTCAAGATAATCTGCAAACAACTGATTGTGATAAGCGTTTATGCTCACAAGCTTATTAATTTTTTCAGGATCATTAGCGTGATGGCTAAGCGCGTGATGTCCATCTGGGATACCTAAATTATTGTAGGCATGATTACTAAGCTCACGTCCGAGCATGAAAGTACTCACTCGAGTCATATCGGTTTGCAAGGCTAGCATTTGAAGGTCTAGCATAATTTTTACATGCTCTTCATAATCGCTGGGAATATTAGCAGGCACAGAAAAGCCATCTAAATTCATAGCAATCGTAGTTTCTCGTGCCTTAACGATTCGACGTTCTACATCACGAATGGATTCAAAAAATTGCCCCATTTTATGACGATCATTTATCCCTAGTTTTTTATTTACCCTTTTTGCGTCTTCATTAATAAAATCAAGAATGCTCGATTTATGTGCCAAGCGCATTTGACGATCTTTTTCGTCGATTTTATTACCACTACCAAATAAATGTTCAAATACATCACTCGGCGTAACCATAGCAGGTAAAGCTTGAGTTGGACTTCGCCAAGAAATAGTGTTGGTGTAAGTACAACTATAATTTATATCGCAACTACCCAACAAACTAGGCGGTTCAATACCCAATTCTAAGGATGCAAGTTGCGTGTCCTTAGCAAAATACTTGGCGGCTACTTGGTCTGCAGAAATGCCGCAATATATATCAGCGCCTTCAGTCGCTTTTGCATGCGCTCCGGTTAAAAATGCAGGACAACTTCTGCCATGGCCTGCTGGCGGCGCATCAAAAGCACTAGCCTGATAATGTGCTAATCCCGATATCACAACATGTTTGTCACGAACTTTTTCGAGTGGCCGTAAAATAGCTGTTGCTTCGTAGTTTGCACCTACTCTTTTAGGTGTGTAACTTTGCATTCTGACCCCATTGGGCGAATAAAATACCGTCATTCGTTTGGGGCGGTCTTGAATAGATTTAGCCATAGCTGATGGCAACAAGGATTCCATTATTGGAAGCGCTACAGCAGCGCCAAGACCTTTTAATAATAGTCGCCGTGATGACCGTTTATTATCGTGCTTGAGCAATTTGTCGTTCTTCATCGCTAGCCTCCTCCGGCGCCTTTTTATAATTAAATGGAATACTAGTAACAACAGCTTCGATAATGCTATGGATCTGATAATTTTCTAAACTAGCCTGCCTCGCTACTTGCCGTATTGTCGGCTTATCAAATGCTTTTAGGCCTCTGCCAAGTGCGTAGGTCATGATGCGGTCAATAAATGCTTGAGCAAAACGCTCTCGCCTATCCCACAAAACACTATGTAAACCAGGAAGGCCGTCAAAAACCGTACCGTCTGGCATTTGTGCATTAGTATCAATTATTTGTTTGGCATAAACAGTTCTAAATGCACCTACCGCATCGTATTTTTCTAAGGCTAAACCCAATGGATCCATGCGCACATGGCATGATGCACACACTGGGTCTTCTCGATGTCTAGCCAGTTGTTCTTTTGCACTCAGGGCAACGCCATCATGTTCGGCGATCAATGAAGGGACATCTGGCGGTGGCGGGGGAGGCGTTGCCGCAAGCAGGTTATCTAATATCCATTTGCCCCGTTTTACAGGAGAGGTATGATTGGGGTTTGACGTCAAGGTTAAAATACTGGCTTGCCCTAACAACCCTCCTCTATTTGAGTTTTCTCCAAAAAACACCTTTCGAAAAGCATGACCTTTGACCCCTTCTATGCCGTAATGAGCAGCTAGTCGTTCATTAAGATAGCTATAATTAGCATTAAGAAAATCAAAAATTGATAAGTTATCTTTTAAAATACGCGTGAAAAATAACTCAGTTTCACGTTTGATTGCTTGTTTAAGAGGGATATCAAAGTTTGGGAATTCAAATACATCTGGAAAATGGCGCGGCAAGTTACGAAGGTACAACCATTGACCCGCAAAATTGTCTGTCAATGCTTTCGACTTTTCAGATGCTAGCATGCGCTTGATCTGCTGACGAATAATAGCAGGTTCTCTTAAGCTGCCATTTTTTGCTAATTCGCTTAGTTCTTGATCGGGCAAGCTACTCCATAAAAAGAGTGCTAGTCTTGCAGCAAATTCATAATCGTTAATTTTGTATACACTGCCAGGTGCGATATCTTTGGGAGTATGCTCTTGCAAATACAAAAAGCTTGGCGAAACTAATAAGGCCTGGATAGTAGTTGCAATACTTGCTTTAAAGTCCAAATCTCTTCTTGTCTGTTTAAAAATTCCCATCAAAGGTTCAATGTCAGCTTCATCAATTGGCCGGCGATAAGCTTGCTCAACGAGGCTTGCAATAATCTGTTTTGCACAACTCAATTCGGATTTAACGCTTTGCTCAATTGTTGACAAAGTCTTTGGATAGCAGCTAAATATTTTGCTATAGCTAGGCGTAGTGTTAGCGCTATTTTCAACATTTGCTGTTTGTCCCTCATCCAGTTTTTCAAGAGGTCCAATTATTTCTATTTCAAGTACATCGCGTAAAAAAGCAGCTTGCGAAAATCGCGCAGACATATGATACGACGGCACTTTTTTTGTATGTACGCGACTGCCATCAACAATAAAATCTAAATCTAGCTCTGTAGGCTCTCTATCAGGCAGCACTACATAGCTAGTTCCTTCTCTAACTGTTGGCACATGTTCGCTAAGGGCTAACTCTTTGCGAAAAGTCATGCCTATTTCGTGGTTACCCGCTGGTAGAGATAGTGTATAACTATGTCGATGTATATCTAAACGGTCGACTTCATTATTTGTGTTTGCATTGATAAATCCAGCTATTTCATACTTGCCGGCAATAGGCGCATAAAAATCAACACTACCGCCGCCTCTCGAATCTAAGGGCAAGTCGTCGTGCATACGAAGATTGAAAGAAGGAACGCCACTATTTTTTACCGGCCCGTCTTTGGGTATAAGATAATTTTTTTTACTCGCCGTATCGCCAACTACCCCTGTTGCTTGGCGGCTAAGCTTGCCGGCAATTGATATATACCTTTCTAGTAGGGTCGTTGATACACCTAATACATCGGCGTTATTATCAAACCCATAGCCCGAATCATCGCCCGGTAAACTCTGGCTAATATCGATGTCTAAGGCGAGTAAATCTCTGACCGAATTAGCATATTCATTGCGATTCAATCGCCTAATGGTAGCTCGACCTGGATTGGGGTTTTGCTCGCTGTAGTGGTCTAAAGAAGTCTCAAGCCAATATAACAATGAAGCTTTCTTTTGGGTATCTAAAGGTTTTTTATCAGCTGGAGGCATATCGCCCAAGGCTACAGATTTTAATATTGCTTCCCAGAGGTGTTGATTTTTTCCCTGTTCAATATCGTTGACATCGATATCACTTACCGACCAATTAGTAGTAAAATCATAATCATTGTGGCAACTATCGCAACGATCTTGGATTGTATTGTCGACGATAACTTTTAGTGCATTCTGAGACGGCAGTGTTGAAAGCACACTTGGACTAAAGCCCAATAACAATGCATAACACATAACAGCAAATATAAAGCCCAATATCGAACTTGGATTAGACCAATTTGGTGAAACATTAAGGGGCATTTGCACTCTCTTTGCGCAATTACGCGATAAATATTGAAGATAACGCGCAAATACTGATTTAATACTAGAAACGAGCAATTATTGCGCCAAGCTTAAAATCAACGAATACCTGTGCAACTCATTTGAACAGTGGTCTAGCCTAAAATAATGTAAATTCGCATTCTATACTCAACGCAAGGCTATTAATTCCGCAGTATCATCAGCTTTGCTTGCACTTGTATTGGTTTCACCTAATAAGCAAGTAGTTTTGATTAATGTTATGCGCGCTCTTAGCTCATCATTATATTTCCCCGACGCGATTTTAGCCCTATTCGTATATTCACCCGCGATCAAATTGAACACAATAGAAGTTGGCAGTACACTTGCAACGCCATTAGCAAACTCTTCTGTACTAGAAATCCTGTTTGCTTCTAACTCTTGTATTTGCTCATTGGCAGTGTCGCAATTAATGCTATTGTCCAAATGAGCATTCAACTGCTCATAACGAGTATTTGCTGACGCACAACCGCCAACGATAGCGCATGCGGTCATCATAATTGCTATTTTGCTGCAAGGTGTTTTTAAAGTGCTTTTTTTATTTACCATTTGCTTCTCCGGGAATACACGAACAGATTCAAAGTCATAGAGCTGGACCCATACAAATAGATAATAATTCCCGTTGTGATAGATTTGTGTTTATATTGTGATTAACTTGCCTGAAAAGAAGCTGATTGGGATATAAAAGGGAGCGTTTGGCGCACGCACCCAAAATGTTTTCAAAAGCAATAATCAATAAGAATAAAAAAGTATGCAAGAAAACAAACTATACGACCAACTGTGGCACGAAAATGCACTCAAATTGAAGCAAAACATGCTCGAATTTGACCCATATTTAATGGGTAAACCAGACTCACGTATGGGTATAAGTTTAATACTGCGACTAAATGAAAATCCTACCCTAATGTCTAACATTAAAGAGTTTTATCAAACGTTTCATCAGCTTGATCCTAACCAACATATGTCTCAAACAGAGAGTTTGCACGTAACTCTATTGTCGTTAGTGACATGTCGAGAGCATTTTGAATTTAATGTTTTTAACTTAAACCAGTATGTTCAAGTCATACAAAGTGCCATTAACGATGCAATAAAAACGACTCAAAAAACCGAAGCCATTAACATTATGTTTAAAGGAATAACGATTTCCTCAAGCTGTATTTTATTGCGTGGTTTTGCAATGAACGATTTGTTAGCTGAGGTAAGAAAAAATTTGAGAATACACTTTAATGCTAGCGACTTAGAACACACAATCGACAGTCGTTATAGCATTCAAAGCGCACATTGCACCATGGTGAGATTTAAACAACCAACACGACTACCAATAAAGCTATACAAATTAATTAAACAAAATATCGATACTGACTTTGGCGAAGTGGAGTCTACGTATTGTGATTTAGTAATTAACGATTGGTACCACACAAAAGAAAAATCCACACTATTAGCTCGCTTCCCACTTTGTTAGAGATTAAAATAGATATCGAGTAAGTTTTTTACATTGACAAAGATATTATTTTTGATTGAAAGCCAAAAGATACTTTTCAAGTGTGTATTTTTTTGTATACTGAAGGTAGTGCAGTATTTAAGTCATGAAACATGAACTAAAATTGTGTTTTTAAAGCACTTTTTGTCAAATTTGCAAGATATGACGGATTTTAAAAACATTAAATATAAAAAAACGCTTTTTAATATAAATCGTTTTGAGAGGCAAGTACTACACAAAACCCATTGATTACAAAGTAGAAGAGAAAAATGCAAACCCCTAATATATTGATAGTAGAAGACGAAATCGTCACACGTACAACACTTAAAAGTCTATTTGAAGCAGAAGGATATAATGTCTTTGAAGCCGAAAATGGCGAAGAAATGCATGACTTCTTCGAAAATAACCAAATTGATATCGTAATTATGGATATCAATCTCCCCGGTAAAAACGGTTTGATACTAGCACGCGAAGTGCGTAATCGTAAAAATGTGGGTTTAATTTTCTTAACTGGCCGCGATAATGACGTTGATCGAATCCTTGGGTTAGAAATTGGTGCAGACGATTACTTAACTAAACCGTTTAACCCTCGTGAATTAACAATACGCGCGCGCAACTTACTGTCAAGAACAACAAATGCTGCTGAAGATGATGATTTGCCGAGCAAGGTCAAGTTTAATGGTTGGACGCTTGATGGGGATTCTCGTAGCCTTATCTCACCAACGTCCAACGAATTCAGATTACCACGTAGCGAATTTAGAGCTTTACACTTATTTTTAAGTAATCCAGGTAAAATACTTACACGTGAACAACTAATCATGGAAATGACTGGACGTGAATTAAGACCTAATGACAGAACTGTCGACGTTACGATTAGACGCATTAGAAAGCACTTTGAGTCTGAACCAAATGACGAAGAATTGATTGTGACTATCCATGGTGAAGGTTATCGGTTTTGTGGGTCAGTAGACTAACAAATACCATACGTAGCTAAAAAAAGTAAAAACGGCCGCTAATTTTTTAGCGGCCGTTTTGCGTTGAATCAGTATAAGAAGAAGATTAACTTCCTGCTATTTGCATGTTCTCAATTAATATAGACCCCGTTTGCAAAGCCCCTCTGGTTTCTTTTTGTTTCCCTATTGCCACGATGTTTTTGAACATATCTCGTAAATTGCCTGCTATTGTAATTTCATGCACGGGGTACTTAATTTTGCCATTTTCGACCCAAAAACCAGCGGCACCACGAGAATAATCGCCATTTACGATATTAACGCCTTGTCCCATTATTTCAGTCACCAACAAACCTGTTCCCATGGTAGCTAAGAGTTCACTATCTGATTGGCCAGTATCTGTCACGAGACAATTATGTATACCACCAGCATGGCCATTGGAGCGCAAACCTAACTTGCGACCAGAATAACTGGTTAATAAGTAGTGCTGCAACACCCCATTTTCGATAATATCGAGGTCTTTTGTTTGCACCCCTTCGTTATCAAAACTACTACTGGCTAAGCCTTGTTTGATATATGGCCGCTCCATAATACTCAACCATTCTGGAAACAATTGTTGGCCTTTACAATCTAGTAAAAAACTAGATTTACGATACAAACTACCTCCACTAATTGCTCCTATCAAATGACCAAATATACCCGACGCAATGTCACGATGGAATATAACAGGCGCTTTGGTAGTTGACATTTTTTGTGCCCCGAGGCGAGAAATTGTTTGCTTGGCAGCATCGATACCAACCTGTTTTGGGGTGTCTAGCATATTCGGCAATCGAGATACGGTATAAGCATAATCTCGTTGCATGTCGTCTTCTTTTTCTCCAATCAATACACAACTAAGGCTGTACCGTGTGCTGGGATATCCTGCATTTATGCCATGACTATTACCGTATACCTTCATGCCAATATTGGCGTTATACGACGCACCATCTGAATTAATAATGCTTGAAGAATAATCTAAACCTGCTGATTCGCATGCAAGTGCCTGCTCAATGCCTTGTTCAACATCTAGAGCTTGCGGGTGATATAAATCTAAATCAGGAAATTCTGTGGCAATTAGGTCCTTGTCAGCAATACCTGCACATTCATCATCGCTAGTATATTTGGCAATTTCTATTGCTTTGCTCACCGTGAGTTTAAGTGCTTCTGGTGATAGATCAGCAGTCGATGCACTGCCCTTTTTATTACCAACAAACACAACGATGCCTAATCCACCATCATTAGTAAATTCAATATTTTCGACTTCTTTTAGGCGCGTGCTTACGGCAATTCCTTGTACTTTAGACATACTCGCTTCGGCCGCCGTTGCACCGAGTTGTTTGGCATATTTTAAAGTATCGTCAACAACATTTTTAATATCATTTAGTTGTTGTTGCTTTTGTTGATCTAACTGTTGTTCTTTATCATCAGTAGAGGACATAAAATAAGTTTCGCTATTAAATTGGTCTTGCTATGGCTACAATTCATATAGTTTACCATTAATCAGACGAAATACGGTATATGCGCAATCAATCGACAGAAAATAAAGTCGCAAGTAATATTGCTAACGAGCAAGAATTTGAGAGCAAGACTCAACAAAAGCAAGCGGCTGAAAGACTAAAAAAATTGGGACTAGCCTTGGTAGATTTAACCAAAGGTGAACGTGAAAAGATGCCATTAGACGACGAACTACTTGGTATTATTGAGCTAGCAACTAAAATCAACAGAAAAAAAGATGGCTTTCGTCGCCAACTACAACTAATAGGTAAAAAGCTTAGAGCAAGGGACGTTGCGCCAATTGAAGACTCCCTGCAACGACTTAGAACTTCGCATTCAGACGCAAACAGGCATTTTCACAACCTAGAGCGACTGCGAGATGATATTGTTGCAAAAGGTAACGATGGCATTAACGACGCTGTTGCAGAATATCCTCAATTAGAACGACAAAAACTGAGGCAATTATTGCGCTTGGTACAAAAACAAGAAAAAGAAAATAAACCACCTGCCGCGGCAAGAGAGATATTTCAATACTTAAAACAAGAAATACCTGAGAGGTAGTGCTCGTTAGCACTACGCAGTTCATCGCTGTATACAGCCGCGGTGTCATTAGTGCCCGCTCTGTCTAAGCTCCCAAAACAACACAAGGTATTACTACTCGCCCGGATATGCTAGGCCCCACTGCTCTCTTATTTCATCCATTATCTTCATTACTCGCAAAGTACTGTCTGCCGAGTGGATATCGCTTTTGCAGTTATCATTTAGGAGAAAATCCGTCATATGTGCAATTTCAAAACTAAAGTTACTTCCATCTTCAAAATCAAAGTTGCAGGTTTCAGCAGACTCACCTTCTGTATTGATTTCAAATGTTTTTGCACCTAAAAAGAAGGGAATTCGGATAAAACCCTTGTCACCCATAATAGTTGCTTCTGTTGGACCACTCATTTTAAAGCCAGCTGACAATTGCGCTGTTTTACCTCCTTCATATTCCAAGGTGTAGAACGAATTTTCATCCACTCCGGTCTTTGTCATTATTACTGAGCTCTTAATCTTTTTTGGTGTTTGTGCAAATACAATGTCAGCTATAGTGATAGGGTAAATACCTAGATCTAACAAAGCACCGCCTGCCAATTTTTTGTTCTTTAAACGATGCGTATCTGGTAAGTCTCGATTAAGGCTGAAGTTAGCATGCACACTCAATACTTCACCAATCCGGCCGCTGCTCAGGAGCTGTTGAAAAGAACGAATTGCAGGTAAAAAACGAGTCCATACGGCCTCAACCAACATAAGATTATTGCTCGCTGCTAAGTCAAATGCTTGCTTTGCTTGTTTGGCGTTTAAGGTTAAAGGCTTTTCGCACAAAACATGTTTTCCATGTTGTAGACACATCATTATCTGTTCAAAATGAAAATTATGAGTTGTAGCTATATAAACCGCGCGAATATTGCGCTCAGCTAACATACTGTTGTAGTCACCAAAAGCCGATTTGATATCATGATCTAGTGCAAATTGCTGGGCTCTTTCTAGATGGGACGCTGCACATGCCACAACATTAGCAGCTTCGACTTTTTGTATAGATTGCATGAAGGTTTTAGCAATATGACCGCATCCGAGTACAGCCCAATTAATCTGTTGCATTGGTATCCTTTAAAGATTGATTACATGCAATCCTTCGCTTGCTTCACAAACGTAAATGTCGGCGTTTAAAGAAAAATTGGCATGATAGTGAGTGTCGACCGCGCTAATCACTTTATCAACATCATCATGTTCACACAAGCAAACAATCGCCCCACCAAAACCACCGCCGGTTTGTCTAGCTACACCTCTCACATGTGTTTGCTCAGGCTGAGAATTATTCCCTGAATCACTGTGTTGGTCTCGTAGTGCATTGTTGCAAATATCTACTAGACCGTCGGTCGCAGCAACTGTTATTTCAAAGTCGCATTTAAGCGAAATATGTGCTTCAGCCATTATCTTGTACAAGTTTTGTAAATCATTTTTCTCAAGCGCGTCAGCAGCGGCTACAACACGCGCATTTTCTGAAATGATATGTTTAGCGCGCCTGAAAGTAACGTCGTCAAGCTTGTCTTTAACAGCGTCTAACATTTGCATTGTCGCGTCGCGTAATTTAGGTACTTGCATTGTTTTAGCTGCTAGTTCGCAGGCCAAGCGGCGCTGGTTGTACTCGCTGTCAGCCAATTTACGTGGGTAATTAGAATTTATCACCATTAAAGTTAAATTAGACGGTAAAGGCACGGCACGGGTAGTTAAATCTCGGCAGTCAATCATCATTGCATGATTGTATTTAGCTTTGGCAGATATTAACTGGTCCATTATTCCGCATTGGCAATCAATAAAGTTGTTTTCGGCGGCTTGACCGACTCTGGCAATATCTTGCTCGCTTAAACCCAAGGCTGACAAATGATTCAATAGGCCAGCAAAAGCAACCTCCAACGCTGCTGATGAAGACAACCCACTTCCTTGTGGCACATCTGAAGTAATTAAAATATTACAACCTTTTAAAGCATAACCAGCCTTTTTAAGTTCGTTAACAACACCTCTAAGATAATTTCCCCAAGCTAATTGCCCTGGTACAAGTTCATGAGAAATATAAAACTGCTCATTCTCGCCAGGATATTGTACCGAATAGGCGTTAACTAAATCGTCGTCGCGCACACTGCAAAGTATTTTGGTATCAAACTGCAAAGCACAAGGCATCACAAAACCGTCGTTATAATCGGTATGTTCACCAATAATGTTTACCCGTCCCGGGGAGGTAGCTAAGGCGGTCGGAGCGGCGCCAAATAATTTTATAAATTCAGAAGATAAGGCTAAATCAACCATGTTAGCTTTCCTGTTTGTAATGGACTGTGCTGGCATCACGTAAAATCGTAGCTGCTTGCTCTGGAGTCAGATCACGCTGGCTTTCTGCCATCATTTCATAACCGACCATGTGTTTCTTGACCGACGCAGAGCGCAATAAAGGGGGAAAAAAATGAGCATGTAATACCCAATGTGATTTATCTTCAAGGTCGGCAGGCGCATTATGCCATCCCATAGAATAAGGGAAACTGCATTTAAAGATATTGTCATATTTAATAGTGAGCACACTCAATGATTCTGCTAATGTTTGCATTTGCGTTTGCTCCAAACTTGTAAAATCTGCGATATCAAATTTAGGCAAAATCAAGGTTTCAAATGGCCACTTAGCCCAATAAGGCACCAATACTATCCAATCGCTGTTTTCATATACAATACGAATTTTGTCTTTTAATTCTTGGCGTAGATAGTCTTTTAACAGGGGTCTACCATGCTCACTGAAATAAGCTTGTTGCTTTTTATTTTCTTTCTCAATTTCTGTGGAATAATGCTGGTGAGCCCAAATTTGACCATGCGGGTGAGGCTGCGAACAGCCCATTATTTCGCCCTTATTCTCAAAAATATGCACACAGCTAAATTCTGCGCTTAATGCGCTATATTCTTTTTTCCAGGTCTGCACAACAGGCACAATTTCTGACACCGGCAATTGAGCTAGGGTTTTATTGTGTTTGGGTGAAAAACAAATGACTTTGGCCATGCCCGTAGCTTCTTGACTTTCAAACAGTGGGTGTTCGTGATCATCGTTTACTCGATATTCAGTAAGCGCGCCAAAGTCATTAGTAAATACATAGGTATCTTGATAGTCCGGATTGCTTGCTCCGTTTACACGGTCATTCCGGGGACAAAGTGGACACTCACCCTCATGCACGGGTAAGGCTTGTTCGTTGGCTTGCTCAGTAGCTCCATGCCAAGGTCTATTATTGCGATGTGGAGAGACTAAAATCCATTCATCATTTAATTGGTTTTTACGACGATGTGAAGCTGGTTTTTGCATTACCCTTGCCTACTATTTACTGAATAATTTTTCTAAACTAAAAAAGAAAAGGTCACTTAAAATATTATTTATATGATAATATCTAAATTGTACTAATTTTCCAATCTTTTAAGCTCTTAAGATTATCATAAGCCAATAGATATGTGACTTTTATAATGCCTTAAACAATAAAAAAATACTCGATTTTTGTTATCGCTATGTTAACATCCATACGAAATAGCGTAAAAATCGTATCATTTATACGATAAATAAGCCCTTAAAATAAGAAGAACAACTATGTCTGACAATACCATTCAAATTGGCGTGTTTTTATTCGTCACTATTTTAATTGCCTTTTTGACTTACTTGCATTGCCGAGGCAAAGGGCATAGCCAAGCAAACCAAACAAAAGAATACTTTTTAGCGGGTGGTGGTCTAGCTTGGTATTTTGTTGCAGGTTCTATCACACTCACTAATTTAAGCACTGACCAATTAGTAGGAATGAACGGTAACCAAATGGCTTTATTGGCACTTTGGGAATTTTCTGCAGTAGTTGGTCTTATTGTTTTAGCAAAAGTGTTTTTACCAATATATTATCGATTTAATTGCACTACAACTACCGAACTACTAGAGCTGAGATACCATAATAAGCACATCCGTGCCGTCATCAGTATGTTATTCTTTTTAGGTAGTGCGCTTATTTTCTGCCCCGCTGTTATATATAGCGGCGCTTTGTTTATGCAGAAAATGTTCAATATAGATACGCAGTTTGTCAATATTTCGATAGGTTCTAGTGCTTTTGCTATCGATTTAATGATTATTTATATCGCTCTAATTTTTGGCATTATTGGTGCCCTCTATGCAATTTTTGGTGGCTTGAGAGCCGTCGCCGTATCTGATACTTATTCTGGTGTCATACTGCTAGTAATGGCACTCGTGGTTGTATTTTTAGCCTTACAAGCTGTCGATTTTAGTTTTGAAGGTATACCGGCTGAACGCTTAACCTTAATCGGCGATGACGACTCGCCTATTCCTTGGCATACCTTATTGACTGGCATGATTTTTATTCAAATGTTTTATTGGGGTACGAATCAAGTTATCACACAGAGAGCGATGGCAGCACCGAACATTAAAGAGGCCCAAAAAGGCGTGTTTGCCGCGGCTGGCATTCGGATATTAATTGTACCGGCTATTATCGTAATTCCTGGTATTGTGTCATACAAACTTTATGGCGATATTGGTGATGCAGCATACGGAACAATTGTAGGTGATTTATTGCCTACTTATTTAAGTGGTGTATTTGCAGCAGCTATGGCCGCAGCAGTATTAACTACCTTTAATAGTAACTTAAATTCCGCTACTGCATTATATGTGTGTGACGTACATCAAGCATATTTTAACAAAAAACCAAACGTACCAAAACTAAGTGGATTTGTAACCGCGTTAATGACTATTGTCGCGCTTATATTGGTGGTGGTTTATGCACAAGCAGAGAGCATTATTAATTTGATTCAGCAGTTATATGGTTTATTAAGTATGCCAATTTTGTCGGTATTTATTTTAGGCTTAGCGTTTAAGAATGTGCATGCTACCGCTGGATTGTTTTCGGTGATATTTGGTGTCATTTTATACTTCTTACTATCGTTTGAAGTTTCACCATTCCATGCGCCATTTGGTTTGCATTATATTCACTTAATGTTTATCACCTTAATTTCTTGTGTGACCCTTGCTTTGTTGCTCAATTGGATATTATATGGACAAGCGCCTAAATTTGAGTGGGTAGGAGAAAATAACAACGCTGAATCAGCCAAGGCGTAATTTTTCACTTCAATTTTACACGAGGGCAATAATGACATTGCCCTCTTTTTATTTAAGGAACATATTTTGGAATCTATAGGCGTATTTGTTGATGTACAAAACATTTATTACACCACCAGAGATGCTTACAGCCGTCCTTTCAATTATCGAGCATTGTGGAACGCGTTAAGCGAGCGATACACAATTAAAGTCGCTAATGCGTATGCTATTGCTAGCACAAATCTACAGCAACAAAAGTTTCAGCAAGCACTTCAACACATAGGATTTGATGTTAAAACTAAACCTTTTATACAACGGGCTGATGGCACAGCAAAAGGTGATTGGGATGTTGGTATTACCATCGACATGTTGGAGTCTAGCGCAGGCTTAGATAATATTTTATTAATGTCGGGCGATGGCGACTTTGCTTTATTACTTGACGCTATTAAACGTAAATACGCTTGTAACACTCATGTACTCAGTGTTGAGTCATTAACTGCCTTTAATTTGATCAGTTCTGCTGATCATTACCAAGCTATATCTCCTCAAAATCTTGTATAACTAAGCCGAGACTCTGCTCGGCTAGCTTGTTCTGAGGTGGTGCAACAGTCTCATTTGTATTGGTAAAAAAAGTCAAATCAACAATATTCGTCTTTTTGCTTAGTCGCTCGCCTTAGCGATCATATTATCTAGTGATAATTTACCAGCACCAGAAACAGCTACCGAGACAGAAATCACCATAAGTGCTAGGCCAAATGCGTAACCATTGTTAGCCATAAATAATCCATTTGGTAAATGCACTGTGACTATGGCAACTAACATCGTAAATGTTAAGGCGATGGCAACGGGTCGAGTTAACAAGCCTAAAACTAACAATATACCGCCAAAGAACTCTGCACTACCTGCTGCTAATGCCATTAAATAGCCTGGCTCTAGACCAAGAGAAGCCATAAACTGTCCTGTACCTTCAAGGCCATATCCACCGAACCAAGCAAACAGTTTTTGTGCGCCATACGCAGCAAAAATAATACCAGCCCCCAAACGTAAAGCTAATGGTGCAAAAGATGAGTTTTTAACAAAAGCGTGTGATAATAATGTATTCATGATGTTTCCTCTTTAATTGTAATTACTAGTGTAAACAAGCGGTTTAATAACTTGTCTCGATTTGATGATTACAATTTTACATCTATTTATTGAAATGAATATTGGTATAATTAGCAAATACCTTTCTATTTTATAGAACCTTTGATGAACTGTAATGTTTAATGTCACCTTATTAAAGGTAGATTTTAATTAAGGTCTAAGCATTCAATTAAGACTTTTTAGCAAAGCATTAGCAATAAAGGAATTTTTAACATGTTGGTTAGCGAAACCCTTGGTTTTATTGCAGCTCTATGCACTACATTATCTTTTCTACCTCAAGTCATTAAGGTGCTGAAAACCCGAGATACAAAAGCTTTATCGCTTAGCATGTATATTGTCTTTGTTTTTGGCGTGTCTTTGTGGTTGGTATACGGCATTCTGAAAAGTGATTTACCTATCACTATTGCAAATAGTTTTACCTTATTATTCGCTTGTATTATTTTATTTGTGAAAGTTCAAAATAGAAAACAAGATAAGCTCAGCTAGCATAGCTTTTGTTTTGCAATCGCCTTTATTAATAAGTCATTGTCTATAAAAAAAGCCAACCGCAAATACCGGTTGGCTTTTATCAAAAATACCTAACAACAAAGTTGTTGATTATTTAGTACACGTATCTTGCCTGTACATACCAAGTACCGCCATTAAATCCAAAAGGACTAGATTCTGAATACAATTGACCAGAACCACCTTGATTAGGATTTTCTTGAGGGTAAGTATCAAATAAATTGTCAACACCTACAACAAATTGTAGCTGCTCAGAATGTTGATATGACACTTGTGCATCGATTAACACTTCTGCACCAATACCAGGGACGCCATTACCGGTATCATCCCAACCACCGTAATAATTTGCACGCAATAAGGTGGTGAACTTGCCTTCAGTATGACTCCAAGAAATATTAGCGCGCGTATTAGGTAATAAATCTTCTATTGCACTAACACGTCCATCACTAATTGGATTCACTTCACCTACACTATCAACTTCGGTCTCATTATAGTTGGCAGCAACAGTTAGACGTGATTCACCGCCTAAAAAGTCAAAGTTTACATTACCGACGACATCAATACCCCAAGTAGTGGTATCAAAACTGTTTGAGAAGAATCTAAATTGCGATAGGTCATCTAAGCCAAGGAAGTCTTGGCGATCAATAACACCATTAGCATCTAATGTAGTTAACGCTTCTGAAACAGTAGCAAAGTCTGAACCTGTGCCACCCGCAAAATTAAGTGCCGACAAAAAGTCAACATTTGCGCCTAAGGCAACTCGGTCTTCTAGTTGTATATTATAGTAATCAACTGTCCAGTTAGACCCAGCAATTTCAAAACCAACACCAAATGAATAGTTAACAGCTTCTTCTGGTCCAAGTTGAGGACGGCCATTGCCGGCGCTCTCAACAAAGTCCGCTGCTAATTGACCCGCAACCGATGATAAAGGCAGAGTACCCTGATCGACCAAAACACCATTGACGTTTTGAGTGGTTACATTGGTTATGTTAGCTTGACCAGCAGTTGGTGCATGGAAGCCCGTTGAATAGGCAGCACGAACTCTTAACTCATCAGAGACATGATAGATACCGGCCAGTTTAAAGTCGGTAGTATTACCAAATTCGCTAAACTCTTCGACTCTCACTGCTGTTTGTAAGGTTAGGTTTTCAGTGACATCAGCTTCGAGGTCGACATAAACTGCAGTACTGTCTTGCGACGCTGAAGTCGTTGCTGGAAACCCACCAAAACCATTTGAGCTAGAAGCAAAACCTTGACTAGCCAAAGGTCCTAAAGCATATGAGGCCTCATCACCTGCAAACAAATCAAACTCTTCTTCACGATATTCAGCACCAAAGGCTATGTTTAGCTCAGATTCTAAACCCACATCAACTGAGTAAACAAAATTCGCGTTGAATAAGGTTTCGGTTTGTTCTTGGCCACCAGGCACAAAATCACGTGGCGAATCTGGACCTAAAGAAGCATTGAGTGTATTTTTGATGAAAAAGTCTGTTCTGTTAGAGCCACGTTGCGCGCTCACATCGTAATACAAACCTGATCCAATATCTAAATCACCTTTAATACCAACGGTAATTGCCATGTCTTCATTCGTGCCACCAAAACGTGGGACAAAGCCTGAAGGTATTGTTTCAATAAAAGAAAAACAATTAGGATCGGCAACAACTTGTGCTAAGAATGTAGGATCTGGATTAACGCCACCTTGTCCACCAAGTGGGATACCTGCAATACATGAACCGCCAGCATCCAAGCCATCTAAATCACCTACCAATACAGAAGGTACACCATCATCATCTACCAAGCCAGTTGTGGGATCCACTAATGGGCCACGATATACTCCACCGCGCTGGCCAGATGGGCCACCAACAACATTACGATAGAAAAATCCACCCGTTACCATACGCTCACCATAGTTACCAAACAAGTAAGCAGTCGTCTGATCACCAAGATCATATTCTGAGTTCACAAAAAACTTAATATCGTCTTCAACATCGGGTTGACCCCAATATTGTGGCACGTCACTGGTGTAACCGTTAATTAACGCAAAATCAGAAACAGCGGTGTAACCATTTTCAATTTGAAATGCAACGTCGTCTCTTACGACTGAGCGTATGGTACCGTCTACTTCTCTAATTTCAGCTGTGACATTCACAAATCCTTCGTCACCTAATGGTAGGCCGGCATTTGCAGAAACGATAAAATTATCACCATCTCCTTCGTATGTTGAACCATAGCGTGCTTGTACCTCAAATCCTTCAGCATTGTCTTTAAGAATAAAGTTAAGTACACCCGCGATAGCGTCAGAACCATACTGTGAAGAAGCGCCATCTCTTAATACTTCGACCTGTTTTAGTGCCATTGAAGGGATCGCAGAAATATCTACCCCTTGCGCACCATCAGAAATACCACCACCTAAAAATGATATAATTGAGCCACGATGACGTCTTTTACCGTTGACTAACACCAATACATTGTCAGGTGATAGACCACGCAAGTTAGCTGGACGAACAATAGTCGCTGCATCACTTATCGGCTGAGTATTAATATCAAAAGAAGGAACGGCTGTACGCAACATATCCTGTACATCAGATGAAGAGTTTTGGCGGAATTCCTCGCCACTGATAACATCAACCGGAACTGGTGAATCCGCCGCTGAACGGTCGGTCATTCTTGTTCCTGTTACAATGATTTGCTCAAATTTTTTATCTTCTGCTTGTTCTTCTTCCTGAGCATTAACTGCAAACGGTGCAGTCGTCGCCAGTGCCATAGAACATGCTAAGCAAAGCATATTTTTTTTAAATTTTATGTGTTTGAAAGGTTGTTTTTCCACAGAGTTCCCCGTAATTTCTATCTATTGCAAATAGTTTAATTTGCACTACTTATTTTATTAATCCAACTTTGACGTGCAAAAAGCCGATAAGCACTACACTTATAGCGTCAAGTCGTCTATTACGTTTTGCAATTAATGCGCCAAATCAGTCACTTACATCGCCCAAACATTGCGCCTAGCAATTGTAAGATAAATCATCTAATAGGCATTCGTATAGGCCCTTGATTTATATAACTTTTCAAGGTCAAAATGATTGCTTTTTAAATTTGACTGATGAGGTTATTACAAACAAATATCTTGCAAAGAAAGGAGTGATTAATGCAAAAATTCATAATTCTGCAACATACTTGTGCATATAAGGTACTCATTTCACCGAAACAATGCAAATATTATTGAACATCTAACTAAGTATTTTTACTGTTATCAGATTCTTTGATCTCATATTTCAATAATGTAGTTGACTTTGTAATCCGAGATTTTATTAACCCGATGTCAGTAGCTCTAAATTAATCTCATGCTCGGTTATTTCATTAAAAACACGAGATTGAGTAATGCACTCAATGAAAACACAGATTAATCAAAACATAGATTAATAAAAACATAGTGACGTAATACCTGTCTGCAAAAACTTAAATCAGAGTATCGTCTTTAGCAACTTCCATTTTCACGTTACTAACTTTAGGTTTACCATCAATTAAATTATTTTTTGTCAAAAGACTGTTGAGCTGAAATAGTGAAATCAACATCGCGTAAATTGGGCTCAAATACCCTAATTTATGGAGCTTTTCCAACTTATCTGCTTCGAGACTGTTCAGCACGTCTTCATTTATTGTATGCAAACCTTTTATCACGTTAACTGTGCCATCTTGATAGATCACATGAAGATCAATGGCTCGCAATAATCCCAATTGTTCGAGGGTTTTACCAAATTCATATGTTTGCTGCATATCAGTAATTTGGTTTTCTAACATTTTTGTTATTTCAGACAAATGTTGCGTAGCTTTACCATTATCATCAAACAAGGGTATACCTTCGATTTCATTCAAAGCGTCACTGGCAGCATCAAAACCAATGGTGTAAGCCTTTTCTCCATTTGCGACTTTCATTAGATATAAAGGATAAGTTCGTAGGTTACTGGGCTGAAAAATACTTTGCCAAATGCCTTTCTCTACAAATAAATTTTGTTCTATTTCAAAACTTGTCATTGCAGATACAGCCCAAGCTCCATTTTGCGTATTACGCGTTATAAAAATGGGGAAGCAAGTGGCTCCATGCGCAATTTCAATAGCATTTAAATTTATGACATGTTGCTTAGCAGCATATTTAATATGAGCTCTTGGCGATATTTTAAAACTTTTGTGATTCTTAGTAGTGAGTTCTGTGAGTGTTGCCATAAATTTATGCAGATCCTATTCTTTAAAAAACGTCTGAAGATTTTTTGGCCTCGTTTAGCCATGTATTAATATAATCCCTATGCTTGGGAAGCGTTTGCAACATTTGTTGAGTTAATTTTTGGTTACGTTGTTTAATTAGCTCAGCCTGCTTTTGCTGGTCATATAAATGACCGTGTTGCTTAAAATCAGGTTTAAAGCCCATGCCATATAAAACATATTGGTAACTAGCCGCGGGAAACAATTCAAGGGCACTTGTAAAATCAGCATGAGTAGGACCCCTGTAACCCCATATAGCCAAGTCCTCTTTCAAGCTTTCAGGTATTGATTCTGCTTGCGTATGCGCTTGCCAATATGGTTCTGGTCGCTTTGTTAACATGTAGTGCAATTTCAAAAAATCAATAATACGCCCCCATTTATATTCCATTTGTTGGTTAAAACGCTTGGCGATGGTTGGCATCAGTGCAGAATTAGGAGGTAAATTTTCTGCGACAAAACGCGAAGAAATTTCAATCAGCATGATAGCAGTGGCTTCTAAAGGCTCCACAAAACCGCCTGCCATACCAATAGCAATACAGTTTTTGTGCCACCATTTTTCCCTATGTCCGGAATGAAAACTAATTTTTCTTGGTTCAATATCTTTACCTTGAAGGCCAAGATAGTTGCGCAGATTATCCACAGCCTCATCATCACTTAAAAATTCACTCGCATAAACATGTCCAACCCCTCGACGACTTGTTAAACCGATATCCCAAATCCAACCAGCATTTTGCCCTGTAGCAATAGTATGTGACGGTATTTCACTATTTTCGTTTTCATAAGGCACATGCAAAGCCATTGCACTGTCGTTAAACAAATATTTATCCATAGGTTTAAAAGCTACACCTAAGGCTTTACCCAATAAGAGTGACTGGAATCCGGTACAATCGATAAATAAGTCTGCCTCAACACTTTTACCATCAGATAGTGCAACCGAATTAATATTGCCATTATCGCTCAGTAACACATTTTCGACTGTGCCAATCTGGTGCTTAACGCCTAAATTATTTTTGCAATGATTTTTTAGCAATTCGGCAAATGCACCAGCATCTAGGTGGTAAGCATAGTTACATTGACCAGAGTATTCGCCCTCAGAAATAGTGCGAGGAGCAAGGTTAGCCTCGCATATATGATGTTGATAGTTCGATTCTACGGCATAATTTTCGATGTCGTTAACATAAGGAGCAAGGTCTATACGGCCATAACCTAAAGGCACTGTAAAAGGATGGTAATAAAAATCGCCCTCTCCCTTTACCCAATCAACAAACTTACCGCCTTGTTTAAAAACTGCATGGCAATGCGCAAACATGTCACTTTCTTTTATACCAATATCTTTAAGCGTATTCTTCATGGTTGGCCAAGTTCCTTCACCAACACCAACAGTCGGAATATCGGAAGACTCTACCAAAGTGACAGCAATAGAATAGTCAGAACCACTCGAGTTTGTCGCCTTTTTATGATGTGAAGCTATTATCGCTGCTGCAAGCCACCCTGCCGTGCCTCCGCCTACAATAGCGATTTTTTTAATACTTTTATTCATTTCTACACCTAATATTGATTCTCACATTAGCACAAACAAGCACCTTACAATTTTCCTAAATACCATTATATATGAGAAAAATAAATCGGGTTAATGCATCTACCCAAACAAAATAGATTAACCATTTGAAGCGTAAACATAGCTTTATATTTTAGTCGAAAATATTTTTTAGTAAGACTAATAAGACATTGAAGACTAAAAAGGGTGGAAGCAAAATTTTTGCTACCACCCTCGTTTCTTACTCTTCAGTCAATTAAAACGAAGCTCGTACACCAATTGCGTAACGAGATCCGTTGTCTTCGATAGAATATGTTTGATTAGCAAAACGACCTGTTTGTCTAAGTTCTTGTTCAGTAATATTAATTCCCTCAAAGAAAACAGTCACGGTTTCGTTTATGTCATAACTTGCACTTATATCAACCTGACCAAAAGTATCGGTATTGATTGGCTCACCATTAAAGCCATTATCAATTTGACGTAAGAAACCTTCACGGTTGTTATAAGCGATACGTGCTTGCCAAGTATCTGTTTCGTAAAACAATATCAAGTTTTGAGAATCACCTAAACCTTCAAGTGCAAAACTTTGACTTGCATCTGCTCCAAGCTCTGCTGTGCTGTCAACCACTGTAGCATTGGCAGTAATACCAAAGCCATTTTCAAAAATATGTGTTACAGCAATTTCAAAACCAGTAACTGAAGCAGACTCACCATTTGATGGACGCGTTACATTAAATACTTCAGAAACACCAAATAGCTCTTCAGAAGTAGTAAAGGTTGGGTCACTACAAAGTGGGTCTTGACTACAAATAAAGTCTGGCGCGGTACGAGCAGACAATGCATAAGTCTCTTCGCCCGTTAGAGTCGTAATAAAATCTTCAATTTCTTTATTGAATACAGCAAAAGTAAACAAGCTTGCGTCGCCGTAATACCATTCGTATGAGATATCCCAATTTTCAGACTTAAATGGTTCAAGACCAGGGTTACCACCGCTAGCGGTTAAGTTCTGACGACGGGGCTCATTAAATACTGTGGATGGCGCCATTTCACTCATTGTTGGACGAGTAAGAGAGTCATACACAGCAAAACGTAATACCATATCGTCGGTCAATTCAAATTTAACGTTCACGTTTGGCAATAAACTTGAGTAATCAGCTGTGCCATTGATATCAATAGGTTCTTCAAAACGGTTAGCAAATAAGGTTCTATCTGCAGTAGGCACTATATCACTTAAGAATGCCTGACGAGCAAATACGTTGACACTAGTTTGAGAATAACGCGCACCAATATTCATATATACCGGCATATCACCGAGTTCAGCTTCAAAAGTGAAATCGGCATATAATGCATTAATCTCTTCGTTAACACTGTAACCATTGTTTTGGCGAACTGGGTTGATTGGAGCCCCTTGTGATGCTAAGTAATCCACCATAGCGTCGCCATCATAGGTGTAGAATGTATCGATCAATCCTGGAAAGAAGTTATTTGCTGTAAATGGTCTAAAGTTAATTACATCATTTGGAGCCGGCTCATTATAACCACAGAATGCACATTGAGAAGCAAAGTCTTGGAAAGCCGTTTTTTCACGTTCTTGACGGAATATTCCAAATTTAGCGCCTGTAAAAACTTCACTGTCTGAACGATAAGTAAAATCAGCCTTATACTCTGTAATTTCATCTTCGAAAGTAGGTTGATTTCCTTTTTCATTATAGTGCAATCTTGAACGGCTTGGATCTGGTAAAGATCCTCCGCCAAAACCATCATGACTTACTGTAGGTACACTTCCTGTTCCGTCAAAATCATAATTATTTATTATACCAACAACATTAAAACGGTCACGACCAGCACGGTCATTTTCGGCAGTTGAATTTGAAATATCAAATTCAGCATTTAGTGAGTCACTAATTTCCCAGTCAACATTTAAGCCAAATGCTTTATTGGAGACATCACGAGAGTTACGTGTTGTTGACACGAAATCAGATGCAGGGTTACCAGAACCTAACATGTCACCTGTATCAGCATTACCTGAAACGCCAATTTGCTGATTAAATGTTAATAAAGTGCCAGTTGCAGCATCAATACTTCCTTGCGTTACTCTGTCTGGTTCAAACCAAGACGCTAGGTCTGTTACTAGTGAATCAACTTCAAATTTTGAAATCGATCCGTCTAAAGTAATCGTTACGTCCTCAGATGGAGCAAACTGAACAACAAGATTGGCGTTAGTTCTTGTGCGTTCTTGTTGGTCGACTATTTGATCCCAGTTTCTTGGGATATAAGCGTTTCTAAATAAGGTTTCGTTTCTGTTACCTACCGTATCTAGTAAACGCCAGCCTGCGGTAGAGATTTGGTTAATTTGGACATCGCGCTCAGCATGCGTTAATGAAAATAAAACACCGACGGTGTCGTCATTAAAGGTGTTGCTAACTAAACCTGAAAATTGGGGTGAAGTCTCTTCTGACAGACTTTCATACATGCCCTTGACTGAGGCTACTGCAGTAAAACCCTGGTAGTCAAAAGGCCTAGCCGTAATCAAGCTTACCGTACCACCGATTCCGCCTTCCTGCATACTAGCTGTTGTTGTTTTAAATATGTCAGCGCCTACAATAGTTTCAGCAGCTACTGAATCAAAAGCGAACTCACGGCCACCCGTTTCGGAGGCCATTTGACGACCATTTACTAATACAGTGTTAAATTGTGGGCCAAAACCACGGATAGTAACTGATTGCCCTTCACCGCCACTACGATCAATAGAGACACCTGTTATACGCTGAAGTGACTCCGCTACGTTAAGGTCTGGAAACTTACCTAAATCTTCAGCTTTTATTCCGTCAGACACGATGCCGGAATTTTTCTTATCGTCCATACTTGCTTTAAGACTTGACCGAATGCCGCTGACGGCGATAACTTCCACGTCGTCCGCACCGGATTGTTGCGCGAGAGCCACGTTAGACGCTAATAGTGCGCCAGCAACTGCTGATGCGACTGATGTGTATTTAGCAAATTGTTTTATGTTTTTATCCATCTTTTTCCCCTGTTTTTTGCTTCCTAATTACATCGAAGCTAGTGTGTGTTTATTTAACCAGATAGGAATTAACCCTATTTATACTATAAATACTAGAAACTTCGTCATTTTTCAATCAAAAGTAGAAAATAAGTACAAATTTAGTAAATGTTTGTACGCTATATTAACATGCCTTTAACAAATGTGTTTGCTATTTTTAGAATTAATTTGCTGAAAAAGCCAATAAAATTGGCACTTGAGCCTATTTAAGCGCTTTTACTTTCCTTTTTTCCAATAGTGAAAAAATTAAATCATATAAATCGTATTTATATGAAATTATTGGTTGTTTTGATGTTTTAGATCGTAAGTTGTTGGTTTTATTGTTCTAAATTGGTGGGATGGGGATTATTAGACTGTGAATATTTTTTACACAAGGCTAAGAACTAGTAATTTACTCATGGTGAATAAATTATGTTCTACTTTAATACTTTTTTTTGCCTAAATTATAGCACCGCGATGTTGCACAACTTCGCGTGCAACATCAGTTGCATTTTTAACACTAGTAGCCGCACTTTCACCAGCTAGTCGACTTGCTAAATAGCTACCTGCAAAGGAGTCTCCAGCGGCAGTTGTATCAACCTGTTTAGGTGCTGGTTTAAATGCTTCATGACAGTCTAGTTGATTATCGATGCAAATATACACGCCTTGATCGTCGCATTTAATAATTTGCTCTGGAATATTAAAGGAAGCTAGAAACTGATTAATTTCTTCGTAAGAATTATGCCCATACATTGTATTGTGATCTTCTAGCCCAGGAAATGCAATATCCGATAATCGATATGCTTCTTCAATATATTGCTTTGCAACAGCTTCTGATTCCCAAAGTCTTGCACGATAATTTGGATCAAACGCAATGCGCGCACCTTGTTTTTGTTTTTCAGCCAACGATTGTAAAAATATATCGCGGTTGCTGGCTGTCAAAATCGCCAAAGTAATTCCTGAAAAATAGATGACGCCAACTTTACTATCTTGCCATTCTGCAGCTTCAAACAAAGTGCATATTTGAGTAGCCGCAGAGCCTTTGCGCCAATAAAAAAATTGTTTTTCGCCTATGCTATCTGTTGTAACCGCATATATTCCTAGATTGGCACTGTCAGTAACACTAAGGAGGCTGACATCAAGTTCATGCGACTCGCATGTTTTGCGCATTTTTATACTAAAGGGGTCGCGACCAATAACTGAACCGAATCCAACATTCAAAGAGGGTACCTGTCTTTTAGCATACACTGCAGTATTGTATGTATCACCAGCAAAACTATGCACTAAATCGCCATTAATGCCTGCTGCTTGGTTTTCATTTTCATTACCTACTGCGCGCGGTGCTTGTAGTTCTAACATACATTCACCAAGTGTTAACAACGACAACATAGTCCCTTTTTTCCTTTTTCAGTTTACGAACGCTTAGTTTACCACCAAGTTAAATATAATGCGGCTAAAATAATTACAAGTAGTAGAGCAAAAATATTAAAACTGCTACTTGTTTTAAAGTTAACTTCGCTTATATCCACGGTATCATTGGCCACCACTTTATTGCCTGAAATCGAAACGATATAAGAAAGAATAATACAAGCTAAAAACACAATACCAACACGGTCAATAAATGGGACGTCTGGCAAAACAAAGAAGAAGAACAAGGAAATAGTAAAAGATGATAAAGCCGCAGTAAGCGCACCTGCAGATGTCATTCGTTTATAGAACATACCCATTAAAAATATAACTACGATACCTGGTGAAAACATGGCCGAAAAATCTTGAATATATTGGAAAGCTTGGTCAAAGCTACCAATAAGAGGTTTAGCGGCAATAATAGCAATTATCAATGATATAACGCCTACTAAGCGTCCTACATTTACATAGTGGTTTTCGTCTTTACCCTGCTTCAAGGGGCGATACAAATCCATTGTGAATATGGTCGAAATACTATTTGTCATCGACGCCAAAGAAGATATTATTGCCGCTATTAAAGCTGCAAAAATTAGACCTTTTAAACCCACCGGCATAAGGGTCATCATGGCTGGGTATGCCATATCGTTTTTCTCAAGATTTGGAAATAGTAATAGTGCAGCAATGCCCGGTAAAACAACGATTAGAGGCATTAACAGTTTTAAGAAAGCGGCAAACATAATGCCTTTTTGCGCTTCTTTTAGGCTTTCTGCTGCTAGCGCTCGTTGAATGATATATTGGTTAAATCCCCAATAGCCAATGTTAATCACCCACATACCGCCGATAAGCACAGAAATACCGGGCAAATCCTTATAAAAAGGATTGTCTTGGCTTAAAATCATGTCAAAGTGACCCGGCACCTCTTGAGTCAAAATTGCAAAGCCAGCAAACACTCCACCTTGGTCGGAAATAGCTTGTAAAGCCAAATAGCTCAGCACTAAACCACCAAAAACGAGCAATACAACCTGTATAATATCGGTGTAAGCAACCACTTTTAAGCCGCCATAACTAGCGTATAAAACTGAAAACATAGCTAAAAAAATCATACCGTAAAGCCAATTAACACCAGCAACGCTTTCAATTGCTAAACCACCCAGCCATAGTACTGAAGTAAGATTCACAAATACGAATACACCCAACCAAAAAATCGCCAATACGGTTTTGACGCGGCTATCAAATCGTTGCTGTAGATATTGTGGAATAGTATAAATTTTATTTTTAAGAAAAATGGGGAGTAAATACTTACCTACAATAATCAGCGTTGCAGCTGCCATCCATTCGTAAGTCGCTATACCCAGGCCAAGGGCATAGCCTGAACCAGACATACCGATGATTTGTTCTGCGGATATATTAGCGGCAATTAGAGAAGCGCCTATTGCCCACCAAGGTAGCGAGCGACCCGCCAAAAAATAGTCTTTTGTATCTACATTGTTTGCGGCTTCCTTTTTAGTCATCCAAAAGGCTATTGCTAACAACATTATCGCGTAACACGCTACTACAATAAGATCTATCTGTGCCAATGATCCCGACATTATGCTTCCTCTTATTTTTATTTTTTTATAAGACGTGTTTAACCACTAAACCAGCCTGCTTGATAGTTTTGATCTTTACTGCGGCTAAATTAGGGTAAAGAGTGTCAAGACAAACACTTGTCTTAGGTCAGCATTGATAAATATTACAGAGTAGTCAAAAATATGCCAAGAATTTTTAAATAAGAAATGAATAATTCAAATTATTTTAACATATTTATATGATTTATTTACACGCTTACATTTTTTGTGTAGATTCGCAAAATAAGTAACACTATCCAAACATAATTTCTTGGAAACGCCATGAAAAACTACCCTGACTACACACATTTATGTAGCGATACAACAAGCCTAATTGTAGATTGTCGTCGCCAAACACCAATAGTCCTCTATTGGGGAAGTAAACTAAGTGATACAACTTTGCCTTCTATGCTTGGATTATTATGCACACGCCAAGAGGCTAAATGTGCTTTGGTTGTTGAAACACCCATTAGTTTATCTCCCTGTTTGGGTGACGGTTTTACTGGCCAGCCAGCGCTTGATCTATTTAATGATGGATTGGCGTGGAGCGCGGGCGCTAAATTAATAGATGTTAAGCAAGCGAATAAATCTTCGGTAATATTTTTATCAGTTGATGAAGTTAGAGATATAAGCTTAGAACATCGTTTAGACCTAGATTACGAAACCAATGTACTATCGGCCAGTACCAGCATTACCAACCAATCTACCACCAAATTAAATGTTAATTATTGCGCAGCCCCTACCTTTACAATGCCTGACCATATCAACAAAATTTTGTCATTTGAGGGACGCTGGTCAATGGAGTTTCAAACCAACAGTATCGACCTATTTTTAGGCGCTTTTGTGCGAGAGAACCGAAAAGGTAAAACCTCCCATGACAATTGGCCTGGGGTAGTATTGCATGCAGAGCATACAAACGAGCAGCAAGGTGAATGCTATGGTTATCATTTAGGCTGGAGTGGAAATCATAGAACAAGAGTTGAATTATTGCCGGAACAACGCACATATGTGCAAATGGGAGAGTTACTCGGAAATGGCGAAATAAGCTTAGAAAAAGATCAGACATATACTAGTCCGACACTTTATGTGAGTTATTCTCAACATGGCTTTAGCGCCTTGTCGCATAATTTTCATCGATTTGTCAGAAAGCACATATTGAGCGATAGAATTACAAAAATGCCGCGACCAATCCATTACAACACTTGGGAAGGCATTTACTTTGATCACGATGTAACTACTCTTAAACAACTTGCCAATATAATGTCTAATGCAGGTGCCGAAAGGTTTGTTTTAGATGATGGCTGGTTTTTAGGCCGCAGAAACGACAATGCGGGCTTGGGTGATTGGGTAGTAGACAAGTCTATTTATCCCGATGGATTAAATCCTATTATTGAACATGTCAATGACCTGGGTATGGCTTTTGGTATATGGTTTGAACCTGAAATGGTAAATCCTAATAGCGAGCTATATAGAGCCCACCCAGATTGGGTATTGAGTACAACAGGCAACCCTCAAATAGACTTTAGAAATCAATTGGTGTTAGATTTAACGCGTTCCGAAGTGTGTGACTATTTATTTGAACAAATTAGCGATGTATTAACCGAGTATCCTCAAATTACTTATATTAAATGGGACATGAATCGCGATATTAACCATACTGGAAATGCCAAAGGTATAAGTGCTATTCACAATCAAACTAAAGCAGTATATGCCCTAATCGATAGAGTAAAACACGCGCATCCAAAAGTTGAAATTGAAAGTTGCTCATCAGGAGGTGCTCGAGTTGATTATGGCGTTTTGGCCCACACCGACCGCATTTGGACTTCTGATTCAAACGATGCACTAGACCGCTTGATGATTCAGCGCGGATGTTCGTTTTTCTTCCCAAGTGAAATAATGGGGTCGCATGTAGGACCACGTGAATGCCATATTACTGGCCGTCAAATATCCCTGGAAACGCGAATAGCCGTTGCCTTTTTTGGTTCCATGGGCATGGAAATGGATCCTCGAGAATTAAGCGATGATGATATTGCGATGCTCCAAAGCGGAACACAATTATACAAAGATTACCGTCACCTTATTCATTCAGGACGACTATATCGCAGTGAATTAAATGGTCACTCTGTTGATTTTGGCATTGTATCTGATGATAAAAGTACTGGCTTATTTGCCTATAATAGTGTCGTGGAAACTCGCCGAACTATGCCTCGGAAATATCGTTTCGACGGTCTCGATAAAGCGGCCAACTATAAGTTAAATATGATTTGGCCAACACAATTAAAGGAATATTCAAGCTCTATATTATCGGTTGTCGAAGACCAAATATTTAGTGGTGAAGCCTTAATGAAATTTGGCATGCAATTGCCTATAGTGTTTCCACAAACAAGCTTAATATTCAAATTAAGTAAACAATAGTTCTTTGTGGTGGAACGTAACTAAGATATTCATTTACATTACTTGAGTAATGGGCTCAACACGGCCAAGCGACTCTACTAATTGATAAACAAAAAGGTTACCGGCTTTTGGCTGTCTTACTAATTGTTGTGCGCTTAACCCATCTTTTGCGCTAGTCACAAATAACCAGTCCATATTTGGCCCGCCAATACATACACACGTTGGCTGGGTAATTGGTAAAGGGTAAGAAAACAACTTTTTGCCGTCATTGCTAATGCAAGCAAGATGGGCTCCGCCCCAAATAGCAGTCCATAAGTTTTCATTAATATCCACACATGCGCCGTCTGGGAAACTATTTTTTTCAAACTTAGCAAAAAGCTTTTTGTTAACAATTTCGCCATTTCTATCAAGTGAATAAGCATAAATTTTATGTTTCGGCGAGTCTGCGTGATACATAATAGAACTGTCTTTGTTGAAGGCTAAACCATTCGATATATGTAAACCCGAAAGTACTCGTTTTGACTTGTATTTATTTGCACCTTCACACTTTAGACAATACAAGGCTGCCTTTTCGCTTTCGTCCAATTTATTGTAGTTACCATTTTCTACCATTGAACCTACCCAATAACGTCCTTGCGTATCACATTTACCATCGTTAAAACGGGTATGTTCGTTATTTGATTCAGGTGAAGATAACCAATTCAATTCGCCATTTTGAATATTGTATAATCCAATACCTTGCTCAAATGCAGCCAATAACACGCCTATGTTGGCAGTAAAAGCAAAACTGGTCATTCTAAAAGGGAGTGAAATACTACTTGTTCTGCCGCTTTCAGCATTCCACATGTAAAGTTCTTTTTCTTGAATGTCTGTCCAATAAAGTACTTGCTCGGAGGTATGCCATAAAACATTTTCGCCCAAGGTATTTTGGCATTCTATTTGAAATAAAAATTGTTTAACTAACAATAGCCACCCTTCTTAAGCTGCTCAGTAACACCCCGAGTATAGACTATACTGATTTATTATAGGCCTTTAAAAGCCAATCATTAAGCTCTGCATTTATATCAGAAACCGTCTTCAATTGTATTCGATGCGTACACATGGTCCCAAAAGGCCCCGAGGGTTCAAGGATACCTTGTGGCTCAACATCCTTTAGTTTCAAACCCAGGTCAATACGGGTTTTTGTCGCAGGTTTAATCAATACAAATTGATGCTTTCTAATTACACTAACACTCGTTTTTTTTGGTGTAATTAGCACATCTTCACCGAAGGATTTAAGGGTTGAAATGAGGGCATCATACAAGGGCAAAAGCGCTTCTTTACCCTTATACTGTGCACTTACTAGGTCCTCAGCAGAGTCGGTGTTTTGTTTAGAAAGAGTAACTATTGTATTTGCAAAGCCGTGCGATACACCATGTTGCTCCTTGAGGAATTTCACTGCGACTGAATGTTTTTCGATAGCTTGTTGTTTAAGCAACTCTTTCCATTCGTCTAAGTTTTTACCAGTTTTTTCAGGCATATTTGCTATCATTGTCTTTAAAGCTTGATCCATACAGCATTCCTCTTCCAATCTTTTTTTAAAACTATAATACAGATTAACAGTTAGTCTTCTTAAGCTCAAAATTACTCGTTAGATGTTTAATTTAAGCTAATTTTTCTATGATTATGTCGATTAATATGATAATTATTATTAAAAAACGCATTAATATTTAACAAACAAAACACCTTGTTTGTCTTTTTAACAGGGAAAATAATGAAACAAGCACAAAATTTAACCCAACAACTCACCCATAAGTTAGGTTTAGCTATTGTTAATGGGCACTACCCCGTTGGAGAAGGTATGCCCTCTGAAGCAAACTTATGTGAAGAGTTTGAAGTCAGTCGGAGTTCAACACGCGAAGCGGTTAAAATGCTCTCTGCTAAAGGTTTGGTATCATCTAGGCCCAAACAGGGTATTAAAGTATTACCTGAAAGCAGTTGGAATATGTTTGATACCGACGTGTTGTCTTGGATATTACAGAGCAAACCTTCGTTGAAACTCCTCAAGGAGTTTACCCAAGTTCGGTTTGCAATAGAGCCACTCGCCGCTGAATTGGCGGCAAAAAATGCTACCCCTATTCAGCTCCAGCATATTGATAAAGCGCTAAAAAGAATGGCTGATGCTGAAAATGGCTTAGATGATCCACTCGATGCAGACATCAGTTTTCATAGTGCTATTCTCGAAGCGAGTGGAAATCGTTTTTTCTTACAACTAACTCAGTTTATAAATACTGCTTTACGCGTAAGCATTCGATATACCAATCACGTGAAAGGCGTTAAAACCGCCGATGTAAATGCACATGCACAAATATACGAATGCATTAAGTCTGGCGATGCTACAGGTGCAAGGGCCTATGTACATAACATATTGGAAGAAGCATTAAGCTTAATAGAATTAAAACTTTAAGTGGTCAGCGTGAGCATAAAGCCTGTCGATCAAATCACTTAATTGGTTTTGCTCTTCTTCATTTAGACAAGCCAACAGTTGTTTTTCGTACTCATATGAAAGCGGCACAATTTCAGAGTAAACAAGATAACCTGTCTCTGACAAGCTTATCTCGGAGCGCCGCTTATCTTCTTTTGATGTTTGTCGGTCAATTAAATTTCGTTTCAGTAATTGACCAATTGCTCTACTAATTAATGACTTTTCAATTTGTGTTTTTAGCGATATCTCGTCAGCTGAAACCCCAGGATACTCGCCTAAAACAGCCATTATTCGCCATTCAGTAATAGATAGCGCAAACTTGTCTTTATAAGACTGTGCAACCAAGGTACTAACTTTGTTGGATAAAATTGATAAGCGATAGGGTAAATAACGTTCTAAAGTAAGCAACACTGTTTGCTTATTATTATCACTCATTTCTTACCTTCTGCTTTTATACCGTCACCAAAAATATGCGTATTAATATAGAACAACTTGACATTAGTTGCAATAACAACTAAATTAGTTGCAATTTCAACTAATGCGCATTTTGGCCAAAAAATTCAAGCCAATTGTAATTCGAATTAGTTTTCGTCTTTATTATATTAAGGGTAAGTTAATGGCAGATTTGTTTGAAAATCCAATGGGGCTTGATGGTTTTGAGTTTGTAGAATTTACAGCACCCGAAAAAGGCTTGTTAGAAAGCGTTTTCACTGCCATGGGTTTTACCCATGTTGCCAATCATAAATCAAAAGAAGTCGCCCTTTGGCGTCAAGGTGATATTAATTTTATCACTAATTATACCAAAAATAGCCCAGCATTTTATTACGCCCAAGAACACGGCCCTTCTGCATGCGGTATGGCCTTTAGGGTAAAAAATTCGAAAAAAGCATACGCGTTAGCATTAGAAAATGGGGCTCAACCCATAGATATGCAAACTGGCGCAATGGAGTTGAAATTGCCAGCAATTAAAGGTATTGGTGGCGCTGCTTTGTATTTAATTGACCGTTATAAAGAAGGCGAAACCATATACGACATCGACTTCGAATGGTTAGACGGGGTTGACCAACATCCTGAAGGTTGTGGTTTCCATACTCTCGACCACCTAACCCACAACGTCTACCGTGGCCGCATGGACTACTGGGCTAGTTTTTACGAAGATTTATTTAACTTCCGTGAAATACGCTATTTCGACATTAAAGGCGAATACACAGGCTTGTTATCTAAAGCAATGACTGCGCCAGATGGTAAAATCAAAATACCATTAAATGAAGAAGCAGGTGGCGGTGGCGGCGGCCAAATTGAAGAGTTCTTAATGCAATATAACGGTGAAGGTATTCAACATATTGCCTTTGCATGCGACGACCTTCCTGCTTGTTGGGATAGGCTTAAAGCCATGGGTATGGAATTTATGACGCCTCCTCCTGGCACCTACTACGAAATGCTAGAAGGACGTTTACCTGGACATGGTGAGCCAACTGACGAACTGCAAGCACGTGGCATATTGCTCGACGGCACAACCGCAGACGGCAAACCTCGTTTGTTATTGCAAATATTTTCAGCCGCTATGCTTGGCCCTGTGTTCTTTGAATTTATTCAACGCAAAGAAGACGACGGCTTTGGTGAAGGTAACTTTAAAGCTTTGTTTGAATCGATAGAGCGTGATCAAGTGGCTCGCGGTGTTATTGCTGGCAGCGAAAGTGCAGGTGTTGAAGGTGCTGACGAAAACGTGGAGAAAGCGTAATGATATCGCGTATACATCATGTTGCGTATCGATGTAACGACGCAAAAGAAACCGTTGAGTTCTATCAAAACATGCTCAACATGGACTTTCAACTTGCAATAGCAGAAGACAAAGTACCTTCTACACAGGCGCCCGATCCCTATATGCATGTTTTTTTAGATGCTGGCAATGGAAACGTACTCGCGTTTTTTGAACTACCAAATTCACCTGCTATGGGTAAAGATACGAACACACCTGAATGGGTACAACATATTGCTTTTGAAGTCGATTCAATGGACGACTTGTTGAAAGCCAAAGAGCGTTTGGAAGCTCATGATATAAGTGTGCTTGGTCCTACAGACCACAGTATATTCAAATCAATTTACTTTTTTGATCCAAATGGCCATCGAATAGAGCTTGCTGCCAATACCGGCACACCCGCCATGATGACTGAACTAAAGCGAGTTGCTCCTGCCATGCTAGATGAATGGGCTGAAACTAAAAAAGCCCCCAAGCATGCTGATTGGTTGCATAATGGCAAGGGTTTTCCTGGCTAACATTTGGTGATGGATACAAAAGACTTAAACAAATTCTGTAAAAGGTGTTTTAAATGAAATTAGCAAGCTTAAAAAATGGTCGTGATGGCAAGTTAGTTGTCGTTAATAGTGCACTAACAAGCATGGTCAGTGTCGCGCATATCGCGCCCACTTTGCAGTTTGCGTTAGACAATTGGTCAGAAATTTCGAGTCAATTAGCCAAAATTGCAAACCAACTCGAAGACGGCGAAATACAAGGAGAAGCGTTTGATCAAAGTCATTGCGCTTCACCTCTGCCTAGAGCTTATCAATGGGCTGATGGCAGTGCTTATGTTAACCATGTTGAACTGGTTCGCAAAGCACGTGGTGCTGAAATGCCTGAGAGTTTTTGGACTAACCCACTTATGTACCAAGGTGGCTCAGATACGTTTTTGGGTCCCAAAGACGACATATTAATGCCTCAAGACGACGGTTTTGGGATTGATTTTGAAGCCGAAGTCGCTGTTGTGACAAGCGATGTCCCCATGGGCGTAAGCGCTGAAGATGCTGTTGCTTACATTCAGTTGATTATGATTGTAAATGATGTTTCCTTGCGTGGTTTAATTCCAGGTGAATTGGCAAAAGGATTTGGATTTTTCCAATCCAAACCGTCTAGTGCTTTTAGCCCCGTTTGTGTAACGCCAGATGTTTTAGGCGATGCATGGCAAGGTGGTAAATTGCATTTACCGCTGATATCACATTTAAATGGCGAGAAATTTGGCGAACCTCATGCGGGAGTTGATATGACCTTCCACTTTGGTGAACTAATTGCACATGCCGCTAAAACTAGAGAGCTCTGTGCGGGCAGTATTATTGGTTCGGGCACTGTATCGAATAAACTCAATGATGGTCCAGGTTTACCCGTTAAAGAAGGCGGCGTTGGTTACAGCTGTATTGCCGAAATTAGAATGATAGAAACTATCCAAAATGGGACTCCATCGACGCCATTTATGAAATTTGGCGACCATATCACAATTGAGATGTTGGACAAAAATGGGCAAAGTATTTTTGGTCAAATTACTCAAACGGTAAAAAAATACTAAGCCGTTTTGGCTAGAAAATGTTAGGCATATTTCACAAAAAAAGGGACTCACTATACACAGTAAGTCCCTTTTATATGCAGATTAATTTAGACAGCTACAACTGAGTTGTCTTCATAGGCAAGCGCTGATGGGACATACTGATCAGCTTCCCAATCATTCTCCCACTCGTTATCGTCAAGCAAATATCTAAATTGGTAGTCATTGCCTTTGTCTAAATTTACGGTCGCTGTAAAACCACCGCTTTTTAGCTTTTTCATAGGTTGACTGGATTTGTCCCATCCGTTGAAATCACCAAGTAACTTAACCGAATCAGCATTTTTTGCTTCTTCTTTTGTTAATTTAAAAGTGACTTTACATATGGGTTTAGTTTTTAAGTATTGTTTCTTAAAGCTCATGAGTTTTTCCTAAAGTTGTAAAAGAATGTTGTTAAACGATATGTATGCAGTGTCTTTTGTGCTCATCTTTAAAAGACTTATACAAATTTTTGACACTTTTTTTACAAATACTTTAAATTACGACTATTTTTGCTCTTATTTGTTGTAATATTACATCATAAAAATAAAAAAGCATCGCTTTATTGTATGTTATTTAAACTTTAGTATTTTATTTCATAAATAATTGCAAATTTGTGTAATAAAATAACAAAATTCATACTGTTTTTTATTTTGTACTGGAAGTAGCTGATAGACTTTGCCTAAAACCCCGCTCAACATCTCAATTACCCGTTAGTCATATAATTATGTTTAGTAGAATGTAAAAAGGTAATCTAAGCTGGAATTTACAATATCTACTCGGAGCACATTATGTTTTTTAACGTTAAAGGACTACTACCTGCATTTTTAGTTAACTCTATTTTGTTATTCTTGTTGTGCGGTTTAAGCAAGGCTTTTGCAGAAGCTGACGGCAACTGGCGTGGCGAATTAGTGATCCAAGACAATATCGTACTGCCCATAGGCTTAGTCATAAACACCAAAAACAATACTCTTAGTCTGGATAGCCCCATACAAGAGATGTTGGCACATGTACCGAGCAAATTTTCAGTTGAAGGGAATAAAGTCAGCTTTAATGACGAAAACCTAAAAGCTACATTTGAAGGAGAAATTGTAGGGGATGTGCTAGAAGGGGTTTTTACGCAAGGTAAATCAAGACCTTTAACTTTGCATAGGCTTAAGCAAAAAGATCTCAATAGAATGTCGTTCGAAGGGAAATATTCAGGCGATTTAGTCATTAATAGCGAAAACTCATTGCCCATTGTGCTGAGAGTGGCAGTTATTAAAAATGGCTATTCTGGCGTATTGGACAGCCCTGCTCAAAATTCTTTTGGCATTCCCGTACAAGACATCAAACTTGACAATACTAGCTTAAGTTTTTCGTCAAAGATGCTAAATGCAACTTTTGCAGGAAAATCAAATACCAATTCTGAAGCCGACATGGCCTACGCTGGAACCTTTATACAAGGGATGCCTATGAGCTTAACGCTTACCAAAGTCACTCCTGAAAACGCGTCTCAGCAATTTAAAACCCCTACTTTTGGTGAGAAAGGGGGCAGTATTGCCATCATTTCACCTAACAAATCTGTTACTCGGTTTTTTCAAAATACTAGTAACGAAACACGCTACGAAATTGGTTCAGTAACTAAAACATTCACCGCATATTTGTTGGCAAAACAAGTAGTGTCTGAAAAGCTCAGTTTAGACAGTCACTTAGAAACCGTTTTCCCAATTGCTGCAAACTCAAAAAATAATAAAATTAATAAGATAAGCATGCAGTCACTAGCTGCACATATCAGTGGTTTAGAGCGCAACCCTCCTAGTCTAGAAAATCGCAAGGACCCAAGAAATCCCTTTGCCGATATTACACAATCGCAACTCAGTGAAGATTTAAAAAATACACAACTTGGTAAAACGTCATATCAATATTCAAATTTTGCTTATGCTATTTTAGGAGAGGCACTAGCAATAAACGAACGCTCAACATTTGCAGCAGAAATATCGGAGCATATATTAAATCCATTAGCCATGAATAACACCTATGTGGCAAGTGACACTAGTAGTGACAGTGATAAGCTAATTACAGGATATACCCAAACAGGTCAAAGCGTCATTCCTTGGCATTTTGGTGCGGCATCCGGCGCTGGTGCTATAGTTTCGAATATAGACGATATGATCGCTTACACAAATCATATGATGACAATAGCCAAAGAAAACACGTCGCTTGCAACACTACTATTTACCCCAGTTACTAGTATTTCGTGTTGTGAGCAAGGTTTAGCCTGGCTAATTATGGAAGACAGCGAAGGCAAAAAGTTCGCTTGGCATAATGGCATGACAGGTGGTTTTAGTTCGTTTTTAGGTTTTTATTTAGATGGCTCTAGAGCGGTTGTTTTACTCAACAATCAAGCGGTATCTATTGACGCACTTGGCCATAAGTTGTTAACTGACACAAGCGTTAACATTCAAGAAATATAAAAAGCTATGCAATCTAACTATTTCTACTGGCTTCAATTACTCTTTTGGTCAATCGTCTTTACGCTCATCACTGGCACTATTTTACTCGGTAGAAGCTTGGGTGAATACGAGATATATTTAGCGATTTCACTTATAGGCACAACCGCTCTTTACTCGTGTCTATCTAGGCACCTTTACAAAAAATGGATAAAAGGCCACTCGCTGGGTAAGGAAATAGCCTACTTTACGCTACAGTCACTTATGGGCGGCGTTGCTGGCGTTTCTGCAATGATCACAGTTGTATTGCTGTTAGGCCTTTGGGGTTTTATCCCGGCAGTTCCGAGAGAAATTATGCCTCAAGCATTGAGTAGTATGTTTTGGGGCAACTGGTTAAACATGATGTCAGCCAGTTTATTTTGGAGCATTGGCTATTTACTAGTGGTAAAAGTCAGGCAGATATATGAAGTAAAAGAAGCACTGGCTAGCAGTCAATTAGATGTGCTCAGTCAACAGCTTAACCCACATTTTTTGTTCAATACACTCAATAATATAAGGGCTGTGATATTAGAAGACCCAGAAAAAGCTCGTAACGCGCTAACGCAACTCTCTGAAATGCTCAGGTACACATTAAATCATCAAGATGGATTTAATAAACCAGATAAAGTCTCACTGTCAGAAGAATTAAACATTACGCACGAATATATTTCTCTTTGTGAGATTCAATTTGAACAAAGGCTTCAATTTGAAGTGAATGTACCGGAAGCGGCAAAAACAGCATTGATACCTAAAATGTTGCTACAATTGTGCATAGAAAACGCAATAAAGCATGGTATTGCAAAACTACCTGAAGGGGGAATAGTTTCTGTCGTTGTTCGTTTACAACCATCTATTGATGAAGCTTTGCAAAATGATAACCCCGGCAGTATTTGCATTGAAGTCATTAACCCAGTTACAACAACGCCTACTTATGAGCGTTTACAAACAAATGAGTCTAACACCAAGTTAGGTATTAAAAATATTCAAAAAAGACTAAAGCTGCTGTACAACAAATCAAAACAAGTCGCGAGCTTCACCTTAAATATTGAGCAAAACACTGCTAGAGCAACGATATTACTACCTTTAGAGTTTGCTGAAGAAAAAGGAAACCGTATATGATCCGGGTGGCTATAGTTGACGATAGCAGACTGGCTAGGGTAGAGCTGAAAAATCAGTTGTCACAAAGCAATAATATTGAAGTATTAGCAGAAGCTGGGAGTATAAAGGAAGCCCTTAGCGTGCTAGACAATACTTGTATAGATTTACTCTTGCTCGACATCGACCTACCTGACGGAACAGGCTTCGATATGCTAGAACAGTTAAACCATGTACCACAGGTTATTTTTGTCACCGCGTTTAATCAGTACGCGGTGCAATCATTTGAATATAATGCGCTTGATTATTTACTAAAACCAGTGCGCCTTGAACGCCTGCAAAAAGCACTTGCCAAAGTGTCATCAGAAAAAGCACAAACAAAGCTGTCACCCGACAAACGCATATTTATAAAAGATGGTGAAAAATGCTTTTTTGTTAGTGTGGACGATATTTTTGCTTTTGAAGCTATGGGCAATTATACCCGCGTGCACACAGCTGAAGGCGTACCCTCGGTATATCGTCCTATCGGATCCATATATACGCGACTGAACACCGACTCCTTTTTTAAAGCAAGTCGCAGTTGGATAATTAATACCCATTACATAGAAAACATAGACGCATTAGAGAATGGCTCATTTGTAATTGAACTTAAAAATAATTTAAAAGTGAATATTTCTAAACGACAAGCAGTCGAATTTAAAAGGCTTTGGTCATTGTAGCGATATTTTTATTCAAAAAACCGCCAGTTTTCATATAGTAAATTTACCAATTATGACTATGCTTTAAATAGTACTTTTATAGGATTTGCATATGCTTGAAAATAAACATGGTGAGGCAGCAGAAATTACTCGCCACAAAATATTACGGCTTGAGCTTGATGAAATAGTAAAAAAAGCTAATCACGAATTTAAAAGTACCGATCAATTGTTTGGTACCGAATACGAGTATGTCGACCAAGCAAAAGCAGAATTTAGGCATTTTTTATACTTGTTATGGTGGAATAGAAAAGCCGCCAATTTGCTACCGGTGGTCCCCACAAAAAGGGCTGATATTATATGGCATGGCTTTTTACTATTTAACGGTGCTTACAATGAGTTTTGCATGGATTTGTATGGCGAAGTAATAGAACATAATCCTGGTTTGGAAGAAGGCAGTGCTCCTTTCAATGAGGCGGTAATTCATACAAAAAGCTTGCATGATGCCATCGGTGATGGAGGTTTTGATGAACATTACTTTGATTATGTTGATACTGAAGACCCCTCAACATTAAACGCCAAACGTGCCAGTACCTGCGGTGGCGGATCTGCTGGCTTTAGTCCAGGTGATAGCGGCTCTAGTTGCGGCGCCGGATGCGGTGGTGGCGGAGGTGGTTGTGGAGGTTAATATAAATGTCTGATAAATCGAATAATTTGATCTCTTATATAGCAGTTGGCTTGTCGGTTTTTGCTCTTGTTATTTCTATTGTAGAAGTTACGTTTACGCGCGATGAACTGCGATCACAAGCATGGCCATATATCGAAATAGAAAATGCCTACTCCGCTGACGGCTTTACTATGACGGTTTCTAACAAGGGTGTGGGGCCTGCAAAAGTTAGAAGCCTAACATTGATACTCGACAATAAGCCTATACAAAATTTTGATGAGGCAATCTTAAAAACGGTTGGAACAGAAAATGCGTTTAGCTTTGATGTTTATAAAAGCAGTAATCCCTCACCCGGCGTAATGAGCTCCAACGAAAGCATCACCCTATTTAGAGTACCATGGGAGTCACGCACTGAATTGTTGCTCGAAAAATGGCGCGATAGGTTCAGGGTACAAATCTGTTATTGTTCTATATTTGAAGACTGTTGGCTAAGCGATACCAGCGAGGTGGAGCCTAAAGAAGTATCTGCTTGCCCAGCGGTTTAGCTTTTGCAGCCGTTATAAATAGCTTGAAATATAAAGATTTGTTGTGCTTTAATTTTTCTAACGCCTTTAATTACCTAAATTTCGTTTGAGGAAAGATAAATATACCTCGCTCACCTCTTTAGGTTTATCGAGCATGGGCACATGCCCACAATTTTCCAATATAGTAAGCTTCGAATTTGGCAGAACGCGGGCTAGGGTTTTTGCGCCACTAACGTGGAATATTCGGTCTTGCTGGCACCAGATAATTAGTGTTGGCATGCTCAGGAATGGTGCGATTTCTAATAAAGTACGAGTATCTGAAAAGTCATTTACAGCATGCCAAATTTCTTCATTTCTGACCGAGTTTGTTAGTTCTTGGTGCATCCATGTTTTCATAATTGGACTAGGTATCGCTGGTGTTTTTGGAAATAACCAGTTATTGCGCTGTTCAAAGTCAGCTTCGGTTTTTACAAGCAGAGGAATATTGCCATTGATCAATGCATTTTCCATCTCACTTTTTATGGGGCTTGTTACACCTAATGGACTTCCAATAAATGCCAAGCTCTTTATTACCTCAGGCCTAGCAATAGCTAACAAACTCACCACTTGAGCTCCCATAGAGTTAGCGCCAATATGCGCCGATTCTATATTTAAAGACTGTAAAACCACATCGAGATTATTCGCTTGGGTTTTTAGGCGATACTGTTGAGGTTGGCGAATTTGATTATCACCAAACCCAGGCAAATCAATGGCAATCACACGGAACCGCTTGGTAAGCTCGCGAGCTAAATCAACCCAATGCTCTTTTCTCGCATAAATGCCATGAAGCAAAACAATGGTTTCACCTTGACCTCCTTCCAAGTATTGGATGTCGCCGATAGTGGTGGTTAAAGTTTTAGAAGATAATCCTGCAGATGTGTTATTGAGATTCAATAAAAACCGACTCACTGGTTCGGGTAAAGCAAACCAAACAAATGCAAAAGTAATTGCTAACAGCATGACAAATGGTGCGATAAGTCGTTTCATTCTACCTCCAGTTTTTGTAAACTCTATCAGTAAAATTGAGAAGTCGATTGAAGAAACGTGCAATTATTTGGGAGTAAAGTTATGTCACAACAATATACCCACTATAGGTCGCATATGTTTTCTTTGGCTGAGTCTGAGCTTGAATTACACGAAAATCTAATCACATGCGTCATTTTCAGTAACAATGAATTAGTTTGTGTTAGTAACGACAATAAAGAACTTAAAGCCAAAATAATTTGTATCAAGCCCGGTGTAAACCACCGAGTATCAATTCCTGCTGGGGGCGCTGAAATCCTTTATTTCGACGGGGTTAATCTAAGTGCTAACTTTACCGCGTTTGAATCCCTTGAGTCTGAATGGGAGCACATCCCAGCAGCGTTTAAAAAATATGAATTCGACATAATTGAAAGTTTTCGCATTTTTTTAAATGGCGGAAAAACATCTCCTAACTTGCCAATTTTAGCTGTAATTGAAGAGCTATATTCAAGTCCTTTAGATCGAATGACACAAGATAAACTCGCAGAAAAGCTTGGATTGGAGCGAACACAAGCGTTGAAGTATTTTAAAAGTGTGACCGGACAAACTTTCCGCAGATTCAAAAAATGGGCAGCGAGCGTAACAGTAATATCGAATGTTTTTAATGGACAAAACATAAGCCTAGCAGGAATAGATGCCGGTTTTTCTGATGCCGCACATACATCTAGGACCGCAAGAGAATTGTTTGGTTTAACCCCTTCAAGTGGAGCCAATAGCCTTCGCAACATTACAACATTAGTTCAACGGAGCTGAGTTTTGCACGCTTAAATACTTTGCAAGCTGTGCCTATGCTCTAAAAGCATACATGAATGCCCTCATACTTTTAATAATGTCAAACAAAATAGACAACGTTCTATCTTTTTTCTTTTTCAACAACCAACACTCTATCCATTAGATAGGTAGATGTATTTTAAGATTCGATAAACTGTCTTTGACTTTAAAAACAAATCAAAATAAAAAGAAAGCGCTTTCATATTATGTAAAAAACATGTTATAACTTGAATATTCTAGTTTTTCACTTTCAATAGCATCATTTTATGTAATCGTTTACTTAATTTTGCTGCAAGACTTAACCCAATTAAAAGATATATAACATGCAAAAACTCGCTCTACCTTTCAACTCCCCTATGCAACAAAAAGATTTTCTATACGGGGTTGCAACGGCCTCTTTTCAAATAGAAGGTTCTGCGGATTCTCGATTACCCTGTATTTGGGATACTTTTTGCGCCACACCTAACAAAATTGCAGACGCATCGGATGGCCTTATTGCATGTGACCATGTCAATAGATGGCAAGAAGATTTGGACATAATAGAGTCTTTAGGTGTAGATGCTTATAGGTTTTCAATTTCTTGGCCTCGCGTTATTAAAGAGGATGGCTCCTTAAATCAAGAAGGGGCCAATTTTTATATTCAACTTTTAGACCAGCTTAAGTCAAAAAACATAAAGTCCTATGTCACACTTTACCATTGGGATTTACCTCAACACCTTGAGGATAATGGAGGCTGGCTAAATAGAGAAACTGCATATAAATATGCCGAATATGTTGACTTAATTACCAAAGCGCTGGGCAATCGTGTTCATTCTTATGCGACTTTCAACGAGCCTTATTGCTCCGCATTTTTAGGTTATGAAATTGGGGTACACGCCCCGGGAAAAGTTGGGCGAAAGCATGGACGAACTGCCGCACACCATATTTTATTGGCTCATGGCTTAGGCATGCAAGTATTGCAAAAAAATAGTCCAGATACCATCAACGGCATCGTTTTGAACTTTACGCCATGCTACCCCGTGAGCCAAAGCAAGGCCGATTTGGCTGCCACACAGCTAGCAAACCAGTATATTAATTTATGGTATTTGCAGCCACTTATGGAAAAGTCATACCCAGCAATTATTGATTTATTAGATGAAAATGATAAACCTGATATTCATCCTGGTGATCTTGACATTATTGGTCACAAGATTGATTTTTTAGGAGTTAATTTTTATACACGATTAACCTATTCTGCGCCTACAGAAACGGGCAGTTTTTATACAGAACATGAACATCTTTATCCTCGCACAGACATTGGTTGGGAAATTTTCCCACAAGCTTTAACAGATTATCTTGTGGAATTGGATGCACGTTTTAGTTTACCTCCCATTTATATTACCGAAAACGGTGCCGCTATGGCTGACAAGCTAGAAAACGGCCAAGTACATGATACAGATAGGGTCAACTACTATGACCAACACCTGAATGCTTTACATAAGGCAATTGATCAAGGTGTGAATATAAAAGGATATTTTGCGTGGAGTTTGATAGATAATTTTGAATGGGCGGAAGGTTATTTGAAAAGATTTGGTTTGGTACATGTCGACTACAAAACTCAAAAACGCACCCTAAAAGACAGTGCAAAAGCATACCAGACGCTATTAGCATCTCGAATTGAACAATTAAAAAATAATAAGAAGTAAAACACAGAGGGACAGGTGAACATGATTAAATTACCCATATATGAAAAAGTTGGTTATGCAATGGGTGACGCCGCAGCCAATTTAGTTTGGCGAGGTGCGCTAGCATATCTTGCTGTATTTTACACCGATACCTTTGGTATCGCCGCATCATCGGCCGCAATTTTATTTTTGATAGTGCGTTTATCTGATGGTATTACCGACATTATTATGGGGATGATCGCAGATAGAACTAACACTAAATGGGGTAAATTTAGACCTTGGATTTTATGGTCAACTCCGTTCTTGGGTTTATTCATGGTTTTAAGCTTTACCACACCCAACATTAGTGATTCGGCAAAATTAGTTTATGCATACGTCACCTACATCGGTTTAACCCTAGCTTATACTGTTAACAACGTGCCCTACTCCGCCTTAATGGGCGTTATGACAAACGATGACAACGAACGCACTAGCCTTTCAGGGTTTCGCTTTGCAGGTGCCTTTTTAGGTGGTTTATTGGTAATGGGGTTTCTGCCTAGCTTAGTAAAATATTTTGGTGACGGAAACGACGCCATGGGATATCAATACACAATGTATCTGTTTGCCAGTTTGCTGTGCTTTTTAATGTTGGTTACTTTTTTTAGTACAAAAGAACGCGTTGTGCCCCTTGCAGAAACTAAAGAAAGTGAAACTCAAATACCACTCAAAGAAGCGTTGTGGGATTTAACCAAGCAGTTACCAATTATCACCATTCCTCTTATCAGTATTTCTTTATTTTTCTACTATCGAAATTTATACGCGGGGGTATTTTTTGTTGTTGTCATGTTGGTCACATTTGTTGTTATTCGTAAAGCTATCAACAATAAAGAAAACGTATCTCAAACTCAGCGAGATATGATTGATTTAGTTACCAATAAACCATGGTTAATTTTAATTGGCATTGGCTTTTTAACCATGATGTTTAACGGCATAAAATATGGTGTTATTGCGTATTACTTCAAATATTACATAGGCGACGAAATTATGGCTGGTCAATATTTTATTGGCTTACTGGTTGTTTCGATAGCCGGAGCATTAGTTACCAGTACCTTAGCAAAACGTTTTGGACGCAAGAATTTGTTCTTTATTGCACTTATTGCTGCAAGTTTATTGACATGTGGTTTTTACTGGATCCCACCAAACAATATAACTTACGTATTTATATTAGGCTGCAGTGCAGAGTTCTTTGCTGCCATGATCCCTACCTTGTTTTTCTCTATGCTTGGAGATGCAGCCGACTATTCAGAATGGAAAAATGGCCGGCGTGCCACTGGCTTGTTTTATTCAGCTGGCACCTTTGTACAAAAAACGGGCGGTGGCTTTGCTGGCGCTTTAGTGCTGGTTGTGCTTGCCACATATGGATACGAAGGCATGGATCCATCAACAATAGAGGCTTCATTACCTGGCATGGTTCAGCTAATGAGCTTCATACCTGCCATATTTGGCTTTTTAGCAGCCGGCTTAATTTTGCTATATCCACTAACTAAGGAGAAGCAAGACAGAATGACCAAAGAGCTTATTGCCCGCCGAGAGGCTGTCTAAACGGAATTTCGGCGAGCTCTGATCAAGCCAAACATGCCAATACACAGCAATACTGCTGTGGCTGGCGCCGGAACTGGGATCGAAGATGAAGCAAACCGGTTGTTGGTGATCCCTAAAGAAGAGCTGTTAGCTGTGTAACCGGCAGGTAATTGAAATTTTCTACTTTAACTATTCCGACTAGTCCATATGGATGATTCTAGTATATAACCTCGATGCGAATGGAGATAATTATGCTTCCGATCAGAAAAATAAATACAAATCTAAATCCTCAGGTGTAGCCGCTACAGGGGCTTAAACAATTTTGAAAGTATTAGACAATATCTAAACTGTATAATATAGTTTAGCTAAACTTAGCTATGGAAATAAAAGTCATGCAAGCAAATATGCACGAGGCAAAAAGTAAACTTTCTCAATTGGTGGAATCGGCACTAAATGGTGAAGAAGTTATCATTGCAAAATCAGGAAAACCTGCTGTTAGGTTGGTTCCCTGCAAACCGTCAAAAAAGAGAGTGTTTGGGCAATTTAAAGGGAAAATAAACTTAGCTGATAATTTTGATGCTAAAGAAGTTTCCGATGATATAGCAAAAGAGTTCGGTTTATAATGAAAAGAGTTCTCCTCGATACTCATGCACTTCTATGGTGGTTAAACGGCAACCAGCAATTGGGCAAGAACTCAATTGAAACTATTTCTAATCAAGATAATGACATTTTTGTTAGTGCTGCCTCTATATGGGAAATCGCGATCAAAAAGAAAAAAGGGCTGCTAGAAGCTCCTGATGATTTCGATTCAATTATTACAGAGGAAGGGTTTAAACACTTACCTATTAGTTCATATCATGCCGAACAAGCTGGAGAGCTTGAATTGCATCATAAAGACCCATTTGACAGAATGTTAGTTGCACAAGCGCAGGCTGAAGGGCTTATATTGATGACAAACGACAATGAAATCCCAAAGTATAGTGTTAAAGTAATTAATGCCAACGACTGAGAATGTAAAAATGATTTCATAGGCAGTTTGGGACGTATCTGTATGTAATGGCATTGTCCCTTAAGCTAAAAGCCTGATATTGCTAGCCTAGAGCGATAAACAAGCTATTAGTCCATATGAATGGACGTATCTATGATCCAACGTTGAGTCAAGCTAAACCTTTTATTTGATCGCTAAATTACAAAGTTATTACTCTATAATCCCTCACGCACCATGTTATTCAGCCCCTATATTGAAAAATGCGCAATTCATTTGGAACATCTTCTATCATGGGTAACACTATCCATTCACAACTATTTATTTTAAAAGTATGAATGAACTCACTTTTGGTGAAACAAGCTTGCACATGTCTATTTTGGATATTAGTGTATTCTGAAAAAGTCCAGGTTTCCTCTCCTTTTCGAAATAATAATAAGGTAAAATCACCATAACCAATTCCTAAATGCTCTTTACTATTTAGCGATAAAGATATGTCATATTCACTGATAACGTCTTGGTCAATCATGATTTGTTGTGACGTAGTGTTAATAACTTTCCATTCTTGAGAATATTCGTCAGTTTCAATAAGAGGGTTACTACTAATTTTCAACCCAGCAAATCGAACTAATGAGCCTGACTCGGGATTTCTTTCTTGAAACAATACCCATTCGTCCATACCTACCGTAATAGTGTTTGAGTCGTTTTTTGCGCAATTAGTTATAAATAATAAAATCGAGCATGATACTAAGATTTTTATTAATCGCTTAAAGGTGGTGTTTGCAAAATTCATAAATATGTTCCCGATTTCAATTTAGTTACTATTTAGTATTCAAACAAATCTTCGCAAGCTTGCTCCATACATAAAGAAATCGCCTTATTTCGAGAAAAAGTTCGCGTCCCTCGTATATTCAGTTTTGTTTCCTCATTACGTCTAGTGGAATGCAAGATACCAACTACTTTATGTCGTTTGAATATATTATTTGGATCGCGTTCCATTAATACGTCTACATCATAATATTTAAAAACAGGGATCGCGTGTATTATTTTATCTGTATATACAATTTCTGGCAGTGGTAAACCTGGCTTTCCATCATACAGATCAATCTTTTTTACTCTAAGAGCTGATATTGACGACATTGCAAGGGCTGTAATTTGGTCCATATCGGAATTTTTATATAGTCCAGCACCACGTATTACTGCGCGTGTAGACAACGATACGCAAGCACTGCTTACTCAAGCCGCTGCAATTTCAGGTATGTCGAGTATCAATTCGTTTGTGCTTAGTGCAGCGTTAGAAAAAGCTAAGCGCCTTATTGAGCAAGAGCAGCGTATTGAACTTACCGCTCGAGATACAAAGAAGTTAATAACGGAACTAGATAAGCCCGCAAGTGCTAATAAGCGTCTAGCGCAAGCGTTTAAGAAACATAATGATTGAATATGCACACGATATTATTAGATAAGCGTGTTCATAACAGAAAAATTTCGATTGTGGTGAAAAGGCTCTTAACAACTATATTAAATCAATAGCGAGCCAACAAGGTGCGAAAGATAGTTCTAGAACTTATGTGCTTATTGATACCAACAAGATAAATAAGGGATCCACAATCATAGGGTTTTATACGTTAACAATGTCAACGTTAACTCTGTATGGATTACCTCCGAAACTGCAAAAAAACATCAATCAGCGCAAACTGCAGGCTTAGTAGCTCGTATGGCTGTAGATATTAAATACCAAGGCAAAGGATTGGGTGAGTGGCTCCTTGTAGATGCACTTAAAAGATTATTAAGTGCTAGTAATAAAGTTGGATTTCCGTTGGTTATCGTCGATGCAAAGCGCAGCGCATTGGCGTTTTACGAAAAATATGGATTTTCTGCATTTTTAGACCAAGACAATAAATTATTTATGACGGTAGCAGACATTCGTCTCAGCTCAGATAAATAATACTGACCAATACTTATAAAGCCATATATATTTCGCGTGGGAATAATTCCAAAAAATAAAGGATTGTTGGATTGTAGTTGTGTCATTGTAAAACTAACTACTTGTCCATATGGTGCGGTATTACTAATCTGTAGAAGTATTTAACAAAACTAGCACATATCAATAGTCGGATACACGCCCCGACTTTGGAGTCGGTTTATAAAATTCCCTTTAACGCTTGCTTAAGACAAAATTAAATTTTATATTTCGAGTAATAATCAAGCTTATTTATCAACCTACTTCCCAATAAATAAAGGTATATTATGCAAGTGCTAGCTATTGCCCGGTTTACTGACGAAGCAAAACCAAATGAGTATGAAAAGTATCTCTCACTAAACCACTCATCCATAGTGAAGTTGCACAACAAAGGCATTATAAGAGCATTCTGGTCTAGAGGAGATCAACCTGGCACTGTACTTATGTTAGAAGTAGCTTCGGTAAAAGTGGCATATGCGGCCCTTGAAGCACTCCCGTTGGTTGAAAAAAATATTCTTCAATTCAAAGCTTTTCCATTAGAACCTTACCAAGTTAGCGATTTATTGCCAGAAAATGACAATATATTGTTAGTTTATGTAAGTGCTGCAACAGATGAGATGACTGACACTTCACTTGATGAAATTCTTACAATATCTAGACGAAATAATCAAAAGCTCGGCGTATCAGGCATGCTTCTTTATGTTGGGGGTTCATTTATGCAGATTCTTGAAGGGCCATTGAATAAAGTAAATGTTCTGTATAAGAAAATATCAAAAGATACTCGCCATACTAAGGTCGCTAAAGTATTGGCCGTTCGTTCACCTAATAAAATATTTGAAGACTGGACAATGGGAAAACTTGATGCTGAACCTGAGGAAATCCAAAAAATTGATGGAATGAATGATTTTTTTCAGAATGATAAATGCTTGGAAAATATTTCTGAAGAACAGGTGAAGAAAATCTTAGATGCTTTTAAAGATGGAAAGTGGCGTCAGAAATTGAGTTGATGAATTAACATTACATACTAGCCCTTCTCTCAGCTATTCCAAAAAACTTGCTCGTTTATACAAACAAAGGCTGACGCCTTCATGTTAGCTTACTCGCCCTAGCGTAAACGGACTAGCGTAAATGCAATATACATTGATACAACTTGATACAGATAGACAATACTCGTTACTACTCGCCTATTCGAATACCTATATGCTTTAGGCATGATTAATAACTTGAGTACAACGATGAAAAAAATAACCCTTCTACCATTAATAACCGCCACTATTTTTGCATGCTTTAATAGCACGTATGCGCATGCTGAAAATGATCGAGAAAACAATCAGTCACATGGCTTTGATTCATTTTTTGCAGTAAGTGCAATTGCGGGCGTTTCAGAGACTAATTTAATAGGTGACAGTTTTGAAAGGATAGATGATACCGATATTTTTTTAGAATTTGATATTGAACTGCAAGCTCGCTGGAACGGCTTTTTTGTCGAAAGCCCGGGTCGTAGTCAAGAAAATATTAATGGTTTGTTTTCTGGTGTAGCCGTTGGATACAATTTTTATAATACTGAACATTGGGCACTCGATTTATACGTAGTTGAAGCATTTCAGGGCGGCGAATATTTTTTTAACTCAAACACCGATAGTTTAATAATTGAAAAAGACAGCAACTCTCGCGTCGGCGCAAGAGCCACCGGCTACTTTTCAGACTACTTAATACAATTTATTGCCAGTCCAATTAGCTTACAAGATGAAATAAAAGGCTTTAGTGCCTCAGCCTCGTTGCGCAGAACATGGCAAATTAAAAACTGGAATGTCTATGCGACTGTAGGTGCTTTTTATCAAAGTGACGAAATTGCAGACTACTACTATGGGATCTCAGAAAGCGAATCGGCTCAAATAAAACAATTGTTTAATGACAATAATGCACCCTACGACCCATATACCGCAGATGGCGGTGTGCTGATAGTTGGAGAAGTTGGATTTGAATATCCCGTATCTGAAAACATTGTGTTTGGAGGATTCTTCTCTGGCGTTCAACGTCCCAGTGGAATCAGCGATAGCCCTTTGTCTGCAGAAGGCTCTTCGATTTTAACCGCTGGTTTGTCGTTGACTTACGTATTTTAGGGGGCAATGATGACAAACATTCGCCTAAATAAAATAAATCATAATTATCTAATAAAATATACCTTAGCGGCTTTTCTTTCAATGTTTAGCTTTGTTGCTAGCGCAGATGAAAGCAAACAAAAACAAAGCGTTTTAACAATTCAGCCACAAAAATGTGTAGCTATGCGCGAAGGTCAAACTTGCTATGTTGACCTTGAGATAAAATGGGCAATGGAGACAACTGGCAATTATTGTTTGTACGCTTCAACTAAAAATGAACCTTTACGTTGTTGGTACGATGCTCAAAATGGCAGGTTTACCACCGAGTTTTCAAGCAATGAAAACACGCTTTTTTACCTCAAAAATGAGCAAGATGAATTAGCACAAGTTGAATTAAAAATGGCTTGGGTATATAAACGCAAGCGATCTTCAGTTTCATGGCGAGTGTTTTAGATAATGATTGAAACCAATGATATGAAAATCTTATTAGTAGAAGACGACGACGAACTAGCCCTTTGGACAAATGAATATTTGAGCACCAAGGGTTTTGTTGTTGAAGTAACAAGTTCCGGTATTGACGCTATAGCTAGAATAGCTAATTCACCACCGGACCTTATTCTACTCGACGGCATGTTGCCCGACATTGATGGTTTAGACGTATGTCGACAAATACGACCACTTTATAATGGTCCAATTATCATGCTTACCGCGCGCGATGAAGAGATTGATGAGGTTTTAGGTTTAGAAGTAGGGGCTGACGATTACGTTACAAAACCCGTTAGAGCAAGAGCACTACTTGCGAGAATTCGAGGACAAATAAGAAGAAGCCAAACAATATCCAGCTCGCCACAAACACAAAACAAGCATACAAAAAAAATAGTATTAAATTCATTGGTCATCGATAAACAAAATATGACCGTAGTGTTGCGTGGTGAAGCAATTTTGCTTTCTACCGCAGAGTTTGAAGTCCTATGCTTTTTAGCCGAACGTGCTGGTGAACTTGTGCTTCGGAAAGACATGATCAGTCACTTGCGAGGCTTTGACTACGATGGCTTTGATCGCTCGATTGATTTAAGAGTGTCTAGGATTAGGAAGAAACTTGGCGACGATCCCAACGAACCGTTTTTAATCAAAACAGTGTGGGGAAAAGGCTATTTATTTACTAAGGATGGATGGTAAGTGCGCTATCTGAGCCTATCTTTAGTTGTGGTGGTGCTTGTCGCCACTATTGGTCTTGGCTGGGTGTTTGATTTTGTTTATCAGCAATATAGTGACCCAAAACAAAGCCCATCTGAAGATAAAATAGAATATGCCGAGATACTCACAAAAAAAATGGCGGTTGCTTTATCTAGCAGCAACAATGCAAATGCATTTATAACAGCTTGGCAAGCAAATGATGGTTACTCACTGCAAATAGATAGTATAAACTCGCTTGCACTTCCAGCACCTTTACTCTCTGATCTACGATTAGGAAAATCCCTCAATATCGAGTCAGATTCAGACCTAAATATACACTACGCTATTCCAAACTCTAGCGATGTGCTTATTCTGCAAATTCCTTACACAATCGAGGACAATAAAAAATTTATCAATCGCTATTGGGTCACATCACTTTTTTATTTACTTCTCATCGTACTATTTTTGCTATGGGCAAAGCCCTTGATTTCGCGTCTGATAAATTTGCGTGAAACTGCCAAAGCTTTTGGGAAAGGCGAATTATCGCAACGCATTACAGTCGGCAAAGTGTCATATATAAGCGATTTAGAATCTGAGTTTAACCATATGGCTCAGCGTATTGAAGATTTAGTATCAGATGTAAAGTTATTAAGTACCGCTGTATCTCATGATCTCCGTACTCCGTTGGCTCGCATCCGTATGGGGCTAGATACTCTAAGCGAAGAAGAAGAACCAGCACAACGAAGGGTATATGAAAAACGTATCAATGCTCATATTGATGATATGGTCGAACTAGTAGAAACCCTTTTAGCCTATGCAAGACTAGATCAATCCATGTTAGCGATAGAAAAAACGTCTATCGATTTGTTCGCGCTTACCGAAAAAATTATCAAAAATAAACAAAAAGAAAGACCTGCTGAACACGATAAGTCAATTTTGTTAGAAGCCGATGCATCACTTGCCCATTGTTTTGCTGTTGGCGACAACACATATTTAAAAATGCTAGTTAACAACTTGCTACTAAACGCCATACAACATAGTAAAACAACAGTATTAGTCAAAATATGTTGTAGGCCTAACAGTTTAGTATTAGTTGTAGAAGATGACGGTGATGGCATACCCGAAGATATTAAAGTAGATTTGTTTAAACCATTTGTTCGAAGCAAAGCTAACAAAAATAAAGGGCATGGCGTGGGTTTAGCAATATGCAAACGTATCGTTCAATGGCATCAAGGCAGTATCACAGTAGAAAAAAGCGAGCAGTTGAAAGGTGCTAAATTTATTGTGAACTTGCCGTCAGTAGAGAATTAATTAGGAATATTTTTATGCAACGACGCAAGTTTCTAAAGGTGTTAGGTAGCTCGGCAGTCATTGCATCACCGTTAATGTTAGGGTGTACTAGCTCGGGCGGACTTGTCGACCCAGCTAAGCCGTGGACCGATGCGGGTCAGGGTAATTCACCCATTATACAGGCCCTATCTTGGGCCTTACTTGCACCGAATCCTCACAATCGCCAGCCATGGCAAGTCGCTTTGCATGGGGAACGGTCAGCTACCTTGTATGCAGACCCTAATAGAAAACTTCCAATTACAGACCCTTTTGAAAGGCAGATAACAATCGGCCTTGGCGCATTTGTAGAATTGTTACGCTTGGCAGCTGCAAACCACAAAGAATTATTGTCTATCGAGTGGTTTCCCGACGGAACTAGCACGTCGGGACTTAACAATCGTCCTGTTGCACATCTATCTCTAAAACCAAACTCAACTTCACCTAATGCGCTGTTTACAGCGGTTTCAAAGCGCCGAACTACTCGCGGTAAATACAATTCGACACCCGTTGAACAATCACTTATCAACGACCTGGTAAATTCCATAGGGCATTGTAAAGGCTTACGCTGGGGCACAACAACAACGTCCAATCGTGTTTTGGAGTTAAACAGCCTTGCAAAGCGTGCTTATGAGCGCGAAATAGATACCGATGCAGCTTACCTCGAAAGTGCTAAACTGATGCGTATTGGCAAACAAGAAGTAGCTGCTAATCCGGATGGAATATCACTTACGGGAGTCTTTTTTGACTGGCTCAATTTATTTGGACTGATTTCACATAAGGATTTACGTGACCTCAAAGGTCGTAGTCGGCAAACCGCAAGGAAAACAGCGCAAGAACTGACGACCGCCAGAGCTCATATTTGGCTATTAACCACTGGTAATAGTCGTTTAGACCAAGTAACAGCAGGCGCACATTACCTAAGGCTGAACCTAGTAGCAAGCCAAATGGGCTTAGCGATACAACCTCTTAGCCAGGCTTTACAGGAATATCCTGAAATGACCCAAGAATATGCTGAAGCACGCAAACTCCTTGGAGCTGAAAATGATGAAAAAGTGCAGATGTGGGCTCGTTTAGGTTATTCTGACATAACCCCGCCCTCACCGCGCTGGGCCTTATCAACGAGAATAATATAGCAATAAACATTTTATAGATACATACAGATACAAAGTCTATACACCTGCATACAGCACCCATTAACAACAAACATTAAACTGCTTCTAAATAGTTTATATAGGAAGCAACACAATGATAAAACATCTCTTTTTAGGCGCAATTGTCGTTTTAAGTCTCAGCGCATGCGGGGGTTCATCAAACAAAAACACAACTATCAACGTGCCTGATTCTGCTTTTATAGCAGTCGGTGAAGCAGCAAAAGAAGAAATGGCCGCCAACGAGTCGGCTGCAGTATCGATTGCTATTTATCACAATGGTAATATTGTTTATGCAAACGCGTTTGGCAATACTAAATTAAATGGTGGCGTACCAGTTACCAAAGATACTCTTTTTCAATTAGGTTCAACTACAAAAATGTTGACTAGTTTAGCGACCTTGCAGTTAGTAGACGAAGGAGTAATCACTTTAGACGATACGCTTACTATTGCACTGCCCGATTTACAATACCCGGTTGAACAAGCCAACGAGTGGCAAGGTATTAGTGTGCACCATTTAATGACGCATCAAGGCGGTTTATCAGATGACTATAAAGAAATGGCTGATGATGCGCCACTTTCTGACATGTTAGCGCAATATGCTAATGCGAACCCCTTAATGGTTGAACCGGGCCGTTTTCATAACTATACAAATCCCCACTATACTTATCTTGGTGTTATTTTGGAGTATTACCGACAACAAGACTATAGAGATATTATGGCGCAGTCGGTGTTTACGCCTTTGGGGATGGAAAGAACAAGTATGCATACTAATGTGGTTCTAGATGATGGTGATTATGCCTTAGGGGTTTATCAAGATGAAAATGGAAACGCCACTGCTTACACTGATTTATTTGAGGTAGAAAACCTTCCCATAATGACCCCTGCTGGCCTTTACACTTGGTCTACACCCACTGAAATTCTTAAAATGGCTGAGTTTTTATTAAATGGAGACTCTGATGTTCTATCCAATAATTTACGTGAAGACATACTTAAGTCACAAGTATCTGTAGAGTTTGCTGGATTACCTGAGCAGTATGGATATGGTATTTATATTGATGAGGGTTTCATCTACGAAGATAAGTGGTATCCAATAAAACTCTGGCAACATGGTGGCGATACACTTGGCTATACGTCTAAATTCTGGATACTCCCTGAACAAAATATTGCAATTTCGATTTTAAGCAGTGGGCGCTTAGATGATTACACTAATACTTTTGTTGAAGCATTAAAAAGTCTGACGACTTTGCCTACGCCAACAGATATACCTTATGGAGACATCGATGTTAATTCTTTTAACAAACACGTAGGCACATATGATACTGGTAATTACACGCTAGAAATTACAAATAACGACGGCCAACTAGAATTGAATATCCCAGAACTGAATAGTCAAAACATAGAATATGAGAGGTCCTTACAACCCATTGGTAAAGACACCTTTATTGCAGTCGTGGGCCCAGAAGTATTTCAGCTTACCTTTTTCCCAGAGGTAGAAGGTGGCGAATCAGTTTATATTCGAGACCGTTCATTTGTTGGAGTGCGAATTGGAAGATAGCTTAGTCGGCATAACGAGCCCGCTTCAAACTATATAACTTTGCTTTATATCGTTGCTGATGTTCTGGTATATATGCTAAAGCAAATGCTTGCTCTAAATACTTTTTAGCTGCCCCCATTTTTAATTGTTGAGCATATAATTTTGCTAATTGAAAATGGGGTTCATGTAAATAAGGTGCTAGGGTTAGACTCTTTTTAAACTGTGATTCTGCTAGTTTAAGTTTGCCTTGTTTGGCGTTATCTATACCTCTATGTAACCATGTGTAAGGATTATCATTGGTGATGTGAATTACTAGCTCTGCAATGCCATCTGCCCGCCGATGCTCGCCGCGGGTTCTCAACAAACTAGCAAAGTTATCGATAGCAGTAAAAGTATATAGTTGATTTTTCAACATGAAATCATAAATGGCATACGCGCGTTCATGGTAGCCTCTACGATTATACAAAACGGCTAAAAAGTTGAGCGTTTCAGGATACAGGGGATCCAGATTGTAAGCTTTTTTAGTGTAAGTAAACGCCAAATCGATATTACCGGCTAGCAAGGCATCTGCGGTTAGATTATGCCAATACATAATGCTGAGCTCTTTCTCACTAACTTCGCTTGACGTAACTGCCGAACTTGTTCTGAAATAATCGATAGTGACTTTGCCAAGTGCATAGAAAAAACCTGGTTCCACCTTTTTCTTGTCATAAATAGTAAAATTAACGTGAGATGAAAGTACTTGAATATCACCCAATTCTTCATAAATTGGCGCGACGTGAACGAGGTTAAATTTATAGTCTAGGTCGGTCAATTTTGTAAACGCCGTCGACAATATCGCCAATGACAAACAATTTCCGCTTTGGCTATCAAGGGCCTGGCGCGCATTAAAGGTTTCCCCTCGATAATCAAACTTATTTAGATATTTTTCTAAGTATTTTTTAATACGCCTGTGAGGCCTTTCGGTACTATGAATCGGATGGTTAAAATAGTCTAAAAAATGAGCCTGATGCTCAGCAGATAGCGCGAATATATTTTCGCTAGGGATGTCTTTTAACGTAAATCCATCGTCAATGATTAAGGGGGGTGTGAGTATTTGGTCAGGTATTTCTTGTATCGTCTGTGTGTCAGTCCGCAAGGTATGATAACGATTGCTCGATGTGCAAGCACCCAGTATTAGAACACTAATTAATAAAAAAGCTCTCATAACAAAGACCCCCTTTACACTACCTTACTAATTTATTTCGTTTTGGTAAAGATTTCGATATCGCTTGGTCAACTTACGCGTTCTTATTTGATCAACTAATAAACTCCAAATAGGTGATGCAGAAGGTTTGACTTTTTTACCTGCCCCCAAACGTCTAAGTTGTCGTTTAACAAGTGCCATATTGGCCAAGCCGCTTAGCGTTTTATCTTTCCACGCAACTGCGGGAATTTCACCCACCTTTTCTGGCTCTGATACCCATTGATGAACAAGATCAGGTGTATAAGCTAAAGCTGATGCCATACCCGCTAAAGCGATGTCTTTTGCAATCACACTTTCTGCGACAGACAAACGCTTAATCCCACCAGTTGTCATAATAGGTGTGCTTGATTGACTTGCAATCACTTCTGCGAATTCTAAAAAGTATGCTTCACGCGCTAAGGTTCGTTGATCTGCAGTTTTACCTTGCATGGCTGGCGCCTCATAACTACCACCAGAAAGCTCAATCATATCAAGTTGATAATTGGCTAGCATGTCAATAACTTTAGAGGCATCATCGATATCAAAGCCGCCACGCTGAAAATCTGCAGAATTTAGCTTAATCGCAAGCGCAAATGTATCACTGCATTTGGCTTGCACCGCTTCAATTACTTTGCATAATAAGCGCGCCCTATTTTCAATGCTACCGCCCCACTCGTCATTGCGTTTGTTAGTTAACGGTGATAAAAATTGTGCTAATAAATACCCATGGGCAGCGTGAATTTCAACGCCATCAAACCCGGCACTTTCGGCTAGTTTTGCTGTTGTTGCAAAGCGTTCGATGACATCCAAAATTTCACTTTCGCTCATGGCGCTTGGCTGCCCAAAAAGCGTTGAATGTTTACCCAAATTAAGCGCCACATTAGAAGCTGAAAGTACTTTTCCACCCATGCGTTTATAAACCTGTCTGCCCGGATGATTAATTTGCATCCATACTTTACAGCCATCTTGCTTAGCAATATTTGCCCAATGCTCGAAGGGCTTTATATCGCTGTCTTTTTCTAAAACAACACCTCCTGGCCCAGTCATAGCGAGGTGGTCAATCATCACATTACCAGTGATAATAAGCCCTACACCGCCTTTTGCCCAAGCGTCGTATAAATTAAATAAGGCGGGCCCTGGATGCTGCTTTTCATTTGCTAGGTTTTCTTCCATTGCGGCTTTCACCATTCTATTTTTAAGCACTTGACCACATGGTAGCGTGTATGGTCGAAAAACTGTCGACGTCATGTTGTTGCCTTATTTGGATATTGTTCAATTAACCATCGCCAATCGCTTTTTACTTGCTCAGCATAAGCAATGGCAATATCAGTCAATTCTTGCTTGCAAAGTTCAAGCGCTTTATGCATTTTTTCCTCGAAAAGTGTCTGAATTAAATCATTACGACTATGTGCTTTGGCTAACTCTTGCGCGCAAGCCCGAGCATAATTTTCAAAACCATTTTTCTCTGCATTTTTGGCACCAAAGCCAATATGCTCTGGGTCAATACCCACTTTTGCATGATGCCTGGACCGAATCAACCAATGTGCGTCCTCAAATTCAACCTCGTCTAAATAGCGGTCTTGGCAGCGCTGCATAATACGCTGACACTTAAAAGTTAAATGAGCGGGGTTCAAGGTGTTTTTAGCATGCAAATTACTAAAATAATATAGGGGAGCTGCCGTTCTTTGTTGCTTCACTTCTACAATATGACAGTGTGCAATGCTGGCTTCATGCTTTGGGCCTATTAATAAATAAAGTCTTGGCATATTGACTGAACCTGTACCTGATTCAACACGATATACAATATCTAAAATATCATGGTAAAAATAAGGTGAAAGATGCCCTTTGATTGCCTCAAGGCTATTGCCAAGTGGCGTAAATTTTGATTTGGATGTCATAAACTTAAGCGCAACCTTATTGACATCGACCGCCTTCGACAAAGCACTTTTGATTAAAAACTCTTCACCGCCAATTGCGCGTGATTTGGCTTTTTCAAAACGTTTTGATAGACACGACGGGCTGGCAAAATCCTCAAAGGCCTTATCAATAAAAGGTGGACTACCCTTTTTATCGTCCATACATTGAACAAGGCTTTGTTGGTAACTTAAGATAAATTGTTTACACGCTTGGGTTGCATGATCAGGCGTAATTTGCAATTTGTCCACATAGGGATTGATACCCTCTAATATGGGATTTTTTTTACCCGCATACAAGCCTTTTTTAAGGCCATCACAATAGTCCACAGTCAGAAAGAGGCTTACTAAAAATCTTAATATGTCCCAACTAGCGTGGCCAATACAAGCATCATCAAAATCATTTAAGCTAAACACCACCTCATCACCATGCGAGCTTTCTTCGGTAAAAAAACCAAAATTTGATACGTGGCAATCGCCCATTATAGTGGTAAAAGGCACATCATGAAGGGCTGCAGGTAAGGCTAAGTTAGCCGCAGCAATATCAGCATAAAAAATTTGTGCACTGCCTCTTAAAAAAACAAAGGGACTGTTGCACATTTTTCTATGTTTATTTAATTTTCCACCGGGGTAATCACCATCGACTAGAAAAAATTGTTGGTTGAGAAAATCCGCTCTCGATGTCATATCTAGCTTCTATTTAAAGTAACGTAAAGTTTTTACTTGCCCATATCTTACCATTAATTAGCACTTCAAGTTTATGTTCGCCAGGGTAATATTTCCGCGTAGTTATAGCCTTAAAACTATGATTTTTTTCAAATGCTAGTGTTTGTTGAGCCTCTATTGTAGCTGTTTTCCACTTAAAAACTTTCGCGCTCAGTGTGCCATTTGCTTTTTGATGATGGACGATATAATCAATCAATAAGGCTTGCTGTGCGGTAGCTTTTGACCCTGAATTTATAAGAAGCCTGAAGTTCAAAATATTTTCTGTTTCACTTGCCAATTTAACTGTATTTGAATTTAGCGACAATTCGCAAGTCTGCAATTGAGCGGGCGGGTACCCAAAAAGAGCCAACACCTTTGGATGCCCATTTTTTAATAGCGTCCGACAAGCATGTTTCACCATTCTGTGTCTGTTTTTATGATCTAATTTAGCGTCGTTTTTACTAATCTCAGTTAACCATTGTTCTGCTATTTCTGCAACATAGTCAGGATGATCCTTTGCAATATCATTAAGACTATTGGCCACTGAACGACGTACATATTCAGACTCATCGTATTTTAATATTTCGAGTAAATCTATTACCGGCTTTGGGTCTTTTGCAAACGCCTTAAGTCTTATCCCCCACGGTAAATAAGGACGTGTTCCTTCTGACACCAAACGCCGAACGTGCAAGTCAGTATCTAGTGCCCACTCTCTAAAAATACGCAAACAATTCTCTGGGTATGCGTCTAAAAATGGGCGCACAGCAAACTCCGCAGTAAAGCGTTTTGTGCAGGCTTTCAAAAGATTCATCGCCAGCGACATATGCTCTGCTTCATTTTCCATCCCTTTTTGAGCGATATAATCACACACAGGATGCAAGACCCAACCCGCCAGTCCCGTTGGTTGGAAATCATGAAATATTGTATCGTCTTGGCTAGGATTGGCCAATGACATCTGTATTATCGACGCCGAAATAACAAAGTCAGTAGGCAGATAAGCATGTAACGCTTCACAGATTTGCACTGAACGCGCTTTTAACTCTAGGTCTTCTAAATCATGACTTGCTTGCTTAACAAAGCCTTCACTATTAAAAGTGTCTTTGTCAGTTAGCGATTGTTTTTGACAGCTATCATGCAAACAAGAAGCAAGTTTTTTAATTAAGGCGAGATTGAATTTGTGTTTAAACAGCTCGGCCATGAGCAAGCTCCTTGATTGTATTTAAAGCGCCTTTTTTGTGGGCACTAACACATTTGCAAATATAAGACCCGCCACCAACGACATAAAAATGACAAAGGTTTCTTGTCCTATATGCTCAGCTTGCACAAAGTCTTGCCCAGATACAAATGAATTTAAGCCGATATACGTTTTAGAACCGGGCACCAAAACAATTAACCCTTGCATCAAAACAATGGTAGCGGGTGCGTTAGTAAAACGAGTGAATAAATTAGCGAATATACCAACTGCAAAGGCGCCTACAAATGTGCCTAAACCAAACTCTAGATATTTTGACGCCCAATAAGTCGAAAAGTAACTCAAAAAGCCACACATAATGCCCCATGGAGCATGTTTGAGTTTTATATTAAATATAGGAACTAAAGCAGCGCACAATAATAATACTGCCACAAATAAACTCCATTCAGGCATTTTAATTATCGGGTTATGTTCAACTTCACTGAAAAGAAAAAAGCCCAAACTGATACCAAGAAATGCCCCAAAATATAACTTGAATAATTGCATGATCGCGTCCATGACTCTCGCTGTGCCACTTACCACATGGCGCGCAGACAACTCAGCCAAGCCAATCGCCAAGGCCAAGCCTGGGATAAACACAATGATGGAAGACAACACCACTAAACGGATATTAATACCTGGTTCTAAATAATGCGCTATTGCGCAGGCCATTAGCCCCGCAACAATCGCCACTGCTGGCTCTAGCATCAGCAATACGCGCTTTGAATGCTTAGACCAAAACACAAACAAATACATCACAAAACCAATTGCCATAGTAGCAATAGCGTCTAGTAAAGAGGCGCCCATTAGAACGGCAAATGCTCCTGTCGCTACTCCATAGGAGATGGTCATAATAGCTGGGTGTAAAAATTTGGCTTTTTGTTCAATTTCGGTCAACCTTTCGTCGGCTTCAATTAAATTCATATCACCTGCAATAAGCGAACTTACCAACTCGTCCGTCCGTGCAAGTGAGCCTAAATCTAAATCGCCAGGCTCAACTCTTGCCGCATGGTTGTATTCTTCCTCATGCATATCGGTCCATATAACAAAGGTAAGCGATGTCGGCGTAGAAATAAAACTAGCATGCACCCTTAAATACGCTGCAACCTCCGCTAAATGCGCTTCTAAACGAAACGCAGGGGTGCCATATTTGTGCAACATCTTGCCTAATTTAACTATAAAACGCCTTGTGCGCCTAAATTCAGAAGCTTCCAATTATTTACCTTAACAAACTGACAACACTAATTTTCCGGCACTATACCACGTTACCAAGAAATCACGAGCCTTTGCCGCAAATGGCTTTATTTACAGAGCCAGGTGAAAAATAAAAAATAAATTTGACCCGTTTTAGTCAATTTATACGCCATTAAATATAGCGGCCTAGTTAACGTAAATAATTGGGTTTTAATAAGGTCGCTCGTTTAATAATTAGTATAAAGGGATAACAAAATTTAAGCGTTCTTTGAGTATGCCACGATTTTAATTCAGTACCAAAACAAGATGAAATTATTGTAATGTTTAGATAAACAAATTGCTTTTCAGGTCGATAAAGTCAGTTATATCGGTGCAATGAGTGCATCAATGTACTTCATATTAGTAAAAGGTCATTAATGTTCGCATATGTCGCACGTCAGGCAATTTATAACAAGGCTAAACAAGTATTTGGCTACGAGCTACTCTTTCGTGATGGTATCAAAAACTGTTTCCCCGATGTTGACCCTGACGAAGCAACCAGTAGTATGCTGGCAGGCAGTCATCTATCTGTGGGCGTAGAGACAATTACTCACAACAAAGTAGCTTTTATTAACTTCCATACCGACACTATTATAAATCGTTTTCCGTCAACCTTAGACCCACTAAACGTAGTTATCGAAATAATTGAAACGGTAGAGGTAACACCAGAACTTATTGAAGCTTGCAAACAAATTAAGAAGCAAGGTTATAGAATTGCTTTAGACGATTACGATTTTTCCCCTAATTGGGAAAGATTAATGCAATACGTAGACTATATAAAATTTGAAGTCCAAATGATCGATCTACAAAATGCAAAGCAACAAGCTATTTTAAAAAAATTCAAAGAAAGAGGTATTACCTTGGTTGTTGAAAGGGTTGAAACTCACGAAGAATTTGAACTTTTTAATGCCGCTGGGTTTGACTTTTTTCAAGGCTATTTTTTATCTAAACCCGAAATGGTTAAACATAAAAATATTGATGTGTCGATGACCTCAATTATAGAGTTATTGAGTATAAGTGCTTCGGCTGATTTTGATGCTCGTAAAGTCGTAGATATTTTTGAAAAAGATGTTGGACTCACTTTTAAATTGATGCGTTTTATTAATAATCCTACCGTCAACAAGAAAAATAATATCGAATCTGTTACCCATGCGATCAATTTTTTGGGCCAAAACGAAATGAAGAAATTTATTGCATTGTTAGCGTTAGCTAATTTAAAAGGCAATAAGCCAGAAGACTTACTGGTTTCTAGTTTGACCCGCGCTCGGTTTTGCAGACAGTTATCTGCCAAAATCGGTGTGGCTGAGGACCCCCCAAATGGCTTTATGTTAGGTTTGTTTTCGCGCATAGACGCTTTGCTAGACAC
>NZ_JAVRHX010000004.1:0-324848 GCF_031846345.1 Glaciecola petra | reverse complement strand
GCACGGTAGCTGACACCTTACTTACTCGCTAAAGTTTGTAGGGGCGTGCGGTACCATTAAACGCATGCAACCATATCAACCCGTTGTTTTAACAAAGCAACGGGTTTTTTATTGCCTTGAGTATGGGTATAAATATGCGTAAATGAAAGATATAGCGTTCTTCAAGCTTTAGGCTAGACAGTCAAGGTAGAGCCTACATAACTACTTATTTTGCTTTTTTAATGCTTTTCCGAGTGCTTTATGGACTTGTTTCATTTGCTTGTTTTCTTTATTTAATTCAACAGCATTAAAGAGTTTATCGGCTTTGCTAAATTGCTTATTTTCAAAATAAAGTCCGGCTAATCTCAATTTTGCCCAATCAAGGGATGGTAAATTATTGATTGGAAAATCTGCTTGTGGATACAATTCAATATACCTATTCATAGAATCAATACCATCTTGAAGATTCGTATTTGAAGCCAACGCTATTCGCCCTAATTGGTAATAAGAACCCAAAATTAATAACTGCTCAGAATGCAAAGCATTTATATAGTCTTCATTGTTAGAAAAATCTTCGCTATCAACAGAAATAGGTAAGTTACCCAGCTTCTTGTATGTTGTTATGGCTAACGAAAAGTCTTCAGTCATATTATAAAAGCTAGCTAAGTTTGCATGTAACGATATGGAATTAGGTTGTTCTTTGATGCCTTCATTGAGAATTGCTATTGCTTTGTCTGGTTTGTCATCTGCACTATAAACTCTTGCACTAGCAGCAATGCCGGCAGTACTATCAATCTTTTTAATAGCATTAGCTTCTATCATTGCTAATTCAATATCTCCACCTGCGATAGACGGCGCGGCAATGTAAAAAGACATTAACGCATTTCTATATTTTATTTGATCAGGTTTGAGTTCGACGGCTTTCTTCAAACTATTTAATGCTTTTTTTGCATACCCTAAAGCACTAAAAACGCTATCTTGAGCTTGGTCACCCATGATTCCTGCGTGGCTTAAATACATATCTGCATTTTCTGGATATGCTTTTATTGCCAATTCCGCAGCGTCTTCTGCATCATCTAGATCCATTCTCCTTAGTGCATTGATGTAAAGGGTAAAATGTTCAGGAGTGAAATTTTTTGTTCCCAATTCTTTAAGATTTTTGGAAACCAACTTATATTCACCTGACTTATAGAGGGTTTCGATTGCGCTCAGTTCAGCAGTAAACGCTTTAGAACATATTGCAACCGACAACAATACTACTAATTTAAGATGGTTATATTTGAACATTTACTTTCCTAAATAGAATAAGCATGTAGTAAGTTATGAAAGGTTATTATGACGTGTGATTAAAAGCTACAGGTAAAAAGTAACGAAAGGTAACAAAGATGTGTAAACTAAAAACACTAATCTAAATTGTAATGTTTATTCATGTGAGTCGCGTAAGCTACTTCAAACGCCGTTTGTTGAAACACTTTTAAACCTGTCTCTGAAAAAGCAACACTCAAAGGATTACGTTTTAAAGACTCTTTTAATTTTGCAGAAGACATAAGTTCAACGTCTATATCTTCTAACATTTGTATTGCTGCCTCCATTTTGAAGCCAAGTGCTCCACCTGCAAACTTGCCCTTTAGAGGACGTTCTTTTACAACAACAAGTTCCACTTTATAGTCTTGCATGAGTTTACGAAAGGTAGATTGAAAGTACTTAAGATCACTTGCCCGATTTTGTTTGTTAAAGTCAATTTTTCTTGACCTACAATCAGGTATAGACACTAAACCGTCGTGAAATGATAACAAGCATATTACTGCCTCAGTTCCTTTAATTTCTACGCCACAAACTAGCATGCTTCTCTCCAACGCTGATATTTAGGCGAGATTATAGCTGAATTTAAAGAAGAGTGTTTTAATGTTTTTGATTATCTTTTAAAACGTTATTTGAAACGTTGGTAAGTGACTTTCCAAGAAATGTGTCATGGGTAACTTCTAACAATTCCAAAACCTCGAGCATCAGTTGATGTGTTTTATCATCACCAATATCATGGCATTTAATCGCTAGATCTGCTGTTTCTTGTCTGAGTTGATTTAGTTTGTCGTCGATAAACTTCATAATTTCTCCGCTGAGTGTGAAGAATAATGCAGGGTCAGCTCATTAACAATCAATGAATCCCGTCGTGTATCATGAAATGCCTCGGAAAAAACTAACATTAATTAAATTGAAGTGAAATTATTCTTAACTAGCTGATACAATTACATGATGGCTCACAAACAAATGTAAATTTTATGACGACATGGTCTGGAAATATTTCAAAAATGAAAGCGTTTGCTTTTCCCGACGGGAAAGTAAATTATCAATTGCCAATTGGTGATGAATTGATTGAAATGAACACGCTAATTGGTAAAAATATTTCAGTAGAATATAAAGGTCAGATTAATTGTATTCATTGTTCCAGAAAAACTAACAAAAGCTTTAGCCAAGGTTACTGTTTTGTTTGCATGCGCGGCTTGGCACAGTGTGATACTTGCATCATAAAGCCTGAACTCTGCCATTATAGTGAAGGCACTTGCAGAGAGCCCGAATGGGGTGAAGCTAATTGTTTACAAGATCACATTGTTTATTTAAGCAATACTGGAAATGTAAAAGTTGGGATAACAAGGCATATCTCCGATAATGTCTCATCTCGATGGATTGACCAAGGTGCGACTCAAGCCTTAGCAATTTTGCGTGTAAAAGAGCGCTTGTTGAGCGGATTAGTCGAAACTGAAATTTCAAAGTTTATTGGTGATAAAACCAATTGGCGAACAATGCTTAAAGGTAAGGCAAAGTCTCTTGATTTAATCGAAATTAGAGACGAAGTGCTTAACAAGGTAGATCAAAAGATTTCTGAACTTCAACAGCAGTATGGTCTTCAAGCTTTACAAACTATAGACACAGACGTTGTTGAGATTACCTATCCCGTAAATAAATACCCAGAAAAAATTAAGTCGATAAATTTAGACAAAGATATGACTTTTAGTGGGGAGTTAGTCGGTATTAAAGGACAATACCTATTACTCGACCAAGAGCGCGTGATAAATGTTAGAAAATATGCTGGTTATTGTGTAAGTTTACACGCTTAATATCGTTTTATTGACGTGAAACTCTTATTGGTTTTGCTGATACCGTCGATACCATCAAACATCTCGCAAATTTATCAACTGAATCTAAGTTAGTCTTAAATTCGTAAAACAGATCTTCTTTAGGAATATTATTAATAGTGTCCAATTTGAACCGCACGATTATGTTATTGAGTTCGCTGTTACTGACAGCTCAAGTATTCGCGACTAATACATCTGGCGTCCACGGTCCAGTGATCAACCCTGAAGATAGTTCAGCCATGTATCGAATTTCTGTAGTGCCTGCTGAAAATGGTGAAAAAAATGCATTAGCGCATCGTTTTCACTATCAAGAAGCCATTGATGAAAGCTTTCGTTGGCGAGTGGTTGGGCAGATTATAGAACGTAATGGAAATACCGATTGGGATAATGTAAGAGCTGAATTACTGTGGTTTTTTAGACCCGCAACTGAAAACGATAATTGGAATAGTGGTATTCGCTTCGACATTCGAACACGTCGAGGTAACCGTCCAGAGCAGTTTGCTATTAATTGGACCAACGAATGGAAGTTAAGTGAGAAATGGCGTTTTCGAGGGCTAATAATAGGTGCATGGCAATTTGGTGGAACAGCCACTACAGGAACAATAGCCGAAACACGGGCAAGTTTAAGCTATAAATTAGATTCTGGTAGCAGAGTAAGTGTTGAAATGTTTAATAGCTGGGGTAAAGTTACTGACATTGGCAGTTGGAATGAGCAAAACCATCAATTAGGTAGTGTCATGTCTGGAAAATTGGGCAAGTTTACATACCAATTCGGTTACTTAGCGGGTATCTCAAACAGTGCTGATGATCATGATTTCAGGTTTTGGGTGTCTAAACAATTTTAATGTTTCGCTAGTTACTGATACGGATATTAAAAATTTAAAGCAAACACTAGCATATACTGAGTTTGCTGCTTCTTTTTAGTTTGGCCCAATAGCTCCCTATTCTCTACATCACTATTATGCTGGTGCCACTCAATGCCAAACTCATAATCCTCATTAAATAAGTATTTATAGGTAAGAGTATATGCTGTGCCATTGTTATCATTTGGATCGTATGGTTTAGCATCAGTTTCCTTTAAATAGTAATCATCAACACGTGCACTGAGACTATGTTTATCTTTTTGATATCTGAACATGGCATACCAAGCAACATAATCACCAGCGACCGCATTTGCCCCCATCAATGTAGAGCCTTTCATATATTGAGCTAATATTCGCCATTTTTGATTGATATTATGAATGTAAGCTAGGCTATGGAATTTAGTGCGCCATGCATATAGTCTATCATTATTGACGATTAAAGGATCAGCATCGTTGTCGTAGTAATAGTATCGAAACTCTGATGTTCTAAAATATTTTAGATGAGCACCTATATATCCTCCCAACTTGCCATCTATTTCTTGAAAAGGCTTTGTATAAGTTGGTGTCGGAATGTACGGCACAAGATTTTCGACGCTTGGGATAGGAGCAAATTGTATAATGTCATTATGAAGGCTTTGTCTATCGTGAGTAGCAAAACCGCGCCATGTCAGCAGGGCACCTGTGGTGTCATTGCCTTTAAATATTCCCGAATAAACATCCCAACTCCATGGGCTTTGGCGCTTTCTGCCACTTGAGTACAATGCAACTTCAGCTCCCAATATACGTAATTCTTCGCCAATCCAGGTATTAATAGCCGATTGTGTGTAGGTATATGGAGATAACCAACCTTTAGAAGAGTTTTCAACCGACATTTTTGGATAGAAAAAACCAGCTCTGGCTTTAAACTTGATAATGTTTGGACTTAAAGGTTTATAGATAAATGCAGCTTGAGTAATGCCAAGGGATTTTTCACCATCAGCAAAAATGTTGGCTACGGTATCGAAAGTCCAATCTTTGTTAAGCCTGAAATTGCCGTAAATAAAGCTTTGTTGTAACTGTAGTCCGCTATTTTCTGCTCTCAATAATCCTGTTCCTTTTTGTTGGTAACTGGATAAAGAGTCCTTGTTAATTAGCTGTATTTCAATCCGCCCGCCTAGGTTACTTGCTTGTGATAGAGATGAGAAAAAAAGAATGCTCAAATACAAGCATAACTTAAGCTTCATGGCATGCCTTTGTGACATCTCTTGTTTTTTGAAGAAGCCATTTTGAAGCGTCAGACGGTGGCATAGGCCTACTGATAAAGTAACCCTGAGCGTAAGTGCAGCCCATTTCTTCAAGTAAATTTAATGCAGCTAAATCCTCTACGCCTTCAGCAACCGTATGCAATCCTAAATTGTTTGCGAGTGAAATTAAGGTTTTTACCATCGCTTGGTCGTCGACACTTGTAGCCATTTCAAGTACAAAAGCTTTGTCTATTTTCAATTCGTTAACGGGCAACTTTTTTAGTTGCGCCATGGAAGAGAAACCCGTCCCAAAATCGTCTATTGAGATACCTATGCCAATTTTTGAAAGCAGATTTAGTGTTTGTAGAGCAACCTCTGTATCGCTCATAACTGCGCTTTCGGTGACTTCTAGTATCAGTTTATGAGGTTCTACATGATGTTTTGTTAATAAACCCACAACTATTTTAGCAAAATCAGGGTCGGCTAAGTCTATCGCAGAAATATTTACGGCCATTTTTAAATCCATACCTTGTTTATACCAATCACGATGCTGGCAAATTGCCGTTTCTATTGCCCATTGTGTAATTTGTCTAATAGCGCCAGATTGTTCAGCTAATGGAATAAAATCGTCGGGTGGAATAAAGCCTCGGTCAGGATGAATCCAACGTGCTAAACATTCTACATTTGTAATTTCTTTAGAAGCCAAACACAGCTTTGGCTGAAAATACAAACTTAGCTGATTTGAACTGACAATGTCTTTTAGCTCTGACAATGTTTGCAAACGTTCCACAGAAAATGTATTTAATTCACTTGAATACTCCAAACAAGCACTATGTTTGTTTTTGCATGCTTGTAAGGCTATGTCAGCTTGCAATAATAAGTTCGCTGAGCCATTGTTTTTGTCGGTATCATAATAAAAACTTGTAGCGCCTATATTAATATCAATATTCAGCGAGACATTATTGACACAAAAAACATGTTTAAACGACTGTTGTATGTCTGCCATGAATTCGCTCAAGCTATCGAAATCAAAGTTCAATAAGGCAAATTCGTTACTGCCCATTCGTGCAACAAACATATCGTTTTTGTAGCGACTATTGAGGCGTTTGCTGACTAATTTGAGTAATTCATCACCTGCTTCATGACCAATCGCATCATTTACTTCTTTAAAACGGCTTATATCGACAAGGGCAAGAAAAATGCTTGTATGTTTGTTTGATTTAAGTTGTTCATCCAAATATTGAATAAAACGAACGCGATTAGGCAATTCGGTTAAATTATCGTAAAACGCTAGCCGATTTATTTGTTCTTGCCTTGCTAACATACCCTCATGCATGTTCGAGACGGCATGCGACAAGGTATTTACTTCTTTCGTATCGCTAGATGGGAAATCGTGTACGTCTAAACCTTTTCCAATTTTATCGGTGATATGAATCAAGTTATCTATTGGTAGCGAAATATTTCGGGCAAGATATATTGCTAATACAAGCACGAATATTGAAATAAATACAAGTAAGCCAATCAATTGTGTAATCAGATTGTTATATGAAAAATATGCGTCTTCTTCAGCCGTTGAAAGCATTAAAGATATATCTGCATTGACAGCTTCGCCGACGGATTCAAGGGTATATAAATAGTGTCCCGTATCGAGATCAAAATTCTGAATACCAATTGCATTGGTCAGTGGGGAATTTACGATTTGCTCGACTATTTCAATGTCATAGCTTGATCGAATAATATCTTTATTATTCTTAATTAATGATACATCGAGTTGAGTCAGTTGCATCATTTCGTCATTAAACAATGCCTCAGCCGGAATCGCAAACACTAACCATGCCATAACATTGCGTGATCTAGGTGTGTTTTTTATTGCTACGGATTTGGTCAGAAATACATCATTGTTATTAACATGCCAAGTAATAGCGTCGTTTGCAAAGCGATTTGGGTTATTAATTGTACTTATATCAAAACCTCTTGTAGCGCTAATCAATTCGCCTTGCTGCCCAATAACACCATAATGAGTAGCGCTAAAACGTGTTGTAAAGTTTTCCATGGCTAAGTCTAGCGATTTTACGTCGTTTGCCGAATCAAGCACTAATTGTTTGGTACTAAAGTCACCAGAAAGAGTGTTAGCGGACTTAAATAAAACACGTGCTGCATCGTTCAGGTGTTCAGTGATCAATGCTGAGCTTACTTTTGTGTTTTGCATCAATAGTTTTTCAGAATGAGAAAATACGGCAAATTTAACAAAATAAAGGGTTGAAGTGATAACGACTAATACAATTGCAAAAAAGCTGGCGAGCAGTTTTATTCGTAATGAAGTTTCTGGAAAACTAAAAAATCTAGTCATAGTTATCCAATCCGCCAACCTTGTCGAATTCAGAGAAACTTGGCAATAAATCAGTACTTAATTGGATAGTGAAAAATGTATCATTTTTAGTTGAGTCAACATCAATGGAGTGTTCTTGCAGTATTTCTTTATTGTTTAGTCGAGGATGCCAAATATTGAGTGTATAGCCAGCATTTTCCATCGAGCTTGCAAATATGCCATCTTGATCAGTTGTTCCATATATTTCAGTATCAGCAACATATATGTAGCCCAGCATCCAATCATGTATATTGCAACCCAGTTCAACGATCCCTGCTTGATCAAACAAAACGCCCGTTTTTGATAACTTTGCTTGTATTGATATTTCAAATGTTTTAGCGGGTGAAAATGAATATACATGATGCTTTACAGTGTCAGTGTTTGGAAACTCGACTAAAGTGCCTTTATTTATCGCTAAAATATGTGGCACAAATTGCTGATTAATTTGTTGCATGGTCGCTTTTAGAGGAGCGCTACTTTTATTTGATTTGGTCTCGCCTGAAGGGTCAGCAGAGACCACTATATTACTGAGTGGGGTGCCGTCGAGAGCGAGCACTTTCACCTGTACTGAAACTTTAGCAAACATTTGGAGAGGAAATAGTAAGAGTAATATGCTTATTGCACTATAAATAAATGCTGTTCGCTTCATGAAAAAATCCGATTATCGTTGTCAGGAATATATCGGCAAACATGTCGATTCATTAAGTGCAGATTGATTAACGACGCTATCTAAAATTAAGAATTGCAGAGGATTTTAGTATTGAGAGTTTCTTTAGCGTCATATTTGTCTTTTATCAACGCAGTATTTGTTAATATGTCTGGTTGAAACGCAAATGCTGTGTTAGCTTCGTGTAGCCTCCTTTATCAAACTGCTAGGAATTGTTATGGACAACACATCTACCGAGCTATCAAATAGGGCTCAACAGCGTACGCGGATAGATTTCTTAGACATTTTAAGAGGTATTTCAATTTGCTTTATTTGTTTTGCGAATATCCAAATTTTTGCAGGTTACCTCTTTTATACCGACGAATATAAAGCGACATTTGAAGCAGCTTCTTTTAATAACATACTTGAAAATATTGAATTAATATTTATTCATGGCAAATTTTATACGCTTTTTTCCTTACTATTTGGCGTTGGAATGAGCATTCAATTTATTCGTTTTAAAGATGATATCTCGGCATATAAACGCTACATGTACAAAAGATTAGCCGTACTTTTACTAATTGGTTTGATTCATATTTGGCTAATTTGGCTGGGTGATATCATCACACTATATGCTGTGCTTGGATTTTTAGTACTGTTGTTGTTTCATTGTTCTTCTCGGACACTTGTCATTATTGGTGTTATATCAATATTACTGCCTATTTTACATGCTATTTTAATGGGGATAATTGGTTTCTACCCAGGCGTGCTCTTCTCAATTTTTATGCAAAAGCTAGCTGAACTTGGCGTACCACCTGGTGACTTATTTGAACAAGCTTTGTATTTAATCATGACTAATAATTTGGAACTACATTTTACAGCAAAACTTTATGACCCATTGGTTAGGATGGCGCTAATAGCGGCAGAAGGCAGAATATTCAAAGTGTTTGGTATTATTTGTTTGGGTGTTGTGGCGGGTCGTCATATCATTAAACATGATTTATTAAGTAATAAACCGTTTTTGCTTAAAACAGCCTTGTTAGGTTTTGTGGTTGGAATACCAGCAAACATAGCGATGGCTATATTGATCGATGCGTCAGAACCTTCTCTGCAATTACTTAGGATAGTTGCTTATGCCTTTGGTGTAGTGCCGCTTGCCTTAGCTTATGCAGCCACTTTAGCCCTAGTGTACAAACGAGCTATAGCATTTTTTAGTATATTTGCACCGCTTGGGAGAATGGCGCTCTCAAACTATCTATCTCAATCTGTGATTGCAATCATTTTGTTCAATGGTTTTGCTGGCGCATTAGGGGGTAAATTAGGCTTAAGCAGCATTTGGATGATCGGCTTTTGTATCGTGGCGATTCAAATAATACTTAGCTACTTTTATTTACTGAAGTTTAAGCAAGGCCCCATTGAATATTTATGGCGAAGGCTCATTCCAAAAACTTAGATAAATGGTACCAGAGGCCGGACTTGAACCGGCACAGTATTACTACCGGCGGATTTTGAATCCGCTGCGTCTACCAATTTCGCCACTCTGGCATAGGGGGAAATTCACTCTTTCGAGAGCAGTGAATTATAGCGATAAGCTGGCGTCTATCAAGTCTTATTTACAGCAATTGATGTCTTTTTAATCACTTAGGCGCATATTTGTTATGATCAACCGCATTCGATGGTACCATTCGATTTATGGCGTCATTTTTTAAACTCTGTCTTAAGTGAATATTCGGTGATAAAAACATCATGAGCGACACCTCTACCCAACGAGCCGGCTTTTTTCGCCGTTTGGCCGCAATGGTATATGATGCGCTAATAGCCGTTGCTGTTGGTATGTTAGCAGCATTAGTGTTTATTGGCGTAATAACCGCTCTGTTAGAAACCGATGTGTTATCCAAGCAAGGATATGAACATGTTAATGAACTTATTCAAGCTTCGTTCGGCTATAAATTGGCCATACAAATATGGGTCGGTTTTTGGGTATGTGGGTTTTTCTTATGGTTTTGGAAGCATGGTGGTCAAACACTAGGCATGCGCGCCTGGCGTTTACGAATATTTAGTTTGCATGAAAATACACCTATAGGATATGGCCGCTTAGTTGTGCGTTTGATTTTTTCACTCGGTGGTTTAGGCACTTTGCTAGTGCTCGTCGATTTTAAATCAAAACAAAGTTTGCAAGATAGAGTTGCTGGCACTCAAATGTTAGTTTTGACTAAGACTCAAAATCACCATAAAAATTGGTGAATGGTCACGTATTCTTGATCTGATATACACTATCGTTTTAGTAATACAACGGCTACAAGCGCAAATAAGCTACTCGGAAGAATGGCACCAAGAATAGGTGAAATTTGAAAAACAAGTGATACTTGACCAAACATTTCATTGGCAATAAAAAAAACAAACCCAGCAAGTACGCCCATTATGGTGCGTGCTCCCATGGTTACCGAACGTAAGGGACCAAAGATGAAAGACATTGCCAATAAGAGCATGACGGCTACTGATACTGGTTGCAAGATTTTACGCCAAAATGCAAGCTCGTATCGCGCGCTGTCTTGTCCATTATTTTGTAAATAATTAACGTAGTCTTGCAGACCTCTTATAGATAGAGCCTCGGGTTTTATGGCTACCACTCCTAATTTATCTGGTGTGATTGAACTTTCCCATATCATATTATCAATACTACTGTTACTTATTTTGTTAGCATCAAATACAACTCTTTCGACTTGATTGAGTTGCCAGTTTTGCAGGTCAAAAACAGCCTGTTTCGCACTGAGAATTTGTGTGAGTTTTAGTGTGTTATCAAACTTATAAATATTGACATCTTGAAGTGTATTTTGGTTAATAACATCGCCAATACTCACAAAATCATTGCCATCTTTTGCCCACGTGAGGGAGTCGGATGATAACAAGCTTCCTCCTGAGAGCGCTTGCGTCCTTATTTGTTTCGCCTTTGCTTCGCTTTCTGGCGTTACCCATTCACCCAGCGCCATTAACGCTATGATAACTAATATCATCGATTTCATAGCACTCATGGTAATCGAGCCTCGAGACAAGCCAGCGCATTGCATCACTACTAATTCGCTACTTTGTGCCAATAAACCCATACCAATTAGCGCGCCTAATAAAGTTGCCATAGGCAAAAATAATTCAATTTCACGAGGTAGACTTAACAAAACATATAAGGCAGCTAAGGTCATGTCGTAGTCGCCTTGGCCTACACGTCTTAACTGCTCGACGAATTTGATTAGTGCACTTAAACCAACAAGAACAGACAATGTAATTGTAACTGTGCTGAGTAATGTACGCCCAATATATAAGTCAATTAGCTTAAACATGCTTTTGCCTTAAAAATAACTGCCGAATAAATACGCCCGTTTTCCGGTCTTTCGCAATTAGTCCAGTCCCCACTAGCAACATGACTAAATGAACCCACCACAAACCAATATAACTAGGGAGTTTTCCATCCTCCATTACCCTTCGACTTGCAAGCAATAATAAAAAATAACCCAAATAAAGAAGTAACGCAGGTAACATACGACCGAAACGACCTTGTCTCGGGTCTACAGCACTCAGTGGCACTGCTATTAATACTAAAAATGGTAAAGACAGTGGAATAGCAATACGCCATTGCAATTCAGCTCGTGCTTCTATGGTCTCTAGGTTCCATAGGTCAATAGTCGGGACCGAGACTAATTTGCGTCGTCTTTCTTGGTTTTCAGCTTCTTTTATTGTAACTGAGTATTCATCAAACAAGACAACTTGGTAATCGTTTGCATTAGTTGTACCTTCGTACTGAGTGCCTTGTTCTAATACCAGTTGTTGGTCACCTAAAATACCTTGCTTAATTCGCCCGCTGGCTGCGTATATTAAGTGCACGTTGTTGTCGGTTGTTCCTGGTTTTGCCAAAAATACTTTTTCTAAGGATTCTGTATCAGAATCGACTTCATGTACAAAAATGATAGAGCTATCTTCACCCGCTTTTTGAAACCGCCCAGGAATAACAGCAGCAAGTCCTGATTTTGCAGCTGCTTCTTCTTGTAGTTGATATTCTTTTTCTAAAGCCAAGGGTGCTAAATATAGTGTCACACAAGCAGTAATAGCAGCAATGATTAATGACACAAATATAGTGATACGTGTTACATACCACTCGCTAACACCACAAGCTTTGAGTACGGTCATTTCGCTGTCAACATACATGCGACCGTGTGCTAATAATACTCCCAAAAATAGACTTATTGGAAGAATTAGTGAGGCCAAAACTGGGCTGTATAATGTGATGAATCCCAGGACCAGATCGGCGGGAACATTACCGTCGGTGGCGTCACCTAAAACGCGAACAAAGCGCAGAGTAACAAAAATAGACATTAGAATAAGAAACACAGCCAATTGTGACTTCAATGTTTCTCTTACTAAGTACCTAAATATCAACATAGTCGAAATAATTCTTTTGATTAAAATATCGTTTTTTAATGGAAATACGGCGATATTTAAGTAAACTGCTTATTTATGACAGTTTTGTGTATTAGCGTGTGTATATATTGCACATCTAAGCTAATCAATCGGCGTGTTTTGCGAAGTTTAGCACAAAACAATGAAAAAATTTTAGTGCTTTGTTTAAACCGATATTATGTTTGTCTATGTATCATAAAAACAAAGCAATGTTTGACTATAAAAATAAAATAGTAAAAGAGTAAATTTTAAGCTAAAACAGCTTTTGTCGACTTATTTTAAGCGTATGCAACGTAAGGGAAATTTAATGGAATTTGGTGTAAAAAGTGGTAGCCCAGAAAAACAACGCAGTGCTTGTATCGTAGTTGGTGTGTTTGAGCCCAGACGTCTAACGCCTGTTGCTGAACAGTTAGACAATATTAGCGAAGGGTATATTAGTAACCTTATCCGCCGTGGCGACCTTGAAGGTAAAGCCGGTCAAATGTTGCTCTTGCATCATGTGCCGAATGTGTTAAGCGAAAGGGTTTTGTTAGTTGGGTGTGGTAAAGAACGCGAGCTAAACGAACGCCAATATAAACAAATAGTTGCTAAGACAATTAAAACCTTGAATGAAACAGGCTCTATGGAAGCTGTAAGTTTTTTAACTGAGTTACATGTTAAAGGCCGTGATACTTATTGGAAAGTACGCCAAGCAGTTGAAGCAGCCAACGAATCTGTTTATACATTTTTGCAATTGAAAACAAAAAAAGGCGAGCCAAGAAGACCGCTACGTAAGATGATATTTAATGTCCCAACTCGCAAAGACTTATCGGTAGGTGAGCGTGCGATAGACCATGCGCTTGCGATTAGTGAAGGTGTAAAACTGGCAAAAGACGTGAGCAACATGCCGCCAAATATTTGTAATCCGCAATATTTAAATGAGCAAGCGGCTGCCATGGTCAAAAATTATGCGAGTTTAAGCTTAGACACCATTAACGAAGCGAAAATGGACGAGCTCGGCATGCATTGCTACTTAGCAGTGGGCAGAGGTTCTGAAAACGAATCTGTTATGAGTGTTATTCATCATAAAGGCGGTAAAAAAGGTGAGGCGCCCATTGTACTGGTTGGTAAGGGTTTAACCTTTGATTCGGGCGGTATTTCACTGAAGCCTGGTGAAGCCATGGACGAGATGAAATACGACATGTGTGGCGCGTCCTCAGTACTTGGTACCATGAAAACTGTTGCAGAAATGAATTTACCAATTAATGTTATTGGCGTAGTTGCAGGATGTGAAAACATGCCTGATGCTAATGCATATAGACCGGGCGATATCCTAACGACTATGTCGGGTCAAACTGTTGAAGTCCTAAATACCGATGCTGAAGGCCGTTTAGTGTTGTGTGATGCTTTAACTTATGTTGAGCGATTTGACCCAGAATTAGTAATTGATATCGCGACACTTACCGGCGCTTGTGTGATTGCCTTAGGCCAGCACGCTACGGCAGTCTTGAGCCAACATAATCCTCTTGCTCATGAAATATTGAACGCATCAGAACAAAGTGCTGACAAAGCGTGGCGTTTACCATTGTGGGATGAATATCAAGACCAAATAGAGAGCCCCTTTGCAGATATGTCAAATTTAGGTGGAAGACCTGCAGGCACGATTACAGCAGCTTGTTTTCTGTCTCGATTTACTAAAAAGTATACATGGGCTCATTTGGATATTGCTGGCACGGCATGGAAGAGTGGAGCCAATAAAGGCGCTACTGGCAGACCAGTACCAATGCTTTCACAATACTTGATGAACAAGGCCGATGTGGTAGTTGGCGACTAGACGATGGCAAATTTGGTTTCTTTTTTTGCGGTATCTGATCAAAATTCTGACCATGGATCAAATCAATACCCTGTAAACTATCCGCCGGAGCATATTAAAGCAGCTGAGCTTGCCTATGAAAATGTAAAACTCAGAAAGAAAACAACGGTTCTTTGTACCACTAAAACCGACGCAGAAGCATTTGATGATTTTATTTGGCAATACCCCGCAGATAAATTCATTCCTCACAATTTGTATGGTGAAGGGCCAGATATGGGCACACCAGTAGAAATTTTGTGGCTTTCAGCTTTTGCTAATATGGCCAAAATCCGCAATACAGATATGTTAATCATATTGTCGAATAGTTTTTTTGAAGCACAACACCAGGCCAAGCACATCATTGATTTTGTTCCTGTAGACGAACAATTAAAAGCTCAAGCGAGAGAGCGATATAAGCAGTATAAAAGAGCTGGTTGTCAGCTCGAATATACAGGCATATAAAATATTTGAGATAAAAAATGGAAAAGACTTTTGATCCAAACAAAATAGAACAGGCTTGCTACCAGCAGTGGGAAAAGCAGGGTTTGTTTAAGCCTAGCGGCATTGGCGAGCCTTATTGTATTTTGTTACCGCCGCCTAATGTGACCGGAAATTTGCATATGGGACATGCTTTTCAGCACACCATCATGGACGCTCTCACGCGTTATCATAGAATGAAAGGCAATAATACATTGTGGCAATGCGGCACCGACCATGCCGGAATTGCAACTCAAATGGTAGTTGAACGTCAACTAAATGCCGACGACTTAACACGTCACGACTTAGGAAGAGAAAAGTTTGTAGAGCGTGTTTGGGATTGGAAAAAAGAATCAGGCGGCAATATAAGCCAGCAAATGCGTCGATTAGGAACTTCGCCAGATTGGTCGCGCGAAGTTTTCACTATGGACGAAAACTTGTCCAAAGCAGTGCAAGAAGTTTTTATACAACTTTATAACGAGGGTTTAATTTATCGTGGAAAACGCTTAGTTAATTGGGATCCGGTTTTACTTACTGCGGTATCGGATTTAGAGGTCGAAAGCGAAGAAGAAGATGGTTTTATGTGGCATATGCGCTATCCAATGGCCGATGGTAGCGGTGATATTGTTGTTGCAACAACCCGCCCTGAAACGATGTTGGGTGATACTGCAGTGGCCGTTAATCCTGAAGATGAGCGCTATCAGTCTTATGTTGGTAAATTTATAAAGTTACCGCTCACAGGGCGAGAAATTCCGATTATTGCTGATGATTACGTAGACGCAGAGTTTGGCACAGGTTGTGTGAAAATCACGCCTGCCCACGACTTTAACGACTACGATATGGGTAAGCGCCACAATTTACCGATGATCAACATCTTAACGGATGATGCAAAAATCAATGACAATGCGCCTGCAGATTATCAAGGCTTGGATCGTTTTGACGCGCGTAAAAAAGTTGTGTCTGACTTAGAAAGCTTAGGTCTTTTAGTTGAAATAAAGCCGCATAAATTAAAAGTGCCACGCGGTGACAGAAGCCAAGCGGTAATCGAACCTTACTTAACCGACCAATGGTATGTGGCAGTAGAGTCCTTAGCAAAGCCTGCGATTGAGGCTGTGAAGTCGGGCGAAATTCGCTTTATCCCTGAAAATTGGGACAAAACGTATTACCAATGGATGAACAACATTCAAGACTGGTGCATATCGCGTCAGTTATGGTGGGGACATCGAATTCCTGCTTGGTTTGATGATGCCGGCAATATATACGTGGGTAAAGACGAGCAAGATGTGCGTCAACAAAATTCTTTAGCTGATGATGTTGTTTTAAAACAAGACGAAGATGTACTGGATACCTGGTTTTCTTCTGCTTTGTGGCCATTTGCTACCATGGGATGGCCTGAAGAAACACCTGAATTGGATACCTTTGTTCCAAGCTCAGTGTTAGTCACGGGTTTTGATATTATTTTCTTCTGGGTTGCTAGAATGATAATGATGACTAAAAAATTCACCGGTCAAATACCTTTCAAAGACATTTATATTACTGGTTTAGTGCGTGACGAAAACGGCGATAAAATGTCTAAATCGAAAGGTAACGTGCTTGACCCAATTGATGTTATTGATGGCATTGACCTAGAAGCCTTGGTGGCGAAACGAACCAGTGGCATGATGAAACCCAAAGATGCCGCTAAAATTACCAAAGTAACACGTAAACAGTTTAGTGATGGCATTGACGCCTATGGCACAGATGCCTTGCGTTTTACATTTGCCGCGATGGCGTCTACCAGTCGTGATATTAATTTTGATATGAGCCGAGTAGAAGGCTATAGAAACTTCTGCAACAAAATATGGAACGCTACTCGTTTTGTCTTAATGAATACCGAAGAGTTTGATACGGGTAATAAAGGCGGAAACCTTAGCTTAAGCGTCTTTGACGAATGGATATGGTCTCGCTTCCAAGATACCCTTGCCGAGTTCGAAAAAGCCATTGCGCAATACCGGTTTGATATTGCTGCCCAAGCCCTGTACGAATTCACTTGGAATCAGTTTTGTGATTGGTATTTGGAGCTCTCTAAAGCGGTGTTAAACTCTGACAAAAGCAGTGATGACGAAAAACGAGGTACTCGTCATACTTTAATCAATGTTCTTGAGCATTTAATGCGCTTGTTGCATCCTGTGATGCCTTTTATAACAGACGAAATCGCGCAAAAACTCAAACCCCTTTCAGCAAACGATAGCAACGCTGCTAGTATTATGGTGGATGCTTTCCCGCTCTATCAAGTTAGTCGCAAGAATGAGCAAGCAGAGAACGATATCGAATGGGTGAAATCTTTTGTTGTAGGTATTCGTAATATACGTGGTGAAATGGATATACCACCATCGAAAAAATTACCAGTATTGTTAGCTAATGCTAGCTCAAAAGATATCGACAGGTTGGCAAAAACTCAAGACTATTTGGTACTATTGGCAAAATTAGAGTCTGTTTCGGTGCTTGATAATTCTGAAAAAGCGCCAGCGTCTGCAACAGCAATTGTGGGCGAAATGGAAATTATGATCCCCATGGCAGGCCTTATAGACAAAGACGCTGAGTTAAAACGCCTAAATAAATCGGCAGAAAAACTTGAAAATGACGTTAAGCGCACGGAAGGTAAGTTAAGCAATGAAAATTTTGTTGGTAAAGCACCCGAAGCGGTTATCAATAAAGAACGAGCGAAATTAGAAGATGCGCAAATGCAATTGAGTAAAATTCAAGAGCAAATAGAAACGATTAAAGCCCTTTAATAATAAATAGTGTGCATAAAGGGAGCTTAGAAATTAACAATAAGGATATTACTGATGAAATCTAAAACAAATGAGCTACTTAAAACGTCATTTGCTGCTTTGCTTATTTTGGCAAGTAGTATTGTTTTATCACAAGAGTCACTATTGCCCTGTGATGAAGTAGAACAAGAAGTCTTAGAAGATACTGCTTTGGATGAGGTCGCGCTGGTTACTTCATATCAGCCTGCGGTAGCTATAAAAAGAGCCCAACCTAAATATCCCACAAGTGCCGCTAAGTCTGGAGCAGAAGGCTGGGTTCAAATGTCGTTTGTAATAGATGAAGCAGGAAAAGTACAAGATCCTGAAGTGCAAGATTTTGGTGGTGATAGAGCATTTAAAGCCGCTGCTTTACGTGCAATAAAGCAATGGGAGTATTCACCGGCCATCAAAGATGGCAAGCCTACTGAACAATGCCAGTCGCTAGTTAGGTTTAATTTTATGATGGGTGGTAAGCCTGGGGCGTCGAGGAAGTTTTTCTATAATTATAAAAAAGCGTCAAAACTTGTTGATGAAGGCAATATTGAGGCGGCTGAAGTCATCGTTACAAAGCTTCATAACAGAAAGGAAAATAACCGTTACGAGAACGCTTGGTTATGGAGCATAGATCATAAAATTGCAAATAAAACTAATAACAAAAAACGCGAAATTATTGCTCTTAAGCGAACTATTCAGAGTGCGGTTGGGCATGCAGATGAACATCGTAGTTTTGACGACAAATATATTGCTTATTTGCATTATCGCTTGTTTTTGTTGCTTGCTGACAAAGGATCGTACGCTGAAGCATTAGCTACCAGTGAAAAGTTAGCCAAGCTCAATAATGGCACCGCTATTATTGAAAAATTACAACCTAGCATTGACAAAATAAATAACTTTTTAGCGTCAGACCAAAACCTTTTTATAAATAAGAAAATTGACGTTGATGGTCAAATTTTTCACCGCTTGGCGAGAAATAGCTTTGCCTTTGTGGATATTAAAGGAAAGCTCGATACAGTTGAAGTAAGGTGTGACACAAAACGAGAGAAGTACACTGTGGCAGAAGAGCACATTTGGAAATTACCTGCCTCTTGGGGTAAGTGTATATTGATGATTGAAGGCGACAGTGAAGCTGAGTTTGCTTTAGTTGAAGTCGGGCAAACATAATATAAAGTGTAAGTGGTAGCTTCAATATATCGAACACTATTTACAAGGGCCAAACCTGAGCAACACGGCAATATTTATTGCAGCAGAAGCGGGAATAGTTAGGCAATTGAAAGACTAGGGTTGTTATTCCGAATCGCCCAAGTAATCGTCGTCGTCAAAGTCATCTTCCATGCTTATCGCATCGTCACCCATATAATAGGTGCCCCATCCGTCATAATGCACTTTATGTTTTTCAGCAACTTTAAGCAGTGCATCTACATCAGTATTAAATACTTCAACATTCAATTTTTTTTTGACGACGGCATCGAAACAAAAAACGGTACCACCGTCATCTAATATCAATTCCTCTGCATCAGTCACTTCAAAGCCGGCTTTAAACGCGTCAACGGCTGCTTTTTCGAGTGCTTCAAAGTTTTTGCATGCGAGATGATGTTCGATCGTATGAGCTTGTGCTAAGTCAGTACCGTCTTCGGTCAATGCTTCAATTGTTTCTGCATTAAATTCATACCATTGTTGCGCTTCTTCGGTCATCTTCTTCCCTCGGTAAAACTACCTTTGTTAAATTACTTCGACCGATATATTGACCGGCTTATTTCTCTAAAACTGCTGCTTCTTTACTAATACGTTCAAAATTCTCTTGCATGAATTGATGCATATCGTTTGCAAGTTGACGGGCATTAATATCACTAGAGTATGGCACTGGCTCTAGCATTTCAACTATCACACACCCATTGTTCCATCGGTTTAGCTTAATTTTACCTTTATTGGTCTCACTGCATACTACGACGACTATATCTTTCTTTTCAGCCAAAGCTAATCTAAAGGCGCCTGTTTTAAAGGGTAACAATCCTTTGCCTCTGCTTCTTGTGCCCTCAGGAAACATCCATATTGACAAATTTCTCTCACGCATTTTGTCTGCAGTGAGGCTAAGAGTATCGCGAGCACGTGAGGTGTTCTTGCGGTCAATCATGATATTGCCCGACAACCAATATATGAGACCAAAAATAGGTATCCATTTCAGACTTTTTTTACCCACTGTCACCACGCCAGGAATCGCACCATGACTAACAGTTGCTAAGTCATACGTATTTTGATGATTGGCAATGCAAACATAGGTCTTGTTAGAGTCGATATTTCCCGGAGTACGGTATATTAATTTTACACCCAAAATATAAGCCATAGTGGAATATACCTTGCCTGCAAAGTAAACGTTGTTTCTATGCATAGGTCTTATTAAAAAAATAATAATAAGAAATGCATTCATCAAAATAAAATAAATCAACAATACAAAAAATCTGATTATTGCCAGCACTAGCCATTCCTATAAAAATAACGCTTGTGGATTATACCTGCTATGAAAGAAATACAAAGCATATGTATTAATAAACTTTCCAATAAGCCGATATAAACACATTGAATAGAGCAATAGCAATTAAGCCACGGTTTAATTTGCTCTGCATATATAAAAATAAATTATTGATTAGGTAAGCATTCATGACCGTTTTTACACCCGAAGAAGTCGATGAAGATATATTGGGCGATTTGAAAGAAGAAATTGTTGAGTTGCATGAGGCGAGTGAGCAAACCTTGATTGAACTCGAATTAACGCCACAAGATAAGGACCTACAACGAGCGCTATTTAGATCGATACACACTATCAAAGGCGATCTTGGCTTGGTTGGATTTTTACCCATGGTGGGCGTACTGCAGCATCTTGAAGATATTCTTGATCTTATGCGTAAAGGAGAGTTGAGTTATACCAGTCAATTAAGCGACTTAGTATTAAAACTAATGGACATAGTTTCTAAGTTTGTTGGCGATTGCATTAATTCAGGTAAAGCAGAATTTGACGGAAATGCTATTGAAAATACCATAGAAGTCATAGAGTCGGTATCTGCAAGCAACAAAAGCGAACATGAGGCACTATTGGAAAAGGCAGTTTATGCCTTAACTAATCAAGTCTGGGTAGCTGCTCAAGATCAGCATGACAGAATACCAAAGACCGGTGTTCCCAAAGATATTTCAACAGAACTACAGCCGGATGTTTTGTTTTTTAGAGAGTTGATGCGCCCCATCGAAAAACGGATTGGCTATCCTGAAGGAAGAGGCGACCAAGTTGCTGCTTTAGCCTTATTCATTAATCGTTTAAGCGAAGAGCCGGTTGCCGAAGAACAACTTGCGGTAGCTTGCTATGCACATGATTTTGGAATGGCTTTTATGCCACGAGACATCATTAATAAAAAAACCAAATTAGACAAAATGGAAGAAAATTTATTACGTTCACATGTGTATAAGAGTACTCGTTTAATTGAGCATTTAAATGCATGGGATGGTGCAAGAAAAATCATTATGCAGCATCACGAATATATCGATGGAAGTGGTTTTCCATTGGGGATTAAAAGTGAAGATATATGCGAAGGGGCGAAGCTTTTAGCCATAATCGACCGCTATGTTAGTCTTATACAGCCATCAAATGAACAAATAGCATTATCAGAAGTGGATGCGGTTATTTATTTAAATAAAGAGTATAAAGGTAAATTGAGTGGATCTTGGTTACGTTTATTCAATAAAGGCATGACAACACATTTGAAAACGCAACACTAGTTGACGATTATGACATAAAAGAAAAGACGCCCGATTATGTTAGGGCGTCTGTTACCAATTATCTTCTTGCTTTCTTAAAACCAAAAAAGCCAGAATCGATGATTTCTTTTGCAACTGGTTCAGGGAGTAGATTTTCCCAATCACCTCTTCCTTCACGCAATTGCTTCAATACTTCTCGCGAATAAATTTTAAATAGGTCAATGTTACTGGTATTTATGCCGTGTAAAAAACCATTTTCGAGTAAATGTCTATAAAGAAAACGTAAGTGTTCTTGGACTTTGACATCGGTAAATTCTCTTAATTCGCCGTCGGCGTTAAGTTCAGGGTAAATATAAAGCCTGGTATTGTCCGGGAACAGCTTACCAAAGCCCTCTAAAATCCCACCTTCAACACCCTTATAGGAGTCTTCATCGAAGATTTGTGCAATGTTAATCATGCCCACGACAATACCAATTTGCATTTTGGTGTATTGTCTAAAATAAGCGCGCAAAGAAAAATATCGAGTGTAGTCTGAAACCAGCACGTTATAACCCAATAGATTGAGTAACTGCACCCGCTCAACTAAGTCTTTTTCGGGCACTTGATTATCGTGACCTCTAGCATCATTTAAGCTGATTTCAGCAATGGTTAAGGTATTCTCTTCATTCATACCTTCACGTTCATAAAATGCTTTTTTACCTTGCTCTATCATATCTACATTTAAATTCGTCACTGGCTTAAACGAACCTCGTATAGTCAATACATTTTTCTTGTAGAGCATTTCTGCAGGAACCCCCACAGAGCCGTCGGCCTTAAACATAACGGCACGTGTTTTCCAACTACGAATAAGGTGTAGATTTATCGCTTTATTATCAATATCTTCAAAATAAGGACCTAAAAACTCGATAGAGTCTATTTCGATTCGACCAGGTTTGATACTGTCAGTTAGCGAGTCGATAATCATCTTAGGGTTTTCAAAATAATAGTAGGCCGCATAGATTAAATTCACACCAAGCACACCTAAGGCCTGTTGTTGTGCCTCGGCATTGTCGTCTCGCATCCTAACATGAACTTTGATATTGGAGGGTTCAGCCCCCGGATAAAGCTGTATTCTAATGCCGCACCAAGCATGGCATTCGTTGTCACGGTTGAAACTCTTTGCTGCAACAGTCGCAGCATAGGCAAAATAACGGGAGGTTTTTGAACGAGCCTCGCCAACCCGCTCTAGAACAAGATCAAACTCTTGTGCCATCATTGCTTTTAAACGTGATTTACTGACATATCTGCCATCGTCTTGAACACCATAAATAGCATCCGAGAACTTCATGTCATAAGCTGACATTGTTTTCGCGATGGTGCCTGCTGCGGCTCCAGCAATAAAGAATTGTCGAGCAACTTCTTGTCCTGCTCCTATTTCTACAATTGTACCGTATTTCTTTTCGTCTAAGTTCAAACGCAGCGCTTTGTCTGTCGTCGATCGAGAACTTACATTCTTGTGTTCCATGGTAAGGCTCCGGAGAAAATTGAAGGCGCATAGAAAATGAGCGCTATAATAAACATTGTATCGGTATAACACAACATAACTTAACTGTTTTAGTACGTAAAATACACGCTCAAGCTCAGGTATTTACTAGGATTTACTAATTTCAGTAGCCCTTGTTAAAGTCATGTAAATACAAAAGCTCATTATTGTTGGTATAGCGTTGTGCATTTTCTAAAAACACCTCAAATACTGAAGTGGGTTCTGATACGGCAGCTGTGTGACAAGTGATATGAATATTCGGGTTGAGGTAATATGGGTGTTCTTGTGGCAAGGGTTCTTGTTCAAAAACATCGAGTACGGCTCCTGAAAGGAATCCTTTATTAATGGCCATTATAAGAGATGTGGGTTCATCAATAATGCTGCCTCTTCCCGCATTAATGAATATGGAATTTTTTTTCATGTGATTAAAAAATTTAGCGTCACACATACCAATTGTGGTGTCTGTTTCGGGCAAAAGATTCACTAAATAATCGCATTTAGCCGTAAACGCATACAAATCATCCCCGATATACTCAGAGACACCTGTAATATTTTTTATGCTGTTTGAATAGCCGAGTACCTTCATCCCCAAGTTATTTGCTGCACTTGCGACTTGCTTGCCAATACTGCCTAACCCCATTATTCCTAGGGTTTTATTACTCAAAATGTCGATAGGCAATTGTTGCCATACACCTTTACTTTTAAGATTTTGATATTGTTCGATTTTACGATGAAAATATAAAATGTAAGATAAAACATATTCGCTCATTCGTTGTGCAAAAATGCCTTTTACGCCGCTTACTTTTATGTGTTTTAAGTCACTTTTTTGCAATACGTTATTGCCTGCCCACGTAGATTGTATCCATAGCAATGATTGACATTTATGGGCAAATTTCGCTGCTATATCCGGTTCACTTATCAACACCTCAGACTCATTTTGTACCCGACGCAATTTTACAGAATCGTTATCTGTGCCTGCATAGATTACTTCGTAGTTTTGAAGAAGTTGTGCCTCACATTCAAACATTGAGAGATATTCTTTATAGTCTCTGCTAACAATCGCCAGTTTGATTTTACTCACAATAAAAGCCGTTAGTTAGGTTTAGTTAAATACTACCTGTTAATTAAGTGTATGAATAGGATCAAATGCACTCACGAACTTGCTTAGCTTGCCGATACAAAAAAATGTCGAAATTGGAACTATCGAACAAGTAAAAGGAGTGTTTTACATACATGTACGACTTTACACTTAAAGGTGTGTTAAATGCAGACATTGATTTAGTTTATGAAGCATTTAATGAGCCGAGCGTTTTATCAAAATGGTTTGCTCCAGGTGATTTAATTGTATCTCAATTTGTGTCTAATTTTTTGGAAGGTGGCGATTTTAGAGTTGTTTTTCAAAGCCCCGATGGCTTTCAACAATCGGCGGTGGGAACTTATCAACAAATAGAACAGAACGCTTTAATTAGTTTCACATGGCGTTGGGATGACACTAACGACATAACCAAAGTCAAAGTGTGTTTTAAACAAACACCAAATTTAAGCACACAGATAGAGTTGTCACAGTCTGGTTTTCATGTAGAAAATGAAATGCTTCTGCAGCAACATGGTTGGATGGCAAGTCTTGAAAAGCTTTCTCTTGTTACCCGTCAATCAACAGTAAGTGTTTAGCGCAAACTAGTTCTTAGCCAGCATTATCTGTTTATGCTTGCCCATGAGCGTGACTTTGCGTTTGGCAATCTCCAAAAATTTAATCTTTTCTTTTGCCTCAATAGGTTCTGCTTTTGGCAGGGCAACTGTGCGAGGATTTCTGTGAACACCATCAACGAGAAATTCGTAGTGTAAATGCGCACCGGTTACCATACCTGTGCCGCCTAAATACCCAATAACTTGTCCCTGTTTGACAGTTTGCCCCACTTTTACTGCGCGTTTGGTAAAGTGTAGATATTTGGTTTGATATTTTTCACCATGTTGTAAAAATACATGATGACCATTAAAGCGATCATAACCCGACTTTATTACTTTGCCGTCTCCAGCGGCCATTACTGGCGTGCCAATTTTTGCAACATAATCAACACCTCTATGCGGTTTTATACGTTTTTGAACAGGATGCAAGCGGCGTGGGTTGAAGTTGGAACTGACATATTTAAAATTAATTGGAGCGCGTAAAAAGCTTTTACGCATACTGCGACCCTCTGGCGTGTAGTAACGACCATCGGTATACCTAATTGCCGTGTAAGTATCGCCTTGGTTAGTAAATTCAGCCGCTACGATGTCACCATATCCTACAAATTCTCCGTCAATATATAATTCTTCGTATACCACATTAAAGTCATCTCCTTCTCGGATCTCTTGGGCAAAATCAATGTCCCAACCAAAGATACCGGCCAATTCCATAATTTTATTGTCGCTCAGGCCGGCTGCGGTGCCTGCATTCCAAAAGTTACTGGTAATTACTCCTTGACCGAAACCCAGAACACGATCGATATTCTTAGTTTCGACTTCCGAATTATAGCCATCATCGCTTGCAGTGATAATGAGGGTCTCGGTATTTGAAAACGGGTAATGTAAGGCATTTAAGTGTTTTGAACCGCCGGAATTGGATAGCTTGTCGCCCTTGTCATCGTTACTTTTTTCTTCAATGCTTAGGTAAAGCAAATCGTTTGGTTTCATTCGGGTTAAGCGTTTTGCGTCTTCGCTGGCTTGACTGACTTTAAACGTTGTTTGAGGACTCAATCCAAAATTAGAAAATATTTTGGCAAGTGTGTCGCCACGTTTGACCGTATATGAGCTAAGTTCAATATCAGCATGCTGTGTATCAATGTCTAATGATTCGCTGGGCGTGATGCGTATCTCTACAGGATATTTTACGCCAACTTCAAGTTCCATGATATTTAATGCACGCGAAGCCTCACTCCTATCCGCAGGCCAAAAAACTAAGCTCAATACCACAAGCCCTAAAAATAATAAGGCGAATCTGTGGGGTTTTGGCAGATGTTTTATTGTATTGTGGATCATAGACTCGTAAACTATGTGCTCGCGATTTGACAACTCTTAAACAGCAGAATATAACGATTTTGGTCCGTATTCCAGCTAAAAGGTTCAATTTACTAGTTAAAGCATTTGTACATCTATCAGTATTTTGTTTTATTAAGCTTGCTTTATTTGCCTTTTAAAAGCGGTTGTGTAAGGTCATTTGCATAAGAATTATGCGGATAGATATGAATAAAAAAACACCATACAACAGGATTATTACATGGCAAGTTGGGAAGCAGCATTTGCTGAAATAAAACGTGGTTCAGATGAGATTTTAATAGAAGAAGACCTTATTGAACGCTTAAAGAGCACTAAACCTCTAAAAGTGAAAGCTGGCTTTGATCCAACTGCACCCGATTTGCATCTTGGGCATACAGTCTTAATCAACAAACTCAGAACTTTCCAGCAACTTGGGCATGAAGTAATATTTTTGATAGGAGATTTTACCGGACTTATTGGTGACCCAACCGGTAAAAACGTGACCCGAAAGCCCTTAACTGAAGCGCAAATTTTAGAAAACGCAAAAACTTATCAAGAACAAGTATTCAAAATTCTCGACCCTGAAAAAACCACGATTAGGTTTAATAGCGAATGGATGAATAAGCTGGGTGCTGCGGGAATGATTAAACTAGCGGCTAGCCAAACCGTCGCCAGAATGTTAGAGCGAGATGACTTTAAAAAACGCTATGCAAATGGCCAAGCTATTGCGATTCATGAATTCTTATACCCATTGGTTCAAGGCTGGGATTCAGTTGCTTTAGAAGCTGATGTAGAGCTTGGTGGAACCGATCAGCGGTTTAATCTATTGATGGGACGAGAACTCCAAAAGTCGCAAGGCCAAGCACAACAAACTGTATTGATGATGCCTTTGCTAGAGGGCTTAGACGGTGTGCAAAAAATGTCAAAGTCCCTTAATAATTATATTGGTATCACTGACGCACCAAATGACATGTTTGGCAAAATCATGTCTATCTCTGATGAGTTGATGTGGCGATATTTTGATTTGTTGAGCTTTAGAGCCATTGATGATATCGCAGCATTGAAAGTTCAAATTGAAGAAGGGCGAAATCCGCGTGACGTGAAAATAGAATTAGCAAAAGAAATTATCGCGCGTTTTCATAGCGATGCTGCTGCTGAGGTCGCACATCAAGATTTTATTCAACGCTTTCAAAAAAATGCGATACCTGACGAAATGCCCGAACTTGAAATTTCACTCGACCAAGACGGTATAGTCATTGGCAATTTACTAAAGCAAGCCTCCTTGGTAGGGTCAACATCTGATGCTATGCGCATGATTAAGCAGGGCGCAGTAAAGATTGATGGTGAAAAAGTTACTGATACTCGGCTACGACTAGCGCAAAGTGGCACTGCCGTGTATCAAGTTGGTAAACGAAAGTTTGCCCGTGTAACACTAAGGTAAGCATACACTGGTGTTAGGGCTTTTCGATTGGCAGGGCGTTTTCTTCCCATGCCAAATAGTCGCCTTCTAGGTGCAACAAGTTTTGAAAGCCTTGTTGCTCTAAAAAATGAATAGCGCGACCTGCTCTGACTCCAGACCGGCAATAAACAACGATTTGCTGAGACTTATCCCCCAATTTAGCAAGCGCATCGGGTAATTCAGCGACAGGTATATTAATCGCACCAGGAACGTGACCATTATTAAACTCATTAACCGTTCGCACATCTAACAGAAGCACTTTGCTATGCTCGTCGTTGCTTTTTGTTAAGCTTAAAAAGTCGTTTGCGCTTATACTTTGGTTTTCTTCTGCAAATGTTATGCATGTGGCGCTCAGCAACAAGATTCCCATAACAAGGGTCGTGATATTTTTCATAATCTTATCCTTTTAACAGTGTAATGTGGTTTACCTAATCATTTAAGTTAGTCTGTTTGACCAGATTGCACAAGCGAATAGTTTCGTCAATCGCTCGTGGTGTAAATCGATGCATTGCATCAGGATTGATCATCAATACTGAGGTCTTCTTAAGCACACGTGAATGAGCTTCCCAAAATGATCGTTCTAGGTCATAAGTGGACCCATTAGCAGCGATAATTATTTCGGGTTGACGCCTAATAATATCCGCAATATTTAATTGTGGGTATGCCTGAACCTTGTCGTGATAAATATTTTCTAAATGACACAAATTAAGTAGGCTGTTTAACCAAGGATCGTTCCCCAATCCGACCATTGGCACTTTATTCAAATAATAAACGACGGATCTTAGGTTTTTACGCTCATCATTGAGCGCTCTTAATTTAGCCTCAAGATTATTGGCAAGTATATTTGCTTTCTTGGTTGAATTTAAGAATGCGCCAATATTTCTGATATCGCTAACGAGATCTTGTGGTGTGGCAATCGATGATAAATAAATATTAAAACCTTGCTCTCGAAGCCGCTGAATGTCAGCGTCTTTGTTGCCACCTTGCCACACTAAAATATGGCTTGGTTGCAAACGAATTATCGATGCAATATTGGCGCCCTGATAGCTGGCCACTGTTGGCAATTCAGACGCCTCTGGTGGAAAGTCACTGTAATCACTTACTCCGACTAAGTAAGTTTGTTGTTCAAGCGCATAAACAATTTCAGTTAAATGCGGGCTGAGTGCAATGATACGCTTGTTTGTTTCATAGCTTTGAGTGGTATCAACAGAGTAGCTGCTTGCATGGGGTAAAATGCCTCCACTTATGATGAATATGAAAAATACTAAGGTTTTATTCATTGTTGTTTTCAAACTAGGTAGACGCAAACGGCCCCAAATAATACGATAATTAATAAATGGATGTTCAATTTGTTTTGCAACTTGTTGACGTCCATTGGTTCTGGTTCTAATTGACTCAACGCTATATATCGTTGACGAGATATTTTTTGATTATCATAAAAAATTGGGCCACCCGTATTTTTGTTGATGATAAGCCTAAGGGTTTGACGCATGACTTCTGCTGGGCACAATATGCTTTGACGCCATGTTTTGATGTTAGCATAGTCTTTCACAAATGATGTTGGCGAAAATAATAAACAAAAAAGCATATTCGATAATAAGCTTGGTAAACATTGGATTGTTCGACAGCTTATTTGTGTAAAGCGTGAAAAATGGTTAAATGCAGTATGCTTACCGTTCCATGATTGTGAGCAAGTAAAACTTAATCTATAGGCAAAGGCCGCTAGTGGGCCAAGCAGTAAAAAACAAAAAATGACACTAACATATTGATATTGATAGCGCGCAAATAAGCCTTCGACAAGCGCCTTCGACAACCCCATTTTAGACAACAATTTTGTTTCTCTGCGTAGTTTTTGCTGCGATAGTTCTCTAGCTAGAGTAAGTTTATCTTGTGACAGCGCGCTAGACGCGCTTAAAAAAATATGTCGATCGCTATTAAATTGCAGTGACAACCACAATAAAATGATGTTGAGTAACCAAGGCAATCCAGCAAGCAGATACAAGGCGGCAACAATCGTTACAAACGGCAAAACTAGAATTAAATGAGCACTAAACCCTGCTATTGATTGCTGTTTGGGTGTATGTGTAGATTTTAGTACCTTTGTTGTCATTCTCACTGAGAGCAAGTTAAATAAATCAAGTGGGTTTATAGACGACGGAATGGGGACATATTTATCCAACACTAAAGCAGCTAATAAAACCCAAATAGTGCTCAATTCAGACAGCATCGCTAGGTAGTTAAAGTCACTTAGATTCAATAGATTTTACCCATTCATACATCTTAATTATGAGACCAAGCTAGGCCATAAATACTATAGGTTTTTCAACATTAATAAGGTCATTTCTGCAGAATTTTTTGCTGCCACTACTAGGTAGGCATCAAATGACATACTAGAGGTCTTACCGGCAATATCTGACAAACTTCGAATAACAACAAAAGGGGTGTTCATTAAATGGCAAACTTGGGCAATGGCCGCACCTTCCATTTCAACTGCTTTCATATCGACAAAATCGTCGCGAATTTTTTGTGCGGCTTCATCGCTTCCAACAAAACTATCGCCACTACACACCAAACCGCTAGTCACTTTCACGTTGGTTAATTGCCCTATGGCATCAAGCGCTAATTGGACGAGCGTCTTATCACTCTTATAATGTAAGGGCATTTGTGGAACCTGACCCAATTCATAGCCAAAATGCGTTACATTCACATCGTGATGCAGAAGCTCTGTTGCAATGACAACATCACCAATGTCTAATTCAGGGTCAAATCCACCCGCTGAGCCGGTATTGATGACATAATCGGGAGAAAGCGCTTGAATAAGTAACGCAGTGGCTGCTGCAGAAGCTACTTTACCAATGCCACATTGCACTAAACTGATCTCGTGACCACTTATATTGCCTCTATAAACATGTAAATATGCAACATTTTCGCTTCGTAAATTAAGCATTTTTTCTTTTAGAAGCGTAATTTCCTCTTCCATTGCACCGAGTATTAAAATGTTCATTGAGATACCTATTTTGAATAATTTGTATGTTTTTGTGCTTAGCTTTTTAAATTAGTTTCTTAAATATACTGGCTAAGAAAAAAAACAATGCGTTCGTTATTTTATGTTGTTGAGAAGTATTTAAAAACACAAAAGCGCCATTTTAGGCGCTCTTGGTTTTTATACAAGCTTAATACTAGTTAAGCAGCATATTTTCTCGACTGGCTCAATGGGCGAGTAGGGCGCTTTTTCTGTTGAATGACACTGGGTTTTGCGTTGCGATGACTAAAAGGTATCTTGCCTTGTCGACGACGCAATGGCACTAACTTAGTTTCAATACACTCTTGTATTTCAGACAAGGTATAACCACCACGTGCTTTAATTCGTGCATGAGGTATTGCAGCTGTATCTAACGCTCCGCTAACAAAAAAGTCTCGCTGAGTGTTATGGCCATTTTTTCCGCTACCATAAACTAAATCTATGGCCAAAACAGGGGTCATATCGTCCTTGTTGCACAATACAAAATCCACATGTCGAGCACCTGCCTTTACTAAAGCTGATTTTGCGAGTTTTTTATTAGTGTTTTGTTTGAGCGTGACTAGGTCACATAGTTTCACTCTACACAGTACTCTAAATTCGCCAGCAACAGCAGTTTCAATTGTGTTGAGAAATTGTCGTTCTGCCGCTGTAAACAACTGACTTTTAACCGAAAATGGGAATTCAATACTTTCTGGGTTGAACTTAATAGCGATAACTGAAATACAAATAATAAGTGCCAACAATAAAATAGCGATATCCATAATAACTCCAAGATAATAAGCCTACTTAACAGCAAGTAGGGCGATTGTTATGGAAGTTAGCAAGCAATATGCCAAGTAATGTATTGGAACTAATTAGTTGATTGTACCGAAGTGCTTTGTTGATATTAAGACAGCTCGAAAGCTAATTTCTATATTGCCTTAATAAGTACATCAACTTGAGACCCTTCGCCGTCTGCAGATATGATCAGGGTGGTATTTTTATCGCTAGTTTGTAACATAAAGCGGTCTTTTACTTGTTTGCTATTGGTAAATTGTGTGGAATCATTTTTATAGAAGTTAACGACTTCCTCTGGAGATGTGGGCACAAAAAATATCATAGATGCAGGAAAATCCGCGGCAAAAACTTGGCACAGTTTGCCGCCCGACGGCAAACTAATATCATAAAATGATTCTGGGCAGGCTTGCGCTTCTATTTGCATGCTCTCGCTTATATCAGTGTTTGAGTGATTTTCAATGGCTTGTTCTTCGTCAGCTTTAAATGCCGACACACTGCTTACAGCAAAAATTAAAAGAAGCCCCATTAGCTTTACTGACGCTTTCCAGTATCCAGTTTTCATTGTTGACTCCAAAATATGTTATTCGATATATGATTGTATCGGCATGCTATAAACAATGTTTACTGCGCTACTTTAATACTTATCCAGTCTTTCTTAGGTTTATTGTCAGTGTTATTGGTATCACTGTTAATAAGTAAGCGTGTTACTAAGATACAAGCTGCTGGAGCAAGCTTAGTTTGCAATAAGAAGATTTGTTAGGTTTGCCAAAGCTTGGCACTCGGTAAAGGTAGGTTTGCACTTGCCTAAATACTCAGTGTAATAACCCAAATATTTAAGCAAGTGTGATTAAATAATAATTAGTAGAGTATTGTCATACTTCTAAATAATCGAGTATGCCTTCTGCTGCTCTACGTCCCTCATCAATAGCGGTAACAACTAAATCAGAACCTCTGACCATGTCGCCACCTGAAAATATTTTAGGGTTACTTGTTTGGAAGGGGTAATGACCTGCTGAGGGGGCTCTTACACGACCTTTCTCGTCTAACATAATACCAAATTCCCCAAACCAAGGAGCAGGACTGGGTTGAAATCCAAAGGCAATAATGACGGCGTCGGCTGGCATTACGTGCTCAGAGCCTGCAATTTCAACAGGCCTCCTGCGACCTTGTGCGTCAGGCTCTCCCATTTCGGTGCGCACCATTCTCACACCAATGGTCTCGCCTTTCTCATTTACCGCTATATCGATAGGCTGAATGTTAAACTCAAAATTGACACCTTCTTCTCGCGCGTTAACAACTTCTCGTCGCGAACCAGGCATGCTTTCTTCGTCGCGTCGGTAAGCACAAGTTACAGACTCTGCACCTTGTCTTATTGACGTACGAACGCAGTCCATGGTGGTATCGCCACCACCAAGCACCACCACTTTTTTGCCCTTCATATCGATGTAGTCGTCAGGTGATTTTTCTAGTCCCATTACGCGATTAGCCGTTGCAATCAAAAATGGTAATGCTTCAAATACACCTGGAGCATCTTCATGAGCAAAACCACCTTGCATTGCTTTGTATGTGCCCATACCCAAAAAGACACACTCGTAATCATCTAATAAGGTTTGAAAAGTAATATCTTTGCCAACTTCAGTATTCAGCCTAAACTCAATGCCCATATCCGTAAATATTTCTCGGCGCAAGGTAATCACGTCTTTTTCAAGTTTAAATGAGGGAATCCCGAAGGTTAGTAAGCCGCCAATTTCCTCATATTTATCAAATACTACTGGCTTAACACCGTTGCGAATGAGTACATCTGCACATGCTAAACCGGCTGGACCAGCACCTACAATAGCCACTTTCTTGTCTGTCCATTGGACTTCAGACATGTCAGGACGCCAACCCATTTTAAATGCAGTATCGGTAATATATTTTTCGATACTACCTATTGTTACCGCTCCAAAATCATCATTGAGTGTGCAAGCTCCTTCACATAATCTATCTTGTGGGCATACCCTGCCACATACCTCGGGCAGACTATTAGTTTTATGAGAAAGTTCAGCTGCCTCTACTATTTTTCCTTCGTTCGCTAAATCTAGCCATTGTGGAATAAAATTGTGCACGGGGCACTTCCATTCACAATAAGGATTCCCGCAGTCTAAGCATCTATCGGCTTGCCCCGCTGCTTGTGAAGAAGTCATGGGTTGGTATATTTCACCAAACTCTTCTTTACGCATAATGATGGGCTTTTTAGGCGGGTCAATACGTTCGACGTCAACAAATTGATATACATTTTTCGCCATACTTCAAAATCTCCTTTGTTCGGTCAAGGTTATTGTGCTTGAACGCGCAATTCGGCGCTCGAACGACTAATATGACCCAACAAGCTTTTCACATCACTGGTTTTGGGCTTTACTAATAAGAAGCGTTTTATCTCATCTGCAAAATTGGTTAGCAAATTAAGTGAATGACGGCTTCCTGTATTTTCATAATGAGAGTTTATCAAACCGCGTAAATGCTCCGAGAGGATTACTTTGTCTTCAATGTTTAAGACTTCTACGAGCTCGTGGTTTATGCGATGTTTCATATCATCAAATTCGTCATACAAATAAGCAAACCCACCTGTCATACCGGCGCCAAAGTTAACACCAACACTTCCAAGAATAGCCACTATGCCGCCAGTCATGTATTCGCATGCATTATCACCTGCGCCTTCGATGACTGCAATGGCGCCTGAATTTCTTACCGCAAATCGTTCACCCGCGCGCCCAGCGGCGTATAGTTTTCCACCGGTGGCACCATAAAGACAGGTATTGCCCATAATCGCACTGCCATGAGTATCGTATTTAGCGCTTAAAGGAGGATGGATTACTAATTTACCACCTGTCATACCTTTACCCACATAATCGTTGGCGTCACCTTCAAGTGTCATTTCAAGACCACCGGCATTCCATACGCCAAAGCTCTGTCCAACAGTACCACTTAAGGTTATTTTAATCGGCGTATCGTTCATGCCATGATTGCCATGACGCTGTGCAATGTAGCCTGAAAGTGTAGCCCCTACAGAGCGGTCTGTGTTTCTGACTTTATAAATTAAGGACTTAGATTTACGTGCCATAACAGCACCTTCGCAATCGGTAACAATGCGTTGGTTCAACTCACCTTTGTCGATTGGTGCGTTGGTGGTTTCTGAACAAAACAGTGCGGTATGAGTCCCTGCTGCTGGTTTCTCCAGTAAAGGCGATAAATCCAATTTATTTTGCTTTGCTGTTTGTCCATCTAATAATTCAAGTAATTCGGTTCTACCGACCAAGTCTTTGAATTGGGAAACACCAATACTTGCCATAATTTCTCGTACTTCTTGGGCGACAAACTTAAAGTAGTTCATGACCATCTCGGGCAAGCCTATAAAATAGTTTTCACGCAATTTATTGTCTTGGGTTGCTACGCCTGTCGCACAGTTATTCAAGTGACAAATACGTAAATATTTACAGCCCAATGCAACCATGGGTCCTGTTCCAAACCCAAAACTTTCAGCGCCTAACATTGCCGCTTTAACAACATCAAGCCCTGTTTTTAAGCCGCCATCCGTTTGCACTCGCACTTTGTGGCGAAGGCCATTTTCAACTAGGGCTTGTTGTGTTTCAGCTAAACCCAATTCAAATGGACTCCCTGCATATTTAACTGAGGTTAATGGGCTTGCACCTGTGCCGCCGTCATAACCTGAAATTGTAATAAGGTCGGCATAAGCTTTAGCAACACCAGTGGCAATTGTGCCTACTCCAGGCTCCGATACTAGTTTTACTGATATCAAAGCTGAAGGGTTGACTTGTTTTAAATCAAAAATTAATTGTGCTAAATCTTCGATTGAATAGATATCATGGTGCGGCGGCGGTGATATTAATGTTACGCCAGGTACTGAAAAGCGCAGTTGAGCGATGTATTTGTTTACTTTATCACCGGGCAATTGTCCACCTTCGCCTGGTTTTGCACCCTGGGCAACCTTAATTTGGATGACACTAGCATTTACCAAATAATGAGGTGTTACTCCGAATCTTCCTGACGCAACTTGCTTGATTTTGGAGTTTTTCTCAGTGTTAAATCGAGCAGGATCTTCACCACCTTCGCCAGAATTTGATTGTCCGCCCAGACGGTTCATCGCAATTGCGAGTGCTTCATGTGCTTCAGGACTAAGTGCGCCAATAGACATTGCCGCTGTATCAAAACGAGGGAATAATTGTTCGGCAGATTCTACTAAATCTATGTCTATTGCCTGGCCTGTTTTGATTGTCATCAGATCGCGTAAGTGACTTGGATTACGATTGTTGACCAAATTAGAAAAAACTTTGTAGTCAGTATATTCTCCACTTACTACCGCTTTTTGCAGCGAACTAACCACATCAGGGTTATATGCATGGTATTCGCCACCATGTACATATTTCAATAAGCCACCATGACTAATCGGTTTGCGAGCTAACCAAGCTATTCTGTCTGCATTAATTAAGTCTTGTTCAAAATCTACAAAACTTGCTCCTTGTATGCGGCTATGTACTCCAGAGAAGCAGGTATCCATGACTTCTTGGTTAATACCAACAGCCTCAAAGAGTTTTGAGCTTCGGTAACTGGCGATAGTGCTTATGCCCATTTTCGACATTATTTTAAATAAGCCTTTATTAATGCCTTTGCGGTAATTTTTGATGGCATCCAAAGGAGAAATGTCGAGGTCGTCTTTATCGACCATTTGCTCTACTGTTTCGTAGGCTAAAAATGGATAAATTGCAGTAGCGCCTAATCCAATGAGGACCGCAAAATGATGAGGATCACGCGCAGATGCCGTTTCGACAACAATATTGGCATCACAACGTAATTGTTGCTCTACAAGGCGCTTTTGCACTGCACCCACTGCCATAGCGGCTGGAATAGGTAATTTACCTTTTTGGATATCGCGATCTGATAAAATCAAAAAAGCAGCGTTGCGGTTTTTGACAGCGTCAACACACTCGTCACAAACGCGGTTCAAAGCATGTTGTAAGCCTTCGCTGGCAGCAAAATTCAGTTCGATTTTTTCGTTGTGATAGTGTTCATTATTAAATTCGCACAACTGTTTTAAATCGGTATACATCAATACAGGCGATTCGAATAACACCCTATGTGCATAACCACTTGTTTCGTTAAAGACATTTTGTTCCCGTCCAATACAAGTAGCCAATGACATCACATGATTTTCACGCAGTGAATCTATAGGAGGGTTAGTCACTTGTGCAAATTGTTGTCTAAAATAGTCATACATAGTTCGTACTTTAGATGACATAACTGCCATTGGCGTATCATCACCCATGGAGCCGACTGCCTCTTGACCATCTTTAGCCAAGACTTTGATGACCTGCTGCATTTCTTCATAGCTATAGTTAAAGAGCTTATGATAAGTATCCATCTTTTTGTCATCAAATACGCGTACACCAATTTCAACAGCGTCACATTCTTCAATCGGCTTCAGCCTTTCGATATGCTCCTCTAGCCATTTAGAGTAAGGGTGACGGCATTTCAGTTCATCATCTATTTCTGTAGAGCGCCATATTTTTCCAGTGTGAGTGTCGACCGCAAGCATTTCGCCCGGCCCAACTCGTCCTTTCTCCAGCACATCTTCGTCTGCATAATCCCAAATACCAATTTCAGACGCGAGTGTAATAAAGCCATTTTTAGTCATTACGTAACGAGCTGGACGCAAACCATTACGATCCAAGTTACACGCCACATGGCGGCCGTTTGTCATCACAATGCCAGCAGGGCCATCCCAAGGTTCCATATGCATCGAGTTAAACTCGTAAAATGCGCGTAACTCTGGGTCCATGGTGTCATTATTTTGATAAGCGGGCGGCACTAGCAAACGCATAGCTCTGTAAATATCCATACCACCGGCTAAGAACAGTTCTAACATATTATCCAAGGAACTAGAATCAGACCCTTGCAGATTGACATAAGGTGCGGCTTGTTTAAGGTCGGGTATAAGAGGGGTGGCAAATTTACTTGTACGTGCTATTGCCCATTCTCTATTTCCTTTGATTGTATTTATTTCACCATTATGGGCTAAAAATCTAAAAGGTTGTGCCAGTGGCCATTTAGGCAGAGTATTGGTAGAAAAACGTTGGTGAAAAACACAAATAGACGAAGTTAAGTCTGGGTTTGCTAAATCCAAATAGAATTTAGGCAAATCACGTGGCATAACTAGCCCTTTATATATCGTCACAAAGTTAGATAAACAAGCAACATAAAAGTCTTCGTCAGCTTCTAATTCTTTTTCAACTCGACGCCTCGCCATATACAATCGGCGTTCTAAGTCAGGTGCAGACCAACCACTTGGGCAATTAACAAACACTTGTTCTATTTGTGGCACGCCTGTTTTAGCAAGGTCGCCCAAAACACTGTGGTCTACCGGCACAACGCGCCAACCCAAAACTGATAGCATCTCTTGTTCTAATGATTGTGCGAGTGCTTCACGTGATTGTTGAGCTTTAATCGGATCTTGCGATAAAAACACCATACCAACAGCATAGTTGGTGCTTAAACTCCAACCATTTTCGTTCGCTACTTTTTTAAAGAAGTCGTCGGGTTTTTGTAATAACAGACCGCAACCATCACCGGTTTTGCCATCGGAAGCGACACCGCCTCGGTGCTGCATTCTATCAAGGCCTTCAATGGCAGTGCTGACCAACTGATGGCTGGATTGCCCCTCGGTGTGCGCTATTAGGCCAAAGCCACAATTGTCTTTTGAATCAGATGAATGGTAAAGACCCATGCATTACTCCTTCTCTACGTAGTTGCCGTCACGCAGGTATTTATCGCCCAGATAACCTTAGGCATTGTTGTGCAAAATATGCGTTAATGTATTTGGTGGCTAATAAGTAAAAACACTGTTTAATGGTTAGCCCCTCATTTTATTATTATTATGTCGTTAGCTGACTGTCGATACTCGGTCTAATGCCTTTTTACATATCGAATGTTTATTCATTTCACTAAGCGGGGTACTGAAGGTACATATTTATGGGTCAGAAATCAATTATCAGTTTGGCGAATATTGCCATTCATTAAATCAATGGCATATAACTTATTGTTTATTAATAATTTATTTTTTTCGCGTTTACACTGTTATTCAGAGTAATTTTTTAGCCGAGCGTTAAGCATCTGTAAAATTTAGTTGTTTTCGCAACCAATATTGCAAATTTGATGCAATGTATTGGCATAAATAAGCATTTTTTTGATTTAAAAGTGTCCTTCAAAGAATAAGTCTCTTTTGAGGAAGCTAAAATCCTGATAGCATGCGCTGTTCTTACAAAACCATCATACGTCAGTTATTTATCCAATGTTTTAACGGGAGCATACTTTGATAAAAACACCACCTGAATCTTGGGCCATAAAATTTGCAAAATTTGTGGATAAAATTGGTCCAATTAAAGTTAGTGTTCTTTTTGTATTGTTTACTTTATTTGTTACAACTGCAGGCTCTTTTGGTGTGCGCATTGCGTTAGGACGTGAATTTGAATCGGAAGACTTTATCAGTTCGATTGTACTAGTGTTAATAACGGCTCCTTGGGTCCTTTATTTCTTTAGTGAATTAATTAAGCAATTAGAGCATTCGCGCACTAATTTAGGTGAAGCTGTTGAGCAACTCGAAAGACTCCGGCGTCACGATGTTATTCTTAACCGCGAGCTACAAAATAATATTCGGCAATTAAATTACGAAATTGAGCAACGCAAAAATGCCCAACTCGAACGGGAGTCAATGTTTGCCAAGTTAGAACAAGAAATCAAAGAAAAATCTGAACAAGAAATACAAGCTAGACGTTTGTCAACTCTGACAAGGTCTATCATCGATGCGTCTCCCGATTTGATTTATTACCGCAACGAAGAAGGGCGGTTTGCAGGTTGCAACACAGTGGCAGAAGATCTTGTTGGGCGATCTGAAGAAGAACTGCTAGGCCTAACGCCTCACGAAGTATATGAAGAGGATCTGGCCAGTCAGGTAGCAGCCTCTGATCATGAAGTATTGGAAACAAATGCGCCTATTACAGAAGAGTTATGGTTGAAATTTGCTGATGGTAGAAGACGCTATTTTGAGATGCGAAAAGTGCCATTTTTCGATAAAGACGGACATCGTCTGGGGTTATTGGCGTTTGGTCGAGATATGACCGAACGTAAACAGTCACAGCTTGCAGTTGAACAAGCGAGTAAAGACAAGACTAAATTTATTGCTACGATATCTCACGAATTACGAACTCCTCTAAACGGCATAGTAGGGTTGTCGCGAATGCTCCGTGATACGAACCTAAATAAAGAACAACATGAATGGATCAGCACCATATATGCAAGTGCCATTACCTTAGGTAATATTTTTAACGATATCATTGATTTGGATAAACTTGATCGTGAAAAAGTAGAAATTCAAATAAAAACTGTTACCACGATGAGTTTTATCAATGAAATATCGAGCATTATTAAGCTACTAGCGTCTGATAAAGGTTTAACATTTAATTACAAAGTGATCGAACCGGTACCGGTAACTTTTGAGGCTGACGGCACTCGTTTGCGACAAGTCCTATGGAATATGTTGTTTAACGCAGTAAAATTTACACCTAAAGGTTCTGTGTCGTTGACAATGAGTTCTGTTATTCATAGTGAAAGCCAAGCCGAAATTACATTTACCATCCAAGACACTGGAATAGGCATTGAAAGTGCTCAATTAGACAAGATTTTTGCTATGTATTATCAAGTACAAAGAGAAGATTTTCAGGCCGCAACCGGCACAGGTATTGGCTTAGCGATTTGTAAGCAAATGGTGGATAAGATGGGCGGTGAAATCAACGTAAACAGTGTTTTGAATGAAGGCACTTGTTTTGAGATTAAGCTTCCCGTTACTGTGACTAACAAAAGTCCCGATGTGGAAGAGTTAAGAGTAACCGGCCTTAATGTATTATTAGTAGAAGATATTGAATTGAATGTAATGGTAGCAAAAGCCTTACTTGAAAAATTAGGTCAGCATGTATCGGTAGCAATGACCGGTCAAGAAGCCATAGATATGGTAAAAGAAACCACTTACGACTTAATACTACTCGATATTCAATTACCCGACATGTCGGGATTTGATGTGGCAAAAACCCTATTAGAAGCTGACTTAGTATTAAGTACCCCCATTGTTGCACTAACCGCTAATGTGATTAAAAAGCATGACGAATATATTCGCAATGGAATGGACGATGTTATTGCAAAGCCTGTTAAGAAAAGCCGCATGATACGCGTATTTAACGAACTGTTCGCCAATGATATTTTGGTTGATGAAAGCATTGAAAATGAGCCACAAGCGATGAGCCCTGTAGTAATTGGTAAAGTGGAAAAAGATGTTTTGGATGCTGACCTATTGACCATGCTTGTTGAAACTATTGGTGAAGGTATGATTGCGGCTAGCCTACAGGTCTTTGAACAAAAAATACCCGAATATATGGAACTATTAAATGTCGCTTTAGCCGCCGACGACAAAGATGAAGTATGTTCTCAGGCACACAAAATTAAAGGAGCTGCAGGGTCGGTTGGCTTATCGCGAGTGCAGTCGACGGCGAATTCTATTCAACAAGGTGATCACCCCGCGTGGTGGGAAAATGTGCATGAGTGGGTTGAACAACTTAACCAAGCAATAGATCAAGACGTACTTGCCTTACACGAGTGGATTAATCAGAATAAAATTGAAGATTAAATTAGAAATAGGGTGGCGGTGCCTAAAAAGGCAAAAATACCGACGACATCGGTAATAGTGGTTAGGATAACGCTACCCGCTAGCGCAGGATCTATCTTCATTCTTTTCATAATAATTGGCAGAGTTGCTCCTGCTAACCCCGCTGCAATCATATTCATCATCATGGCAAATGCAATGACCGCTCCCAGCATATAATCCTGTTTCCAAATAGCAATAACAGAAGCTATAAGTGCTGCCCAAATGAGTCCATTAAAAAAGCCGATGGCTAACTCTTTTCTTACTAACCAAATAGAGTTTGTAGTGGAAACGTGACCCAAAGCCATGCCTCTTATGACTAGTGTTAAGGTTTGGTTGCCGGCGACGCCACCCATACTAGGCACGATTGTATTGAGTATTGCTAAAACAGCTAATTGACTTAGCGTTGCCTCAAACATATCACTTACCGCGGCAGCCAAAAGGGCGGTTATCAAATTTACCCCTAACCAAACAGAACGGCGTTTAGTCGATTGACCTACTGGCGCAAACGTATCTTCTTCGTCATCTAAACCAGCCATGCTCATCATTGAGTGTTCTGCGTCTTCGCGGATGATGTCTACAACATCATCTATGGTGATTCGGCCTTGCAAAATACCCTCATTGTTTACAACTGGTGCTGATAACCAATCGTAGCGTTCAAACATGCTAGCAACTTCGCTTTCTTGCATGTCTACTTTTATAGAAATAGGTTCATCATCCATAATTTCTTCAACACTCACATCGGGGCTTGAGGTGAGTAGTCGAGCTAAAGAAACGGTTCCGATTAATAAGTCTTGGCGATTGACTACATATAAGGTATCGGTGTTTTCCGGTAACTCCGACTTTAAACGAAGATATCGAATGACAACATCAACCGACACCTCGTGCCTAAGAGTAATCGTGTCGGTATTCATAATGAAACCAGCAGTTTCTTCGCCGTACGACAAGGCTTTTTCAGCACGCAAACGGTCTTGAGTGTCCATAGACTTAAGAATACTGTTGAGTACATCTTCGGGTAGGGTACTGAGAGTCTCTGCTAAGTCATCAGTATCCATGTCTTCAAGGGCATCGACCACACTTGAAGGCATCATTTTGCCAATAATGCCGTTTCTTACGTCTTCACTGAGCTCTTCTAGCACATCAGAATGAAAATCTGCATCTAGCATTTGCCATAAATCATCACGTGTTTTAGTGACTGAAGATTCAAGCAACAATGCAACATCGCCAGCAGGAATATCGTGCAGGAGCTTGCGCACTCGCACGAATGCACCAGCGTTTAGATACCTGTTGATAGATAACAAGCGTGTTTGTGTATCTGAATTGTCGATAATTTCTGACATTGGATTAAACCCAACAGTAACCATAAACATGGAAATTTGGCTAAATAGTATAACACTAAGTCGTCAATAATTCAGTGAATTCTTGTTAATTCAGTGGCTTATTCACCTTCGTCGAATTTATTGGCGATTAGATTTTCGATTTCAGACATTGCGTTTTCAGCATCCACCCCACTGCATTCAACCGTTACTTGTTTACCTTTTCCACTGCCCAGCATCAATAAAGCAATCACACTATTTGCCGGTGCTGCTTGGTCATCTTGCGAAATAATAATGTCACTTTGATACTTTGAAGCAAGTTCCACGAGTTTAGTGGCTGCTCTCGCATGCAAACCAAGCTTATTGAGAATGGTTAAGGTTTTAGTAATCTTCACGCTTTTTGTCACATTTTTAGTCGTTATTATTGATAGGTTTAAAATTGCTTACAGTGGTATCGTCATTAAGCAGATTTTGAGTACTAGGCGTGTTTTCTATTTTGGGTGTAATTCGTTTTAATTCTCTGTGCTTAACTTGTGCATCACCATGACTATTTTTAAAAGCTTCATAGAGGGCCTGTGCCACATAAACTGACCTATGTTGCCCACCCGTACATCCAATAGCAATAGTGACATAGCTTCTGTTATTGCGCTCCAAATGTGGTAGCCAAGTTGTGACAAAGCTTTGTACTTGCCAAATGAGCTTCATTACCAGGGGTTGCCCAGATAAAAATAGCTCGACGGGTCCATCTAAGCCGGTTAAAGGGCGTAAGTCAGGTTCCCAATGTGGATTGGGCAAAAAGCGGACATCAAATACATAGTCACTGTCTTTTGGCAGGCCATATTTAAATCCAAATGATTCGAATACAATGACCAAATCAGAGCTTTTTTTACCCAAAACACGTTCTCTAACTAGTTCGGCTAAATCGTGGACTGATAATTGATCAGTATTGATATGAAGGTCGGCTTTCTCAGCTACAGGAACCAGAATTTCTTGCTCGGCGCTAATAGCATCAATCAAGGAGTTACTTTGTTTAAAAAGAGGGTGTAGTCGCCGAGTTTCACTATAACGCTTAATCAGTACGTCATCGCTGGCGTCTAAAAATATAATAGTGATATCCCAAAATTCAGGGAGATATTCGAGTAACTCACTAATTTCATTTTCTGTTTCGGGCATGTTTCTAACATCAATACTAACCGCAACAAGCTCGTGCTGTTCAACTACTGTATGTGTTAGCGTGGGCAAGAGTGAAACCGGAATATTATCAACACAATAATAGCTCAAGTCTTCTAAAGCTCTTAAAGCGATTGACTTTCCAGAACCTGAACGCCCACTTATTATTAACAGTTTCATGATGTTTATTATGCCAAAGCTGCCACTATTTGGTTTTTAGTTTCTGCTTTTCGGATGGCTTTTACAATATCTTTATTACTTAATTTGCGCGCGATACCTGAAAGCGCTTGTAAATGTTGGTCTGTTTGCTCGTCTGGTACCAAGATAGCAAAGAAGATATCGACTGGATGACCATCTATGGCATCAAATTCAATTGGGTGATTGCTTGTCACAATTACAGCTATCATATTGGCCAGGCCTTTTATCCTGCCATGCGGTAACGCGATGCCATTGCCTATGCCAGTACTGCCCATTTTTTCGCGGCTAATTAAGCTACTTAACACTTCAAGTTGGTCTAATTCAGGAGATTGTTTCACAGCAATTTGAGAAATGATTTCAAAGATGCGTTTCTTACTGTTGCACTCAACCGAACATTGAGTCCGGTCGAGTGAAATGATGTCGTTTATTATCATTGATATTTCTTAACGATGGTTAGTATATCGTTTATTCTTAAAGGAGCTTAAAAGTATAGAGCTGGCATTTGAGTCGCTCTAGTTAATGTCGTTTTAACTTTTCTTTATGCTTAATAACCTGTCGGTCTAGCTTGTCTATCAAGCCGTCAATGGCTGCATACATATCGGTATGTTCATTGTTGGCGAAAACTTCACCACCGTTTAAATGCATTGTAGCTTCAGCTTTTTGACTCAATTTCTCGATGTTTAAAATTACATGTACGTTGTTGATATGATCAAAGTGCCTCTCTAATTTTTCAAACTTTGTATCAACATAGTTGCGTAATGAATCGGTGATTTCTACATGATGACCTGTCAGGTTAATTTGCATATAAATAATCCTCTTTTGCTCGTTTACACGAGACTTTTTCGCTGATTGGAAGGGGGAATGTTTAAAGACTCCCGATATTTTGCAATTGTTCGCCTAGCAACGTTTATGCCTTGCTCAGCGAGCATTTGTGCAATTTTGCTGTCACTTAATGGTTTATGGGATGGTTCGTCAGCGACCATTTTCTTAATAAAGGCTCTAATAGCAGTAGACGAACAGTTTTCACCTGAGTCTGTTGACACATGAGAAGAGAAAAAGTATTTCAGCTCAAATATTCCCCTAGGGGTATGCATATATTTTTGTGTGGTGACTCGAGAAATGGTCGACTCGTGCATATCTACCATTTCAGCAACATCATTGAGTACCATGGGCTGCATTTTTTCTGGACCTTGCTCAAAAAATTCTCGTTGCTTTGCGACAATACAATGCGACACTTTGAGTAATGTTTCGTTACGACTTTCTAAACTCTTTATAAACCATTTTGCCTCTTGTAAGTGAGACTTGATATATTGAGAATCGTTCGGATTTTTTGTCGTTTTTGACAACTGAGCGTAAGTTTCGTTTACGGATAAAGCCGGCAATGCTTCATTATTTAATTCTACCGTCCAAATTCCTTTTTTCTTGTAAACGTTGACATCGGGTATGACATATTCAGGTTCTCTCGCAGAAACAACGCTACCAGGACGGGGATTTAGGGTTTTTAGTAAACGCATGACTTCGCGTAATTGGTCTTCTTTAAGCCGTGTTTTACGCATCAACGTACGGTAGTCTTTGCTGCTAATTAAATCGCTATGTTCTTCAATTAAAGAGCGTGCTTGTTCCAACCATGGTGTATTCTCGTCAAACTGTTGCAATTGTACTAACAAGCATTCTTGTACCGAGCGAGCTGCAGCGCCTACTGGGTCAAAACGTTGAATTCGTTTGAGCACGCATTCTACTTCGTCAAGTTCAATTTCGGCGTCATCTAAGCTCTCTAGTATCTCTTCTGCACTCACTGTCAGGTAACCTGATTCATCCACTGAATCAATAATAGCGATGGCGATAGATTTATCTGTTTCACTAAAGTGGGTCATTTCTGTTTGCCACATTAGATGGTCTTGAATGCTCTCAACAGTTTCACCTTGATAAATAAAATCGTCATCGGGATTGGTGCCCACCATTTTAGTAGGCGCTGAACTGGAGCCTAGGTATTCGTCCCAAGAGGTATCTACTGGCAGGTCGTCGGGCAATTCTTTATTTTCTAAAGCCTCATGACTGTCCATTTGATCAGAGCCATCTTTCTCGCCATTGATTTGTGTTTCGGTATTTTCTGATGCACTTGCCGACGCGCCCGCTGTTTCAGAATCGGATTCGCTTTGGTTGCGGTCATCACGACTCTCGTTTTCGAGTGACTCTAACAAGGGGTTAGAATCGAGGGCTTCTTGAATTTCTTGTTGTAAGTCTAATGTGGAGAGTTGCAACAACTTAATCGCCTGCTGCAACTGTGGCGTCATTGTTAGCTGTTGACTAAATTTAAGCTGTAAAGAAGGTTTCATTACATTCCTATCACTACAAACGATTCACACATATTAGCTATAATCACCTATAAAATTAATTTGTTTAACAGTCTCGTATCGCCTTGCTTATTCTCAATATAACATATTCTTTTAATGTACTTATATTAAGTGTTCCTCAATTACTACATCGACAAACACCGTCCATTCTTTTGCATGATTATTTAAATAATCGAATAAAGTTTACTCAAAATAACTACAAAGAAAATTGCTCACCTAAGTATACATCTCTTACTGTTTGATTTGATAGTACTTCTTGCGCATTTCCAGAAGCAATTAATTCGCCATGACTAACAATATAGGCTGTTTCACATACATCTAGGGTTTCTTTGACATTATGGTCAGTGATCAGTACTCCTATACCGCGCTCTTTTAATTGGTATATTATCTTCTTTATATCATTTACAGAAATTGGGTCAACACCTGCAAATGGTTCGTCTAGTAAAATAAATTTAGGGTTGGCTGCAAGCGCTCTTGCTATTTCCACCCGTCTTCTTTCGCCACCAGACAAGCTCATGCCCAAATTATTACGTATATGATTGATATTAAAGTCGTCGAGTAATTCGTCGGCTATTTGTTCCCTCTGGTTATTTGAAATATCTTTGCGTGTTTGCAAAATAGCCATCAGGTTTTCATAAACACTCAATTTCCTAAAAATGGATGCTTCTTGTGGTAAATAACCAATACCTTGCCTGGCGCGTTCGTGCATTGGTTGCATGCTCACATTTATTTGATCTATAAAAATATTACCTTTGTCTAAGGGAACCAAGCCTACGATCATATAAAAGGTCGTTGTTTTACCCGCGCCATTAGGACCAAGTAAACCAACAATTTGGCCAGTGGAGACTTCAATACTAACGTCTCTAACGACTTGTCTCGATTTATATGATTTTGCTAAGTTTTTTGCGCAAAGTGTACTGTTCACGACTATTCGTCTTCCTCGTTTTCATTCTCTTTACTTTTATCTGAGGGTGTACTATTTGAAAATGCACCAGGGCTCAGTACAGTGGTAACTGGGCCGCTGCTATCTGCTGTACTAGATGCGAGAATTTGTTCCTTTGCCATATCAAAAACGATGGAATCACCAGTAACCTGAATTTCGTTTTGTACAATAGATGCCACACCTTTGAGTGATATTGTACGAGCTCCGACTTCGTATACTATTTCGTTAGCTCGTGCTTCAACCATAGTACCGTCTTCTAAGCGTTGTTTATAGCTGGCAGGGTTGCCGCTGGCCATAATGATTTCTTTGCCTTTACCGGCGGCCGCATCGGCTTCTACTCGTTGTGCCAATATTTCCAAGCTACCTTGTCTAATCACTACATTATCAATAAATATAGAGGTTTTCTTTTTGCCATCGAGTGTTTGACTATTCGATACTAAGGTAACAGGTAAGTTAAAGTCAGTACTGATGGCATCGACTTTTGAGGCTGTAGCACTTTCATCTTGAGCCGTGCTTTGTTGATTTTGCATGGCGTGCGCCACCTGAATTGAAGCTAACAAGACAGATGTCGCGATTATTTTACAAGCTAGGCTTAAATTGTGTTTGTACATGATCTTTTAACTCGTATTGTTGGGTTGTTAAATCCCCAAATAAACCGACACTTACTACAGAATAATCAAGTCCGCTTATTTCGACGATCTGATCGGACATTAAGGTCTTATTTTGCAAATTTATTTCTATATACTCGGTGTTGATTTCACGCACATACTCTTCGGTGCGCAGATTCACAATCTTAACATTCTTTTCTAACTGAATGCGATTATTGTCGTGCAAGGTTGCTTCATTGGCGGTTACTTGCCATGGCTCACCCGAATCTAAATAAAGCGTATAAACAGGGTTGGTGAACACGGCAAAGCCTAACTCTTCATAATGCTCCATTTGTTCTGCAGCCATTTGATGGCTTAGCTTACCCTCTTTGTCATACAATTTGCTATTTAAGTTCACTGCTTTGTAATTGGGAATAAGTGAACCATCTCTATTGTTTTCATTTAATGCGTCCTCTGGTTCCAATAGTGTGGGTAAATAAAGTGCTAACACCGCTGAGAAAATTAGCGCAATACTCCATCCTATTCGGTTCATAAGCTTGCACCATGACTAAATTCTAATTTGTTATTTACTTGCAAAAACAAATCACAAAACTCTCTAACTGCGCCCTTGCCACCGCCTAAACTTGTGATGTAGTTTGCTTCCCTTTTTACCATTGGGTGCGCATCATTTACGCTTGCTTTTATTGCACTGTGAGCAAATAAGCCTAAATCTGGCATATCATCGCCCATACTCGCTATTTGATAAGCTTTAAACCCACTTACTTCCATTAATTCAATCATTGCGGTATTTTTATCTTCGCGCCCCTGAATAATGTAATTCACGTTGAGTGATTGCATTCTCTTTTCGACAATGTTTGACTGTCGGCCAGTAATCACTGCCGTTTGGATGCCGCAACTTGCTAGGGCCTTTATGCCATATCCGTCTTTTGTATTAAATGCTTTGAGTTCTTCACCATTATTACCCATATAAATATTGCCGTCGCTGAAAACGCCGTCAACATCAAATACAACCAGTTTGATGGTTTTACACTTTTCAAAAACCGACGCAGAAACAGTGCCGTAGAGGGTTTTAATTTCAGACATTTACACTACCCCAGCTTTAAGCAGCATATACATATTAAGAGCGCCGATGGGCTGATTTTTTTGGTTTAATACAAACAAAGCGGCTATACGCTTATTTTGCATAAGATTAATTGCATCGATTGCTAAACTATTTTCTAGCAAACTAATACCGCCCTGAGTCATTACATCTCTCACTAAAGCGGTATGGATATCTATTTGTTTATCTAAAGTTCGGCGCAAGTCACCATCACTGAAGATGCCAATAAGTTTATTGTCGCCATCCACAATGCCAGTAATCCCTAGGCCTTTGGACGATATTTCCAGTAGGGCTTGCTTTAATGTGGCGCTGTCGTTAACAATAGGCATGTCTTTTCCGCTTACCATGACATCAGATACTTGCAATAAAAGACGTTTTCCAAGTGCTCCACCCGGGTGAGAAAAAGCGAAGTCCTGTGCAGTAAATCCCTTAGCTTCAAGTAATGCTATGGCAAGTGCATCACCAAGGACGAGCGTCGCGGTGGTACTGGTAGTGGGGGCTAAACCCAATGAGCATGCTTCTTTTTCAACATGTAAATTAAGCACAACTGCTGCAGCTTTGGCCAAGCTACTGGTCATATTATTACTGATTGCGACAATCGGCACGCCAATGCGTTTTATTGACGGTAATAAGCCTATTAACTCGCTCGTTTCGCCAGAATTAGAGATACCAATTAACACGTCATTTTGACTTAACATGCCAAAATCGCCATGGTTGGCTTCGCCTGGGTGCATAAAAAAAGCAGGAGTGCCCGTGCTAGCCAATGTTGCTGCAATTTTATTCGCAATATGACCTGATTTACCCATGCCACACACTACAACTTTTCCTTCGCAATTAAGCAGCAGTTCACATGCTTTTTCGAAGCTTTCATCGAGAGAGCTTGCAAGCGTTTGCAATCCTTTGACTTGAATATCGAATGTATGTTTTGCAGATTGTATATAAGTCATATCAATTCTTTACAGCTAAATTAGGTGAGTCGGGCCAATAACCTTAAACGACAATTTATTGCACCATATTAAAAATGGCTACATCCAAATAGCTAAACTAAAACAGCTAAACAAAATCAGGAAAACAACACAAATTGATAACCAATAAATATGCCTAATAAAATACTGGCTTCTATTCGATTAATGCGTCTAGTCCCTTTTAAGTTAAAACAAAAAATAAATAATAATATTGATAAGCCTAACATAACTAGCGAGTCTCTGTTAGCTGCATTGCCATCAATAACAGAAGGGTTTAATAAGCCAGGCATTGCTAGTACCGCTAAAATATTGAATATGTTTGAGCCAATGATATTTCCCAATGCGAGGTCATCTTCACCTTTTAAAACACCAGCAATACTTGCGGCTAACTCGGGCAAACTAGTACCAATTGCGATAATAGTTAAGCCAATGACAAGGTCGCTTATACCAAAGTGTCTGGCTATATGAACAGCAGATTCGACTAAAAAGTGAGCACTAAGTGGCAACAGAATAATGCCAACAATCACCCAAAAAATCGCGTTTGGCGTGGGTACATCACTAGGTACTTCAGTTTCAGTTTCGGCAATTAGAGGATCGTTTTTTTCCACTGTAAATGACAAAACTGCCATTCCGGCAATCACAAGCACAAAGAGGGTAATTAAAACAACCCCTTCAATTTTTGATAGGTGGCTGTCTGCTAAAAAATAAACGGCTATAAGCGTTACTATTAGCATAAGCGGCAGTTCGCGTTTCAAAGTAGAAGACGATACAAGCAAGGGTTTTATCAATACGGTTATGCCAAGCACTAGAGCGATATTAGTGATATTTGAGCCAAGTGCGTTGCCCACAGCAGTGTCGCTACTGCCTGCTAGTGAAGCCGTTGCAGCCACCACAATTTCAGGCGCGGAGGAGCCCATCGCGACAATAGTGAGGCCAATCATCATAGGTGCGACGCCAATATTCTTGGCTAAAGCTGAGGCACCATAAACAAAACGGTCTGCGCTCCAACTTAGAACGACTAAACCTACTACAAAAATGACAACATTAATCAATAACACAAAGGCTTCTTCTTCTATTAACAACTATAAGGTCGTTTTTCATGGGACAAAGGCACAACCCAATTTTTAATTGAGTTAATATATGCTGACCTTATAACTGGAGCAAATTCTAGCGATTTCAATAGAACAAATCACTTAAAACATAAAATAAATAAGATATATCCACAAAATGTACGTTTTGTTACTTTTTCTTACGTTAAAATCATTGAAAAGGGCTAAACTGTCACTATATTGGTCTGTCGGCATAGAATCGCCTAGTATGAATCTTAATCATTGAAAGTGAAAGATTTGTAATATATTGATCATGGCAACTACCGCCAGAGTAATAATTAAAACAAACAGTTCGTGCTTTAATAAAGTGATTGTTGGAATATATACGCTAATAATTACTGAACTTAAAATGCGGGTAAAGACTCTACTTTGTTTGAGTATGCATGCCGACAAAGTTACACGGTATGTAAGTACAACATTTATAACATGGAAAACCATTAGGTTATGCAAGACAACATCGTATCCATCAGTAACATGCAATTCTCCAGAGGAGAACGCCAAATATACAAAGATATTTCTTTGTCGGTGAAGCGTGGCGGAATTACGGCTGTTATGGGACCTAGTGGTATTGGCAAAACAACCTTATTGAAAATTATAGGTGGACAACTAACTCCATCTGATGGCGAAGTCCTGTTCCAAAATGAAAATGTGCATCAAGTTAGTCGAAATCGTCTATACGAAATGCGCCGAAAAATGAGCATGCTGTTCCAAAGTGGCGCGTTATTTACCAATATTTCGGTATTTGATAACGTTGCGTTTCCGTTAAGAGAACATACCAAGTTGGATGAATCAATCATTCATACTATCGTTATGCTTAAACTTGAAGCCGTTGGTTTGCGTGGTGCAGCTGCGTTAATGCCAAGTGAATTATCAGGTGGTATGGCACGCAGAGCTGCTCTGGCCAGAGCAATTGCACTTGATCCAGATTTGATTATGTATGATGAGCCATTTGCAGGACAAGATCCTATCTCTATGGGTGTTTTAGTGACCTTAATAAAAGCTTTAAATAAGGCGCTTGATTTGACATCAATAGTGGTGACCCACGATGTTTCAGAAGTGTTAGAGATAGCTGATTATGCATACATTTTAGCAAATAAAACAATTATTGGCGCCGGAACACCTGAAGAGATCAAGCAATCGGATTCGGCCCTTGTTCAACAATTTTTGCAAGGTAAAGCTGACGGCCCAGTGCCGTTTCATTTCCCGGCTGATGATTTATCTACACAGTTACTTGGAGCGTCTAAATGAGCCAAGTAGCCAATTATTTTGTCAAGTTAGGTCGTTCTGCGATTGACACTATTGGTGCGGTAGGGCAAGCCTCTTTAATGCTTTTTGGCGCCTTGTTTGCTTTTCCAAAGTGGAAAAACGTTCGTTTAACTATTGCACAAATGTATGTTGTTGGAGTGCAATCTCTTTTAATCATAATGGTGTCGGGATTGTTTATTGGCATGGTTATGGCCTTGCAAGGCTACACTATTTTAGTCAACTATGGTGCAGAAGGCAGTTTAGGGCCAATGGTTGCTTTATCTATACTGAGAGAATTAGGCCCTGTTGTGACCGCTTTGTTGTTTGCCGGACGAGCTGGGTCGGCATTAACTGCCGAAATTGGATTAATGAAAGCGACCGAACAGCTTAGTAGTTTAGAAATGATGGCGATTGATCCGCTAAGACGAATAATATCACCGCGATTTTGGGCAGGTGTAATTAGTATGCCCATGTTAGCTATTATCTTTTCTGCTATCGGGATTTTGGGCGGTCACTTAGTTGGTGTTGATTGGCTTGGGGTAGATTCGGGCAGTTATTGGTCTATTATGCAAGCAACAGTTGACTGGAACCAAGATGTTGTCAACGGGATTATTAAGAGTTTTGTATTTGCTTTGGTTGTAGTGTGGATTGCGCTATTTAAAGGGTATTCTTGCATACCTACCTCCGAAGGTATCAGCCAAGCTACGACACAAACCGTGGTGTTTTCGTCGCTAGCAATATTGGGTTTGGATTTTATTTTGACAGCACTGATGTTTGGTATTAACTAAGTTAATGCAATTAATAGTGTTATTTTTATTTATGGTAGGAACGTAATGACCAGCAGAAAAACAGAATTGTTAGTAGGAATATTTGTTGCCCTTGCAATAGCAGCAACACTTATACTTGCCCTTCAAGTCGCCAACAAGGGTATGAGTGGTGGTGGGGAAACTTATGAACTAACAGCACGTTTTGACAACATCGGCGGGTTAAAGGCGCGCTCTTCTGTGAAAGTCGGTGGCGTTGTTGTAGGACGTGTTGAAAAAATATATTTACATGAGACAGATCTCATACCTGTTGTAGTGTTAAGAATATCTGAAGCGTATAAAAATACTTTTCCTGATACAAGTAGCTTATCTATTCTTACCTCTGGCCTATTAGGCGAACAGTTTATTGGTTTACAGCCTGGTTTTATCTTTCCTGAGGATATCGTGAGAATATCTGAGGATAAAGTTTGTGAAACTACTGATAAATCTGATTGTCCATACCTAACAGATGGCGAAGAAATTATTGATACCAAGTCGGCTCTTGTACTAGAGGACTTGATTGGACAATTTTTATTTAACCAAGGAAGCGAATAATCCATGTTTAAAATTAAATACAAAAGCGTTGCTTTGATCGCCTTATTGGCTGTGTCATCGTTGCCTATAGTTAGCGCTGTGAACGCGCAAGAAACACAAGATTCATTGGGCGCTTCAGTTAAAGTTGCGCAAGATGACCCGTATAAGATGGTTGAACAGGTAGCGAGTAAAACATTTGCTCGGATTAAGCTTGAGCAAGAGAACATTAAAAAAGATCCAGAAATATTTCGGACAATTATGGAAGAGGAATTAATGCCTTACATTGATTACCGCTTTTCAGCCTATAAAGTATTGGGTAAATATACGCGTCAAATTAAGCAAAAAGAATTACTCGAGTTTGTCACCGTTTTTAGGGAATATTTAATAACAAGCTATGCGGTTGCAATGGGCTATTATGACAGCCAATTTGTCGAGTTTGAGCCAGCACGTGAGTTTGCCAATCGAAACGACGTGACAGTAAGGACCGTGATTAAAGATGATGTGCGGCCAGATATTAAAGTGGCTTTTAAAGTAAGAAAAGACAAGCGCTCAGGCGACTGGCAAGCATACGATATGATAGCTGAAGGCATTAGTTTACTGTCGAGCAAACAAACTGAGTTTGAGAGTATATTGCGTAAAGAAGGCATAAATTCTGTTATTGAACGTATGCGAGAAAGCATTAGGCAACCCATCGTATTGCAGAATAAAGAAGCGTAAATAGATGAAGTTGTCCCTGAATAAAGACGCCGATGAGTCCAATACGTTTAAACTTAGTATATCTGGTGAGTTAGACCGTGAGTCGCTAATACATGACTATTGGACAACAGTTTCTGCCTTGGATAAAAAAGCATTGCAATCAGCTATCCAACTTACCATCGATTTGCAGGAAACAAAAAGAGCTGATACGGCAGGTTTGGCATGGCTACTCAATTTAAAGCGTGATTTACTGAAGCATATCAAGACTGTAACCATCATAAACGTGCCGCAAAAATTATTAAATTTAGCCGATTTGAGCGGTGCTCAGTCGCTACTAAAAGAGTAACAAAATGACAAACGAAGAGATTGCAAACTTGTTGAAAACGACATTGTCGTTAACAGACGTAAACGTTAAAAGTGAAGGGACACACTTTCAAATTATTGCAATTGACGATAAATTCGAAGAAATGAGTCGGGTAAAAAAGCAGCAATTTGTATATGCGCCGCTGTCTGACTTAATAGCAGACGGTACAATACATGCAGTCTCAATTAAAACGTTCTCCCAAGCCCAGTGGCAAAGAGAAAAATTGTTTAATTAATCTTATACAGGACAGTCGAGTGGATAAACTGGTCATCAAAGAGAGCCCGCCTTTGTTAGGTACGGTCGTTATTTCGGGCGCTAAAAATGCCGCCTTGCCTGTGTTAATCTCGAGTTTGCTAACAGACGGCGCCTGTACTTTTACCAATGTACCCAAACTCCGTGATATCAATACAACCTTATTGTTGTTAAAGGATTTTGGCGCAAAAATTAATCAAACCGATACCAATAGTGTCGAAATTGACGCGAGTCAATTAGATAGCGTTACAGCTTCTTATGATTTGGTGAGAACCATGCGAGCGTCTATTTTAGTGCTTGGCCCTTTGCTTGCCAAATATGGACGAGCAAATGTATCGTTACCCGGCGGATGTGCCATAGGTGCTCGTCCAGTCAATTTGCACTTGAGTGGCTTAGAAAAAATGGGCGCAAAAGTCGACGTTGAAGAAGGTTACGTCAGGGCATCAGTAAATGGGCGATTGCAAGGCGCCAGAATATTCATGGACATGGTTAGTGTTGGAGCAACTGAAAATTTAATGATGGCCGCTGCACTTGCAGAAGGCACAACGATTATTGAAAATGCTGCCAGAGAGCCAGAAATAGTTGATCTTGCAAATTGTATTAATGCTATGGGCGGAAAAGTGAGTGGCGCTGGTAGTGACAAAGTGACTATTGAAGGCGTTGAAAGCTTATCAGGATGTGAATACAGCATTTTACCCGACCGAATCGAAACCGGTACGTTCTTAGTAGCCGCTGCTGTATCAAAAGGCAGCATAAGGTGTGAAAAAGCCGATCCAACAAGCCTTGATGCTGTGTTAAGTAAGTTAGAGCAGGCGGGGGCCACAATAGAAGTTGGTGAAGATTGGATCAGCCTTGATATGAAAGGCCAAGCTCCTACAGCGGTGAATGTTAAAACCCTGCCACATCCTGGTTTTCCTACCGACATGCAGGCGCAGTTTGTGACTTTAAATGCGGTGGCAAACGGCAATGGGGTTATTACAGAGACAATTTTTGAAAACAGGTTTATGCATGTGCCTGAACTTCAGCGTATGGGCGCAAAAATAGAGCTTGAAGGCAATAACGCCTACACACAGGGCTCTTCGACGCTTAAAGGTGCTCCGGTTATGGCGACTGACTTACGGGCATCAGCTAGCCTTATTATTGCTGGTTTGGTTGCAAAAGGTGAAACGACAGTAAATCGGATATATCACCTAGATCGTGGCTACGAGGCGATAGAATCTAAGTTACAAGCGCTAGGCGCGAATATAGAAAGAGTGAAAGAATAAACACCAAGCGGTAAATGGCGCTAGGAAGTGCTGACTAACTCCCCCACAATAGCGGTTAGTTTCACGAGCTCGTCGTTTCTTTGGACAATGAGTTCCATTTGTGTGCCGGGCTCTGTAGACGCGATGAGTGTAAGTACGGCGCGCCCATCGGTAACTTCTAAGCCATCTACAGCAATGATAACGTCGTTGATTTTAAGACCGGCTTGGTCAGCAGGTCCGTTAATGTCAATGCTTTGCACCACGATCCCTTGACCTTGTGGAAATGCTTCTCCACCAAAGCCCAATTCCCCACGCCTGACGCGGCCATTTTCAATGATTTCATCCATCACACGTTTTGCTAAGGCATAAGGAACGGCAAAGTTGACACCATCAACCGCTTGGAGTCTGCGACGATTGTCCAATGTTTTGAAATTAGCGTTAGTGATGCCAACTAAGTAACCATTAGAATCAACGAGTGCCCCCCCAGAATTACCTTGGTTCAATACCGCATCGGTTTGAATAAAATCAAAATAGTTAGCCAAATTGTTTCGACTAATTCGACTGACAATGCCTGAAGTTACGGTTTGACCTAAGTCTAAGGGATTGCCAATGGCCATGACCATATCTCCCACCCGCAAATCTGGCTCTGGAATTTGGGGTATCACTGGTAGGTTATCGTTAAATACTCTTAATACAGCTAAATCGGTCTCTTCATCAAAACCGACAAGTTGTGCTTGCACTAACACACTGTCTTGAGAGGCAACAAAAATGCTGTCAGCATTGCGAATAACGTGGTAACAAGTGAGTATGTACCCGTCATCACGCATTATAACACCTGAACCAAGGCTAGAGCGCTCTCTGCGAGACCTAAATAAACTGTTTGAGTCTTCTACAATTAAACTGTAAATATTGACGACCGCAGGCGCACTTTTACTCAATGCATCGTAATAACTCAAGCGTTCAGGTACTTGTTCTTGTTGATTTAGCCAAGATAAATTTAAACCTTTACCCTCTCTAAATTCAGGAAAAAACAATAACAACATGCCAGCAACGACAATACCCAAAATGATTGGCTTGAGCAATGCTATGAACAATTTGGAGAAAAATGACATGTGTAGTGACTTCCTTAATAAGCGTAAGGATCATAGCAAAGATAAGAGGGTAAGCAATAGCAGATGTGCTAAAAATAAAAACAGCCAAGATACTTTCGCATCTTGGCTGTTGAATTAGAGCTATTTAACGGTAGTAAACGCTATCTTATAATTACAAATAAATCGCTATTACCACGCTGGATACTAATTGCTATCACATCTTTTGAGGCTTCGACCGCTTCCGTCAACTGTGCAATATTAGCCACTCTTTTGCGGTTTACGCCAACGATAACGTCACCTTCTCTAAAGCCAACTCTTGCCGCTGGTGAATTTTCAGCTACCTCGTTAACTTCAATGGCATCATTACCTCTGCGGCTTCTACCATTGGATAAGTCTGCGCCTTCCAAAGCCGGGTGTATGTCTTTTTCTTCAATAGTGACTGAACCATCTGAATCGAGCACTACATTCACACTTTGCTTTTTACCATTACGTATAATGCTTAACTCAACTTCTGCACCAGCGCCCTTGCTGGCCACTTTTGCACGCAATTCATTAAACGAGCTGATTTCATTGTCGTCAATGGCAACAATAATATCGCCGGCATCAATCCCCGCCTTTTCTGCAGCCGAATCAGGCACTACCTCATTTACAAAAGCACCATAATTAATGTCAGAATTTACCGCTTCTGCCAATCCAGCATCAACGTCGCCCCCTATAATACCAAGCAAACCACGACGCACTTCACCAAACTCACTGATTTGGTCGACGAGGTTTTTCATCATATTGGAGGGAATAGCAAAGCCAATGCCTACATTGCCGCCATTGGGGCCAAAAATAGCGGTGTTTATACCGACTAGTTCACCGCGTAAATTAACCAATGCACCACCTGAATTACCCCTGTTGATGGAAGCATCGGTTTGAATGAAATCTTCATAGCCGCCAATATTCAGACCTGAGCGCCCCAGTGCACTAACTATGCCCGAGGTAACTGTTTGGCTCAAACCAAAAGGGTTACCAATAGCGACTACAAAATCACCTACACGGACTTTGTCAGAATTGGCTAATTTTACTTGGGTTAAATTATCAGGTTCGATTTTTAGTAACGCGATATCGCTTTGTGCGTCGGCACCAAGTTTTTCAGCCTCAAATTCACGGCCATCCGACATTTTGACTAAAATAGAATCTGCATTGTCGACCACATGATTATTAGTAACGATATAGCCTTTTTCTGCATCAATAATTACGCCCGAACCCAAGCCTCTAAATTCACGTTCGCGCGGCTGTTGATTAGGATTGCCAAAAAAGTATCGAAACATTTCGGGTACTTCTTGGCGAGATGTGGTTTGTGTGCCTTTGACCGCTATACTCACAATGGCTGGGGTGGTTTCTTCTAACATGGGCGCTAGAGATGGCATCTCATCATCTGAAAAGAAAGGTATTCCCGCAGATGCTGAAGAAGCTCCTATCATTGCAGAAAAAACAGCTGCAATAAAGACAACACCCATTCTAGAAAAGGATAGTGGTCTAGAGAAAGAACCTTGGCAAATCGCTTTTGTCATGAAATCTAATACTCCTAAATTAAAATACCTAATACAGACCTATATTTAGAGGCAATAGTTCATATCTCAAGTCAATTGCTTGATTTTTCTCCTTCTTTAGAATCATTTGTCACGGTTTGCCCGACAAATAAACCTGAACCATTATTCGCAAAATCTTTAGGTTGTGCATCGGATGACTCTTCTGGAATGTACTTATTGTCACTCTTAGTACTATTACGCAAAAAGACGCCCGCATGTTCACCATAAAATGAAGATTGTGTATCGTCGATATCGTTTACTGTTAATGCGTTTTCGTATTGCGTGACAGATGCTTTTAACAGATTCAACTCTTGCTCTAGTTTTAACACCGACTGCTGCGTCTGTGAAATATGAGAATGTGCTTGTTGAGCGAGCAGGGTTTTAAGCTCGGCTTCGTTGGATGAATTCAGCGCTTGGTTCTCTGTAGAATTTGTTTTGTGCCAGATAACAGCAGCGAACACACCCAATAATATTCCTATAATGACACCAAGCAGTAATGTTATTACGTCCATAAATCAATTCCGACAAAGTTGTTTAATAAACTATGGATATGTTACCACAGAAGATTCGATATATATGAAAATTTATCGTGTTTTGATGTTGTGAACGCCTATTCAATAACGCTATAGCCTTGTATACTTATGCCAAAGATTGAATATTTATCAAGAGATAGAAATTTGTATTGTTTGCACCTATTGCATCAAAAAGAGTTTATCCAATGACTCCTTGGGAAAAATACCAAGACGACCTGTCTTTAATCGATTTCCAGTACGACGAGGCACAAGAAAATGCTGTAAAAGAATTACAGCGTTTGTACGATGAACTCACACAGCCACAAAAAAAGCGTACATGGCGCATGAACCTTAAAGCCAAGTTCAGTCGCAAATCTGCCAATATGAATGCTAATAGTATTCAAGGTATTTATTTTTGGGGAGGGGTCGGCCGCGGCAAAACGTATTTAGTCGATACCTTTTATGATTGTTTGCCTTTTGAGAACAAAATGCGAGTGCATTTTCATCGTTTTATGCATCGTATACACAAAGAAATGCAGGCGCTAAAACAGCAAGAAGATCCTTTAAAAAGCATCGCAAAAAAAATTGCTGCTGAAACGCGTATTATTTGTTTTGATGAGTTTTTTGTATCAGATATAACCGATGCCATGATACTCGGGACGTTAATGCAATATTTGTTTGACCATGGCATTGTACTTGTAGCTACCTCAAACATTGAGCCCGACGGCTTATATAAAAATGGCTTGCAAAGAGCCAGGTTTTTACCGGCAATAGAGCTAATTAATGAGAATACGCGCGTAGTAAACGTCGATAGTGGCAACGATTACCGTCTGCGCACACTAGAACAAGCCGAAATCTATCACTATCCTCTCGATGACGACGCCCAAGCAAATCTTGATCGTTATTTTGATAAACTAGCGGCAGAAAACTTTCAAGAAAATGTTGCCGTTGAAATTGAAGGCAGAGACATCACCTGCATGAAAAAGGCCGATAGTGTCGTTATGTTTGATTTTTTGGCCTTATGTGACGGCCCCCGCAGTCAAAACGATTATATTGAGTTAAGTCGTATTTATCAGAGTGTATTGTTAGCTAATGTAAAGCAAATGGATGCTAGTAAAGATGACATTGCTAGGCGCTTTATCGCCATGGTTGATGAATTTTATGAACGCAAAGTTAAGTTAATTATTTCGGCTGAAGTTGACGCTGAAGAATTATATGTGTCGGGTCGTTTGTCGTTTGAATTTCAGCGTTGCTTGAGTCGTTTACAAGAAATGCAGTCTCGTGAATATTTAGCTTTAGCACACTTAGCTTGAAACGCTTCCAATACTCGCCATTTTCGCGCAGACATAATGCTGTTCGGATAATCGAATCGTCTTTTCTGCAGATGCAGGAATTCCCTAATTCAACAATCGTTGCTCCAGAAATAACCAGATTCCTACCTTCGTAACAAAGACGAAAAAGGCAAAGCAAAAAGAAGCTTATAGTTTATTCTTGAAGCAATATCATTAATCGGGTGCTGAAGTATTAATATTTGGGTACAATAAAAGCAACACGAAAAAACCTTAATACCAAAATAATAAATAAGAGTAAGAAAATGGGAAGAAAATTCGAAGTTCGTAAAGTTTCTATGGCTAAAACAGCCGCCGCTAAAACCAAGGTATACTCAAAGTATGGCAAAGAGCTTTATGTTGTCGCAAAAAATGGTGGCCCCGATCCTGAAGCCAATCTGTCGTTACGACGCTTAATTGAAAAAGCAAAAAAAGACCAAGTGCCGGCTCACGTAATTGAAAAAGCGATAGACAAGGCCGCCGGTGGCGCGGGTGAAGACTTTTCTCCGGCGCGCTATGAAGGATTTGGTCCAGGCAATTGCATGGTGATTGTTGATTGTTTAACTGATAACGTAAACAGAACCATTACTGACGTTAGAAATTGTTTTACTAAAACCGATAGCAAATTAGGCGCGCAAAACTCTGCTGCATTTATGTTTGACCATTTGGCGGTGTTCGGCTTCAAAGGCGATGACGATGAAATTATTCTCGAAACACTTATGGAACAAGACGTTGATGTGAGCGATGTGGAAGTCGAAGACGGTGAAGTCACTGTGTTTGTCCCCCACACTGAATTTTATAAAGCAAAAACAGCCTTGCTCGACGCTTTTCCGTCTTTAGAGTTTGATGTTGAAGAAATTTCATGGGTGCCACAAGACACTATTGAAATCAGCGAAGAAAACATGCCAATGTTCGAAAAATTTATGGACATGCTAAACGACTGTGATGATGTGCAAAACATCTACCATAACGCAAACGCTTAATCATAATGAGCAGGTAATAGCCTCAAGCTTGCCTGCTGATTTCTTTTTGTTTATCACGTCGATGCTCAGCCAGTAATGCGTCAATCTCTCGAAAGTAAAGCTGCTGGCGCAGCTACCACGCCAAGCGAAATAATTGCGCTGTGTTATAAAAATGAATATCCCAAACTTATCGCTACGCTCCTGAAGCTGCTCGGTTCACATCAATTTGCCTTAGCGCAAGACATCGTGCACGACACATTTAATAAGGCTAGCACCAAATGGGTTGACCCTGCGCATGTGCCAACATTGCCAGCAGCTTGGTTGATGACGGTGGCAAAGCGCAGAGCCATTGACCATTTGCGTCAACAGTCTAAATTTGAACATTATCCGAGTTCGCATGATATAGAGGCCTTGGATGATGCTCACAATCAAGTAGACGATACTTATGTCGACGACTCGTCTTTACTACTGTTAAATTGGATTGCGAATAGTGGTTTAAAACCTGAATTATTAATCCCCTTGTTGTTAAAAGTAGTGGTGGGATTAAATAATGAACAAGTATCAAGAGCGCTTGTTATATCTGTTGAAAATGCAAGAAAGCGAATATATCGAGCGACTCAACTTCTGCAAAAATCGGGTATTTGTTTTGAGTCTCTTTACAGCGATGTCTGTGAAAGCGGCAAAGGGCTCAAACACGACGCAGGGTCCAATATAACGTCCAATACGGTGGCAAAAGACTGCGTCCATAAAACACTATATTTACTGTTTAATGAAGGTCTAAATGGCAGTTTGCAAGCATATGAAAAACAAAGTAGTCATGATTTACTATTAGTAGAAGCCTTAAATTTGGCAAAAAGTGTGTATCAAACACCGAGTTTGAAAAGCAATGAGTCGAGTGCGTTGTGTGCAGTCATTTTGTTTGGTTTAGCACGACAAAGCTCACGTATTGATGAAAGCGGTGCCTTGATCCCCATTAATATGCAAGACAGAAGCTTATGGAAAAATCGATATTTGGCCGCAGCGGTAATGTATTTGACAGAAGCGCTAAACGAAATAGACAACGGTGCTATGCCAAGTGAGTATCTATATGAAGCATTAATCGCGAATGAACATCTAAGAGCAAGCGATTTTGTTCATACAAATTGGGCGAATATTTGTCAGCATTATCAAAACTGGTTAGTCCATACGGATTCGGGCATGGTAAAAATTAACTATGCGATTGCCATGGCTCACAACGGAAATATTGACAAGGCTTTAGGTATATTGGCTTCCTTGAGCAACGATAAGCAACTAGCTAAAACACATCATCTGCCTGCAACAATGGCTTTTATCTATGCGCTGGCAAATGATCTACATACTAGTAATGTATTTCTATTGAAAGCCAAACAAAGCGGAGCTAGTGATAGAGAACTTATCAATTTACAAAAACAAATTGAACAGTTCTCTAATAATTAACGCAGTAAGGCATGGTGTAGCTTAATACAGTTCCGTGAGCTACATTGCCAATATTTCTCGTACTTGCACTTTAACTGCGGTATCAAAAAAGATAGGACATGTTTTCGCAATTTCGGTGGCTTCTTGTATAGTGTTGGCGGCAACTATTGAGTAGCCGCTCACTAAATCCTTAAATTCCGCTGCCGCAATATCGGTGGCAGCGCCCGTTACATCTACTCTTACACCACCATTATGCAGGGGGTCGCCACCCGCTACTAGCTGACCCTTTTCGGCCAACCTGCCCATCCATTCTTCCCATTTTGCCATTTGGGCTTGTAAATCTTCTGGTGAGCTTTTTGCGTGCCAATCGGGATCGCCACCTTCGTAAATAAACATAAAATTTTTCATAGTTGTTCCTTTTATTCAATAAAACATCACATGATGCATCTATATGACGAATCTAAATGCTGAAGTGGGACAATTAATGTATATTTTTTTAGCGACATGTGCACACTTAGTTTATACTGCTCGCCTGAGTTGACCAGACAATCGCCGCTTGAACTTTATGTTTGGGGGGAGGAAAGTCCGGGCTCCATAGGGTAAGGTGCCAGATAACGTCTGGGCGGCGTGAGCCGACGACTAGTGCAGCAGAGAGAAGACCGCCTTTTATAACCTTTGGTAATAAAAAGGTAAGGGTGAAAGGGTGCGGTAAGAGCGCACCGCGTTGCTGGTAACAGTAATGGCAAGGTAAACTCCACCTGGAGCAAGACCAAATAGGTTCCCTAATGGCGCGACCCGCGTTGGGAACGGGTAGGTTGCTTGAGCTATTGAGCGATTGATAGCCTAGACGAATGATTGTCATTTCCGTAAGGAAATACAGAACCCGGCTTATGTGGTCAACTCAGACTTTTCTTTTTTTCCGCCTATATCAGTCAACAAATCAATATCTTATTTCATACCTATGTATAAATTTTGCGCTGGGGACTAGATCTTTGGTCTAGTGAGTGGTACTAATAAGGTGTTCTGTTCAGGCGCTAATCGTGTTTCGTAGTGTATAAAATCGCATACTAAACGGTCAGTTAATGATAGGGAAACAGTACGGTCGTATTCGGCGATTAAATTAAATTTGTAAGAAGGAATTATAATAAAATGAGTGCTTATATAAAAAAAAGCATAGGGGCGTTGGGTGTATGTCTAGCTTTAAGCCCACTAGCGACAGCAAGCATACTAGGGGCAGATAACGCAGCTGAAATTGATGCACAGGCTGTTCCAGTGATTGGTGCGGGCAATGGTGATTTTGGTGTATTCAATCGAGCACCTTTGGTACCAGAAGGTGATTTTACTGGTGTAGTAAGTATAGAAATTGCTACACCCGATGGCTTTGGTCTTTGTACCGGCTCAGCGATAAGCAAGCGTCACATTATCACGGCAGCACATTGCGTAGAGGATAACTCAGATACCGGTAGAAAAATCAACATTTCGGAAGATGGATTTGGGGTAAGAACAGTCTTTACAGACGGTGGTAATCTTGTATCTGATTTCGACAGTTCGGTACTTACTGTTTCAGGAATTGATATTCACCCAGATTATAGCGGTTTTGGATTATGTGATGTTGGTGAAGCCTCAGGCTTCAGTGGCGGTTGTTTAAATGACGATATTGCTATTTTAACTCTTGCGGAAGAAATTCCCGACGGAGTAGAAATATATGATTTTTATACGGGTCCACAACTTCAAGAAGGCACTATGCTAACTATGGTTGGTCACGGTACAACAGGTGACGGATTCAACGGATTCGAAGCAAACTCATCGAGTTTTTTCGACAAAAGATTCGGCTTTAACATTATGGAGCTTTTTGACTGTAACGACGGTTTTTCAGGCAATGTAAACGGCCGTAGTGGTGGTTTTAGTGATGCTGACATATGTCAAAACGCCTTTGGACAAGATACCGAAGTTTGGTATGCAGATTTTGACGGTTATGATGCGTTCTTAGATTTGATAGATGGTGCTGGCGACGGTTTTATTGACACGTTTTGTCAGTTTGGTATTTGTGACCGTGGTTTCGGTGATGTTCTAGCAACAGAAGTTGATCCTATTAATGGCTTGTTTGAAGCTGTTATTGGTGGTGGTGATTCTGGTGGTCCATCATTTGTATACGATGCTAATGCAGATCGCTTCTTGTTAGCGGGTAATAACACCTTTGGCCTTCCTGGAACTGGTCCGTTCGGCATCCCTGGTGCGTTTGGTGACATATTTGGTGGGAACTTATATGCGCCTTACATATCTTGGGTTAATGACAACTTCTTAGCAACTCCTGCACCGGCAGGCATTGCCTTAGTGTTAGGCTCAGGCCTTTGGATGGGCTTTAGGCGTCGTCGTTAATCAAACTTTAAATATACTAGTTTGTGTTCAAGCTAGTAGTTAAGAAAACGCTAGTTGATTTTATGTCTTCTAGCGTTTTTTTTTAACTTAAAACTTGACGTATATGCCACTAATGTCGGTAGATCATTTACTGTTTTATTTTATGTAAGTGATTATACTTCTACTCAGTAAAATTTATTCTTGTTCCATATATTTAAAAATCTAGGAAAATACCATGAGTCTGAATCAGGTAGTTGTGTTAAGTGCAGTGCGTTCTGCAATCGGTACATTTAATGGCGGTTTAAAAGGCATTGAGCCATCTGAGTTAGCGGGTCAAGTGCTAGCACAAGGTATTAAGGCATCGGGGATAAGCGCTGACCAATACGAATCGGTGATTGTTGGAAACACTATTCCTACTGAATCACGGTTTCCGTACGTCGCGAGAGTCGCTTCGATTCAAGCTGGAATGTCACTTAATTCTACGGCAATGGCATTAAATAGGTTGTGCAGTTCAGGCCTCCAGGCTGTTGTTAGTTCTGCACAAGGCATTATGCTGGGCGATCACAATTTAGCAATAGGCGGTGGCGTAGAAAACATGTCAAGAGGAGGCTATTTGTCAGCAGCAATGCGTTCAGGTGCACGCATGGGAGACAGCTCAATGGTCGACATGATGGTGGCGGCATTGACCGACCCTTTTGGTGTAGGGCATATGGGCATTACTGCTGAAAACCTTGCTGCAAAATGGGATATATCCCGCGAACAACAAGATGAGTTTGCCGCTCTTTCTCATGCAAGAGCGGCAGCGGCTATTGATGCCGGCTATTTTAATGAGCAAATAGTACCTGTGGAGCTAAAAAGCAGGAAAGGCAGTACATTTTTTGAAACCGACGAACATGTTAAACCGGGCACAACTGCAGAGAAGTTAGCGGGTATGAGAACAGCATTCAAAAAAGATGGCACAGTTACCGCAGGCAATGCTTCAGGTATCAATGACGGTGCGTCTTTCTTAACTTTAGCAAGTGAAAGCTACGCTAATAGTAACAATCTTGCCCCTATTGCAAGAATTGTCTCTTATGCACTTGCTGGTGTGCCAAATGATGTAATGGGTGAGGGTCCAATACCGGCATCTATAGCGGCACTTAAAAAAGCGGGCTTAAAAATTAGTGATATGGACGTCGTCGAATCTAACGAGGCGTTTGCTTCGCAAGCACTAACGGTATCCAAAGGTTTGGATTTGGATCCAAGTAAAACTAACCCCAATGGCGGGGCAATTGCTTTAGGTCACCCAATTGGTGCTTCGGGCGCAGTGATTGCTACAAAAGCAATACACGAGCTACGCCGAATTGGCGGGAAATACGCTCTAGCGACCATGTGTATAGGTGGAGGCCAAGGTATAGCGGTTATTTTTGAACGCCTTTAGATAATTAATTTAAAACAGGTTTTTCCTATTTGCTGAGCGGGCGTCAAGACTAATGGCTCCCGCTCCAAATCCGCTCAATACCATTAAGCCTGCAAAAATCCCAAGGTTCTTAACAAAATTTTGGGTTTCGCGAGCCACATCGCCACCTTCTGGTAAACTCCAAAAATTATGCATGTAAAAATTAATTATTAGGGTCAATATTGCCAAAGAAAAGGCAAATACTTTCACTTTAAATCCGCTAATCAGGGCTAGCCCAGCCACTATTTGCAATACGAGTGTTATAACTAACAACATCTGCGTAAATGGCACTTCATGTCGAGTCATATAGGCTAGCATGGTGTCAAATTGGAGTACCTTTTGGATTCCGGGCAATAAAAAATATAGCCCTAACAATACTCGTCCAATCAATATAGAAATATTTTCTAAGCCGCCATTGTTTGACTGATAAGCCATAATGCTTACCTCCTTTAAGTCTTATTTTTTTACCCTATCATCTATACGTGCAAATTGCTCGTAATAACACTATCGTTATTATTGCAAACTAGCTTGTATGCGAGCTTGCAAGTTATCACTATCTCAAATTTTAGCTAAACTACTATAATACTTATACTCACCTTCATGTTTTTGAATGTTTCGGTATTCAAAACCCTGGGAAGCAAAGGAAAACTAATGACAATAAAGCAAAAAGACACCTTAACCCCACAGCAAATTCCTCAGCAAGCATTCGATTGGTACGATGAATATGCGCACGGCGATATAAACCGCCGTACCTTTTTATCCCGCATAGGCACGCTGTCGGTAACCGGTTTGTCTTTGGGCATGATTTCTAGTTCACTTATTCCAGATTACGCGAAAGCTGAGCAAGTGAGTTTCAATGACCCAGAAATAAAAGCAAGCTACGAAAGTTTTGATTCTCCTAAGGGCCATGGAAAAGGTGAGGGCTATTTAGTCGTGCCGCGCAACCTTTCACATAAAGCGGCTACGGTTTTAGTGGTTCACGAAAACCGAGGATTAAATCCTTACATTAAAGATGTCGCTCGTCGACTTGCAAAAGCCGGCTTTATTGCATTTGCACCCGACGCTTTATTTCCTTTGGGAGGTTATCCGGGGAACGATGATGAAGGCAGGAAAATGCAAAGAAGTTTAGAACGTAATAAAATTGAACAAGACTTTATGGCAGCCGCAGCTTGGTTAAAGGGCATTGACGGCGGTAGTGGTAAATTAGGCGTGGTTGGTTTTTGTTTTGGTGGTTATATTAGTAATTTGTTAGCAGCGGCCATGTCCAAGCAAATTGATGCTGCGGTTCCCTATTATGGTACCCCTGCAAATGCAGACTTACAGCAAAAAGTAAAAGGACCAATAATGATACATTTTGCTGAACAAGATAAAAGGGTTAATGCATCGTGGAGCGCATATGAAGCGGTTTTAAAAGCTAACAATGCGTCATACATTGCACATACTTATGCGGGTGCGCAGCATGGTTTCCACAATGATTCGACAAGTCGCTACAGCCCTAAAGATGCAGAGCTTTCTTGGGAGCGAACACTAACATTTTTTAACAAGCACTTGGCGTAATTGTAAAAACAACGATTTCCATATTATATACGTAGAATCTGCACTTTATCTGCACCTATGTTTAATACTATAGGGCACTCAATCAGCTTATTGGTGTGCCCTATGTTTAGAACTTTTATATTTTCCCTTTTTATTCGACGAACTATCCTATTACTATTGACTGGCTTGTATTTAGCGGGTTGTTCTAGCGATGGTGCTAACTCAGAAATTGAAGAACAAGTTATTGATTCTTCATCCGAAGACAATACAACAATTCAACCGGAAGTAGACCCTTTTGCCTTTGCTAGTGGAGCATTGTTAGATAGTGTGGTTGAAGTGTCTTGCACGCTCAATGATGGTAGCGAAACCAGCTGTTATGAATTTGTGATAGTAGGAGCGCCATCAACCCATGAAGTAGGTAGTTTTTGCCCGGTCGATATTTTTGCAAGTGCAGACGAAGTGGGGATTTGGTTTGATGGGGACGGTGAAGTATATGATATTGACGGTCAGTTTATCCAGAATCTTCCTACGCTATACAATGACAGCAATTGGCAGTTATACGACCCTGATACTGGCTTGGTCAATGTAACCGATACACTTGAAAAGTGTGACGGTGCTGCACGCCCTAATGTAGCAGCTGAGTTGCAAAATCATTGTGTAGAATGTTCTTTAGACTATGTCGATGGAGGCATATCACAAACCTATACAATTCCCATTCAGCCAGTTCTTGCTGAGTCACCAACAAGTATTGGAAGAGATGACGTTGGGCTTAGTCTAAATGGTGTGGCAATTGCTCCCCCAGCCCCAGTTGACGCTATTTTAGGCGCATATACGATTGCTGCATTTGACGACTGTGCAGGTCATATTAATCCAGTTGCGGGTTATCATTATCATGGTTCAGCAGGTTGTAGCGAGATTGAAGCAGAAAGCGATGGGCACGCTGCAAAAATGGGATATGCGCTAGATGGTTTTGGTATTTACGGTATGTTAGACCAACAAGGTAACGAATCATCAGACTTAGACCAATGTCGTGGTCATACTGATGATGTGCGTGGTTATCACTATCATGCGGCCAGTGTTGAAGAAAATATGTTCATTGGGTGTTACAGCGGTAAGTTAGCTAATTAACGCATTTATTAGGAAGCGATCATGAAAAAATTTATATCCTCTACCAACTTATCAAGTAGAAACTCAAGCAATAGATCATGCAGTAAATCATGCAGTAAACTAAGTCTACTTGTTGCCTTATTGCTAGTGTCTGCAGCAGCAGTGTGTCATGACGGCCATCATAATAAGCTTGCATGGCAGGCGTGCGATGAAAAGAAACAACAAGCAAGTTGCAGTTATATTTTGAAAACGAATCGTTTGCATCAAGGCTTTTGTCGTGAAGTAGCAGAAGATCTAATGTGTGTTCGCACTCAACCTATTCGTACCTTGTCTGATAATGAATTAAGTGTGTTCAATCCCACAAAGGGCGTAACCAGCATTGAGCCAAGTAAACTAAAAAACGAAGCTGACACAAAAGCTAATAATTAATACTCACATAATGCCTAATTCAATCGCTTTTAGCACTGCTCGGGTGCGGTCACGCACCCCTAATTTGCTTAAAATACTCGAGACCTGATTTTTGATCGTTCCTTCTGATTTAAATAGACTCTCGGCCATTTCGCGGTTAGAACACCCAGCAGCCATTAGTCTCAAAATTTCAGTCTCTCGCTTACTCAAAGGTTCTGGCATTTCAGACGCTTCAAACTCACCCTTTTTACCTTGTAAACCTTGGATAAGGCGCTCTGTAATTGCTGGTTGTATAAGTGTTTCGCCTTTATGCACAGTTTCAATGCTGTCGACTAGTGTTTCTAAAGACACGTCTTTCAACAAATATCCTTTAGCACCCGCTTTTATCGCCTGCATAACCGATTCGTGATCGTCAAAAGTGGTTAGCATAATAACCGGGATATCTATTTGTTTTTCATTAAGCTCCATGAGTGCTTCAATACCCGTCATACTGGGCATACGAATATCCATAAGAACAAGGTCTATTGCATTTGCGCAGCTTTCATCTTGTTCAAGCAGTATCTCTAAAGCTTGTAAACCATTTTGCGCTTCACCTACTACGGCTACTTGCTCGGATAAGGCCAACAAACTACGAATACCCTGGCGCACTAGCGTTTGGTCGTCGACCAAAAGTACATTAATCATGTTGCATGACCGGAATTTGGATAAGCGTATAAAACTTACCTTGTTTTAAGATAAATTCGACGTTACCTTGAATCGCATTTACGCGCTCTATTATTCCTTTTAAACCATTTCCGAATGTAATTTCTTTTGGCATTTTACCATCATTTTCAATTTCAATATGCAGATTAGTTTGTTTCTCGCTATCAAAATGAATATCCACCTTTACATTTTTACCCTGAGCATGGCGCATTGTATTGGTAATACTTTCTTGAATACTTTTTAATATAGTGTCGGCAATTTGAATATCAGTAATTGCCATATCATCTGGATAAGCCAGTGCAACGTCTAAATCAGGAAGTTTTTCTAGCATTTGTTCAATACTGGCTTTTAAATCAAGTTGGCTCTTTTCACGTATATCACTTACAGCTTCTCGTACATCGCTTAATAACAGTTTTGCCAATTGATGACATTGCTCTACAGACTCTTTGACTTCTCCGCTAGACTTATGTGAAGCAACCTGCAAGTTAATGGTTAGTGCAGTTAAGTGATGCCCCAACAAATCATGAATATTTCGCGCAATTCTCACGCGTTCACTTTGTTTAACTGCTTCGTTTAACAACGATTGCGTAGCTTTCAGTTGGCGGTTAGATAATTCAACCTGCATACGAGCTTCACGCTCTCTAAGCGTGGTATTTACCATGACTAAAGCAAAAATATTGAAGGTCCAAAATAGCATCGCACTTAACAAAGAACCTGATTGTTGCCAGTAAAACTCGAATATTAAAAATTGAGGTAAAGCCCAAAAGGGAGAGAGCATTAATGCACGCTTGATGCTCATATAATAAGGAGTGATAGCACTAAAAATCACCATGAAGATTGCAACAAACGGAAAGGGAACCAAAAAATAAATAAGGATAACGGAGAAAAATAACAATATAGTGCAGGAAAGACGAAACAAGGGTTTAATCGATTCGCTGTGACTAGTAGCAACTAACCACAATGCCATATAAAGGGAGCAAGCGAGAAACGTAAAAAAAGCATATAGTGCACTAAAATTACTATTGCTAACAAGAAAATAAATACTGATACCGGTGACAATTGCCCAGGTTGCGATCGCAGATGAATTCTCTAGTGAAATGATCGACTTTTTATCTTTAGTGCCCATGTTTTATTTCCCTAGAGTTAATACTGTACACATCAATTTGTGTTGGTTTTGTTTGTAAGCTTATCAGTAAACCTCAATTGTGCAATATAGGCCAAAAGTCACTTTTACAAAATGTGACATCTAGCACTAATGCTTTTTTGTATAGTGGTTTAAGATGACCTTAAGTTAAGACTCAGCTCAAAAAAGGTTTAACATGACTTACTTACACTCCAGCTTATTTATTTTACACATTATATTTGGTAGTACCGCTTTAATATTATTTTGGGTACCGATGTATACCAAAAAAGGACAGTTAAACCATAAGAAATTTGGGCGATATTACCGAAATGTTATGTATGCAGTTGCAGGTACAGGTGCCATTATGGCGGCCTTAGTTTTAGCAATACCGTTAACGATTAAGCATGAATATGCAGATCGAGAAAACGCAGCTGAAATAGCCGAAAGTATTCGCTACTTTTGGAGTTTTTTACTTTATTTGGCATTACTCAGTTATACCTCGACAAAACACGGTGATGCGGTTTTGCGGGCCAAAGAGAACCGCGCTAAATTACGGACATTTGCTTATGTTGCGCCAATTGCCTTGTTATTCGCTTGTGGTCCTCTGTTTATTGGTATAGGCATTGTACGCTCTAATATATTACATACTGTATTCGGTATTTTAGGTATGTTAATAGGCGCTGGTATGTTGCACTATATCTACAGAAAATCAGTGGGTGTACGTGCATATATTTTAGAACACGTAGGCAGTATGATAGGTTCAGGTATAGGTGCCTATACTGCGTTTTTGGCCTTTGGTGGTCGCCAATTTTTAGATGCCGCAGGCAGTTACCAAGTGATTTTTTGGATAGCGCCCGGTGTTATTGGGAGCGTGCTCTCTTTTGCACTGTGTAAAAAATACGGAAAAATATTTAAGGTAGGCGATGCTAATTCGGCGGTGTCTGTAGATGCGCAATCGAAACTTGCTAAGCAGTAAGAATCAGTTGCTATACCTAAGAAGCTATACCTAATATGCTTAAGCGACAAGGCCCTTTGCCAAGACTCTATTAGAAAGTAATGATAATAGTTCGAGTTCATCTTCACTTCTGTTACCGTCAACTTGTGTAATAGCCATCGCCATTTCTAGTGCGGTGGCAGGGTCGTGGTTAAGGCCAGCACTTAAACTAAATAAAAACTCTTTTGTTTCATATTGGTCAATAGCTAAACGGCTTTGATGAATAGCGTCGTTTATAAAGGCTTCTAACGAGACTCCGTTATGCCAATCCATGTTGTTGACTAAACTCTCGAAATAATCTTGTTCAGAAAGTGTTACTTTGCCGTCAATTTGATAAAGCAAAACTGCCAGCTTAATCAAGTCCTCATTAAAATTTTGTGCATCTTTCAAGCCTAGTACTCTTCGTTGTTCCATACCATTGTTTTTTGTAGGTGTTTTTTTGGCAGCAACTGCAGCAGTATTTGAATTACTATTAGACTCTAAATCTGACATATTTGCGCTCACTCACATTAATACGAATTGTATAGACGCTACTAGGTGTTATTAGTTCACTTTTTTGGTGTAAAACCCGGTGCCAGTTGAGGGCTCTCGATACTGGCTAAAACTTCGTGATTTTTTAAAGCCAACTGACAGCCTTGATTGAGTATTCGATGTTCAAAAGAACAGTCTACTTGCCAGTATCTAAGCACATAGGCTGCTAAGGCGGCTCGTACTTGCATTACTCGCTCACCGTTTTGCATGCCATAGTCCATCTCAATGGCTTGTGTATGGCTAATATCTGGATGAACCATGAGTATAAGTGATACCAAACGATTGAACTGTTCGTCGCTGCGAGCTAGCTGCTTGGGAAGAGCGGGCGTTTCTGTGCAATTTACTTGAGTAAATCTTGTGCAAACAAAGTCGCGGAATGCCCCAGACTTTTGGTCAAAGGCGCGCACATGCCATCTATGTCCATTATTGATAATAGAGTGAGGTACAATTATGCGAGTACTTTCACCTGAACTGATGGATACATATTTGACTTGGCAGGCAAGCCGATTATGAATAGTCCGCATGAGTGCGGCGATAATATGTACATTAGGATGTATTAACGACACAGCGTCAAAGCAATGTTCAGAAGGTTGTGAAGGAGCAGTAATACCATCACTGAATCCTTTGCTAACCGATTGTAAAATGGATTCTGCGGAAAATTGGAACACGGGTTCAAATTGTGGTGTACGCCAATAATGTTTGGTGCTGTGATCAAGGTTCAAATTGTTTTTGGCAATATCACGATAAGCCGCAAAATCACGTGTACTGGCGGCCAAACCGGTTTTAAAACGACTTATTAAGTCACTTCGTGAGATTTTGCTAAAAAACTGCAGGTTAAAATCAATAAACGCCAAACGTTCTTTCTGAGACGTTGATAAGCTTTCAATAAAAGGTTTTGACTCAGCGTACACTGCACTAATTTTCATAGTAAATATGTTCCGTTATTGGTTAAATAGAGAACTGGTTAAATAGAGAACTACTGTAAATATATACAGATTATAAAGTGTGGTGAGCTATGATGCAATCATTTTGATTGCCAAAGTCAAGGTGAAATGAAATTTATGGTGGCCTAAGGCATTAAATTACCTTAGCGGCCTTAAAAAGTTGTATATGCGCGTCGACTAGAGCATCAATATCTCTTTGGTAACCACCTCCGATAACGGCTGCAATGGGTAATTGTTTTTCTTCGCAAATATCAAAAACCAGTTGGTCACGTTCAAAAACACCTTGAGTTGAAATATCTAAGTGTCCTAAATCGTCGTTGCTATGTATATCAACACCTGCATCATATATTACGGCGTCTGGATTGCAGTAAGTAAACGCTAAGTTAAGTGCCTGCTCTACAAGCTCTAAATAGTCTTTGTCTTGGGTACCTTTTGCTAAGCCAAAGTCGAGATCAGATTGTTGTTTTCTGTAAGGGAAGTTTTTTTCACCATGGATGGATACTGTGTAAACGGCATTATTATTGGCCGCGAGTTTAGCGGTGCCGTCACCTTGGTGTACATCACAATCAAAGATTAATACCTGCTCAATATTGTCGTTTTGCAACATACTTAACGCGGCCAAATATAAATCATTGATCATGCAAAAACCTGAACCAAAATTAGCAAAAGCGTGATGGTATCCACCGGTTAAATTGAGTGCTTTACCGTGCTTTAAGGCTAAATTCGCGGTAAGTACAGTGCCAGATGCAGCGGTTAACGTCCGGTTCACTAATTGTTCTGACCATTCAAAACCGATTCGACGCATTGCTTTACGATCCAAAGTACCGTTTACTAATTGATTAATATACGTAGGGTCATACACTGAGCTAAGTTCTTGCTGCTTGAGTGGAGAGGGTTGATAGAACTGTTTTTCAGATACTCCTTCTGCGATAAGACGATCTTTTATCCCTTGATATTTTTGTATTGGAAAACGATGTTTTGTGGGTAAATCGAGCTGGCTGTATATGGGGTCAAATACTAAAGGAATAGACATATTCAATCTAGACTTAGTAGGCATTTTTGTCTAAGAAGCCTTTGAAAACGGTGGCGATTATAATTTTTAAGTCAAGCCAAACCGACCAGCGATGAATATAATCTAAATCGTATTCTACGCGCTTTACCATCTTATTCACGGTTTCTGTTTCGCCCCTAAAACCATTTACTTGAGCCCAACCTGTAATACCGGGTTTGACTTTATGACGTAGCATATAGCCCTCGATAAGTTTACGGTATTGTTCGTTGTGCGCGACTGCATGTGGTCTTGGTCCAACTATCGACATTCGACCTTGTAATACGTTTATAAATTGAGGTAATTCGTCTAAAGATGTACGCCTTAAAAATCGACCAAAAGGGGTGATGCGCGCATCACCTTTAGTCGCTTGTTTTACATCAGGACCATTGTCTTGAGCGGTCATTGAACGAAATTTGTAAACTTTTATTTTTTTACCGTCGAGGCCATATCTAAACTGCTTAAAAATAACAGGGCCTCTGGACGTGCATTTAATTCCAATGGCAATGCACAACATTGGAATGCTAATAATCAACAAAATCAGACTGCCGAGCACGATGTCTTCAATGCGTTTAATAGTGTTACTGGCTCCTTGAAAGGGTGTATCGAAAACACTCAGCGTTTGCACTGAACCTACCGACTGCCAGCGTGCATTTAATAGGTTATATATGAAAAAGTTAGGGATAATATAAACGTTACAGGTAGTGTCGCTACATTGGTTGAGAATTTCCATAATGCGGGTTTCCGCACTCATAGGCATAGCAATATAAATGTAGTCAATTTTTCCTTCTTTAGCGGCAGCTAGCACATCGGCTATGTTTCCAGCTATTTGATTGTGAAATTCGTGGGGTAAACGGCTTGGCGCACGGTCATCGAATAATCCATACAATTGAATCCCAAGTTGGTCGTTTTCGAGTAATTGCATACATAAATTATATCCGCTTGCGGTAGCGCCAATAACAGCCGCTGAACGACTATTGTGGCCGCGCTTTCGCTGAATGAACAAGATTTCTCTGAAAACCATTCGCCACAGCATTAAAGCTGGCATTACCGCAAATAAAAACAGCCAAAGCGTTTGGTCGTCAAATGTCACTGCACTAGGAAAAAAATAAGCCCATAGCAAAACTGCCAGGCTACTTATACCCCACGTAACAATGGTCATGCGTAATAAAGAGGTATTTGACTGGGTGCGCCAAGACCGATAAAGGTCTAAGGCTTCAGCCAGTATGTTAAATGAAATAATACTCACTAGTAAAGTGAGCATTATTGATTGTTGAATCAATACATCACGCGAGTAGAGCACCAGAAAGAATATTAGCGTAATCGTGACAATATCGACCAATCGATAAAGCGTTGCAAAACTGCTTTTATTCGACTGGATAATACCATTACGATTATCTTGATTAACTCTACTTTTTTTTGCCACTTTTGATTATTGCCTATTGTGTTTGTAGTGAATCGTGCAACTTCAATATTTTACAAACTTCATTATTATTGTTTTTATATTTCGTACTTTATCTGATGTTCAACAAAAACACCAAGTTACTTTTTATTATAAAGCTTAGTTAATGATAAACAAAATTAGAAGTACATAAAGTAATAATTGATAATTTTACGTGGTTTAATAAAAGTTTAATGCAAGATGTGTAAAACTAGTACTTAATTGTAAATTTTATACTAAAAAATCATACTTAAGTGTAAAAATTGTAAGCGATTTTGTTTATGTAAGGCCATAGTGTATAATCGTTTGTAGTTTTTATTTGTGAAAAATGGCGATGTAGCTTGCTTTTTGCCACTCAGCTTTAAAAATCATTGATAACCCCCGTTTGTGTTAGCAAATTGGTGGGTACTCGCTTAATGCTCCTTGGCATAAGTTCTGCTTTGCTAAAGCAATATCACGAAAAGTAAGCGCTTAAGCACTAAGTTTGCGCAAATAAAGGGGCAAACACACAACATTTATGCACTGAAGTAGTGCATTTTGTGTGTGGCTTTAGTAAAATCGCGCACTCGCGAGGCCGCGCCAGCAAGTTAAGCTAATTGGTTAGGATACAAAAACAGGATTTTGAAACATGTTTAAAGTTATTATGGGATACAAGGCAAAAAAAATCACAAGTGCAATAGCATGTTTTTTACTTGTAAGCACGGGCAGTACAAGTGCATTAGCGCAGCAGTTTGACGATGCAGCGAGTGTCCAGTTTGGTGGGTTTGAAGTGATACCAACCGTCGATATTGGCGTAAAGTTTGACGACAATGTGAGCCAACTTGCCAGCGATGAGATTAGCAGTTGGTCAAGAATCGTCTCTCCTCAGGTCAGTATGATTAGCAGCTTGGGTGCTAGCCAAGTCGATTTTGGTTACCGTATCAAGAATGAAGATTTTTTTAGTAGTAAAGAAGACAATTACACTGACCATTTTTTAACGGCCGGTGCTGATGTTGAATTAAGCGCCAGACATCGCGTTAATGCGAGATTAGATTTTGAAGATGGCCATGATGCCAGAGGTTCAGGCTTTTCAATTGGTAATGGTGATTTAATCAATGAACCAGACCAATATAAACAAACTCAATTAGATTTTCTCTATTCTTACGGCGCATTTAATTCACAGGGACGCATTGATGTCAATTTTAATGTAAGAACCCTCGACTATGATGTATCTACCCCAGAATATTTAGTCAGGGATAGACGCATTTCGCGTATTGGTGGTACATACTATCATCGTATTGGCGCAACTACTGATCTGACATTCGATATCATCAGAGAAACCGTCAGTTATAAAACTCCCGCAGTATCAACAAACCCCTTAGACAGTCGCAATATGTCATATTTAGTTGGTCTGAGTTGGGAGGCTACCGCTAATACATCTGGCTTTGCAAAAGTGGGTTACCAAGAAAAACGATTTGACTCAGCTTTGAGAGATGATTTTGATGGTTTTGATTGGGCGGCAGGGGTTCGTTGGGAACCAGTTGAATATGCAAGTGTCGAAATACGAACAAGTGCCGATACAAATGAAACAAACGGTGAAGGTAACTTCATCAGAGGTCGCACTCATACCGCAGTATGGCGTCATGAGTGGTTAGATAGGGTTCGCTCTCGTGCAGCCGTTGTGTGGAATAATAACCGTTACGAAGGCCAGTTGATTGATGGGCTAAGTATACGAAGCGACGACAATTTGGGTTTTCGTGCCTCGGTATATTATCAGTTTAGACGCTGGATAAATTTTGAAGTGGGTTACCGCTTTGACGAGAGAGATAGTAATCGAAATGAAATCGACTTTGATCGGAACCAATTTATTTTTAATGCACTTGTTACCCTGTAATTAAACATTAAAAAGGTAAACGTATTGGAATATTTGAATACTACTATGCAGAAAAACGCGAACAAAAAGCTAAATGTCAGATTCATTTTGAATATGACATGGGTGCTCAGTATGCTCATTGGCTTATTCCCGATGACCGCATATTCGCAATTTGTGGAAGAGCAATATACTTTAGGATCAGGCGACGAAATCAAAATTACGGTGTTCGGACAAGAGGATCTCACTGTCGAAACGAGATTATCGAATATTGGTATTATTCGTTACCCCTTTCTAGGTGATATTGAGTTAGTGGGTAAAACAGTTAACGAAGTTGAGCAACTTATTGATATTGGTTTGCGTGGTGATTATTTAATTAATCCTTCTGTGTCGGTTACCGTTGTTGAGTATCGTCCATTTTTTATAAACGGCGAAGTTAACAAGCCCGGGGGTTACCCTTATCAACCCGGCCTTACTATAGACAAAGCTGCAGCATTGGCCGGTGGTTATACCCAACGCGCAGACAAAAATGACGGAGAGTTCTTAGTTCGCCGAACAGTAAAAGGTTCTGAAGTGAATCTTGAACTCAATGCAACTAGCATTGTTTTGCCAGGCGATATTCTAACCGTTAAACCAACATACTTTTAAGAGTTAATTGATGGTAGACCCAAACTTAGAAAATAGAGAGACCCGGCTTTTTGATACCGATATTATCGATTTTGCCCAGTATTTTAATACCTTAAAGCGCTATTTTTGGCGTATTTTTGGACTAGCGTTCTTTCTTACCATACTTTCTGTTTTGGTTGTTTTAACAATAACTCCGCAGTACATCTCAAAGGTCTCAATTCTTATTGAAGCCGAACAAACAAACGTGCTGTCTATAGAAGAAATTTATGGTCTAGACTCTAGCAGAAAAGAGTACTTTCAAACTCAATACGAGGTTCTTCGTTCCCGGCAAATAGCAGAACGAGTGGTGGATCGCATGAACCTGCAAGAGAATGAGTTTTTTAACCGAGACACTGTGCTAGAAAATAGAAGTGCCCTGACCAAATTTAGCGAAAGTGCAAAAGCATCAATCAAAGAAGCTTTGCCTTTTTTACCGCAAAAAGAAACAAAAACATTTACCGAAGAACAAATTGAAGCAGGTCTTAAAAGGTACGCAACAAGCTTATTAATGCAAGCAGTGATTGTAGAACCAGTTAAAAATACACAAGTTGTCAATGTGATTGTGCAAACCCCTGACCCAATATTAAGCGCTGATATCGCGAACAACATTGCTGATATTTATATCGAAAGTTACCTCGAAGCTAAGTTGGAAATGACGGAAAAAGCGACATTGTGGCTAAACCAGAGCTTGGAAGGTTTGCGCACTAAACTTGATGAAGCGGAAGCAAGATTAGCCGCCTTTTATGAAGAAGAGCAATTAGTCGATATTGATGGCGTAGTGGGGCTTGCTTCTGATGAGTTACAACAATTAAGCGACCAATTGATTAATGCGCAAGTAAGTTTGCAGCGCAATCAGGCTATTTTTGCACAAGTCAACAAGCCTGGTGTTACCTTAAATGAATTATCTTCGGTCCCAGAAGTGTTAAACCATCCTTCTGTACAGCAAGTCAAGCGTGAGGAAGTGCTCGCCGAAAGTAAAGTATCAGAATTGCAAGAAGTCTATGGACCCAAGCATCCGGTAATGATAGCAGCGAATGCTGAATTAAATTCAATACGGTCTAGCTTACGTCGACAAATTAGTAATTTGGTATCAGGGATTACCAGCGAATATCGCACCAATGAAGCTAAGGTACGTGCATTGAGAGTAGACGTGGATCAAGCAAAAGCAAGATTTCGTGAACTTTCAAGTTTAGAAAACAAACGCAAAACCTTCCAAAGGGATGTGGATACCAACCAACAACTCTATGATTCATTTTTTACCCGATTAAAAGAAACCGACCAGTTAGGTGGTTTTGAGTCGGCAAACGCAAGAATATTAGATTCGGCAAAACCGCCTTCTACTGCTGCGAAACCCAAAAAGGGTCTTATTGTCGCGGCGTCTTTTGTCATAAGTTTTGGATTTGGTGCATTTTTAGCACTGTTACTCAACGCACTAAATAGCGGTATTCGCTCAGTAGACGACGTTGAACGTAAGTTAGGTCAGCGTATGTTGGGTATTATTCCTTGGCAGCCGCACAAACGGAAAGAAAATTTACCGCTTCGCCACTTTTTTGACGTCAATCACCATCTGTTTAGCGAATCGGTTAGAACATTGCGAACAAGTTTACAATTGTTAAATATTGATAAGCCTTCACAAACTATATTGGTTACATCTAGCGTGCCAAAAGAAGGAAAAAGTACGGTTTCTTCTAACTTAGCTTTCGCTATTGGCCAATTGAGTAAAGTACTGTTAATTGACGCGGACTTAAGAAAACCAACCATTGCTAAGCGCTTTGAGTTGCCTGGCTTTCAACCCGGATTAGCAAACGCCGTTGCTGGCACCCATACCCTCGAAGAGTGTATTGTAAGTGATGAAGAATCCAACATAGATATTCTTAGTGCAGGAACAATACCTCCTAACCCTCAAGAATTACTTGCTTCAGAAAGCTTTGCTGAGCTTATGGCCGCATTGCGTGGAATTTATGACTATATCATTTTAGATAGTGCTCCTACCCAAGCGGTAAGTGACGCTATTGTGGTATCAAAGCACTGCGATTCATTGGTATATGTTGTCAAATCTGACAGCACTAGTGACAAAGTCATCAAGAATGGGCTAAGTCGCTTCGTTCAAATAGGCCATCGAATAGACGGAATCGTGCTTAATCAAGTTGATCTGAAAAAGGCGAAAAAGTCAGGGGAATATGCAGGTTTTTATGATCAATATGGGTATACTAGTTATTCTGAGGAAAAATGACGATAACCCGTGATTGATTTACACAGCCATATTTTACCGGGTATTGACGACGGCGCAAGAACCGCGGACGATACTGTTGCAATTGCTAAAAATTCATTTGAAGCTGGTGTTACTCACATTATGTGTACCCCACATATCCATTTGGGTATTTTTAATAACAACACCGAAAGCATTGCTAAAGCCTTCTTGATTGCACAAAAAGCAATTACACAAGCGAGCATACCAATTAAGTTATCGGTTGCTTGCGAAGTGCGTATTTGTCCCGAAATTATCCCGCTCGTTCAAAATAACAAATTGCCTTTTATCGGCGAATGGGACGGAAAAAAAGCGTTATTATTAGAATTACCTCATAGTCATGTACCTGCTGGTGCAGAAAACTTAATAAAATGGTTAATAAAAAACGATATTCAACCTGTTATCCCTCATGTTGAAAGAAATCGAGATGTGCTAGCACAGTATAAAAAAGCGGCTTATTTGTTTAAATTAGGATGTCTTTTTCAAGTAACAGCGGGTGCATTTGTAGGTAGGTTTGGCAGTGACGTCGAAGCCACTGCATGGCAATTACTAAATGATGATATGCTATGCTACGCAGCATCAGACACACATAATGTGCATAAGCGTCCAAACGATATGCAAGTGGCATACGAAGCTGTTAAAGAGCGAGTAGGCAAACAAATAGCTGATTCAATGTTTATTAACATGCCAACACTAATTACCCAAAAGGTTAATTGGAAATGAATATATTTTTAAAGTTTCACAGCAAGTTGTCAGAAGGCGGAAAAACAAATCGCGTTCTACTTTTATTTATGATTTTAGTGTGTGTTGTGGGGATTTTTAATGCGTTTCGATTTGGCGCGGCTAATTTAGATTATTATTCGGTTAGAAACTCTATCGATTTATGGAGTGAAAATGGCCAAACGCAAACCAAAGAAGAGTACGAATCAGCAAAGCGGGCTATTAAAACAGCAAGGATCCTGCATTCATCAAATCCATTGTATATTGAGTTGACTGGCCAGATTACGGAATGGGGTCAAGTATCAGGTTTAGATGCAGACAAAAGTTTGCTTGATGCTAAGGCTGACTATTTAAAGGCAACTACCTTAAGACCTATGTGGCCTGTTTCTTGGGCTAATTTAGCAATGTTGAAATGGCGTTTGCAAGAATTTGACGATGAGATGTTAGGGTATCTTGAAAAAGCTAACGAACTCGGTCCTCAGTCAAGAGAAGTACATTTATTATATAGCCAACTAGGCCTTACCTTATATAAGGCAAATCATCCTTTTTATATTAATATTAACAAGGTGGCGCGTGAAAGGGTGGTATTGGTGTTAAAAACACACAGTTCTCGCGACCAATTTCGAGATTTCATTAATGCCAACGGTCATTTAGTAACGGTTTGTCGGTGGGTAAAAATAGACGCGCCTGCAGTCGCAAAAAACTTTCTTTCATGCAAATCATAATGCAATGACAAGACGCTGAAAGACAGTTTGGCGAACGATCTATCGTAATCGATTCTTGTTTTTCTGGGGACGCAATTTGAGGCTATTAATTATCATACACAAGGCAATAAATACGACAAAATAAGCGGCGTTTGCATACCCCTGAAGAGGAAAGTCCACCGTCATATGCACGCACATGCCAATGAGAGCCATTAAACAAGCAAATGCAGTCCCCTTAAAGATAGAGTTTTTTCGTTTGTACATGGCTCTTACCGCTTTGTAAAAACTAAATAGCAAAATGGTTGATAATATAAACCCACCAAGAATGCCATATTCAATTAAAAATTGTAGATAATCATTGTGCAAATGATCATAAAAAACATCCACACTAGCTTCTTGGTAACTGGGAAATGTTGAATAAAAGCTTCCGCCACCAGAGCCAAATAAAGGGAAGTCAGCTAGCATAGGGTAAGCATCAGCAACAACTTCATCTCTGCTCTCTTGTTGCAGAGAGGTTTGCGCTAAGCGTTCTTTTACTCGTTCTAAACCAAAATAGGCACTTACAATAAATAGGTCTATGATGAACATACTAATTACTAGTACCGACAAACCTCTGCTTTTGTCTCTAATTATTACTAGCGCAAGCCCACCAACAACGGCCATAGACATGAAAAAAGCTGTGTTACCCATACGTGAACGAGACATCACGAGTCCAATTACCATAACGGCAATACAAATTCTAACAATCGCTTTACTGCTGAGTAAGGTCGTTGCAAACGAGCGCATAAAATCTTTGGGAGTCGACATCTTAGATTTTTCTAAAGAGGTGACTAACAAACCAACACCAGCTGCTAAACAGAGCATAAGAAAGTTTGCATAATGATTTTTGTAAACAAATGAGCCTGTCGCCACATTGCTAACATCAAGTCCAAATATTAAGCTTGATTCTAATCCTAATAATATTTCCAAACTACCATATAAGGCTTGTACTGTCCCACTTGCCACCATTGTGTACAAAACCAGTTTAATACGTCGTTCAGTGTCAACTAAGCTCAGCGTACACATTAATAAGCAGAAAAAGCTGAGTAATTTAATAAAACTCGTTGTGCTTTGCGATGGATCGACAGATAAATAAAAAGCGGGTGCGCCAACTGACAAAAACGCTTCGAGCGAAGTTGGTGAAAGTGCCGCTACTATAAATTTGGGTAAAGCAATAATTTGTAAGGAACTAAAGATGATAAAGGCTAACCATAAATAAATTTGTACTGTATAGCTTGCAACGCCCATAAATGTCACTTTACGGTTTCGCCACACAACAAAAATAGTCAGGGTGAAAATGCAAATTTCAAAAAAACTCCAAGCCCATGGTCTATTTGCACCAAGAGGTATTGGCAATAAAAATAAAATTGCCAATAAACCATAAAATGTTTTATCTGTTTGTGAAGTTGAAGAGCTGATTTTTTATCTCGATTTTAATTAGTTAATCTTTCCCCGTTATTATGCATAGATTCAAAGCAATAAAAAAGCCCCAATATTGGGGCTTTGTCGAATCAATTTAATAACTAGTTGGTTGATGCCGTTGTGTCACCGCCGCCTGTACCACCAGCGCCAATACCTGCACCCAATGGAGTAACCGCAATATTTGTGTTTGCGTCACCGCCAATAGCAGTTGGGTCAGACACCGTTGTCGCATCTGCGCCAGCTTGTAAAACAGCCACCAAGATATCTTCAGGCGCCATTACACCGCTTAAAGCTGCACCGTCGAATACTTCTTGGGCAAAGTCTGGATACAATACTGTACCCAGCGTAATAACATGAATGGCCTTACTTGCATTTTCTTCAATCAATACTTTTGTTACTTCGATAAGACTATTAACGTCAACCATTTGCACGTAAAACTGTTCAGCCAAAGGAATATCAAAAGCCACCGCTGATTTAGCTTCGCCATTTAATGAATTGTCAGCATCGGTAAGAGCCACTTTTATCGCATCAACAATTGCTGCGTTTTTGGCTTCGCCATTTGCCATTTTAGCGGCAATCACTTCGTGTAGCCGATTACCTGGCTGCTCATCGTCACCAAATAAGCTGGGTGATGCTGGCGTTTGTGCGATGGCAACAACGCTAAACAAACATAAAAAAAGAAAACTAACTGATAAACGCTTCATCATAACTCATCCTATTAATTGCCTAATTTATCTTCCCAGCGCTTCACATATTAATGTTAAAACGCCGCAGATATTGACCGGCAACCTACTACTGATATCTTCTATTTTAAACCTTGTCGAAAAAACAAGCAATCAATATTTTCCTCTAGGCCAATATTATAGCGGGCTAGGGCTTATTTTGGGCTAGGCTTTTCAATAACGAAACCTTGGATGTAATCTACATTATTGTTAATTAACCATATTTTATCTGCTTCCAGTTCGACCATTTCAGCTATTACTTTTATATCCAGCCCGTGAGAAATACTCGTGAGTGTTTTAACAAATAGCTGATTATCGTTTTCTTGCGAGATATTATGCGTATATCGTCCGTCTATTTTTACAAAATCAGGCTTTGTTTTTTGTAAATGTTGCAAGCCAGCGAGTTGTGCACCAAAATGTTCAATCGCTATTTTTACGCCTAAGGTTTTTAGTTGCGCGCTTGTTTGCGCAATTTTATGAATATCTTGAATAAGTGCTCGTTCAGGAATTTCTAACACTAATTTGCTCGCGTCATTACCCAAATGCTCTAACTCGGTAAAAAACCACTGCATAAATTCGTCATTGAACAAGGACTGTCTAGAAATATTCAGACCAACACTATGGTTAATCGTTTCGATTTTTTGAATAAGCGTTTTCGCAATCAAGCGATCAAGGTCAACACTGTAGTCTAATCTAACAGAAGCCGGAATGAGTTGCCCCATCGGTAAAGCTTGTTTGTTTTGATCTATCGATAGCCGGGCAAAGCACTCCTTGTAGATAGATTCTCCTTTAGCATCTACAACTGCTTGTTGAGCAAACTCACAGTGATCTTTTTGTAAAATGCTTTGTAAGTCTTCGCGCCAATTGGCGTTAGATTGAATAATGTCTAAGCTGTCTGCAAATTGCCATGTTTTGTCACTGTTTTGTGCCACTTTTAGTGCGCTGTCGGCTTGTTCTAATAAGGTGCTAAGTTTATGATTTTGAGCAAATACCGTAAATCCTACATGAGCGATACCTGATTTATATTCTGATTTATTGTGTTGGCTAAATAAAGTATCGAGTCCGGAGGCAAAATCATGCACTTTTTGTTTTGAGGTGTTTTCGATTACCAAAGCGAAATCAGCGCCTGATATTCGATAAAGGTGTTTTGTATCGAAGCTCTTATTGCTCAATGTGGAAATAATATCAAGCACTGTCTTGATATAATTATCGCCTTCTTGTGGGCCGCATGTATTGTTTACATTAGCTAAGCTAGAGGCTCTCACTAGGCCAAAATATGCTTGCTGAGCTTCTTCTGTGTTGCGCAATATCTGTGTTATCGCTAATTCAAAGGCACGTCTATTGCCAATGTTGGTTAAACTGTCGGTATATGCAAATTTTTTGTAGGTGTCGGATTGTTCGTCAAGGCTTTTAAATAGTGTAGAAAGTTTTGCAGCCATATAATTAACAGCGGTAACAATATTGCTAAGTTCGAGCGTTTTGGGAATGGTGCTGATTTGCTCAAAATTGCGTTGACCAATTGACACTGTTTGTTCAATAACCTGCCCAATCGGTTGAGTAATAATGCGTTTTACTAAAAACCAAACAAAAAATTGTGAAATAATTAATGCCACTAGTACGACCCAAAATGCACTTAAGGCATTTTCCCACAACTGCAGGTAAGCAATTCCTGGGTTGCTGACAACAACCAATTTACCATGTTGCATCCAGCCATCGTTTAAATCGCTTTGTGCTACAGGTGGAGTAATTGGAAACAGCTCACTAAACCAACTTGGTACTTTTTCGTGTTTACTAGGGTTGGTCTTTAATAATACTTGCTCATTATTTAAGTCGACTAGTTCAATACTGCTGTAATAGCCACGATCGAAAATAGCGTTAGCCATAGTATCTACAATGGCTAAGTCATCTTTATTTGCTAAATATGGTGTGATTGACAAACCCAAGGATGTTGCCGTGTCTTGTGCATGAGAACTTAATTGGCGTTCAATAAAATTACGCGTGTTTTCAACACTGGTAAACAGAATCCCTGCAAATACAATTAGTAACACAGCAAAAAAGGCTAATCCAAGTTGCTTAGCGAGTGACATAATAAGCCCCTAAATATTTTGTGTATTTTGTAAAGTGTGATTTAGTAAGCATAATATATCAAAATCCTTGCTGCATTCTTGAATTTACATCGGCCCATAACTTATTGTTGCCGCCCTTTTGTAGTTGTCTACCTCGTCCCTGCTCTTTAGCTTCCCATAAACCTTCACCATTAAAGCTATATATAGGAATAAGGTCACGTCTTTGTGAAGCGAGAAGTATTCGTTTATTCAAATTGTCGAGCACCAAGGGTATAGAGGAGGGCGTTTCGTAATATGCCAACACCATATGTGCTTGGCGGGGTCGCGTGGCCGTTACATACATCAGTTTCAATTTGGTATTTTCTACACCCATTTCTAATAGCGTAAAATATTTTGCAATAGTAAAATCTTCACAATCGCCCGCATCTTTGCCTAAAAACTCAAGAGGTGTGGCCCAATAGTCGACTTTTCCCCAATGCTTGATGTCGTCTTCAAAAGACATTCGATTAAAAAATTTATTAGCTTCGTATAGCTTGTCTTCAATAGGTACGTTTTGATTAGCAAGAATAAGTCGCTGCCAATCCCGGGCACGTTGCTCGGCTTGTGCATCGTATTTTTCACGCATGTTTGCAAAGACTTGTTCGCTGAATTCTATGTTGGAAAAAACACTCACAAATAGGCATGTAAGCATCAATGCAAACATGATTTTATGTGAGAAGTTCAGAGCCATATATGTGCGAAAACCTTAAAGTAGAGAATAAAGAAAAACACTGCTATTAAGTAATCGCACAATTGCCCGTAAACCTTAGCCTTTTTGGTGTTTATGGCATGTTTTTCTGTTCGTAAAGACCTTCAAATTTGTAACAATAATTCAACAAACACCATTTTTAATTTCTGGTATTATCATTGCATCAAAATATTCGACATTTTTTAATAAAGAATATATGCCATTAGTTACCGTATACATCACTACGTACAATCGTTTAGAGCTACTCAAAAGAGCGGTTGAATCAGTGCGAGTCCAATCTTATAAAAATATAGAAATTATTGTGGCTGATGATGGTTCAAACGATGGTACTCAAAGTTGGTTGAACGAGCAGCAAGCTGAAGATGTTTTGCTGGCGATAATCAATACGACAGGTGAGTCTAAAGGTGCTTGCGTCGGCAGAAATAAAGCAATTAATATGGCTAAAGGTGAGTTTGTGACGGGTCTTGATGACGACGATTATTTTGAACCCTGGCGCATTCAAACATTCGTAGATAAATGGCTCGATTTACAAGCTCAAGGTAGTGATTTTGCCGGTATATTTGACAGTATCGTAGAGCATCGCAAATACGGTGTTGTAAAGTGTTACGATGCACCATTAGTGACCTTTGATGCACTAAGAAAAGAAAACGCGATAGGCAACCAAGTGTTTACCTCAAAGGAAAACTGGTTAGGAATAAATGGTTTTGACGAAAAAATGCCAGCATTACAAGACTGGGATACTTGGTTAAGGCTTAGCAGCAAATTCGGTGTATTGTACAATTGTTTGAGTTATTCCTATGTGCAAATTCATGATCATGGTGGTGTTAGAATTTCAGAAAAACCTGAAGCAGTAGTTAGGTTTGCATTTGAACGCCTTATTGACAAAGTGGCGCCTCTGAGTTTCAGTGAGAAACTTGCTCTTACTTATCGTTTGTATAGTTACGGTCAAGTAAAACCACGCTTCAAAGAACTATTTATTTTGGCGATTGGATTTAAGTTGCGTCGTATTGCGCAAGTTTTGAAAAGAACGGTGTTGAAAAATCAGTAATAAATATGAGTAGTTCATATATTAGACTGGGTTCATTTATGAAAATTGTTGGAAGGAAATTTAGTGAATATCACTTATTTTGTTAACCATTACCCTAAGGTAAGTCACACCTTTATTAGGCGAGAAATTCAAGCTCTTGAGCAAGAGGGCTTTACAGTCAGCCGTGTCTCGATTCATAAAGATGATATTACTGATACAAATAATCCCGATTATGCAGAAATACCAAAAACTCAATATATTTTAAAACCAAGTCCAATTGTTTTAATAAAAGCTCTATTGTCGTTACTTTTAACAGAGTTTAGCAAGACCTTAAGTGCGTTTTTCTTATGTATAAGAATGATGAAAACTTCAGATAGAAGCGTGTTAAAAAACCTTGTTTATTTTCTTGAAGGACTTCGGCTTGCTCAAATTTGCAAAACCAACGGCACGCAACACATCCATGCGCATTTTGGAACCAACTCAACAGACGTTGCAATGTATTGCTCTTTGGTTACTAATATTCCATACAGCTTTACGGTGCATGGTCCCGAGGAATTTGATAGGCCACTATCAATAAATTTAACTGAAAAAATAGTTAGGTCTCGCTTTGTTTTTGCAATTACAAAATTCTGTAAAAGTCAGTTGCAACGATGGGTCTCACATGACCAGTGGGATAAAATAAAAATAATTAGATGCGGTCTTGACCCTAGTTTCTTTGACGATCAATTGTCAATTGAAAAAATAAATAGCGAAAAAATTAGCGCTTTATTTATTGGGCGCCTATGTGAACAAAAAGGACCACTAATCGCTATGGAAGCGTTAAAGATGCTTCGTGAGTCTGGTGTGCCAATTGAAATTATTTTTGCAGGCGACGGAGAATTACGCAGTGATGTTGAAAGGTACGCTCAAGAGAACGGTTTGCAAGACAGCATTAAAATTACTGGCTGGGTTGACTCTAGTAAAATAAGGGAATTACTTTTGGACTGTGATTTTATGCTCTTGCCTAGTTTTGCCGAAGGTTTGCCAGTCGCAATTATGGAAGCTTTGGCATCAAAAGTGCCGGTAGTAACGACTCGTATTGCAGGTATTCCCGAGCTTGTAAGGCCGAGAGAAACTGGCTTTATTGTTGCTCCGGGCTGCGCTATAGAATTAGTCGAAGCTATCAATGAATTATTAGCCTTAAATCAATCTGCTTATACGGCATTAATAGAAAACGCTTATGCAGCGGTTAAACTAAATCATGACGCGTCAATAGAGGCTAAAAAGATTGCGCAATATTTTAGAGAAAATGCTACATGATCATCATAGCCTTTGAATTTGTGCTGGCAAGTACAGTCGGATTACTATCATTTTTATTATGTGTAGAGTTGATAGTTGGAGCACTCTCATTTTCTCAAAAGCGACGGCGGATTTGTAATTTAGAAGCTGTCAAAAACGTTATTCTTATTCCTGCACATAATGAGTCACAAGTTATTGCCAAAACAATAAAGAATCTAGAACAGCAAAAACTTGAGAACGATGTCATTGTTGTGGTTGCCGACAATTGCAATGATGATACATCTTCTGTTTGTCGCGCTCTAGGTGCCAAAGTGCTAGAAAGATTTTCCGAAAAACAAAAAGGCAAAGGCTATGCTTTGGATTTTGGAACCAAATGGATTTTAGACAACCTAGAATTCGATAACCTAGTATTGTTTGATGCTGATTGTCTTTTCACGGACGGTAGTTACAAACAGCTGATTTCAAGCGTAATCGAAGAAAAATTAATTTGTCAGGCCGTTTATTTAATGAAAGCGGTTGAAAGTGAGCCAAAGACTAAGATAGCAGAATTTACTTGGTGGTTAAAAAATGCTGTGCGGGCGAAAGGTTTAGATACGCTCAAAATTGGTTGTCATATACAGGGCTCTGGTATCGCATTTCCTCGGAAAGTATTAGCGAGTATCAATTTCGCATCGGGCTCTATAGTCGAAGATCTAGAATTAGGTTTGAAACTGAGCATTGGTAAAAATAGGGTTAAATTTGCGCCAAACAGTACAGTCATTAGTCATTTTCCAGCTAGTAATGAAGGCTTAAGCGAACAACGAAAGCGTTGGGAACATGGCCATATGGATACGATCACTAAAAGTCCTACTTTTTTTATTAGTGCATTTAATAGTAAATCATTTAGAGCTGTTTTCTTGATTTTAGACGCAGTTATCCCTCCTCTATTTGCCTACTTAATAATACTGATATCGCTACTTATCACTGGCTATATACTTCAATTTTTCGGCTATACGGTTTTGTGGCTTTCAATGTTAAGCAATAATTTATTTGTATTGTTATCGTTAACAATTGTTTGGTTAATTAAAGGGCGAACTGTGTTAAAACCAACAGACATCCCCAAAATATTTAGTTTTATTCTCGATAAAATAGGTGTTTATTCTTCATTTGCGAAAGGTCGACAAACTACTTGGGTAAGAACATCAAGGGAAGATGAAAAAGATGAAAAAAATAAAGACTAAATTAGTCGAACTTCATGACTTGAATTTGGAGGAAAGTCTTGATTGGGTCATTGATAACTCTGAAAACAACAAGTTCAAATATGTTGTAACGCCTAATATTGACCACCTAGAAAGACTTGTTAAAAATCGAGAAGGCTTTTCATATCTTTACGAACAAGCTGATTTGTGTTTATGCGATAGTCGCATATTGAAGGTTCTATTGAGCATTAAAAGTACGCCTATCGATTCTGTTGTTCCTGGCAGTGATTTAACAGCAATGCTGTTTGATTCCCCCAAATTGTCTAATAAAAAAGTTCTCATTTTTGGAGGGGATGACGCGATTTTCAAGCAATTACAAGATACTCATGAAAGACTAGATCTAACACATATCAATCCTTCTATGGGATTCATTAATAAACCTGAAGAAGTTAAAGAACTTGTTGCTAGCATAAAGTCTTTAAAACCTGATGTGTTGTTTCTAGCAGTTGGTTCTCCACAACAAGAAAAATTTGCCATTGCATTAAAGCAAGAGCTCGAGCACGGCGTTGCATTATGTATAGGAGCTTCAATTTTATTTATTACTGGTGAAGAGAAGAGAGCACCCATAATTTTTCAAAAATTACATTTGGAATGGTTTTTTAGAATGATAGTTGCACCCAGACTAATAAAGCGGTACTGGCAGAACTTTCTGTCATTGCGACTTATATACAAAAGTTTGTAATTCATGTTTCTGCTGTCAAAGAAATCATTTTTCACACGTAAATACTTTTTACTTTTGATGTTTTTGTTGTTGGGCTGTACTAAATGGGGTAGTTCAGCTATCAAGAAAAATCAAATCTTATGGGGTGGGGGAGGTGCTTTTACCAGTGTTGTAGAATTTAAAAACGAATTGTATTTATCGTCAGATGTTGCGGGTGTTTGGAAGCAAGAAGAGGGTAAATGGCAACCATATATTAATAACCTAGCTTATTATAATGTAACTGCTCTAGCACCTTTTGGAGAGCGCTTGTTTGCCATTACTGCAAAAGACCTATTATATACAGATGGTAATGGTAAATGGTATCACACAGGCATAGAGCTCGATACATACAGAAGCATAACAGACCAAGCTTATACAGTTTCTGACGACGGGAAGTTGATGTGTATTGCTAGTCGTAGTGACACAATAAAATGTATTGACCACGAACTAACTGTGCAAGAAATTTCATCACCTATGTCACTTAAAGCAGGTGTGTTTTTCAATCCTAATATTCATAATGAATTACTGTATTTTGGCACTAAACGCTTATATGTCTTTGATTTTTTGAGTGAAAAAAACACGTTGTTACACGAGTTTGAAGAGCGTGTTGTTGCATTAAAGCGCACAGGAAATAGAGAAATAGTCGTTACTGAAAAAAATATCTACGACCTTAAAGATCTTATAAACCCTCTATACAAGGCTTCAAAGAAAAGCATAGTGAGCGCAATTGCAGATCCAAATAGCGACAGTTTAATTGTCGGTTTAGGCAATAGGTGGAATATAGCTCTACATAAATTAACCCTAAACAAAGATAGGTTTGAAAGTGTAAAAGTTATTGAGCCAGTTTTTGACGATTCGTTGCCGCATAGAAGTGAACAGCGCACTTTAACGAAGATTTTGAGTAGTAGTTACATAAACGACCTTTTCTATGTAACGGATTATTGGGGTGTATATCAACTAAAACCTAACGCTGATAACGAGTTAAAGGAAGTATCGGGCAATGCTTTTAACATTGTCGCAACTGGTCTCGAAATCGGTAACAACCATATTTATCTGAGTAGCATGGATGTTGGTATAGTAAAAATAAGTAAAAAGATTACAGAAGACAACAAACGCGAAATAGAAAGCATCTCGTTAGATAAAATTAAAGGTCATGCATGGTCGATGACTTATTTTAACAGCACCCTATATGCTATTTTTTCACCTTGGGAAGAACCAGATGATTATTTATACAGTTATTCCGAAATAGAAAACTCTGAAAAAACTATAAAACTCACTAATTATGAAGACCGAAGTGGTAAAGGCAGTTTTTGGGGTAAAAGTTACTCGAGAGGTCTTTCATATTACCATGGGTTAGTGTCATTTCGCGATGGACACAAAGGCGGTCTAGTATTGTCAAAAGCTTCAAATATAGATAAAGATCTTGAGTTTTCGTTAGGTAAACAAAACAAGGTATACCGAGCGATAGAAGAACATAATGGTTTACTTTATATCGCTACCTGTGAGGGTCCAGCTACTGTCGTTACCTTGAACAAAGCGCTTGAGACCAAGTTTTCTATTCGATTGCCATCAGGTTTTTGTGCATTCAATTCATATAAATTTGATGGTCGACTATTCTTGCTAGGTTCTAGGAAGGGCAATTCAGTCATCTATGAGATAAAGGGTAAAAAGGCATATAAATTTTATGAAAATGAAAAAGGTAGCGCTTTTTACGCAATGGTAGCTGACCCAAAGGATCCAAATAACATAATGTTAGCAACAATTACTTGGTCGTATCGGCCAACAAGTAGCTTTTTCGTCTCGACTGATGGCGGTGAAACATTTACAGAAAAAAGTTGTGCTTTAACACACTTTAATGGCGTTGTAGATATAGCAATAGATAGCGTTGAATCAAAAACATATATATTACAAAAGGTGGGTGGTTTACTAGAACTACCGACAAAACAGTTATTTAAAGACTCATTATGCGATTGATAAAACGCTATGAAAGTAAGGTAATAAATTGAATGAATAAGTTTAGGGCAGATATACAGGGATTGCGTGCATTCGCAGTTTTATCTGTAGTCCTGTTCCATTTCAATCCAGCCTGGCTGCCAGGTGGCTTCATTGGTGTTGATATATTTTTTGTTATTTCCGGCTATTTAATGACTTCGATTGTCATGAAAGCAATTGCTGCCAATACTTTTTCTCTATCTACTTTTTATATTGCAAGAATAGCCAGGATATTACCTGCTTTGCTAATGCTCTGTATAACGATGACTATCTTAGGTTTTATATTCCTTAATTTAGTTGATGCTAGTCAATTAGCAACACATGCTGCTAGTGCGATTTCGTTTCTGTCTAACATTGTATTCTGGTCGGAGTCGGGTTACTTTGATGAGGCATCGAAGTACAATTGGTTATTGCATACTTGGTCGCTATCGGTCGAATGGCAATTTTATATGATTTACCCTGTAATAATGTTGCTTGCGGCTAAAATATTTCCGTTAGAAATGTTCGCAAAATTGACATTATTGATGGCTCTTATATGTTTTGGTTATAGTATTTGGGCATCTACAACGATGCCTTCTGCCGCTTATTTTTTGTTCCCAACTAGAGCATGGGAGTTGCTTATAGGAGGGCTTGCTTTTTTCTATCCTTTGCGCGCGAGTGTTGCTTATTCTGCTCGAATAGGGCTGGAGCTATTTGGGGTTCTGTTGATAGTAGGTTCGACAATTTGGTTAAACAAAGATTATTCTTGGCCAGGTACTTTTGCGCTAATCCCTGTTCTAGGTGCTTTGTTGGTTTTACTCGCTAATAATCAAAAAAGTATACTAACTGGGCGAGCTATTGCACAAAAAATTGGGACCTGGTCGTACTCAGTTTATTTGTGGCATTGGCCATTAGTTGTGCTTATTAAATATTTTGAATTGCCAACTTACACATGGTTTGCAGGTATAGTGTTTAGCTTTATCTTGGGCTGGTTAAGTTATACATACATTGAAACTCGATTTGGGAAACAGGCTATTCCCAAAATAAAATATGGTCCAAAAACCATATATTTAGTTTTTGGCATATCGATAAGTGTTCTTGGGTGTTTTGTATTCTATAAAGGTACTTTATGGCAGAAAAATATAGAAAAAATAGAACCGTTCTTGGCTGGGCAAAAATATTTTGAAGGACGTCATGTAAGAGATGCTTCTGGAGGAAAAACCTATTTTCTTAATGGTGCAAGACAAGATGAATTTGACTTTCTTGCCATTGGTGACAGTAACCTTTCGCACTATGTTTATGGTATTACTAAAGCGAAGACGGCACGTGTGATTTTAAGTTGGGATGGTGCGTGTTTAAGCCTACCAAACTATATGACAAAGCCAACAGAAACCTTTATGAATATTAACTGGCAAGAATACTGCAAAAACAATATAGAGAATATTGAACGATATCCAAACAAACCTATTATATGGGCGCAACAATGGCAGCCTCGGGAAATGATTTGTACAAAAATACCTTGCGAAATTGTTCCGATTAAAGCGAATTATTTTGATATGCTTGAAAATCAAATCAAGGCAATGATCAACATAATAGGTAATGATCGTCAATTAATCCTAATTGGACAGGTGCCTGCTCCCACAAATAGCGTTTATCGTTGTATGAAAGGCTTCAATACTGATATATGCGCAAGGGTTTCAAATGAAAATGCGAATACTCGTATAAAAGTTAACCAGTTTTTGAGAAGTATGACGAGCTTATATCCCAATATACAATTTATAGATCCTTATAGTTTCAATTGCGACGAAGCTTTTAATTGTCGAAATATAATAGATGGCAAAAGTATATTTTATGATGAGGGTCACCTCTCTGCGTTTGGTTCTCATATGTTTTGGAAAGCAATTTCAAATAAGTTGGTCAATTGAGTGGAAAAGCTTATTCACAACAAGGCTTTCTTTTTTTACCCCACAGAAACATTTGCAGCAATGGTGTGGATGGAGCGATTGATTTATATAAAATAACAACAGTCATAAAGGTAAAAAATGGAGCGGACAAATAAAATACAATGTAGTACTCAGTTAGTTCTTTACCAAAAAACAATTGCCAAGCTCCCCAAAATATTGTCATCATGAAACTATGTGTTAAGAACAAAGGAAAGCAATAAACGTCAAAACGGCATATTTTTTTACCAATATTTGTTTGAGCTAGGTAAAAAGAAATAATCAAGAAAATCACAGCACAGGCTAACATAAAGAATGTCTGTTTGACCATAACCTCTCGGTACATTCCATTAATCAAATATTTAGAAATTAAAAGAGCTCCAACAACCGCTATCCCTATTTTGATAAAAGAAATTATTTTTCCTTTGAAAGTAGCGGGTGCATATAAAGATAAATAAACACCTATAGAGAAAAACATTAGTATTGATGGCCTAAGAATCAATGGTTCAAACCCATATGTGAAACCCAATAGCCAGATAAGAAAAATACTAAATACATTCAAGGTGCTCACAAAGATCCTAATTAAAGGGAAAAGTATTGAACAAACAAAAATATCTCTAAGAAAGTTAAGTGGTTCGGTTAGTGAACCGTATTGAAGAGCGAAAATATAATTAAAAATATTTGATAACGAAAAACTATTTTCTGTAAGTGTTCTAAACTGGCTTGTTTCCCTAGATGCAATCAAGAAAATCACAAGCGATAGTAAAATAATAAGAACATTCCATGTTAGCATTGGTAAGATAAGTGCTTGAAATTTTGATTTGAAAAGCGAAAACCAATTAGTTTTACGTTTATAAGCATTCCATGCAAGATAACCACTTATTAAGCTCAATGCCGGAACGCTACCCCTTCCTAATATGTCAGCTAAAACATAGTTTACAAGCTCAAGTGCTCTAGAAATATCTCCAGTCCAAGACGCTTTACCGGGGTTAATATGAACGAATGTCATTAAAAATATACATAAAAAGCGACAGATTTGTATTGTTTCAGATTTGATTTGGGGGATTTTAATATGCCTCAGTAATTCTGATTAAGAGATAACATGAATTACCAATATCTTTATTCACCTCTCGCTTCCAACCTATTATAAGCAAGAAAAGCACCTATGAAAAACCAAAAATACCAGTTGAATACTAAGTAATCAAAAACATTATCTGAGTAATGTATTAAACAATAGGCTAAGAATAAGGCGAAAACAATAATATTTTCGGGAGCTAGACGCCGAAGTTCCAATAGTTTTTTTAGAATAGGTATTAGCAACCACAAAAATGCTATAAATCCAATTATACCAATTTCGAAAAGCAACTGAACATATGTATTGTGTGCACCTGCGCCTTCATCTGATTCAATAACAAAAAAAGCACCAGAATAATATGTAAATCCTTCATATCCGAAACCCCACCAAGGTCGTTCCCAAAACTGCTCCATTGCGCTAGCCCATATTACTTTGCGCCAAGCATATGAGTTTAGTGCTTCATAATCATTTACAAATGCATCAACATCGTTACCCTGAAACAAGTCTAAAACTCTCTCTTGAATGCTTGGCACCAGCAAAGCTATTGTTGATGCAAGGGCAAGATAAGCTAAATAGCGTTTTTCAACGAATAGGCCATAAACTAATACTAATAAGCCCACAACTGCCCATGCTGATCTGGTTTTTGTGCCTAGAATGCACACTAAGCTAAACAACATGATAATCCAACACAGTCTTTTGAATTGAATTTCATATTTGAACATTTCACTTTTGATTGCAAAAAAACAAACACTGACAACAGTAACTAAATAAAATGCAAATATATTCGGGTGGGTAAAGGTAGAAAATAATCTAAATCCGTTTCTATTTGTGCTTCCTTCGGGAAAAGCGAACTCATAAAATACGGCGAGTAAAGGAATAAAAGAGGAGTAGACTATAATTTTTAAACATTCCATGAAGTGCTGTTGTGATTTTACAAAATGAAATGGAATCAAAAACATTGCCATATATGTGATAACGACTAATAAACTTCTTAAACCTAATACCGGATAAGGTGTGTATGCAATAGAAATAAGCATTATTAGAATGAGGGGAATCCATAGCATACTCATTCTATGAATCTTAAATCGTGTATGGTTATAAACTGCAAACAATACAACTAACATAAACAGATTCATCACAGCACCGAAACCAATACCTCCAACTTTAAACATGTTTAACAGAGGATCTAAAGAAGCCCTAATAAACAATATTGCCAATAAAATTGGGCTGTATATATATAGTCTGGGGAGAAATTGCATACAAGCACTGGTAAAAAAACTGTACCTTAATATTAACAGAACAATATTGTTAAATTAAGAAAAAGCTCAAATTATGTTATTCCTTATAAGACATAAAAATAGTATCATCAAAGTGTTTCAGTCGTGATCAAAAGATTAGTTTGGTGATCAGGGCTATATAGAGTGTCGCAAATTAGCACTTATTCATTTTGACACTGTCGCAAATTAGTGTCAGTATATTTTACATCAATATGCTCCTTTATAATATTTATTATTATATTCAAGCACTTAAAAGTTGGCACGAGTTGTGCTTTATTGATTCCAGCAGGGTAAATTTTTAATTCTTAAGGTGAGACAATGAGTAAAATGTTTAAAACGATAGCTGCTTTTGTAATGTTTAGTTGCATAGCTTCGGTAAACGCATCTGTAATTACAAACGCTGATATAGACGGTGGTGTGGTTGTAACACTACCTAATGGTTGGGTTCAAGAAAACGCAATTAGCCTTTTTGACGGCGTTGACGCTAATATCAGAAATGATAGATCTTCTGTTTTTAATACAAGAAGCGACAGATTGGACCCTGAAGGCGACCCACTTTCAGATACTAACTTCATTAGTATCGCTGGAAGCTTTACGACTTTGATTGATATCACAGCGTTGGGTTTAGCGAATGATTGGGGTTATTTGACGCAACAAGAGCTTAGCGATTTAAGAGTTATATTCACTGACGTGTCAAATAATGTTTTATTTGACCAAGAATTTAACGGCCTTAACGTAAACTCCTTTGCAGTTCAAAGTTTAGCAAGTAACTTGAATATTATAGGTGCTATGAACTTTGAATTTAGGCTTGTTGGGTCTGAAAACGTAAGTGTAGAAATACGAGAGTTTGTTATAGAGGCGTCAACTTCTATGTTGATGGTCCCAGCTCCTGCTATTTTCGTTTTAATACTTGCTGCTTTCGGATTTGTATTTGCTAGAAAACAGTCTTAGTAGTATCGCTAACATACTAAATTTAAAAACGGACCATTAAGTGGTCCGTTTTTTATTTAACATAAATAAAATCGAAAATATTCCCTCAATTTATCTTGTCACTATATTAGCTGGCCGTCATGTCTGGTAATATTTCTCCTAATACTCCAGCTGCCATTATTTTTTAATAATAGCGATATACTCCATTTCGGTTTTTGGAAAATTTAGTGCCAAATAATAATAGTTTGCTTAGAAACATACTTGTATTAGTAATGGGTTCAGGTACTGCAAAGCTAATTGGCTTTGCTAGTGTATTAGTCTTAACACGCCTTTATACTCCAGAGCAATTTGGTATGTTTAACGTCTATCTTTCTTTGGTTTTGTTGATAGGACCTCTTGTAGCGTTACGTTATCCACTTGCCATTCCTTTACCCAGAACCAACATAGCTGCGTCTAACTTGCTGATTCTATGCGTTTCGTTAGCAGCCGTTTTATCTTGTTGTGTTTTTTTACTTTTCAATTATGCGAAGCCCCTACAGCAACTCTTGAGCCTGAGTAGTTTTGATAGTACTTTTTTTATAATCTTATCTATTTCAATTTTTATTTATTCAATTCATGAAATTTTAGTTTCGTGGAATATTCGGAATAAAAGTTTCAAAAAAGTAGCTATTGCAGAAGCGCTTGTTTCTTTTTCTGCAGCGATTGTAAAAATAAGTATACCTTTTATTGGCTTAGGAATTACTTTTGGTTTGGTCTATGGGCATATATTAGGGGTTTTACTTGGTTTTCTGTTTTTACTGATCTCTTTGAAGATAAATAGCACAGCGGTGACAAGAGTATCGATGAAAAGAGTCGCTAAGATGTATTCTGATTTTCCCAAATTTCGACTTCCTTCACAATTTCTTATGATTTTATCTGCTCAGCTGCCAATACTAGTTTTCAATCATTATTTTGGTAAAGCTGAAACTGGGCAGTTGGGTCTTGCAATTTCTGTGATTGCAGTGCCGATGATGTTGATCGCAAATACGGCCTCTCAAGCTTATCATGGTGAAGTTGCGAAGATAGGGAAAAAGAAACCAGACGAAATTTATAAAGTGAGTTTGAATTTATGTAAAAAAATGGCATTGATTGGTATAGTGCCAGCGCTATTCCTTACTATAACTGGGAAGTATCTTTTTGCATTTTTCTTTGGTGAGATATGGTCAGATGCGGGAGTCTTTGCTTCGATATTATCAGTAATGTTGTTTTTCCAGTTTATTGCTAACCCTATTGGCCACGCACTAAGTGTGTTCAAACGAAATGATCTATTTTTAATATTGAACTTTATGCGAGCCTGCATGGTTGTTTCTTGTTTTTTAATGGGTTCTTGGTTAACGTTTACGCCCTTTGAGTTAATTTTGTTGTATTCAATTGCATTGGGTACTTTTTATGTAATGTATGCCATTTTCGTTTTGATATTCTTAAAGAAAGAGTCTAAGCGTATAGCAAAATCATAGAGGATGTAATGAAGAATATTATTTGCGTTGAAACGGTCACACAATTTGAAAATGCGGGTGACGAGTTGATTAATTTAGCATTAATAGATCTTATGCGGGTTCATGGCAATATCGTTTTGAATGATAGGCAAAGTCCTAAATGGTATTTAGACAGACTTATGTCGGAAGGTGACCAATACTATTCTGATTTCAATGGGCATGGTGGTTTTTATTTTGGAATACTGAAGCGCCAGTTTAAGCAGTTGTTCAGTGCAAAGACAGAGCAGTATTATATAGCCTTACCTCCAGGACATTTCAGTCAAAAAGGTAAAAAAGCAGCGATAGACATTTCAAAACTATTCATAAAACTGATTATGCTCAGGTTAGTTGGTGTAAGAGTGATGCGCGCAGGCTTTTCTATTGGGCCATTTGATAGAGCGAATCAATTAGCACAAAAAATTGGAAGTTATGCTTTTCATCTTTATGGTTTGCGTGACACTGTGACTTTGGAATATTCTAAAAAAATCGGGATTAATAAAGCAACACTTTTTCCTGATATGGCTTGGGCTTTAGATATAAGTAAATATGAAAAAGCATCACAAAATGAAAATAAAATTGTTATTTGTTTTAGATCTAATGCTTACGGAACTGAGCATAGTGAAACTTATTTACAGCCATTAATGCAGTCACTCAGCGCCATGTTAAGTGCGCCAGAATTTGCAAAGTCAAAATTGGTATTTTGTTATCAAGTTGAGTTTGATAAGGCAGCTTCAACTTATTTGTATAACAATTTAAAAGATAAATACAATTGCACAAATATTGAATATCGTTTAGGTATTTCAGAAGCATTTACTCTATATTCTGGCGCTAAGACGGTTATTAGTAACAGGCTTCATGTCCTATTGCTTGCAGCACAAGCGAGTTCTTTGCCATTGGCTTTAGTCAACAAGAAAGATAACGTGAAAATAACATCGATATTTAATGATAATCAACTTGGTGATTGTATTTTAGATCTTGATTTAAACGATAAAGAATTGAAAGATTCACTTGAGCACGTACTTAAAGTGAAATCAAATATACTGTCGACATTTAAGCAAAAACGCGAATCCAATTTTAAGGCAATGAAAGCGCTATTTTCCAAAGCATTTAACTAGTCGTAAGTTGCACCTTACATTACTGAATAATCTTTAACGATACGTCGCGAATTTAATACGTTGGTAAGATGGCAAAGTAGCTATTTTGAGACACTAGTAATGTGTATAAAATTAGTCTATCTTTTGCGTTAGAGAAAATACCAAAAAGCCGATAGAGCTTTTATAACATACACAACAGGATAGGCATCAATGTTTAACATTTTGCAAAAGTACAAGATTGCGTTAATCCCGATGGGTTTGACACTTATATTTGGGTTTAGCATAGCAGCTTATGCACAAGTCAATAATTCACAGCTTCATGATGGTCACACTCATGCTGTTATAAATAGCCTTCAAGTCTCTGATTCATTAGAGCTTACAATAAATCGAACTGACTCAACTGCCACTTTAAATTTGCAAATAGAGGGGAGACTATTATCTTTCGAATTAACAGAAAATGTAGAGTTGTATGAAAACGGCTCCGTAGGTTCACAGTTAGCAGTTGCATACTCTGGCACTTTGAATGGTTCAGAAGGAACATGGGCACGCTTTGTTAGCTTCAATAACAAAATCAAAGGGGCTTATTATAATGGCGAGAACTTGTTTATTGTTGAACAATTCAGTCGTGTTAGGCAATCAGTCTCGCCTTCGGCCATGAATAATTTGCCTAGCTCAATAGTTAACAGTCACCGCCTCGACAATGCTGTTGCCATATTCGCACTTGAAGATGTTGACCACAATGGTACATGCGCAGCCGAAGCACATGGTTTAACCGCTAATACAGGCTACCAAGCACTGGTTAATGAATTGCAAACATCATTGGCAGGTACAGCGTCGAAACAAATTAATATCGCATTAGTAGCGGATACGGAATTTGTAGCACAAACAACTAACTCTTCAGGCGATAGTGAAGCTTCAGCCGCTATGTTGAATGACCTAAATATTGCAAGTGGTATCTTTGAAAATCAATTTGACATCCGCATTAGTGCAACAATAGTCACTGAGTTAGAGTCGAACGTGCTTGCAGATGGTGTGAGTCTAGAATCAACAGATCCTGAAATACTAGTCAGAGCACTAAGAGATACTGACGCGATTCCTAACCCAGGTTTGCGTCATTTGTTTACAGGAAAAGATCTCGACGGGAATACCGTAGGAATAGCCTTTGTCGGTTCACTTTGTCGTAACTCTTCGGCAGGTATAACACAGCTCTTCGAACCTGTGACGTCAATTATTCTGGCGCATGAACTAGGTCATAATTTTGGTGCCAGACACGACACAAATACAACAGAATGTTTAGCACCAGATGGCGGCCGTTATATTATGTTCCCTTCTGTAAGTTCAACTGTTGTTCCTGAATTTTCTGCATGTTCCGAACCAGATATTCAAGATCAAATTGACAGCCAATTTAGCACCTGCATTGTTGATATTGCTGTTAATCCTCCAGTAATAAGTTCAACTCCAAATACTGAAGCTGAGGTAGGTGTCGCTTATGCTTATGACACTGATAATACAGTCGACGTCGATAATTTAGGCAGTGCTACTTTTGTGCTTGAAATTTCACCCCCTGGCATGTTGATAAGTTCAGAGGGTGAAATTACGTGGACACCAAGCGGAAATGACCTTGGAACTGTGACGGTACAAATACGAGTGGAAAATGCCGATGGCAGCGATACTCAGTTTTTTGAAATTGAAGTTAGCACTGACTTCATTAATATCGAAGCATTAGGATTAGATTCTTACGGCAGGAACCAAGATATTACCGGCGGCGCCAGTTTAGGCTCTCCACTAGAAGCAACGTTAACGGGTAACACTTGGAAGAGTATTCCTTTTGATTACTCGGTAACCGAAAATACTATTATTGAATTTGAATTTTCCAGTAGTGTAGAAGCTGAAATTCATGGAATTGGCTTTGATAATGACAACGAAATTAGTCAACAAACCTTTTTCAATCTTTATGGCTCGCAAGGGTGGGGGCGAACAACATTTGAATATACTAGAGCGGGTGAGACTCAATTAATTAGTATTCCTGTAGGTGAAATATTCACAGGTAACTTTAATCGCTTAGTGCTTACAACTGACAATGACAGGAATATTCCAGATGCCAATTCTACATTTTCAAATATAAGAGTGTATGAAAAAGATGTACCTGTTACTCCTGCATCGGCGATCGATTTTTCAACGCAGATTATTACTCCTTTCTTACCTGGCGCTCAAGATACAACTGGAACGGTAGAAATTTCTGGTGACGGTGCTTCGCTTGAATTGAATGGAAATAAATGGCAAAGGATTATCCTAGAAGGTGTTAATGTATCGCCAACAACGGTTTTAGAATTTGAATTCAGAAGTACCTCGGTTGGTGAAGTACATGGTATTGGATTTTTACCATATAATAGCGTTCAAAAGTCACGAACATTCCAGGTTTATGGCATACAGCGTTGGGCAATCCAAGACTTTATTTACACGCAAGTGGGTGAATATCAACAGTTTGTGATACCGGTTGGAACATATTTTACCCAATCTACAGACGCAAATGTAGTATTTATAATGGATGATGACAGGCCTGAGCCTAGCGGCAATAGCAGCTTCAGAAATGTTATATTACGCGAGACTGCGGTCTTAACTGCCACGCAGCAAGACTAAACATTTGTTAAAGCATCAATAAACAAAAGGCCTTCAATAGAAGGCCTTTTTTATTCGTGCTATCAGTTAATCACTTATCAAAGCTTTACTTTACCCGCCCATAACGGTCTGAAAACCTTACGATATCATCTTCACCCAAATAACCGCCTGACTGGACTTCAATTAATTCAAGTTGAATCTTGCCAGGGTTTTCCAGTGCATGCACTGCTCCAATAGGTATGTATACAGATTCATTCTCTGTGAGTAATTGCGTTTCGTCACCAATGGTGACATTGGCAGTGCCACTTACAACAATCCAATGTTCTGCTCGATGATGATGCATTTGAACCGATAGTTTTTCGCTGGGTTTAACGGTAATGCGCTTAACCTGATAACGTTCGCCATTATCAATTGAATCGTAACTGCCCCAAGGCCTAAACACTTCTCTATGAAACTCAAATTCACTGCGATGTTCAGCCTTAAGTTTATTAACCACGGCTTTTATGTCTTGCACTTTGTGTCGATTAGCAACCAGGACTGCGTCTTTAGTTTCAACAACTACTATATCATCGAGGCCGATAACCGATATCAAGCGTTCTTCAGAGTTTATATAACTGTTGTTAACACCTTCTAAGATCACATCACCTATGCAAGCATTGCCGTTGGCGTCTTTATTTTCGTTTGTTTCCCACAAAGAGCTCCATGAGCCGACATCGTTCCAACCTGCATCTAAAGGCACCATGCACGCGCTCTCTGTTTTTTCCATAACGGCATAATCAATTGAGTCATCGGGGCACTTTTCAAATGCTTCCTTTTTGATTCGTAAAAAGTCTAAATCACTTTCTAGTTCAGCAATTGAAGCTTCGCAAGCTTGATAAATCTCTGGATTAAACTTTTTAAGCTCAGCTAAATAAACACTGGCTTTAAACATAAACATACCGCTATTCCAAAAATGCTTTTTGCCTTCAAGGTAACTTTGAGCAGTAGGTAAATCTGGTTTTTCAACAAACTCAGCAACTTCAAAACCTACACTGTTGTCAATTGCGTTGCCAGCCTTGATGTATCCGTAACCGGTATGTGCTTCGTTCGGTACAATGCCAAAAGTGACCAGTTTGTCTTGTTCTGCTAAGTTCTTAGCGTGCGCAATGGCTGTCGCAAATGCATCATGATCGCCAATTAAGTGGTCAGCCGCAAGCACCAATAAAATACTGTCTTGTTCGGTTTTTAAGGCAATCATAGCTGCCACCGCTATTGCGGGCGCAGTGTTTCTGCCAACAGGCTCAAGCACTATGCCTGAATGTTCGATGTTGGCAGAGCGCAGTTGCTCCGCTGCCAAAAAGCGATGATCTTCATTGCAAATAAGCATAGGCGCGCCGCTTAAATCTTTAGGTAAGCGCGTTATGGTGTCTTGCAACATGGTATGTTCGCTGGTCAGTGACAAAAACTGTTTGGGCAATGCCGCCCGAGATTTTGGCCATAATCGGCTACCAGTGCCACCCGCCAGAACAATAGGCTTGATCATCTGTTGTTTTCCTTAAAACCGTTAAGTTAATAGCTTATTAGTTTATCAGCTATAAATTGAATGTATTACTAAAAAGTCAATTGGACGGTAAATAATCCAAATATGTTTACACCTAGTTAACACATTTAAAATCTTGATAAAATAGGACTAATCGCATCAAACAATGACCTTAATACAATAATGTTAGGTCATTGGAGAAAATGTTTTATGATGCCAGTCTTTTACCCACAACACAAAATCGTCCACAGGAATTGGGCGGCTTATGTAGTATCCTTGCGCATACTGACAGCCCCATTTTCGTAGCGTAGCGAGGGTCTCTTCGTCTTCAACGCCTTCAGCGGTAACCAGCTTTGAAAAACTGTCTGCCAGATTCAGTATTGCCCTACATATTGCCTGCTCACCTGTTTGGGTGGCAAACGGCATGACAAAACATTTATCTATTTTAATAATGTCACAAGGTAATTGTGTTAAATAAGATAAAGAGGAATAACCCGTACCAAAGTCATCAATGGAAAGAACAAAGCCTTGGTTCCGTAATAATTTCATGTGCGCGATTGCTTTATCGGCATCTTTAACTATAACGCTTTCTGTTAATTCAAGTTCTATCGCGTTGTCAGGTACATTGTTACTGCGCAACAAGTCTCTAGCTGACATAACAAAATTTTCGTTGAGTAAATCTTGAGCTGAGATATTGACTGCTACACAAATCTCAATATCATGCTTTGCAAAAACCTGTAGGTCACTTATGACCTGATTTAGTACCCACTCAGTAACGGAGTTAATAATACCCGCTTGTTCTGCAATATTAATAAACTCATCTGGTGGCACAAAACCAAGTTCTGGGTCGTTCCATCTAATTAAAGCTTCTGCATGATCCACTTGGTTATCTTGTAAATTAAGCTTAGGTTGATAATGCAATGATAAATGCTTAGAATTCCCTATTAGCGCTTGTTTCAGCTTATTTACAATTTTCAGGTTTCTTAAATATTTGTCTTCTAGGGCATTATTGAAGCTTACGATCATTGGCAAGGTTTCTTGAGCCTCATCAATAATGATACTCATTCTTCTAAATAGGTCTTCAGCGTTTGCTGTGTCTAATGGACCATCTATAATGCCCAAAGCGACTTTCATCGGAATTCTATTATTTTCAATAATAATATTGTTTTCTAACTCAGCTTTTATCCCAGCGATTTCGGGTAAAGTAAGTGAGTCCTCCGGCAACCATAATATTTCTCCGCCAGAAACACGCGCGGCTTTGCCACCTTTTGCAGTTATTCTATTGGATAATTGCATTAAACACATGTCACCGTATTCATAGCCAAAAATATCGTTTAAATTCCTAAATTGAACAATATTGATGCCAATTGCTTGAAATGCGATGCCTTTATTTAAATGATTATCGATAACTTCTTTGATGTAGTTTCTATTGTACAATTGCGTCAACATATCTCGCTGGGCTTGGAACACAATTTCGCTTTCACGCATTTGCACACCCGCTTGCATCGACGTGAATGCACCAAAGAGTTGGTCGATTTCGCGAGTGGAACTCTCTAATTTTACATCTTCACCATATTTGCCATTGGCTATTTCTTCAGCGTAGAGGGCCAAGCGCTCAATAGGCTGAGTAATTTGACGGGCCAATAAACGTGCCGCTAGAATTGCAAGAATTAATGCTACTAGGCTAATAATCGCGACCGTTATTTGTAAACTTAAAAAGTCACTTTTGTGTTTGCTTGCATTAACAGACACATAAACTGAACTCTTAACAGAACCTTCAGCTGGAAGGGTAAATTTTTGGCTAAATAGAGTATTTGTATTGAACAAAGGATTTAGATACAACAATGGATTCATTTGGTTATCGAGCAAGCTGGCTTCAAGATAGGCAAGGTTTTTTGGCGTATTTTCAAGACTTGAACGAATAAAAAACGCCTCGCTCTCTACTGCCATACTTACCTGTGCACCAACAAGGGCACTCAGATGGTCCATATACTGGTCGTTAAGCTCAAATCCGGCGGCTAAATACGAAGTAGATTTTTCGCCATTGTAATTAACAGGCAACCAAAGCATCCATACCAGTTTTTGATCAAACGTTAATAATTCTGAAGCTTGCCCATTGATGCGAACTTGTTCGATTTTGCTTGCATATTTTTTGTTAGAAATGGTGTTTGCTAATAAGCCGCTACTGGCAATAGTACTTCCGTCAAGTGCATTTAAACTTACAAAGGCAGCAGTTAGTTTTTGCTTATAGTTTGCTAAGGCTGAAGCAACATCTGCTTTGGCATATTGGTCGTTATTATAGTTGGCGATAACGCGTTGGAAGGAATAGTCGTTAACCAGAAGTTTGGCGTTTTGTACTAGTTCAAGTTGCCTATCAATCAACTCATTGTTAATAATATTTTCAGAAACCTGCAAAGTATTCACAATATTTTCGTGATAGCTTTTGCTGATGTTATTCCACACAACACCAAGCAAGACTAGTGTAATGATCAACACAATAGCCGCTATTAGTTTAAAAATTTTGTTGTTAAGGGTTTCGTTCATTAAATTTGCAAATCGCCAATAAAAAAGCATCCGTTCTAGTACTCCTCTTTATATCGGAAGTAAAAGCAGATTCTTTACTGGTTATATGCGGTATTAGGAATTGTTTTCTTATACAAACTTTACTATATGCCAATCTCGTGGATTATACTTAAAGGCATTTTTTGCTAACATAGCGTTTATACGCAACTTTTCACATAATTGAACGACGGAAGCCCTATATGTCAAGTCAACAACAAAGTGACTTCGTAAAGCTAAATATTGCGGTGTTAACCGTGTCAGATACTCGAAACGAAAGTAATGATACCAGCGGTGGATTTTTAGTCCAAGCTGCTCAGCAAGAAGGCCATAACATCGTAGACAAGGTTATTTTAAAAGACGATATCTATGATTTACGTGCTCAAGTATCGGCGTGGGTTGCGTCTAAGCATGTGCAAGCGGTATTGGTTACTGGGGGAACCGGTTTTACCTATCGAGATTCAACGCCTGAAGCGCTATCTGTGTTATTTGACAAACAAGTAGAGGGTTTTGGTGAATTGTTCAGAGCGGAATCATTTAAAGAAATCGGTAGCTCAACAATACAATCCAGAGCGCTTGCAGGGCTGGCCAACAAAACGGTTATTTTTTGCTGCCCGGGCTCAACAGGTGCATGTAGAACTGCCTGGGAAATTATTCGCCCGCAACTTGATTCTACTCATCGCCCATGTAATTTTGTTTCTCAATTAAAAGTAGCGCTGCTACCACAAGAAAGTATGGAGAAGCAATGACATCATTGACTCATCTTGATGCTGCAGGAGCTGCTAACATGGTCGACGTAGCAGAAAAAAAAGTCACTAGTCGTGTTGCTACAGCAGAGGGAAAAATTTCATTAAATGCCAAAGCAATGAGCGAAGTGCTGTCGCAACAAAATAAGAAAGGTGATGTGATATCTGTTGCTAGAATTGCAGGTATTATGGCGGCGAAACAAACCTCAACCTTAATTCCGCTTTGTCATACTTTGTTGCTAAGTAAAGTCAAAATAGAATTTGATGTACAGCCCCACAACGGACAGATTCTGGTTAGTTCTATGGTCAAATGTGAAGGAAAAACCGGTGTTGAAATGGAAGCACTAACGGCTGTTTCAGTGGCATGTTTAACCCTTTTCGATATGTGTAAAGCGGTTGATCCAAACATGATTATCAGCGACATTAAAGCGCTTACTAAACAAGGTGGTAAAAGTGGCGACTGGCAACACAAAAATGAAACTTAAGCATAGTAAAAAATATCAGCATTATGATTACCATTAAATTTTTTGCTTTTTTGCGTCAGCAGGTTGGTCAAGAGCAAACTACAATGGCCTTGGAAGCGCCTACAACCATCAAAGCTATTAAGCTAAAATTAATGGAGCAAGGAGAAGAATGGGAACTAGCATTGGGAGACGGTAAAGTATTATCTGCGCTCAACTTTGATATGGTTGATGACTCAACTATAGTAAATAATGGTGATGAGCTTGCCTTTTTTCCTCCAGTAACAGGTGGATGATGCGCTTATTAGTATTGTGCGTTGTTTGCGTACCGCTGCTATTAAGTATACAACTGATCATTACTAGCTTATTTTTAGGTCAAGTTTTTGCAACTCAAAGTAGTGAACATTCATTACCTCTAACCCAAAAAACATTTACTTCAACCGATTGTATTGGCTGTCACCAAGCACAAACTGATGACTGGCATAAATCGGATCACGCTAAAGCAATGTCTTTACCTAATGAAAGGAACGTGTTGGCCAATTTTAGTCAGCAGTACGCTCGACACTTTTCTCAGCTCGCATATTTTTTCACTGAAAATGGCCAATTCAAAGCAACCATTAAAGATAATGAAGTTGCCAACGGGCGTAATCTCGAAGGTGGGGAAACATTTACGGTTATATATACGTTTGGTCATTATCCGCTTCAACAATATTTGGTCGAAACCGACCCTGGACGATTACAAGTATTGCCGTTTGCGTGGGACGCGCGAACAAAAGAAGAGGGTGGGCAACGCTGGTATCATATATACACAGAAGATATTAAAGCCGAAGATCGACTGCATTGGCGCCAGCCTCTGCAAAATTGGAATGGCATGTGTGCCGATTGTCACTCTGACGAACTGAAGCGCAACTACCAACAAGATACCAATAAATTCACCTCTACATTTACTGGCATAAATGTGGGCTGTGTGTCTTGTCATGGTACAAAAAATAACGAAATTCATGCGCTTGATGCAACGGATAAAGCAGCTTCTTCCGGGCTATATGAACAAGTCTTATGGAAACTTGAGCCAGGTGATAAAACAGTGTCTTGGAGTGGGCCGGCACGTGATAATACTTTTATGGATGGTTGTTTTGCTTGTCACTCATTGCGTTCACCACTTACTGACGGTTTTGCTGCGAATACTCCCTTTTTAGATAACTTTAGTCCCCAGTTAATCACGCCACCCTTGTACCATCCCGATGGGCAAATTAAAGAAGAGGTTTATGTGTATGGTTCGTTTTTACAAAGTAAAATGTATGAACAAGGAGTGAACTGCCTTGATTGTCATGACCCTCACACCATGAAAATAAAGGTAGAAGGAAATGGTTTGTGCTTGCAATGTCATACTGCACAGTCGTTTGATACACCCAAACATCACAAGCACCCCGTAAACACTGCGGGAGCACAATGTGTAAACTGCCACATGCCTAGCGAAACATATATGGGTGTAGATGCTAGACGTGATCATAGCTTTAAAATTCCTCGCCCTGATTTGTCTGAGAGTTTTAACACACCCAATGCTTGTATTGCTTGTCATAAAGATGAATCGAATCAATGGGCTGCCGCTGCTTTAGAGAAGTGGAATGGTGCACCCAAGGATTTGAGTCAGACTCGTCAAACCCTATTGAAGCTCAGACACGGACAAGCTGTTAGCTTGCAAACCCATTTGCTTATTGGACACGATAGCAGCATAGACACTATTACTCGCGCAAGTGCCATTGAAATGCTCAACCGTTCTACCGACCACTTGTTACCCACGCAGTTGACAAGCTTTATAAATCATGAGGAAGCGCTCATTCGTCTGGCAGCGGCTAGGGTTGCTAACTTGGTGCCAGCGCAAGAGCGTACAAGTTTGCTGCAACCTTTATTAAATGATGCTGTGCGTGCCGTTAGAACTGCTGCAGTACAACAATTGGTTTCACTTGATATAGCACAAGCCGATATCAACGTTTATGCAGCAGCATTTAAAGAAATGCTAACAGCAAACGAAAATGTCGCTTGGCGCGGCGAAGGACGGGTTAATCAAGGTAACATCGCCCTACAAGAAGGGGATCAAATAGGCGCTGAAATAGCCTATGAGGGAGCGGTTAACATAGATCCTTACTTTCCAGTTGGCTACATGAATTTGGCAGATTTTTATCGAGCAAAACAGCGTGAAGATCTAGTCTCTGAAGTGCTAAAAAAGGGCTTAGAAAATCTACCCTTGTCAGCAGATATCGCCTATTCATATGGTCTACATATGGTTCGTCAGAAAAACTTACCCCAAGCCATTCAATACTTTTCTAAGAGTGTTTCTCTCGATCCGGCCAATCCACAACTAGCATATACCTATGCGCTTGCCATAGATGGCAGTGGTGACACTCGCGCAGCTATTAAGGCCTTAAAAACCCTAATGCCAAACTACCAAAACAAGCAACAACTTGTCGAACTTGGCATGTATTTGTCGCAAAAAGCAGCAAACCGCCGCGATTTTGATTGGTTTCAACAACTTCAGTAAGGTTATTATTTTTTGGCTGTTGTGTGGCGTATCTATTCCTTCGAAGGCTGTTGAGTAAATATTCATGCTTGATGAACAACAAGTTTTAGATATAAAGCAATACAAAAAAAACCGGTTTGAAATCATAAGACTTCAAACCGGTTTGTATAGATACTACTAATGTTTAACTGTTAATGCTTAGAAGCTTACAGTTACACCAGCGAACATGAATCTACCACCAGCGTCATAAACACCTGCGATAGTATTCGCTTCTACGTTAGTACCAGTACCTGGCTGACCAAAAGTAGTTACGATTGGTGGATCTTTGTCTAGCAAGTTATTGGCACCAGCTCTTAGTCTTACATTCTCTGTTAAGTCATAGAAGAATGTAAAGTCTAAATAGCTAACTGCATCTAACTCAGTAGAGATACCTGGGTCTGCTTTAGTAATGCTACCGTCGTCACCGTCAGCGATGAAACCATTTTCGATGCTACCAACTAAGTCAGTGCTACCGAATAGACGCCATACTAAAGATGCGCTGTAGTCAGAACCTGAATCCCAGCTAAATACCATATTATGACGATATTCTGGATTCGGGTTACCACATGAAGAACCATACCAGCCAGCACAATCAAATGAAGCGGTACCAGGAAGTGTGATTGTGTCAAGCGACGTTAAGAACGTTGCATTGTAGTTAACCATCAATTCGCCGTAATCACCAAAGTCATGAGTGTACATAACCTGAGTGTCAAGACCTGTGGTAGCAAATTCAGCGATGTTCGCATTAGTTGCTGCAATAAAGGCTTGCTCTCTTGGGAAGAACGTCAATGAACCGTCTGGACCACGCTGTATCAAGTTACAGAACGCTGGGTCACCATTGTCTAAACACTGTTGTAAAGTAGTTGCAGTAGGTACTGTTCCAATAGCGTCTTCAACACTAATGTCAAAGTAATCTAATGAAATAGTTAAGTTCTCTACAAAGCTAGGCGTCCATACTACACCAAAAGTAACAGTATCTGATTCTTCTGGTTGAAGGTCTGGGTTACCACCAGTAAGTGTATTCAACTGACCTGAATCAGGCGGTACACTACCATAAAGACCGCTAGACAAACCGGTGTTAGCACACGCTGCTGCTGATGCAGTTGGCGTAGAACCAGAACATGGGTCAGTTAATGAAGTTAGACCACTGTTTTGAGGTGCAAACAATTCATTAATGTTAGGAGCACGAGAAGCTTTTTGGAACTGAGCTCGTACGCGTACATCTTCGGTTGGAACCCAAGCTAAACCAATTGCATAGGTGCTTGAATCAAAAACACCACCAACAGTGTTGGTAAGCGCATTTTCTGACTCATAGTCAGAGTAACGATAAGCTGTTGTTAAGTTTAACTGCTCAATTCCAGGTGCGTCTGAAATCAAAGGCATTTGCGCTTCAACAAAAAACTCTGTTACGGTTGTTTCTGCGTTTACTGGCGTAGTTGCACCACCAGAACCTACCAAGTCACCAGCTGCTGCTATACCGTCAGCTTGTTGGAACAGTTCATCGCGACGCATTTCAAAACCAGCTACAAATGAAATACCTTCATCAGCCATTGGGCTCTTAATATCAAACTCACCCAAATCTGCACTGATAGTACCACCAACGATGGTTTGTGCGCCTGTACCTGTGGTAAGGGTAGGAGTATCAACATAAGAAACTAGTGCAGGATCAGATGGAATACCAATCTGATACGCAGAAGTAAATGGAATACATGCTGAATCACTACCGTCTACTACTGAACGACATGTAGGATTACCTGTAACTGGGTCAGTAACAATATCAAGTGCATTTTGTAGGTTAGACAATGTAACCTGATTAAACTGTACACGTGATAAACGAGTCTCTGAGTACTGAGCAAATAAGTCCCAATCCCAAACATCGTTAATCACACCACGAACACCAACGATGCTCATGAAGTTAGTTCTAGTTCTATCATCAGTTCTACCACCACCTTCTACGAAGCGACGACGAACGTTAGATTGACCATAGTAAGCGCCATTTGGATCTAAAGTAGCGCGTGGGAATGGACCGTTAATATCAGCGTTTCCACAAATTGCGTCTCTTAAGGTATCAAGTAACACAGGGTTGTCACAGTTAACTCTGTTAATTGTTGAACCGAATGCCGCTGAAGGAGCAATGATTTGTGGTGAACTAGACGAAGTGAAGGCAAAATCAGCATAAGCTGTTACGTCTTCGGCAATGTCATAGTAACCTTTGAAACCAATGTTGAAACGTTCTGTTGCACGTCTAATTGGGTTGAAAGGGTTAAAGTTATATGCGTTAGTAAACCCATCAGTAAGTGTGTCGTCAGTTTCTAAAGAGAACGTACCTACGTCAGTTACTACGAAAGTAGTAGGATATGGCCCCTGGTTCGAACCAAGACAGATTAAATCGTCTTCGCCCGTAGGGAATGTAGCACACTGTGAGAAATCACGATTAGCTTGCTGAATACCATTGTTTTTTGCATAGTTGAAGTAAGCAGTTACGTTACCTCTTCCATCATCAAAGCCAGAGCCCATGATCATGTTAACTTGCACAGTTTGGTTATCAGTCACTGAGCTAGCAGCAGGAGTCTCACCAATTGCTTCTAAACGCTCAGCCCAAAAACTATCTCCATTTGAGCTTTGGTTGACACCGTATTGAACGTCAACTTCAACGCCTTCAAAATCTTTACGAGTAATGAAGTTAACAACACCACCAATCGCGTCAGAACCATAAACCGCTGAAGCACCACCTGTTACCACATCAACTCTATCAACAAGTTGCGGGGCAATTAAGTTCAAATCCTGTGCGTAAGTCGCCAAAGGACCACCAGGAGGTAGACGTTTACCGTCAACAAGAACCAATGTACGTATTGCTCCCAAACCACGAAGGTTGGCAGTTGAAGTACCCGTTGCCCCGTTCGCAAACGCAGTTGTTTGTGAAGCAAAGAACGAAGGTAGAGTGTTTAATAAGTCAACAGTATCTGTCGTACCGCGAATATCAAACAATTCAGACTCGATTGTTACAACCGGGCTTGATGATTCAACGTTAGCGTTTTGAATACGCGAACCCGTCACCTGGATTTTTTCAACTTTCTCTTCAGTCTCTTCACTATCTTGTGCGAATGCAGCACCCGATAGTCCAAGGGTCGTCAAAGAACCGTAGGCAAGCGCTAAAGTAACCGCCCTAGCCAGTTTGTTTTTGATAAGCATTATATTGCTCCCATAAGTGTTTATAATTATTTATCTGCCGTCTTGTTTTTTGTAAAAATAAAGGGACGACTGCATCGATCTAATCATAAATGGGGGCTTTGGTCAATAAGTATATTAGTCCGACAAATCCTAGTATTTATCTGATAGACAAGCACATTAATGCGATGTTTTTTGATTGATTATAATATCGGTTTTATGTTGCTTATTTCATGACGCAACTATATTTGTAAATGAATTGTAAAATGCTAACTTAATAACTGAAGTATGCAGGCCATTTTGAAAATGATCATAAGTAATAATTGTGAATAAATCATCATAACTGGCTGGTATCTTAGTTTGTTTTTAGTTAATTTATCAGTGCTTAAAACTTTCCATATTTTGTGGGAATATGGCAAACAGGGTGGAAATGTCCTTGCAAAAAGACTTAGTAAAAACAGCACTTGAATATAGAAAAAAAGGCGATAACGAAACCGCTATCAGCCTGTTGAAACAGCATCTTGCCAGTCAACCGAATGACCATGTTGCTAAACACAATTTAGCCGCCGCATTGGGTGATATTGGCGAGCATCTTGACGCGGTAAAAGTGCTGAAGAGCGCTATTAACAAGGGTCTGAATAAAGCACCTTCTTGGTTAGTTTATGCAAGGTCTTTAGCCCAAATTAATAAATATGAACGCGCTGTACAAGCGTATAAAAAAGTCCTTTCCTCTCACCCAACAGATGCAGATGCACAACGAGAATTAGCACAGCTCATTTGGATGTCACAAGGAGATTATGAAAAAGCATTAAGCGGATTAACCCAAGCAATCTCCAAGCATCCCAGCGCTTTAAATTTAAAAATACTTCGAGCTGAACTGGCAGGGCAAATGGAAAATCATGAAGATAGGTATAAATGGTTAAAATTATGTTACGAAGCATCTGACAAACAAGCGTCTATTCAGTTTTATATGAGTAAAGCAGCTTTGGCTATTGGCAAATACGATGAGGCCCTTCATCTTGCAGAAGTTGCCGCGCAAGCCTTCCCTACAGATATAAATTGCGGTATTCATACCGTCAACTGTTATTTAGCCAAGTCATTTCCCGAAAAAGCAGTGCCACTTATTGAACGAATGCTGACCACTCATCCTACTAATCAGCATTTGATTGCCTTGTTATCTACTTGTTGGCGATTGCTGGGAGACGCCCGTTACGAAGAATATTATGATTATGATCGATTTGTTAAACAACTACCTTTGGGGGTACCCAAAGGCTGGGAAAACCTCGATTCATATATCCAAGATTTAGAGTCTGGACTTGAAGAGGCGCATCGTTATAAGGAGCATCCCTTCTTTTTATCAGTTAGACACGGTAGTCAAATTCCCTCAATCACCGGGTCGATAAACCCTGCAATGCGTGCTTTCACGGAGGCTTGTAAAGAGCCACTTCAAACATATTTGTCTGGACTTTGTTCAGGCACTTCTCCGCTATTGTTTAGAAATACCGGGAGCGCTAAATTATTTTCATCTTGGTCTGTAAAACTTCACAAAACCGGTCATCACGTGAATCATGTGCATCAGGAAGGGTGGTTATCTTCTGCCTGTCACATTCGTCATGCTCAAACGAGCAATAATAAAGGCGATAAGTCAGGATGGCTTAAACTAGGAGAGCCTGGCTCTGTTTGCGCACCAAAACTAAAAGCTGAGCGATACATTCAACCGCAAAGAGGGATGATCGTGTTTTTCCCATCATATATGTGGCATGGTACTGTGCCTTTTACAGAAGACACAAATCGATTAACGGTAGCTGCTGATTTTCAACCTATCTAACATCCAATCATTTATGCTCAATTGTTGAGCGCAATATTACTTGAGTTTATTGCACTTAAAATAGGATCTTCTTTAATTAACCATTTTAGTTGCCAGTTAGAGGCTCGCAATTTTGCAAGCAAACGCTCAGCTTGTTCGACATCGCCTTTGACCATAGCGGTTTGCGCTGCGGTATATAAAAAACCACCAATATTCTGTGAAGTCTCAGGTATATTGCCAATTACTTTTTCAGATAGTGCAACACTAGTTGCATGTTTGTTTGCCAGTCCTTCCTGTTGATAGCAATAAGCCAGCATTGCCGAATAATTATAAGCAGTAACCAGTGCCTCGAGTTCTTCGAACAAATGCGGCCTATATTTTAATACTTTCTCAAATGTTTCGATAGCAGGTTTGCATTGCTGATTATAATACGCGCTCACAGCATAACTTAAGTGCACCGACACATTTGCTTTGTTGTCAGTGTTATTTGCTAAGCGTGTTTCTAATCGCTTAGTCCAGTCGTCTATTTCATTTAGCCATAGCTTGAGTGTAGGCATGCTCAATACAAAATCATTATTTAAACCATACTGCGAAATCATATTTTCGTAATTTGTATTGGCAGCTTCAAAATTACCTTGCCACAAATTGTGAAACCCAGTGATTGATTGAAACCAAAAGTCGTCAGGGTTAGCTAAATCGGAGAGCTTTACCAATATCTTGTCAGCCTCTTTACTTTTATCAGAAAGACGCAACGTATAGGCATACCCATAATGACAATTTACATGGTCGGTTAGCAACGATATACACTGTTTGTATTGGTCTACACTGTCCTCCAAACGGCCTAACCTTAATAACACGCTACCCAAACCCCATTGAGCTGCACCCGACAATGGTGCTACTTCTTTGGCGCGCTCATAATGCGCTAGCGCATCTTGATAACGAGAAAAATTACGAAAGAAATTGGCATAGTTGATAAGGGCTAAATAAAGGTCGGGATTTATCTCAAGCGCCTTTTTAAAAGCACTTTGTGCGGCATCAATTTGGTTATTCATTTGATGCATAACGCCTTTTGCGGCATAGGCTGAATCTAAATTAGGGTCTAATTCTAGCGCTCTAGCTATCGCCTTTGTAGCGTGCTCCATCGCGTCTTCTTTTTTGAGTCGATTTTGCTTGATCAATAACAAATAGCTCACACCTAAGTTGACATAAGCGTCAGCATATTCGGGCTCTAACAAAGTAGCCATTAAAAACTCATCTCTGGCTTGAATATGAGCGTCGGGTGTACCTTTTTGATTCAATTTCCTGCCTTTTAATACTCTTAAATAGGCTTCACTTGAATTAGGAGCAAAAATTCGTTTTTCTAAAGGGATCTCTATAAAAGATGCGTCGATACTGTGGGCGACTTCGGTAGAGATTTCATGTTGAATACTAAATCGGTTTCGTTTGCTAGCGGTAAATACTTTAGACCAAACATGGGTATCGTCCTTTGCTTTTATCAGCTGCAAGGTAACACGCATGGTGTCGCCCGCTTTTCGAACCGAGCCTTCCAAGACGTATGACACATCAAGTTTTTCAGCAATGTCGGTTAGCGGTAGGTCTTTGTCGCGAAAATAAAATGACGATGTGCGAGAAATGACCTTTAAGTTTTGCAAAACCGTGAGTTGGTGAATGATTTCTTCAGCTAAACCATCTGCGAAATACCCAATGTCTTCATCGCTATCAAACACGTCAAATGGCAAAACCACAATAGATGGACTAAGTGTTTCTTTTGATACTTCGGTGTTTGACCACCACGTAAAAGTGGCAAACACTATTAAAACAATTGCTATAGAAGGAATTAAATAGGACTTCTTCTTTGTGTTTTTGACTGTAGTATTGCCCGCGACTACTTGTTCGCTGCTATTTGATTGCAAAGTATTCGTAGTGGATGACGTGCTATTGCTCTCAACAGATTTATGAGCTTTTGCGCTTGGCTCTTGACTTAAGCTTTCATCAATAAACTCACAAACAGGTGCAATAAGTTGATACCCGAGTTTTGGTTTAGTGGCAATGTATGCTTCTGGTGTGCCTTTCTCATTTAAGTGTTTGCGCAAGCCCGAAATAAGATTGTTAAGTGCATATTCGGTTACCACTCTATCTTTCCACACCACATCCATAATTTGTTTACGGGTAACTAAGTCACCTTTTGCATGCGCTAAAAGTAAAAGCAATTCCATGCTTTTAGGTTCTAAATGTATCGTTTTTTCACCATCAAATAATTCACAAAGATGCGGAGAAAGCGTCCACTTACCGACTTTTATTTTACTGTCCATTTTTTCCATTATTAACTCATCACAGAGCAATCAAAGCAAAATTATATGTTGTTAACGCAGAATACAATTTAAGCACTGACAGGTCAATTTGCCTATGTAAATCGTCACAAAAAGAGTATCAAAGGTGTAAAAATATATGGAAATATATTTTTTATATATGGTTTTTGTGAATCCATTTATTTTCTTTTATTCACTCTGTAGTTTAGCGGCATCTCATTAAGTTTTTAAGGTGGCGCTTTGTATTTTTGGATGGCTTGTCTGTTATAAAATACATTGCCAATAGAGTATGGAAACACTAAAAATATTAACAAGAAAAACGAAGGACTTTTCCTTCCAAATGTGCAAACTGTTATGCATTACACTGGTTATTATCTTGAGTGCCTGCTCGTCGGGGGATGACGACAGTGCACCTAGCAACCCTCCGCAGCCACCACCCGAACCGCAAATAACAATTAGCGGAAAGGTACAAAAAGGAGAGTTTAATGACCTCCAAGTAGACGTTTATCCTATTGACGAAAATGGCCAATTTGGTGCGCCATTATCTGCACAAATTAATGGCAGCGAATATAGTTTTGAGTCACTGCCAAACCAAATAGTGAATGTGCGAGCGCACGGCACTTATGTTGATGAAATTTCGGGAGAAGAGAGAATTGTTCCTGTTAGTCAGCCCTTACAAAGTATTTTCGAAATCAATGCTGAATCTCAAAATACACCGCACAATGTAAATATTCTGACCACAATAACAACTCAGTTATGGCGACAAAACGAAGGACAAAATAATAGTGCAGCAAGTAATGTCATATCGGATTATGAAGCACAACAAAGTAACTTGGCACAAGGTTTAGGGTTTGCACCAGAGCAAGATTTTGCTCAGCTTGATATTACCAATGTCGAATCAACTGACGATCCTTCTTTTACCCTATTAATGCTAGGTGGCGCACTTTTACAACAAGATCCTAATGGGCAAAATTTGCCAATAGCACTGACAAATGTTTTAGATCTGATTGAAACAGGAGTGCCTTTACAAGAAACCTTAGATGTTTTCAATGGTATCGATGTTGGTGCTGTATATAACGCTATTCAAGATGCTAACATTATTGCCGACTTGCCTGAATTAACTATCAGTGACGGCTCTATATTCTTGTGTGAGCCCTTATGTAACATAGTGGTAGATTTGTCTCCTTCCGTAACCATCAATAATATGTATGTTTACGAAGGTCAAGGCAAGGCTTATGTTCGTTTAACTCGTACCGGAAATAGTTTTTCAGATCTTACCGTAAATATAAGTGTCAGCGACATGAGTGCTGAGCTCAACAAAGATTTTGCAAGCATAGAGACATCAATTACATTCAGAGGTGTTAATCGGTCTGTCGATATTGAAATTGATCCTATTATCGACAACATTACAGAAGGCGATGAGCAACTCACAATTACTCTTTCACTACCTGAGGGTTCTAATTATGCACTGAGGAGAACTAGCGCTACAGTAACCATCAAAGACGGTATGCCAGCATCGGCCAGCCTTCCCGAGCAATTAGCCTTAACAAGCTCAGGCTGTTTTGTGGCTATTGGTTTACCTACTGAACTGCTGCAAAACAACTCTGAACTAGCTTGTGCCAGTAGTATTGACCAGGGGCTGGCCATAAATCCTGCGAATAGTGATAGCGCTAATGAAAGCAAAGAAGCATTGCAGTTTTTAGCGATGGTCGATGCTGATTGTAGCGATAATGCCTGCAATGGAGGCCAGCTTTGGCCATTTGATGTTGTACTAGAAGCCGTAGATACACTGAACAATACTGTTGCTGATTCTGAGCGCCTTGGACAGTTGTTATACGACATTAATCAAGTCGCTGCTAATGATGAAGATGTTATTTCACAATCACGTTTTGCTAGGGTGACAGCCGATATAATCAATAATTTTATTGGCACAGCCACTGCGAACAATCATGCCTTAAGGTTGCGTTTGGTCGCACCAAATAATATTACGGCGAACCTTAACCCTGAAAATATAGATTTGCCCAAGCTGGCACCCGCGGGTGATATCCGATTTGGTGAGACTGACTTTGAACTTTTAGCCGGCGCAATATTGACCGATGGTGATACTTGCCCTAATGAAGGTGATGTTCGTATTAATGGCACGTATCAGCAACGCACCACTATCGAGGGTGTAGAGTTGGTGTCAGATTATTCTGGCGAAGTTTGTGCTGCATATGTCCAGAGCGCCGATGGTGGCAATTGGCAAGTTACAGAAAGTGATATTGACATTACTGGCGAAGACGCTGTATTGCCAGAGGGCGCTTACTTTTTTGCCGAAGTATCGAACAGTGCAGGGCAATCACAACGCATTACCAGCGCGTTACCATTAGTGATTCTTGGCAGTGTGGCAGTAACACCAGAATTCACCTTAGATGCTTTCATCACTTCAGACGATTTACCCTTTGGTTTTCGAATTAATGGTGCTCGCCTCACCGAAAATGGTTTGCTTGTTAGTTATGACCGAACCACACTATTAGAGCAAACAAGTTTTGAAGCAAGCGATCCACGCATTCAAAATACCGAGTCAAACACCAATATTTACAGTAATGTCAGCCCTGGTGAGTTAATGATAAGCAACTTTGGCTTGTCAGGGACACTCAATATTGCAAATGGCAGCGCAAAAACGGCGTGGCCAAGAGGAGACATAAACTGGCAGAGTTTTTCTATTGAGCTTATTGACGGTCAACTACAAGATCATAACGTACAGATTGATTTTAGTATGGAGCAAAGCCTTGATTGCACAAGCGTTGCGTGTAGCCAAGGTAATAAGCAAATACACGAAGTTTCAGGTGTTTTACATGTTGATGCACAAGGTACGGGTATTGGTGACACCCAGTACTCAACAACAAGCAGTTTATCTTGGGGTGCATTTGCGGCAAACAACGGCGATACAGCCAATGCGTGGGAGTTACTAAGTGCGCTTGAACAAAACGCTGAAGCGATAGTAGTACTACCAGGCTTTATTCAACGTTATTTGCCCAATACCGCCGAAAATGCCGCTGATGGATTAATTGCACATCGTCGTCAAAGTGCTTTCATTCACAATACGTTTGGGCCAGAAAGTGACGAATTTAAGCTCGGAAACTTCTTTGCAACTGGGATTAATATTGGACCAGAGTTATATGTTGATGGCAGCGGACAACCTCAAACATTAGAGGGTGCATCCTTGGCGGGATTGGATTTTGCGTTAAAAAATGGACCATCACAAACAAGCCTGCAAAGTGTCACCTCGCATGAGGCGACCAAATTTGTGATTCAAAACGCAGGTGTTAGTGGCGTAATTAATGCTGACCCTAGTGCAATGCCCAGTGCTTTTAATGCTTCTGGCTTTAGTATTGATTTAGACCGTTTTGCTTTGCGAACTCAAAGTAATACCAACGACAGTTTTAACTGGATAGACGGTAGCTTGCGCTTAGAAGGTGATGCCAAAATAGGTATGGCGTTTAACAACTTGGCGTTATCCTGTGATGGCAGTTTAAGCGATGCTCAAATGCTGACAGAAGCATGTGGAGAGCAGTGTCGACTAGACAGTTGGCGCGCTGACATTAATATATTTAATTTTGGGTTTTCTGATGCTAGTGGCGAAGCCTTAGCATGTTCAAGTGAGCAAGCAAACCTTAGCCTCGAACACGATATTAGTTTTAAAGCGCTCGATAAAAACATAGCCATGCGCACGCGCTGGAACACACAGGGCCAACTCCAAAATTCATCTGCCAATGGGCAAACTCAATATCGCCTTGATTCTCGCGATACTAAAGCGGGGTATCCGATTATTGTTGATTCGGTCGCACTTAAAGCACCAATAGACCTAACAGAACCTGAAATAATTAGGTATGGCACGCTAGAAATGAGCGCAGATATTGGCGTACCGTTTTGGCTAGCACTTGAGTCAGATTTACGACTTGCCAATACTACCAGTTTTGGCAATACCGTAGCAGAAGCAACAGTAGTAGTGCCGCGAGCGACTTTTGATACTGCCTCATACCAAGCTTTAGAGGCGTCTTTAAACTTTGAATTGCAAGCACAAATATTAGAAGACGAACAGTTTGATTTTGATGCTAGATACGAATGGGGCAGAACAGGGTTTGGTTTTCAATTGCCGGTATTTTACGATGTTGCGCTTGCTAACCAAGAAGTCAGTTTTCTGGGACGACGCCAAGAAATTGATTTATTTGTACTTGACGCAGGTGCGGGTATCGATTTTATCCAACCTGATCGCACAAAACTGAGCTTTGGAGCCAGTGCTGACTTTGCGGCACTAAAAAAAGTACGCTTTCAAGTAGATCTTACCAACACCGATGGCTTGGCCAAAATCGATGAGTTGTTGGTACAAGCAAAGATTGTGCAAGAGCCTATTATCACGCCCACTTTTGAAAATATTGCTAATGCGGTGTCTTTCGTTAACGACATAGCAGGGCGCGGACTAGACCCAATCATGGAAAAACTCTTACTCGACGCAGTAACAAATGTGGGTATTGCCGCTATTCCAGCTATGCCAAACCAGCGAGACCCTTTCGATACACTTGCTGACACTATGGCTGAGATAAAAAATTTCCCTAATCATTTGATTGCGCAAACCGACCAAGTGGTTTTTGATCCAATCAATCATTTACTTGATGAACAGGAAACCTTTTTACGAGCTGAATTATTGAGTATTGTGCAAGACGTTGAAGCACTTGATCCCGGTGAGCAATTACAGGCGCCTTTACAGCAAAAAATCGAAGAAGTTGGCAACTTGATAGCACTTGCTGAAAACCAAATAAATAGCGTTTTTAATCCTGTTGATGAAGTACTAACGAATATAAGCACGCAAGTCACTCAAATTGACGAATCGGTTGAGCAAGTGCAAGCCGCCCGAAATGAAGTAGAAGCGATATTTAACGAAGTAACATCTGTAGTCGCAACACAGTGCGGCATTCAGGGATCAGTTATCGGCTCAGAATCAGCCGGTTATTTACAAGCGGCTTTCCAACAACTTAACGACATTAAGGGTTTAGTTGAATTGCTCTCAAATAGCGATGCTTTGGGCGTTTTAGCGGATTTAGTAGTTGACGACCCAATGGTTAAAGAAACCATTAACGATACTCAAGATACCCTCCGAGAAGGCGCTACAGCATTACTCACAAAAGTCGCTGAAGCCGAAGTCGCGTTACGTGACAGTTTGTGTCAACCAGGCTTAGCCTCTTTAACCGACCAGGTAAGGACACTATTGCAGCAAATAGACAGCAATATTGCCCAGATGGATCAACTTATTATGCGAGTCGACAACGACATCAGAATTGTTCAAGCCGACGTGAAGAACCTGAAAGCAGTTATTAGTGAGCCTCTTGGTGATATTCAAGCTCTGGTCAATGATATAGAAAGACAAATAAATGATAGAGCGGCAAACGTGAATGGCACCGCAATAATAGAAGCAATTAATGAGAGTTTGGCCGATATTCCGCAGAGTGAAATTACTACGCTAGTTGCAAGGCAAGCATCAGACACTGATGTGTTTAATGTCAGCTTTGATTTTGTGCGAGAAAAGCTAGTCGTTATAAGAACCACATTAGTTGAACAACTGAAACAAGAAACAGACGGCTTATTTCCCTATGGAGATGTTAGCGCCGATCAGTTACGAAGGCAGTTAGTAAACTTAGTAATGGCCTCAGAACCAGTCAGTGCATTGCGTGAAGAATTAAATACTAATCTTGTTGAGATTATACGCCAAGCCAATAGTCAAGTATTAGTAATTACTGACCAAGCAAATGCCATTGTGCAAGAGGCACTGGCTAAAGTAGAAAACGAAGCCAACAAAGTACTCGAGGATGCAACTGCGCCAATACGCGATATTCCCCTTGATAGTGGCAAATTAGATGGCTTTGCAGTAATTGCTGGTAACGAACTTGAACGAGCTCATGTGGGTGCTGAATGGACGATGAGCTCAAGTGATGAAAGTGAGCCAGGAAATACATTTGGTGCTGCCCTGGATGCAGTTAGCTGGGCCGCTAATGGAAAAGCCGAGGGTTGCTCCGCGCCGGGTGCAGAGTCAAACCTTGATGTGACCATTTCGGCCTTAGGTATTCCTGCCAAAATAGGTCAGTCGGAAATCACCATTAAGAAGGTTTACTTAGGATTTACGCTAGGAAGTGGAGAAGATGGTTTTGCGTTTAAACCAATTGGTGTAAACGGAGGTATCTCGACGACCGGCAACATCGGGTTTACTGAATTTGTAATATACGACCCTGCTTTTGCCGCTGGGATTGGTTTGCAAGAAGTGTACTTAGGTGCCGCCGCAGGCGCAGTATTTAGCGATATTCAAGCAGAGGTTGCCTTTTTAGTGGGTAAAACCTGTAATCAAGATGTTTTATTAGAGCTCGACCCTAAAGTGGCTCAATACATTCCTATACCAGAAACCGGGTTTACCGGAGCATACGTGAGAGGTGCAGCTTCTGTACCCGTTTATACAAATGGTTGCCCATTAACAATAGGTGTTGCAGCAGACATTGGTGCTTGGATATTGAAAGGGCCACCAGTCACCTTAGGTGGATTAGTAGGTGGTGGCGCATACGGCAAAGTTGGATGTGTAGGTGCTCTGCGCGGACAAATAAGAGCCTTGGGCCAAGTCAACACAGATGGTGATATTACCTTTGTTGGAGAAGGGTTTGGCATAGCAGGTCTTGGTTTGTGCGAGCCAGCCGGGTGGACTTCGGTTGAACGGAGTCGACAAGATACGTTTTGTGGCACGGCCGACGCAATATTTACCGCCGGATATATCGATGGCTGGTCGGTATTTAATTTATCTGTTAGCGCTATTCATTAAAGGGACGTTATATGAAAATTTTAAATTTATTGAATCAAAAAATAGCCTTAAGCGCATGTAAGAAGCTTTTAAGCTCGCTTAAAAAAACGGTTTCACATTTCGCAAGGCATGTACTTACCTTAGCTATATTCACCACAAGTTTTTGCGCTAGCGCTAACCAACCTTTTTACTTTGTTGCCAAACAAGCACCTGAAGGTTCGTTAACCTTACAAGGCTCGCAAAATCAAGTAGTGTATTTACGTTGGGATATTTTAGAAGGTAATATCCCAAGCGATATTACCCAATTTAATTTGTACCGTGACGGCACATTGATAGGGCAGTTTTCCGCCCAACAATTACTCACTGCGCAAGACCTTACCGCCTTGTATCAGGGGCAGTCGCAATCACGCAGACTGTTAGAAACCATAAGCTTGTTGAAAGAAGAGTCTGTGCTTGATCCAAACTTGGTCGAAATTGACGCGAATAATTATGGGGCAGAAATCATTGCTCGCATAGCGCGTGATAATTATTGGGCTCAACTCGCATCAAAACGTGATTTTAATGTTGCTATCGCCCGCAACCGTGGCGCAATTGATAAACCCGGCACAGGCGTATTTAGTTATGAATTGCGGGCGCTTAACAATACAAATGAGATGCGCAGAATTGGCTTGGTAAGTGTTGACACCAGACAAACTCAAGCTTTACTGCCAATGCTTTCATTTGAGCAACTTTCCTTGTCACAATGTGATGTTCCTGACATTAAAGATCATTATTCAGTTGCCCTAAACTGGGCGGGCGCAGGTGAACAAAATATGGCTGATAGAGTAGCCAACCAATTATTTGTGGGTGGATATGACCTCTATCGAAGCAAAGAAAACATTGCAGATAAATTATCAGATGCGCCATTACGAGACTTGGCCAAGGAAGCCGCTTCACTGGGTTTTAACAATAAAGGGCAAATTGATTTTACAGATCTTGAACGCGTCAACGATACCTTAATTACTGTATCGGCAGATTTTGATCCAAACACACCAGAATGGCTAGAAACCCATGCCGACCTCGATGCAGCTGGCCTTGTTCCTGGCGATCGCAGAGCATATTACCTTGTCGCCCGCGATTTTACCGGTAATTTTGGCCCAACTATTGGCACTATTGTAACAGTGGGAGATCTTTCAAGGCCACCAGCACCTTGGGATATTGACGTATATTTGTCGGAAGAAAACCAACAAGTAGAGCTCAGTTTTGAAAAAATAGATCAAGACAGTTACTTGGAGAGTTTCGGCAATTCAAAGCGTGTTTGTGGCGTGAGTGAAGATGGCACGATAAGTTTTGTTGCGCGTAATGAGTCCTGTGCCGAGCAACGTCATAAAATGATACAAACTAATGTGAGTGATTATTTGCTCTATCGCTTTGACAACTTTGCTGACGCCTCACGCTTTAAAGACAGCGACGGGGACGGGTTTAGCGACCGCCTTGAGCGTCCAAATAATTTGCAGTGTCGAGCTGCTGCGCAAATGGGTGGAAGCATCGTAGAATCTGAGTTTAATGCGCTAGAATTAGACAATCACACTCGTATTATAGTGGCCGATAAACAACCTGCTTTGCAAAAAGGAGATATTTATTGGTATAGATTAGCCGCAAAGAGCAATGCCGGTCGTTTAAGCTTTTTATCAGAACCTGTAAGAGTTAATTTTCCTGACCGAGACTTACCTGAACCGCCTATCGTAAGCGTTTCTTACCCAGGTGATGGCACTGAGACTTGTGGTTGCGAACTTGATTACCAAGCCGCTAGTACCCCATGGTCATTCGCGGTTGAAAACGGTTTACCAAATTCAGTGAATTTTACATGTAATGGCACTGACTACTCATTGTCTAATAAAGATATCGTCGACAGCAAAGCGGCTGCTTGTCGGGCCGATTATCCTCCGGGCAAATTGGCTAGTGATTGTGCATTAGGTGGTCAAATAAGCGCCAATACAAGTGGTTTTTCATGTAGCGATAGTATTCCAGCAGGCACAGACTTTTGTGGCAGTGGCACATTAACCTTAAAAAAATTAGCTTGTGACAGTGTGCCTGCACCAGCTGGGGTTTTAGTAGGGCCTGTCACGCACACCGTACAAACTGAAAATCCTGACGAATGCGTGAGTATTTATCAACAGGTAGCGGGTGATTTAGTAAAAGTGTCATCTAGTTGTGGCGAGGAGAATAGCCAAACTCACACCTTCGTAGTTGAAAAAGGCGAATTTTGTGGGCAAGCAGTAAGCCACGATTCAAACAACAATGTGTCGGTTGCAACACATATTGATTGCCGCCAAGTGATTGAAAATATTGACAGAGACAACTTGCTAGCGCCGCGCATTAATAATGTTGCATTGGGAACAGACTTTGCGTCCGTGAATATTTCATTGCCAACTCAGCAGCAAAGTATTGTAGAAGTTGAGTTTTACAGAAAGCTACCAACACAAAGTGAGGTAAGTATTTCGCGTACGGGCATTGCTAGCAATGCAGATGAGATATCGACCATAAACTTTGATTTACCTGCCTTAGTAGGAGCAAATGATCAATGGTGTGCCCGCGCCCGAATTCATGGTGCGAGCGAAAATGCAGGCTCTCCCGACTTATCTTCTTGGTCAAAACAAATATGTGAAGTGCGCGCAAGTTCACCCGCAACTGAACCAAAATGGTTAAGCTGGCCCGGTTTAAAAACCGCTAACCAAGAAAGCGATTTAAGTATTCAGCAAAATGTTGATTTTGGCTTTACCCCCACTAGTTCCCCTATTAGTGCGGGCCTTCATATTCCCTTAACAACAGCTGAAACCCAATGCACGGTTACACCCAATAGCATTACCGTATTTGGTGAAGTGACGCAACAACCCCTTATTCAAGGTGCTGCTTTGGTTAACCTAGACTGTAATGCCAGTGACCGAACTCAGTTAATTGGTGAATACTCCTCAGAGCTTGGTTTTATGGTGTTTAGACAAAGCCGACAAGACAATATCATTTCAAACTTTAAGCAGGTATCGCCGTTTATTGATTATGCCCATTGGGTGGAAACCAGCAACAGTAAAAATGAATTACGTTTTGTGTTGAAAGACCCTTACATTTGGGCATCGGTAGATAACATAGCTACACGTTCACAAGTAAACTTTAGCTATGTGGACCGTTCTCCTTTGCTAGTCGGAAGAGAATACCGCTATCAGTTGGTTTATTTTAATGCCAAGCACGAGGTGGTGAGCTGGCGACAAACGCCATGGATCGATATTGGCAGTGCTTCAGGTAACGCTGTTACTCAGCAAATTGTAAGAGGAGCCCGCTAATGACTCATATAATATTCGCTGTATTAACATTAACTTTTTCAATATGGAAGTCTTTGAAGTCTTTGGCTAACCGAAGCATCATAATTGTCTTGGCATGTTGCAGTGCTAACCTTAGTGCATCTTCTATTTTTTCTGACCAGTTTATTAATGTTTGGGTGGTGGACCCCGAGACACAAGCGGTGACCACATACTCGGTAGGAGACTGGGTTAAACAATACGGTGATTTACAAGGTTTTAATGTGGCTTCACCTTTGCAAGTATTGGTTAATGGCCTGCCTGATAGCTCTTTACCGATGACGCCTATGCAAGCTGGTGTATCTATTGTCGGATTTGGTCAGGCCGACCGTAGCGACTCCTCTTTTAGTGGCACTTCTCAGTTGTATCTATTACCAGGGTCGTTGAGTAGCAATGACACAATCGAAGTCCTCATGCAGGTCGATGCAGACATTGTAGCGCAAGGACAAGCGCAGTTAAGTTGGCAAATAAACGGTGGGGCGATAGAAGAGTTTAGCTTTTCAAGCGAGCAAAAGCCAGATGCCAACGGACTGTATAGTAAACGCATTTATTTGATAGAAGACGGCGTTTATGAGCTAGTAGTCAGCCTCAATCAGGCCGGTCAGGTACTAGGTGAACAACGCGCTACCTACAATATTACTAACACCGACCCATTGAAAGAAAAGCGAGATTCTGACGGCGACGGCGTACCTGATATGGTAGAAGCGGCTATTGGCCTTGATCCACTTAATTCTGAACTATTTACAGATACAAACGGCGATGGTTGGAGCGAATTTGATGTATGGCTCAGATGCGAAGAACTTGATATCGAAAATTGCAGTATACCCAACGATACAGACGGTGATGGGTGGAGTGACTTTGACGAAAACCTTCGTGGGACCCGGCATGACGACATTGTGTTAACTGTTCCTAGTGGTGAACTGCCAGATGACGAAGCATATAACGAAAACAAACTCCTGCTACAACAAAAACCAGCTGCGCGTCGCTTATACGAAATAGAGTATACCTTTAGAGATAAATTAGGCGTCGATAAACTTGAAAACATTCAGGCTGCGCAGCTTGACGGTACCAAACTATTTGAATTAGATGATTTAGTTGGCGAAGACGATTTACTGACAATGTCGGTAGAGCCATCACTTTTGGCACCGGCAATATTGCGCAGTAATGCGAGTAAAAGTATGGAGGCATCACAATGGCCAGAAATACGAGTTGCTGCTGGCAAAACTTTAGCTGTTCGTGCAAGTAAAACGGTTAATGTACCAAGTGATTTAATTAATGAGCTTGGCAACCCAAGCCAAGAAATCTCATTGTTATTATTTGAGGGTAAGGGTGACGTCAATATCCAAGATTTCCCGACAACCCATAGCGGACAATGGCAAGATATTGGCCAGTGGCGCAGCTTACTCATTGATTGGCTTGAGGCTAAACTAGTGATTGAGCAACAGATACCGTTTAGCGACGATAAATCTTTAGCGGCACTATTATTTGAAAGCTCGTTACGCGAAGAAGCTCGCATAGCCGGAGAAGACGAAGCAGTGCGTTTGGGTGTTGAACGTTTACCTGCATCTTGGATTAACGTGTTGGAGCAGTCAATGATGGACCGCGAGCAACGTAGTTTGTTCGACTGGTACACAAGTATTGGTAACACCTTAAATGAAAATCCTAGTTATGTTGGTTTGTCGCTAATAGGAGAGGTATTTATTGGAGCCTTGCCAATGAGTGGCACTAGCACAAGTGAGTGGTTAATTGAACGTTTACGCATGCCGGTCATTTTAGAAGAGCAAGGTTGTTTTATTAGTTCTGCCGATTTGGCGGTGATCCAAGCTGATGCCGACTATTTTGCCCAGTGGCAACGAGATTGCCCAAACTATTACACCGATGTTGAACTTGCACAATGGCAAGCGCAAGCCAGTGACCTGCGTTATTTATTGCGAATGACAATATTTGCTGAAGGCGCACAACGCATTGCACAAAATGACTCGTTAGCCGATTTTTCACAAGATACAGACAGCGATACTTTATCTAACCTAAGCGAGACCTTACAGTCCCCTTTTGATACATCTACCTACCCATGGCTCGAAGACTCCGATGGAGATAGTGTTAGCGACTCAGTTGACGAATGTCGCAACGACCCGCTTAACTTATGCGCAGGTGACCCAATCGAGCCTTTATTAGCGCTTGGCTCTGATATTAGTGTGAATGTTGGCAATCAGGGAGGTATTGCATTTCTTGAGCTTGTGCTGAGCTCGCCTGCCTTGCAAGAAATAAGTTTTAATTATTTCTTGGAAGCGGTTGAAAGTGATGGTGACAACGCAGTTGGCGGTGTCGATTTTGAAGCACTAAGCGGTTTTTTGACTTTTATACCGGGTCAACAATCGATGATCATTCCGGCATCTTTGCTAGCGAATGATGTGGCGGGTAATACTCGTTTTCGTTTACGCATTGAAGACTTATTAGGGGCAACACTTGCCGCTAGTGATAACGTGCAATTAGTGAATATCAATCGTTCGGTGTCTAGTCCGCCTAACATAATGTTGGCGGCTGATGCTTATACAATAGACGAAAGAGCGCAAGTATCTTTTGACGCTTCGGCTACTACAAGTGGCATTGGTGACCCTAGTGTGACTTATGCTTGGGTGCAAACTTCAGGAACTTTGGTAAATATTAGCGGCGCCAATACTCCTTCTCCCATCATTGTGGCTCCCGTGACCATTAATATTGCCAATTTGTCATTTGATGTGACTGCCCAAAATGCGGAAGGAGCCGTATCGACGGCCAGTGTCACAGTAACGGTCAATCCAGTTGATGATCCACCTGTCATTAATGGAATGCCCAGTTACACCGTTGCCCAGGGTGAAAACCTATTGATTGGCTACGACGAGTTACTCACCTTTATTGAAGAGCCTGACGGCGAGACATTACGGTTGACTCAAGTAGTGCAAACAACCGACAGCGGTACACTTATCGAAAGTACCGAGGGTTACGATTATACTCCTGAATTGGCGTCTGGTAGAGAAGTTTTAGCGCTCGAAAATGACCCTCTTGATATTAGGCCTTGGAAAGATAACGGTGTGGCATACAGGACAGCCAATTTTAATGCCGACCCCCGCGTTTATAAAATCCATACATGGACACCTCAAGAAGGTAGCCAAGTGATTGACGAAAATTCCACAGGTTACTCGGGTATCGTGACCAGTATTGAACAAGAAATCATTTATTACAGTTACACTAATCAAGACACCAGTTCTACCTTTATCAAATGGCAATTGCCCGATAATACTTTTGGTGAGATTGACACCGGTGGCTTTGCAAGTTTGTTTGGCGCCCAAGTGAATGAAAGCAATGGCGTGCTGTATCACTGCATGGATAGCCAATGGGAAAGAATCGATGTAAAAAACAATGAAGCAGTTAGTATTTTGCTCTCTTGTGACCGATTTAGCGCAGGGCAAGCCACGATAGATGGACAATTTTGTTTAACCGGTGGGGATGGTCTTTATTGTAGCGCAAACGGTTTTGACTTTGAGCAAGTGTTTAGGCTGCCTGTGAGCTTTGCCAGAATTGATAGGATCTTCTCTAGCGAAATTGGTACTTTGGTGCTCTACAACGACATTACTAATCAATTTATTGCACATGTAGACGGTCAGCCCAATGGACAGCTTTTATATACCCTAGACAATTACTTCAATTCTATTCAAGGTTTATGGATAGAAGATGCCTTTTACACCTTGTTGCCGGTAAACGGCGAGGGCAACAACGAGGGCGTACAAATATTCATATGGAAAAATGGCGATACTGAACTAACGCCGGTGGGCGAACCTGATTTATTTTCTGATCAAATTAGCCGAAACGAGCTCAATCAGCTCATTCCCCTGGGTGACAACTTGTTGTGGTTTGGTCAAAAATCACTGTTTGGCAACGCTAAATTTCTTATCAATAGAGAGACGGGAGATTTTACTCAAGTAGGTGATGATATTCCAGACAATAGAACACTATTCGCTTGGCGTGATACGGCCTTATTTAGCAGTGCACGTTTGGAGTCATTTTGTCAGTGGTTTGAATTGGGTTTGGACGGACAAATTCTTGATATTAATTCGCCAGAACTGCCAATGGCCGGTTGTTTTGGACAAATAGTGTATGGCGATACTCTGGCCTATACCTTGTTTGACTCTGACAGAGGTTTAAATGAGTTTTTTGTCAAATACGGCACATCTGGCCCAACGCAAACTCAATTTACAGTGCGAGTGGAAGACGAAAATGGTAATGGAGTTGACCTTGTCGTCACAATAAACATCACCGAGGGAGTGAACTGATGATGATTAACACGAAAACCACGAATAGCTTATTTAAGTCTGCTTTGCTATGCACTGTGGCAGCTACCTTGCTAGTTGCTTGTGGTGGCGGCAATAGTGATACCGCGGCGCCAGCCATTCCTGCGGCACCAGCCGAACCGACAGGCGAAGCGTCACCACCGTCGGTTGCCACAGACCAAACGCAAATTGGTAAAAGTGTGATGAGTGCTGACTTTGATGAAGCCACTTTTCTTCAAGACCAAGACAAAGATGGCTTGAACGATACAATAGATAACGACCCATTTACGCCTCTGCGTAAGGTGAGTGGCGAAGGTGTTTTGTCTCTCGCAATGGTGGCAAGCGATATTAATGGCAGTCTTCAAAACAATGTTGTGATTACGGGTAATACTGTTACCGGTAGACTCGACAATAGCCACAAATATAGCCCGCCCTTTTATTTAATGTGGCACGGTCAAGCTGGCATTCAGGCACAAGAAATTGCAGTGGATGAGCATGGCGGATTTGTGACATCCCTGAACGAGGCGCTACCTACCGGCGTTTCTGTTGCGGCGCAGGGAATTGAAAGTGAAGCTCTCATTGTACAGGCATACACAGCCCATTCACCCATACTGTTTAAACATCAAACACCCATTTACACGGGTGAGCAGGCAGTATTGGAAGGTGTGCATTTGGAGGCAATCAGTGAATTGTTTTTAGGTGATGTTGCGTTAAATTTTAGTGTAGAAAACAAGCAAATTGTGACTCATTTACCGCAAGTTACTAGTTCGAACGTATTGAGCTGGAAAACCGACACAACAACATCGTCAATAGTGTTACCTTTAATGCGCGAAATTGAACTTTTTGCCACTAATTCACTGGAAGTGCCGAGTGAATGGTCAGCACTGAGTGAGCAAGGTAAAATTGTGTTGTCAGCGCCACATACTGGTGTCATGGCGCCCGTGACAATATCACTACCGGTGAATAATAAACCCTCTTATTTACGTTTTTATCATGCCAACAACAGAAGCGTAGAAGCGGTTGTTTGGCCACATTCTCAACGAATTGAATTAGGTGTGCAAAGCACCTTGGAAAGCTTGATGGTAAAACGCTTATCGGATTCATTGCCTCTAGACCAACAATCGTCAATTAAAAACTTGATTGACTATTCTTTTAGTCTTGACGCAGGTGAAGATTCTCTTGCCCGCATCAGTGAACTACATGAATATGCCTATTCACTAGAAAGCGAAAACAAGCTAATACAAGAAGTCGACAAGATGCTGGCTGTTTTATCAGCTCAAAGCGACGCCATACAATCGCGTTCATTTAATTCGTTTGTTGTAAACAACCAAAGCTCATCTAGCCTATTTGATTACCTCGACGATACATTTGCCGCTGTTTTTGCTGGTGATGTAATGTACGAACCTATATCCAAAGTTGTTGGATTTAAAACTGAGTTCGGGGCAAATTCATATTCGGGCATGAAAATTAGTTTCTATCGCGACGCTTTTACTTGTTTAGGCCTAGAATCAGTCAATAAGCCCGCTGGTATCTGGCCTTCTGACTTGTGCGCTCGAAATGAAGGCGTTTATTTTGCCAGCTTGCAAGTGACTAACGCTTTAACCAATAAAGTACTTAAAAGTCACGCAAAAGAGTTTTTAGATACTGGCATGATAGGGGCCTCGGGGTGGGGGCTTCTTAGCCTTGACCAAATTGCTTATGTGGCCTCTGACAGCGGCGCACCTTTATGTCATATGCAGGTGTGTAAGCTTGAGTTTTTAACCGGCGGTCTTGGCGTAGGCACTAACGTAACTTTGACCAAAGCGCAGCAGAAGGCGCAAAACATAGTGCTAGGACGCACCATGCTGGAGCGAGTAGTGTTGCCTATTGTTGGTTCTTTGCTAGGACAAGCCAATGTAGATGGAGCAACGGGCCAATGTTTAGCGAAGTTTATTGCGACCAGTGCGCCTACTTCTTTAGTGAGTTATGGCACCATGGTGGCCGAATTTAAGAAAAAGATTGATGCTGCAAACAACCCCGTAGAAATTGAAAATATTGTGAAAGAAACCATAGCTAAATACGCATACGATATCGCAGGCAGTATGTTGGTCACAAATAAATTGCCTGATTGTTTGCCCAAGGCATTAAGCGATAATTTTTTTGCTAGTTTAAAAGAAAAAGTCAAAGACTTTGCAGAAAAAGCCGCTATTCCAATCCGTGTTGCCAGTATCGCTACCAATGCGTTTCAGGGTTTTCAAGCCGTATACACACCAGAAAAGTTTACTTTTGAGGTGGCACCAAGAGCATCGATTACACGCATTAGTACAAGTAATAGCGGTATTGACGATGATATTCCCGAGCTCTTTTCTACCGTTGATAGTAATAAATTATTTATACGCGGTACCAAGTTTGTTTATCTGCAATCTGATGGTGAAAACTATTGGCCGAAACTGCGCTTAACAGATCGCTTTGGTAACAAACAAACCTTGCAATTAAACGAATCCCACAAAATTGATATTTCAGACCTTTCGTGGGTGGATATTGGCATTCCTATTAGTGATTTAGCCCCACTAATGAAAAAGTTAAGAGGGGAAATTATAAATGTCAGTATTATTATGGATGACAACGACTATTCTGACTTTTCTAGCGAAGGCTTACCTTTGCCTGGTCGCGACATTCGCTGGGTGGGACAACCTAAGATATTTAAAGCGACACCGCAAAATGCAAGGTTAGGGCGCTTGATCACTATTCGCGGAGAAAACCTACAGTCTTTTGCTGCTCGTTACGACTTAAAGCTAAAGCTCATTCAAGTTAACGATGCAAGTAAAACTGGCGAAATATTTAAGGTTGAGTCAGCCACAGACAGTAAGATTAAGTTCCGGTTGCCACGAGCCTTACCATTGAATTTTTATAAACTTAGGCTTGAAACGTCTGATCCAAATGTACAATTAGAGGTGCCAGACGATATTAAAATAGGCAATGCAACGGGCGCGCTTAATGTGATACCCAACGATGCTTCTTTGGTCGAATTGTATGATTCAGGTGCGAAAATTGATGACGCTATCATTATCTATATCGCAAATGCCGATGGAGATTTAATAAGCCAAAGCAATGATCTCCTGCGCTTAGAATTATTGGAAAATAACCCTTTACCGGCAGTAAGTATGTGGTGGAACAAAGATAATCTGTCGGCTCAAAACGGGGGTACTACAGTGCCTGGACAAGTGCTGATAACCTGTGACAGTGGCGGTACTGACCAAATATGTACATATCGTATAAAAGGTGAAGTATTGGTTGGCACTAACTTTAAGACCATTAACTTTCGTGGAAAGTTAGAAACAGGTGAGGACAGAGTGCATGTTATTCCTCAGTAGAAGGCGTCTTTAAATGACCTAGTTTAAGCATGATAAAGCGCTACTCCATGACTTTTACATGCTTTCATTAGGTTTTTATCGAGGGTTGCTAGAGGAATACTATGTCGTGCTGCTAATTCGAGATAAGCAGCATCGTAACTGCTTAATTTATATTGTGTGGCTAAATTGTAGGTATCACCAAAGGCGTGAATGTTTGTAGTATTGTCGGTGCTAATGGGCAGCAACTGTAATTTTTGCATAAAGGTTTTAGCGAGGCTATTTTCAAGACCAGATTTACACACTGCATTGAGAAATACATTCGCGACTTCTAAGTGCCATAAATTAGGCACCAGTGCGCTATTATTATTCAAGGATGTAAGAACTCTAGCGGCGTAGTCTTGATCTTTTGCTTTCTCAGTAGGTAACAACCAACACATACACACAGAAGTATCTAATATGAATCGCATCATTTTTTACCATCTTCTTTGTAAGCTCTCAACTCATTACTTGTTAAATACTGACCCCGAAGCTCTTGTATTTCATTGATAATCTGCTCTGTCGCTTTTTCTTCTTGCACAGGCACTATTTGCGCTACAGGTTTACCTCTGTTGGTGATCGTAAAACTTTCACCGCGTTCAGCCCTTCTAAGTAATTCAGGCAATTTTGTTTTTGCGTCGTAAGCGCCAATTTCAGTGTTCATAACACCCTCCTTATTAGACTGGTTTAATAGACTGGTTGTAACTTGCAAGGGAGAATTACTACGAATAGAAAAGAAGAAGGCTTACTTTGAAACTAAGCCTTGATGCTCAAAAGCGAGTTAAGTTTACCCATAGCAATTGCGTTACCTATTAGCACAATAAACACGCCTATTACGGCCAAATAAGTCCATTGATAGCCTTCAAAAACTGTTGAAATAGCGAGCGCGACAATTGGGTAAACTAAAACGACATAAGCGGATTTATCAGAGCCAATCTGCTTTAATAAACGCATATAAGCACCAAAGGCGATAACAGAGCCAAACACACTTAAATACAACAAGGAGGCATAATAAGAAGTGTTTGAAGGCAAGCTTACACTGGCCCCGCTCAAAAATGCGATACAGCTTGTAATTACCACACCATAAGACATACACCAAAAATTCATTTGCATCACCCTAACAGGCCCCTGCAGTATTTTTTCAGATACTACGTTGCCAAGTGCTGCTGATAAAAACGAAGCGGTAGCAAACAATAAACCTACAATAATGCCTTGTTGTAGACTAAATGCTTCAAACTCGGGCAAAAATATTAGTACAATACCGATTAACCCTATCGTTGCGCCCAGCACAACCTCTAAGCGCATTGGCACACCCATTATTAAGCGCCTAAGCACCACATTAAAATAGATAACACTGCTGCTGAGCACTGCCAATAGGGCGCTAATCATATGTGCTTGGGCGGCATATAAAAAAGAGTAATCTAAGGTATAGAGCAAAATACCGGCCAAGAAAAACCATTTGTGAAGCCGTATATCTACCCTAAGTGTGATCCCTTTTACAACACAAATGCCACCGATAATAAGCGCTGCTATCGCAAATCGTAAGGCGACAGAGAGCATCACATGCATTTCGCCCACTTGGTAAGTAACCGCTATCCAAGTTGAGCCCCACACCAATGTGCAAATTAAAAATAGAAAAGTGTTAGAGGAAAACAAAAGGCGATCCGAATGGTGATGCTTGATGCCGAGTATTTTGATAGCTTGAAAGGTAAAAAGCTAGGTATTTTTTGATAGCGTAAAAATGGTGGCCCGTCCCTGACTTGAACAGGGGACCTACCGATTATGAGTCGGGTGCTCTAACCAACTGAGCTAACGGGCCACATATGAAGCGGAGCGCAGTATAAATAGTTTTTGATGTAATGTCATTAGCGCTTTAGCTATTTTTTTCGATTTTTATACAAATTTACACCTTAAGTCCTTGCTTAAATTAAAGTTTGGCGAGTTTCTGCCGTCAACCACTATAGAAGTGAATTAATGACTTTGCTGAGCAATGCATCGGCAAGTGGACCAACGACAAAGGTTGAAAAGAAAGTATGAAAGAAGATCCGTATATTTTAAGTGGTCGTAACACAATCATTCATAAAACGCGCAAAGTAGATTTAGTGCTTGTGAATAGCCGTCAAGATCCGGTGCTTTTAATTATGCATAACGGAATCGAAGAGTATAAGGGACCCGTACCCAAAAATAAATTAGAAGCAAAACGCATGGACGTTTGTATCGTCGATATTGCGTCATCTGACAACTTTGGTGATTTTAAAAGCTTACTTTTTGTGCAGACTCTGAATAACAAAGAGTATAAAATAGACTACACAAAAAAGGATTCGAACTATTTCGTTACTACCCATCAAGAGAGCACATTTTAATTTAAGTAATATAGGCCAGGCTCTTGTTGGCCTGCTTATTCTTGTTAGTGTTTTTTCTGTTGCGGTTTATATAAGTAATCTATTTTCACTGCGCACGCCTCCTGCATTATTGGGGATATTAGGCATATTCCTTGTTTTTATTAGCTTACAATGTGTGCCCAAACCTATCGATAAAGTAGGCAAGTCACTCACTAAGCACATGTCGCTTTTTTTTGTTCCCGCAATTGTCGCGATTATAGAATATTTTGATGTGATTTTGGCTAACGCCTATGCCATTTTTGGAGCAGTGATTGTTAGTACTATGTTGAGCTTAGCGATTACTGCTTGGTTGAGTCAAAAGTTGTTGTATGCGTTAAATCCCCGCAAAAAACCTTCTTCTGAAAGTACTTCCTAATTATGTTGGGCTACTTAAGTGAATTTATAAGCCTACCAGCACTGCTTTGGACATTAACCAGCGTGGTTTTTTACTTTATCAGTTTGCGCATTTATGACGTTTGCAATCGTTTAGCTTTGCTACACCCTTTAATTCTTACTGCGTCACTTTTAATTAGTCTACTTTATTTGTTTGACCAGTCATTAACGCAGTTTCAAACCAATACACAGGTGTTAAGCATGTTACTCGGGCCTGCCACTGTCGCACTGGCCATCCCGCTTTACTCACAATTGAAAGTGCTACTACAAATGAATTGGCGGGTATTATTACCAGTCATTGTTGCGGGGATAATCGCTCCATTGCTTTCATGGACGAGTTTGTATTTACTAGATGCCCCTCTGGATTTACAAATGACTATTTTGGTGAAATCTATTACCGCACCATTGGCCATGGATACCGCACATTCAATTGGCGGATTGCCAGCTCTTGCCGCGGTGTTAGTAGTAAGTACTGGCATTGTGGGCGCAATTGTTGGGCCTTCTATATTTCGGATTATCAAGGTAAACAACGAGGCAGCGCAAGGGCTAGCAATGGGCAGTATAAGTCATGCAATTGGCACTGCGCGTGCTATTAGTATTAGCGAACAATGTGCTGCTTTCTCAACCTTAGCCTTGTGCATTAATGGTATGGTTACGAGCATCGTATTGCCACTTCTATTTACCTAGGGTTTTACCCTAAAGAAACAAGCCAATTCTCCGATACCTTTATATACCTTTAATACCTCGCTTACCGGAGAATTTTCTTTAATGATATCTGTGCTGATTTGTGACGATTCGCTAGTGGCTAGAAAGCAGGTTGCAAAATGTTTGCCCCAAGACATAGAAGCTTCGGTGCACTTTGCTAAACACGGTGAAGAAGCACTCAGCGCAATTAAAGATGGAAAGGGTGACGTGTTGCTGCTCGATTTGAACATGCCCGTGTTAGATGGCTACGGTACGTTAAAAGCGATTAAAGAACAAAACTTGCCCATAAAGACGATTGTTATTTCAGGGGATATACAGGAACAAGCAAAAACTCGCGTACTAGCACTCGATGCAATAGATTTTATTCAAAAACCGGTTAGTGCAGAAGAATTAACCGGCATATTGCACAAGCATAGTCTTTTTAGTCAAGAACCACAAACACCAGCGCTAGCAAGCGAGCTTGATGAGTTAGTAAGAGATTGCTACCAAGAAGTTGTCAATGTTGCCATGGGGCAGGCAGGTGACCACTTGTCGCGAGTAATGGACGTGTTTGTGCAATTGCCTATTCCAAACGTGAATTTAATAGAAGTATCAGAACTTCATATGATGTTGTCGGATTTAGCCGATACCGAAAGTACCTCAGGGGTTTGCCAAGGTTTTTTAGGCGATGGTATAAGCGGTGAGGCTTTATTTATATTGAGCGATTCTAGCTTTGCCGATGTCGCAAAGATTTTAAAAGTAGAAGGCGAAATTGACGACAGATTGCAGCTCGAAATGCTAATGGATGCTGCTAGCTTATTAATTGGCACTTGTTTAGCAGGTATTGCAAACCAACTCGATATGAAATTCAGACAAGGCCATCCGGTTGTGTTAGGGCAACATCAAAGCGTGCAAGAATTGATTAAAGCAAATAAAAATTCGTGGAAGAAGACCTTAGCTATCGAAGTCAGTTATGGCTTAGAAGGATTTAATATTCAATGTGACTTAGTTTTGTTATTTACTGAAGAATCAATGGGTATGATGAACGCAAAATTAGCGCATTTGATGGAAGATTAAAATGACCAAAACAATCAAAAATGAAGTGGTTGAAGAATTATTAGAATTTCATTGGATGATGGACATGATCCAGACAGTGGATGTGGGGATTGTGGTTTTCAATCGTAAATTTGAAATTAAAGTCTGGAATGGCTTTATGGAAGCGCACTCCGGCTTACTGCCTTCGGATGCAAGAGATCAATCGCTATTTTCTTTGTTTCCAAGTATCAACAAAAAGTGGATAACGAACAAAACCTACCCTGTGTTCCATTTAGCAACGCGTGCTTTTGTGACTTGGGAACAGCGACCTTATCTTTTTAAGTTCAGAAATTACCGACCTATTACCAGCAATGCTCCATATATGTATCAAAATTTGGTTTTTTCTCCATTGGTATCGGCAACTGGCTCGGTAGAACATGTATGCATGATGATTTACGACATGACTGATGCAGCGACCGCTAAAAAACAGTTATTATCCTTACAAGTCTCACAAAATGAGATAAATGAAAGAGCAAACTTTTAGGCAATTATTTTCTCTTCACAACTTATAAATTTGGTATAGCTTTTGCTATCTCTTTAACAACAGGTATGAATGTTGTGATGAGGAAAGGTTTTTAAATTAGCTATGCGTGAACATATTTATTTTGTATTTAAATATTGGAAATTCATTTGTTTAGTGGCGCTCACTATGCTCATCTTGACCGGCTGTGGCGGTGGTGGTTCGGATAACGGCGAAGAAATTACGCCACCATCAGCTCCCGTTGATCCCATAATTGTTAATGCAGGCGCCAATATTTCGTTGAATGAACAAGAAAGTGTCGCTATTTTTGGCGGTAGTAGTGGCGGCAATGGCGCAATCACTTACACATGGCAAGCATCCTCTGAAATAAGCATAGACCACCCTGATACTAGCGTCACAAATGCAACTTTAACTGCCCCTATTTTGACTCAACAAAGCGATTTCGAAATAAGCTTAATCGCCACCGATAGTGCGAATAATCAGCAGTCTGACACCTTCATACTGACGGTTAGTCCGGTTAATTTAGATCCAACGGCAATCGTCAGTGTCAATCAAATACCAAATTATGATATTGCTAGTTTTCCAGTTACCAGCTCAATTGTTTTGGATGGTAGCGCCAGCAGTGATGCTGATACACCTGATGGGCAAGCGGCGATAAAAGGCTTTTTGTGGCAACAAATTACCGGTCCAAATTTAATAGCTGGCATAAATAGCAATTTGGCAACGCTTTCGCTTACTGCTCCTTCATTAGACACGAGCCAAGAAGCCGTTTTTAGACTCACCGTTACCGACCAAGAAAACGCCACAAACTCTATCGACTTTAGCATAAACTTGCTTGCAGAAAGTCAAACAAAACCTGAAGTCACGGTGGCAGCAATCAATAATGTTTTTGTGGGTGAGCGTGTTGTACTCAAAGCGAATGCAACTAGTTTGTCGAGCGCTGCTGACCCTTTTACCGTGCTTTGGCAAGATGTATCTGCCACCAATATGAATATTCACATTAATGACAATGCAAACTTTGACACCTTCGCGGTCGCGACCAATACAAGTCAATCAAATGCAACTACTGAAATAACTATCCAAGCAAGCGTGACTGACAGTTTCAGAAATACTGTATTGGGCACGACGAGCGCACAAATATTCCCGGCTATTACGCCGCGGCTTAATGATACTGGCGTACTTGATTTTGCCCAAGCGGGGCTAATTGGAGAAGACTACCAGTCAATTTATGCCGGCCAAGACGCCGATTATGGTGCCGACCGGCAATCCATAGAGCAAGTCTTAAATAAAGTGGGTAGTGGACAGCAAGGTTTTGATTTTAGCAGTTTAGATGGCAATGGTAATCCAGTCGATGATGTTCAAAACGCTAGCTGTATTCGAGATAATATTACCGGTTTGATTTGGCAAAGCCAAACTTTCAATCAAAGCATTTCGGTCGACCCTAATGATCAGCAAAATAGCGATTTAAATCAAAGTAATCAGTTATTTACGTGGTATTTTGAAGAAAACACCGGAGGATTTAATGGTGAGATAAATGCCAATAGTGCCTCTTGTAATATCGACAGCGGTCAATGCAATACCAAAGAATACATCGACGCGATAAATACTCAGGGTTTATGTGGATTTTTTGATTGGCGTCTGCCTAGCCCCGAAGAATTGCAGTCAATAATCCATTACGGGAAAAAAGAGGGGGCGATGGTTGACGATATTTATTTTCCGCAGATGGCCGCGACTACTGCAGGTGGAGGTATGCAAACCTCAGAGCTTTGGTATTGGACATCACAAGCAAGCGCCGACGGCATAAGTAACGACCAGGCACAAAATGCATGGGCGATAGACTTCAGCTCAGGTGAAGACGGTTTTTTGCTTAAATCACAAGCTTTACGGGCAATTTTAGTGAGGGCAGGTCGATGAAAAAAGTAAGCTTCAAAGTCATTCTCGTACTCATGCTTTTTACCTTAAGCTCTATCAAGGTCATAGCGCAAACCGCAGTATGTGCTAGTGATATTTCCCCAACCACAGATTCTGAAGAATTTACTATTTTGGATAGCGGAAATGTGTGGCATATTCCGAGCAATTTGGTTTTTATGCGTTGTTCCATCGGCCAAACATTTGATGGCACCACATGTACTGGCGAATCAAGGTCTTTAAGTTGGCAGCAAGCACTTGTTAGTAGCATCCAAGTGAACATCGACAGTACTGCAAACTTACCAAGTTGGCGATTACCCAATATAAAGGAGCTCGCAGTAATAAGTGAGCGTGCATGTGTTAGACCTGCTATCAATGAAGAAGTATTTCCCAACACTCCACCTGATGCTTTTTGGACTTCAACACCGTCAGTAAAAACAACCGATATGGCGTGGTCAATTACTTATACTAATGCTAGTCAATCTTTGTTGCCCACAAATAGTAGTTTGTTTGTTCGCTTGGTTCGTTCGCGATTGGCGACTGAATAGCTGCGCTGTTTGCCAAGGTGCTGACGCAATGCGGATCGGGTAAAGGTTTTACTTCAACAGCCATCTCAGCGGAAGCTGAGATCTCCTTAAAGATCCTCCATTTATGGAATGCAAAAGGTAGTAAGAAGCAGATTCCTGCTTCCGCAGGAAAGACGATTCGCCTAATCGAACAGCATTATGTCTCCGCAGGAAAGACGATTCGCCTAATCGAACAGCGTTATGTCTTAGCAGGAAACACGGTTCGCCTAATCAAACAGCATTGCGTCGTCGCGATAATGATTAAAGTGTCCTTAGACAAATACTTCTAGCAAACTATTTAAATAGCGTTTACCAAGCTCACTTACTTGCCAATGTGTGTCAGTGTAAATGAGCAAATCTCGCTCTGCTAAACCTTTGAGTTTGCCTAATTCGCTGGCGTAAAGGGCTCGACCAGTATAACGCTCAAATTCAACTATAGGGCAGGGCTCTACTAACCTAAAACGATTCATAAAAAACTCAAAACATAAGTCGCTGTCTTCTACTTTAGAGCTCTCATATAAGTAGGGTTTAGCGATATTCATATAACCTTTGGGATGCTTTGTTTTGACAGTGCGGATTATTTTATGAATACCCATTTTGTTTTTGCCAGTGTCAGAATTTGTTTGGGTAATTTTACCATGTGCGCCACAACCAATACCCAAATAGTCACCATAGCGCCAATAATTAAGATTGTGCTGACACTGGTGCCCCTCTTTTGCGTACGCTGATACCTCGTATTGTCGATAGCCCTTGCTTGCCAGTTTTGTTTGGCCTTCAGTTTGAATATCCCAGAGTAAATCGTCTGGCGGTAGGCTTGGTGGTTTTGAATAGAAGAGTGTATTGGGTTCTATAGTGAGCTGATACCAAGAGATATGCGGGGGTTGATGAGACATCGCTTGGCTTAAATCATCAAGCGCGTTGCTCAATGATTGCGCCGGCAAACCATGCATAATGTCGGTGTTAAAAGAATTTAAACCTAATTCTTTTGCGTAGCCAATGGCATTATGTGACTGCTGACTATCGTGGATACGTCCCAATATACTTAAATGCTGTTGCTGAAAGCTCTGTATACCCATAGAAATACGGTTTATTCCCGCTTGCTTAAAACCAATGAATTTGGCTGCTTCAACTGTTCCGGGATTAGCTTCCATGGTAATTTCAGCATTGCCTGCTATGGGAATGCGTTTGCCAATTTCATGCAGAAGAGTATGCATGGCATCAACGCTTAATAAACTTGGCGTGCCGCCACCAATAAAAATGCTATTAACCTCGCGGATAATCCCATTATGCGTAATTAGCGGGATATCTTGCTCTAGATCTGCCAATAAATGAGCAATATATTCTTTTTCTGGAATCGCCCCTTTTAACTGATGAGAATTAAAATCGCAGTATGGGCACTTTTGAACACACCATGGAACATGAATATACAGGGCTAGTGGTATGCCATTCATAGCTGTGGGCTGACCATTATATAAGCTTTAAATCTTGCATGCTTTGCATTAACAACTTAAGTGCCTGACCACGATGACTAATAGTGTTTTTAATGTCCTTACCTAGCTCTGCTGCCGTCGCATTGTGCTCGGGCACATAAAAAATTGGGTCATATCCAAAGCCTCCTTCACCGCAGGGAGCATGCGCTATGCTGCCGTGCCATTCACCTTGGCAAATGACGGGGCTTGGGTCGCTGGCATTGCGCATAAACACCAGTACACACAAAAACTTTGCTGTACGCAATGGATTGCCTTGTAGAGCAGCTAATACTTTATGCGAATTTGCCCCATCGTTACCATGCTCTCCTGCATAGCGAGCAGAGTAAATCCCCGGTTCGCCATTTAATGCATCCACCACTAACCCGCTGTCGTCGGCAATAGCAGGCAAACCGGTTAATGTAGCGGCATGCCGCGCTTTAATGATGGCATTTTCAACAAATGTAGTGCCAGTTTCAGGTACATCGGGCACTTCAAATTCTGATTGGGGTGCAATGTCTATTTGGTAGTCGGCAAATAATTCGGAAAACTCTTTTACTTTGCCTTTGTTGCCGGTGGCTAAAACAATTTTTTGCATGTTAGAAGCTAGCATTACTTACCTTTTCGCTTTTTTGCCACGGCTTTGTTTTTCGGACGCCCCTTTTTTTTGGGCTTCTTTTTTTTATTCAGCGTAGGCGCTTTATTTTGCGGTTTTAAACTTTCAATCACGCGTGACTTAAAGCTTTCTTTAGTATATCTGGCAATTTTGTCTACCCACCGATAATCGTGCGCTTCTATTAATGAAATGGCTAAACCTTTTGCGCCAGCTCGGCCCGTTCGACCTATTCGATGCACGTAAACATCAGCGCTTCTGGGCATATCAAAATTAATCACATGGGATACGTCGGGTACATCAATACCACGAGCGGCAACATCGGTTGCAACCAATATGTTTACTTCTTTATTTCTGAAGCTAGTTAGTGCTGCAAGTCGTTTGTCCTGTGGCATTTCGCCTTGCAAATAAGCCACTTTATAACCTTCGCTAAACAAATGGTCCTTTAAGGCATGCAAGCGCTCTCTGGTCTTAACAAACACAATACAAGAGTCAACAGTATGGCTTAAATGATATTCTAATAATGCTGTTTTATGTGCCATGGAATCGCACAAGTGATACCACTGTAAGGTTTTAGCTTTCTCTTTGCGCGATGGCACCGCATCGTGCTCTTTAGGATCTTTGAGAATATCACGAGCAAAATTGCGCACACCTTTACCTTCGAGTGTGGCAGAAAATAACATCGTTTGTTTACGCCACTTCGCTTCTTCGGCTATTTGATTAACAACCGTCGAAAAACCCATGTCTAACATACGGTCAGCTTCATCTAGTACTAATGATTCTATGTCTCTACAATCAAAGCTTTCATTTTGAATATGTTCAAGTAAACGCCCAGGGGTCGCGATTAAAATATCAACCTTATTTGTCAGGGTTTCTTTGTCGGTACCATAGTTGATGCCGCCGGTAATAACGCCGCAGCTCAATTGGGTAAATTGACACAATAATTTAGCTTGTTCATACACTTGGACTGCGAGTTCGCGTGTAGGCACCAATACTAATGCTCGTGCCGACAATTTACTCTTGTTTGGATAATCCAATAGGTATTGGCAAAGCGGCAGAATAAAAGCTGCTGTTTTCCCTGTGCCAGTGGGCGCACTGGCCATAATATCAGCTCCATCCATTGCATCAGGTATCACTAATGCTTGTATGCTGGTAGGCTGCAAGTATCCCATCTTATGCGCAGCGGCGACGAGGTCATCATCAAGCTCTAATGCTTCAAAACTGCTCAATTGTAGTTGCCTTGTATTAAATAAATCATTTATGGCTCCAAGTTTACCTTATTGTTGCGGCGCATAATAATCATAATTTACCCTTGTGTTGAATCATGTTAATTTAGAGCCATAATAAAGGTACTTATTGCTTAACAAGCGTAAACATTCAAACCACATTAGAAGAATAAACACGTGTATTTAAATTACTATGGATTGGTAGATAATCCATTCTCTATAGCACCAAACCCTGATTATTTGTTTATGAGCACTCGCCATAAGCAAGCACTTGCACACTTAACCTTTGGGTTAAACGAAACTGGTGGATTTGTCATGTTAACCGGTGAAGTTGGCACCGGTAAAACAACTGTATCTCGCAAGCTCATGCAAGAATTAGGTGACGACACACAAATGGCAGTGATTCTAAATCCAACGTTGTCGGCCCTAGAACTATTGGCCACCGTATGCGATGAACTGGGTATTCGTTATCAAGCAGAAAGCGCTAGCCTAAAAACCTTTACCGATAAAATACTGGCTAAACTTGCAAGTAATCATGAAAACGGGATTAATACGGTTCTATTAATTGACGAAGCTCAGCATTTATTGCCAGAAGTATTAGAGCAATTGCGTTTGTTAACTAACTTAGAAACAAACACCGAAAAATTACTAAAGGTTGTTTTGATTGGGCAACCCGAACTGCAACAGTTATTACGCCGTAATGAACTGCGCCAATTAGCTCAACGAGTTACCGCGCGCTATCATTTATTGCCCTTAACACAGCAAGAAGTTGCGCAATATGTAGAACACCGATGGACGGTTGCAGGTGGCGTTGCGAGCTGTTTCAATAAGTCGGCTTTGTCAGAGCTATTTACCATTAGTGGGGGCATTCCCCGCGTAATAAATTTGCTTTGCGACAGAGCGCTTAGCTTAGGTTACTCATTACAAAAACCTTTTGTTAATTATCAAATTATTGTATCTGCTAGTTTTCAAGTGCTGGGAGACGAAATAGTCGTGCAGCGTCAACAGCAGTATTGGCGACCCATTTACATCGGTGTGTTTATTACCGCTGTTGTTTTAGGGGCTATTGCTGCTGGCTATGCAGGAGGACTTCATGCTTAAAACTCTCAATGTTGAAGAGCTTGTTCCTGGCATGATGGTAACCCAAGTTGTTCGTCAGTCGGGGCCTGTAAGAATAAGAAAAGTAGGTATTATCCGCTCGCCAGATATGATCAAAGGCTTGGTTGAGATGGGGGTTGAGGAGCTTGAAGTTGATTTAGCGCAGAGCTTAGGCATTGATGATGAAGCACAAGAAGATTCGCCTACAGCTACACAGCGTTTAGTGGCTTCCAATAAACAAATAGAAGATGTAGATCGTCAATTGTCGCAACAGTTTCATCGCAGTTTGTTTTTGCCCGCTGTGGATCAAATGCCATCCAAATGGGCTTTATATGGTAAACCTTATTCAATCGTTTTAGGCTTGCTGGTTTTGGGCTTAACAATTGGCTGGTTTATAGTCACATTACCTCTGGTTTATTTAAATGGTAATCAAAGCGAGGCCCTTACAATAAATGCAATCGAAGCAGCGAACAATAAACCAACTACCATTGTAGATGACGCGTCAAGTCAGACTAGTACCAGTGACATAACTGAAAGCGAAGATTCAAATAAGCTTGCATCTACAAATCTATCGATTGATGAACCAATTTCAGGTACGGATGCAGAGCAAGGGATATCCCTAGAAAACAGCAATAACCTGAGCACTAATGACGCCAGCAATAATGGGCTAGCAAATGAGAGCGCTGCTCCCACCAGTGACACCAACACTGATGATGTGCAAATTAATACCTTTCAAGGAGTGGTGTTAGAAGAAGGTCAACAAGTACTCGGGTATCAAGCACCTGCAAGCTCGCAAGACGCGAACACTCTCGATTCTTCGAATACTGATCGGCAAGATTCTGGCAATTCAAATGAGGGGTCAGGCAACAATCTAAGTGATGCTGAATTAATGCGCCGGTTGCAACAAGCCATTCAAGAGGTTGATAATCAAGAACGAGATGAGCAAGCTGCTTCTGCATCGGCAAATGAGCAAGTCGAAACAAGTGATTTACCGCGCATTGATCAGCTGTCAGCTGCCACGCTAACACAAATGCCTGCGATGAGTTTTAGTGCACATATGTATTCGTCTAACTCAATAGACAGATGGGTGCGAGTGAATGGTCGTCGATTAGGTGAAGGCGAGATCATTGGTGATGGCGTCACGCTAAAAGGCATCGAACCAGAAATAGTAGTGCTCGAGTTTAAAGGCCAAACATTTACCATGAATGCGTTATCAGATTGGTAATATTAAAGGCTAATTAATTAGGCAGAGTAAATGCGCTTTTTAAGAACCTAGATAAGTCTAAATCGAATACCTCAGGGTTAACACTATCAATGATGGGATCGTCTTGCTGAGTGGCTAAATCAATTTCTTCTGGCGAGCAATAGCTTTGGTTTTTTACGTCATAAAACACCATTACCTTTGGTAACAGAGGGTCTGTTTTGTTTTTGAATAATACCATTGCAATACGATTACTTTGCAAACAAACAAGTGAACCTACTGGATACACTCCTAGCGCAATAATAAACTCGTTAATAAGTTCATGGGCATGACATTGATTGCTCAATAGCATGTCTAGCGCTTGTTGTGGGCGCATTTTTTGTTGTTTGTTTGTGCCATATAAGCAGTCTAAGTAAGCATCTACTAAACCTGCCATTTGCGCGACTAAACTAATATCTTGTTTTAGCTTTTGTTTCGGGTATCCGCTACCGTCGGCGCGTTCATGATGGTTGCTTATAATATCGAGTAGCATTTCGGGCAAATCACTAAATCGCTCAGCAATTTCGTAGCCAATGTCTATATGCGTGCGCAATAGTACATCGTCACTAGCATTGAGTTTTGCCCCTGGCCCGACTATCTCTTTGGGTAATAAAGACATTCCGCAGTCCATCAAAAGTCCCGACATCGTAACATTTTCAATTTTTTCTTGATCAAAGCCCATCTGCTTGGCAAATAAACACAGGAGCATAGACGTTTTTACGCAGCGTTCAATTAGATAGTTACTCGATTCTTGCAACATGACTAAGCAACTCAATGCATTTTCATTATTATGTATGTCTATACAAATATCTTGCGAAGCATTACTTAATGCAGAAAAATCAGGTTTGTTTCCAGTTGTTAATTCTTTGATAAATTGAGCCTTGACATCAAAAGTTTTTGCATAAAGTTTTTCGGCTCTTTCTATTTTTTTTATTGAATAGTGTTCGTCAATGTTTGTGCTTGTATTATGTTCTGTACTATCGCAGTGAGTTAGTTTTTCTAGTATTTGTTGCTCGGCACGATTACTTTTAGCGATGTCGACTTCTACAAATTCTACGCCCGCGCTTTTTAATGATTGTATGGTGGATTCAGATTTTAAAATCCCTTTTTTCTTAACACCTAGGTTTCCGTTACTGGTTTTTATTCCAATGATATACATACCAAGGGAGAGTTCTTCGATAGAAATATTCTTTATCATTTTTACACTTGTTTGAAAGACAAAGCAGATAGATGCTAACTAAAGTCAGCATCGTCTTAGGTAATATTTTATCGACCGTAACTTTCTAAATTAAAGAAAAATTATAACCATTGAGGACGATTATTTTCATAAGCACTAATTTTATTGTCTAACTCAAGGGTTTGTCCAATAGCATCCAACCCTTTTAACAAATTATTTTTATGATGAGGCGCAATGTCAAAATTAAAACTCAACTCTTCGCAAGTCACTTGTTGAGTAGGCAAATCTATATATATATCAGAGTTTGCATTGGCATTGACCTTAGCTATCAGCTGGTCAATTTGTGCATTATTTAAACATATTGGTAGGAGTTGATTATTAATACTATTGCCATAAAAAATATCAGCAAAGCTAGTTGCGATTATGGCTCTAAAACCATAATCAGCAAGTGCCCAAGGAGCATGTTCTCGGCTAGAGCCACAGCCAAAGTTTTCGCGTGTGAGTAGAATACTAGCGCCTTTAAATTTGGCATCATTTAATGGAAAATCAGGGTCGGGCTTTTTTTCTGGGCCAGGTAAATACCGCCAATCATGAAATAGATTTATGCCATAGCCAGAGCGCGTCACACCAGTCAAAAACTGTTTAGGAATAATTTGGTCTGTATCTATATTTGCTTGATCTAAAGGAGCGGCAGTTCCGCTTATAGTGTTAATTCCTGTCATTTTGGTCTCCTCAAGACTTTGCTAGTTGTCTAACGTCGGCAAATTTGCCATGAATAGCGGCAGCCGCTGCCATTTCTGGGCTTACTAGGTGGGTGCGGGCGCCGCGACCCTGTCTTCCTTCGAAGTTTCGGTTGCTGGTTGAGGCACAACGATCGCCTGGCTGGAGGACATCATCGTTCATGCCCAAACACATTGAACACCCCGGTAAGCGCCATTCAAAGCCAGCTTGAATGAATATTTGATCGAGTGCTTCTTGTTCAGCTTGTTTTTTTACCGCAACAGAGCCAGGTACAACAATAGCGGTAACGCCTTCAGCAACCTTGCCTAATTCGGCAATTTTTGCAGCTGCACGCAAATCTTCTATACGACTGTTAGTACAAGAGCCAATAAACACATGTGAAATAGCCACATCACTTAGGGCTTGACCTGGTTTAAGGTCCATATATTTAAGGGCTTTGTTTGCTGAGTCGCGTACTACATTATCGGCATAATCATTTGGTTCTGGCACGGTTTGGTTAATACCCACGACTTGCCCTGGGTTAGTCCCCCAAGTGACCTGTGGTTCTATGTCTTTCGCATGCAGAGTTACAACCGTATCGAATTGTGCATCGTCATCAGAAAACAGGGTATTCCAATAGGCAACAGCCTGTTCCCAATACTCATTTTTTGGCGCAAACTCCTTACCTTTTATATAATCGATAGTTTTTTGATCAGGAGCGATAAGTCCTGCTTTTGCGCCTGCTTCAATACTCATATTGCAGATGGTCATTCTTTGTTCCATCGACAATTGGCTGATGGCTTCACCACAATACTCAATAACATGGCCAGTAGCACCTGCATGGCCAATTTTGCCAATAATGGCTAAAATAATATCTTTTGCTGTTAATCCTAAAGGTAAGTCGCCTTTTACTTCTACTTTCATGCTTTTGGCACGCGATTGCTTTAAGGTTTGAGAGGCCAACACGTGCTCAACTTGCGAGGTACCAATGCCAAATGCCAAAGCACCAAACGCGCCATGAGTGGCAGTATGAGAATCGCCGCATACAACTGTCATACCTGGATGGATTAAACCAAGTTGCGGTCCTATAACATGCACAATCCCCTGGTTTTTGTGTCCTACGGGATATAGTTTAATGCCATGTTGCGCGCAATTAGTTGCGAGTGTATTTAATTGCAATTCATTTTGAGGGCCACAAGCATCTAGGGCCAATGACTTAGTAGAGATACTATGGTCCATGGTACCGAAGGTAAGATCAGGTCGACGCACTTTACGGTTTTTTTCTGCCAAACCAGCAAAAGCTTGTGGGGTTGTCACTTCGTGTATTAAGTGCCTATCGATATAAAGCAGTATATCTTCCCCTACTTGGTCAATTAAGTGAGCATCGACAATTTTTTCATATAAAGTAGCGGGCATTTTTGATTCCTTATGTTTAGCTAACTTGTTAAGTACAAACTTAATGCTCTGACAATTGACTTATTATGTAATCACCCACATCTTGGGTACTTTTCGCATTTTGTTTTTGATCTGCGGGCAATAGCTCGCCTGTGAGCACACCATCACTGAGTGTTTTTAGCACAGCATTGTCTATGCAATCCGCAGCTTCAGTTAAATTGAGGCTATGTCGAAGCATCATACTGGCCGATAGTATTTGTGCCACTGGGTTTGCGATACCTAAACCTGCTATATCTGGTGCTGAACCACCAGCAGGTTCAAACATGCCAAAGCCGGCTTCGTTAATACTAGCGGAAGGTAAAAGGCCCATTGAGCCGGTAATCATGGCGCATTCGTCTGACACAATATCACCAAACAGGTTAGAACAAAGCATTACATCAAACTGTCCGGGATTAGCTACCAATTGCATTGTTGCGTTATCTATATACAAATGTTCTAGTTCAATGTCTGGGTAGTCTGTCGCTACTTCTTCGACTATTTCACGCCATAGACGGCTCGTAACCAATACGTTGGCTTTGTCCACTGACGTCACTTTGTTTTTGCGTTTGCTGGCGGCAATAAAAGCTGTTTTTGCTATGCGCCGAATTTCTGCTTTTGAATATCGCATGGTATCAAATGCATTCGTTTGTTCGCCTTCGCCTTCAATACCTTTTGGCTGACCAAAGTAAATACCCGACGTTAATTCGCGAACCACTAATACATCAACGTTGTTTTTAGCAATATCAGGCCTTAGTGGAGACAAATGAGCCAGGCTTTCGTAAATTTTTGCTGGGCGTAAGTTACTGAATAAATCAAAATGACTGCGTAATTTAAGCAAGGCCGCTCTTTCAGGACGCAAGTCTAAGGGTAGCGTGTCCCATTTAGGTCCACCAATAGACCCAAATAAAATAGCGTCTGCAGCCTCACAACCGGCGAGTGTTTCTTTTGGTAAAGCCTCGCCACATGTGTCGATAGCAAAGCCACCCACAGGATATTCTTTGTATGCGAGTTCAAAGTCATACTTGCTACTTACGACTGAAAGTGCCCGCAGAGCTTGCTCCATGACCTCAGGTCCAATGCCGTCCCCGGCTAGTACTGCTATAGAATGTTTGCTCATTTAAACTCCAGCAATTTTTTCTTGTTTTTGTTGGTCTATTTGGTCAGCCAAATAGGTGTTATTTAATACAAAGATCAGGGCTTTCACACCTGCTTCGACAATATCTGTTGCTAAGCCAATACCATTAAAGCGCCGGCCATTATACTCCACAACAACTCCAACACTTGCTAATGCGTTAGCGCCTTCACCTTTTGAGTCGAGTTTAAAGTCCACAACTTCAATATTATGTCCATCAATAGCTTTGATAATAGCGTTAAAGGCAGCATCGACAGGGCCATTTCCAGTGGAGGCTTGGGTTAGTTCTTTATCGCCCATCTTTATAGAAACGGTCGCCGAAGGCACTATTTTATGCCCAGAAGTAGCATGTAAATAAGTCAATTTATAATAAGCCTGCTCATGCTTTTGCTGATCAAAAAACAATAAAGCTTCAAGATCATAATCAAAAACTTGGCCTTTTTTGTCGGCGAGTCGTAAAAAAGAGGTGTATATATTGTCTAAATCGTATTCGTCTGCACCATAGCCTAATTCTGCTAATCGATGTTTAATAACGTGACGACCAGAACGAGAGGTTAAATTGAGTACATTCTTGTTAATCCCAACGCTTTCCGGGGTCATAATTTCGTAGGTGTTTTCGCCTTTAAGTACACCGTCTTGATGAATACCTGATGAATGACTAAATGCGTTAGCCCCCACAATGGCCTTATTTGATTGTACGGGCATATTACACAATTGACTGACAAGCTTTGACGATTTTGAAATTTCGTGACTATTAATATTCGTATTTAAGCCAAGGCTTTGATAGCGTGTCTTTAAGGTCATCACTATTTCTTCTAAAGAGCAGTTACCGGCACGTTCACCTATACCGTTAATAGTACATTCCACTTGTCGGGCACCATGTTCAAGCGCACTTAGCGAGTTTGCCACAGCAAGGCCTAAGTCGTTATGACAATGCACCGATATGATCGCTTTATCTATATTGGGGACACGATTAAATAAATTTTGGATAATCCCGCCAAACTCTGAAGGGATGGTATACCCAACGGTGTCAGGAATATTCACGGTGGTAGCGCCGGCGTTTATGGCTGACTCTACCATTCTGCATAAATAGTCAATATGAGTACGCCCTGCATCTTCACACGAAAACTCGACATCATCGGTGTATTTTCGGGCGTGTTTTATGGCCGATACCGCCATTTCTACGACTTCATCTTGAGATTTGCGCAATTTAGTATCGACATGAATATCGGAAGTTGCGATGAAGGTATGTATTCGGAACGCGTCGGCAACCGACATTGCTTGACCACAAGCGTCAATATCAGGCTTGAGGGCACGAGACAAACCGCAGACGCGTGCATTTTTGACTTCTTTAGCAATAAGTTGCACCGACTCAAAATCACCTGGCGAAGACACCGGAAACCCTGCTTCAATCACATCCACACCCAAACGCTCAAGCATGAGAGCGATCTGGAGCTTTTCTTTAACACTTAGGCTGGCGGCTAATGCTTGTTCACCGTCTCTTAAGCTTGTATCGAAAATGATCACTTGATTATTCATGTTGACACCTTTTTGTCTGTTGTGATTAATGGCATAAAAAAACCCGTGCGGTGCACGGGTTTAGTATGTATTCGCTTATAGCTACCCGTACCTTGTTGAGTATAATGGTAAGAGCAGCAGAATTGAAAAACAGGCACTACGTTTTGCGCAAGGCGACGTATTGCTGTAATTTTTATGACTTAAAGCTGCTGATAGCAAGGTCACGACAATTCCTCTTAATAAGTATGGTATGGAATGTAACTTCCTTTCGAATATGCGTCAAGCCTGCAGAGCGATTAATATGAATAAAAAATTGATATTAATGGTCTAAGTTATTAGCTGAAGTCATAACTAGCACAAAAACGCTATTGAATGTTGAGTTGCATATTTTCGGCTACTTCACTAATTAAGCGACGCAACCAGATATGCCCAGCGTCATGTTGCAGAAGGGCGCTCCACGCCATTTTTAATGCGATAGGCGGAATATCGAAAGGCGGTGGTACCACTTTTATCAGGGGGTCGTCTGCAAAAATTTTTGCAGCCTTGCTTGGTAAGGTGGCAATGAGTTTTTGATTTTTAGCCATTTGCAAAGCTGCATGATAATGGCGGGTGAAGACACGAATATCTCGTTTTTTGCCCAGCTTAGTCAACTCTGCATCGACCCACCCAAGCTTTTGCACTTCTGTAGGGTCAATACCCACACCCACACCGAAACCGGTTTTACTTACCCAAATGTGTTGCCCAGCCAAATAACGAGCAAGTGTAAAATCGTGAGCGCCTGGGTAATCAGCGCCAATGACACAAGAAAATGAATCATACCAAATGACTTTTTGATGGAAAGACAAGGGGAGTTCGTCAAACCGATTAATTGCCATGTCCACTTTGCCTTGTTCTACATCGTGAAATGTGACATCACTTGGGGTAATAAGGTCGAGTGTAATGTTAGGTGCTAGTTTAGCGAGCTTGCCTATTAGGCCCAGTAGTAGAGTGGATTCAGCGTAATCACTGGTCATTATTCTAAATGTTCTACTGCTAGATTCGGGTTCAAAGTCGACTTCTGGCTGTATGCTCGATTCGAGCTGCCCTAGTACGTCTCTTATAACAGGTTGCAATTCCAAAGCGCGTTTGGTGGGGGTCATTCCATCGCTCGTGCGAACAAGCAAGGGGTCTTTAAATAAATCACGCAGGCGTTTGAGACCATTACTCATTGCTGGCTGAGTAATACTTAGCTGATTCGCAGCTTTAGTGACGCTGCCTTCACGTAAAAGTACATCTAAATACACTAATAAATTTAGATCTACTTTGGCAATATTCAATGAAAACTCCCTATTCAATTATTTGCGACTAACACGGTCTTGATATAACCATAGCATTATATGAATATTTTTTGGAATATTAATTTGGCTATTAGTCTTATGAATGTGTTAAATATAGACATTTTTTTAATTGCTACAAAAAAAACACCCCGAAGGGTGTTTATATTTTACCTTTTTTCAGCGGAATACTAAACGTAATTTATGCTACCACATCAAATTGATTCATGGTGTTGTCGTCGCCTGACGCCTTCAATGCTTGTTCGCCAGAAAAATATTCTTTATGGGTGTCACCCAAGTCTGAACCAGCCATTGCCTGATGTTTGACACATGCTAAGCCTTGTCTAATCTCTTGTCGTTGTACACCTTTTACATAAGCTAACATGCCGTCTTCTCCATAATAGCCTTTTGCTAAATTGTCGGTTGAAAGTGCTGCAGTATGATAAGTGGGCAAAGTAATTAAGTGATGGAAGATACCAGCTTGTTTTGCAGCATCAGCTTGGAAGGACTTGATTTTTTCATCGGCCTCAATGGCTAATTCAGTATCATCAAAAATGCTCGACATGAGCGCGTCGCGGTCATAGCCAGAAAGCGCTTTACCTTGTTCCTCCCAAGCATCAAATACTTGCTGGCGGAAATTAAGTGTCCAATTAAATGACGGAGAATTGTTATAGACTAATTTGGCGTTTGGTACTTCTTCGCGTATCGCATCGACCATGCTAGCAATTTGTCCTACGTGTGGTTTTTCGGTTTCTATCCACAATAAATCTGCACCATTTTGTAGAGAAGTAATGCAATCGAGAACTACTCTTTGTTCGCCTGTATTTGCCTTGAATTTATATAAACCATTAGGTAGGCGAGTTGGCTTCACAATTTTACCGTCAATTTTCATGATTGAATCGCCGTCCTTTAAGCTATTCAAATCATGTACTTCTTCTGTTTCTAAAAAGCGATTGTATTGCTGAGCCAAATCACCTTCATTTTGCGATACGGGTATTTTTTGTGTTAAGCCAGCACCTAAAGAGTCTGTGCGCGCTACAATGATGCCATCATCAACACCTAACTCTAAAAAAGCATAGCGCACAGCGTTAATCTTGGCTAAAAAATCTTCATGAGGAACGGTCACTTTACCGTCTTGATGACCACATTGCTTTGCATCAGATACTTGGTTTTCAATCTGAATACAGCAAGCGCCAGCTTCAATCATTTTTTTTGCCAATAAATACGTTGCTTCTTCGTTGCCAAACCCAGCATCAATATCGGCAATAATAGGGACTATATGTGATTCGAAATTATCTATTTGAGCTCTAATATGGCTGGTATCGCGACCATTTTCCTTCGCGCTATCTAGCTTATGAAATAAGTCACCTAATTCACGTGCATCTGCTTGTCGTAAGAAGGTATAAAGTTCTTCAATAAGCGCCGGGACAGAGGTTTTTTCATGCATGGATTGGTCGGGTAAAGGTCCAAAATCTGATCGCATTGCAGCAACCATCCATCCTGAAAGATACAAATAACTTTTATTTGTGGTCCCCTGATGTTTTTTTACCGAGAGCATCTTTTGTTGTCCTATAAAGCCGTGCCAGCAGCCCAGGGACTGAGTATACTTGGATGAATCTGCATCGTAATCTGCCATGTCTTGGCGCATTATTTTGGCCGTATATTTGGCTATATCTAAACCGGTGCGAAACTTATTTTGTAGCTTCATGCGTGCGGCGTATTCCGGGCTAATGGCTGCCCATGCACTCCCTTGAGCTTGAGTTATGTGCCGGATGTTTTGAATTTCCTGTTGATAATGTGACATGTGTTCTTCCTCTTTGCTCTTATTTTTAAAAATTTTATAAAGTTTAAAACAGTGTGTAGCGTTATTGAATTGTGACTGCCACTTGATAATAGAACAGCAGGTTGAATTAATTAAATTTATGTTAAGTATTTTTAATATTCATATGGTGAATATTTGGTGAGAATTGTCGTTAATAATAAGGCTTAAAAAGTATCAAAATTTGTAAAAATAAAGCGTGCAAACCACAGGATTGTGTATAATTTACTTATGCACAGATTTATCTGTTACAGCTCCTATCCAATAAGATAAAAGAATATAAAAAGGATCTTCATGAATCGTAATAAGCTTGATGAATCGAGCAAGTATGTCGTATTAATATTGCTCGTTACCTTGTTAAACGCTTGTATTATTGTGGATGTTGACGCCGACCGTGAGGCTAAAAAATATGATAAAGCCGACGCAAGCACATTTGAAAACGCAACCAGCAGTAAACCTAAAAACATTATTATGGTAGTTGCAGACGGCATGGGGCCGGCGTTTGTTAGTGCTTATCGCTATTACAATGACAACCCTGATACGGCGTACATCGAAACCACTATTTTTGATGATATATTAGTAGGTAGTGCGCAAACTTATCCGCATCCTCAATCTGGGTTAATTACCGATTCGGCTGCTAGTGCCACCGCTTTAGCGACAGGCGTAAAGTCGTACAACACGGCTATTGGTGTAGATGTTAATAAACAAGCGCTAGAAACGGTTTTACACCGAGCGCATAAATTAGGCAAAAATACGGGTATTGCTGTGACTTCACATATCGCTCATGCCACTCCAGCGTCTTATTTAGTTGCAAATGAATCACGACACAATTATCAACAAATAGCTGACAGTATGTATGATGATCGAATCAACGGAGAACATCTAGCTGATATTATGCTGGGCGCCGGTTGGGGATATTTTATTCGTGAGGATCGTAATTTAGTTGAAGCTTTTAAACGTGATGGGTATCAGTATATTGATAACTATACTGGCTTAAATGATTTGGATAAATCAAAACCCGCGCTTGGATTGTTTGGTGATAATAGTGTGCCCTGGGCGCTAGATGATACCGATCCGCTCCGTCTTAGCACGATGACGCAAGCGGCGGTCCCATTTTTAGAAAGCGAAGATGGCTTCTTCTTATTGGTAGAAGCAAGCATGGTTGATTGGGCCGGTCATGCTAACGATATAGCGTCAGCAATGGCTGAAATGCACGACTTGGCGAAAACAATGGAATACCTTTACCAGTATGTTCAAGAAAACCCCGATACATTGGTTGTTTTAACAGCTGACCACAGTACTGGAGGTTTATCAATCGGAGCAAATGGTGACTACAAATGGGAGCCTAGTTATTTGCATAATATGCGTGTATCTACACAAAAAATGGCGACCGATATATTGAGTGAAGAAGACAGAGTAGCTTACGTTGAAGGTGCTTTTGGATTTACGCTGACCGACGAAGAAAAGGCAAGTCTTGATCAAATTACCGCCGATATGAAAGAACGTCCAAGGGCTGCAGTATTAAAGAAAATTGTAGATGATAGAACCAATACAGGGTGGACCACATCGGGCCATACAGGCCTCGATGTTCAAGTGTTTGCTTTCGGCCCTGGTGCAAATGTATTTGTAGGTAGTCAAAACAATACACAAATTGCACATAAACTATTTGCCCTGCTAGAAGAAGCAAACGATTAGAGTGACGGCAAGCAGAATGTAGCTATTTGCCTATGAGGTCTATCGGGAATTAAAAGAGCGCCAAAGGCGTGAATCCATATACTGGCTCAGACGTTTCGTCCTTGAAACGCTTGCTTTAATTTCCAAATAGGCCTTATACACGGGGCTTAAACCTAAGGTTTTAGTATCAGCATTTGTTGAGGATTAATCTCGCCTTTTAGTGCTTTTTGATATTGCACTTGCATATCATCAAAGCCAATAACATTGACTTCTTCTATCTTATCCTGGACTTGGTTCAAAAACATTTCCCATGCTTGTTGATACTTGCCAAAGAACATGGCAGGGCCCCATTCTTTTTGTCTGAGTTTTACTTGAGAGGGGGCAAAGAAAACGTCACCATTAACATGCTCATCAACTTCAACATTGCGGCCTTCGACATCGGTAGCGCCAATTAAAATACTTTTTAAACTGCTTGTGGCAAAGTGTTTTTGTAAGCTGAGTAGTGTTTGCTTATTGCCTGCAAAATCAAGTACAACTGCTGGTTTTTCAGCGGCGATTTCACCAATATTAGAATATTCGACAACTTGGTCATAGCAGTCTAACTGTTCAACAAATTCAGTATTTCTTGAAGAAGTTAGGCCAATCACTTTAATTCGTTCACCGGATGAATTGCACAAATTTTCGTTCGCTCTGAAGAGCATGGCCGTGCCAAAAGCAGTTTTACTAGATGCACTAGTTAAAATGATGGTATCTATGTTTTCGTCTAACGATTCAACAAAGTCGGCTAATACAAACGATGTCATGAAAAGTGGCCTGAATGTAATCTGCCAACTTTCTAATTTAGGTCTATATCCAGGATCTGTATCGCAAAAAACATACTGGTCATAAACGGGAGAAATACTCTTTCGTTGCGGATGGGTATCCATAAAACCATTGGCAGTTATACTCGACGCTTGCACAAGTAAATGACTCGCAAACGGCAAATAACCAAATACTCTTTTTCCGACCTCAATGCCTGGGCAAGTCGATTCAGCAACTTCTGCAAAGCCCCATACAGGCATCACTCCTTTATTGTTTTCTGCAGGGAAAAACCCCCAGTATCCAAATGCATCACCTAAAACGGCATAAGTAATATTATTTGCTGACAAACCAAAGCTATCAATTTTTAATAGTACTTGATTATCTGCTAGAGGTACTTTGCTTAGAGTTTCAGAGCTAATGTCGTTAAGGTTTGCTTTGTCAATTAATAAGCGTTGCATGTGTTTCACCTTTTAATATGGTTATTATTGTCTGAGGTATTCTTCTACTGGGTCACCTGTGACTTTAGAAATTTGTTTAAATAAATATACTAACGCAGTTATTAGCAAAATCATGCTGGGGATAACAATTACAGGGTAACTGAGTGCGGTCATTCGACCCAATTCTTCGGTGTAGGCAGAGGTGCCAGGTTCAGATACTAAAATCCATTTTGCTAAGCCGTAATTTAAGCAAGCCGATAAAAAAAACGAACCAGCAACAATATACGAACTGATCGCCACTTTTGAATTAAATAAGGCTGTCGCGTTTTTTTCTTCAAGTTTAGCGTCGAGTTTCTCCCAGTTGACCAAAGCGTCACTTAAAATAAGCGCTTTTACTAGGGGCTTTTTAGTAAATTGTGTGATTAACACTGCTAGCCCAATAGCAGCAGGTATTGTTGCTTCTTTGATGGCCATATATTCTGCCGGTAGTTTTAGTAAACTAATCCCACCTGTCAGTAATACACTAACAATGCCTAAGACTGAAAATAAATTAACCTTTTTGGTTTTTTTTAACTCAATTAAACCATAAGTTAATGGAAACGCTAACGCGACAACAATACTCCATGCTGGACCCAAATATTCATCTGAACTCGCATAAGTCATAATGAGCACAGGAATTGCAATATTGAAGACTAAATTACCAAAAAACCCCGACTGCTGGTTGTCAGATGGTTTTTTAGGTGAGGGATCGGATACTTGTTCTTTTACAGATGACTCGGTTTCGGACACGACTTAACCTCGAAGAAAAAATTTATTATACAGCAAAGAGTAAGATATCCTAAGTTTTATGAAACTCGTGCCAATCGATATTGTTGATTCGGTTATCGGCAATATAAAAGACTTTGTCACCCGCATTTAAAAATGTATTAAGGGGCGGATTTACCACAATTTTATGAATGTCTTTGTTACCTGCTAGCCCAATAAAAATGGCGTCATACTTTTCTTTTAAATGGAAAAATAAATTTCTGGCGCTTATGCTTTCTATACCCTCTGGAATGGTAGATGAAAATTGTGCTTGTCCTTCGTATACATCGAGCAAATCGTGATGCAACAAGCTAGAACCAGGGTCAAATGCAGATTTTGCCAGCATTTCTACGGCAACGCTTGGTGTACATTCAATTTCTGGGCAGTGTTTTTGCAGCAGACCAACTAAACTTTCGTCTTCAAAATAGGCAACTTTGTGGGCCTTTTTGTTACGTTGTGAGCAATACAAGGCTGTTGTCATAGTCAAATCGTCTTGAGGATTGTCTATTAAAATAGTCGACGCATTCGCTACGCAAGCTCTGTCCATATCGGCGTCTTGATTGAAGGAGTCGACTTTTACAAACTCAATGTCACCTGGTATGGGATTGCTAATATCAGCGCGGACACAAAGCACAATATCAGGGTCGTTGATGAGATGCTTTTTTTCTATCATAAGCAGTCTTATTAACTGCTCAGTGCGTTTGCCGTTCCAACCAATTATCAAAACATGCTCTTTCACATTTAATGTGTTCAAACCTTTCGCTCCTTTTTGCCATTGTTGGCTAACCCAACTTGCCATTCTGCCAACTACAAGGGCAAAAATAGATAAACCCATGGGAATGACATATATCGATACAATAAGTTTTCCTGCCGGTGTGGTCGGCGACATATCTCCATAACCAACGGTCGAACCTGTTACTATAAGCCAATAAACAAAGTCATGAAATTGCAACAGGCCGTCTTCGCCAGCAATATACAATAACAAGTAACTGGTCAGGGAGTAAAACAGCAACATCGCCACAACGATATACCACCGCATGTATGAAAAATACTGCAGCATGAGCTTTCTAACTTTTATCCAAGCTTGCATGTGAGCTTCTTATATATATTAGTGTACAAAATTACGATGCCTAAAGTGTGGGAAAAAATGCTCGCGAAGTCAAACATAAAAAACCCGGCATTAAAGCCGGGCAAAAAGTTTGACATATAGGGAGATGTCGGAAGTGTGTCGTTGAGGCAATAAATCCTCAAAACGAGTAGCGATATTACGTCATTCCCTTATACTGCGCATCTGATTTGAGGTATGGCCTGCACCTAATAAGTATGCAAAAAAATACCTTAAATTACCGTATTCACCCCATTTTAAGCCTTAATAATTGGGCTAAGACATTGAATATTCGATAATAAAATCGTAGTAGGAAGATATTTTGTGGTAAGCGTTAGCAAAAACGATAACAATATTTACACCACAAAGAGCCACTTGATTGGAGTTAAAAGAGAAGAAAGGCATGAAAATTAGTGATTTTGATTTTGAATTACCCGAGCAACTGATTGCAAAATACCCGACACAACAACGCAGTGCCTCTAGAATGTTGTGCTTAGATGGTAAAACGGGATCGATACATCATAGCAACTTTGTTGACGTAGTTGGACTGATCAACGAAGGTGACTTACTCATTTTCAACAATACTCGAGTAATACCTGCAAGGCTTTTTGGGCAAAAAGAAAGCGGTGGTAAAATTGAAGTTATGCTTGAAAGAGTACTCGCTGACAATTCAGCTCTGGCTCATATTAAAGCAAGTAAATCGCCAAAAGAGGGCAGTAGACTGCTATTAGAGGGCGGGTTATCAGCTACTATGCTAGGCCGTCAAGGAGCCTTGTTTCATATTATATTTGATGGTGATGATAGTGTATTTGATTTGTTAGAAAGGCATGGTCATATGCCTTTACCGCCCTATATTGATAGGCCTGATGAAGATGCCGATAAAGAGCGATACCAAACGGTATATAACAAAAAACCAGGCGCCGTTGCAGCACCAACAGCAGGCTTACATTTTGATGATGAGATATTAGATAAACTAAAAAACAAAGGTGTTAACTTTGCCTTTGTTACCTTGCATGTAGGGGCAGGAACCTTTCAACCGGTTAGAGTCGAAAATATTGAAGATCATCAAATGCACGCCGAATATGCAGAAGTTAGCCAAGACGTTGTCGATTTAATCATTCAAACCAAAGCGTCTGGCAAACGCGTAATCGCAGTGGGGACAACCTCTGTGCGCTCAATTGAGTCGGCTGCCCATGCAAGCGACACAGACTTGCTTGTTCCATTTTTGTCTGACACCAGCATTTTTATTTACCCTGGTTTTAATTTTAAAGTTATCGATTGCATGCTCACCAACTTTCATTTGCCGCAGTCTACGTTAATGTTGCTGATTAGTGCTTTTGCAAAACGCGATCATGTGATGCAGGCATATGCCGAAGCAATCGAAAAGGAATATCGATTTTTTAGCTATGGTGACGCTATGTTTATTGAGTCAGCAGATCCAAAGTAAAAGCGATACTAGCCATCCCACGAAAATGGGAATGAATATTGTGCGCAGCCCTTAGCGTGCTACAGGTCTAGCACGTCCTTGCCTTGCACAAAGGTGATATCTACTGGTATTTTTGCTTTAGTTAATTTGGCTAAATCACTTTGGAGGTTGTCTTTAATCAGACCGTAGTCTGCTACTAGAGTAGCCACACCTTGGTAGTCGCCGTCTCCCTGAAGGGTCAAAATTTTGTTAGAAAGAGCATCAATGGCTTTTTCCATATTTGCCATGTTAACCGAATATAAACCATTCTCATCACGGGCAAATGCGCCTTGCTTTTGGAAGAAGTTGAATCGAATCATATTTGCCTTGCCATGCGCACTCGAGGCACCAAAGCGCACTGAACGAAATATACCTGCCATAAAGGTCACATAGTAGTCTGCTAATACGCCTTCGGTAATTTCGCCTTTTTCCAACAATTGCTGCACCATGTACAAACCTAGAATATCGGCTTTGCCTTCTTCCAATGCTGAAGCATGTTCTTTCAAAGCGCTACGCACTGTTTGATTACTATCTAAGACTGTTTTTATACCTAAACCATGGGCAACTTCATGGAACATAGTATTACTGAAGAATGCATTAAAAGTAATGTGCTTGCGCTGTTCTTCAACGATAAGCTGGTCGGCAATAGGCAGTAATATATGGTCGAATTTCGCTTGCATGGCATTTTTCAATTGTAAACGACGCGTACCTTTTTCAAGTTGCACTTGTTCATCATTGGGTAAATTAATTGCAATTGTTTTACTGCCAGCATTTGAATGCCCTGCATAATAGATTACATCGTAAGCATTGAGATCGGCGTCGGTGCCTGGCATTTGCGCTTTATACGCTTCTGATACAGGTAATCCGCGCTGTAGTTCTGGTAAAAAGGCAGCATATTTAGCAAGTCTTTGACTCCACGCCATGTCTTTTAAAAGTACATAAGACTCAAATGCTGTTCGATATCCGTAGAGTTGGTCTTCATAGGTTTCAATCGGGCCAATTACCACATCGATGGTATTTGATTTCATGTCCATCCATGCTAAGTCCGATGCCTGATATTCGTTAGTTAAAAGGGCATTTGCACGCATGAGGAGGTAGTTTGTAAATTGAGCGTTTTCGGCTAATTCGGCAGCTTGCACCAGTAATTCAGAGGCTTTTACTAATTCCTTGCGGAAAATCTTATTGTACGGCACTGCAACCAGCGACCCATCTGCAGCCCTTTGTACCATTGAGTAGAGGCCTTCTTTGTCTGCAAAAGTCGCTAAATCAAACTCTTGTTTTGTCATATCGACAGGATAGAACTGAGCTCCCAGTGGTTTATCTTTTACGTTAGGCAGAAAGGGTGTATCACCATTTAATCTATCCCAAGGGCCGTAATTGATATCAGCAAACTGACGGACATTGTCATCAGTTATGCTACTTAAAAAATCTGCTTTATTGCCGCCATAAGCTTGTTGCCAGAATAAGTCATCCATAATGACAGACGCATCAATTAGTAGAGCTAGCATGCGTTTTTGATTGTCTGAATAAGAGGACAAATCAGCACTTAAATCTACTGAGTGATAAATGTTTAAACGCTCCCGCTCAATTAAAATTTCTGTAGTTGCAAGCTCTTGCGCTGGCGCTTCAGTTTCAGGCTCTTGCTTAGGCGCTTCACTGCAGGCAGAAAGACTTAAAATAGCAAGTGCACTTAGTGCCACGCCCGCAGACTTAATAGAAATATTTTGTAAACGCATATGGATACCCTTTTGAACAATTGCGACAGCATGGCCTATTATGCGCTTACCTTGCTAGCAAATGTCAACTACGTATTTTGTGTAATGGTATTAAAAAGGAGTGATAGACAAGGCGGCGTTTGGTGAACTTGTAGCCGCCTATGTTTCATTGCTATACAGTGGCGATGTAATCACAAAATTAAAACTATAAGAGTGGCGATAAAAATGAATAATCAATATTTGAAAAGACTACTTTTGGCCGTTGCGTTAATATTAACGGCCTCAGTAAATGCTGGAGTAGGCAGTAACTGGTTCAGACTGACAAGCTGTTTATTTTGATAATCAAAAATCAGTTACTGTGGTAAAAGCGCTGTCACAGCTTCTATTGTCAGGTTTCAACTTGGATATATCGTTATTGTCTGCAAAATTAGCTGCAAAAGTTGCAGAAAACTATCACCAAGGCGATAAAGCGTTATTGTGCGTTATAATAATTACTAAATTAACTATCCACTTGACCATGAAAAACACGCTTTCTCTAATTATTGTCGTTACTTTTATTGCTTTATTATCATATTTATTTTTCTTCAATAAATCTGCGACAGACAGAGCCTTTCAGAATAGCGTTAATGATAATGCTAGGACTAGCGACAACTTCAAGGTCTCTAAAAAAGGAGCAAATGCAGCGATTAAAAGTGATACTAAAAACCCACCATCTCCAAGCAATGACTTCAATATAAACGATTCAGCACAATTCTTTAATTATGGCGAATGTTTTTATCATGACCCAGAACTAGAAAGCAGACTTGATGAAAAGCGTGAGAATTATTTGGATACATTAGGTAAATCATCAGTTAAAGATGACAAAATTGCTTACGTCCTTTTTAAAAACATGATCTATGATTTGCCGTCAGAGCTTCAAAAAGAAAATCGATTAAAAATAGATGCTCTATCGGAATTAAATTTATTTGAAGAGCCTTTAATTGCTCTAGAAATAATGCATACATGCACTATTTATTTAGAAAGCGAACATTGCAATAATCAGCTTTTTGAAGAGATCACTTCACAACATAGAGATGATAGTGAAATTTGGTTGCGAGCCCTCGGTTATTATCTGAAGACTGGACAAGACGAGTTAGTATTTAATGCTATCGAGCAACTGAAACAAAGCAAATACTCAAGCTCATACTCTCATCTATTCATAAATGCTTATACACAAACAATGGAAAATGCGGGTATTGAGAATTATAATAGTCATGTTTTTAGAGCACTGCTTTATTACAACTTCGCAAAATTACCAATGTATAATGAAGCGACTGCTTGGTGTAGAGACAATCTAGACAAAGATAAATATGCACAAGGCTGTTTAGATATGGGCACAGCGTTAGAGAAGTTGTCACACGATAGATTATCTAAGCACATAGGAATTTCATTTCAAGGGCTTGTGTATTCAGCAGAAGGAAATACTGATTCAGTCAAAATCTTGAAGCAACGCGCACAAGAATTACAGCCAGAATATTTGTCCGATGACTGGAAGAAAGAAATCGAAGTGTCAAAAACCGTATACCAATACGAGAATTTACTCAGATCTTATATCGCAAATACAGCGATATTGGGCGAACGAGGCGCATTTAAACCTCTTGAAGACGAAGTGATGGCATTTCGAGAGTCTGACCAATACGTTGACTGCGGAGGCTTTTAACTCTATTGGTTTGCTGTGGCTATGACCGCTTGGATGCCCAAATACAATTTCCTTATAGAGAGAAGGCTTTCGAGCGGACGCTCGAAAAATATCGTAGAGTTATTTGTTAGTTGTGTTTGAGATTTTGCAGTCAGCAAAGCATAGAAACGCTATCCCCCAGTTTTATTGCTCCTGGCGGCACACCGTCACATTTCCTTTATAAAACTGTCAATTTTATTAAATTAATTGTTCATTTAAATGTTAACTAATTGTCACATTTTGACACTAGGATTTCTCGTGCTTTCAAAGGATCGCGGGCCGAGAGCGCTATGGTTAATGTATTACTAGTCATCGGCATTCAACTTACATTCAAACGTTGTCAAACCCCAATTTTAAAAATATGGAACTACTATGACATTATTTATCAAGGCTAAATTTTCAAAGCTTGGCGCCCTGGTTGCATTGGCACTTTCTAGTGCATGCATACCCGCTATAGCAAACGACCTACCAGAGCATCAAACCAGTAACCCATGGTATAGCGATGCGCAAAGTCAGCTCATGCAAAAGCTCAACACTAACAATAACTTCAAAGCAAAAAATGTCATTTTGTTTGTCGGCGATGGCATGGGTATTTCAACGCTTACCGCAGCTCGTATTCTGCAAGGTCAGCAAAACAATATGCTCGGTGAAGAGAATAATTTAAGTTTTGAAGTATTTCCTCATTCAGCTTTAGTTAAAACCTACAACGTTGACGCGCAAACACCAGACTCTGCAGGTACCATGACAGCAATGGTTGCAGGCCTCAAAACCGATGTGGGTGTGATTGGTGTTGATGAAGATATCGAACGCGGCGATTGCAGCACATTGCAGGGTAATGAGGTGACTACCGCTTTAGAACTTGCAGAAATTAAAGGCATGTCTACAGGTATTATCTCAACAGCTCGCATTACCCATGCTACGCCTGCGGCAACCTATGCAAAATCTCCCGATCGTAACTGGGAAGACGTATCCGATATGCCTGAAGATGCAGTAACGGCTGGTTGCACTGATATTGCCGATCAGTTGATTAACTTTGAACGCAACCTTGAGTCTCGATTCACAGGCGTAGACGTTGACGGTATTGAAGTCGCGTTTGGCGGTGGCAGAAGACACTTTTTACCCCGCGACGAAGCATTTAACAGCCCAGATGCTGCCAGTTCGACAGAGGGTGATCGCACAGATGGACGTGACTTAACCGCAGAATGGCAAGAAAAATACCCACAAGGTGCTTACATATTTGATGCAGCCGGATTTGATTCGGTAGACGCAGCATCGACCGAACGCGTATTTGGTTTATTTAACGAGTCACATATGCAGTACGAAGCAGACCGCGAAAACGACATCGCTGGCGAACCTTCTTTGACTCAACTCACCGAAAAAGCAATTGATATCTTGGATAACAACAACAAAGGCTTTTTCCTGATGGTTGAATCGGGCCGTATCGATCACGGTCACCATGCTGGCAGCGCATACAACGCGCTTACTGATACGATTGAGTTTTCAAACGCTGTACAAAAAGCAATGGACATGACCAACGATGAAGACACACTGATTTTGGTTACTGCTGACCACGGCCACGTGTTTACGATTGCTGGGTATCCTAAGCGCGGCAATCCAATCTTAGGCAAAGTAGTGGGCGTAAACTCTGAAGACGCTGCAACGGATGCAAACGGCTTACCTTACACGACTTTGGGTTATACCAATGGTCGCGGCATGATGGATCTAGGAAGCGAAACAAACGCTGATGTGGCTTACGGCATGGATATTAACGCTGGCCGCATAGATTTAACGCTTGTTGATACAAACGCATCTGGCTTTCACCAAGAGGCTTTGGTGCCTTTAACAAGTGAAACCCACTCTGGCGAAGACATTTCGCTACATGCTTCAGGCCCTGGCGCTCAGTTAGTGCAAGGCACTGTTGAACAAAATATGGTCTTTCATGTGATTGACCAAGCACTTAATTTAACCGGTTCAAACTAAGGAGACCCACCATGAAATTATTAAAATTAAGTTTGATTGCTACTGCGGTAATGGGTTTAAACGGATGCTTTTTAGATGGCGATGACGGCCAAGACGGTGTGAATGGTGCCACAGGTGCAGCAGGCGCTGACGGCGCTGCAGGCACTAACGGTGCCTCAGGGTTTAACAGCTTGATTGTACAAACAAGCTTAGCGACAGGTGATACAAATTGTCCAAACGGTGGTGTTCAGTTTGATTCTGGCTTAGATACCGACCGCGATGGCAATCTATCTACCAGTGAGATAGAAGATACTAGCTATAGCTGTACGCCGGGCGTTACCTCAGTGGGTAGCTCTGAATTGTTGACTAATTTAAACAATAGCTGGTTTACACAAGCTCAGGCCGAAATTGCCGAAGCAAAACAGACGTGGACAAATAGCACGTCGGTTACCAGCAGCGCCAATGCCAGCACTGCTTCTGTGAAATCATACAAAACTGATTCAGCTGCTTCTCAACAGGCCTTAATTGAAGAGCTTCGTGGTAAAGCAAAAAATGTCATTTTGTTTGTTGGCGACGGTATGGGTGTATCAACCGTAACCGCTGCTCGTATCTTAGAGGGTCAGATGCTAGGTAAAGAAGGTGAAGAACATCAGCTTTCTTTTGATACTTTTCCGTTTGCCGGACTTGCTAAAACCTATAATGTGGATGCACAAACGCCTGACTCTGCTGGCACAATGACAGCCATGGTGTCGGGAATCAAAACCGATGTTGGTGTAATTGGCGTAGATGAAGATATTGAGCGAGGAAATTGCGCCACCGTTGCTGGTAATGAAGTTGTGACCGCGCTTGAGTTGGCTGAGCTACGTGGCAAGTCAACAGGCATAATCTCAACAGCAAGAATCACTCATGCAACGCCTGCAGCCACCTATGCAAAATCTGCAGATCGCAACTGGGAAGATATCTCTGATATGCCAGAAGATGCTATCACTGACGGATGTATAGATATTGCTGATCAACTCGTGAACTTTGAAGCAAATCTAGAAGCTCGTTTTGAAGGTGTAGATATAGATGGCATTGAAGTGGTCTTTGGTGGGGGTCGTAGACACTTCTTGCCTAGAGATGCTGCTTTTAATTCTGCCGATGCAGCAAGCTCGGTAGAGGGGGATCGTACAGACAATCGCGACCTTACCGCAGAATGGCAAACCACGTATCCTAATGGCGTTTATGTCATGGATGAAACGGGTTTTAACGGCATCAACCCTGCCACTACAGAGCGCGTGTTTGGTTTATTTAACGAGTCGCACATGCAGTACGACGCTGATCGCGGTAATGATATTGCTGGCGAGCCGAGCATCGCAGAAATGACGCAAACAGCGATTGATATTCTCGATAACAATCAAGATGGGTTTTTCTTAATGGTTGAATCGGGTCGTATTGATCACTCTCATCATGCGGGCTCAGCTTACGGCGCGCTCACCGACACTATGGCTTTTGCAGAAGCGGTTCGCACAGCCGATGCGATGACTAGCGATGACGACACACTTATCATCGTAACCGCAGACCACGGACACGTGTTTACCATTGCGGGTTATCCGAAACGCGGTAACCCAATTTTGGGCAAAGTAGTGGGTGTTGGCTCTGATGAAGAAGCCACTGATGCTGAAGGAATGCCGTATACCACACTTGGTTACACTAACGGACGCGGGTTTAGAGACTTTGGCGATAGCGTGACCAATGCAGATGCGACATATGCACTAGACGCTGATACTGGACGCAAAGACTTGACTGACATTAACACTGCGTCTCCTGGCTATCACCAAGAAGCGCTAGTACCGCTTAGCTCAGAAACACACTCTGGCGAAGACATTGGTATTTATGCTAAAGGTCCGGGTGCGTTTTTAGTCAACGGCACTAACGAACAAAATATGATTTATCATATCATTGATTTTGCCGGTGACCTGAACGCAACATCTAACTAATAGGATGTAAGTTTACGCATTAAGCAAAGCGTGGATTGAGTTTAAACGTTTGTTTTAAATTCAGCCGGCTTTGCTTTTTTGTAAACACCCTAATTTGCAGATACACGAATTTACATCGCAACTTTAGTTGAGACCGTTTTGTTTGTTTTATCTGTTTAGCTATACACCTAAGGATTTTCAACATGAAAAACAGACTCAGTTATATTACCCTTATTTTTTTTATCAGCGTTTTATCGAGCGTCTCAAGCGCTGCAACAAAAACCACGCCAACACGTTGCGCCGTTAACAACATTACTGCTCAATACACTATCGAGCACCCGACCAAGCAATCAAAACTTAAACTCACCTTGGTTCGCGAAGAAAACAAAGTGGCGCATCATTATCCCCAAACCAAAATCACCGAAGCATGGGAACAAAATCATAAAGACCAAATTAAGCCAACACGATATTTCGATGCACATGCCAGAGCGATTGAGTATCAACCTACCGAACGTGTGCACGGAAAAATTGAAAAAGACTGGAGCTATCGTTATCAATTAGTAAGCCAGTCTCTAATTGACAAATATGGTGACAATGAGCAAACCTTCGCAACATGCGACTCACAACAAGCGCTTTCTATCAGTTGGAAAAATCAACGTTTTGACATTGTCTTTCTACCCAATCAAAAGTTGGTTAAAGAGTTTTCTGTGTTTAACAACGACAATCAACTGCTTGAGCGCTGGGCGCTGCAAAGTGTCAATGATGATGACGAAGCAGTGGAGCGTTTTTTCAGCGAACGTCTGGCTTACAAATCAACAGATTTTGCTGATATTGGAGACGATCACACCGACCCTTTTTTAACACAAATGGTTACAGTTGGGTTTATTGAAGCCGGCGCCAGTGGTTTTTATCAAGCGCATGAAAATGGCGAAGTTAGCTCACTTGGTCATGGTCATCAGCATGACTGATAAGCGCCTTTAATTATTCGTAAGTATAGTCAATCTAGTGATCATTATTTTATAAGAAGCGTGTACCTCTATTATACTTTGTATATCTTATGAGGTCGCGCAAGCCCAGCTGAGCTCTGGTAGAAAGTAAAATCTCGATTAAGATGTTCAGACTTTATTATCCTAGGATAATAAATCTGGAAAAACGCGTTGAATTTGAAGGCTCGATAATCCCCAGTGAGCACTAAGTGCGCGGGCCATCCATTGTCTAACATCTGAAGTTGGCATAAGGTCGCGGTTTTTGTACAACTGCTCTGGCGATAAACCAGGCCATTGACCAAGCACCTTACCGCCTTGTAATGTCGAATTCATGGCCGGTAATGCACCACCTAACACAAACATATTTGACGCGGTTCCGTGGTCTGTTCCTTGAGTACCGTTAGCAGCAGCTGTGCGTCCAAATTCGGTTGAAACAATAACAAGTGTATCATTCCAACGTTCACCAAGGGTGTTTTGCATGTGCTCCAAACCACCATCAAGTTGGGCAAATAAGCGCGCTAATCGACCAACTTGATTATTATGCGTATCCCAACCATTTAACTCTAGCATGGCACAGTTAGCGTTTTCATTCGTTAATAGTTCGGCACAACGTTCCGCTAAATAACGGAAATTTGGCCGATTCTTTTCCTTCATTTGCATACTGGGCATTTCTTTTTGCTTAATCACTTTTGACAATGAGTCTTCTAAGGACTTGTCACCTTGGTACAAATTATGTAGTTGACTCAGCAAATCGGGACTTGCTTCAGGTAAGGTTGAGGGGTACCAAGTTTCGATGTTTGAAGACATGCCTCGCATGGCAATTGGCACGCTTCTAGACAACGCATAAGCAGATGCATTTTCAGAACTATTGCTCTGCGCTTGTTGCAAGGCTCTGGCAATCCAACCACTGTCATGATTAGTTATATCAAGGCCCGATTCCATTTGGTCTTGTGCGTCAAAATGTGATCTCTCTCGATACCCGCTGGCAACTGCTACAATTGGCGACATTTGTTTTCTAGTATAGAGCTTATGCAAATGTTTAAGCGCTGGATGCAGACCAAAATCATTATTTAAGGACAAAAGCTTAGGTTTTAATGCATTGTACAAATGTGGGCGTAGTATCGTCATTTGCTTATCATGCTTTGGTACAACAGTGTGGAGACTATCCATCGCGCCTCTTAAAAATACCCAGACTAACTTTTTGTTTCCAATCGTATTTGTTGATGCCGCATTACTTGCTAAGGTGGTTGCCGCTGCAACATTTGTATTGAGCCATACATAAGCGCTGGCGCCACCCATTAACATGGCGCTTTTTCGAAGAAAGCTTCTGCGCGATGATGTTTTGTTGTATTGTTTTTTAGTCATCATCTTATCTCCTTTGAAACTCTGGGCTAAGCAACATCACGGCCAGAGCCATCTCTTTACTCTCAGCACGCTTAATAGCGTTTAAAGTGGCGCTAGTTAAAAATGGACCCAAAGCAGTTTTCGCCGCGGAAACCGGATCTAATTGTTTACGTTTTGCCAGGAAGGACGCAAAATGACTCGCCCATTCTATGCGTGTATTTAAAGCGCTAGTACTTAGCCAAGCATCTTCAACATCGGCATAGCCAGCGGGTGAACCTGAATTAAAAAATCCTTGCCCCATCAATTCAAGGGTTTGGTAAAGCCTTGGAGCAGATTTTTTAACATTAAACGCTCGCATACTCGACACAACAAATTCGCGAGGGGTTTTATACTTATTTTGATTCTTATTCCAGCTATCTTTATGCATGATCATTGCTCCCATAACACTCGGAATATGCCCGTCTGTGTTGAGCCATTTTTCTACCATGGCATTAACAATGGTCATCGGCGGAGAATCTGCAATAAAATGCCTAACAAGTTTAGTACTAAGGTGCTTAGCAGTCGCTTTTTGTTTGGCTAAATCCTTAAGTACTAAATAACCGGTTTGGACTCTTTCCCTCAAGGGCATTTGTTTGTATTTTTTTCCTAATATAAATCGGTCACCAAGCTCGTGGGCTTGCGCTCTAAAAACAAAACCAGGCTCTTCGCCTCTGCGCACGGACGCGACACTCCAGCCTGTAATAGCTTTTGCCAATTCTGTGACATCGGCTTGGGTATAACCACCGTTAACGCCGAGTGTATGTAGCTCTAAAATTTCGCGTGATAAGTTTTCATTTAATCCGCTGCGTGCTTTTTTTCCTTTACGTTTTTTACCTAAATTACTATTGGGTCCTATAGAAGCCTCATTGTTTAGGTAAATTAGCATGGCAGGATGTTTTGTAACCGCAACCAAGATATCAGAAAAGCGCATATGCAAATTAGGCCCTATGGCCTCTGCTTCTAAGGTAGGCGCCAGCATGGTCATAGGTAAATTGTTACGTGAAACACTAAAATGATTCGAAAAAAAATCGAGTAAACGGGCTTGCATAGGCTGAAGATGATTAAGATTGTGAACAGCAGTTTGTTCCGCCATTTGACGCACTTCGTTAATAAATGCTCTTCTGGTTTTTGTGTAAGCCTGCTGTTTGGATTCATTATTGCCGGTGTTATCGCGTTGTTTGCGCAATTCGACGTGACTACGCATCGCTTTATTACTGGTCCATTTGTAAGCGGGAAGTTTGTATTCAGAAAGTTGATTAATCAGCCATGACTGCACAACTGGTAAATCAGAGTTGGCGTTAAGCGTATTCACGCTTTTATTGTCGGCGCCCAAGCCAAACCTATTCATCCCAATATAAGCATATTCACTGGACATAATGAACCTTGCCTCCCATTATTGTTGCAGTATATAGACAACTAATTATTGCTTCGCAAAATAAGTGCCTCGCCACATCTAAACCATAACTATTTAATAGCTAATCAATAGCCACACCTCAATAATAACCTTAACCACTGCAAATAAAAGGTACAATTTGATTTACGTATTCTTTACACAATATACTTTTCGTGAGTTGTTTCGCGATCTATTGGGTGCAAATAGGCTGGACTAATTGATATAAATTGTTCATTAAAATGTTTGCATCGGAAATCAAGTGTTATGCTTTGTCACATAATTGGACGTGTGGAATGGGTTTGAAACTTAACACATCACGCTTTTAACACACACGATAAGATATAGATTGTTCGTTTGATAAACAAAATATGGAACATAAACCATGAAAAAACATACCTTAATTGCAAGTTCTTTAGCGCTTTCAGGCGCATTATTTTTAAATGCATCAGCCTTTGCCGATGGACAAAAACAGCCGGCAGACACTGCGCCGCCTGAAACAGCCACTGCAGTTGATTTTATCAATGCATTTGAAAAATTAAGCGGCGCGCATCCTGGTTTTCGTAAAGCGCATGCAAAAGGTGTATGTGTGCAAGCCACCTTCAGTCCAAATACGGATTCTCCTTTTGCTGGGTCACCACTTTTTAGCAACGGTGATTTGCCCGCAAGCATTCGTTTTTCAGTTGGTGGCGGCAATCCCGTTAGTGATGAGAGAACACCAGGCGTAAGAGGTATGGGAACACAAATTAAATTGCCAGGCGGAGGTATGCATACTTTCACCGGTAATAGCACGCCCGTTTTTGCCGCAAAAGATCCTGAAACATTTTTAGGTTTGCTGCAACGATTAATGCCAGATGAAAGTGGCCGCCCAAATATGGCGAGGTTAGGGGCATATATTGCAGCGAATCCAAGTACTCAAGCAGGCGCAATGTGGTCACGCACGACTCCGGCTCCAGCTTCTTATGCCAATACGCCTTACTTTGGTTTACATACTTTTTTCTATCAAGCAGATGATGCGCAAGAACAAGTTAAATTTAGATGGCATATTGAACCTAGTTTGGGAAACAAAGGTTTAGATGCTGAAGCTTCTGCAACACTTCCAGCGCTATTTTTAGAAGATACCTTAAAGGAACAAGTGGCGAATGAAGAAACGCCAGTAACTTTTACTATCATTGCAACATTGGGTGAAGAAAACGATACAAATATCGACCCGTCGGTGCAGTGGCCTAAAGAAAGACCGCAGGTTAATATGGGTACTCTAACCTTAAATTCTGTTGGCACTCAAAGTTGTGACAAAACAAATTACGATCCAAACCTTTTGTCATCAGGTTTTACACCTAGTGATGACCCAGTATTAAGAATGCGCTCACCTGCCTATGGTATATCGTTTGGTAAACGCTTGAGTGGGCAATAAAGACTGTCATTTCGTTGTGAAATTTTGCTATAATCCGCGCACTTTTTGAGTCGTGCACTTTTTTAAAAAAGTGCACCGTATAGCGCAGCGTTGTTTTAATGAAGTTTAATTTACTCAATACCGATGGTCTTGCTCGTCGTGGGCAACTAGTATTTGACAGAGGAGTGGTCGAAACACCCGCTTTTATGCCTGTTGGTACTTATGGCACAGTGAAAGGAATGACACCTGAAGAACTGGCTGAAACCAACGCTCATATATGTTTAGGTAATACCTTTCATTTAATGCTCAGACCCGGAACCGACATCATAAAGCAGCACGGTGATTTGCATGACTTTATGCATTGGGATAAACCCATATTAACCGACTCTGGTGGGTTTCAGGTTTTTTCCTTGGGCGCTATGAGCAAAATTAATGAAGAGGGTGTTACTTTTCGCTCTCCAATAAACGGCGAAAAAATTCTACTTACCCCTGAAAAATCGATGCAAGTGCAGCGTGACTTAGGCTCTGATATTGTCATGATTTTTGATGAGTGCACGCCATTTCCAGCCACGGTTGAAGAAGCCGAGCGTTCAATGCAATTGTCTTTACGCTGGGCAAAGCGCAGCAAAGACGAACACGGTGATAGTCAAAGTGCACTTTTTGGCATCATTCAGGGTGGAATGTACGAAAATTTACGCGACGAATCTCTTGCAGGCTTGGAAGAAATTGGTTTTGATGGTTACGCGATTGGCGGCCTATCGGTAGGCGAGCCTAAACCAGATATGATGCGCATTGTTAAGCACACTGCTCCGCAAATCAATCCGCAGAAGCCTCGTTATTTAATGGGCGTAGGTAAACCCGAAGATATTGTGGAGTCGGTCAGGCGCGGCATAGATATGTTTGATTGTGTCATGCCGACAAGAAATGCTCGCAATGGACACTTGTTTGTTAGCGAAGGTGTTATTAAGATTCGTAATGCCAAACATAAAACCGATGTTTCACCCTTGGACGACAAATGTGATTGTTACACTTGTAAAAATTATTCTCGGTCATACTTACATCATTTAGATAAGTGCAACGAGATACTGGGCGCCCGTTTAAATACCATACACAATTTGCGGTATTATCAGATTGTGATGGAGGGATTGCGAGCTGCAATCGCAGAAAATCGCCTAGACGACTTTGTAAACGACTTTTATGCTCAAAAGGGCATGCAAGTACCCGATTTGTAGATTTTATAAAAATAATTAATTAAAAGGAAAATAATATGAGCTTTTTTATTTCAGCTGCACAAGCACAAGAAGCAGGCGGTGCGGCTTCTCCAGGTTTTGGTTTCGAACCCCTAATCATGCTTGCGGTCTTTGGTTTGATTTTTTACTTTTTGCTATATCGTCCTCAAGCAAAGCGCGTTAAAGAGCATAAAAACTTGGTTTCATCTTTGGCAAAAAACGATGAGGTACTTACTCAGGGCGGTATCGTCGGCAAAGTGACAAAAGTCTCTGACGACAAAGATTTTATTGAAGTTATGCTGAATGAAAACAACCATATTATGGTGCAAAAATCAGCAGTTAGTGCGGTGTTGCCAAAAGGCACCATGAAGTCAATTTAAAACAAAATCCGCAAGTAAGAATTATCATTTATTAATAATTCATTACACTGCGGCTTATTAGGATTTTACTGTGTTAAACCAAACGCCTATTTGGAAATACATTTTAGTTATTTTCGTGCTCGCAATGTGCGGCTTGTATGCTTTGCCAAATCTTTATGGTGAAGATCATGCTGTCCAGATATCTTCTGGCAGAAACACTACCGTTACGGAAGATATGATCCCTTCAATTGAAGCGACCATGACCTCAGCAGGCATAGAAACCAAAGCTATTGAGTTCCGAGATGAGCGCATATTAGTGCGCTTAAACGACCCTGACAAACAGCTCATTGCGCGCGAGAAACTCGACGCACAAATGGGCGATGAATATTTTGTCGCAATGAACCTTGCGCCTGACACGCCTGACTGGCTTGAAGCCTTGAACGCTGAGCCAATGAAGTTAGGCTTGGATTTAAGAGGTGGTGTTCACTTTCTGATGGAAGTTGACATGAAGCAGGCGCTCGACAAAGCATTTGAAGATGTCATCGGCGCATTCAGAGCGCAGCTACGAGAAGAAAAAATACGCTACAGAAGCGTGCGTCAGGCAGGTGACCAAGTAGAAATTACCTTTCGAGACCCTGACGTACTAGAACGTGCACAATTTTTTCTGCGTGGTCGTTATCCCGATATGGTATTTAATGAGCGTGACGATTTAACACTACGAGCTACATTTACGGAAATTAAGCTATCTGAGGTCCGTGATAATGCAGTGAGACAAAACATTACGATCATTCGTAATCGAGTAAATCAATTAGGGGTTGCAGAACCACTTGTTCAAAAACAAGGTGCAGACCGCATTGTTGTGCAACTGCCTGGTATTCAAGATACCGCTAAAGCAAAAGAGATTTTGAATGCAACAGCGACCCTAGAATTCCGCTTAGTTGATCAAACTAACGATGTTAATGATGCAATTAACGGCCGTGTACCTGCCCGTTCACAACTCTTGTATGACCGCAATGGGCGCCCTGTATTATTACAAAAGAATATCATGCTGCGTGGTAATCACATTATTGATGCAAACAGCAGTACCGATGAAAACGGCTTTCCGCAAGTTAATATTTCTCTCGATTCTGAGGGCGGCAGTAAAATGTCGGCAAACACTAAAAACAATATTGGTAAGCCAATGGCGACCGTGTTTATCGAATATAAAGCGACCGATAAAAGAGGCCCTGACGGGAAATTAGTGTTTGAGAAAAAAGAAGAAGTCATCAACGTGGCGACTATCCAAGCACAATTAGGCAGCTCATTCAGGATTACCGGAATTGACAGTGCATCCGAAGCTCGCGACCTGAGTTTATTGTTAAGAGCAGGTGCATTGATAGCCCCTATTCAGATTGTTGAAGAGCGTACGGTTGGTCCAAGTTTAGGTAAAGAAAATATAGAGCTAGGTTATCAGGCAATAATGTATGGCTTAGCCGGCGTGCTTGTATTCATGCTGATTTATTATCGAGCCTTTGGTGTAGTTGCCAATATTGCGTTAATCACCAACGTGATTATGATCGTCGGCATTATATCAATGGTACCGGGAGCCACTTTAACTCTACCTGGAATGGCGGGGATAGTGTTAACGGTTGGTATGGCAGTAGACGCTAACGTATTAATATTTGAACGAATACGGGAAGAAATCCGGGAAGGAAGGAGCCCTCAGCAGGCTATTCATTTTGGCTATGACAATGCCTTCTCAACCATTTTAGATGCAAATATAACGACGTTTATCGCAGGGTTGATTTTGTTTGCAATAGGAACTGGGCCCATTAAAGGGTTCTCGATTACCCTGATGATAGGTATTGTTACTTCGATGTTCACGGCAATAGTTGTCACGCGCGTCTTAGTCAATTTAATTTGGGGCGGTAAACGCGTCAAATCACTGGCGATTTAAGGAGAAGGACATGGCGTTTCAACTGTTACGAATAAAAGAAACAATCAAGTTCATGAAACTTAGGGTGCCGGCTATGGTATTTTCAGCCGTGCTCGTTTTAGCTTCAATTACATCATTAGCTATTAACCAACTTAATTGGGGCTTAGATTTTACTGGAGGGACGGTAGTACAAGTGCAGTATCCCAGTGGAGCTGACTTGGATGGTGTGCGCAAAGAGTTATCAGATGCGTCTTTTGCTGATGCAGTAGTACAAAATTTTGGCAGCAGCCAAGATGTATTAATTCGCATAGCACCACGTGATGATATTAAAGCTGAAACAATTGGTGATACGGTCTACAAAGTGCTGCAAGATGCAGATGCAAGCGTGATTTTGCAAAGAGTCGAGTTTGTTGGTCCCACAGTCGGACAAGAACTTACCGAGCAGGGCGGTTTAGCGATGCTAGTGGCCCTGATATGTATATTGATATACGTGGCAATGCGATTTGAATATCGTTTTGCCTTGGGTTCGGTAGCTGCCCTAATGCATGATGTGCTTATTACATTGGGTTTGTTTTCAGTGTTACAGCTAGAGTTTGATTTAACAGTCTTGGCGGCTTTGTTAGCGGTAATTGGTTATTCACTTAACGATACTATTGTTGTGTCAGACCGAATCCGCGAAAATTTCCGCAAAGTACGCAAAGGTACACCGGAAGAAATCATTAATATTTCGCTAACACAAACCCTCAACAGAACCATCATTACTTCTTTAACTACTATATTAGTATTGCTGGCTTTGTTCTTTAAAGGCGGTGCGCTCATTCATGGTTTTGCAACTGCTTTGTTGTTTGGCGTGTTTATTGGTACTTATTCTTCGGTCTATATTGCAAGTGCTGTTGCATTAGCCTTAGGCATTAGCAAAGAAGACTTAATGCAACCTGAGGTCGAAAAAGAAGGTGAAGACTTAGAGCCCTTGCTGTAACAATTTAGGAAAATTCAACATGAATATACCAGCACTTTTTTCGTTGGAAGGCAAAATAGCCCTTGTGACCGGTGGCTCAAGAAATTTAGGTAAAACGATTGCAAAAGCATATATTGCTCAGGGCGCAAAGGTTTATATCACCTCGCGAAAGGCTGATGATTGTGCAGCAACAGCTGAAGAGTTGGGGCCAAATTGCCATGCTTTACCACAAGATTTATCAACGGTAGAAGGTGCTCGTGCTTTGGCAGCTATGTTTGCCGAAAAAGAAGAAAAGCTTGATATATTAGTTAATAATGCTGGTGCTGCTTGGGGAGCTTCATTTGAAGACTTTCCTGAATCGGGTTGGGACAAAGTGATGGACCTTAATTTAAAGTCTCCGTTTTTTCTAACTCAAGCCCTATATAAATTACTGAAAGTTGGAGCAAGTAAAGGTGCACCCGCTAAAGTTATTAATATTACATCTATCGATGGACAGCGCTTAAATCCCTGGGAAACGTATAGTTACCACGCGTCTAAATCGGGTCTTATATACTTGACTAAGCGACTTGCAGCCAGGCTGGTTCGCGACAATATTGTGGTAAGCTCTATTGCGCCAGGTGCGTTCGCTTCCGACATGAATACTGCCGCTCGAGATAATGCCGACGAAGTAGGCAAACACATACCAATGGGTCGTATTGGCACTGAAGACGATTTAGCGGGAACGGCTATATATTTGGCAAGTCGCGCGGGTGACTATGTGGTGGGCGATACTATTTCTTTGGACGGCGGCATTGTGCATGCGTCATTGGGTCAAACCACCGACACGTAGAGCAAAAATAACCGCTGCTTAAACATCTCTTATTCATCTTAAACCCGAGTGTGCCTCGGGTTTTTTGTGTTGAAATGAAACAAAAATCGAAATCTAATCGTATCTGTAAGCAAGAAGTTTAAAAAGCATTAAGATTCAGTGTTTTCTTGGAGAAGTCGATGGATTTAAAAAAATTGATGGGTGGGTTATCTAAGTCAGGCGCACTTAGTGGATTCGCCGGTGGCGTTGCTGGTGGTGGTTTAACTAGTATGATTGCAAGTAAAAAGGGGCATAAAGATGGTAAGTCGGTGCTTAAAGTGGGCGCCCTTGCTGCTGTTGGGGGCTTGCATGGAAAGCTTATCAAGCTTATTCAGCGCAGCCGCAAATGCACAATTCACCAGCTCAGCAAGGCAAGGCGCAACGTTATTTAAGTCCAGCTAAAATTAATTATCATCAACAAAATTGAACATTCATTATGAAAACTTTAAAAATTGTATTTATTTTATTCGTGCTGACAAGCGCAGGTTGTATATCTTGGGTATTTGCTAAAAGTCCGTTTAACGATATGCCCGAAGGGCAATATCAACTCGATTTAAGTCATGCATCTATTGTTTGGAAAGTATCCCATCTTGGTTTATCAAATTATGTAGCTAGATTTGCTGATTTTGATGCTAGTATTAACTTCGATCCGAATGACATAAGTAAAAGTTCGGTTACCGCAACGATTAACCCTTTGTCAGTGCAAACGGCTTACCCGAATGCTGACCAAAAGGACTTTGATAAAGTGCTCGCGACCGACAAAAGTTGGTTTAATGGAAATAAATTTACCAGTATTACATTTACGTCACGCAGCATTGACATGAAAAGTGATAAAACCGGCGAGATGGTCGGCGATTTAACATTTTTAGGTGTTACTAAGCCGGTTACGCTAAATGTTATATTTAACGGTGCTATGCAAAGACAACCTTTTAGTGGGAAACCTACAATGGGATTTTCCGCCAACACAACGATAACACGTTCTGAGTGGGGAATGAGTAAATATGCGCCCAGTATTGGTGATCAAGTTGAGGTCATGATTGAAGGTGAGTTTTTTAAAGCAGATTAGTGAGTTGACGCATAAAGCAAATAACTTCCTGTTAAAAATAGTGCAGATAAACCATGCTGATAAATAATGTAATGCCTAATCGATACCATAGCGTGGCTATTTTGCTCCATTGGTTAATGGCCCTAGGCTTGATTTTTATGTTCGCAAGTGGCATTTATATGGTGTACGGTGACATAACTAAAGCTGAGCAATACAAGTTATTTCAAATTCATAAAGCTTCTGGCGTTATCATGCTTTGGGCAATTATGGCTCGTATATTGGTACGGATCCTAGTGACGTCTCCTGCACCTAGCCAAAGCATTAGCAGTTCTAACGCTAAGAAAGCTAAAATAGGACATGTCATGTTGTATGGCGCACTGGTGCTCATGCCGCTAAGTGGATGGGTAATGGTATCGGCAAGTCCCTTTGGCTTGCCAACGTTTGTGTTTGTGGATTGGATTGAATGGCCTCATATTCCTGGCCTTGCCAGAAATAAAACAGTTGAGACGGCAGCAAACAATGTGCACTGGATAAGCGCGATTGTTTTAATACTGCTAGTGTTTGGTCATGTTGCAGCAGTATTGGTTCATAAGCGCGTGCACAAAGTAAACCTTTTAACTCGAATGTGGTGGAAAAATGCCAAAAATTAGTCAGGCGAGAAAATTACATGGTCGATTGTGCATTTTTTTGATGCTGTTTACAGTATTTTCAGTAAGTAATTTAGGCTATGCCTTTGATACTTTTAAGGCAAATAACCAATCTAGTAGTGTGTCGTTTTCCGGAGAGCATGCGGGGATGAAATTTGAAGGTGAATTTACTTCTTGGCAAGCCACCTTGAACCTTCCACCCAGTGCCGACCCCAGTGCCGACCCCAGTGTAACAGCCAGTTTTGATATGCAGAGCGCTAAAACAGGTGACAGTGTCTATGATTCAACTCTACCTGAAGCTGATTGGTTTGATACTGAGAATCACCCCAAAGGCACGTTTACAAGTGAAAGCGTTATTGTTGTTGGTGACGCCTTTGAAGTCACGGGTAGTCTAACCATTAAAGGCATTTCAAATCCTGTCTCGTTCACGTTAATAGACGATGGAGCCTGGTTAAGTGCGGCATTTTCTATCGACCGTATTGCGCATAATATTGGTGTAGAGTCAGACCCAGATGCTGAATGGGTTAGTCGCCAAATTGCTATGAAACTACGTATAAAAAAGTCTGCATAATTATGGCAATAACCAAAAGCGAGCTTGATTTTGTTTGCCTACCTTTTAGTAAACTAAATGGTGACTATCTATACCGCTTGCTACAGCTTCGTAGTGAAGTGTTTGTGGTTGAACAAACCTGCATTTATCAAGACTTAGATGGCAAAGATACCCACCCTGATGCACTGCATTTATTAGTGTTTAAGAAATCTAGCTTGCTAGCATATGCGCGGATGTTACCAAGTGGTCTAAGTTATGCCACGCCAAGTATTGGTCGAATTGTAGTTAGCCCCTTAGCTAGAGGCATAAATATGGGACGCTTGGTGATAAAAGAAGCGATAGTAAAAACCCAACAAACTTGGCCGAACGAAAAAATAACGATAGGCGCCCAAGCTCATTTAATTAATTTATATACAGAATTTGGCTTTGAGTGCATATCCAAAGAATATCTAGAAGATGGTATTCCTCATATCGATATGCAACTATGAAATGTGAAAAGCATTACCTCAGCAGGTGAGAATAATAATATAAAGGCCTGCATTGCAGGGCAAAAAAACTGATAAGGTTTTTAGTGCCCGCGAACGTGTTGCTGTATTAAATATTAAGCAAATACTTAAAGTAAAATACAGCCCCAGATAATGCAGTTTGATTATTTTATTCGTTTAACGATGTTTTGCACAACGCGTGGGTTTCCGGCAACAATGCCATTAGAACTTCCAGCTTGTTTTATTTCGTCGTAGAGGGGATCGTTATTACCAGCATAATCAGTGACCAATCCACCTGCTTCTTTAACCAATAATTCGCCAGCGGCCATATCCCAAGATTGTAGTCCTTTTTCCCAGTAACCATCGTAGCGTCCAGCAGCAACATAGGCTAAATCGAGCGCGGCAGAGCCGGAGCGCCTAACATCACCCGCGTCTTTAAATACTTTTGCAAAGTTTGCAAGGTCGGCGTCTAAATTTGATTTATCTCTGAATGGAATAGCGGTGGCTAAAATTGTATTACTTAAGTCTTTGGCTTTAGAGCAGCGTAAACGATAGCCATTTAATTGAGCTCCACTGCCTTTAGTGGCTGCGAACAATTCACCTCTAATTGGGTCAAATACGACACCTTGGTCTAACTTGCCTTTGTGCAACAGCGCAATCGAAACAGCAAAGTGCGGGATACCGGCAATAAAGTTACTGGTGCCATCTAATGGATCAATTACCCATACAAATTCATTATTACCTTCAACACGGCCGCCTTCTTCACCAATAAACGCATGGTCAGGATACGATTTTTTGATTTTTTCGATAATAGTAAGCTCTGCTTCTTTATCGATTTTTGTAACGTAATCTTGTGCGCCTTTCGATTGAATATCTAAATCGTCACGATTTTCATAGCCGCGCGTTATCACGCTGCCTGCCGCACGCGCTGCGCGTACCGCAATATTAAGCATAGGATGCATACTAACCACCAAGTTGTAAAAAGAACAATGTTGAAAACGTGCGCATTGTAACAGACCACGGTTACTTTATAAACCAGACAAGGCTATTTGTGTTTGCATTTGAGAATACTGAGTCAGCTTTTTATGTTGTGGTGACCAGCCTTGTAAAAAGCGTTCAAAATCGGCCCAAGCAAATGCATATAAATCGCGCCATTCTTTTTCTAATGTTTGTTTTTGATTTGTGTCTAAGACGTCATCGATAGCAGATGCCAATTGTTCAAAATAAAAATTAAGTAGTGCGGCTGCATTTTTGCTCAGGTCGTCGTCGTCAAAACAACTTCCTAAAAAATACACGACATCGATTATGCCTGCGCCTTTTCCGGTATATTGAAAGTCAACGGCAGCTACATTTTTGTTGTTTTTATGAAAACAAAAATTGGCAAGTTTAGCATCACCATGCAATAAGCACTGATATTGTGTTTGCCGCAGTTTTTCATCTATATGTTTAGCCGCATTTTTAAGCTCACCTTCTGGCATAGCGGTGAATTCGTCGGGTCGTGTTTTTAAATGCCAATAGTTGCCATGTGGCCAAACCAAACTCAAGTCTGGACTAATTGAAATTGCTTTGTTGTCGGTATACTTACCATTATTTTTACCGCTAGACCCACACTGCAAAAATGCGGCATGAAAATATGCCAACCACGTTAAACCTATTTTGGCATTTTGCATATTTCCAATACTATGCCTGACAACATACTTTCGACAATCTAAGTCTTCGAGTATTAAAAAAATACTGTCTTCATTTGTATGAGAGTCAATTAGAGTTGGGACTTTGCAAATGGGCACTTTTTGCTTGTTTATAGTCGTACTGCTTATTAATGAATTACTTATTGAAGAGAAGTGCCGATAAAAATTCAGCTCATTTTGGTAAGACGATAGTTTTCGTTGGTGCGAAATGTCAGTGTTCCACCCTCGTGGATGGTTATTTTGTTGCTGTATATTGATGACCTTCACAATAATAGAACTATCTATTGATGGTACCCAGTAGCGAGCAATTTCGCCATAGTCACTCCACAATGACTGTACTTTCTCTAATTTTGATATCTTCGAATCGGTATAGAAGTCTTGAAGATAGTGGAGAACATTAAATTTCATCGATCGCAAAATACAGCATTCCAAGCTTAGATGCTTGGAATGCTATAACAATTTAAGCTAGATTTCCTTAAATTTTCTCTAAGACTTTCTCGATAATCTTAAGCCCAAAATGCTTAGGAAAGTTAGTAGCAATATTGTACTAGGTGCAGACACATTAGTTGGCGTAAAAGCAGTAGTGTTCCCCATCCACACTAAATTATCAATTTGAAAAGTGCCTCTCGAACTTCCTGGTGCACCTGTTTGGTTTGTAATGCGTATATCAGACGCGCTGGGCGAGGTATAAATTTTTGACAATTTTCTACTGAACTGAGCTTTCTAACACGATCAAAAGCAATTAGTGGAATAAATGATACGTATTCGTTTTATACGCAACAGAATCAATGTGCTAAAATATGCCGTCAAAAAATCGCACACAATAAATTGAGCACAAATATGTGCCGCAAAAAGAAAAATAAAGTAAATATAAAAGAGTGTCACTACACGTTTCTGCTCAACACACTAAGGAAGCATACATGCTCGACAATATTCGAATTGTGCTCGTTAATACCTCACACACCGGCAATATGGGCTCTGCAGCCAGAGCCATGAAAACAATGGGTCTAAAAGATTTTTATCTTGTAGACCCAGTAGATATACCTGATGGAAAAGCAAGTGCTCTTGCTGCTGGAGCGACCGACGTGTTAGGTAACGCTAAAATAGTGCCTACCTTGGCTGAGGCAATAAAAGATTGTGGTTTAGTGGTTGGCACATCAGCACGTTCACGCACATTGTCTTGGCCAATGTTAGATTCGCGTGAGTGCGGAGCAAAGCTGATAAAAGAAGCTGCTCAATATCCAGTTGCGCTTGTCTTTGGCCGAGAAAGTAGTGGTTTGACGAACGAAGAACTACAACAATGCCACTTTCATGTTTGCATTGATGCAAACCCAGAATATAGTTCACTTAATTTGGCAGCAGCTGTCCAAACACTCTGTTATGAAATTCGCATGCATTATTTAGAAATAAATAAACACCCAAAAGCTATTGCGGCAGCAAAAGCACCACCAAGTGATGACTTAGTTAATTATCCTTTGAGCAACGAATTAGAAAATTTTTATCAACATTTCCAAGATACTTTTCTTAGTACAGGGTTTATTAGGCCAAAACACCCTGGTGTGATCATGTCGAAAGTGCGCAGAATGTTTAATAGAACACGCCTAGAGTCCCAAGAGCTTTCAATATTGCGGGGAATGCTCTCTTCAGTTGACAAAACCGTGATGAATAAACCGAACGAGGAAAAATAATGTTCAGTCGTATTAGGGAAGACATTAATAGTGTTTTTGATAGAGACCCAGCCGCTCGAAATGCATGGGAGGTATTCTTCAATTATCCTGGTTTACATGCACTCTGGATGCATAGGCTGAGTCATAAGCTTTGGTCTATTGGACTTAAATGGCTAGCACGCTTTGTTTCAAACGTGAGTCGATTTATTACTGGCATAGAAATACATCCTGGTGCCCAAATGGGCAGGCGTGTTTTTATCGATCATGGCATGGGAGTTGTTATTGGCGAAACAGCTATACTTGGTGATGATGTTACGCTTTATCACGGAGTCACCCTTGGCGGAACAAGTTGGGAGTCGGCTAAACGTCATCCTACTTTGGGCAATCGAGTTGTAGTAGGTGCAGGCGCAAAAGTGCTCGGGCCAATTGAAATAGGTGAGGATGCACGCATCGGATCAAACTCCGTCGTAGTAAAAAGTGTACCCGATAAAGCAACTTGTGTCGGCGTGCCAGGACGCATTATTTTAGCGAAAGTTGAGAAAGAGAATGCCGCGCGCAACGGAAAAAGACAGGCTATTGCTGAGAAATATGGTTTTGATGCATACGCCATTGCGGATGATAATCCAGACCCTGTTGCTAACGCTCTCGGTATTATGCTTGAACATGTCCATCTGATGGATAATAAAGTCGAGGAAATGTGCAAAGTTATTCAATCCCTTGGTGGTGATGTGTGCACAGAATCTATTCCGAAACTTCTTGCTGAAGATTTTGCCAAAACAGGTATATCGCCAACCGTGAGAGACGAGGAAGTGGAAGCATTTGACCCTCATATTTAGGGGTATGTTAGCTCGCTAGCGGCAAAGTTTACAGATAAAATGAATACTTGACTAAAATAGTCGGGTAAATACTTGACAATTTTAGTCAAGTATATAGAATTCACCGCAGTTAACGCAGACAAGAGGCCAAATATGAAGCTGACATCAAAAGGAAGATATGCCGTTACGGCAATGTTGGACGTCGCTTTGCATGCCAAAGACGGGCCTGTTGCTTTGGCTGATATTTCGGAACGCCAAGAGATATCATTGTCTTACTTAGAGCAACTTTTCGCACGTTTACGCAAACATGAATTAGTCAATAGTGTGCGCGGTCCAGGTGGCGGTTACAAATTAGGTAAGCTCCCTAGCGAAATCGCAATAGGAGAAGTTATCAGGGCCGTAGATGAAAGTGTAGATGCCACAAGGTGCCAAGGCATGGCAGATTGTCAAGGCGGCGAAAAGTGTTTAACACACAGTTTATGGCAAGACTTGAGCGATAGAATTGCCGGATTTTTAAACAGTATATCGCTCGACGACCTGATGCAAAAAGGCGACGTAAAAGAGGTTGCCGGTCGACAAAATAAAGCAGTTAGTAGCGCTTTAAACAATATTGAAATTAGCTTGCAGCATTGATTTGCAAAGCTGACTTGTACAACTCAGCGGAGAACATGATGAGTGAAATTAATTTACCAATTTATTTAGATTATTCGTCCACGACACCTGTGGACCCACGTGTTGCTGAAAAAATGAAAGAGTGCCTGTCGCTTGAGGGCAACTTTGGTAACCCTGCGTCGCGCTCCCATCAGTTTGGTTGGGTTGCTGAAGAAGCTGTTGATATTGCTCGAAACAACATCGCAGACCTAGTTAATGCAGACCCAAGAGAGATTGTTTTTACGTCGGGCGCTACTGAGTCTAATAACCTAGCAATAAAAGGCGCTGCAACTTTTTACAGCAAACGTGGCAAGCATATAATTACACTTAAAACAGAACACAAAGCCGTACTTGATACGACCAGACAATTAGAACGCGAAGGTTTTGAAGTAACTTATATGTTGCCAAAAGCCAATGGTCTAGTGGATTTGAGCGAGCTACAGGCCGCCATGCGTGACGACACCGTGTTGGTGTCTATAATGCATGTAAATAACGAGATTGGCGTGATACAAGATATTGCGGCAATTGGTGAAATATGCCGACAACGTAAAATCATTTTTCATGTTGATGCTGCGCAAAGCACAGGAAAAGTGCCTATTGACTTGCAGGCGCTGAAAGTAGACTTGATGTCTTTTTCTGCTCATAAAACATACGGTCCAAAAGGCATTGGTGCCCTATACGTGCGTCGTAAACCACGCATAAGACTTGAAGCACAAATCCACGGTGGTGGCCACGAAAGAGGCATGCGCTCAGGTACCTTAGCGACTCACCAGATTGTGGGCATGGGTGAAGCATTCAGACTCGCCAAAGAAGAAATGGCGACAGAAAATGATAGAATCAAAATGTTGCGTGATAAACTTTGGAATGGCATTAAGGACATGGAAGAAGTGTACTTAAATGGTGATTTAGAGCAACGTGTCGCGCATAACTTAAATGTAAGTTTTAACTATGTTGAAGGCGAGTCATTAATCATGGCTTTGAAAGACATGGCCGTGTCGTCTGGCTCTGCATGCACGTCGGCAAGTTTAGAACCTTCTTATGTGCTGAGAGCACTTGGTTTGAATGATGAGCTTGCACATAGTTCTATTCGTTTTAGCATTGGGCGTTTTACCACAGAACAAGAAATTGAGTATGTGATTGACGTTATTCAAAACAAGATAGATAAATTACGCGAAATGTCTCCTTTATGGGACATGTTCAAAGAAGGTATAGATTTAGAGTCTGTTGAATGGGCACACCATTAAGAAGCGACTCGTCAGAATATTAACGATTTTTAAATGAGGATTTAAACATGGCCTATAGTGAAAAAGTGATTGACCATTACGAAAACCCAAGAAATGTGGGCGCATTTGATAAAAATGATCCGAATATTGCGACCGGTATGGTCGGTGCACCAGCTTGTGGTGACGTGATGCGTTTGCAGCTTAAAGTGGGTGACAACGGCATTATTGAAGATGCAAAGTTTAAAACTTATGGATGTGGTTCGGCGATTGCCTCAAGTTCATTGGTTACGGAATGGGTAAAAGGTAAGTCAATACACGAAGCAACGGATATTAAAAATACCGATATTGCAAAAGAGTTAGCTCTGCCACCTGTAAAAATTCACTGCTCGATTTTGGCCGAAGATGCCATAAAAGCGGCTGTCGAAGATTATAAAAAGAAGCAAAGTTAATCTGAGTTAAGGGAGTATTCACATGGCAATTACAGTGACTGAATCTGCTGCAGCAAGAGCAAATGCTTTTTTGCAAAATAGAGGTTCCGGCATTGGCCTAAGACTGGGTGTGAAAACAACGGGTTGTTCAGGCCTCGCCTACGTATTAGAGTTTGTTGATGACCTCAATGAAGACGATACTGTGTTTGAAGATAATGGTGTAAAAGTTATCGTTGATGGTAAAAGTTTGTCTTATTTGGATGGTACTCAGCTCGATTTTGTGAAAGAAGGCCTGAATGAAGGTTTTCAATTCACTAACCCTAACGTTAATGGTGAATGTGGTTGTGGCGAGAGTTTCACTGTATAAGCAGTGATTATTTGGCGGTCATTTTTTTCAAGAATATAGCTAGGCCTATGGTCCAAGTGTAAACATAGAGTGCTCATGAACTATTTTTCTTTATTCAATCTGCCCGTTCAATTTGATCTCAACCTTGAAGTACTTGAGCAAAAATATCAGGTTTTGCAAAAGATTACGCATCCTGACAGATATGCAAGCGCTAGTGAACAAGAGCAACGTTTATATTTACAGAAAAATACTCAAATTAACGATGCGTATCATGTGTTGGGTTCTGCTGTATCGCGAGGTGAACACATATTAGATGTGCGCAAGGTACCTCGTGCCAGCGAACAGGAAACCATCGGTGATACCGAGTTTCTGATGCAACAAATGGAATTAAGAGAACAACTCGCAAGTGCCCACGATGTGGTTCAGCTTGAAATACTAAACAAAACGATACAAGCAACAACCGCTGATTATAACGAACGTATTACATTATTATTAAATGAAAATACCGATGACAGCAACGCTAAAGCGGCAGTTGAACTTAACAAATTAAAATTTGTGGTAAAGCTCTCAATCGAAACCAGAGAAAGAGAAAAACACATAGAAAAAAGTCAAGGGTAAGCAATGGCATTATTGCAGATAGCCGAGCCTGGTCAGAGTGCGGCTCCTCACGAGAAGAAAATTGGTATTGGTATAGATTTAGGCACAACCAATTCCTTGGTTGCTATTGTGCAAAGTGGTGAAGCGAAAACGATTGCTGACCAGACTAATGCGCACTTAATGCCATCTGTTGTTCAATATCAACCTGATCAAGTGATTGTTGGACAGCATGCTAAGTTGGCGGCTGATAACGACCCCAAAAACACGATAGTGTCAGTAAAAAGATTTATGGGAAGAAGCCTACAAGATGTCACTCAGCATTGGCAACATCTTCCATATGAATTTACTCAAGACGAAAAAAATCCTGCATTTATCACTGCGCAAGGTGTGAAAAACCCGATCCAAGTCTCCGCTGATATTTTGATAGCATTAAAAATCCGAGCCGAGCAAAGTGTTGCTGATGACATAACCGGCGTTGTGATTACTGTTCCTGCTTATTATGATGACGCGCAAAGACAAAGCACAAAAGATGCGGCTAAATTAGCCGGTTTAAACGTTTTACGTTTACTTAATGAGCCGACTGCTGCTGCCATCGCATACGGTTTAGACCAGAATACTGCACAAAACAATTTAGGTACAAACGATGGCGTGATAGCGGTTTATGATTTAGGAGGGGGTACGTTTGATGTATCTATCCTTAAGTTAAATAAAGGTGTATTTGAAGTTAAGGCTACTGCTGGCGATACGGCCTTAGGTGGAGATGATTTTGATTTAGCTATCGTAAATTACGTTGGTGAAAAAGTAGCGCTTAATGATCAACAAATGACTCGTTTTCATCGGCAATTAATGAGCGAGGCTAAACGGGTTAAAGAATTACTTTCTACCGAAGAATCGACACTGTTTACGAGTGACATTGAGGGGCATTTACATAGTGTTGAAATAACTAAAACACTTTTAGATACATTAATATCAACAACGATTAAACGTACCATTGAAACATGTAGTCAAGCACTTGATGATGCTAAATTAGGTATCGAAAATATCGATAAGGTTGTTATGGTAGGGGGTTCGACTCGTGTTCCATTAGTAAGAAATATGGTCTCTCAATTTTTTCAAGCAGAGCCCTTAACTAGCATAGACCCTGATCGTGTTGTGGCTATTGGCGCAGGCATACAAGCTGATATTTTGGTGGGGAATAAACCCGGTAACGATATGTTGTTGTTAGACGTATTGCCATTATCCTTAGGCATCGAAACAATGGGTGGATTAGTAGAAAAAATCATCCCTCGCAATACCACGATTCCAGTGGCAAGAGCCCAAGAATTTACTACTTTTAAAGATGGTCAAACAGCGATGATGGTGCATGTATTACAAGGTGAAAGAGAACTTGTTGATCACTGTCGTTCGCTGGCTAAATTCGATCTGACTGACATGCCGCCAATGGCAGCAGGTGCCGCTCACATTCGGGTTACTTTTCAGGTTGATGCTGATGGATTACTGAGTGTTACGGCTATGGAAAAGTCGAGTAAGGTACAAGCACATATTGAGGTTAAACCATCTTATGGTTTAGAAGAATCAGAAATTTTAGAGATGCTGACAGCGTCGATGCAAAATGCTAACACTGATATGCAAGCTAGAATGCTGCGCGAAAAACAAGTCGAAGCACAGCGAGTATTAGAGTCATTGTATACAGCGATAGAAGCTGATGGTGACGAGCTGCTATCTGCGGAAGAACGAGATGTGATCGAATTTAGTTTGAATGAACTAAAAAAGGCATCAGAAGGCGATAACGAGTCGCTTATTACTCAACAAATTGAAAAAGTTGATGCGCTTAGCCAAGCTTTTGCTAGCCGGCGTATGGACAAAGCAATAAATTTAGCCCTCTCGGGTCAATCAGTCGATAACTTGTAGGAAATTGATAGATGCCACAAATTATATTTTTACCTCATCAAGACTTATGCCCTGATGGCGCAGTACTTGAAGCTGAAACTGGCACAAGCGTGTTAGATGTTGCACTTAGTAATGGAATTGGCATTGAGCACGCTTGTGAAAAAGTATGTGCATGCACAACATGCCACGTGATCATAAAAGAAGGGATAGATTCGCTAGATGAGTCAGATGAATTAGAAGACGACTTACTTGATAAAGCTTGGGGGCTCGAACCAGAATCTCGTTTAGGCTGTCAGGCGATTATCAAAGATGAAGATTTGGTGGTCGAAATTCCTAAATATTCTATTAATCATGCATCGGAACAACATTAAATAAAAATTGATTAGTCTTTTGTCGCAGACTTGCTTATAATCGCGCGCTCACCTCGAATAGAAAGACAGACATACTCGATACATAGACAGGACAACAACATGGCTTTAGAACGTACATTTTCGATAATCAAACCTGACGCGGTTGCTAAAAATGCAATTGGTGCAATTTATAACCGTTTTGAATCAGCAGGCTTACGCATTGTTGCTTCGAAAATGGTTCACTTAAGCAAAGAAAAAGCTGAAGGCTTTTACGCAGAACATAAAGAACGGCCATTTTTTGGTGCTTTGGTGTCTTTTATGACATCAGGTCCTGTTATGGTTCAAGTATTAGAGGGCGATAACGCGGTTGTTCGTCATCGTGAAATAATGGGTGCAACAAACCCGGCTGAAGCAGCAGCAGGTACTTTACGGTCAGACTATGCGGCTTCTATTGATGAGAATGCGGTTCATGGTTCAGATGCACCAGAATCAGCTGCACGTGAAATTGCATATTTCTTTTCTGATGAAGAGATTTGCCCACGCACTCGATAAGCTATTATTTACACCGAAAAGGGAGCAGCCGCTCCCTTTTTTGCCTTTTTGTGTATACATTATATTGAACTAATAACAGCCTAAAAAATGAGAGCTAGTGAACATGCCTACTGAAGTCGACGTCTCTGCCAAGGCAATTATCGCCGAAGCAAACAGTGCAAAGATAAAGAAGCAAAACTTACTAAATTTTAATCGCCAAGGTTTGCGTGATTATTTTTCTAGTATAGGTGAAAAGCCATTTAGAGCTGACCAATTGATGAAATGGATTTACCAAGAAGGTGAATCTGATTTTAATAATATGACCAATCTCAATAAGGCGCTTAGAGCTAAACTAAATGAGTTGTGCGAGGTAAGAGCGCCCGAGATTAGCGAACATCAACAAGCCTCGGATGGCACTATCAAATTTGCCATAATGCTTGATGGTGGGCAAGAAGTAGAAACTGTTTGGATTCCAGAAACCGATCGAGCGACTCTTTGTGTTTCATCACAAGTGGGTTGTGCCTTAGAATGTACTTTCTGTTCAACTGCGCAGCAAGGCTTTAACCGAAACTTATCTGTTGCTGAAATTATTGGACAAGTATGGCGAGTCGCAACATTCATTGGCTTATCTAAAGATACCTCGCAACGGCCTATTACAAATGTTGTGATGATGGGTATGGGTGAACCCCTATTAAATCTGAAAAACGTTGTCCCTGCTATGGATATCATGATGGATGACTTTGGATTTGGATTGTCAAAGAGACGTGTTACTTTATCAACTTCTGGAGTAGTGCCGGCTTTAGATTTATTGGGTGATCAAATTGATGTCGCTCTAGCAATATCACTGCATGCAGCAGACAACACATTACGTGATGAAATTGTGCCGGTGAATAAAAAATATCCTATTGAGACTTTTTTGGCAGCCGTAAGACGTTATTTAGATAAATCAAAAGCGAATCAAGGCAAAGTAACAGTAGAATATGTAATGCTCAATGGCATCAACGATAGTACCGATCAAGCACATGAATTAGCGAAAGTATTAAAAGATACACCCAGCAAAATAAACTTGATTCCTTTTAACCCTTATCCCGGCTCACCTTATACTTGCTCTAGCAATTCAAGAATTGATCGTTTTTGCAAAGTGTTAATGAGTTATGGGTTTACTACCGTTGTGCGTAAAACAAGAGGCGACGACATTGATGCTGCTTGTGGACAGTTGGTAGGCGATGTTGTTGATAGAACAAAACGGTTATTGAAAAAACAAATGCGTGGGAAAGGTATTTCAGTCAAGGTATCGGACTAGTATTGTTGTTGAGTAAACTAAGTTGTACATTAAGGCAAGAATATTGCTTGTGAACCAATCAGTGCTCGCAATGGTGTGAGTGAAAAATGGTCATAATGATGCAGCAAATATTAAAAACCTTAATGAATAGCAACCACAAAGGCAAAAATTGATGATAACAATGAAACATATTGGACTAATTGTATTTCTCGTTTTTCTGAGTGCTTGTGCTTCAGAGCCTGCCAATAAGAGTTATGTTGGTACGGGACAATTCGATCAAACTGAGGCGGCTAAAACACGAGTAAGCTTAGGATTAACCTATCTCAAAAACGGTAACTTTAGTCAGGCTAAATTCAACTTAGATAAGGCCTTGGAGTTTGATCCTCGCTCAGGGCAGGCCAATTTTGCAATGGCGTTTTATTATCAACAGGTCGAAGAGTTTGAACGAGCAGAAGAATACTATCAACAAGCTATAGGATACTCCCGAAACGACCCTGATGTATTAAATAGCTACGGTGCTTTTTTGTGTAAACAGGGTAAATACAATAAAGCTAAAACTTATTTTTTACAGGCTGTCGACGACAAAAGCTATATTTCCACTGCCGAGACATACGAAAATTTAGCCATTTGTATGCAAAGTCAGGGTAATGATGTTGAAGCAATTGAATACTTTAATAGTGCTTTAAATCACCAGCCTTCAAGGGCCTCAAGTTTATTATATATCTCAGAACTTTACGTTAAACAACAAAACTGGGACGAAGCTAAAAAGGCACTTTGGAAATACGAACGCAATGCCACTGTTAGCGCCGAAAGTCTTTATTTGTCGTATCAAATTGCGCAGGGGCAAGGTGATTTAAGAGCTTCATTAGAATACGTAGATTTACTAAAAAGACTGCATCCAAATCATGGCAATACTAAGCAGGCATTGGCCGAACTCGGCAAATTTAAGCCGCAATCTACAATTACGCAAAAAGCAAGGCCACAAACAACAAGGCCACAAACAGCACCACCCACAATCACCCAACCGGCGACAACTGTTGTGACAGAACCAGCGGAGGCTGATACGGTTGTAAATGCGTCGGTTACTACTACGCCATCGATAGAAGATATTGATTCGCCAACTGCTCAGGACATAACTGAAGACACAGAAAAAGTAGTAGATGTAGTTGAACCTGAAACGAGTGTAGATAGTCCAATGGGACTGAGTGACGATGAAACTGGCAATAAAATTGACGATAAAATTGACGAAAAAGTACTGTCGATAGAAGTGCCAGACGGTTATCATTTAGTATTACCAAAAGAAAACTTGTATCGGATTTCGTTGCAATACAATGTTAAAATGAACAAACTATTATTGTGGAACCAATTAGATGATGCGTCATCTATTCAAAAGGGCTCTTTATTAAGAGTGAAGGCACCTGAACAGGATGAGTGATAATCACATGCCAGAACAAGATAAATCTGGTCAGCAACAAGCGGAACAAGAGCAAGATGTAAATCAGTCGTCTGGCGGTCCAGGCGCAGCGCTTGCTGCTGGCCGCGAAAAACTGGGCTTAACACAAAAACAGGTGGCTCAAAGTTTGCGCTTGCGGTTAACTAGTATTCAGGCCATTGAAAACAATGAGTTAGAAGAAGGAGTTTCGCTTACCTTCACGAAAGGCTACGTAAGACTTTACGCAAAGTTGGTCAACCTTGAAGTACAACCATTGTTAGACGCTCATAACAAAATTTATGTTGAACAAACTCAACCTACCAAGCTGCAAAGCTTTTCACGCCGAACAACTCGTGAAACCACGGATTCTCGATGGAATATTGTTAGTATCATTGTTGTTTTTTTATTATTAGGCTCTCTAGTGGTTTGGTGGATAGACCGCGAGGGATATTTTGCTGATGATCAAACAGCTAATCCCAGCCAAACTAGATCAACGAATGAAAATACTGATAGTCGTAACGAGGATCTTATCAGTGAAAAAATTGAAGAGCCAAATATTCAAGGCCCTGATGAAGATGAAATCGATGTAGAGAATGACGCTGAGTTACCAGGCGAGTCGCCTGAACAGCAATCTGATGCTGATGTTCCTTTAGAAGCGCCATCAGAAGGCCCATCAACTGAGCCTGAACCATCACAAGTTTCATCAGAACAGCCTACAGAATTGCCTGATGAAATCGACAATAGTGCATTAGACGATAGCGATTTAATCGACACTTTAAATACAGAAATATCTGATGTCAGACAGTCACTATTAGACAGTGGTTATCAAGTGAATGATGATGGAACAGTTGAAGTCGTTTTTACCTTTGCAGATGATTGCTGGGTAAGTGTAAAAGACGCATACGGTGAAATTATGGCTATTGGTGTCAAAGACAAAGGTCGTGTAATGCAGGTATCAGGTGTGCCTCCAATCGCGCTTATTCTTGGTGCACCGCAAGCGGTATCCATAAATTTTGGCGGCGTTGAGGTTGATATGAGTCCCTATCCTTCGACTAATACTGCTAACTTTTCTTTACCTGAAGCGAGTAATTAATGTTTGCTGAATCTCCAATTAAACGTCGCCAATCGACACGAATTAATGTAGGCACAGTGCCTATTGGTGATGGAGCGCCAATAGCGGTGCAATCGATGACGAATACTGATACCTCTGATGTAGAAGCAACGGTCGCTCAGATTAAACGTATTCAGGCGGTTGGCGCTGATATTGTTAGGGTGTCAGTTCCTACTATGGACGCAGCAGAGGCGTTCAAAAAAATTAAACAGCAAGTTGATATTCCCTTGGTGGCCGACATTCATTTCGACTACAGAATAGCACTTAAAGTGGCTGAATATGGAGTGGATTGTTTGCGTATTAACCCAGGAAACATCGGCAATATTGACAGAGTGAAATCGGTAGTTGATTGCGCTAGGGACAAAAATATTCCTATTCGAATTGGCGTAAATGGAGGCTCTTTAGAACGTGATTTGCAAGAAAAATACGGTGAACCTACTCCCGAAGCCTTGCTTGAGTCGGCAATGCGTCACGTCGATATTCTAGATAAACTTAACTTTGATCAGTTTAAAGTCTCGGTAAAAGCCTCCGATGTTTTTCTTGCAGTTGGTGCCTATCGTTTGTTAGCAAAGCAAATTGAACAACCGTTACATCTTGGTATTACCGAAGCGGGTGGTTTGCGCTCGGGCTCAGTAAAAAGTGCCGTCGGTCTTGGCATGCTTTTGGCTGAAGGTATTGGAGATACAATTCGTGTGTCTTTAGCTGCTGATCCAGTTGAAGAAATCAAAGTTGGCTTTGATATATTAAAATCGTTACGTATAAGATCTCGAGGCATTAACTTCATAGCTTGTCCAAGTTGCTCTCGGCAAGAGTTTGATGTAATAAACACTGTTAATGCCCTAGAACAAAGGCTAGAAGATATTATAACACCACTAGATGTGTCGATAATTGGCTGTGTAGTTAATGGGCCTGGTGAAGCAGAAGTATCTGATATTGGTTTAACCGGTGCACGTAACATGAGCGGGTTTTACGAAGACGGTGAGCGACAACGCGAACGCTTAGCAAACAATGAACTCGTCGACAAATTAGAGGCTAAAATCAGAAACAAAGTCGCTGCAAAACAAAGTATGTTGGATAGTAAAAATAGAATTGATGTACAAGTTGAGGGTTCATCGTCCGAGAGGTAAATAAAAGCAGGCGCAATCCTTTACCAAACCCGCTAAAATACTTATACTATCGCGCTTTTTACTTTTAACGAATGACTTGCAGAGTTTCTTAGTGGCTAAAACCATCCAAGCAATTAGAGGCATGAACGATTGCCTACCTTCACAGACACCCACATGGCAGTTTGTAGAGGCGCGTATTCGCGAGTTAGTGCAAAATTATCACTACCATGAAATAAGAACGCCTATTCTTGAAAGCACTGAACTTTTTAAACGCTCGGTGGGCGAAGCGACAGACATTGTCGAAAAAGAAATGTACGTATTTGATGATCGTAATGGCGATAGTTTAGCACTTAGGCCAGAAGGAACAGCATGTGCCGTTAGGGCCGGTTCACAACATGGTTTGTTATATAATCAACAACAACGTATTTGGTATATGGGACCGATGTTCCGCCATGAGCGCCCGCAAAAGGGCCGTTATAGACAATTTCATCAATTTGGCGCCGAGGCATTCGGATTTGATGGTCCTGACATAGACGTTGAAATAATCATGATGGGTGCTCGTCTATGGCAAGCGTTTGGCATAAGCGACAAAGTAGAACTGCAAATTAACTCTCTCGGTAATAATGAGGCCAGAGCCGCTTATAAACAAAAATTGGTCGACTATCTATTGCAAAGAGTTGAAGGTTTAGACGAAGACAGTAAACGTCGCCTTCATACAAATCCGTTGCGCGTTCTTGACTCTAAAGACCCAAATACACAAACGATTGTTGCTGATGCCCCCAAACTTATCGATCATCTAGATGAAGACTCTACCCAACATTTTTCACAATTATGTGAACGTTTAGACACATTAGGTATCAAATATCGAGTTAATCCATCTTTAGTGCGCGGATTAGATTATTATAACCGTACTGTTTTTGAATGGGTGACAACGCAACTGGGCGCTCAAGGCACAATTTGTGCCGGTGGGCGCTACGACGGATTAGTTGAACAACTAGGTGCAAAAGCAACACCAGCAGTAGGGTTTGCAATGGGCATTGAACGTTTAGTTTTATTAGTTGAGGCTTTACAAGAAGATAAAGCGACAACAATGCACGCCGCTGATATATACATAACAGCGATGGGCGATAAGGCTAGTCTTGCGGCTAATTTATTGGCTGAAGAAGTAAGAACTTTCTATCCAAACATGCGAGTACAAATGCATTGTGGTGGCGGAAACTTTAAGAAACAATTAAAAAAGGCAAACGCTAGTGGCGCTCATCTTGCTATTATAGTAGGTGATAACGAGGTTGAATCAGGTAAATTCGGGATCAAGTATTTGCGTGAAGACAAACCACAAGCGAGTGCTGATAAGCACGAATTAATCAAACAACTGGCTACGCTGATTGTTTAGGTAAAACATAGTATAAAAGCAGTATAGAGGACATATTTAAGCATGATAGGCTACGAAACCGAAGAACAACAAGTCCAAGCAATCAAGCAGTTTTGGAAAGATAACGGCATCGCAATTATACTTGGCGCTTTAATTGGCATTGGCGGTCTGTGGGGCTGGAGAGCATATACCGAAGCGACTATTACTGCTAAAGAAGAAGCGTCATCAGAATTTCAAGAAACAGTACAAAGCGTTGTTGAAAGTAAAGATACGGCAAAGTTAGCGTCTTTTTTAGAGGCTAAATCAGATACGGGTTATGGCCCACTAGCGGCTATGATTTTAGCTAACCAAGCGGCAGAGCAAGAAGATTATGCAGGCGCCAAAGAAGCATTGTTAAAGGTACTTGATGCCGACCCTGTTATTGCTGACGTTGTCAGCTTAAGACTAGCAGATTTGCACTTACAATTAGATGAATTCGACGATGCTTTAGCAGTATTATCGAAAGTATCATCGTCAGCGTTTGAAGCTCAAGCCGAAGAACTTAAAGGCGATGCGTTGTTAGCCAAAAGTGATTTTGATGCAGCGAAAGTTGCCTATACACAAGCACTGGCGCTTGCACCTAATGATACAAATGTGAAAATGAAACGTGACAATATTGCCTTTGCTAAAACTCGAGCTAACCAAATAGAAGCACTGCCAGTCACAGAGCCCTCAGTTGTGCAGCCTACTGCGACACAAGCAGAAGATGCCGCAGAACAAGTAAATGAGAGTGTTGACGGTGAGTAAGTCTTTTAAATTCCCAATTTTAGCACTTGTCCTTAGCTTATTGCTGAGTGGTTGCACCACGATGTCTAACTGGTTTAAAGACGATGAAGAAATCGAAATTCAAACCTTACCTGAAATTACGATGGCTTTTGAGCCTCAAATAATATGGCAAGAAAGTTTGGGTGACGGTATCGAAAATTATTATTCACAACTTTCACCTGCTATCGCTTATGGTAAAGTTTTCGCGTCAGACAGAGAAGGCAGCGTGATGGCCTTTGACCCTGAAACGGGTGATGACTTGTGGGAACGAGTTGTGAGTCGCAAAAGTCGTGAGCGTAAACTTACGAATTTATACGGTTTGTTTGCTGGCACTATATCGGCAAAAGTATCGGGCGGACTCATTGCCGCTTATGACTTAGTTTATTTTGGTACTGAAGATGGCGATATTTATGCGCTAAATCAAGAAGACGGCACAGTAAAATGGAAAACCACTTTAAGTAGTGAAGTAGTATCACATCCCGCCGTCGATGCAGGGATATTAGTTGTTAACACGGTTTCAGGCACCTTAGTCGGACTCGACGCTTATACGGGTGAAATTAAATGGCAAAACGAATCAGATGTTCCCCCGCTTACTTTGCGTGGCGTGTCGTCGCCTGCCGCTGCTGCCGGTGGTGCTATCGTTGGATTGGCTAACGGCCGATTGAGAGTGAGCATACTAGACTCTGGTTTGACCGCTTGGGAACAGGTTATTGCAAAACCCTCTGGTGCAACAGAACTAGAACGTATAGTCGATGTCGATGCCACACCATTAGTATTTGGACCGAATGTCTACACAGTATCATATGGCGGTGCTTTAGCGTCTGTCGAGCTGCGCACAGGGTCAGTAGTGTGGAGTCGAGATTATGCGTCATACAGAAATGTGACTATTGCAGGAAATCGTCTATTTGTGACCGACAACAAAAGCAATATGTTTGCAATAGACAGGCGGAACGGGGTTGAATTATGGTCAAATGGGCAATTAAGACGTCGTGACTTGACTGCTGCTACGCCTGTTGGCGATTATGTTGTGGCAGGTGATAAATTTGGCTTCTTACACTTTTTCACTCAGGACGAAGGTAAGTATGTCGCGCGCATTGAAGTGGGTGATGATGATGAAGATGAATCCTTGTATCATGCACCTGTATTTCAGGACGGTGTATTGATGGTGCAAACGCGAGATGGTGAGCTTACGCGAGTGAGCATACCAGAATAATGTTACCCGTCATCGCGCTTGTAGGCCGTCCTAATGTGGGTAAGTCTACGCTTTTTAATCGCTTAACCCGCAGCAGAGATGCTTTGGTAGCAGATTTTCCCGGTTTAACACGCGATCGTAAATATGGCACAGCAAGTTTTGAGCAGCGTCAGTTTATTGTAATTGATACGGGCGGCATTAGTGGTGACGAGGTTGGTATAGACGCAGCAATGGCAGAACAGTCTCTACTCGCCATTGACGAAGCTGATGTTGTTTTGTTTTTAGTCGATGCAAGAGATGGCGTAACATCGCCTGATATTGGTATTGCAAATCATTTGCGTAAACAACAAAAACCATGTTATTTGGTGGTCAATAAAGTTGACGGACTTGATGGTGACAGTGAAAGTGCCGACTTTTACACCTTAGGTTTAGGTGGTTTAATTCAAATCGCGGCCTCCCATGGACGTGGTGTGTCAAAGCTGATTGATGCAGTACTTTCTCCTCTCGATGAAGCGTTTGCCGATATGCATATTGAGCAAACAACAGCGCAAGATGAAGAGCTCGATGCCGAAGAGCAACTCAAACTTTTACAAGCATTACCAATTAAGTTGGCCATAGTGGGCAAGCCTAATGTAGGCAAATCCACCCTAACAAACCGTATATTAGGCGAAGAACGTGTTGTTGTTTATGATTTACCAGGCACTACACGCGACAGTATTTTTATTCCAATGCAACGTGATGAAAGGGACTATGTATTAATAGACACTGCGGGTGTTCGTAAAAGACGTAAAGTAGCTGACGCAGTTGAAAAGTTTTCTATTGTCAAAACACTACAAGCCATCGAAGAAGCCAATGTTGTGTTGTTAGTTGTAGACGCGCGCGAAGGTATTAGTGATCAAGATTTATCTTTGCTCGGTTTTATTTTGAATGCTGGCCGTTCTTTAGTGATGGCTGTCAATAAATGGGACGGCCTTGACCACGATATTAAAGAAGACATTAAGAGAGAATTGGATAGACGTTTAGGTTTTGTTGATTTTGCGCGTTTGCATTTTATCTCGGCTTTGCATGGCTCGGGTGTTGGCAATTTGTTCGAATCTGTGCAAGAAGCATATGCGTCCGCTACGAAACGGATAAATACTTCCTTACTGACTGAAATCATGGACATGGCACAAGCTGACCATCAACCACCTTTAGTGCGTGGTAGACGTATCAAGATGAAATATGCCCACGCTGGGGGTTACAATCCACCAGTGGTTGTAATACATGGTAACCAAGTAAAAGATATGCCCGATTCTTACAAACGTTACTTGACCAATTATTATCGCAAATCCCTCCAAGTTATGGGGACACCCATAAAAATAGAGTTTCGTGAAGGCGCTAACCCCTATGAAGGTAAAAAGAATAAACTTACCGTTTCGCAACAGCGCAAACGTAAACGTTTATTAGCATTTCAGAAAAAAAAATAGCATAGCGTTTGGTTTAGTAGAACGAATACCTATAAAGATGAGTTATTTGGCAACTTTGTTGCTGTCACAAAATAGTCATTGGATCGTAATGCCCTTGTCATCGTTCATTCATCTGAGTGTCAAGTGATTCTCTTAAGCTTCCAATTTTTACCATGGAGGCGATAATAATGAATAAAAAATATACATTCTGGAAAACCTTGTTCCTTGCAGGGGTGATGGCCACTGTAACAGCATGCACTTTAGACGGCGAAGATGGCGCAGTTGGTCCAACTGGTCCGCAAGGAGCAGATGGAACAGATGGTGCTGACGGAGGTGAAGGACCTGCGGGAACGCCGGGTGTTAGTGGTAAAGATTTACCTAGAGAGCTGAGTATTGAAGTGGTAGGTCGTTTCGCTACCGGCATTTATGGCAAAAGCGCAGCAGAAATTGTTCAATTTCATGCTACTTCCCAATCTATTTTTGCGGTCAATGCGGCAAACAATCAAATTGACGTTATCAATTTATCAAGTCTACCAACAGTCGCTGTTGCTAACCCGTTAAATGACGAAAGTTTGAGTTCAAGCGCTTTTACTTTTCCTGACACGGTAGACGTTACAGATAATAATAGTAGTACAACCATTAATTTAGGTGATGCAAATTCAATTGCTATATTCGGTGATATGCTTGCAATAGCCGTCGCTGCTGACCTTAAACAAGATAACGGCGCGGTATTATTCTATAGTTTAGATATGCAAGGACAAGGCAGTTTTGTAAAAGGTGTAGAAGTTGGTTCATTGCCTGATATGGTCACGTTTTCTCCAGATGGAAGTAAGTTACTAGTCGCTAATGAAGGTGAACCCACCAGCGACTATACTAACGATCCCGAGGGTAGCATCTCGGTGATAAGCCTTAATAACGGCGTACCCGACGACACCGCAAGTCACATCAACTTTACTAGCGATATGACTTTTAGCAGCGATTTAGTCGACCCAGAAGATTTTGATACCGACGAAAAACGTATGCAATTGCTTGCCAACGATGGTGTCAAGTTTGCTGGACCGGCGGGTAATACGGTAGCAAAAGATCTTGAACCAGAATACATTACAGTGAGTGCAGATGGCTCAAAAGCGTATGTTGCTCTACAAGAAAATAATGCAATCGCAATTGTTGACCTGGATGACATGAATGTTGAAGTAAGAGCCCTAGGATTTAAAAACTGGGCAGATTACGACATTGACTTTACAAACGAAGACGAACTCCCTTCATTTAGTCGTTTGCCTAATGTGTTTGGCATGTATCAGCCCGACAGCATTGCTTCGTATTCATGGAATGGTGCAAGCTTTATTTTATCTGCAAACGAAGGCGACTCACGAGACTATGATGCCTACTCAGAAGAAATCAGAGTAGAAGATATAATAGATCCTGACGAACTGAATCAGACGCTATCTCCGGCATTACAAGACTTATACGACGCCACTGGTGGTGACGATGGATTGGGACGACTCAAAATCACAACTGCTTTAGGTGATGCTGACAATAATGGTGAGTATGAGGCTCTTTATGCCTATGGTGCAAGGTCATTTTCAATATGGGATCAAAATATCAATCTGGTTTTCGATTCTGGTGATGATTTTGGCAAAATATCTTCCGCTATTTTGGGCGAGAATTTTAATAGTGCCCATACCGAGAACAAAGGTGACAACCGTTCTGACGACAAAGGCGGTGAGCCAGAGGCAATTGCCGTAGGGGATATAGAAGGGCGAACTTATGCGTTTATTGCCTCAGAACGTTCGGGAGACTTGTTTATTTATGATGTCACCAACCCTTTTCAGGTGGCGTTTGTGGCTCACTATAACAACCGAGATTTTGACGTCGAATTTGAATTAGATGACGATTTGGATAACCCTTGTGACACCAATGAAGGCCTTGACTGTACTGAAGTGCCAAACGCTGGAGATTTAGGTCCAGAAAGTATTACTTTTATTGATTCGGCTTCGAGTCCTAATGGTAACGCGCTTATTGTTATTGGAAACGAAGTAAGTGGCACGGTAACGGTTTATCAAATTACAGAGCTATAAAGGCAATTTACTCTTTTGTTAGCTGCTAACTCTTTCGCAAAGCCTGCATGAATTCAGATTCTTCAGGAACCTTAATCATGATCGGGCTTTGCGACACTATTTTATGCATAAAGCTTTCAGGCAAATTACCTGTAAATTTGATAATTTTATCATTTTGCAAAAACACGTATTGAGTACTAAAAACAGGATCATCGTTTGGATTGAGCGCAATGCTTAATTTGTAGCCCTCAGTAACTTCTCCATTTATGTGAATACTGGTTTTTTCTACGTCAGATATCGAATAATCATCAATGTTGGCTTGTTTGATTATTTGATTAATGTGCTCAGCTTCAGAATGCAGTTCTATTTTGAGTGGCCTTGTTTTTTCGAGCTTGGCATTTCTCGGCTCCAGATTGATATTACTTAAGCTTGCTGTATTGCTATGTTTAAACGGCGAGATAGGGAATACATTGATATCAATAATGGCATCTGAAAATTCCGGATGGCTATAACGGCTTATACTTCCTTGCATTGGGTCTCGATATAAAGCGCTTTCGCGTAATGTAAATTCACCAATACTTGAGGGGACTTGCAACATGTTTGTATAATCGCTGGCTTTAAGCTTTTTATATATAGTTGTAGCCTCAAGCACATGTTCCGCTTGAATAAAGCCAAGCCATTCGCTCAGGATTGACGTTGCAGTTTCAATGATATCGTTTGGATTGTTAATGGCATCGCTATCCAAATTCTTCGCTATGACCAAGTCATTTAAAGGAATATCACGCCAAGTAGTTGTAATTTCAAATATTAATTCTGGTGCGGTATCGGTATGTACAATTGCGGTAGCGATTAATACCTCGTACTCCGATAAGCTAAGGGCAGACTGTAATTCATCAACATTACTCATCTGCAGACTAGCACGTTGTAACTCATCACTCTGTAATACGTTTAAGTTACAGCTTATTTTTTCGCACTGCCGTTGTAGATTGTTGCTAGTATAAGCGGCAAAAATAGGCATAGCTGTGTCTGTTGCTTTACTATAAGCAGGGTTTGCTATAAGTGACGCAGAAACGGCGATAAAACCACTCATCAGCAAGCTAAAAAGAGGCACAGAAGTTGTCAAAAAAGACCTTGAACGCACTTTTAATAGATTTAAGTGCTTAGTAATAGAGAATAAACGTACCACAACACATCCAATGTATTTTATCGTTTCAATCGCCAAACAGTACCAAAGTAGTATAGTTATATCAAGTGGTACTTAAGTGCTAAAATATATACCTAATAATTCAAATTAGCCTTTTTTACTAACTGATAGCACTTTTGAATTGACGTCTCCGTCCACTAATTTGCTTAAAATGTTGTCACCAATCTTAATTGCATCAGTAGATTTAACCACTGTATCGTTTTGCATAGTAATACTGTAACCCCTTGCTAAAGTGGCTAATGGGCTAACAGTATTGAGAACGTCACTTACGCTAGCTAACGCATGTCGCTTAAGCGTAATCTGTTGCGAAGTTAACTTCTCTAAATTGTTTAGTTGAGCGTCAATATGCTTTTGAGCCGTTTGAATATGTGCTAGCGGTGAAGTTTGAGCCATTTTCTGATTTAGTAAACTCTGCTCACGTTTATCGGCGATTAATTTATTATTCATGCTTTGATGTAAACGCTGAGTCAACTCGTTTAATTTGCTATGTGTTTGCTTAATTCTGGTGTTGGGTTGCTGCGCATTAAGACGCTGAATCAAATAATCAAGATTTTGGTGTTGTTTTTTGATGCTCTTATTCGGATGTTGCTGCAAAAACCTTGAATATAGATAATCAAAAGACTGCGCCTGTTTTTGCACTAATTTTTGCGGGTGTTGGGCTTGGAGACGACTTGCACTGCTGTTGGCTACACTGCGTTTTGAGTCAAGCTGTTGCAGCAAGCTATTCATCAAACGTCGTTTAAGTTGATTGATACTGTGTTGCAAATTTTGCTTATCTTCACTGAGTAATTCAGCTGCGGCCGAAGGTGTCGCTGCTCTTAAATCCGCTACAAAATCAGCGATTGTGACGTCAACTTCGTGTCCTACCGCGGATACAGTAGGTAAAGCTGATGCGAAAATAGCTCTAGCAACAATCTCTTCATTAAAGGGCCATAAATCTTCCAGTGAGCCGCCACCCCGACCAACAACTAATACATCAACTTCATTGCGCTGGTTAGCCTTTTCTATTTGGGACACAATTGTTAACGCAGCGCCTTCACCTTGCACCATACTAGGATATAAGATGACTTCTACAGCAGGGTTGCGGCGCTGTAACACATGCAAAATATCGTGTACTGCTGCACCAGTTGCCGATGTGACTAAACCAATTTTTTTGACTACTTTAGGTAAGGTTTGTTTATTGTCTTGAGAAAACAGCCCTTCGTCTTGTAGTTGCAATTTCAAAGCTTCAAAGGCCTGTTTGAGTTGCCCAACACCTTCCGGTTCCATTTTTATGGCAATAAGCTGATAGTCACCACGTGCTTCATAAAGGCTAATATTTGCTCGGACAATGACTTTGTCGCCTTGTTTTGGCATAAAACTAACGCTTTGATTAGCGCCTTTAAACATGGCCGTGCGCACCTGTGCGCCTTGGTCTTTTAACGTAAAATACCAATGACCAGATGCCGCACGCGTAAAGTTTGATATTTCGCCACTCACCCATACTTGACCAATTTCGCTTTCAAGCACTTGCTTGGCGAAACGGTTAAGTTTTGTGACACTTATAATTTTCATTTCTTGTGGTACAGCGAACATAAAATGGCGTAATCAACTCGTTTATAGATTTATTTTGTCAACATAGCATATTTCTGGTTTACCTAGAAATGAAAAAACACTACAATTACGCCGCAATTAAGCCATCAATCAAGCCCCAAGCACACAGGTAAAATTGCATGTTACGCATTCTTAAAGAAGCACTTACCTTTGACGACGTACTTTTAGTACCGAGTCATTCAGAAGTATTGCCACATATGGCAAATCTCCAAACTAAATTAACGCGTGGTATAACGCTAAATATGCCCCTTATGTCTGCGGCTATGGACACCGTGACAGAAGCGCCCTTGGCCATTGCCTTAGCGCAAGAAGGCGGTATTGGGTTTATCCATAAAAATATGCCAGCCCAAACGCAAGCTGAGCATGTATTAAGAGTTAAAAAATACGAAAGTGGCATGGTCATCGACCCTGTAACCGTAAGTGCAGAAGACACTATCGGTAATACTATTGCTTTGAGTAAAAAGCTCGGTTACTCAGGTTTTCCGGTAGTCGATGAACTTAACAATTTAATTGGCATCGTAACGGGCCGTGATTTACGTTTCGAAAACCGTCTGGAAGAACCCGTCAGCAAAGTAATGACAAAAAAAGACAAGCTTGTTACGGTAACCGCAGACACAAGCCCTGATAAAGTTATGGACTTAATGCACGAATATCGGATAGAAAAAATCTTAGTGGTTAACGATGAATTTAGACTCGATGGTTTAATTACTGTTAAAGATTTCCAAAAGGCGAAAAGTAAACCTAATGCATGTAAAGATGCGCAAGGTCGATTACGTGTTGGTGCAGCTGTCAGCGTGGGCCCGGGTACAGATGAACGGATAAAATTATTAGTTGATGCTGGTGTTGACGTATTATTAATTGACACTTCACACGGGCACTCAAAAGGGGTTATTGATCGCGTTAAGCAAGTTAGAGATGCATATCCTGATGTTCAATTAATTGCTGGTAATGTCGCAACTGCAGGCGGTGCGTTAGCATTGGCTGAAGCGGGCGTTGATGCGGTAAAGGTAGGTATTGGCCCTGGTTCAATATGCACAACGCGTATTGTTACAGGTTGTGGTGTGCCACAAATCACGGCAGTATCTGACGCAGTTAGTGCTATTGATAAGCTTGGCGTGCCTGTTATTGCCGACGGTGGTATTCGTTTTTCAGGCGATATCGCTAAAGCTCTTGCTGCAGGGGCAAGTTCGGTTATGGTAGGCAGTATGCTTGCAGGTACAGAAGAAGCTCCCGGCGAGGTTGAGCTATATCAAGGTCGATACTATAAATCTTATAGAGGTATGGGTTCGTTAGGCGCCATGAATCAAAGTCATGGTTCATCCGACCGGTATTTTCAAGAAAGTAAAAATGCAGAAAAATTAGTGCCAGAAGGCATAGAGGGAAGAGTCGCATATAAGGGGCCTATAGCTAATATTATTCACCAACAATTAGGCGGTTTGCGCTCAGCTATGGGACTAACTGGTTGCGCGACCATAGACGATTTGCGCACTAAAGCTAATTTCGTCAAAGTGACTTCTGCTGGTATGGGCGAGTCACATGTGCACGATGTGAGTATTACAAAAGAAGCTCCCAACTACCGATTAGGTTAATTTTACAATGACCAGAGCAGCCTTGGCTGCTCTTCTTTTTTTAGACTAGGAAAACCTTAATGTCAGTCAATATTCATAGCCAAAAAATCTTAATTCTTGATTTTGGATCGCAGTACACTCAACTCATTGCCCGACGCGTTCGTGAAATAGGCGTGTATTGTGAGTTGTGGGCATGGGACGTTGACGAAAAGCATATTAGAGATTTCGCTCCAGACGGCATCATTTTATCAGGTGGACCCGAGTCAGTGACCGAAGTTAATTCACCGAGAGCCCCCCAGTATGTATTCAATGCAGGTGTTCCTATATTAGGAATTTGTTATGGCATGCAAACAATGGCACATCAATTAGGCGGCAAAGTGCAAGGCTCAAATATAAGAGAGTTTGGCTATGCGCAAGTAGAATTATTAAATGCTACGTTATTGTTTGATAAAATCGAAGATGAAGTGAATAGTAAGGGCAATGCGCTGCTCGACGTATGGATGAGCCATGGTGATAAAGTGGAACAGATACCGCCTGGTTTTGAAACCATTGCGCAAACTCCCAGTTGTCCACACGCCGCTATGGCTAATCATGACCAACGTTTTTATGGTGTACAGTTTCATCCCGAGGTCACTCATACAAAACAAGGCTTACGTATTCTTGAGCATTTTGTAATGCAAATCTGTGGCTGTGAAGCGCTATGGACGGCTGATTCAATTATTGAAGATGCAGTTGCTCGCATCAAAGACAAAGTCGGTGATGACGAAGTGATATTGGGTTTGTCTGGTGGAGTAGATTCATCGGTAACCGCTATGCTTTTGCATCAAGCAATCGGCAAACAATTGACTTGTGTATTTGTTGATAACGGTTTGTTGAGACTCAACGAAGGTCAGCAAGTTATGGATATGTTTGGTGATCATTTTGGCCTAAATATTATTAAGGTAGATGCTGAAGATCGCTTTTTACAAGCTCTTAAGGGTGAAGTTGATCCTGAGAAAAAACGAAAGATTATTGGCAATCAGTTTGTTTACGTATTTGATGAAGAGGCTAACAAACTGGTCAATGCAAAATGGTTAGCACAAGGCACTATTTATCCCGATGTAATAGAATCAGCGGGCTCTAAAACAGGAAAGGCGCATGTTATCAAGTCCCATCATAATGTCGGAGGTTTGCCAGAGCATATGAAAATGGGATTGGTTGAGCCTTTGCGCGAGTTGTTCAAAGATGAAGTTCGTAAAATTGGCTTAGCACTTGGATTACCATATGACATGCTATACCGTCATCCATTTCCTGGGCCGGGTTTGGGCGTTCGTGTATTGGGTGAAATTAAAAAAGAATATTGCGACTTATTGCGTAAGGCCGACGCAATATTCATTGAAGAGTTACACAAAGCTGAGCTTTACCATAAAGTTAGCCAAGCATTTACCGTATTTTTACCAGTACGTTCGGTGGGTGTAATGGGTGACATGCGCAAATACGATTGGGTGGTGTCGGTAAGGGCTGTTGAAACTATAGACTTTATGACAGCGCGCTGGGCCCATCTTCCTTATGAGTTTTTGGGTAAGGTATCTAACCGTATTATTAACGAAGTAGACGGAATATCTAGAGTCGTTTATGACATCTCGGGCAAGCCCCCAGCCACTATTGAGTGGGAATAAGGGCTATATCCATAGATTTTAGACTTATAAAAACCTAAGTTGCACACCCATACTAAAACGTTGTTGATGCCGGTTGTAGTCAATTAAAGAGTCACCGTAACCGTTAAAGTATTGAATTAAAAAATCATAGCGTTCGTTAATTGGATAGGTGAAATCAAGCTCTATACCGCTGCGATTATCTTTGAATGATAGGTTATTACGAATACGGCTCACAACATTTACCTTACCTAGTTTTATGCCAAAACCTAATTCGATGCGGCCGTAATAGTCGTTAATATCTGGGTTGTCATCACCAAGTGGATCTAACAACGAGGTTTTGTCTTCTTCTGGCAGGCGATACCACGTTTTCAGATAATAAGCCGTATTTTCATCACTAAAAAGAGCAGTAGCAACAATGCGATTCCAACTCCGTGATTTCAAACCATCTTGCCCGTTAGATTGATGATTTATGCCCACTCTAAGTAAATTAAACTTGTAGCCTAACAAGGATAGATTCGCATTCCATTGGTAAAACACTTCTGGTTCGTAATTAGTTTCTCTAAACGGTTTGGAGGTTTCAGAATTATAAAGTTGCCAAAAAGATACTGCGGTAAAGCCAAAATAGATGCCAGAGGCATCATCTTGTTGCAACCAAAGTGGTGTTTTCACACTTATTTGATATTTTGCTTCTAAGTTATCAATTTGTTCGGCACCAACGCCATCTAGGGTAATATTATTCGGATCGGTGACATAACTGATTGGTAAGATATAGTTTGGCCGGTGCTGTGCTAACGAAAATAGATTCTGATTCGCTTCTTTTTCGTTTTCTAGTTTTTCATCTAATAAAGACTCGGTAACAACATCTTCAGTTGTATTTTGTGCGGCTTCAGTTTGTGGCGTTTGAGAAACAACCGGAAAAGTAAATACTAGTAGGCAAGTCACTACTGCGATATTTTTAAAATCGTGAAGATTCACAAAAAGGTCCTTATTATTATTTTATTAACGACCTATATTTTACATGAATTTGGCACAAGTTTTATAGTTTTAAGACTAAGCCTTCACTTGCGCCCATGCATGTTGTTGTTCCCCCGCCAATTTCTATTATAAGCTTGGCATGGTCCACTATTTCATCAACCATGTCGTCAGTGCGTTCTGGATCGTGACTATATAGTGCTAAGCGCTTTACATCAGCCGCTAAAGCCAGCTTTATTGCTTCTTCAGCCACCGAGTGACCCCAACCTGATTTGGCGGGCATATCTTGAACAACATATTGGGCATCGTGGATCAAAAGGTCAGCTCCTTTTACTAACTCGGCAAATTCCTGAAAGTCGGTATTCTTAGCATAAGGCGGGTACAATTCGTTGTCTGTAACGTAAGCAAGTTTAAAGTTTTTATATTCGATGGTATAGCAACTGCCTCCGCCGGGGTGGTTCATGCCTAAACGCTTGATTTTAGCCTGATTAATGTTCCATCTAGTTTGTTTTGCATTAACTATTTGTATATTTGCATTGATCGCTTCTTTTGGGACTGGGAAAAAACTACCAGACATTTGTTCTAAAAAGGCCTCGGGGCGATCTTCTTCGGTGTCCCCAGGCGTCACAAAAATCTCTCTTTTTGGCTGATAGATAGGCGCGAAAAAAGGAAAGCCTTGTATGTGATCCCAATGGTTATGCGACAAAATTATATGGATAGGGGTGTTTTTTTGAATCAGCTCTTTACCTAGCAAGCGTATACCTGTACCAGCATCTAATACAATATCAGTACCATCGTCTAACTCAACATGCACGCAGGCGGTATTACCACCGTATTTAATAAAGGCTTGTCCAGGAGTAGGAATAGAACCACGCACACCATAAAATGTTATTTGCAAAAGACTTATTACCTGTTTTATTGCGCATATTGGTCAACAACGGCGACTAATAAATTTAATAGCTTTTTATTGTATCGACCACTTCGTCAATAGCTATCACGGTTTTCTCGTTACTTCGTCTATTTTTTATTTCTACTTGTTGGTTATCGAGGTTCCGCTCACCTACTACAATGCTATAAGGAACGCCAATAAGTTCCATATCGGCAAACATTACGCCAGGGCGTTCTTTACGGTCATCAAACAAAACTTCTATGTTGGCGTCACTCAAAGCACTATACAAAGACTCTGCAACTTCTTTAACTCTGTGTGACTTATGCATATTCATAGGAATGATAACAACTTTAAAAGGCGCAATAGCGTCGGGCCAAATTATGCCGAATTTGTCATGGTTTTGTTCAATTGCGGCGGCTACAATGCGGGTCACACCAATGCCATAACAACCCATTTGCAGCACTTCGTGTTTACCGGTTTCGGTGAGCACACCGCAATTCATGGCTTTTGAGTACTTGTCGCCCAGTTGGAATATATGCCCAACTTCAATGCCTTTGCGAATTTCCAAATTACCTTTACCACATGGTGATGGGTCACCTGCAACAACCTCACGTATATCAGCAATTTCAAACTCGCCTACATCACGTTGCCAGTTTGCACCGGTGTAATGGGTATTATTTTGGTTGGCACCACACACAAAATCGGCACAGGCAGCAGCGCTAGCGTCGACTATAAGTGGCACTCTTGCTTGCACAGGGCCCAAACAACCGATGCTTGCGCCGGTTGCAGTGACTACTTCGTCAGCATTGGCAAACTCTAACGGGCTTGCAACCCAAGCATGTTTACTCGCCTTAATATCATTTAAGCTATGGTCTCCGCGCACAATCAACGCAACTAAGTCTGTGGCAACTTCGTCACTTGCTTTAACCAATAGTGTTTTCACAGTTTTTGCTGGCTCGATAGATAACAATTCACATACTTCTTGTATCGTGCTCGCTGAGCCAGTATCCACACTTTGTAAATCTTGCGTAGCTTCTGGACTTGTTTCTAATGTTATGGCTTCAGCTAATTCTACGTTGGCGGCATAGTCAGACTGGTTGCTAAACGCAATGTCGTCTTCACCTGATTCAGCTAACACATGAAACTCGTGTGATACTGCACCACCAATTGAGCCGGAGTCAGCAATAACAGGACGGTATTCAAGCCCAATACGTTCAAAAATATTACAATAGGCTTTATGCATTAATTGGTAGGTAGAATCTAAGCACTCATTACTTAAATGGAACGAATAGGCGTCTTTCATGATAAATTCGCGCCCGCGCATGATACCAAAGCGAGGTCTGACTTCGTCTCTAAATTTAGTTTGTATTTGATACAGGTTCAAAGGCAATTGTTTATAACTATTTACCTCATTGCTAACCAATGCGGTAACAACTTCTTCATGGGTAGGGCCCAATACAAAATCACGATCATGCCTGTCTTTTATGCGCAATAATTCTGGGCCGTACTCTTCCCAACGACCAGATTCTTGCCATAAATCAGCAGGTTGCACTACCGGCATATTGATCTCTATCGCTCCGGCTTTGTTCATCTCGTCACGCACAATGTGCGCTACTTTGTTTAACACTCTAAGGCCTGTGGGTAACCAGTTATACATGCCGGCTGCGACTTTACGAACCATGCCAGCACGCAGCATTAGTTGGTGACTGATGACTTCTGCATCGCTAGGAACTTCTTTTTGTGTAGCTAATAAATACTGTGATGTGCGCATATAAATTGAGTGTGAATAATAACCAAATAATGAATGCCTTAATGGTAGCAGTCTACGCTTAATTACAGAAGATAAAAGTTTGTAGAAATGCGGATTTTCAATGCATTAAACAATGAAAAGTAGAACATTTTTTCATACTTGGGTAGGCGATAATCTTATTTAGGGCCCAACACCTACAATCTCTCTTAGTGCTTTAACATGCGCCTCAAACTGCTGACGTCCTTCTTCTGTGATTGAAAACCACGTGCAAGGTCGTCCGTTTCTAGTACGTTTAATCTGCGCGATATATCCAGCGCCTACCAATGCCTTCATATGCTTTGACAACACCGAATCACTAACATTTAATTGTAATTTAACCGCTTTAAATTCCATTTCGGCAGTGACAACTAATAAGGCGCATATTTGTAAACGATTTGGCGCGTGTATTAATTCATTAAAACCCGAGAGTCCCATTATTTTGTCTTCGCGTCTACAAAATCCGCACTTGGGTATTTGTATTGCAATGTGCCAAATACTATTGCCGATAAAAGTGCTACTGCGTAGGATGCGTTTGTATAGCCTGCGTCCACTAAACTTTGTCCACCCTGCATTGCTATAACCGTGAAAAGAATTACCGCCCAAAATATCCACTTGCCTCTGCTGGTGTTTGGGAAAACGCGTAATTTAATACCACGCTTTTTTAAAACCAAGTAGCGTATAAAACAAAGTCCAAATAGAAATAACAGAATGTAACCAGACATGTCATTCCAAAATTCATTGATGTTTTCCATACTATTAGCAAAAAACAAGCTCGAAAGAGTAATGATAAGCAAGATATTGAACCAAACAGGTCCGTTATAGCTAGCGGCTACATTGGTATTAATCTCTTCTATCGCTTGTAATCCATCTATAGCCTCTTTTTTGTGATCTGACTTAATGGTGTTCATGCAAAGCTTCCTTTTTTATTTATCGCTAAATTTTGATATTAAAATCATAAACGATACTTTCCATCATGGCAAGTAATAATTTTCCATTGCGGCAAGTGATAATTTTCCACTATGGAAAGTTATAGGTGCTTGGCTTGTTAAACAACATCAAACTATGTGGTATTTAGCCCTATAACTCACATATAAAGACCCTATGTTTCTCTAAAAGTGGAATTTCTGACTCAACTACCGAGTTTTGATTTATACTCATTTACTCTATTTACAATACAGGTGCTTACGTTTTGAAGTCAGCTATTCTTATTACAGGAGTATCCACTGGAATTGGTTTTGCCACTGCCAAATATTTTCTCGATACAGCAAACTGGCAGGTTTATGGCAGCGTTCGGAAAAAAGGAGATGCTAATGCTTTATCTACTAGCGAACTTTTCCACGAACTTGTTTTTGATGTAACTGATGCCAAAGCAAAGCTAAATGCGATTAACAGTATTGCGGCAAATGGTCACGATTTAACCATATTGGTTAATAACGCAGGCATTGCGCCTTCGGGCCCACTCGAAGTCATGCCAAGAAATGATATTCGTGAACAATTTGAAGTGAATGTTTTTGGCGCGCTAGAGACAATACAAGATGCTTTACCACAATTGCATGCCTCACGAGAAAAACACCCAGATATCCCCATTCGTATTATTAATGTAAGTAGTGTTTCTTCCATACTCACTAGCCCGTTTACAAGCCTATATTCAGCAAGTAAAGCATCTTTAGAGTGTTTAACTGACGGCTTTCGAAGAGAACTAATGCCATTCAATATTGATTGCGTGAGCGTTGCACCGGGGCCGGTAAAAACTCCCATTTGGGAAAAAGCGATGACGCGGGAACATATTTACGCAGACACAAAATATGCTTTTGTACTTGAAAAGCTTGAAAGTTATATTAAAAACACAGAAACCCAAGCTATATCAGCAAACGAAGTGGCCAGTACCATTTATCATGCTGCTATTGCGGAAAAACCAAAGACCTTCCATTTGTTGATGAAAAAGAAGTGGTTGATAGCTATTTTGCGTCGCTTACCTTCGCGTTTGTTTGATAAATTGGTATGGAAAAGTATCAACGGCGAAAAGCGCTATTGACCTGCAGAAGTAACAAAGCGGTTATTTAAGATTCAGCCTCAAGAATAGCAATACTTATGCCGTGTAAATAATGGCTTAACATTACTTTATTATTTTAATGTTTGTCACTAATATGCTGGGGGCTTGTGAATTGCTGTTATTCTGGTTAGCTAATACTTGCCAATGTACATCTGAGTTATACAGAGCGAGGTGATATACTTTGTTATCTGCCTGTTGTTGTTTATATGCGGGACGTGGGTCTTGTTCTAAAACACTGACTAAAAGAGGTAAATAGTCAGCGTGTTGTGTAGAGAGTCTATCAAGCGTATCGTAAACGCTATCTGCAAAGTTAACTTTTAAACTAGTAGTTGGTTTTTCCTCAGCATAACCCGCTTGTGCTGTATTCTCGATATCTGCATACGGTAAATAGGGTTTGATATCGAGTATGGGTGTATTATTTAACAAATCAACGCCGCTAACATGCAATTCCTTATCTTCAAACCCTAAATTTTTCACCAATGACATGCCAATTGCATTAGGTCTAAAGGTGCTACGCGTGGCAAAAACGCCCATTTTTTTATTACCCCCTAAACGCGGTGGCCGAACTTTACTTTTATATCCTTGTGCTAAGTTGTCATGAAATACAAAGAGTATCCACAAGTGTGAAAATGCATCTATACCATCTAATGCTTGCATCACATCAATGTGTGGTAAAAATTTTATTTTTCCTTTTGCAATGCTCAAGCCATTGCCTTGTCTAGGGATAGCAAATTTTTGTGAAAATGGTGTCTGTATGTTTGCAATGGCTTGCATCTGATATTGCAAAATAATTTTCCTTTATGGTGTGTATGGATTATGAGTATCCAATGACATTTATCTTGAGTTTAGCATTTTATAAAATTGATGATGAAAAACATGCAAATTGTTTATGTTAAATATTGAAATGTGCGATAATTATCCCAATTATTTACGGAAGAATATATCAGTAAAGGACAATGATGATTTCGGTTAGTAATCTTAAGCGCGATTTTGGCAAGCAAGTCGTGGTAGATGATTTATCTTTTGAAGTGAAACCAGGTGATGTAGTGGGGTTTTTGGGGCCAAATGGTGCCGGAAAATCCACTACAATGAAGATGCTGACTGGATTTTTGACGCCAAGTTCCGGTGCTATAAAAATAGCTGGGCAAGATATCAAAACCCATACAAAAGCTATCCAACAGAAAATTGGCTATTTGCCAGAAGGTGCGCCTGCTTATGGCGACATGACAGTTTATCAGTTCTTGAAATTTATCACGCAAGTAAGGAAAATACCAAAGGCAAGGGCTCAACAGAGAATTGCTTACGTCAGTGAACAAGTTGCGTTAAATGAAGTGATGGACACAAGCATTGATACGCTTTCAAAAGGATTCAAGCGAAGAGTAGGGCTCGCTCAAGCTATTATCCATGATCCAGATATACTCATTTTAGATGAGCCGACGGACGGTTTGGATCCTAATCAGAAGCATCAAGTACGTAAATTAATAAAAAATCTGTCCAAAGACAAAATAGTGATTATTTCTACGCACATTCTTGAAGAAGTGACCGCGGTGTGCAATAGAGCCATTATCATTGCGCAGGGCAAATTAAAATTTGATGGAACACCAGAGGAACTGCAAAAAAGATCTGCTTACCACAATGCTGTGACCATTAAATTGAGCTACTTGTCCGATATTAGCGGCTTGCTTGAAATTGACGGTGTTATTGACATTAAACATAACAAAGAAACACAACGTGTCACTATATTTCCTGAGCCAGGTAAAACAATTCTTAGTCAAGTCTCTGCACATGTTCAAGAAGTGAAACTACCTGTTGATATGATTTTTCCAGAGCAAGGTAGACTTGACGATGTATTTAGAGAAATTACACAAACTAGTCAAGGAGAGGTATTGTGAGTGTAGTATGGACAATATTCAAACGGGAATTTGCTAGTTTTTTCGCAACGCCTGTCGCGTATATTTTCATTTTAATATTCTTAGTTATGTCAGGTGTGTTTACGTTTATGTTTGGAGGTTTTTACGAACGTGGTCAAGCCGATTTATTGAGTTTTTTCAATTTCCATCCTTGGCTATATTTATTCCTGGTGCCTGCTATTGCTATGCGAACTTGGTCTGAAGAACGAAAAACTGGGAGTATTGAATTGCTAATGACATTGCCCGTGAATACCATGCAAATAGTGCTGGGTAAGTTTTTCGCGGCATGGGCAATTTTGGGCTTATGTCTTATGTTAACCGGTGGTTTATGGCTTAGTGTTAATTTTTTAGGAGATCCAGACAACGGTATCATTGCGGCTGCTTATATTGGGTCTTGGTTGATGTCGGGCGCTTTTTTAGCGGTCGGGCAATGCATGTCAGCGACTACTAGAAATCAAGTGGTTGCCTTTATCTTGGCGGCAGTGTTTAGTTTCATGCTAGTACTAGCCGGCTCTGCGATAATAACCACTTTGTTTCAGTCTTGGGCGTCTAATGCGGTGCTTGATACGATATCTGCCTTGAGTTTTTTAAGTCATTTTGAAAACATGGCGAAAGGCGTGCTATCCCTCGAAGATGTTTTGTTTTATGTACTTAGCATCTGCGCTTGGTTGTACGCTAGTTATCTCATTATTAGTCAGAAAAAGGCGAATTAATTATGTTTAAGACTTTTTCTCACATGTTTAGCTTATGTATTGTCGCTTGTATATTTATACTAGCTGTTTATATCAATAACAGTGTTTTTAAAGGAATAGGTTTAGACCTAACCGAACAAAAAGTGTATTCGTTGTCTCTGGGTACCAAGACCTTACTTAGTGAAATTGAAGAGCCAGTTAATCTTTATTTTTTCTTTTCAGATACTAATTCGACTGGAATGACGAGAATAAGAGATTATGCGGCCCGCGTAAAAAGTATGCTCGAGGAATACGAGCGCATTTCAGATGGAAAAATCAGCTTAGAGATTATTGATCCTCAGCCGTTTTCGGAAGCTGAAGATAAAGCCGCGACATTTGGTCTAAGTGGTGCATCTGCAGGTGCTGCACAAGATACGATTTATTTTGGCTTAGCGGGCACTAATTCAATCGACGACGTTAAAGTTATTGGCTTTTTTGACCCTCAAAAAGAGTCATTTTTAGAATATGACATTAGTAATTTAGTTTATCAATTAAGTTTAAGCGAACCGGTCCAATTAACGCTTATCACCGACATCAATTTAGCGGGCGGGCAAAACCCGATGACTGGCCAGATGACTCAAGCGAATGTGTTATATCAGCAATTGCAGGAATTTTTTGAAGTCGAATTATTGAGCAATTCGGCAAGTGAAGTCCCAGAAAATACCGAAGTGTTGATGCTATTGCATCCTCAAAATTTATCGCAACCACTGCTTTATTCTATCGACCAATATTTGATGTCGGGTGGCAAAACCATGGTGCTTGTAGATCCGCATTTTGAATCAGATGAACTTGCTATGATGGGCACACAAGGGGTGAATCAATCATCTTTACCATTGCTAGAAAGTTACGGTATTGTGAGTCATACAAACAAGGCTGTGCTTGACGGTAAAACAGGCTTGGAAATTCGCGACAACCAAGGCAATATTGTGCGCCATCTTGGATATTTGGGACTCACAAAAGAACAAATTAACGACCAAGATATTACAACAGCCGATTTAGACAGTATCAATGGCGCCTCTTTTGGGTATTTGCAAAAGAAACCAAACAGTAAGGTTAGACAAAGTCCACTTTTATTGTCTTCAAAAGAAAGTGGATTGGTAGATGCAGAAGAATATATATCTGTTAGAAATGCAAAAGACTATGGTAAGCTTTTTGAGAATAAAAACACGGCTAGAGTATTAGCCGCGAGGTACTCAGGACAGGCAAACTCGCACTTTACTGAGCTTGAACTCACTGACGCTAATATGAAAAACCAGAACTTTATTGCGTCTACAAATCAGCTAAATTTAGTAGTCTTCGCCGATGTTGATATTACGGCCGACCGTTTTTGGGTGCAGCAAAGTAATTTTTTTGGTCAAACAGTATTTTCTCCCTTTGCAAATAACGGCGATATGCTCATCAATATGCTAGAAAACTTAGGTGGGAGCGAGGGCTTAATAGGTATTCGTAGCCGAGGTACGTATGCTCGTCCTTTCGAAAAAGTACAAGAACTTAAAGCGCAAGCAGAGGAACGATTTAGAGAGCAAGAGCAACGTTTGCAATCGCAATTAGAGCAAACTGAAGCGCAATTGACCCAAATACAGAGTCAGTTTGACAGTGTGACTTTTTCAACCGAGCAAGAGCAGGCAATAGAGCAATTTACGCAACAAAAAATTGAGATTAGAAAGTCACTTCGCGATGTGCAATTTCAATTGAATAAAGATATTAATTTTTTGGGTAATTGGTTGAAAATTATTAATATCGTTTTGTTGCCGTTAATAATCGTATTTTTCTTGTTCATATTTGTAAAGTTAGTCCGCAGGAAATCACCCCCTATATGCGCCGAAGTTGATTAACAACTGCGTTGAGTTGTTTGAAAATTAGAGTTTATGAAACATGCAAAAACACGTTAGTTTTTTATTATTAATATTGGTCGTTTTAGGTGCAATTGCATTTTTTATACATGACCAAGAAGACCTTAAGCGAGCATCATCTAGTAAGTCAGGTGCTTTATTGCTTGAAGACAAGTTACTGAGTAACACTACTCCTATCCCGCTAAGTATCGAATTAATCAACGCTAGGGGTGTGTTGTTAATGACTAATCTGAGTGATATCTCCAGTGATGAAGGCAAAATAACAAGTGCTCACCTTAATACATTGATACAACCGGAATCAAAGCGTTTGGAGCTTCTTGAGTATCCAATAATAAAGGAGCGTGTTGCGGCGCTCGTTCGGTCATTGCTGCAAACAAAAATTATTGAACCAAAGAGTGCGCGAGCAGAACATCAAGTTAATTTGAGTTTACTCGACCCTACAACTACTCAAGACCCATTCTCCACTCCTCAAGATATTATGACACAAGATAGTGGTATCGGAACATTACTTACTTTGCGTTTTGCAGAACCTAATAAGACAATATCCCTTGTTATTGGGAAGCAAGCAGAACGAATTAAAGGGCAGTATGTTCGTTTTGCAAACAGTCAACAAATGTACTTAGTTGATCAACAATTCTCTCTACCGACAAATAAGTTTGCCTGGCTAGAACAACAGTTATTGGATCTTAGTCTGAATGATATTTTAAAAATACGAAGAGAAGGTCCAAATCAATGGCAAATTGACGTCAATGCAGGCGACACTAGCTTGGTAAACCTGCAACAAGGTGAGGCTTTAAAATATAGCAATGTGCTGGCTGAATATGCGAACACTCTTAATACGCTTCAATTTGAGTCCCTTTTGCCATACACCAAAGCAGTATGGGATAACTTTGAACTAGTGCTCATTTTGCAAGTTACTACTCAATTAGGGCAAACACACGGAGTGCGGATTGCTACAGCAAAGAACGATACAGACAACCAAGATAGTAAATCGCAGTCTTCCGCACGATATTATGCAAGATTTAATGCTGAAGGCGAATATGCCCACCTAAATAATTGGATTTATCAGATTTCGGCAAATCAAGCACAAGCATTATTGAAAATAAGATCAGATTTTATAGCGCCATCTCAATAAAGGCCTGTTTAAGGCTGTGATTCAACGACCTGATTTCTGCCATTATTTTTACCAACATACAATGCTTGGTCAGCGCTTTTTATTAATGCTTCTGTATTGGTTGAAGCACTCAACGGCTCATGCTGCCAACCAATTATGACTTTAAGGGGTACAGGCTTACCCTCTTCAGTGACAACTTCAATTTGTTCGACACTGGCACGTATTTTCTCAGCAATTGGAGCGACATGTTCACGTTTGATATCAGTCAGCACAATTAAAAACTCCTCACCTCCATACCTAGCCACTATATCGAGTTTATCTCTCACCACTTTACTAATACAATCTGCCAGAACGATTAAACACTTATCTCCTATTAAATGCCCATGGGTATCATTTATCTGCTTAAATTTATCAATATCAATCATTAGTAAAGCAATTGCATTATTTGCATTACTTTCGTTTTGCAAATAGCTTTCTAGTGAACCGATCGCGCCGCGGCGGTTATTAATACCTGTCAAACCATCTTGATACGCTTGTATAACTAATATAACTTATCAGAGATATTTTTTAAAAAAGTCAGCACCAAGTTTTTCGGTATGTGCAATATTACGTTCTGGAATGGCTTCTGGTGATGCTGTCGTTGCTAGAGCTTTGGTAATATCTTGTTCTCGAAGAATGTGAATAATCGGGCAGGGCGACCTGTTAGTAAAATGGCTATTACTGTTTGTAGGTTCTGCATCAAACACATATTTGGGGTGAAAGCTTGCTAATTGAAAAATGCCTTCAAAGCCAAGTTCTTCAAGCAATGCTTGTGCTGCGTCGACTAAATCTAAGTAGTGAAAAAAATCTTCATAACCATGTTCGAGCGCAAGCAATGTTGTGTCAATATCCGGGTTGTTAGTTAAATAACTTAGTTGCTCTGCGACAATCTCCAGTGTGGTTTCATGGCTTTTCGCTTTACTTACATATAGAAAAATTTTGTCTTGATGTCTTGGTTTTTTAGCAAAAGGACAAAGTTGCTCGCCTATTACTACTTCGTCAAGCCAACGCCATATTTTGTTTTCTAACATATGGGCTACTTACTTTGACACTTGTTGGTGTGTAGCGCTATGAAATTCGATATAAGCTTCTAGTGTATTTTCAATTAAACTTGCAACAGTCATGGGGCCGACGCCGCCTGGTACAGGTGTTATCCAATCAGCCCGCTCTTTGGCGATATTAAATTCTACATCACCAGTTAAACTGCCATCTTCTAAACGATTGATGCCAACATCGATAACGATGGCGCCTTCTTTTATCCAGTCGCCAGGAATAAAATTAGGTTTGCCGACAGCAACAACTAGTAAATCAGCATTTTGTACATGACTTTGCAAATTATTGGTGAATTTATGACAGGTCGTGACGGTGCAACCAGCGAGTAAGAGCTCAAGACCCATTGGGCGTCCCACTATATTTGAGGCGCCTACAATTACCGCGTTTAGGCCTTTGATACGGCGCTTAGTAGCGTCTATCATGGTTATAATACCTTTCGGTGTACATGGCCTTAAGGCTGGCATCCGTTGTGCTAAACGACCTATATTGTACGGATGAAAACCATCAACATCTTTTTGTGGATGTATACGTTCTAATATGACGTCGGCATTTAAGCCTGCAGGCAAAGGCAATTGAACTAAAATCCCGTCAATCTCGTCATCTGCATTAAGCGTATCGATAAGTGCTATTAATTCTTCATGGCTTGTATTAGCAGATAAATTAAATTCTTTTGATAACAAACCAACTTCTGCACATGCTTTAGTTTTGTTGGCAACATAAACTTGTGAAGCCGGATTAGCGCCTACTAGCACTACAGCTAACCCTGGTATACGCTTGTTAGCTTCTTTGATAGAGTCAATATGTACCGCAATATCGTTGCGAACTTGTTGTGCAATTTTTTTACCGTCGATAAGTTTGGCAGTCATTAACCTGTCACATCTTTTCATTATTTCTGTGCCGCAAGTGTAAGCAAATTTGGCCAAAAAAACTATCAGTAGTGTACAAAAAGCCGAAACAAGAGACGGAAAACTGCTCGCTTTTTCAGCAAGGCAAAAAAAAGCACTGGCTAAGTCAAAAAGTGTTTGACGATATAGGGTAGAGTCGGTAATATGCGCCCCCCGTAGCGATGAGCAATCGTTACAGATAAAGTTTCATTTTAATATGAAGTAAATCGGTGAGTGGCGCAGCTTGGTAGCGCACTTGGTTTGGGTCCAAGGGGTCGTAGGTTCGAATCCTATCTCACCGACCATTTTTGCTTTTACGATTCGATGAGCGTCCGTAGCTCAGCTGGATAGAGCACCCGCCTTCTAAGCGGGTGGTCGCAGGTTCGAATCCTGCCGGACGCGCCATGCTCGGCATGATACGCAAACATCTTGGCAAAAATGAACATAAAAGGTAAACAGTGGTGGGCGTAGCTCAGTTGGTAGAGCCCCGGATTGTGATTCCGGTTGTCGTGGGTTCAAATCCCATCGTCCACCCCACTCCTTATTTCTTATGCGGAAGTGGTGGAATTGGTAGACACGCTGGATTTAGGTTCCAGTGCCGCGAGGCGTGAGAGTTCAAGTCTCTCCTTCCGCACCATCAAATAGTACAACTACGGTGAGTGGCGCAGCTTGGTAGCGCACTTGGTTTGGGTCCAAGGGGTCGTAGGTTCGAATCCTATCTCACCGACCATTCACTGTAATATGCCAATATCTTTTATAATCTACATTTTTTTGTCGATTAGCGAGTATAACTGCTCGACTCTCAATGAATCACTCTGTATAATCTGGCGTCTTTTTTAATCACCAGTACCTTTATTAATTTATAGGTGCCACCCATAATTAGCTGTGAAAACAGCATTATGATTGATTTCGCAACGCGTACAATACGCATAGTTGAGGTAGAAAAATGCAAGTGTCAGTCGAGACGACTCAGGGTCTAGAACGCCGTCTTACTATAACCGTTCCAGCCGAATCAGTTGATTCAGCGGTAAAATCACGTTTACAACAATTAGCAAAAACACAACGTATTAACGGTTTTCGTCCTGGAAAAGTGCCAGTAAGTGTAATTAAAAAGCGTTTTGGCGCAGCAGTTCGTCAAGAAGTTTCTGGCGATGTTATGCAGCAAAATTTTTATCAAGCAATTATGCAAGAAAAAATAAACCCTGCGGGCATGCCTAACTTTGAATTAAGCAAGGACGTTGACGGTGAAGACTTAGTTTTTGTCGCGACCTTTGAAATTTATCCAGAAGTCGAAGTAAAAGGACTTGATAAGTTAAAAATAGAAAAACAAGTAGTGACCATTGCAGACAAAGATCTTAACGAAATGATGAAGACTTTGCAGACACAGCACGCTACCTTTAAAGAAACGAAACGTAAAATTAAGAAAGGCGATAAGGTCACAATGAACTTTGTCGGCAGCATCGATGGCGAAGAGTTTGATGGCGGAAAAGCAGACGATTTCCCATTGGAAATAGGTAAAGGCCAAATGATTCCAGGGTTTGAGGATCCTATCATTGGCGCTAAAGCCGGTGAAGACGTAGTTGCCGAAGTGACTTTCCCTGAAGACTATCATGCGGAAGCATTGAAAGGAAAAGAAGCAAAATTCGAAATTAAAATCACTAAGGTAGAAGGCATGAACCTTCCGAAAGTTGATGAAGAATTTGCTAAGTTGTTTGGTGTTGAGGAAGGCGGTGTAGACGCTCTAAAAGAAGAAGTTAAGAAAAATATGCAACGCGAGTTAGACCAAACATTAAAAACTAGTGCCAAAGAAGCGGTTATTGAAGCTTTGTTAAGTGCTAATGAAATTGATGTACCTAAAGCGCTGTTAGATCAAGAAGTGAATGCTTTGAGAGAACAGGCTAAGCAACGATTTGCAGAGCAAGGTAACACAGAAAATTTACCTGAGTTACCAGACGATATGTTTACAGCAAACGCTCAGCGCAGAGTTGCGGTTGGTTTGTTAATTGGACAAATCATTAAAGAGAATAAAATTGAAGCCGAAGAAAGTCGTGTTGACGCATTAATCGAGACAACGGCCTCAGCATATGAAGATCCAAGCGAAGTTATTGAATATTATAAAAGCAATAACGAGTTACTTCAGCAAATTCAAAATCTTGCACTTGAAGAACAAGCAATCGATACCATATTAGATAAAGCAAAAGTCAAAGAAGTGAAAAAATCATTTGACGAAGTTATGAACAAAAAGGCGTAAATTTTTACGAATTGATTGACTTCACAGCTTATCAACTGATTAAATGCTCGGACTATCCGGGCATTTTTTTTAACTAAAAAAGAGATAACATGATAATGAATTCTACAGGACTCTCACAAGAGCCATCTAATGCACTAGTACCAATGGTCATCGAACAAACCGCTAGAGGCGAGCGTTCGTTCGATATTTATTCACGTTTACTAAAAGAAAACGTCATCTTTTTAGTGGGTCAAGTAGAAGACCATATGGCCAATTTAATTGTGGCTCAGATGCTTTTTCTGGAAGCAGAAAACCCAGAAAAGGACATTTTCTTGTATATCAACTCACCGGGTGGTTCAGTCACAGCGGGAATGGCAATTTACGATACTATGAACTTTATCAAACCAGATGTTAGTACCGTTTGTGTTGGACAAGCAGCTAGTATGGGTGCATTTTTATTATCGGCCGGAGCTAAAGGCAAGCGGTATGCGTTGCCCAATGCTAGGGTGATGATTCATCAACCATTAGGTGGTTTCCAAGGCCAAGCATCAGATTTTGAAATACATGCTAAAGAAATCCTGTCTATTAAAGAGAAGATGAATAGGTTGATGGCAGAGCACACTGGTCAAAAGTATGAAAAAGTAGCCAAAGATACTGACAGAGATAACTTTTTAAGCGCTCAAGATTCGGTAGACTATGGCTTAATTGACAATATATTAAATAGTCGAGCAGACGTTGGTAAATAGCGGTAAACTAATGCGCTATAGACCGTGACAATAACCAGTTGTAAAAGCGTCATATCAAAGAAATAAAGGCAAAATATTATGAGTGATAATCACAGTAAAGAAGGCGACAACAAATTATTGTACTGTTCGTTTTGTGGTAAAAGTCAGCATGAAGTAAGAAAGCTTATTGCTGGCCCTTCTGTGTTTATATGCGACGAGTGTGTCGAGTTATGTAATGACATCATTCGGGAAGAGATAAAAGAAATATCCCCTAAGCAAAAGTCCGATGCACTGCCTACTCCAGCAGAAATTCACAAGCACTTGGATGACTATGTGATTGGGCAAGAGCATGCAAAGAAAGTGCTCGCGGTAGCAGTCTATAATCATTATAAACGTCTTAAAAACGGGGATGTACATGAAGGCGTTGAGCTTGGCAAAAGTAATATCTTGCTGATTGGTCCTACAGGGTCAGGTAAGACCTTATTGGCTGAAACCCTAGCTCGTTTGCTTGATGTGCCTTTTACTATGGCTGATGCCACCACACTCACTGAAGCTGGGTATGTGGGAGAAGATGTAGAAAACATTATTCAAAAGCTTTTACAAAAATGTGATTACGATCCAGAGAAAGCGCAAAGGGGTATTGTTTACATAGATGAAATTGATAAAATTTCGCGTAAGTCAGATAATCCTTCAATCACTCGCGATGTGTCGGGCGAAGGTGTACAACAGGCACTACTTAAACTCATTGAAGGTACTATCGCTTCAGTGCCCCCACAGGGCGGGCGTAAGCATCCTCAGCAAGAGTTTTTGCAAGTAGATACTTCAAAAATATTATTTATTTGCGGTGGTGCGTTTGCAGGACTTGATAAAATTATTGAGCAACGCTCTGCTAAAGGCATGGGAATTGGCTTTGGTGCTGAAGTTAAAACCAAAGCTGAATCTAAAGCAGTGTCGGCTTTGTTTAAAGACGTAGAGCCACAAGACTTAGTGAAATATGGACTCATACCCGAATTTATCGGGAGATTGCCGGTAGTAACGAGTTTGGAAGAGCTTGATGAAAGTGCACTTGTTCAGATTTTACAAGAGCCGAAAAATGCGATTACTAAACAATATAACGCGCTGTTTGCAATTGAAGATACAGACCTTGAATTTAGAGAAGATGCTTTGCGAGCAATTGCTCACAAAGCAATGTCACGAAAAACCGGGGCAAGAGGTTTGCGTTCAATTGTAGAGGCGGTATTGTTAGAAACGATGTATAACTTACCATCTGCGCCTGAAGTTTCAAAAGTTGTGATAGATGAGGCGGTTATTAAAGGTGAATCAGAGCCTTTATTGATATACGAAAGCAGTGACAAAAAAGCGGCTTCGGAATAACAACCTGTTAAACAAAAAACGGGCCAACTTTGGCCCGTTTTTTACCATTTTACTTGGTGAGTGATTATTCGTGTTGCCTCGACACTGGCAACAAATAAAAACAGTTTTGTGCAATCTGAGTTTATTTATAAAAGATAACTTTAAACTTTATTGCTTAATCCCCATATTAAACACAAGAATCAATCGAAAGAGAATAAGATGTCTGATAGTAGTATGCTGACAGGAATGCCAGTACTGGCTTTAAGAGATGTTGTGGTTTACCCACATATGGTCATTCCACTGTTTGTTGGAAGAGAAAAATCTATTCAGTGCCTTGAAGCGGCAATGGATAACGACAAGAAAGTATTCTTAGTGGCGCAAGTTGATGCAGCCATAGATGAACCAGAAACTTCAGAAGTCTTTGAAATTGGAACTATTGCAACCATATTGCAACTATTAAAACTCCCGGACGGCACAGTAAAAGTATTGGTCGAAGGAAATGTCCGAGGCCAAATAAGTGAGTACACGGGCTTGGAGCCGTTTTTTATTGCTAATGTGAAGGTAATGGAAGACGACACTATGGACGATTCTGAACAAGAAGTGCTCATACGCTCTGCAGTTTCTCAATTTGAAGGTTATGTCAAACTAAATAAGAAAATTCCACCTGAAGTACTAACTTCATTAAACGGTATTGAAGATGCAGCTAGGCTTGCCGACACTATGGCTGCGCATATGCCATTAAAACTTGCCGAAAAGCAAAAGGTTCTTGAGATGGAATCGGTTGTTAAACGCATCGAGTTTTTAATGACGCTAATGGAAGGGGAAATAGACCTTCTACAAGTAGAAAAGAAAATCCGTACACGTGTTAAAAAGCAAATGGAAAAAAGCCAACGCGAGTACTATCTAAATGAGCAAATGAAAGCTATTCAAAAGGAATTGGGAGAGCTAGATGACGCACCCGATGAGTTTGAAACACTTAGCCGAAAAATTGAAGAAGCAAAAATGCCAAATGAAGCCAGAGATAAAGTCTTGGCTGAATTTAATAAACTTAAAATGATGTCGCCTATGTCGGCAGAAGCGACCGTAGTCCGTTCCTACATCGATTGGTTAGTCTCTGTTCCATGGCATAAACGCAGCGCCGTGAAAAAAGACTTAACAAAAGCAGAAGTCATTCTCGATAACGACCACTACGGCTTAGAAAAAGTAAAAGAACGTATTTTAGAATATTTGGCGGTACAACAGCGCGTCAAAAAATTAAAAGGGCCTATTTTATGTTTAGTAGGGCCTCCTGGTGTAGGTAAAACATCCCTTGGTCAAAGTGTGGCTAAAGCGACTGGTCGAAAATATGTGCGAATGGCGTTGGGTGGTGTTAGAGACGAAGCCGAAATCAGAGGGCATCGCCGAACATATATTGGTTCATTGCCAGGCAAACTGATTCAAAAGATGTCGAAAGTAGGGGTGAAAAACCCATTATTTTTGCTCGACGAGATCGACAAAATGTCGTCTGATATGCGCGGCGATCCCTCTTCAGCTTTACTAGAAGTGCTCGATCCTGAACAAAATTCTAGTTTTAGTGATCACTATTTAGAGGTCGATTACGATTTATCTGATGTCATGTTTGTAGCAACTTCTAATAGCATGAATATCCCAGGACCATTGTTAGATCGTATGGAAGTTATTCGTTTGGCTGGGTATACCGAAGACGAAAAACTCAATATTGCACAACGTCATTTAATGGCTAAACAAATAGAACGTAATGGTTTGAAAGAGGGTGAATTGTTGATTGAAGAATCAGCGATAGTCGGCATGATCCGTTATTATACCCGTGAGGCCGGTGTGCGTAGCTTGGAGCGAGAGATCTCAAAGGTATGCCGTAAAGCAGTAAAAAATATTTTGCTCAAAAAAGAGAAAGGAACTGTTGTTGTAAATCAAGATAACTTGAAAGATTACTTGGGTGTGCAACGTTTTGATTACGGAAAAGCTGATCAAAATAATCAAGTCGGTCAAGTAACGGGCCTAGCATGGACTCAGGTAGGCGGTGATTTACTCACCATTGAAACAAGCGTAGTGCCGGGTAAAGGCAAAACAACGGCAACTGGTTCGCTTGGCGATGTTATGCAAGAATCTATCAAAGCAGCTATGACGGTTGTAAGATCAAGGGCAGATAAACTGCGCATTAATGAAGATTTTTATGAAAAACGTGATATTCATATTCATGTCCCTGAAGGGGCTACTCCTAAAGATGGTCCTAGTGCAGGTATAGGAATGTGCACAGCTTTAGTGTCTTCTTTAACTGGCAATCCAGTTAAGTGTGACGTGGCCATGACAGGTGAAATTACCTTAAGAGGAGAGGTCTTAGCGATTGGTGGTTTAAAAGAAAAACTACTCGCTGCTCACAGAGGCGGAATAAAAACAGTGATCATTCCTCATGATAACGAGCGTGATTTAGAAGAAATCCCTAAGAATGTTATCGGCGATTTAAGTATACACCCGGTTAAATGGATTGATGAGGTACTCGATATAGCGCTTGAGCACCAAGTTGAATCACTTGAATTCCAAGTAAAATAAAGCTTGAACACGCACTTTTACTCATAAATTGTACAAATAGTGAATAAAATGGTGTTTTTTGTTACTTTTTTTTAAATAAGGTATTCACATTCATCCTGTTTGTGCTACCTTACATAGGGTATTCGCTTAAGGCCTTATTAATAAAGGGATAGACAGCGTTTTATTAAGTTATATTTTTGTTTGGTTTACAGTGAATGGAAAAATCATGACAAACCTGACAATCCAGTATTAAAATTCTTACAAAGCAATATAATAACAAACAAGAGGATCATATTGTGAACAAATCTCAACTTATAGACACCATCGCTGCAAGTGCAGACATCTCTAAAGCTGCTGCAGGTCGTGCATTAGACGCATTGACTGACGGCATCACTGCTGCATTAAAAGATGGCGATCAAGTGGCTTTAGTCGGCTTTGGTACTTTCTCTGTACGTGATCGTGCAGCACGCAGTGGCCGCAACCCACAAACTGGTGAGACTATCCAAATTGCAGCGGCAAAAGTTCCATCTTTCAAAGCAGGTAAAGCACTTAAAGATGCAGTAAATTAAAATTACATTTAGCTTACGTTAAAGGCGATGATTCTTCATCGCCTTTTTTTATGTGAAATATAAACAAATGTGGCATACGTCACCGCCCTTAAGGTTGAATTTTACTATTTTACACTCGCGTATCTTGCCGCAGACAGGTATAATCCAGCTCCAAAAAATTTTATTCAATCTAACTTGTTGGTGTTTGCACTGACACAAAGTAGAACAAAAGGTTGTTGTAAACATGTTACAAAATATTAGAGAAGGCATACAAGGTCCATGGGCAATCGGAATTGTTGCTTTGATAGTGGTGAGTTTTGTCTTTACAGGCGTCGGTAGTTATATATCTTCTTCTGCAACTGACGCAGTCGCGATTGTGAATGGTGAAGAAATTTCGAGCGCTTCACTTGAGATTGCATACGAAAATGAACGAGCAAGATTGCAAGGTCAATTTGGCGAAGCCATTAATTCACTTTTTGAAAGTGAATCATATATCAACCAATTTAGGCAAGATATTTTACAACGCTTGATAGACGAAGAACTCGTTGCTCAGAAAGCAAGCCAATTAGGCCTTAGAGTGAGCGACCAACAAATTAAAGAGACCATTGCCCAAATGCCTGAGTTTCAAGTTATGGGTCAATTTGATAACGAAAATTATCTTGCGACGCTAAGTAGGGCTGGCTTCACTCCGACCGAATTTGCGGAATATATGCGCGAACAAATGTCACGCCAACAATTATTGAACTCATTGAATGGGTCTTCAATTACACTTCCGCATCAGGTAAATCGCGTATTAGCTTTACAAGCGCAGACAAGAAGTGCGATGTCGGTCGAGATTGATATTGAAAATTATAAAGAAGGTATTACGCTTTCTGAAGACGAAATACAACAATATTATGATACGAATATCACAAGTTTTGATACACAAGAGCAGGTCAAATTAGCATATGTAACTCTTTCTTTGGACGACTTACGCGGTCGTGTCGACGTAAGTGATGAAGAGGTAAACACCTTTTATCAAGAAAACCCCGCCAATTACACTTCAATTGAGGTGAGAGAAATTGCACACATATTATTTGAATTAAACGACCAAGAAAGCGCAACAGTCAAAGTCGAAGCTGAAGCGGTGCTTGCAAGGCTAAATCAGGGTGAGGATTTTGCTAGTTTAGCAACAGAGTTTTCTGATGACATTTTGAGCGCTGAAGACGGTGGTAATCTTGGCGTTTTAAATGTTGGTGATTATGATGATGCATTTGAGTCAGCGGCATTCGCTATTGAAACTGAAAACGGCTTCTCTGATGTAGTAGAAACTGAGTTTGGTTTTCATATCATCAAAGTGAGTAAGTTAACGCCAGCGCGATTAACGCCCTTTGAAGAGGTCAAAGAAGACATATTAAGTTCGCTTGTTGATATGAAAGCAGGTGATGAGTTCGCGATTTTGCAGAGTGAAATGGACAATCTTGCTTTTGAAGAGCCTGATTCATTAGAAGCAGTTGCTAACCTTATCAATAAACCTGTTATTGAAACGCCGTTTTTTGAGAACAACCAATTGCCAGCAGGTGTTAACTACCCTCAAGTTAACGACATTGCGTTTTCTAGTGAGCTAATTGATGAAGGTGTTAACAGTACCGTTATGTCGTTATCAGATGAACTAGTGATGGTGACAAGAGTCGCTGAGCATTTGCCACAACGTACACAAGGCTTAGAAGAAGTTCGTACGCAAATTGAAGCTTCACTTAAAGTCGATAAGGCTCAAGAAGAAGCGCTTGCTTTTGCGCAAACTGTGCAAAATGCAATTTTTGACCAGCAGGATACAAATACTCTTTTAGCTGGAAAAGACTTAGCTTGGACAGAGCATTCTGATCTAGCCCGTGCTAGCAACGAGATCCCTGTCGCTATGGTTGATGCAATTTTTGAATTGAATCTTGAGCTAGGCAATAACACGTCAGTAGTTACACTTACGAACGGTAATGTTGGTTTGGTCAAGTTAATTGACGTTAAACAAAATGCAACGCCAGACGAAACGCTAGCGCAAAATGTTGAGCAACGCTTGAAGAATAGTCAAGGACAACAAATGGCTCGTAGCTTTGTTGATGCATTGAGGTCAACCGCTGATATTCAAATTATCCAATAAGATAACAATAAAGCAATTTAAAATGATTAAATTGCCAAACCAAAAAGCTCGCCTTTAAAAGCGAGCTTTTTTGATCATGTTGAACTTTTATGAATCATTAACGCTTAATTACATAATCAAATTAACTAATGAGAAAAAAGCAACAATGACAAAAGAAACGACAGCAATATAAACGAACCCTTGTTTACCTTGTTCTACTGAATATTGGTTAGCGCGCAAATACAAATACCAGATTAAACATAAGGCTAAGGGAAACGCGAACATATATTTGATCATAGTTAAAAATCTCAATCGACCACAATGTATATTTATACGCAGATATTGGCTAATGAGCTTTGTAAAATATAAAAAATAAATAAAAAAACCGAAGTGTGGACTTCGGTTTTTAAAAAGTGTTAAGACGCTTTACATACCAATTAAACACAAGATATGTAATATCAGCTTAAGCTAGTGCTTTTATTTGTGCGTTCAAGCGTGATTTATGGCGCGCTGCTTTATTCTTGTGAATTAAGCCTTTTGTAGCCATTCTGTCAAGAACGGGCACAGCAACCGTAAATGCTGTTTGTGCAGCTTCTTTATCGCCAGCTTCAATAGCGGTGATAACTTTCTTAAGGCAAGTTCTAGTCATGGAGCGACGGCTTGCATTATGCTGGCGACGCTTTTCAGCTTGAATTGCACGTTTCTTAGCAGACTTAATGTTAGCCAAGGTGTAACTCCTAAAATATTGATGTCAAAATTGAGGGTGCGGATTATCAGGGTTATTGTAGTATTTGTCAATGAAATTGACTTATTTTAATGAAAAAAGCCTTAGATAGCATATTAAACTGATGCTACTATCTTTATCATTGTCCTTGTCGTTAGATGTAGCCTATTATTAAGCCAATATGGTCTTAATTAAAACATGCATTCTTACTAGTAAGGGCATCAAAGAATTTTCAACCACAGAGAGTTTAATTACCTTGGATTCGTCACCTAGCCGCTTAGAGTCAACATATGGCTAAACAACTACTAAAAGCAAGCATCATCGTCAGCGCTATGACCTTTTTATCGCGGATATTGGGTTTAATACGAGATATTGTTGTGGCGAATTTTATGGGCGCAGGTGCTGCTGCGGATGTATTTTTTTTCGCAAACAAAATTCCTAATTTTTTGAGGAGGCTATTTGCTGAAGGTGCTTTTGCACAGGCGTTTATTCCAGTATTGGCAGAAGTACAAGCTGAAAATGACGACAAAAAACTAAGAGAGTTTGTAGCAAAAATATCTGGAACCCTCGGTGCGATCGTGTTTGTAACCGCTGTAGTGGGGGTTATAGCATCACCAGTATTAGCTGCAATGTTTGGTATGGGCTGGTTTGTCGATTATGTCAATGATGAACCCGGCGGCCAAAAATTCGAATTAGCTTCATTACTCTTAAAAATTACCTTTCCTTATATTTTCTTTATTTCATTGGCTGGTTTTGTAGGAGCCGTACTGAACACTTTGAATAAGTTTGCTGCCACAGCATTTACCCCAGTTTTACTTAATGTTTGTATTATAGGCTGTGCTTATTATTTAAGTCCTTATGTGAGTGACACTGCATTTGCACTTGCTTGGGGGGTTTTTCTGGGGGGATTTGTCCAGTTAACGTTTCAATTACCTTTTTTGTTTAGGGCAGGTTTGTTGGTTAAACCTAAATGGGGCTGGTCTGATCCCAATGTGAAAAAAGTTCGGGTATTAATGATCCCAGCTTTATTTGGCGTTTCAGTGAGTCAAATAAACTTGTTGTTAGACACCTTAATTGCCAGCTTTTTGATGACAGGATCTATTAGTTGGTTGTATTACTCTGACCGCTTACTTGAATTCCCGCTAGGATTGTTTGGTATAGCTATTGCTACAGTTATTTTACCCACACTCTCGCGCAATCACGTAAGTTCTGACAAGAAAGCTTTTTCAAGGAACATAGATTGGGCACTGCGGCTTATCGCTATTCTTGGTATTCCGGCTAGTGTAGCTCTTATTGTGCTTGCAATGCCGTTATTATTAGTTATTTTTCAACGTGGTGAATTTAGTACCCACGATACTTTAATGGCATCGTATAGTTTGATGGCCTATGCCAGTGGATTATTTAGTTTTATGCTAGTAAAAATTTTTGCACCTGCTTTTTATTCGCGCCAAGATACTAAAACGCCAGTACGCTACGGTATTATTACCATGGCTGCGAACATGGTTTTTAATTTAATTTTGGCGATTCCATTCAGTTACGTCGGGCTGGCAATGGCGACGGCGTTATCAGGTAGTTTGAATGCTTTTTTATTGTATCGCAGGCTCTCTATCTTAGGTGTTTTTAAAATATCTACCAGTACATGGTGGTTTTTAGCTAGGGTATTGGTCGCGAGTTTAATTATGACCTCTGCGATTTATACTTATTCCATGCAGGTAGACTGGTTCGACTTAGTTTTACGAGCACGTATTCTAGAACTCATCGCTACCATTGCTATTGGTGTAGGCGTGTATGGGTGTTTATTGTTGCTTTTAGGGGTGCGTCCCAATCAATTAGTTTCAAATCAAGACACCGGTAAATAAAAATCATTGTCTAAATTCGTAAACACTCGCCACAAAGCGTTGGTAATACTAGCTGACTCGTTTATAATCTACCGCTTTTAGTCATCCCCTTTGTGTATAATTTGAGTAATGATGTCGCCAATTCATGTTTGGCGTAAACAATACATTGTTAAACAAAGTGGTAAGCTCAACATAAGCTCGAATTAGCTGTTTGGAACTATTTAAAGCGTGGAATTAATCAGAGGCCTACAAAACATTAATGCCAGTCATCATGGCTGTGTGTTAACTATCGGTAAATTCGATGGTGTACATTTGGGGCATCAGGCTGTTTTGCGTAACTTATTAGAAAAAGCGCAGTCGCTGAACTTACCCGCCGCTGTAATGGTTTTTGAACCGCAGCCTGAAGAGCTGTTTGCGCCCGAGCATGCACCGGCAAGATTGTCGCTGTTGCGGGATAAATACAACGCACTAAAAGCCATAGGTATTGACCGATTAATATGTGTGCGCTTTACCCGCACATTTTCTAATATGTCGCCAAAAGATTTTGTACAATCTCTTTTAGTGAGGCAACTTGGTGTGAAATTTTTAGTTGTTGGTGATGATTTTAAATTTGGGCATAAACGTGCCGGTGACTACGCACTATTGCAAGCGCACAGCATCACTTCGGGCTTTAGCTTAGCCAGTACACAAAGTTTCAGGTTGCACGACTCGCGTATTAGTTCAACTGCGATTCGAGATGCTATAGCTAGAAGCGATTTTGCATCGGTAAACTATATGTTGGGTAGGGCCTTTTGCGTCAGTGGTAAAGTTGTACATGGTGAGAAAAATGGTCGAAAAATAGGTTTTCCGACTGCCAATATTTTACTCAACAGACATAAATCACCGGTTAGTGGCGTATTTGCTTGCAGAGCAAGAACTAAAGACGCGTGGTACGATGCAGTAGTCAATGTCGGGAATAGACCAACATTGAACGGGACAAAGATTCAGTTAGAGGCGCATTTGTTTGATTTTAATGCTGACTTATACGGACAGCATATAAAAGTCGATTTTGTCGACAAAATAAGAGACGAAAGAAAGTTTGCCGATTTTGCAGCCTTGCAAACGCAAATTAACGTAGATGCCCAAGAAGCAAAACAGATCCTTCGCGATGATACTGCTAAAGCAGTAGTGATTTAAAAATCGGTTTCGTGAAAAAATATTAGATTATTAATAAATGTTGAAAATATGAGTAAAAGAATAAACATGAGTGCCTATAGTGAGTGCCAATTATGAATGACTATAAAGCGACGTTAAATTTACCCGATACTGCCTTTCCAATGCGTGGTAATTTAGCTAATCGTGAACCTCAAATGCTAAAGCAATGGGAAGAAAAAAAGCTTTATCAAAAAATTAGGCAAGCTAAAGCAGGTAAACCTTCATTTATTCTTCATGATGGCCCTCCCTATGCAAACGGTGATATACATATTGGCCATGCCGTTAACAAAATCTTGAAAGATATTATCGTTAAGTCAAAAACTTTGTCTGATTTTGATTCCCCCTACGTACCAGGTTGGGATTGTCATGGCTTGCCTATTGAATTGATGGTAGAAAAGAAAGTTGGTAAGCCCGGTAAAAAAGTGTCTGTTGCAGAGTTCAGGGAAAAATGTCGTCGTTATGCAGAAACACAAATACAGGGTCAGAGTAAAGATTTCCAACGCCTAGGAGTGCTCGGAAACTGGGACCAACCATATAAAACAATGGATTTTAAAAGCGAAGCTGACATTATTCGCGCACTGAGTAAAATTGTACAATCGGGTCACTTAGAAAAAGGCTTTAAACCGGTACATTGGTGCACAGATTGTGCATCTGCATTGGCTGAAGCAGAGGTCGAGTATCAAGACAAGGTTTCGCCAGCTATAGATGTATCTTTCCCAGTAAGCGATTGCTCAGCTTTTGCCACAGCCTTTGGCTTAACAACGGAAGAAATGGCGGCCGTTGATGCAAGTGTTGTTATATGGACAACTACGCCCTGGACTATACCAGCAAACCGAGCGATAAGTTTGCACCCTGAATTACAATACGCATTAGTCGATATGCAAATTGAAGGTGATACGCACCGTTATATTATTGCCAGTGATTTGATGGAATCATGCGCAACTCGTTACCATGCGAGTAGCACTAAGCTGATAGCGCATTGTACAGGAAGTGCGTTAGAAACATTGCTAGTTGAACATCCACTTCTGGACATCAAAGTACCCTTGATATTGGGTGAACATGTCACCACAGAATCTGGTACTGGTTGCGTGCATACAGCACCGGCTCACGGTGTCGACGATTTCAATGTGGGTAAATTATACGACATAGAAGTGTACAATCCAGTAGGACCAAATGGTGTTTATATTGCCGATACACCAATGTTTGCAGGGCAGCATGTATTCAAAGCCAACCAATCTATTATTGATGCGCTAAGTGAAGCAAAGCGTTTAGTATTAAATGTAAAATATGAACATAGTTATCCACATTGTTGGCGTCATAAAACACCTATTATATTTAGAGCGACTCCACAATGGTTTATTAGTATGGACAAAAACGGCCTTCGTGCTGAATCCGTCGAGAAAATAAAGCAAACAAAATGGATACCATCCTGGGGCGAAGAACGCATAAAAGGAATGGTCGAAGGTCGACCTGATTGGTGTATATCGCGACAAAGAACGTGGGGTGTACCTATTTGTTTGTTTGTGCATGTTGCGACTGGCGAATTACATCCTCAGTCCGCCACCATCATGGAAAAAGTGGCGCTTGCAGTTGAATCGACGGGTATTCAAGCATGGTGGGACTTTAGTGATGAGGAACTCATTGGCGCAGATGCAGCAGATTATGTGAAAGTAACCGATACTTTAGACGTTTGGTTTGATTCTGGGGTAACACATTATTTTGTTGTTGATCAGCGAGAGGATATTCAAGCCTCTGCTGATTTGTATCTTGAAGGTTCTGACCAACATAGAGGTTGGTTCATGTCGTCGTTGATGTCTTCAATCGCCATGCATGGCCAAGCACCATATAAAGAAGTATTGACTCATGGCTTTACTGTCGATGCTCATGGTAAAAAAATGTCGAAGTCATTGGGCAATGTTATTGCACCACAACATGTCACTAATAAGTTAGGTGCAGATATTTTAAGGCTATGGGCTGCTTCGACCGACTATCGTGGTGAAATGACCGTCAGCGATGAAATTCTTAAACGTTCGGCAGACGCTTATCGCCGCATTCGAAATACCTGTCGCTTTTTGCTCGCTAATTTAAATGGCTTTGACCCAGCAACGGACTTAGTTGCACCGGCCGAAATGGTTGCTTTAGATGCATGGGCTTTGGCAAGAGCAGAGCAAGTACAAGCGCAAATTTTAGCTGCATATGAAGACTACGATATGCTGATTGTTACACAAACACTTATGCAATTTTGCTCGATTGAAATGGGCAGTTTTTATTTGGATATTATTAAAGATAGGCAATATACGGCTAAAGCAAATGGTATTGCGCGACGGTCTTGTCAAACTGCTCTTTATCACATAATGGAAGGACTAGTGCGTTGGATGGCGCCCATTATGAGCTTTACTGCACAAGAAGTATGGGAAGCTTTGCCCGGCGAACGCAGCGAGTTTGTTTTTACAGATGTTTGGTATACAAAATTACCAAAAGTGGAGGCTTTCAATACTGATCAACAAACTATGAATCATGAATATTGGCAAAAAGTCATGAAAATTAAGGCGGAAGTAAATAGCGCACTTGAAAAAGCACGAAACGCCAAAATTATTGGTGGTTCGCTAGAAGCAGAAATAAGTCTATATTTGAATGAAGCTAATTATGCCTTATTAGCCCAACTAAAAGATGAGTTGCGGTTTGTATTGATCACCTCAGAAGCGAGTATTTTTGCGCAAACAGAATTACACGAAGACTTACAAAAAGATGCTGCGACTGCTGACGAAGGTCTCTACGTAGTAGTCCATAAATCAGAAAACGAAAAGTGTACAAGATGTTGGCATCATAAAGCAGAGGTATCTAGCGATCCTAAACACCCTGAGCTCTGTAACAGATGTATCGATAATGTTGATGGGCAAGGGGAAGTGCGAAAGTATGCTTAATCTACTGAAGCAAACAGGACTCCGGTTTTTATGGATAAGCGTGATTGTATTTGTTGTTGATCAAGCAAGCAAGATGGCGATTGTTAATGCGATGTATGAATTTGAATCCATTCAAATCACCAGTTTTTTCAATCTTTTTTATGTGCATAATCACGGAGCTGCGTTTAGTTTCCTCAGCAATGCAAGTGGCTGGCAGCGCTATTTCTTAAGTGCTGTGGCATTAATTGTAAGCGCCTTAATATTGTGGTGGCTGCGACAATCAAATCGAGACCAGATATTACTTCCAGTGGCGTTTAGTTTTATTTTAGGCGGCGCAATAGGAAATGTTTTTGACCGTATAGTGCATGGCTACGTGATCGATTTTCTGGATTTCTATTATAAGACAAGCCATTGGCCAGCCTTTAATGTAGCGGATTCAGCGATTTTTCTAGGTGCTGTGCTACTTATCATTGATATGTTTAAAAACAAAGAGGAAAATAAAGTAGATGACTGAGCCAGTTGTTGTGACAGATAATAGTACGGTTATTTTGCATTATGACCTAACGTTGGAAGATGGGACAGCGGCAGATAGCACCCGGGTTAACGACAAGCCGGCTAAAATGGTGCTTGGAGATGGTAGCTTGACAGTTAATTTTGAAAGCTGCCTAAAGGGCCTAAAAGTAGGCGATAAAAAGAAATTTACCTTACCACCCGACGACGTTTTTGGTATGCCTAACCCGGATAATATCTATCATGTAGACCGCACCAAGTTTGGGGCTGAAATAGAATTAAAAGAAGGTGCTATTGTCGGATTTGCACAACCTGATGGCAGTGATTTACCTGGTATTATTAGAACAATTGCCGGGCATTCTGTGACGGTCGACTTTAACCATCCTTTGGCTGGTGAAACCTTGATTTTTAATGTTGAAGTGCTCGATATTGTCGATTAAGTGGCCTAATATCAATACTATAATTTGTGGAGAATAATATGCAAATCCATTTGGCTAACCCTAGAGGGTTTTGCGCAGGCGTAGACCGAGCGATAACTATAGTCGAACGTGCCTTAGAAATATTTGAACCGCCTATTTATGTGCGTCATGAAGTTGTTCACAATCGTTTTGTGGTTGATGGGCTAAAGGGGCGGGGAGCAATATTTGTTGATGAATTAAGCGAAGTTCCAGACGATGCAATCGTAATTTTTTCTGCCCATGGCGTATCCCAAGCTGTGCGAAATGAAGCAACTGATCGAGGCTTGAAGGTTTTTGATGCGACTTGTCCGCTGGTGACTAAAGTACACATGGAGGTCATGCGTGCGAGTAAAAAGGGAACCGAATGTATACTAATTGGCCATCATGGACACCCTGAAGTAGAAGGCACCATGGGCCAATACAGCAATGAGAATGGTGGTATCTATTTAGTCGAATCTATTGATGATGTTGCTAAATTGCAAGTGAATAATGCGGACGATTTATACTATTGTAGTCAAACCACATTGTCAGTCGACGATACAGCTGAAGTCATAGACGCATTAAGAATAAAATTCCCAAAAATTGATGGCCCACGCAAAGATGATATTTGCTACGCCACACAAAACCGACAAGATGCCGTTCGCGACTTGTCGGGAGATTGTGAAGTGTTGTTGGTGGTGGGGGCACAAAACTCCTCTAACTCTAATCGCTTACGAGAGCTCGCCGAAAAAATGGGTGCCACTGCATATCTTATTGCTGATAAAAACTGCATCAAAAAAGAATGGTTAGATGGTATTCAACATATTGGGGTGACGGCAGGCGCATCGGCCCCTGAGGTGCTCGTAGAAGGCGTTGTAAACAAACTTATTGAATGGGGAGCAAGTGAAGCAAGCGAACGTGACGGGCGTCCTGAAAATGTTGAATTTGCCGTACCAAAAGAACTACGTATAAAACAAGTTTCATAAACTACAAAAACACCTTAAAACTGGCCGTTCGGCCAGTATCTATTGCGATTTAATACCTTAGACTGATACTCAATAACCAAGTATCGACAATAATCAGTAAAATGTCGTCATGGAAATAATATTTGTGACGATTACCTAAGTAATGAAAATCTACAATAGAATGCATATTGTCAACTTCAAGCTGAGTCTATCACCTCAAAAGGGTGTTGGAATGATTGAGGTGTTGATCACTCTAATAATATTAGCGGTGGGTTTGCTCGGCGTTGCTTCTTTGCAATTTGTCGGGTCTTTCTCAAACAAAGAGGCCTTGGCGCGAACACAAGCTGTGATGGTTGCTCAACAAATGAGCGAACGTTTACGGGTTAGCACAGTTGCATCTGTTGGAACAGACGGTTTTGTTGTTAACAATCAGTACTTTGATAGTGATATTTATAATTTCGCTAACCTGTCATGTGCGTCTAGCGCGACAAATTATGATTGCTACTGCTTGGCTATTCCAGCAGATATTCCTGATTGCCAAAGTGGCGAATGTACACCTTCTGAAGTTGCCACATTCGACGCATATCAGATGTCATGTGCACTTGCTCGTGAAAATCCAAACGCAAGCCTTTCACTAACATGTGACGACACAATTACGACTGACGCGGACGCCTGTACAGCCGGTTCCATGCATACCATTATGGTGAGTTGGCCAATGAAAAGTTGGCGAGATCAAGCAAAAAAGCCTAATCCAAACTGCAATTCGGGAGAAAAGGCTGAAAATGACTGTGTTGTGGTTGAGGTTACTCTCTAATGAGATTGCTAAAAAGTAAACCAAGTATTTCTAGTGAGCAGGTCAATAGTAGGCGTAGCAATCAAAAAGGATTCACGCTGATTGAGATAATGATTTCATTGGCGCTTGGTTTAGTGATTTCTTCTGCAATTGTGCAAATAATGATCAGTAATAGTGTCACCGATAGGCTCAACCGAGCGGTTGCTAGCACCCAAGAAAGCGGTCGCTATATAATTACCCGTTTGCGTGATGAATTACTGATGGTTGGCATGTACGATGCCATGAACCCAAACTTAAGTAACTTAGTTGATATTGTTGAAGAAGAATCATTTATCAGGAATAAGCCTATTCCTTTGCCAGGCGATTTTGTTGCAAATATAGATCTAGGTGCCAAGCAAGGTGCAAGTGGCGCCAACGATACTTTAGTGATCAGTTTACAAGGCACTCGCGATTGTAGAGGTTACAAACTAGGTTATGCAAATGACGAAGAGTTTTATGTCGTTAATGAATATTTTGTGAGTGACAATAAGTTAAAGTGCAGAGGTTTTGATGGCCGAGTTTTAAGAGGTCAAAAAAATGCGGTAGGTAATAATAATAACGCTGCATTCACAATTTTAGACGATGTATTAAGTTTCCAAGTGACTTATGGCTTAGCATCACCCGCTACCAATAATGGTGAAACCTTGCCTGTTAGATATGTAGATGCCTCTCTTTTAGCCAATGCCATTCTTGCAAATCAACAAATAGTCAGTGTTAGGTTGGCGATTGTGGTTAAGGGAGAGGGACAAATAAATCTAGATAAACCAAGTACCTTTAAATTATTAAATGAAGACACAATGACTGCCCCTGATAACGGTTTATACAAAGCGTTTGAAACAACCATCACATTTAGAAATATGAAAAATTTTGCAAGGAGTGGCGCATGAAAAATGAAAAAGGCTTAGTGCTAGTGTTTGCATTGTTAGTTTTGTTATCGATCACAGTTTTAGGGGTATCAGCAGTTTCTAGTAGCTTGTTGCAAGGTAAAATGGCCAGTTCAATCGAACGTAAGTCAGTGGCTTTTGATGCCGCAGAAGCAGCCATTGCAGGTGTGGTGTTTGAATCTGAAGACGAATCAGTGTTGGTTGACCCTTCACTGCTTGACCCATTATCTGAAGCACGTCAATTAACCGAGCTAGATCTCGACAACGACACACTCACGTGTTTTGACAATAACAGAGCTGAACGCGTTATTACCCAAAATGGTTTGCCTTTTGGCCAACGTCATACTGCGAGTGCCAAATATAGTACACATCCACCCACAAATAGTTGGTCGCGTACAGCGTTTATTAGGGAGCAAGCCTGCAGGGGGTCAAGCAATGTAATTGGCGGTAGCAATATTAATTGCCACGTGTTTATTGTGAAAGGTTGCGGTCAAACTGAAGGAAGTAATTATGTGGTTGCAAACTCACTAACTGCCGCAGTTTTCGCACCTGCATCTAATTGATTATGGAGACGCCAATGACTATCCAGAAAATAAAAATTGCTATGGCAGCATGCATGTTAAGTTTTTGTATTAGCTTTAGTGCATATGGTGATGATTTAGAGATTTATTTAGGGACCAGTAGTTCGCAAGTAACCTTTAAGCCAAACGTACTCTTTATAATGGATACCTCGGGTAGTATGGGAGCCTACGATGGCACTAGTCAGTCTCGTATGCAACGTGTTCAGGATGCATTGCGCGACGCTCTATCTAACGCAACCAATATTAACGCAGGTTTAATGCGTTTTTCAGATTATGGTGGTCCGGTTCTTTATCCCGTAAGAGACATTGATTCGCAAGTAGCACCCGAATTAGTTTTACCAACAGTCAGTCGCGACAACGATGCTTATCAGATAGGCAGTAGTGTTGAGCCTCGAACAAGCCAACTTATATTGTCGAGTGATACAAATAAAGTCCATACCGGATTGCGATATGAAGATGTAAATATTCCTCAAGGTGCAGTGATAACAAGTGCAGTGATTCGTTTTACATCAGCAGGCATAAATACAAATGCTACAAACTTTATTATTAGTGCTGAAGATGCCGCTGTTTCGGAAGAATTCACTAGCGATGACAACGACATTTCTGACCGCCCGAAGACTAGTACGCAAGTCAATTGGGACGAAAACAATCAGTGGCCACAGTTTGGCGAAATTATAGTGACCCCCGATATTTCTAGCGTTATTCAAGAAGTAGTTGATAGAAGCGACTGGTGTGGGGGAAACGATTTATCCATCATTATGGAGACAGTGGATGAGACCGTAGGCAGTAATCGCAAAGCATTTTCAAATGACGATGGTAACAGTAGATCACCACAATTGGTTATCACTTACGACGAGACGACCGCCACAGGTTGTATTCGTGACACTTTTTTTTATCAGGTCGACCAACAAGATGAGAATGCTGAAGAACGTAGTGACGGATACCAATCCACCGCGAGTGAATTAACCTTTCATGAAAGTAGTAATGCTTACATAGGTATTAGATTTAAAGATATCAATATGCCTCAAGGCGCGACAGTTTTGAGCGCTTACCTTGAATTCACGGCTTATCAAAATGGCACAAGTTCAGGTGCAAGAATGACCATTAGAGGGGTTGATGAAGACGACCCAGACGATTTCTCGCCTTATACTCGTTATTTGTTAAAAAATAAACCTAAAACGGCTGCCACAGTAAACTGGACAAACATTGAGCCGTGGTATCGAAATGGTGTATATCAAAGTCCACCTATTACTGAAATTGTTCAAGAGATAATTGATAGGCCAGGATGGCGTACAAACAATGAAATGATAATAGTCATGTCAGACTTTAATAGTGCCAAGCGAGGCGGCTACACATACAATGGTAAGCCATCAGGAGCCGCTCGATTAGTCTTGGAATTCCGGGCAAATGCTGAACCTTCTACTTCTTCGACTGTGCGTCAGCGCTTAATCAGTCAAGTTGATGAATTAAGTGCTAACGGCCTTACACCAATAGTCGATACGCTTTATGAAGCAACCATGTATTACGGTGGTTTAAATGTTGATTATGGGCTAAAACGTGGTGAATCGAGTGTTTCAAGCTCGGTGAGGAGATCGACAAGGGTCAGTCACCGTTCAAGTTATGTGGGTGCAGATCCTGTTCGACCTTCTGGGTGCACTGAAGAAAATTTAAGCAGTAATAATTGCCGCGGTGAATACATTCCAGCCGGCGCAACCTACATTTCGCCAATACAAGATTTACAGTGTCAAACCAACAATCACATCGTGTTGTTGTCAGATGGTCAAGCAAATCACAACCACAGTGTTTCTAAAATCCAAAGTTTGCTGGGTAAAAACTGTACCGGCAGTGGCGGTGAAAAATGCGGCTTAGATTTGGTTAAAAATATCGCTGACACCGGTGATTCTGTTATCGATGCGCGCGTCATAACGCATACTATTGGTTTTGCGGCTAACTCGACAGCAAACAATTTTTTGAATCAAATAGCCTTGCAATCGGGTGGGGGATTTTATAGGGCCGATAATAGCACTGAGTTGTTAACGGCTTTTGAAACTATTTTACGCCAAGTGAAAGATATTAATTCAACTTTTGTATCGCCTGGTGTTGCGGTAAACCAATTAAATCGTTTGTCGCACCGAGATGAACTATATTTTGCACTCTTTAAGCCAGCCGAAGGCACGCTATGGCCGGGTAATCTTAAAAAGTACAAAATTAAAGGTGATAAAATTCTGGATACTAATGGTGTAACAGCCGTTGATTCTGCAACAGGCTTTTTTGCTGAAAACTCGCATAGTTTTTGGTCACCTATTGCCGATGGGAATGATGTTAGGGAAGGTGGTGCAGCCGGTCGTTTAGATTTAGTCAGAAATACTTATATGTTTGATAACGAACCAGGTACTATCTTTAAGAATACGAATGAATTGAATGAAAATAATACAAATATTACGCAAGCTGATATGGCCGTTGATGTATTACCCGATTCTGCAACCTTGCGCGAAGAAGTAATCAAGTGGGCAAGAGGCGTTGATGTACTTGACGATGATGGCGATGGCTCTACAACCGATGTACGCTTGCAAATGGGTGATCCAATTCATTCCCAGCCCGCGATTGTCAATTATGAAAATGGTAAGAGTTCTATATATGTCACCACTAATCATGGTTTCTTGCACTCTATCGACGCCGATGATGGTAGCGAAAATTTTGCGATTATACCGCGTGAATTATTAGGGAATTTGTACGATTTCTATCGTGATGGATCAACCTTTAATCACCTGTATGGTTTGGACGGTGATTTAGTTATCCGTACATTTGATGACAAAATCTATTTGTATATCGGAATGCGTCGCGGTGGCAACAATTACTATGTTGTCGATGTTACTGAGCGTACAAATCCTAAATTGGTCTTTACCATAAACGGCGGTTCCGGTGATTATACTAATATGGCGCAAACATGGTCGCGCCCTATTATTACTAAAATAAAAATTGGCTCTACGATAAAAAATGTCATGATTGTTGGTGGTGGTTATGATGAGGCTCAAGATAATAAGCTTGTTCGTTCACCCGATAACGTTGGGAACAGTGTCTATATAATTGACGCCGACAATGGTCAATTACTCTGGGAGGCAGGGCTAGAAAATGCTGATTTGAATTTGCCTGATATGAAGTACAGTATCCCTGCTCGCGTGGCCGTGATTGACAGAGACAATGACCAACTTGCCGATCATATGTACGTCAGTGACACAGGTGGACAAATCTTCAGACTGGATATTTATAACGGTGAAACGCTCGGTAATTTGGTGCGTGGGGGACTTTTAGGTAGTTTTGCGGGAGACACTGAACAAACCAATCGTCGTTTTTATTACGCACCTGATGTTTCGGAGATATTATTGGGCGACCAACAATATTATGCTGTCGCCGCAGGCACAGGCTTTAGAGCGGGACCGTTGAATACCACTATTCAAGATGAATTTTACTTGATAAAAGATACCGGCGTGTTTAATACCGATACCAATGGTCACTACAAGCTACCCACCTTAGCCTTTGGCGCAGGCGAATTATATGATGCTACTGATCACTTGTTAACTTCTTCTGACAACAATGAACAACAATTAGCAGCTGAGGCTTTTGCCGATAAAAAAGGCTGGATGATCAAGTTAACGAGTGGTGGAGAAAAAGTATTAGCGTCACCACTGATTCTTGATTATAGAGTTTTCTTTACTACTTATTTGCCCGCGTCGGCGAGCGACAGTATTTGTGCGCCTCCAACGGGCAACAGTCGCGCTTATTTAGTCAACTTAGTTGACGGCAACGCCGTTACCGACCTTAACAATAATAATGAGCGAGACGCTGATGACCGTTATGCACAATTATCCCAAACGGGGATAGCGCCAGATACCAAAATACTAATTGAAAATATTGTTCAACCTGTTGTGTGTTTGGGTGCAGAATGTGTATCTGCAGTAATAGAGGTTGATGAAAATGGCAATGAAGTTGCCTGTGGCAGTGCTTTTGAGTGCTTAGCTCAAAATATTTATGGTCGATTTGAACGTGTGCAGAAGGACGTTTGGCGAACCGAAATAGAAAAACCTTAATGATGAATAAACAATATGTTGAAAAAGGTAAGATAAAAATGAAGAAAACAGAATATGGATTTACCCTCATCGAAATGATGATAGTAGTCGCAGTAGTAGGTTTGTTGGCTGCAATTGCTTACCCCAGCTATCAAGGTATGTTAGCCAGCGGGGCTCGCAGCACAGTGCAAGCTGACTTAATGTCACTGGCAAGCGCGCTGGAGCGACATAATGCTTCTAATTATTCATATAAAGGTGCTGCAGTTTCATCTGGAGATACTGGCAAACCAGCTATCTTTACTACGTACAGTCCGGCTTCGGAACCAGAAGCAAATAAAAATTATGAACTGACCATTAACGCAGTGGCTACTAATGGCCAGGCTTACGAGTTAAAAGCAACACCTATAAGCGGTTCAATTGTTGATGGCGATGGTGACTTATATTTTTTCAGTGATGGCCGTAAAGGGTGGGATAAAAATGCCAATGGAACGCTGGAAACAAGTGAATTTTGTTGGTCTTGCTAGACTGGAAATCCAAGCGTTTAAAATTGACAGGATAGATTACGTCCCTGGTTATCTTCGTGGACGCCATCGAAATTAAGGTCTTTACTCATCCTTAAACGACCTTGCAGGCTTAAATACAATCCTGATATTAAATAGTCTTCGTTTGATAGTTTTATACAATAAATAAAACTTGCCGGTGACGCGCTGATACCGGTTTCGTAAAAACGAACTTGTGATTTAGGCCCTTTAGTCATTATTGATTTATCAAGGGCTTGAACGCTATAAATAATGGCTTCTTTGTTGTCTCTTGCACCATTGGCATTTGTGTCGACAAAAGCGATCAAATGCTGTGACCAATCTTTATTGCATATTGATAAATCTACGGAGGGGCAAATTAATACTGTCGTCGCATGCTCAATAGCAAACAAACGTGATTTTTGCATCATACCACTGCGATAATTGATAGTTGCACTGAGATGGTTTTTAGCCATGAAGTAACGAACATTAGGACCTACCATGGTGTAGGCGATACTAAAAATCGCAATAACAACTAATAATTCAACTAACGTGACGCCGCCATTCAGAGTTAACCATTTTCTGTTGTTTATCGATATTGAGGAAGGTTTGTAACTGCTTTCTGGGAATAGGTGTTTTATGGGCATTGCGTCTGTCTGGGGTGTAATGATTGGTAGTGCCCACCTTACCCAACCTTACCTATTTACCCAACTGAACTTGGGTCTACATTTATTGTGACTAAGAACAGCTAAGCGCATCCCCAGAAGAATCTTCATGGATGTCATCGTTATCACTGTCAAAGCTCACTCTGACCCGACCCTGTTGGTTAATAAGTAAAGCCCGGGTTAGTTTTGAGTCTTTTGTTTTATCGCAAATGACCAAAGCAGCTGTATCAGACATACTGTTGGTGACGTTACTCGCGCCAGAATCGGTGAATTCGATTGAAGCGCTAGGACCTTTCATGGTGTTACCACCTTCAATTGTATCCGTCGTCATTAACAATGGCTCAGACGAATCTCTGTTACCATTGCTATTTGCATCTACAAATACCATTTTCGCTTGGTTCCAATTTGTACTGCAGTCATTATAGTCAGGCGTAGGGCAAACGAGGGTGGCACTTTTTTGGTCGATCGCGTTAAAGCGCGCATACTGAATGACCGCGCTAGTTTGGTTGATGTCGGCAGTGATTCGGTTTTTAGCTACAATCGTCTGCATACTGGGAGCGACAACAGTTAAAACAATTGCAGCAACGGCTAAAGCAACGAGCATTTCTAAAAGTGTCACACCTTGTTGACGCACAAGCTGACTCTTTTCTGCGTTTTTCGTTACCATATGGCCAAATTTCACTTCACTACTCCTGTTTAATACCTGTAAACTATATCTCACTAGGATGTTTAATGGGTATTACGGCAGATGGATACTTAGTTAAATTAATACCTACTATCACCAATAAACCTACGACAGAAAATGAGTCTTACTGGAGAATGCCAAAATGAAACAGGCAATCATTCAAGAAATGAGAGTGTTGCCCTCAATCGATCCTGAGTTAGAAGTTGATCGCAGGGTGGGCTTTATTAAACAACAACTAAAGCAAGCTAATTTAAAAAACTTGGTTTTAGGCATCAGTGGCGGAATAGATTCCTGCACTTTAGGTCGGTTAGCGCAACTGGCTGTGAATGCCTTGAATGAAGAGGCTAATTCACAGGATGATAGGTATCAATTCATTGCAGTAAGACTGCCTTACGCAAGTCAGGCAGATGAAGAGGATGCACAATTGAGTATTGATTTTATTGAGCCTACAAATGCGGTTACGGCCAATGTCAAAGCGGCGGCTGATGCGATTCATGCAAGTGCAGTAGAAGCTTTGAAAGAAGCTGGTATTTATGGTGCTAGCGAAAGTGCCGATGATTTTGTAAAGGGCAATACCAAAGCAAGAGCGCGGATGGCAACTCAATTCGATATTGCAGGCTTAATGGGCGGTTTAGTTTTAGGCACGGACCACTCTGCCGAAAATATTACGGGTTTTTATACCAAATATGGTGATGGAGCATGTGATCTAGCTCCCTTATTCGGTTTAAGCAAAAGACAAGTCAGACAAGTAGCCAAATTTTTGGGTGCACCTGATAAAATAATAAATAAAGCGCCGACTGCTGATTTAGAATCCTTAAACCCACAACTATCAGACGAAGAATCTTTGGGCTTAAGTTATGAACAAATAGATGATTTTTTAGAAGGTAAAAGCGAGGATGTTAGCGTTGATGAAAAATTAATAGCAATCTATTTAAAAACGCAACATAAACGTGTTCCTATTCCAACAATTTATGACAACGAGCAAAACTAAATGAAAAAAGTGGAAGCAATCATAAAACCCTTTAAGTTAGACGAGGTGAGAGAAAGCCTGTCAATGATAGGAGTGTCAGGATTAACCATCACAGAAGTGAAAGGTTTTGGCAGACAAAAAGGCCATCAAGAACTATACCGAGGTGCAGAATATCAAGTTGATTTTTTACCCAAAGTGAAGGTTGAACTTGTTGTAAAAGATGAACTCATTGATCAGGTAACAGAAGCTATTATTGGAGCCGCAAAAACAGGAAAAATAGGTGACGGTAAAATATTTATTTATTCTGTAGAACGCGCAATTAGGATACGAACGGGTGAAGAGGGTGAGGACGCTCTTTCATAAGAGCTCCTCATATAAGACTGTTTAGTGAGAGTGGCCGCAACCACCTTCGCCATGCACATGTCCATGCGAAATTTCATCGTCGGTTGCTTCTCTGACATCTTCTATGCTCACATCGAAGCTTAAGGTCATGCCAGATAGCGGGTGGTTACCGTCGACTGTTACTGTAGTGTCTGTTTTGTCTACAATGATGACAGACTGGTCGCCTGCATCAGTGGTGGCTCTAAAACTCATTCCTACCTCAACATCCATACCTTCAAACATATTTGCCGGGACTTCTTGAACCAGTTGGTCTTGTCGTTGACCATAGGCTTTATCAGGGCCTATAACAACTTCAAACTTATCACCGCTTTTGTGACCATAAAGCGCCTCTTCTAAGCCGGGTATCATGTATTTACTACCTTGAATAAACGAGATAGGCTCGGCATTCAAGGATGAATCAATTTCATCTCCGTCGGCAGTCTTTACGGCGTAATGTAATGTTACAACATGATTATCAGTTATTTGCATAGTTGTCCTGTGTCGATTTAAGTTTAAACCTGTTAACGCTAGTTTAGGTTGTTATATGGCAATGGGCCAATGGTTAACAATATATTGCTGTCTTTAATTCTAATAATACTACCAATTTCAGTATCTATAGGCAAAACTACCAGCACATGTAGCTCTTTATCAGCAATCGCGAATCTGTTCAAGCTTCCGGCACGGCGCCAATTCTCACCAAGTTTTATTTCAATTGCTGACGCAACACTCACCTTAGATACATCGACATCTTGGGCGTCACATTTGGCAATAAAGCACGCACGTTTATTTTTACCTAAGAACTTTGTCCTTGCGACCACTTCTTGACCCATGTAGCAGCCTTTATCAAAATCTATAGCACCAATTGATTGCAGGTTAAGCATTTGTGGTACATATTCACCAACCGTCGCTTGTTGAATATTAGCTAGGCCGGCCAAAATTTCTAAACGATCCCAATATTGTTTATCGACTAACTTTTCACCATTTAGTACATCTGCTAGCCTCTCTTGCCCGCATGTTGTTAGGCACACCAGGAAGCGCATTGTATTGTCATTAAAGGTAATGATTTGACCAAATTGGTTGCTCTGTACAGATAAATGTTGCTTGTTTAACGATGGGAAAAACACATGTAATTGCTCAAAGCAATGCTCTCCAAATCCGCCATAGACTTTCACATCGGTATCTATAGCAATATCAACTTTTGAAAATACACCATATTTTTTTAATTGGAGCAAAGACTCTTTAGCACCATCCGTGTGTGCCCACAGTTTAAAATGTGGGGTTGAAGCATCAAGGGCTTCGCTATAACTAACAAACATAGTACTAAACATTTTACCTTTGAAATCGCAATGCGCTGCGATTTTTGCGGACGCAACATCAAAGGGATTAGTAGCAACGGTTACTTGGCCATGTAAATATTCATGTGCTTGCTCGCCCGCTACGTTAATAACGCTAATATCATCTAATAACGCCAGGAAAGATTTTGATTGATTCACACTATTACCTATAGGGTTTAAGCATTCAGAGGTAATTAGAGAGTATGGGCGTTGCAATGGTTTTGCAATGGTTTTGTCTTGTTTGATTCACAAATAAAGTCGCTATTTGTAATGGGGTCAGTATTGATAAATTATCTGGCATGCTACAATTTGAGCAATGGCGCATTTGCGATAGTAAATGTGATTTATTTAAGGGCTGGTTGAGCCTTGCAAAAAATTCATGCAGTATCATTTATGGAGCAAGTTTTAACTGACCCAGCGCTTTAGAGGAGCAACTATGTTTGAAGCAAAAAGGATTGCCCGCTTAAAATGGGCATGTCGTCGTGGAATGCTTGAATTAGACGTTTTGTTATTGCCGTTTGTAGAACAAGCGTTTGACACACTGACTTTTGCAGAGCAGGAAACGTTTGAGAGACTATTAACGAGTGATGATCCTGATTTGTATGCCTGGTTTATGGGGCATCAACCTTGTCTTGACCCTGATTTTGCAAAAATGGTGACCTTAGTGAAATCAAAAATTAAGTTAGGTCAATAGAAACAAGTTAAACCATTAGTTATTGACAAAAGGATATGTCGATATGGAATTTTCGATGGCTATCAATTCATTGGTAAGGTTTACACCTAATAAAGCGTATTACTTATTGGTTAGCGAATCTGACAAAAACATGCCAATTAGTGTGATCGAGACAGACACTTTACACCAAAATGGTCATTGCCCAATAAGTAAACCAATAAGCAAATTAAAACATTCAAATACCATGTCTTATGGCGTGACTAAGGTATGGGTATCGTATTTTTGTTGTTGGGTCTGCTACACTATACATTCGAAACGAAAAATGAATTTGATCATACGTAAAAATAAATTCACAGAATCAGAATTTCGAAGTTTATGTAGAATAGCGATTTGGCATTAACAAAAGTCAAATAAAATGGAGTGGTTTAAGCTATGTTAAAACTATATGCGCAAGCAGCAGTCCATAAACCTAGTGTTGTTGCTGGGCAGGTACCTGTTTTGCCAAATAGCAGTTTGACTAAAACACTCAATATTGACGCTAAACATTGTAATCACTACAATCAACTCACTCATTGGCGGCCACATTTGGCCGCACTTGTTCATCCTAATTATGCACAGACTTTGTCATTGTCTATGCAGTTAGAAATGATGGTGGCAAGTGATTTCCCATTTAAACCTATTGGCCTAGTGCACCTAGCCAATCAAATACACATTAACTTTTTACCTGAACAAGATGCTCGCTTAACGCTCAAAACCTCTTTTGGCAAACTTTGTTGGCATAAACGGGGCTGGGTTATAGAGGTGATTACACATGCTTACATTGGAACTGATTTGGCATTGACGGGTAAGAGTTATTATTTGTCACGTGCCAAACATGCATTAAACGCTCAGCAATTGGCTGTTTTAGTCCAGCCGTTGCCACAATGGATAGCTGACGGTATAAATGCTCACAATCTTAATCACACTCAAGAGACCGAAAATAAGTTAGATTTTTCAGATGATATTGGCAGAAAATATGCTCGCATATCGGGTGATTACAATCCCATTCATTTACATCCGTATACGGCAAAATTACTTGGTTTTAAACGCGCAATTGCTCACGGTATGTTTTCAAAAGCTTGGGCCTTATCTATATTGGCGAAGCAACATTCAGCATTCAAATCTGAATATTGTATAAACGTATTATTTTCGCAACCTATTGTATTGCCATTAAATACAAAATTAGTCAGCCAAATTGATAGTAGCTTACACAACTCAAAGCATTTATTGTTTAATCTGCATTCTGAAAAACGCAAAAAACAGCGAATTCATCTTTTAGGAAGCTTGCAAACCTTAGCTTAAAAACTATAGATTAATTGAATGGCCGACAGTGTCCAATTTTGTTTTTCTGTAGAATCTAGGGTTGGTGTAGCAAACGGCGCCAAAAATCCAGAACCTTTTACTAAATGAACGTCAGCCATCAATGTCCAATGAGGGTTAATATTATAGGCTGTACTCAAACTCACTGTGCGCGCATTGTTATACCAATCTGGGAATGTGAAAAAGGGTGTTTGTACACCGTTTTTATTTTCCGCTAGGCGATAAAAATCTTCATAACGTGCAGTGAAACTCCAACTAGTCGACAGCAAATACTTAGTTTGTACATAAAAACCTTCCATGGAACGGTCCAATGATTGTCCCGGCGTAAATCCGGTAATGTCGACTTCTCGATAACTATATTCTGCACTGAACTCAAATTTGTTTTTTGTATATTGAGCAAATGCAAAATAACTATCCATTTCTAATTTGCCATTAATAGCCGGTACATTGCTGCCAATGGGTACAAATGGTATACGATCATTTGGCGCAGTGTTGTACTGAGGATTGATCCTATGAAAAGATACACCCATTATTAAAGCGTCCGTCGCATACCGCAAATCTGCACTGATGCTACTTCGTTCACTCCAATTACCTGCAGTAAATTCGTCTAACATGACATGGTTAAAATTATCGTCTATTTTGATTTGGCCAGCAGACAAAGTAGCAGACAAAATACCAGTCTTCAGATACGAGTGCGAGGAAATAGCAATACCATCAGAACTTAAAAATAGGTTACGTAACAGTTCTAAATAAGCAGACTGCGGCAAAATAATAGAGGGTCGGCTAAGTGTTATATCCCGCGCTAAATTATACAAACCCAATTGGTTTTTAACCCGACCAATAGAAATTACTTGTTCTGAATTTTTCCACCAACTTGTTGTGTAGTTCATTTGAGCATAGTCAATTCTTGGTTTTTTCTCAGTCGCAAAATCACCAAAACGTCTTAGACCAATTTGTCCAGTAAACATGATATTTTCATTCAGTGAATAGGATGCTCTAAGTCCAATTTCTACAATCTCATTACTATCGCCATCAACTGCTGCAAAGTTGTTTGCAGACTCCGTCATAAAACCCAGACCAACAAATCCATCGAAATCTAGTTTTTCGCCTGCAGACGCTGCATGACAAAGCATGATGGCAAGACTACTAATTAAAAGTCGCGATAACATGGAAGTTCTCTTCTATTTGATTAATTTGAGTGGAGTCAACAAGCACATAACCTATAGCGTTTTCATTTTCACCTATATAAGTGAATATTGCTTGGTTTGTATCTAAAGTGATAGGACGTATTGCTCTGCCTGAAAAAACAGCAACATCCCATTTTCGTTTTACCTGGTATGGAAATGAATCAAGAAGGTGTTTACAAAATAAGATGCTAGCTTCGCTGTCAAGTTGATGTGTAAGCAAAGTTGCTCTTTCTCCATTACTCAATAACTTTCTTTTCATGGCATAAAAAGAGAGCACATCGTCTAATGAAATCGGCTCGGAAAGCTTAGCGGTCATTTGTTTATTCGCAATAATAAGCAGAATATTATTACTGGCATGCACACTTTGACAAACAGCAGCGCTCAGACCAAATATTCCTGTTATTAGCTTTAAAAAAAATACGGCTTTTTTCACAAAATAATCATGTTTAAGAGTGGCTAGAATCAGCCTAATCATATGAAGTTGAACAGATGTTACCGCTAAGAATATGTTGAGATATATAATTTACAATACAAGGGTATAAAAAAAAATACCTTTTAGTTAACCTTTTAGTTAACTAGTAATGTGCAAATTAAATCGCTCTTAAAGTACTTTGCTATTTGCATTTATCACGGTAGCTTGGCTTTCTTCAAGAGTATCAGGATAGTCTCTATTGTAGTGCAAACCGCGACTTTCTTTCCTATCTATTGCACAACTCACGATTAGTTGCGCAACACAAACCAAATTTCTCAACTCAAGCATGTTGTTACTGACTTTAAAGTTAGAGTAATACTCATCTATTTCTTGTTTGAGTAGATTAATTCGACGCATCGCTCGCTCGAGCCTTTTGTTTGTTCTCACGATGCCTACGTAGTCCCACATGAATAGTCTAAGTTCATGCCAATTATGTTGGATGATTACGGCTTCATCGGAATCGATGACGCGTGATTCATCCCATGGTTTTATTTCAGTAGCAACATGTTGGCGGTCAAAATTAGCGCTGATATGTTTAGCGCAAGCATGTGCAAATACTATACATTCCAACAGCGAGTTACTTGCCATGCGATTAGCGCCATGTAATCCGGTATAGGCAACTTCCCCTATTGCATAAACGTTGTGTAAATTTGTAAGGGCGTGTTTATTGGTTACCACACCACCACAACTATAGTGTGCGGCGGGTACAACAGGTATCGGTTGACGGGTGATGTCTATGCCCAAGGTTCGACACTTTCTATAAATGTTTGGAAAGTGTTTAACAATAAAATCACTAGCTTTGTGGCTAATGTCAAGGTACATGCAATCTTCACCAAGACGCTTCATTTCATAATCAATCGCTCGGGCAACTATATCTCGAGGGGCCAAATCACCTCGTTCATCAAATCTATGCATAAATGCGGTGCCATCTTTATGGCATAATATTGCACCTTCACCGCGCAATGCTTCACTTATCAAAAAGTTACCCGCCTCTGGGTGGTATAAACATGTGGGATGAAACTGATTAAATTCCATGTTCGCGATATCGCAACCTGCCCGCCAAGCCATGGCAATTCCATCGCCGCTAGAAACGTCTGGGTTTGACGTATATTGATAGACTTTGCTAGCGCCACCAGTAGCTAAGGTAATAAAGCGCGCCCTAATGACTTCTACTTTTTCCTTTTTACGATTCCATACATAAGCGCCAACGCTGGTTTTATCATTACCATCCATTTTAATCAGGTCGATAGCATTATAGCGTTCAAAAATATGGATATTAGGATGCTGTTTGACGCTATCTGATAGTGTGTTTTGAACAGCCTTACCGGTAGCATCAGCGGCGTGTAATATGCGTCTATGTGAGTGACCACCTTCACGTGTCAAATGGAAGCGGGTGCCGCCCTTTCCATCATTTTCTTGATCAAACGGTACACCTTTTTGAATTAACCATTGCATACTTTCTTTGGCATTTTTAGTTGTAAACCTGACAATTTCTTTGTCACAAATGCCGGCACCGGCTTTGAGAGTATCTTGGATATGGTTTTCTATAGAATCTTCATCATCAAATACAGCCGCTATTCCACCTTGAGCATATCGTGTGCTCCCTTCATCAACATCGCTTTTGCTCAGCACGATAACATTACAGTTATCAGCCATGTGCAATGCTAGGCTCAAACCAGCAGCACCACTGCCAATAATGAGGAGGTCACAGGTGTGTTCAATGTGATTAGACATATTTATGAAATAACTCAACTTTTGATCGGTCTTTGTGTATTCCTATAGTAAACTTTGTGCATGTAAATTTGAACCACAAAGCATAATCATGACTAGCTTTCTAAATAAAAACGCATTAAATTCGAACTTTATTAATGAAGAGGGGTCAATTATACCAGTTGCCCGCCGCCATAGTGGTAGATTGTTGAAGGAGAAGTGGCATTAATGAGCGAGCAAAATACTGACCAAGAATTGGTCAAACAGGTGCAAAAAGGCAATAAAAACGCGTTTAATTTGCTTGTCATAAGGCACCAAAACAAAGTGATGAATATTGTGGCTCGGTATGTGAAAAACTCCGGTGATGTGGCTGATGTCACACAAGAGGCGTTTATTAAAGCATACAGGGCATTGCCAAATTTTAGAGGAGAAAGCGCTTTTTACACTTGGTTGTATCGGATTGCGGTGAACAGTGCCAAAAATTATTTGACGTCGCAAAGCCGTAAACCACCAGCAAGTGATGTAGATGCGCAAGAAGCTGATTTTTATGATGGTAGCGAGGCGCTTCAGGAGAATGCTTCTCCAGAGAGAAAGTTACTGTCGGATGAATTGCAAGCGAAGTTGTTTGCAACCATTGAAAATTTGCCTGATGATCTTCGTGCAGCCATAACGCTGCGAGAAATCGAAGGCTTGAGTTATGAAGAAATAGCGGCCGTTATGGAGTGCCCGGTTGGTACGGTAAGGTCGCGAATATTTAGAGCAAGGGAAGCAATAGACAAAGTTATTGTGCCGTTGACAGAAAATTAATCTTTGTTTTTAGTATGATTTGTGTACACTTAGCATTAGTAAGAGATATCAAAAGTGCAACATAAGTTAGTTAGAAACAACAAGCTAGCAAAATGAACGAGAATGTTCGTTCGGGAATATGGGTGTATGACGCAAAATTATGAAAATGTTTCGGCAATGGTCGACGGAGAAGCAGTAGATGAAAGTTTTACTCGCTCCATAGTTAGTGATCCTTTGTTAAAAGCAAAATGGCAGAGTTATCACTTAACACGTGATTTATTGCGCAATGATATGTCGTCGGATGTATCGTTTGACATAAGCAGTAAAGTCGCCGAAGCGCTCGAAGATGAACTCGATATCATAGCGCCAAAACCAACATGGAGAGATTATCCAGTTGTGTCCGCTATTATTCCTGTGGTCAGGCAAAGCGGTCAGTTGGCAATGGTTGCCTGTGTTACAGCGATGGTTATTTTTGGCTATCAAACCTATAATCAGCCGGACATTACCCAACCATTCACGACTGCGCCACCAGCTCTTGGGCCTCAAGGTGGTTTAGCTCCTGTGAATTTGCAGTCTTCACCAGGTAATGGTCAGGCGAGCTTGGATCAACTTTTGGAACAACGTGCCCAAATTTCTGCACAAATTTCAGCTTTGGTTCAAGATCATAGAGCACAACAGAAACTGAATAGTGTTACCCAAGGGGCAGCGCAAGGCTCAACAGAAAGCGAGCAAGCGAGCGACACTAATACACCTGATGAAAACTCTCAAAATCAGGAAAAATAACAGGCACATCGCTGGAGTGGTTTTGTTAAAATATAAAAGTAAAAATCAGCTGCGAGCTTGCATAGCCCCAGCTGTTTTTTTTGTGCTAATTTTTGTTTTTTTGATACAAAAATCATATGCTCAAATTGAAAATACCGAATTAACGGACAATGCCTCTGAGCAAGCGGTTAACAATGTGCCGTCAAATGTCCCTTCAAGCACACCGACAAAAATAGTAGTGCAGCCAACTTTCGACCAATTATCGGCGCGTTCTTGGTTTGAAAGGCTCTCCAACACCCTCAAAAATATCAATTTTGAAATTGCCTACGTAGTGTCTAGACCAAATAGGGATATCATGCCTTATGTTTGGCGCCATGCAATTCTTGAAAATGGAGACAGTGCAGAGCAATTAAGCCTTCTTAATGGTCCAGGATACGAACAAATTCGATTGAATAACAAAGTGAGTATATTTGAACCAAGCTTTAATCCGTATAGCATAAGGGCTGAGAACATAGAAGGTCCTATACCGTCTGCATTTATTCACGACCCCAATATATTGTATGCGGCATACGACGTGCTGTTAATGGGACGTAATAGAATATTAGGGCGGATGTCTCAGCAAATTCGCATAGTGAGCAAAGACAATACACGCTTTGGTTATCATCTTTGGCTTGATGAGCAGACAGGGTTGATATTGAAACTAAATATGTATGACGAAAATAAACTAATAAAACAAATTCAGGTAACCCAATTGTCACTGTCTGCCGACGTCAAAGCCTATTTTGCAAATATTCAAGCGGAACAATTACCACCGACAGTTTTTGCAAAATCACCGCAGGAAATTGCCTTACCTTGGGATGTTGGCTTTATTCCCGTAGGGATGAAAAAAGTCAGACAAAAAGAGCATTTGTTGCGGCAAACCGGCCAACCTGTGCAATACGTTATGTTGAGCGACGGTGTTGTCGACGTCTCAGTTTATGTTCTGTCAGCCACCGAAGCTCTGCAAGATGACTTATCGATGAGTGCTGATGGAACCTCAGTTGTGAGCATGAGCGATGGCAATGTACAGGTAACAGTAGTCGGCGAAATACCGACTAAAACCGCTAATAAAATTGCCAATTCGATTGTAGTGGTTAATAGCAATGATTGAGGAAATGGGCACTGTAGTAGCAATTGAAGACGACGGAGTTTGGGTTGAGACTCAAATTAAAACCACCTGTTCAAGTTGCCAAGCGAGTGAATCGTGCCCGACTAGTACAGTAGCCAAAGCTTTTTCACCAAAAGCCAATCATGTCAAACTAAGCGTTCCATGTCAGTTAGTTGTTGGTCAGAAAGTCAAAATGGGCATTTCAGAACATGCTCTATTGAGAGCCTCATGGATGGTCTATATGGTGCCTCTTTTGTTACTCATGTCAACGGTAACAATGCTGTCTTGGATATGGCCAAATTTACATGAGTTATTGGTCTTGTTGTTTGCGAGTATTAGTGCGATAGCGGGGTTTTGGTGGGCTAGTTCGAGTGCTAAAAATAGCCGCAATGTAGCAAAGTATAAGCCTATATTTTTGGGAGCGACTCAAGATTTAGTTATGACCCATAAAAACGAAATACCTACTTTTAAACATTGAGTTGCTTCACTTGTTCATCATTTGTAGGCTTTATTATTAAGTAGCCCGTCAATAAAGTTGGAGTGTTTCTTAGGAGCTTGCAATTGTTGCTATTAAATATCGAGTCAAGCTGTAAACAATAACCGTTAAATAAATTGCATCAATATGGCTGAAATATGCATCATTTGTCGCAATTTGGCTCACAAAACGGTAATATCCGCCGTGTTTAAAAATCGCCTTCTTTGTTAGGCTTAACGATCTTGTAGGTAACCCGTTTTATATGCAGCTTAAAAATATTCGTAATTTCAGCATTATTGCCCATATCGACCACGGTAAGTCGACCTTGTCTGACCGCTTGATTCAAGAGTGTGGGGGCTTAACCAATCGCGAAATGGCTGAGCAAGTGCTGGATTCTATGGACATTGAAAGAGAGCGTGGGATCACGATAAAGGCACAAAGCGTAACCTTATACTATCCTGCAAACGACGGCGAAACCTATCAATTAAATTTTATAGATACGCCTGGCCATGTCGATTTTACTTATGAGGTGTCGCGGTCTCTAGCGGCGTGTGAAGGTGCTTTATTGGTTGTGGATGCTGGGCAAGGGGTCGAAGCACAAACCCTCGCGAATTGTTACACCGCTATTGATTTAGATATGGAAGTTGTGCCTATCTTAAACAAAATTGACCTTCCACAAGCAGAACCCGACCGTGTAGCGGAAGAAATAGAAGACATCGTTGGCATTGATGCTATAGAAGCAGTGCGGTGTTCAGCAAAAACTGGCGTAGGCATTCACGATGTTCTTGAAGAAATCGTGAAAAGAGTACCACCCCCGCAAGGTAATGCTGAAGCGCCGCTAGAAGCGCTAATTATCGATTCTTGGTTTGATAACTATCAGGGTGTTGTATCTTTGGTCCGTATAATTAATGGCGAACTGCACGCAAAAGACAAAATAAAGATAATGTCTACACACGGTATACATCAAGCGGATAAGATAGGGATATTTACACCTAAGCAAACTGAAATGCCGGTATTACGAACCGGTGAAGTAGGTTTTATTATTGCTGGTATTAAAGAAATTCATGGCGCGCCGGTGGGCGACACAATTACCTTGGCGAAAAACCCTACGGCTAATGCTTTACCAGGGTTTAAGAAAATTAAGCCCCAAGTCTATGCTGGTTTGTTCCCGGTCAGTTCAGATGACTACGAAGACTTCAGGGACGCACTTGCAAAATTAAGTCTAAACGACGCGTCATTATTTTATGAGCCAGAAAGCTCTAGTGCGCTTGGTTTTGGGTTTCGTATTGGCTTTTTAGGCATGTTGCACATGGAAATTATCCAAGAGCGACTCGAGCGTGAATATGACCTAGATTTAATTACTACCGCTCCTACTGTTGTTTATGAAGTGAAAACCACGAGAGGCGAACTATTAAAAGTTGATAATCCATCAAAATTACCTCCTATAAATGACATTGAAGAAATACGTGAACCTATTGTCACTGCTAACATCCTGGTTCCTCAAGATTACCTAGGTAATGTGATTACCTTGTGCGTCGAAAAACGAGGCATGCAAACTAGCATGGTTTATCATGGTAAACAGGTCGCGATTACATACGACTTACCAATGGCAGAAGTTGTGCTAGACTTTTTTGACAGGCTAAAATCAACAAGTCGTGGGTTTGCGTCTCTTGACTACAATTTTACGCGGTTTCAGCATGCTGATATGGTGCGTTTAGATATTCTAATAAACAGCGAGCGAGTTGATGCACTTGCTATAATCACTCATAAAGATAATGCGCCGTATCGAGGCCGTGATTTGGTTGAAAAACTACGAGAAATAATCCCTCGACAAATGTTTGATATTGCCATTCAAGCAGCTATTGGTAACCATGTCATAGCGCGCAGTACAGTAAAGCAACTCCGTAAAAACGTAATTGCTAAATGTTATGGTGGCGATATTAGTCGAAAGAAAAAACTTTTACAGAAACAGAAAGAAGGTAAAAAACGTATGAAACAAGTAGGCAATGTTGAATTGCCACAAGATGCGTTTTTAGCCATCTTAAAGGTAGATAATTAATGGCCAATTATTTTTCAATATTTTTAGTCGTCATCAGTGCGGTCACGGGTTTAGTTTGGCTTGGATATGCGCTTTTTTTCGCACCCAAAAAACACGCTAGCGGGGCCGATGCTGCTGATAATGTAAGTAAATCAATTACAGTCACTGCAGAAGAAGCTAGATTACAGATGCCGGCTGCAGTCGATTTTTGTAAACAGATGTTCCCTATATTTTTTGGTGTAATGGTGTTCAGATCGTTCATATATGAACCATTCCAAATACCCTCGGGATCAATGTTTCCAACGCTACTGGTAGGAGACTTTCTATTAGTAGAAAAATTTTCATATAGTATAAAGGATCCCGTTGCGCGGAAAGAAATATTCAAAACTGGCGATATTGAACGTGGTGATGTAGTGGTATTTAAATATCCATTCGATACTAACGTTGATTATATTAAGCGTGTTGTGGGTTTGCCCGGCGATACGATTACTTATCGTAATAAAACTATTTATATCAAACCTGCTTGTTCCCAATCAGATGAATGTCCGGAAGCATTTATTGCTATACAAGAATTTGTCGGTAGAAGTGACGCTGAAATACATGGCGACGCTGTTAATATGTACACTGAGCAACTGGGTGATGTAGAGCATAAAATATTGAGGAACCCCAATCGAGGTTCTACATCTGGTCAATTCGTAGTGCCGCAAGGTGAATATTTTGTGATGGGTGATAATCGTGATAATTCTCAAGATGGGCGTGCCTGGGGGTATGTTCCTGAAGAAAATATGGTAGGAAAAGCCGTATTCATTTGGATGAGTTTTAAGTTTGAACGTAAAGAGGAAGACTTTTTACCTACCTTTATCCCAACGGGTGTGCGCTTTGACCGTATTGGTGGCATAGAGTAAATATTGAGGTAAACCTGATGGTGAAGCCGTTTTTGCATAAGTCGACCACAAAGCTTATCAAGCATATACAGTACGATTTTAAGAATGCTAGTTTGTTGGAGCAGGCCCTCACACATCGAAGTGCAGCAAAAATGCACAATGAGCGACTAGAATTTTTAGGTGACGCAGTACTCGGATTAGCAATTGCAGAGCGCGTTTATGCAAAATTTCCAGACTTGCCAGAGGGCAAACTAACGCGCATGCGAGCCAATTTGGTAAAAGGCGCGACCTTGGCCGAAATTGCGAGAGAATTGTCTTTAGGGGAGTTGATCAAACTAGGTCCTGGAGAGTTAAAAAGTGGTGGTCAACGACGCGATTCCATACTAGCGGATGCTGTTGAAGCTATTTTAGGTGCCGTTTATTTAGATGCAAACTTAGATGCTGTATATAAGGTTATTGATATCCTGTTTTCTGAACGTTTAAAGGCCCTTGATCCTAATCTACAAATTAAAGACAACAAAACACGTTTGCAAGAATACTTACAATCACGACAAATAGACTTACCTGAATATGAAGTGGTTAATATAAGCGGCAAAGACCATTCACAGACATTTACTGTCGAATGCAGAATAAAGAAACTCGCGCTCTTACAGAAAGGTGTGGGCAGAAGTCGACGCATCGCAGAACAGGAAGCGGCGAAACTAATCTTAGAGAATTTATAATATGAGTGAAAATTATTGCGGCATGGTAGCGATAGTAGGGCGTCCCAATGTCGGCAAATCCACTATTCTCAATCGTATTCTGGGCCAAAAGGTTAGCATTACTTCACGCAAACCACAGACTACACGCCATCGTATTATGGGCATTGATAGTATTGATAATAAACAAGCTATTTATGTTGATACACCGGGCTTACATGGTGATGAACAGCGCGCAATAAATCGTTTGATGAATAGAGCAGCATCAAGTTCTTTTGCTGACGTGTCTTTAGTGTTATTTGTCATTGAAGGTACGCGCTGGACAAGTGACGATGATCTTGTCTTAGCAAAAGTAAAACAGTCAGGCTTGCCTTGTTGGTTGGTGGTCAATAAAATCGATAAAGTACCTGATCAATCAGAACTCTTAGATACACTTAATGAACTAAGTAAGAAGCATGCTTTTGTGCATATTATGCCAATATCCGCAAAACAAGGTAAGCAGGTTGAATACTTAAGGCAGCGTGTTTTTGAACAACTTCCCAAAAGCGAGTTTTATTTTCCAGAAGATTATGTGACCGATCGTTCAAGCCGTTTTATGGCCGCTGAAATTATTCGGGAAAAATTAATGCGTTTTACTGGCGACGAATTGCCTTATTCAGTTACCGTTGAAATTGAACAGTTTACGACTACCGAATCGGGTGTTTTTCATATACATGGTTTGATTCTGGTAGAAAGAGCCAGCCAAAAGCCTATGATAATTGGCAAAAAAGGTGCTCATTTGAAAACAATGGGGGCTGAAGCAAGAAAAGACATGGAAAACCTTTTTGATAACAAAGTCTTTTTGGAGTTGTGGGTAAAAGTGAAATCGGGATGGGCTGACGATGAGAGAGCACTGCGGTCCTTAGGATACGAAGAAGATTATCGCGGGTAAAGCATATGAAACCACTACATGATTTGCGCAAAGAGTATAAAAAAGGCAATTTAAATCGTGAAGCCTTAACAGAAAACCCTTTGGATCTTTTTAAAATATGGATGCAAGAGGCGATAGATTCACAATTACCTGATCCAAATGCAATGACCGTTGCAACCGTTGATAAAAGTGGTCAACCAAGCCAGCGCATAGTGTTACTAAAAGACTTAAAAGATGAGGGGTTTATCTTTTATACCAATTTAGGTAGCCGTAAAGCGGCTGATATAGCTGAGAACCCTCGTATTAGTTTGCATTTCCCATGGTATTTTTTAGAGCGTCAAGTTCGCGTAAGTGGCGTTGCTGAACCGCTTTCCCGAAAAACAGTCGCCGCCTACTTTTTATCCAGACCTAAAGAAAGTCAATTGGGTGCGTGGGCTTCTCAACAAAGTACCCCTATTTCTACTAAACAGTTGTTGCTTACTCAATACCAACAAATGAAAGCCAAATTTTCCAGTGGGGAAATCCCTTTACCAGATTTTTGGGGGGGATATTTAGTAAAACCTCATCAGATAGAATTTTGGCAAGGAGGCGAACACCGTCTTCACGACCGCTTTGAATACAATAAGAATGACAGTAATTGGACGAGCACGCGCTTGATGCCCTAACGATAAACATTTGTATGACTCGGTCATTGTGTCAAGAAGATGTCAAACATGTATTAGGAGGAAGGTTTGATTGATAGTCACTGTCATATCGACTTGCCGGACTTTGATGCAGACCGAGCAGATGTATTACATGCTTGTAAAATCGCTAATATTGAAAAATTGTTAGTGCCAGGGTTATCAATAGAGCAGTTTTCTTTGTTAATTAAGTTATCATCAAACTACCCACAACAAATTGATATTGCTTTAGGTTGTCATCCTTATTTTTTAACAGCATTGAGTCATGAGAATGCTGAAGTCTTAAAAAGTAACTTGTTTGAATTGGGCCTCACATATAAGGATAAGATTGTGGCGGTCGGTGAATGCGGCTTAGACGGAAGTTTGGCGCTATCTATGGCATACCAAGAAAAAATATTGGCATGGCATATTGATCTAGCGTCAAATATTAAAAAGCCACTTGTTTTGCATCATCGCCAATCTCACAATCAATTAATTCGCCTGCTCAAACTAAAGCGTTATACTTTAGGTGGAGTAATACACGCTTTTAGTGGTAGTGAAAATATAGCCAAGACTTATGTAGATATGGGATTTAAACTCGGTGTTGGTGGTACTATCACTTATCCTCGCGCAGAAAAAACCATTGCGACAATTAAAAAGCTCTCTTTAGAACATTTATTAATTGAGACTGATTCACCAGACATGCCTATAAAAGGGTTCCAGGGCCAACGAAACAGCCCCTTGCAGACTATTGCCGTTGCCAAGGCATTGGCTCAGTTAAAAGGCATCAGTGTAGAAGAAGTAGAAAAACAAAGCACAGAAAATTACTATCGCCTTTTTTCAAAAACAACATAGGATTTACCTTAGCTTAAATTATCGCTTCGATTAGCGATCCGGAAGTTCTCGCGAGCTTTATAAAACAAACGAATAATTAAGCCTGACACAATAATGGTTAACACAATAATCAATAGACTTTGCTGTAACTGATTTTGGTTAAATAATTGATGATGTTCAGTGATGGCTTGTTTATCTAAGATCAATTTTATATAGCCAATAATTTCGCCATTGAACACAATGTCTTCGACAAATACTAGCGGTTCTACATCTTTTTGACGAACTAACTCAACAACCGAAAGCGGATCTTGTTGCTGGGCATACTTGATTCCCATTTGATCAAACATAACAGCACCTTTTACAAAATTACCTTGATTGATGAGTTCAATATATTCTGACAAAAGAGCTTGGTTGTTATTAGCAAGAGGTGCGGCAAGCAGCTTAGACGCTTGTACCGTCAGACTTCGTCCTAATTGCTCAGATTCCACTTGGTACCATTGCTGCGCATTGTTTACATGCATAAGGTACAAATTAATCGCGACCACAACAGACAAAACAATAAGGATTAAGGTTGAAATCCTTTTAAATATTGAATAATTGTGTGTCTGCTCCAAAATAATTCCATTTTGTTTAGTTGCTGATGGCTCCATGACATTAGAATAAAAAGCAGTTCTTGCCAAGTCTTAGTTTACAATGATTGATAAATGGAGAGGTTAAAGTATCATATTGATCGATTTTTCAATTGCTTATTTACTTTTTTACCGGAGTTGCTTTGACTATTGCTGCCTTATTCTCTGAACCTTCTGCCAGTGTATCTATTGATACTTGTAATCGAATTTTGACTGACACTGGGGGCATAATTTTTTATGGTCAAAACCTCAAGCAACGAGATACGCTTAATGCCATTCAAGATTTATCCAAAGAGGCAGTATCTGGCACTCAACATCAGCAAAAATTCAATAATCAATTTGTTATTGTTGGCCAAGCCATTAATTTATTTACTATTGAAAAAATAGTAAGTGTTTATTTTAGCTCGGCAACAAAAATTATAGTAAGCCCACACCCTTTGCATCAAAAGTTGGGGCGTCAGGCTTTCATAATTGAGCTCTTTGCAGATGATAAAACAAGTAAGTTACTGTTGAACAAAGATGTACTAGAGACTATCTCGCAGGCTTTCTATATTGATTGTTTTAAAGTCAGTGATGTATCGTTATTAACGCAAGGTCTGCTGGTCATGGATATGGATTCGACCATTATCAATATGGAATGTATTGACGAAATCGCGACTTTGGTTGGGGTAGGTGATAAAGTCGCAGCATTGACCGAACGTGCTATGCAAGGCGAATTAGATTTTAATCAAAGCCTGTTAGCTCGTGTATCCTGTCTTAAAGGCATTAGTGTTGAAGAGTTAGAAAAGCTGAAATCAAGACTGCCAATTAACCCTGGGTTTGCAATGACCATAGCCATTTTACAAGACCATGGCTGGAAGACATGTATTGCGTCAGGAGGCTTTACCTATTTTGCCAATTACCTAAAAAATACCTTTGCGTTGACTGCCGCATATAGCAATGAACTAGGCATTGATAAACAACACTTAAGTGGTGAAGTAGAGGGTGACATTCTAAATGCAGAAACAAAAAGAAATATTTTGTTGACTGAAAAAGACAAAGCACAAATTGCGGATACGCAAACAATCGCTATTGGTGACGGTGCGAATGATTTGGCGATGATGCAGGCTGCTAGCCTAGGCGTTGCATACAAAGCGAAGGCAAAAGTAAAGGAACAAGCTGATGCTAATATTAACTTCTGCGGCTTTGAAGGTTTGCTGTATTGTCTACAACAATGAAAAAGGCCGCCTTGTAAAGGGGTTATCGAGTGCTAATAAATTGCTTTACGTGACATTAAATGTTTTTATCGGTTATATTAAGTAACTTAAGTGTAAACTTGGAGTAATGACATGAAGCTCATTGCATCAGTAAAACAAGAGTTAGACGACATTATTCAAAATGTTGTTCATGCGTGCAATGTTGATGCTGCAGTTATTTATTTGTCAAAGAATGAAGGTTTCCATTTATTCGGTAGTATGGGCTTTGGGGACAGCATTGATCCTAAAAGTAACATTTCTGCCTTGGCTTTTTTTGAAGAGTTTTTTGATAAAGAACAAAGCATTTTTGTTGTAGAGGATGTAAAAAACCATCCTCAACTTTCTCCCTCTCCACTTTTTTTGCAACAACATGACGCAGGCTTTTTTGCAGGTATTTGCCTTCGTGCGGACACTGAAGATATGCTTGGTTTGCTATGTATTTTTAGCAAACAGCCTAAAACGCTTTCGGCTGTTGAACGCACCTTATTCGGTTATTTTGCAAAGAATGCTGAACAGGGACTACGTGTAGATAATTTATATAAAGCCCAAGAACATCTGTTATCTGCGGAATTAGTGTCTAAAAACGAAAGCAGTTTTAGAGTGTTGTGTGAAATGTTACCACTAGGTATTTTTTCTACCGATGGCGATGGTAAATGCACATATACCAATCCAAAATGGCGCGAAATATGCGGATTAACGCTTGAAGAAAGTTTGGGTGATGGTTGGCAAGAAAGCCTTCATCCGGAAGACAAGGAACACATATTTAATACATGGCAACGCCAGACAGACTCAAAGGAAGAGTTTGGCTATGAATTTAAAATGATACATAAAAATGGGATCATTCGAAACGTATATGCGTTTGCGAAACCTGTTGCGAATGAGCATGGCGAGATTATAGGTTACATGGGAACAGTTCAAGACATCACTGCCCAAAAAGCCCGACACCATGACGACAATATTCTATTAGATACGCTCAAAAACGAATTTATAGTATCGATTACTGATACTTCGGGCAACATTCTAGAAGTTAATGATGCTTTTTGCGACATTAGTCAGTATTCATCAGAAGAATTAATAGGCAGCAATCATCGAATTATTAATTCTGGCACCCATTCAAAAGCATTTTTTAAAGACCTATGGCAAACCCTTAAGAATAAAACTACTTGGCATGGTGAAATTTGTAATCGCGCCAAAGATGGCTCGCTTTATTGGGTAGACAGCGTAATTACTCCGCTAGTCGACACTAATGGAGAAATAAACCGATATGTCTCTATAAGAAGCGATATTTCGGAAAAGAAAAAGCAACAACTAGAGCTACGCAAAAGCCAGACCTTACTCGATAGGACAGGAAAATTGGCGGGTGTGGGCGGTTGGGAAGTCGACTTAAAAGATCAAACTGTTTATTGGTCTGATGAAACGAGGAAAATTCACGGTGTTGATGATACGTATCAACCCACACTTGAAGAAGCTATTAATTTCTATGCGCCAGAGGCAAGACCAATAATTGCGAAAGCGGTAGAGAACGCTGTGATAACTGGAGATAACTGGGACTTTGAGCTGCCTTTTATCCAAAAAGATGGCACGCACATATGGGTACGTGCAGCCGGTTCAGTAGTGCATGAAAATGGTGAAGCGATAAAACTAATTGGCGCATTCCAAAATGTTACCGAGCGGGTTTTACAAAATCGAGAAATCGATGTCGCACGCGCGAGATTTGAACTTGCCACTGATAGTGGCAAAATTGGTGTGTGGGAATTTGATATAAGTACAGGATCGCTTAAATGGGACAAGTGGATGTATCGACTATACGGCCTTGAATCAAGGGCGCAAAACGAGTCCTACGAGTTTTGGACGTCTTTTTTACATCCTGATGATAAGCAAAAAACCGAGACGCTAGTCGCAGATGCAATAGAGAATATAGCGCAATATGATACCGAATTTAGAATAGTCTGGAACGATAACAGCATTCATCATATTCGCGCGACGGCAAGAGTTACCCGCGATGAACATGGTAGGCCCTTAAAAATGATTGGGGCAAACTGGGATGTTACGGACTTAACGGAAATTACCCAGAAATTATCATTACAACGAGAATTACTAGAGGTCACGTTAGAGTCAATTGGCGATGCAGTCATAACAACTGACGCACAAGGCAACACAACTTGGCTCAATCCAATTGCCCAGCAGTTAACAGGGTGGTCTAATAAAGACGCAATCGGCAGGGACTTAGGGCATATTTTTCATATCGTCAACGAAGACACACGCTTGCGTACTGAAAATCCAGTAGAAACATGCTTAGAACAAGGACGAATAGTTGGCCTTGCCAATCACACTATCTTGATTTCTCGGGATGGAAAAGAATACGGTATTGAAGACTCAGCAGCCCCTATACGCAGTGCTAGTGGCGAAATATTAGGCGCAGTATTGGTGTTTCATGATGTCACTGAACAAAGACGGCTAAGCAATGAAATAAGTTATCAAGCAACTCATGATTCTTTGACCGGCTTGGTCAATCGCTTAGAATTTGAAACTAGGTTGCGGCGTTTGCTGCAGAAGCCCAAAAGCGATAATACTTCACATGCATTGTTATATATTGATTTAGACCAATTTAAAATAATCAACGATACCTGTGGACATTCAGTAGGCGATAAAGCGCTACAACAGATCAGTGATTTACTCAAACAGATAATTCGTGACCGCGATACGGTAGCGCGTTTAGGCGGAGACGAGTTTGGTGTGATTTTAGAGCATTGCTCTGTAAAACAAGCAATAAGAGTAAGCGAAGCAATATGTCAGCAAATGGATGAATTCAGATTTATTCATGATAATCGTCGGTTTCGTATCGGCACCAGTATAGGTTTGGTGTCAATTGATGAACGTTGGACGACCACTTCATCTATTTTACAAGCTGCAGATAAATCATGCTATGCGGCCAAAGAAGCTGGTCGCAATCGCGTACACATCTGGTCTGAATCAGATTTAGCCATGCGCACTCGTCAAGGGGAGATGCAATGGACCACACGTATTGAAAATGCCTTGGATGAAAACCGTTTTATACTATATGCACAACGTTTGACAAATTTAGACAGTGACTCAGAAGGTATCCATGCCGAAATATTGGTGAGACTACAAGGTGAGGATGGAAGTACAATCCTTCCTGGCGCATTTTTCCCTGCTGCTGAACGCTTTCATCTAGCAAGTAGGATAGACAGATGGGTATTAAAAAATGCGATAAAGTGGCTAGATGAAAGACCCACAGAGTTATTCCAACGTATTGACTTGTTATGCATAAATCTATCTGGACAGTCAGTAGGAGATCGAGCATTTCATAAGTATGCCTATGAAATCTTTAATGGGCTCAGCGCTCAAACATGCACTAAAATTTGTTTGGAGATTACTGAAACGGCAGCAATTACCAACCTCACTGATGCTTCATTATTTGTCGAACAAGTGAGCAATTTAGGGGTGAGAGTAGCCCTTGATGACTTTGGTGCAGGTGCTTCTTCTTTTGACTATTTGAAAAAGCTACCGGTGGATATTCTTAAAATCGATGGTCACTTTATTCAAGATTTAATCGATGACCCCCTAGATGAAGCGGCCGTGCGCTGTTTTGTTGAGGTTGCTAACATAATGAATTTAAAAACGGTGGCCGAATTTGTGGATTCACCGGAGATTTTAAATAGAGTTAAGCAACTGGGTATTGATTACGCGCAAGGGTTTTTATCGCATAAGCCAGAGCCAGTCGACTTGGCAATAAAACTTTGATGGTAAAAATTAGAAGCATCTTCTGATTGCTTGAGTGACCTATAGAATTAGCACATCACACCCGTTAATCAAGCCCAACGCCCAAGCTTACTTTGAGCGTATTTTGCAGCCAATCAAAGCGTAATAAAAGATAAACAAATAGCAAGGTAACATCATCCAATATGCAGACTGGCCGCCAAGCCAGCCAGATAATGCACCATACACTAATGGTAAAATAGCACCCCCGGCAATACCCATAATTAATATTGCCGAGCCTTTTGCAGTTAAATCTCCTAAACCTTTAAGGGCGAGGGGCCAAACCGCAGGCCATACGATTGCATTTGCAAAGCCCAGTAGCGCGATAAATGCAATAGTGTTTGGCACCTTTGCAAAACCAAGCCATCCCCACAATATTTCAGAAATAAAAGTGTTGCTCGTAGATGAATATACAATGGCAATAGACAGAATCATTCCTAAAATGGCTGAACCAAGCAGAGCGTTACGCTCAGTCATAATTCTGGGGATTAGTATGAGCCCAAGCACATAACCCAATACCATAAACGCCATCGTGAATGATGTTAAAGAGGTCGCATTGATTACGCCTAAATTTGAACCAAACAAACCAATAGTATCGCCGGCAATGACTTCTACGCCAACATAGACAAATAATGTAGCGGCACCCAACAACAAGTGCGGATAGTCTTTGATAGATTTACTAGAAGTAGAATTTACCGTATGGTTTTCTTCTAGTTGATAAGCGCTTAGTTCAGGAAGTTTTGACTTAAGCATACCAAGGGCAAGAACGGCTAAAGCAATCGCCATCCATAAATAAGGAAATATTAACCCATCTGCAAGCGCACTCACTTTAACTTCGCGTTCGGCTGTTGATAATAAATCAACAGATTTTGCGTTGACATCAGCAAAATCTCCGAGCACCAGTACAGTGAATATCATGGGGGCAAAAACACCTGCCATCTTGTTTAGTATACCCATAATAGAAATACGGACTGCGGCTGTTTCTTCTGGTCCAATTTTCACGATATAGGGATTAGAAGCGGTTTGTAGAAGAGTTAAACCAGTGCCCAGTACAAATTGAGCAAATAAAAACATAGCAAACGACTGCAATTGTGCGGCGGGAATAAACAATAAACATCCAAGCGATATCATACCAAGCCCTAATGCCATTGCCTTTTTGTAGCCAGTCTTATCAAGTAAACTCGCCATCGGCAAGGCCATTACAACATAAGCAAAATAAAACGTGGAGGCAATTAAAATCGCTTGCATCTCATTGAGGTCGCACACAATTTGTAAAAAGGGAACTAAAGCCCCATTTAACCAAGTAATAAAGCCAAATATAAAAAATAGACCACCAATAATTACCATAGGGAGTAGGCTACTTTGTGGCTTAATAGTGTTTTGCATTTATTGCTCCTCTCCAGCTATCCAAGTGCCTTGGTGGGCTAATTCTGCATTCAGTAACACAAAATCGGCTCTTTTACCGATAGATAGTGAGCCACGGTTTTTTAAGTTCATCAGCTCAGCAGGGTGTAAACTTGCCATATTAAGTATATTGGTTAACGCAGTATTATCTTGATTGTTAAGGCTGTTAAGGCTGTTATGGCCCAAAAATTTCGTCATGTTTTGCACAGAATTTGCCATACTAATGCACGAACCTGCAATACTGCCATCAGCCAAGCTTAAGCGATTATTTTGTTTGCTGATTACATTGTCTACCCAAGATATGCTTGTTATATCACTACCTACATGCGCCATTGCATCAGTGACTAAAATTAAACGTTTATCGCCCAAACATTTGTATGCTAATTGACAATTATATGGGTGAACATGATGGCCATCAGCAATCAATCCCGCATATACGTTAGTGTTGCCGAGCGCTGCCGCAATCATACCCGGTTCGCGAGCTTTTAAGCCACTCATTGCATTGAACAAATGTGTAAAGCATTTTGCCCCAGCTTCTATTGCTGCTAATACAGTATCTATATCAGCAGATGAATGCCCTAAAGAAACAGTAACGCCCTGATTAACAAGCTCTTTTATTACATCAAGTGGCACATTTTCTGGCGCTAGTGTAACTAGAACCTTGCCAATGTCTTTACGTGTAATCGTCGCTAAATCTGCGTCGCTGACCGGTCGAATATGTTTTTCACTATGAATGCCTTTTTTAATGATGCTCAAATGCGGCCCTTCAAAATGGATACCCACAATACCTTCAGCATTGTGTTGAATCGCCTGATAAATAGCCTCTGCAGCAGCGTGCATTTTCTTATGGTTATCGGTAATCAGCGTAGGTAACATTGCAGTAGTACCAAACTGTGCATGTGCTGCCATAATGGTATGCAGGGCTTTTGGAGTTTGTATGTCGTTAAACATAATACCGCCACCACCATTCACTTGAATGTCGATAAAACCACTAGTAACTAGTCCATTTAGCTTAACATCTGCATCTTCTGCTTTTCCTGCTTGTATGTCTACAATAATGCCATTGTCAACGCTCATCAAAACACTTTGTGTTATGTTATTACCATCAAAAAAATGGTCACTGTAGTAAGTTTGCATATTCTAACTTTTTTACCTTTTGTGCGCGTTTTTATCGCTTTTTGCGCGAAGATTATTGTAATTTTTGTATTCGACTACTGATATTGGTACTACCTATTCGTGCACGTATTTCAATGCCATGCGCGTGGTCAACGGGTACAGGCTTATCATAGCGCTGCCAGTCACTGTCTTCCAGCCTATACTCAAGTATTAAGCCTGTAAATGCAGATTGCATAATTAATGTGTTGTTTTGCATATTTGCACCTGGCAAGGGCACTCGCGGTATGACTCCATCGCGAACAAGTTGCGCAAGTGTTTTAGTTGTTAGCAATTGCGTAAACGCCTTCCAGTCAGACGCTATAGCAGTTTTTTGGTCCTTATCTATTTGGTTAGTATTTACCGAATAATCTTTATCGCCTTGGTATTTTTCAGCCCAAGTTGGCGTATGCCATGCGCGTTCTGCAAGTGCTAATAAACGAGGGTAAAGCATGTAATTTGCCTGTGCATCAGTTCGCACAGTTTCACCCCAAAGTTGACCTTGTATACCTGTAATGTCTCGTTTTTTAGTTACCTTAGCATTTGCTGAATACGGCCGTTCAAAATTATCTGACCAGAGCTCTGCATGTGCGGGTAAGTTAAATGGCATAAATTGAAAAACTTGATAAGTATCGGTATATCTTGAACCCCAATAGTATCCGGGCTCAATCGGATCAGCCTCATATGGAAAGTCAAAATACAACACATCAGGGGTAGATAATACTACTTGCCAGCCTCTGTTTAGCTTCTCGTGAGCCTTGGAGTGCCCGCCTGAATAGAGCGTCTCCCAGGCATTTGCCTGTATGTTGCTTGGCAAATTGTGTGGATTGGTCGACGATAAACCATCGCTCCATGCTGCGGGTGTTATGCCTAAATTGGATACTATATTTGTTACCCGTTCAATAAAATAAGGGCCTAATTCAGATACCTCACTCATATTTTTGTGCTTAGCAATAAAGCGAGCGCATGCGGGAGAATTTTGCCATGCTCCAGCGGTCTCATCAGCGCCCAAATGATAACGCTTTAGAGGCACGCCTGCTGTGTGGTGTATGGCGATAAGATTATTAAGTACTTCCTCAATAAATCGATATGTCGAAGGCAAGCATGGATTTAAGGTATTGTCGTTGTAATGTTGAATTGAACGATATCGACTCTGGTCTTCAAATTCAGTGAGCAAAAACTGCGTAGCTTGTTCAGGTTTGTTTTCTTGCATTAAGCGGTAATAACGAGCGCGCATTGAAACAATCGCCGCACGAGAATGCCCTGGCATGTCAAAGGATGGAATGATTTCAACTTGCCTAGCATGCGCATACTTTAAAATTGCTTGATAATCATCAACAGTATAAAACCCACTATTTTGAACGGTATCTTGTGAAACGCCGTCTCCACCAGCTAATTGCGGCAACAAACATTGTGTTTCTCGCTCGTCAAAGCATCTATATCCGCCTATTTCGGTCAGTTCGGGTAAGGACATTATTTGTAAACGCCAACCCTCATCATCCGCTAAATGCAGATGCAGTTTGTTGAGTTTGAAGTAAGACATTTGGTCAATGGTTTGCAAAATAAACGCTTTGCTCCTGAAGTTTCGAGAAACATCAATATGCAAGCCTCTAAATCCCAAGGAAGGACTATCGTTAATAGTACCAATAGGTAAGCTTTGTGAGTCTTTTGAATACAGTTGTGCGAGTGACATAAATGCATAATACAAACCAGCATTATCGGTAAACTTTACAATAATTGAATTGTCGGTAATGGATAAATGATATACCTCGCTTTGCGCATGGTTGATTTGTAAGTTCGCATCTTTCATATCTGGCTCATGTGAGCCTTTAGGTTTGCCAACTAATTGAACTTTTATTCCTTTGTCGTTTAAGGTAATACCATTATTTGATAGCCGCTGAGTGATCGCATGATACAAACTTGCGTTTTGTTTGATTGTGTCAGGCAACGCAATGCCTTCTTTTATATCCAAGCGTATATGCGTCCACGCACTATGTTTTACATTTGGAATAATACGGGGTGAATTGGGTGGTTTATCGTTTAGCGACAATGCGCTTCTGGATGAAAAACGCTCAAGGCGTTCTGTCGCAGTCGCAATAGCTACTGCGTCGTTTGCTCCTCGCTTTAGTTGCTCATTAAGAGTAAACGGTAACACATGCTGATGTTTTGGAATTTGCTGTCCTGGCATTTGTTGGCTTAAGGTGGACGCAATTACCCGAGCGTGAGAATCGTTAGATACTAATAAGTAATTAGGGAATAGAATAGATTCAGAAACAAGCGGGGTAAAGCCAAAAAAGCTTATTTGGTATTCTTTTAGTGGATCATAAGCTTGTTCTGCGGAATTATTTATGGGCCTTATTTCATGCAAATCACCATTAATGTGTCGTATTGTAAAATTCTCACTTTGCACTTTATTAATGGGAGATAGATGGCTAAACAAAATACGCCATTGCTTCGGCATTTGGGTAGCAAGTTTGAGATAGAGGGTGGCTTGATAGCAAGAAGCTGCGCTGTTTGGACAACCAGAGTCCAAATAGTTATGTTGCACGCTTATCTTTATTTGAATATTATTTGCGGCAGCCTCGAGTAATTCAATTCTAGCATCACCTTTCTCAGAATTTGAATATGCCTTTACACATATGCCACCCAAAAGACCGAGGAGTGCCATAGCCTTTATGAAAATAAAGAACAAAAAATAGCAGTGTTGAATACGTCCTTTCATTAACCCTTCCCGCTGATGCTGGGTATTAACATGTTTAATCGTTAATACCGATAGACGATATTTACATAAATAGACGCTTACTTTAAAGCTTAACGTAATTTATAACGGGTGAGTACTTCTTGAGTGATATCGGTTAAAAAGATATTGCCTGCAATATCCCAAAGACGTTCTTCAAAATAGGTCGCTTTGTGCACGGCATGCTGACTTAAGTACAGCAGTTCCTGTTCAATTTTTTCCAGATCGGGTTTAATAGCTTTGTTGATAGTTACGCTAAAAGCTAAAAACTCACCCGCATTTATTGCTTGTTTTATAAAACTTTGACGCGCGCGTTGATGTGGGAACTGATATTGCCATTTTGCTTTTCTTATCCCCATTGCAAACTGGCTTTGCGCGGGAGCGGCAACAAATATTTCAGATTTAATGGGCGTAGGGTCTATTCGCAGTAGCTTAAGCGTTTGATTGACGAAATCATTACCCTCATCAATATCTTGATACAACCACCCTAGATTGACTAAGGCAAGGCTTTTATCATGATGTAAAAATTCCATCCATTTTGTTCTTACCTGCGAAGCACTGGACATGGCCGGCAAGTATCCCTGTACCTTTTTTTCAACATAGGCACAAAATTGAGGACTATTTTTGGAGTGTATATTGCGTAAAGCAATGCTCAGTCCAGACACAGGCTCTTCGTTTTGAATAGCGGTTAATTTGTCTGAATTATGCTCAATTAAATGAGTGAAAAAGTTTTCAGCAACATTATTTTCATCTTCTGCGCTAGCCTGCAAATGCAATACATTTTTATCGATATTAATATGTACCACTTTATATCGCAGATTGTGTAAATCAAAACTATCAGTGATTTTTTGTAGTTTGCTAAAGCTGACATTAACCTTACTGTTTAACCTTTGTGTGATAGCTTCATCTAATTCAATTTTGAGTCCGCTTATTGAGACATCTTCCGTTACCCCTTTCACAAGTTGGTTGTTCGTTTTTATGGTAATGGGTGTGCGCAAAGTATATCGGGTTTGTCGTCTCAATTCTTTTTGCGTATGTCGATATGTTTCTACAAAATGCGGTAGTTTGTTGCGAGCATGGCCAAATTGACTTAATAGTCGTATTTTATGCTTATGTAGCAACTGTGTTTGGTAACAGGCTTGCCCAATGTCATTAGTGATGTCGGTTACACTAACCATGTTAGTAATAAGGTCTATTTTTGATTTCAAACGAGGGCTCAAGGCCTGATTCATGCGGTCAATTCTTTTGTTCACACCATCTGGAATTGAAGTCGGCGAGTAGCCTTGATTTGGCAATACATCACTTACAGTAAGATGATAAACACGCCAACTAACTTTGCGGGCGCCGTAACTTAAAAACGTTGATCTTAATTCACTGCTTTCTGCGAGCTCTTGTTCACTTGCGGAATAAAAATAAACCTTTTCATCTTTGATATGATTAAAGCAATATATCGTCATTTGAGGATAGGCATTGTTATCATTAATCAACCTGTGCAATCGATTTGGATTGAGTAAAAAACCAATCACTTGTTGGCCTTTCTCGTCTTCCCAAAAATCTAATATAGGTTTGTTACAAGTATTCATACTGGCATACTTTGCACAGAATATTTTTTCATCATCCCGGCAAATAAATACGGGTAAAGTAGGCGTGTTGTTGGCAAAACTTTGTTCGTATATTTTGCTGGCCAGGGCCATTTCGACATTATCGAGATTAACTTTATAACGATGTTTATGGACCCTTATTAAGTCTTGCACAAAGTCGTCAAACAAGGGGTTTTTGCTGCCATCTCGATATAAATGAATTTGCGTTTTATGGTGATCGCCACTGACATTCAGGGCTTGATATTCTATCGACTCGCGTGAAAGTCCCAAGTTTTTATCTAAGCCCCGTAAGACAATTTGAAGGGGTTCAAAGGTTTTAAATTTACTTAATTTGTCATTGTCTTTTAGTTTAACGCGTAAGCCATTGACTGAAATATCGAGGGTGCTTGCATGGATACTGCTTTTGTCAGCAAAGAAAATTTCTACCGCAACCACATAATTAAGGCGTTCTTGTTTCCTGACCGGAAAATTTAATAATTCTTGGCAAGGGGTAATATATTTCTCGTCGGGCAAATACATTTCAGTTTTGCTCAAGCCTTTTTTTTGTGATACCAAGTAAGATTGCTTTTCTTTTTCAGCTTCTTTGAGTACGTTTTCGTATACACCAAAGGTATACTCTTCGTATCGTTTGACCAGTTTCTCAAAATGTAAAATTCCGTTAACATTGAGATAATGGTCAATGCCGTGGTGGTGGAATAAGCGGCATTCATCCTTGACTATAGTCCGAAGATCGATTGAGCGGATACAAGGTTTGGCTAAGCGTTTAAGTTCCATTTTGATAAGAAAACGTGTGTCTTGTGGGATCGACTTAGTCCGCTGTTCAAATTCAACGTTGAAATTTGCTTTACTTACCAAAGGTGCTAATGCTTGGATAAGCGCTTCATAGCTTTCTAGTCTATCGGTCATTTGTACTTCTTAGAACAAGAATTAAGACATATGAAATCAAAAACATATTATACTTTCCCATCTTATCGTTATCGGATAAATTAGTCGGTAACTTTAGCGGTTTTGCAGACAAAACACGAACAGGAATTTATTAGCTAAATGGCAAAAACAAAAACAGCTTATGTGTGTAGTGATTGTGGTAGTGAACATCCAAGGTGGCAAGGGCAATGTAACGATTGCAAGGCTTGGAATACTATTTCGGAATTACGCTTGCCAAGCGCTAGTAGTATGCCTTCTGGAAGTCCAGCACGTAGCGGTTTTGCTGGTAACACACAGGCAAAAGTAGAAACGCTTAATGAAATCGATTTAAGTGAATTACCTCGTTTTACTTCGGGGTTTAAAGAACTTGATCGAGTCCTCGGTGGTGGTGTTGTGCCGGGCTCAGCCATTTTAATTGGTGGTTCACCAGGCGCTGGTAAAAGTACCCTTTTATTGCAAGTGATGTGCTATTTAGCGCAACAAAGTACAGCCTTGTACGTCACTGGTGAGGAGTCCTTACAACAGGTCGCTATGCGTGCTAATAGACTTGGTTTACCCAATGATAAACTAAAACTATTATCTGAGACTAACGTAGACACTATTTGCCAACTTGCTTTAACCAACAAACCAACCGTGATGGTAATTGATTCTATTCAGGTTATGCATTTAAGTGATATCCAATCGGCTCCGGGTGGGGTATCACAAGTACGCGAATGCGCTGCTGCGCTTACTCGCTTCGCCAAACAGCATCATATTGCAATGTTCATAGTTGGGCATGTGACTAAAGATGGGAGCTTGGCTGGACCAAAAGTACTTGAGCATTGTATTGATTGTTCGATGATGCTTGAGGGCGAGTCAGATGGGCGGTATCGCACCTTACGCGGCACTAAAAACCGCTTTGGTGCCATCAATGAGCTTGGTGTTTTCGGTATGACCGAAAAAGGCATGAAAGAAGTATCAAACCCTTCTGCAATTTTTTTGAACCGCGCCCAAGACCCTTCTCCTGGGAGCATTGTCATGTCTGTTTGGGAGGGCACAAGACCACTGTTAGTTGAAATACAAGCTTTGGTTGATCATTCACCACTTTCTAATCCTCGTCGCATAGCGGTAGGTTTGGATCACAATAGATTGGCAATGTTGTTGGCTGTTATGCATCGTCATGGCAATATACAGATGAATGATCAAGATGTGTTTGCCAATGTCGTTGGCGGTGTCAAAATAACAGAAACAGGTGCAGATTTAGCCTTGCTTTTAGCGATGCTGTCTAGTTTCAGAAATCTTATTTTACCGCAAGGTTTGTTAGCTTTTGGTGAGGTTGGTTTGTCGGGTGAAATTCGGCCTGTTCCAAATGGAACTGATCGATTAAGCGAAGCCGCTAAACACGGTTTTACACGTGCCATCGTCCCTCGTGCTAACGCGCCTAAGAAGCCTATTGACGGATTGGAGATTGTCCCTGTTGCGAGACTCAATGAGGCATTGGAAGCATTATGAGTATGCAAATAAATGCAGTAGGTATTAGTCATACTGGTAAAGTAAGGCCGAGTAACGAAGATTGTTTTCTTATTAACAAAACAATTGGCTTATGGATTATTGCTGACGGCATGGGGGGGCACGATAATGGCAAAATTGCGAGTAAAATGGCATGTGATATTATTTTGCAACATGTTGAACAAGGACGTGCGATTGAGCAAGCGATTTATGGTGCCCACGCGAGTATTTTGGAATATGCTATTCGCGTCGATACTAAACGGGGTATGGGCACAACGCTTGCGCTAGCAAAATTAGAGGAGACATATTTAGATGTTTGGTGGGTTGGTGATAGCCGAGTATATTTACAAGAAGGAGAAATCCTTAAACAACTCACGCACGATCATTCAAAAATTCAAGAATTGCTTGATCTTAACTTAATTAGCAAAGACCAAGCCATCACCCATCCCCACAGACATATTATAACGCGGTCTTTAGGGATGTCGTCGAGTAAGCCATTTGGCGCTGATCACAAACGTATCGAACTGACTAAACAGTCCAAGGTATTGTTATGCAGTGATGGCTTGAGTAACGAGCTAAATGAGTTAGATATCCAACAAATATTAACTAACCGAAAAAGCCTGCAAGAGCAAGCTGAGCAATTAATACATCTTTCCAATACTAAAGGCGGTAGAGACAATACTTCTGTTATTTTATTGGAACCATCAGGTTAATAACGATAATGCTTCTTTTGACTGAGTATTGTTTGTTCAATATTGTGCTTTCAAATTAATGCAACTAATATCCAAATAGAAGTCACCAAATAGACACCTAAAGTTCCAAACATCCCAATTGGGCGCCCAAAAAACGGGCCGATACCACTTAAGCCGATAAAGTGTAAAATTCTAGCAAGCACGAGTGTGATACCTAAACAGTGCAACAAAATTGCGCTCGCACCCATTAATTCCGCAGTAAGCAATAATATGACGGCCAAAGGCACTGTTTCAATAAAATTAGCATGGCTTCTTATGCGTCTAATCAGGTATTTGTCGGCATTATCGCCAATATCAACCTTATTTTTTATCCGGTACATGCCCACATACATTGTCATTGGCACCAAAATAAGGCCCAATATAGCAATATACATTGGGGTGACGGTTAATAATGTTGTGAAATTCATATCCATTTTTATGACCTTTTATTATTGTAAAATATTATTTCTTTCCTCGAAGCACTGAAAGAACACATGCAACTAAAACAAAACTAAGCGACATCATAAGCGCTAAGGAGATGGTTTGCATTAGCGCCGGGTTTTGTTCTGGTGTAAAGTTGGCGTCGCCAATATAGTATTGCATCATTAGATTCACTAAACTCATACCGACTAAATTACCAATTGTTCTAGACAAATTCATGGAAGCCGAGGCTGCGCCTACCTCATGTTTGTCTACTGCCCCCATAATGGCACTATTATTGGGTGTTGAAAACAAACCAAAGCCTATACCTATTAACAACAAAGCACCACCAATATAAAACGCGCTAGTCGACATATTTATTTGATTGAGTGCGATAAAACCAATTGCCACTATTGCGCAGCCGATGGTGGCAACAATGCGTGGTTCGTAACGGTCAGAGAGTCGACCTGCAAAAGGGGCAATAATAGCCATAGCCAAAGCTTGCATAAGCAAGACTTGTCCAGCCTGGGCAGGATTTAGTTCTCTAATATACTGCAAATAAAGGCTCAATAAGAATAAAATGGCGAAGTTACTACCATACATTAGAAACGACGTAGAAAGCGATAAACTAAAAACACGGCTTTCTTTGAATAGTTGTACCCGAATTAAAGGGTGCTGATGTCGACTTTGATGAAACACAAAGGCTGCTAAGCTGCTAAATGCCAGTAGCAAAAAAACAATACCGCTTGCGTCGGGTAATACACTCACACCATACACAAACGCCGTTGCAAAAGTGGCAAATAATAAAGAACCATTCCAATCAAAATTTGAATGGGCATCGTTTTTCCATTCACCTTTGAGTTGCCATTTGATGAAAAGAATCAAAAACACACCAAAAGGGATTTGGAAATAAAACACTGAGCGCCAACCAAAATATTGAGTTAGGATACCGCCAAGCGCTGGTGCTAGTGTTAAACCAATATATACGCAACTGGCAACAATACCCAAAGCGGCGCCTCTTTTTTTCGGGGTCGTTACAGAGGTAATAATGGCGATTCCTGTGCCAAAAATCATTGCTCCCGCCACTCCTTGGAAAAACCGCCAAAATAAAATCCAATCAATATTGCTTGCAATGCTGCTCATAAACGCTGCCACTATATTGACCGCGAGACCAATACTATATATTCGTTTTCGCCCAAAATTATCGGCAAGTTTAGTGCAAGGCAGCATAAACGCTACGCTGCTTAAGATATAAAGTGTCGGCAGCCAAGCAACTTTTATTGCGCTGGCATTAAGATCGGCAGCCAATGCCGGAATAGCAACATTAACTGATGCCATTCCCATTGGGGCGATAAGGTAACCGGCGCAAACAGCAATCAGTGCCGCAGTGATGGGAGGGATTTTAGGCAAAAACTAACTCTGCTCAATTTTAGATTTTTGTTCTAACAACGCTTTTACTCGTAATTCCCATTTTCGTTTTGACCACTGTAAACACCCGATAATCAGCGTCAAACTGACAACAGTTGGCTCTATTCGATATAGTTCAGGCGTAATGTACCATTGTGTTGCCGAATAACCTAAATAAGCGGCAATACCTATTTCAACGCCACTAATGAGGGCTACGTAGGCCATTAAATGAGTTCGACATAATGAGGGGAAAAAAGTAGTAATAAATGAGACAACAAATAAACACCCAGGTCCAAACACCATTAACACAACAAGAAACTCTGGATTTTCGCCTGCTATGAGATGCATAAATTGAAAATGGCAAAATAACACTATGATCAAACCTAACGCGAACAAAGGTATGCTCGTTGCGGGTAAATCCCGAAAAGGGACGCCCATTAATTTAGCCATTTTATTCTCACTTTTGATGTCTAAGGCCTTTACTCTATAAAAGGCCTTATGAGTTGATATGCGTATTAGACCCTAACTTATCTTTTTATATTTCAATCGATGAGGCTCAACGACATCTTGTCCATAGGTTGCTTTTAACCATGCAGCATAATCTGAGTAATTGCCTTCAAAGAAGTTGATTTTACCTTCATCTCGATAGTCCAGAATATGTGTTGCAACTCTATCTAAAAACCATCGGTCGTGAGAAATCACCATTACACAACCAGGAAATTCCAATATCGCATTTTCTAATGCTCTGAGTGTTTCGACATCCAGATCATTTGTCGGCTCATCTAGCAACAGCGTATTTCCGCCTGATTTAAGTAATTTTGCTAAGTGCACGCGATTCCGTTCGCCGCCAGATAGGTCTTTGATAAACTTTTGTTGGTCATTTCCCTTGAAATTAAACCGACTACAATACGCTCGACTATTTATTTCAAAGTTACCAATTTTAAGGATATCCTGGCCATCTGAAATCTCTTTAAAAACAGTGTTGTTTTCATTCATATGGTCGCGAAATTGATCAACACTAGCAAGTTGCACCGTTTCGCCAACCACTATAGCACCTGAGTCGGCTTCTTCAGCACCCGTCAACATCTTGAATAGCGTTGATTTACCAGCCCCGTTTGGACCTATGATGCCAACTATACCTCCTTTGGGAACATTGAAAGATAGCCCATCAATTAACAAACGGTCACCATATGATTTTGTTAAATCACTAATTTCAATGACCTTATCTCCTAATCGCTCACCAGGTGGGATGAATAACTCGTTGGTCTCGTTGCGTTTCTGATAATCGCCAGTATTGAGTTCTTCAAATCTAGCCATTCTTGCTTTACTTTTAGCTTGGCGGCCCTTGGGATTAGAACGTACCCATTCTAACTCTTGTTTAATGGATTTTTGTCGAGCATTTTCGCTGCGCTCTTCTTGTTGTAATCGAGCGTCTTTTTGTTCAAGCCACGAGGAGTAATTGCCTTCCCAAGGAATACCTTCACCACGGTCAAGTTCTAATATCCAACCGGCAACATTATCAAGAAAGTACCTATCATGGGTAATAGCAACAACAGTGCCCTCATAATCATGTAAAAACCGCTCTAACCAAGCCACTGATTCTGCATCAAGATGGTTAGTCGGTTCGTCGAGTAACAACATTTCGGGCTTTTCGAGCAACAGTTTGCAAAGCGCAACTCGGCGTTGCTCACCACCAGAAAGCTTAGTAACATCTGCGTCCCAAGGTGGCAAGCGTAATGCATTGGCTGCTCTTTCTAAGGCATTTTCTATGTTATGACCGTCTTTTGCTTGAATGATAGCTTCTAATTCCCCCTGCTCTTTTGCTAATGCATCAAAATCTGCATCAGGTGACGCATATTCAGCATAGACTTGGTCCAGTCTTGCTAGGGCATCTATTACATCCGATACCGCCAACTCGATGTTACCTCGTACATCTTTGCTTTCATCAAGTTTTGGTTCTTGAGGAAGATAACCAATTTTTAAACCTGGTTGAGGGCGTGCTTCTCCTTCAATCTCATTATCGATGCCGGCCATAATGCGAAGCAAGGTTGATTTACCTGCACCATTTAAACCGAGTACGCCAATTTTGGCACCGGGAAAAAAGCTTAAACTAATATTTTTTAAAATGTGTCGATTAGGAGGAACTATCTTGCCTACGCGATGCATGCTGTAAACGTATTGAGCCATGGGGGCTGATATCCTTAATTAATAATTAATTTTATTTGCTAGGGTCTGTTAACCTTTATATATTCTACACAATATTCCTGCTTTCTTCCGGTTTTTTGTGTGTTAACATTCTGTTTATTATCGTGATAATTCTTTTAGGAAGTTGCTAATGCCACCAGTAACAATTGCACAAATAGCCGAACATATTGGCGGTACAGTGCAGGGCAATGCCCAGCATTGCGTCACAGAAATGGGTAACCTAACCACAGCCCAATCTCATCAGTTATCTTTTTTGTCTAATCCTAAATATGCTAAGGACCTTAGTGACACAAAAGCAGGCGCTGTCATTATAAATGAACAAACGACTGAGGCATACTCTGGCAATGCAATAATTGTAAAAGATCCGTATGTCGGTTTCGCCAAAGCGGCACAATTTTTAGATACTACGCCAAAACAAGCAAATGGTATTTCTGCTCGCGCCAATATCGATCCTAGCGCAGTCATCGGCAACAATGTCGCTATAGGCTCCGGGGCAGTTATCGCTGCAGGTGCGATAGTGGGTGCAGACACTATCATTGGTCCAAATACCTATATTGGTGAAAGGGCAAAGTTAGGAGAAGGAGTGAACCTGCGTGCGAATGTGACTATTTATCATGAAGTGGTTTTGGGTGATAGAGTATCGGTTCATTCTGGATCTGTCATTGGATGTGATGGTTTTGGTTATGCAAACGACAAGGGTATTTGGGTTAAAATCCCACAAATGGGAACTGTTGTTGTCGGTCACGACACTGAAATTGGTGCCGGATGCACCATAGACAGAGGCGCAATTGACAACACGATTATTGGCAAGCATGTCATTATTGATAATCAAGTCCATATGGCACATAACGTTCAAGTAGGGGATTTTTCTTGTTTGTGTGGCGCTATTGGTATTGCTGGTAGCGCGATAATTGGAAAATATGTAGTTATTGCTGGGCAATGTGCCATTAATGGGCATATTAGTATTGCTGATAAAGTGCAAATTACCGGTAATTCAATGGTAACCAAATCTATTAAAGAAGCGGGAGTGTACTCTTCAGGCATGCCCGTATTACCAAATAGAGAATGGCAAAAAAATACCGTGCAACAACGTCAAATAGGAAAGTTATTTGATCGCGTCAAACAACTTGAATTAAGTTTAAAAAACCAAGATAAATAAAAGTACAATAAACGACTGAATTTATTACAAAAATGATCACAATATTTTGTGTGTTTGGGCGAAGGTAGCAATGCAGCTATTCTCTTGTCAAGATATCGTGCATTAGTGCTATTAGATATTCGATTTCATCTATATACAAAGCTGTCAAAAACGCTACAATATGCACGATTTTTTTGATGAGCTTCATACTTTGCTTATCAAACCTTCCCCAATTTTTGTGAACGAGGAGCCCGCATGCTGTCACGCAATACGTCCATCGCTGAATTTGATCCAGAATTATCTGCTGCGATGGAAGCAGAAAAACAACGCCAAGAACACCATATTGAACTAATTGCTTCTGAAAACTATTGTAGTCCTAGAGTGCTTGAAGCACAGGGTTCACAACTCACAAATAAATATGCTGAGGGCTATCCGGGGAAGCGATATTATGGTGGCTGTGAGCATGTGGATGTGGCAGAAGAGTTAGCCATTGAAAGAGCAAAGCAGTTATTTGATGCCGATTATGCCAACGTACAGCCGCATTCAGGTTCACAAGCGAATACTGCTGTTTTTATGGCCTTAATTAACGCAAATGACACCGTACTTGGCATGAGTTTGGCAGATGGCGGCCACTTAACCCATGGCTCTCATGTTAATTTTTCAGGTAAGACTTATAATGCGGTGCAATATGGTTTGCATCCAGAAACCGGCATTATTGATTATGACAATGTTGAGGCGCTTGCCCTTGAACATAAACCAAAACTTATAATCGGTGGTTTTTCAGCTTACTCAGGTATTGTAGATTGGGCGCGTTTTAGACAAATAGCAGATAAAGTAGGTGCTTATTTATTAGTCGATATGGCTCATGTTGCGGGTTTAGTGGCTGCTGGCATTTACCCCAGCCCAATTCCACACGCACATGTTGTAACTACCACCACGCATAAGACGCTCGCTGGTCCAAGAGGCGGATTAATACTATCGGCTTGTGGCGATGAAACGCTATACAAAAAATTCAACAGCTCAGTATTCCCTGGCAATCAAGGTGGGCCATTGTGCCATGTTATTGCGGCTAAAGCAGTAGCCTTTAAAGAAGCCTTGTCTGACGATTTCAAAACGTATCAACAACAAGTATTAATTAATGCAAAAGCGATGTGTTCGGTGTTGCAAAGCCGTGGCTATAAAGTTGTATCAAATGGCACTGAAAACCACCTGTTTTTATTAGACCTGATTGACAAAGACATCACTGGTAAAGATGCCGATGCAGCATTAGGTAATGCAAATATTACCGTAAATAAAAACTCGGTTCCTAACGACCCTCGGTCACCATTTGTGACAAGTGGTTTGCGTATTGGTACTCCTGCCATTACACGTCGCGGATTTAGCGAAACCGAAGCCAAACAAGTGGCGAATTGGATTTGTGATGTGCTTGATAATATCGATAACCAGGAGGTTATTGATAGTGTTAAGAGTCAAGTTGTTAGTTTGTGTGAAAAATTCCCTGTTTACAGCTAATATTATTGTTAGGTAAATAGTGTAAATCTATAGGTCCACTAAGCCGGTTTATGCCGGCTTCGTTGTTAAATAAAGGTATGTTTAATGTTTTGTCCTTTTTGTAGTGCACAAGAAACAAAAGTTATCGATTCTCGTTTAGTTGCTGGTGGAGAGCAGATTCGGCGCAGACGTCAGTGCTTAGAATGCACTGAACGTTATACTACATTCGAAATAGCAGAACTTGTCATGCCCAAAGTGATTAAGCGCGATGAAACCCGTGAACCTTTTGACGAAGATAAACTGGTTGCTGGTTTGACCCGAGCACTTGAAAAACGGCCTGTTAGCACAGAATCCATCCATCAGACCATTGCTAAAATCAAGTCGTCTTTACGAGCTGTAGGCGAGCGAGAAGTGAAATCTGAGTTTATAGGTGAACTAATCATGTCTGCATTAAAAGAGTTAGACAAAGTCGCCTACGTGCGATTCGCTTCAGTTTATCGTTCGTTTGAAGATGTGAAAGAATTTGGGGAAGAAATTGCCAAGCTATCAGATGATGTATAAATTTTCGCAAACCGAATTGACACTGCTGATAAAACAAAAGCCATTATGTCGAATTTAAAACCAAATTCTAAATTTAGCACTTTTGATGCCAATATGATGGCAAGAGCCTTAGCGCTAGCCACAGAAGGGCGGTTCTCAACGACACCAAACCCACACGTGGGCTGCGTAATAGTATCAGAACCACATGCAACAAAAGACCAATTTGACGAAGCACCAGTCATTATAGGCGAAGGCTACCATGAAAGAGCAGGTCTAGCCCATGCAGAAATTAATGCAATGGAACAAGCAGTAGCAAATGGGCATAGCTTAAAGGGTGCGAGTGTTTATGTGAGTTTAGAGCCCTGTGCTCATGTTGGCCGAACAGGTAGCTGCGCGCAAGCTCTGGTAGCGGCAAGAGTAAAAAAGGTTGTTGTTGCTTGCCTAGACCCTAATCCAATGGTGGCAGGGAAAGGTATTAACATCCTGAAAAATGCTGGTATTGATGTATCGATAGGATTAATGCAAAGTGAAGCACAAGAACTCAATAAAACCTTCTTTTTTAGAATTGAACATGGACGTCCATTTGTCAGTGTTAAATTGGCGTCGAGTTTAGACGCTAAAACGGCTTTAGCATCTGGTGAAAGCAAATGGATTACTACTGAGCAAGCGCGAGCCGACGTGCAAATAGAGCGAGCTAAGGCATGTGCAATTTTGACTGGATCTGGCACGGTACTGCACGACAACCCCCAACTGAACGTGCGAACTCATCAATTGCCAAGCGATATTGCTGTTCGTTTTTCTCGGCGGCAAAAACAACCTTTAAGGGTTATTATAGACAGCCAGAATCAATTGAGCAGTCAACAACATAACATCCTTAGTGATGGCGCTCCTACGCTGGTTTATAATATAAAACACAATTCTGCTATCGAACATGAAAATGTTGAACAAAGGCAGCTAAATAGTCGAGGTAACGGTCAGTCTAATATAGGACAAAAAATCGACCTGTTGGCAATGCTTAAAGATTTAGCCTGCCAAGAGATTAACCATGTATGGGTGGAAGCGGGCGCAAACCTATGTGGAGCTTTGTTTGAAAAGGGTTTGGTTGACGAATTGGTGGTATATCAAGCACCGATGATTTTAGGTAACAACGCGAAAGATTTACTGAAAGTTAACGCGCCCGAATTTTTAAAAGACGCAACTCGCTTCTCAATTAGCGAGCTCAAATTGGTAGGCGGCGACATCAAAATTAGAGCAAACTTATGAATTTCTTCCATTCACATATCATTACAACTAACACAATAGGAATATCATGTTTACAGGCATAATAGAATCTGTTGGCAACATTAGACGCTTAGATGACCTTGGCGATAATTTTCGTTTAGAAGTACATGTAGGTAAACTTGATATGCACGATGTGCATTTAGGTGACAGCATTGCAACAAGCGGTGTGTGTTTAACAGTGGTTGACAAAGGCGATGATTATTATGCCGCGGATGTGTCAGCTGAAACTATTAAATATACAGGCTTTGCTAATTATAAAATAGGCGATAAGGTCAACTTAGAAAAAGCGATGCGCGCAGATAGTCGATTTGGCGGGCATATTGTGAGTGGCCATGTTGATGGCGTTGGCAGCGTTAAGGCGATTAACAAGCACAGCAATTATGTCGAAGTTTGGGTAGAAGCGCCCACAGACATCGCTAAATATATTGCGCACAAAGGTTCAATTACAGTAGACGGTGTAAGTTTAACCGTTAACGAAGTGAATGGTGCTTCTTTTATGCTGTGGTTAATTCCACATACATTGCAAGAAACTGTATTTGGGGATTATGTCTTAGGCACTAAAGTTAATTTAGAAGTGGATGTGGTTGCGCGTTATCTAGAAAGACTACTGCAAGGCGATAAAGCGGCACATGCAAATAAAAAAGACATTAGCTTACGTTTTTTAGCTGAAAACGGTTATATAAAAAAATAAAGAGAACAATATGGCATTAAATAGCACGGCAGAAATTATAGCTGACATCAAAAAAGGTAAAATGGTTATTTTGATGGATGATGAAGATCGCGAAAACGAAGGCGATTTGATAATGGCAGCTGAACATATCACACCCGAGGCGATTAATTTTATGGTCAGTCATGCCAAGGGCTTAGTTTGTTTGCCTATGACCCAAACTCGCTGTGAGAAACTAAAACTGCCACTTATGGTTGATAATAATGGCGCGCAGTTTTCAACAAACTTCACGGTTTCTATAGAAGCAGCAAAAGGTGTAACCACAGGCATTTCGGCTGCTGATCGAGCTAAAACAGTTTTGGCAGCGGTTGCTACTGATGCTACCAGTGAAGATATCGTTCAACCCGGTCATATATTTCCATTAATTGCTAAAGAAGGTGGTGTGCTAAATAGAGCTGGACATACTGAAGCTGGGGTAGATTTAGCGCGTTTAGCGGGTTGCGAGCCTGCGTCGGTTATCGTAGAAATTCTTAATCCAGATGGCAGTATGGCAAGACGCCCTGAATTAGAAAAATTTGCGCAGGAACATGATTTAAAAATTGGCACCATAGCCGATTTAATCGAATATCGAAACCTCAATGAAACAACAATTGAAAAAGTTGCCAGTTGCAAATTACCAACTACTTACGGTGATTTTGATTTAATTACCTATAAGGATGTCATTGACGAACAAATTCATTTTGTTCTTCAAAAAGGCTCTATTGTTGCTGATAAACCAACATTAGTTAGAGTCCATTTGCATAATACATTGAGCGATTTATTAGGCTCAACTCGCGCCATAAATAGATCTATGCCACTAAATAAGGCAATGCAGCGAATAGCTGAGGAAGGCGGTGTGATTGTGGTTTTGGGCAAACAAGAAGACTTAATAGCCCAAGTTAAGCTATTTGAAGCCGAAGATAATAAGCAAATCGCTAAAAGTAAACCTTGGCAAGGCTCTTCTCGCACAGTGGGCGTAGGAAGTCAGATTTTAGCAAGTTTAGGTATACAAAAAATGCGTTTGTTAAGTAAACCCGTAAAATATTCAGCACTTTCAGGGTTTGGCCTGGAAGTAGTTGAGTACATTCATGATGAAGATTGATAGAAAAAGCCAGTTAAATATAGCGACTATTTTTCTAGCTTTATGCTATTATCACGCCCGTTTTTTATGAGGAGCAGCGATTTATGCAAGTAGTTGAAGGTAATATAAGAGCAACAGGCAAAAAATTTGCAGTGTTGGTTTCGCGTTTCAATAGTTTTGTTGTAGAGAGCTTATTAGAGGGAGCCTTAGATACCCTTGAGCGTCATGGCGAAGTTAACCCTGACGATATCACGTTAATTCGGGTCCCTGGCGCATACGAATTGCCGATTGTTGCCAAAAAAGCAGCAGCGAGCAATAAGTTTGATGGCATTATTGCGCTAGGTGCAGTGATACGTGGTGGTACGCCGCATTTTGATTTTGTTGCGGGTGAGTGTAATAAAGGTCTTGCACAGGTTTCTCTAGATGCAACAATTCCGCTAGCATTTGGTGTTATTACAACCGACAGCATTGAACAAGCAATTGAGCGTTCAGGCACAAAAGCAGGTAACAAAGGTGCTGAAGCTGCACTTAGTGCGCTAGAAATGGTGAATGTTATGGCAGCGTTAGATGAGGCACTTTAGTGAAACCAGCTCACCGCAAACAAGCTAGAGTGCTTGCTTTACAAGCACTTTATGGCTGGCTAATGAGTGGAAACGACATTAAACAAATCGAATTGTCGATGGTCACCACCAATGATATGAAGAAAGTCGATATGGAGTATTTTCAGGCTATTTTAGCTGGCGTCTCTAACGACGTTGTTAGCCTCGATAAAAAGTACAAGCCTTATTTAGGACGCCTTCCTGAAGAGCTAGACCCTATTGAAAAATCTATTATGCGTTTGGCCACTTACGAATTGCTAGAACGTTTTGATACGCCATTTAAAGTGATAATCAATGAGGCGATAGAATTAGCAAAATCTTTTGGTGCCGAAGAAAGTCATAAATTTATCAATGGTGCTTTGGATAAAGCGGTAAAAACCTTACGCAAAGACGAAAGAACCTAAATTTTGAATGAATTCAATTTGATACAACAATATTTTTCGGGAAAAAGTTTTCCCCGAAAGGATGTAATACTCGGTATTGGTGATGACGCAGCCATAACACAAGTACCTGAAAACCAATGTTTAGTCACTACTACAGATACGTTAATAGAGGACGTACATTTTCTGAAAGGGACCTCTGCAGCTGATATAGCGTATAAAACTATTGCCGTTAATTTAAGTGATTTAGCTGCAATGGGAGCAGAGCCAGCATGGTTGAATTTATCGTTGTCCATGCCAAGTGTGGATAAATTGTGGTTGACTGAGTTTAGCGACATGGTAGCTGAGCTTTGTGAATATTATTCAGTGCAACTGATAGGTGGAGATACTGTAAAAGGGCAACTATCTTTAACACTTACTGCACAAGGATTCGTGCCACAAGAGAGTATCTTAAAACGCAGCGGCGCCCAAAATGGTGATTGGATATATGTGACAGGCACCCTGGGAGACGCTGGCGCTGGTTTAGATATACTCAAGGGCAAATTGACAATAAACGACAAAGAAGCCCGAGAATATTTAGTAAATAGGCATTTAAGACCTGCACCGCGAGTTTTGGCAGGAACTTGTTTAAGACGAATTGCTAGTGCATGTATCGATTTATCTGATGGTCTATTACAAGATGTTGCACATATTTCAAATACCTCCGATACAGGTATATTGCTGCAACTAGATAAGTTACCTATTTCTCCGGCCCTCGGGAAAAACGTCGACAGTTTAGAAAAAGCCTTAGAGTACGCTACTACTTCCGGTGATGACTATGAGCTTTTGTTTACAGTGCCTGAAGAACAAAAAACAAGCATGCAAACAACCTTAGATAGTTACTCAATTCAATATACCTGTATCGGCCAGGTAACGGGTGCTGCAGGTAAGCTTGATTTACTCTTGAACAACCAAGCATATGATTTGTCTAGCGAGACACGTCACGGTTATCAGCACTTTTAGATAAATTATGGATAAACAATTACTTGGCAAAGTAAATATTATACATCCAGCACACTTTTTAGGATTTGGCTTCGGGTCAGGTTTAATCCCCTTTATGCCGGGTACTATGGGTTCACTTGCCGCTTTACCTCTGGTATATGGCGCTAGTTTTTTACCAATTATTTGGCAGATCGTCTTAGTTTCTTTTTCTTTGGCTATTGGGATTCTTATTTGTGACAAGGTGAGCAAAGACTTAGGTGTCCATGATCATGGCTCAATTGTATGGGATGAGATAGCGGGCATGCTGATTGTTTTTGTTGCGGTCCCTATTTCTTGGCAAACATTAGTACTTGGTTTTATTTTGTTTCGTGTGTTTGATATTTGGAAACCATGGCCCATCAGCTTTTTAGATAAGCATGTACATGGCGGCTTTGGTATTATGATAGATGACGTGATAGCGGCATTATTCGCCGCAGTTGGCTTACACTCTAGTCTATTTTTGATGCCAGCAGTTTTTAACTAGCTAAAAACTGCTCAATTTGTTGCTCTATACCCTGTGCATCAATCTTTAATTCTGCATACATTTCTTGTTGTGTGCCTTGCATAATGAACTCATCGGGGAGTCCTAAACATAATACGTGTACCAATACTTTTTCTGCTTGCAAGCATTCTATAACCGCACTACCTGCACCACCTTTTATAGCGCCATCTTCTAATGTAACGATTAAATCATACTGTTTTGCTGCTGAAATTACCGCATCATGATCAAGCGGTTTAACAAAACGCATATCAATCAGCGCAGCATCAATTGCGTCTGCGGCTTTGATCGCTTCAGGTAAAAGCGTACCAAAATTCAATATACACGTTTTTTTGCCTTCCTTAATCACTCTGCTTTGACCAAGGGGTATTGCTTGCATTTCTTGACTAATTTCTATCCCCATGCCTGCACCACGAGGATAACGAACTGCTGCTGGAGATTGCGCAAGATGCCCGGTATATAACATATTTCGACATTCAGCTTCGTCTGCTGGTGTCATAATAATCATGTTTGGTATACATCTTAAGAAGCTAATATCAAAAGCACCTTGATGGGTAGGGCCGTCAGCACCTACAAGACCGGCACGATCTATTGCAAAAAGGACGGGTAAGTTTTGTAAGGCAACATCATGTATAAGTTGATCGTATGCACGTTGTAAAAAAGTAGAATAAATTGCCACAACAGGGTGTTTTTTGGCGTATGCTAGTCCGGCTGCTAGGGTCACTGAATGCTGCTCTGCAATCGCAACATCAAAGTATTGTTCAGGAAATTTTTGGGAAAATTTCACCATCCCAGAACCCTCTCGCATTGCAGGGGTAATCGCAACCAATTCTGGGTCTTTTTCTGCCATGTCGCATAGCCATTCACCGAAAATCGCTGAGAAGGTCGGTTTACTTGGCTTACTTGCCGGGAATTGCTCAGTAGTGTGATCAAACCTTGGCACTGCATGCCATTTAATAGGATCTTCTTCAGCCTGTTGATAACCTTTGCCTTTTTTGGTTACCACATGCAATATTTTTGGACCAGGCATTTTTCGCATATTTGTTAAGGTATCCACCATACCATCTATATCGTGCCCATCAATTGGTCCAATATATTTAAAACCTAATTCTTCAAAAATAGTACCGGGGACTACCATGCCTTTGATATGTTCCTCAGCTTTACTCGCAAACTCTTTTATTGGTGGCATTGTTGACAGTATTTTTTTACCACCATCACGGATTGAATTGAAAAAATTACCCGTTAATAAGCGTGCTAAATGACTATTTAAGGCACCTACATTTTCTGAAATAGACATTTCGTTATCATTAAGGACCACGAGCATATCTTTATTAATATCACCACCATGGTTTAATGCTTCGAAAGCCATGCCTGCAGTTAGCGCACCATCTCCAATAACAGCAACCACTTTACGCCCTGCATTTTCTTTTTCGGCAGCAATCGCCATGCCCAAGGCAGCGCTAATTGATGTTGAAGAATGACCTACTGCAAAAGTATCAAATTCACTCTCGGGTGGCCAAGGAAAGGGATGCAAGCCTCCTTTTTGGCGAATAGTAGTCATTCTATCTCGGCGTCCTGTTAGGATTTTGTGCGGATATGCCTGATGACCAACGTCCCAAACTAGCTTGTCAAATGGTGTATTGTAAACATAATGCAAAGCAACTGTCAGTTCGACAGTACCCAAGCCTGAAGCAAAATGACCACTACTTGCGCTAACACTATTAAGCAAAAATTGTCGGAGTTCATTTGCTATGTTCCCTAAACTTGACTTAGGCTGACGTCTCAGATTTTCTGGCAGGTCAGCTTTTGCCAAATGGGGGTAGTCATTTAAATCAAGGCTCATACTTGTATTTTTCTTCTCAGTTGTTGGTGTTGCATAGGTCAGTAGAGTCTAATATGCTCGGGTAACCATAAAATCAGTAAACGATAACAGCTCATCAGTATTATACGGTAAATTGGCAAGGGCGTTTACTGCTTTTGAATGTTGTTTATCAAGTTCTTTTTTTGCGCCGTCCAAGCCTAATAGTGACACGAAGGTTGATTTGTTCGCTAGTTCGTCTGACCCTTGTGGTTTTCCTAGAGTATCAGTGTCGGCTGTAACATCCAAGATGTCATCTTGAATTTGAAACGCCAAACCAATATGCCGCGCAAATTGTCTGAACAACTCTGCATGTTCTATACTTATGTGCTCACTAATTGCACAAGGAAGGGCGCCGCAGACCTCAAGTAAAGCCCCCGTTTTGAGACGGTGTAACTCAGTTAACTGTTCGATGTTAATCTGTTTGTTTGTAGATACTAAATCAATGCTCTGTCCTGCAACCATGCCACATCCACCAGCGGCCTTACTCAGCAGAGCAATAAGTTCTACTCTTTGTTTGTCAGCAAAAATAGAAAAATGAGCAGAGGCTAAGACTTCAAAAGCCATACACTGTAAAGCATCACCGGCCAATATTGCAGTCGCCTCGTCATATACAATGTGACAAGTTGGCTTTCCTCTCCGTAAATCATCATCATCCATTGCTGGTAAATCGTCATGAACCAAGGAATAACAATGTATACACTCAACAGCAAGACCAATTGGAGTAAGATCTGTTTGACTTAATCCTAAAGATTTACCTATCAAATTGATTAACAATGGGCGGATGCGTTTACCGCCAGACAGCAGCGCATATTCGATAGCATTGGCGAGCTTTGGTTCTGGAATATTTTGTTGCGCAATAAAGTCAGCAAAACTCTCATGGATTTGTTGTTTAGTAGTTGCCAGTGTGGCATCAAGGGAAATAGAAAACGACATTATAAAATAAAGATTCTATTCTTCAGAAAAAGATTCTAATTTGTCTTCGCCATTATTCTGGGTCAGAATGTTAACCTTCTGCTCAGCTTCATGCAGGAGTTTTTGCGTGTGCCTTGCTAAAGTGACTCCTTTCTCAAAGTGCTTAAGAGAAGTCTCTAATGCGATTTCACCCCTTTCCATTTCAAGCACTATTGCGTCAAGTTCTGTCATTGCTTGCTCAAAAGACATTTCTTCAATATTCATTTGTACTACTTTCTTTTTTACTTTCTATTCTAATTGCTCAGCACATTAACTGAGAGCATAAATAAATTCAACTTATAGAGGATGTTTACTTGTCTTTTTTACGTAAAGGTTGCTTCAAATATGCCGTTAACCATATTTGAGAATTGGGCATAACGCAACTTATAAAGGTTTTAGAGGAGTTATACGTGGATTTAGCAACCATTATTGGTTTTATTGGCGCTTTAGGATTTGTCATCATGGCAATGGTCCTAGGTGGTGATATCAGTATATTCTTCAATGTACCCTCTGTACTTATTGTGTTTGGTGGCTCAACCTTTGTAGTGCTTATGCAATATCCTCTCGCGCAATTTCTGGGGGCAGGAAAAGTTGCCGCGAAAGCGTTTGCGTTTAAGCTTCAATCACCTGAAGAGTTAATCGAAAAAGTAGTAGAGATGGCGGATGCTGCCCGCAAAGGAGGCTTTTTAGCGTTAGAAGAAGCTGAAATAGAAAACACCTTTATGCAAAAAGGTGTAGATATGTTGGTTGATGGTCACGATGTTGAAGTAGTGCGGTCAACTATGGGTAAGGATATTTCTAATACTTCTGAAAGACATGAAGCGGGTTCAATAATATTTAAGTCGCTTGGCGATGTAGCGCCTGCGATGGGAATGATAGGAACACTCATTGGACTGGTGGCCATGCTGTCTGCTATGGATGATCCTAAGGCTATCGGCCCTGCAATGGCGGTTGCACTTCTAACGACCCTATACGGCGCAATGCTAGCCAATTTAGTCTGTCTGCCTATCGCATTTAAATTACAAGTGCGTGCTGGCGAAGAAAAACTTAATCAAGCCCTCATTCTAGACGGCATATTAGGCATTGCTGATGGACAAAATCCTCGCGTAATAGAAGGCGTGCTTAAGGGTTATATCGCTGAAAGTAAGCGAGAAACCAAAGAGGAAGCTGAATAGTGGAAGACGAATGCCCTAAATGCCCCCCCGAAGGTCTGCCTGCCTGGATGGGAACATTTGCTGACTTGATGTCGCTACTGATGTGCTTCTTTGTTTTGCTGCTGTCATTTTCTGAGATGGATGTAAAAAAGTTTAAACAAATTGCCGGCTCTATGAAATTTGCATTTGGTGTGCAAAACAAAATTGAATTAAAAGATATTCCCAAAGGAACCAGTGTTGTTGCGTTAGAGTTTCGACCGGGCAAACCTGATCCTACACCTATTGAAACAGTCCAACAGGTGACACAAGATATTACTAAGCCCATGTTGAATTTCCAAGAAGGCGAAGATGACTCTGCCGGTGGACGTCAAAAACAACAAGGTTCATTTAGGGGAGGTCAGTCACCGCAAACAGCCAATCAAACAGCAGCAGCGGCCGCAGCAGCAGCTAATCAAGAACAAATAGAAGAAAATAAGAAAAAAATTGAAGAGTTATTACAAAAAGAAATTAAAGACGGTGCTGTTGATGTCGAAAATTTAGGACAGCAAATTATTATAAGGGTGAGAGAAAACGGTTCATTTTCTGCTGGCTCTGCATTTTTACAACCTCAATTTGTTCCGCTTATACGTAAATTGGGCGAAATATTGAACGACATGCCAGGCAAAGTCGAAATTACCGGGCACAGTGATAATGTTCAAGTGTCGAACGAACTTTACCGATCAAACTGGGACTTATCCGCTCAACGCGCAGTCGCTGTAGCGGAAGAGCTACGCCGCGCCAGAGGATTTGACGAGACGCGGATGAGAGTCATAGGCAAGGCCGCTACTCAACCTATGACAGAAGAGGATACAGCCGCCGCGAGGGCAAAAAATCGCAGAGTGGAAATTGCTATCCTACAGGGTGAGGCCAAATTTTCTGATCCTATTTCTGTGTTAGAGCCATAAGCTTCAATTGGTATGGCTCAATTATCCCCGAGATAGGTCAGCTAAGTACCCCGGTTTGCGCATGACAAGTTGCACAGTACTAATCACTCGCTCTAAAAATCCACCTTCACAATAGTTAAGATAATATTGCCACATCCGCATAAAACGTTCATCATAACCATCTTTGGCTAAAGGCTGTTTTTGGGTCATAAAAGCTTCAAACCAATCTCTTAAGGTTTGCGCGTAATCCAACCCGATATCTTGTACATCAGCAATCGACATGTCAGAATATTTTTTCAAATGTTCGTTTATCACTAATTGCGATGGTAAAAAACCACCGGGGAAAATATATTTTTGAATAAAATCAACACTATTTGCATAACTTTCATAACGACGGTCATCTATGGTAATGGACTGCAGAAGCATTAAACCATCGGGTTTTAATAAACTGTTACATTTTTTGAAAAACTCCGATAGATAGCGTTTACCCACTGCTTCAATCATCTCAATAGACACAAGCTTGTCGTAGGTGCCCTCGAGTAATCGGTAGTCTCTTTTGAGTAAAGTGATTTTGTTTTCCAAGCCTTCTTTTTTAATCCATTCGCTAGCATAGGCGTGTTGTTCTTCAGATATTGTTGTTGTTGTCACTTTGCATCCATAGTGCTTCGCAGCATGCACCGCCAAACCGCCCCAACCGGTGCCAATTTCTACTAAATGATCAGATTCGTTTAGTTTAAGTTTTTCACAAATAGTGTGTAATTTATGTTGCTGTGCTTCAGCCAAACTAGCATTTGAATCAGGATAAATTGCTGCTGAGTACATCATTGAGCGGTCAAGAAATTTACTATAGAGTTTGTTTCCAAGGTCATAGTGGGCTGATATGTTTCGTTTTGCTTGTTCAGTAGAATTTCGATTAGCAAAGTGATTCAGCTTTAGTGCTGGCATAGTGACCCAATTAAACCTTTTTTCCCAATTGTCCAATAAAGGCAAATTTCGCGCGAAAATACGAATCACATTGGTTAGATTGGGCGATTCCCATAAATTGTCAGTGAAAGTTTCACCTGATGCAATGCTTCCACCAAACATGAGTTTAGGATAAACCGCCGGACTAAGAAAATTCACCTCGGCGTGCAAGTCGTGGTTAGTATCTCCAAATCGCCCAACCAAGTGTCCTTGTTCCTTCACCACAATATGGCCATGAGGCACATGCTTTAATATCCCAAGAAAAATGGACCGACAGGTTTTCTCCCAAAAAGAAAGACTGTTGTTATTCAGAAATGTTTGTTCAGCAGAAGACATAGATTAATTCCTATCATCATGAGTGTGTGTAAATCGGTACACGTTTGAAAAATAATTTTATTGCTTGCCAATAAATTCCAAATACGGTTTTAAGCGTCATACTTGGAATGGAAAATAAAGCCGACCTTAAACTTGCACTGGTTAAAGGTAAACGTTGCATATTAATGGCCGCCTCAAAGTGTTTTGTTTGCTTGTAACAACTTAAGTGTAGCTTAAGATTTTCAGTCGGTTGTGCAATTTGCCATTTGTATTGCATATCCATTGGATTAAATGGAGAAACGTGAAAGGCTTTTTGGCTATTACCTTGGGTTTTTAAGTCAACAAGATAGTGGTGTCTTTGGTTCCACGGAGTATTGCTTACTTCCGCTAACATATGACTAAATACCCCTTCGTCATTGCGCAAATAATAAAAGTTTACTGGGCTGAAATAGAGCCCAAAGGTGCGCACCTGACCAAGCAAAAAAACATCCCCTATTAGTTTTGCATCGGAATCTTCGTTCAGCTCATTCATGCGCGCCAACGCAGCATTTTGCAAAGATATATTTGGATCACCTAAGTAATCTTCCCGCTTAAAGTTTACCGCTGAGAACGTTTTCGAATTACAGCCGAAACCTTTAACGTTCGCCTCAATATCAGGCAGTTCTGATAGTTTTAACCAATATAAGAAAATTCGATAATCAAACTGATGAACTTTTGGCAGCGATCTTTTGTGATATACGATACCGTTATAAATACCGCTTTCTATTGTTTGATGATTAGCATTCATAATCACAATTCTGCACCAAATCGTGCAACCACATCTAAAGCACTTCTGACCCCATCTTCATGAAAGCCGTTGTACCAATATGCCCCACAAAAATGAATACCGTTTTTTCCGCATATGACATTTCGTTGGGACTGTGCTTCCACCATAGCAGGGCTAAATTGAGGGTGTGCATATTGGTATTTGCCCAGTATTTTACTAGGGTCAATATCTGCAGTGTTATTTAAGGTCACACAAAAAGTGGTATCGCTTTTGATGCGCTGTAATATATTCATGTTGTAGGTGACACTGGCTGGAGATGCGTGTTCGTTTGTGACACCTTTAATTAAATAATTCCAACTCGCCCAAGCAAGCGGTCTTTTGGGTAAAAGGCTGGTGTCAGTATGCAAAACCACCTCATTATTTGAATAAGGAATTGCTGCAAGAATGCGGGCATAGTCTTCTTTAGACTGTTCGTCAAAACTTTGTAAATTCAGCATTTTCAAGGCTTGATCACTATGACATGCAAAGATTATTTGATCAAATGAGTATGTGTCGTTATTGCTTACAACTTGATAACTATCTTCGTCGTTATGGTTAACTTTAGTAACACTCTCTACAGGGCTATTTAGTTTAATGTTATTTGCATAACTTTTAGTGAGAGGCGCAATGTATTCAGCGGAGCCACCAATTAAAGTGTGCCATTGAGGTCTATTCGTTATATTTAATAAACCATGATTGTTAAAAAATTTTAGGAAAAAAGACAATGGAAAATTAGCGGATGCTTCTAGACTTGTTGACCAAATTGCTGCGCACATTGGCAAGATATAGTTTTCGGTAAATGCATCGCTCAAACGATGTTGTTTAATAAATGCGATAAGCGTTAAGTTCTCTGTACTTTTATTCTCTGCCAAATGTGCTTTGCATAGTTTATTAAATTTCACTATGTCGAGTGCTAAACGATAAAAAGAAGGAGAAAACAAATTGCGACGTTGAGCGAATAAACTGTTTAAGGTATTGCCGTTATATTCCAACCCAGACATTTTATTTTTTACACTAAAGCTCATTTCAGTAGCTTGAGTAGCCACACCTAATTTACTCATTAACTTAATGAAATTAGGATATGTCCAATCGTTGTATACAATAAAACCTGTATCGATTGCATATTGTTTGCCGTCAACGCTGACATTTTTTGTTGCAGTATGACCCCCAATGTAGTCATTACTTTCAAAAACGGTAATATCAGCCTTATCATTTAATAAATAAGCAGTGGTCATTCCTCCAATGCCGGTGCCTATAATAGCGACTTTAGGTTTCATGCACCGCCTCTTGCTGAATCTGACTTGGGTTTTGTAGAACGACTTAACGACCCACGCATATTGATACAGATTTTACGCTGTACAAATTCTGGTAAAAAATTCAAGAAACGAATCATTGCGCCAAAGCGGCGTGGGAAGTAGACGCTCGAGGCTGAACTCAAAACACCTTTAAGCATATAAACTGCTGCTTGCTCTGCCGTAATCGACATAGGCATTGGAAAATCATTTTTATCGGTTAAAGGCGTTTTTACAAAGCCTGGCGACATGCTTTGCACCTTAATGCCTTTATTTGCAAAATCCACTTCAAAACTTTTACACGCATAATGCAGAGCAGCTTTGCTGGCTCCATACGCCTGGCTGCGCGTAAAAGGAAGTAGACGTGCCATGCTATCTACAAATACTAATTTATTGCCAGCAACCAAATTACCCTGTAGTGCAGCGACGACGTTCATAGCACCAAAGAGGTTAATATCGAACACCCGTTTAAACATATCAGGCTCGATTTCCCTAACGTCAACATATTCGCACGTGCCTGCATTGATCACGGCTATATCACAGCTAATATCCTTTAACGCTTCGCGCGTAGCTTTTTCATTAGTTGCATCAAAGCTTATGGTCAGCACATTATCTTTTTGTGCTAGCTCTTCTAGTTTGGCTAGGTTACGGCCACAAGCTATTACCTTATGCCCATTTTTACTTGCTTCGTAAGTTAAAGCTTCACCCAGACCTGACGTTGCCCCTGTTATAAGTATTGTCGCCATTACGCTAAACCTCTTTTTATTTTCTTAACGATTCGCCCTAAAATAGGAACATTTTCGTATATCATTTGGCCTAAATCATAGTAGTCTCGATGAAAAGTGATCTTGTTATCTGCTACTTGCAAATGTGAGAGGCCATCTACTCTTATCGGGTTGCCATTTTTCATTCTGCTTGATGTAAACTCCATAGTCCACGTGACAATAAATTTATCATCCTCAGTGTTTTCTTTGGTATGAATGTCAAATCGGCAATGTTTCGCATTGTGTAATAGCTTATCAAAATACTTCTCTACAGCGTTTATTCCGCGGTGTTCTGCAATCGGATCGATAAATAAAACATCATCGCTATATATGTGACTCAATTCCGATATTTGCATGCTCGCTAAGTCGGTATAAAACGAAGAAAATCGATTGATAACAGTCATGGTGTTGTTAATTCTATATTAGGTGTCATATGAGCATTTACGCTCTGATCTTCTCTCAGATCATATAAAACCACTACATTACGTTTATTTAATTTCTTTTACTTTTGCATTTATCTCAATGATTATAAGGATCTGTTTTAAGAAAAATCGAGTAAATAACTACATCAATAACAAAGCCTAGTCTATTCAAATGAAAGCGCCACTTTTTCCTTTATCGTCTCACATCTTACCCGGAGGTAGGATGGCACTTAGAATTTTTGAGCCAAGATATGTACGAATGATCAAACAGTCTTGCAGCGAAAATAAGCCTTTTGCCATCTGTATGCTAAATAGTGCCGGCGACAGTGCGAACAACAGTCATATTTTCGGTGTTGGCACCTTGTGTAATGTGATTGATTTTGACGTACTTGATGACGGGTTGTTGGGCGTCACGGTCGAAGGAATCGAGTGTGTAGAGGTTTCAAACATAGAAAGTGAAAAAGATGGTTTGCGCATAGGCGAGCTTAGTATTATTAAAAAGTGGGATTGTGATTTATCTGAATACGAACTCAATCCCATAGACGACAGGTTAAGAGAGATTTTTGATATGTATCCTGAAGTCAGCGCGTTATATGACAAAACCCATTTTGACGACCCTATCTGGATAATAAACCGTTGGTTAGAACTGTTGCCAGTGGGAGCTGAACAAAAACAGCATTTTTTACTGCAAGGCGATTGTAAAAAAGTATTAAATTACTTGAGTCAACTAATCGAATAGACTAAAAACCACATTAACCGAAGCTTATTAACTGAAGCGCATTGGGAAGGACGGTTTCCCCTAAGTATCCAAAACAGGATACGAGTTTACATAACAAAGCAAGGCTAGACGATGCATCTCACATCGAATAAATATTGAGGTATACATATATTCTTCGAGAAAACCTTACCTAATATTAATTTTATTTAACTATCTACTTCATAAACTTTCGTTATACTGATTTGCATACTACTATTAAATACAACAAAGGTAACAGCGTTATGCTAATCGGAATTCCATTGGATAAACAAAGAAACGATACATGCAAGCCAAAAGAGTGTGCAGCAGAAATGTCCGCTTATCTCAACACCGTGGCAGTCAAACGTTGTAAGTTATCTTTTTCGAAAGTATTTAGTTATTTTGCGCCACGTTTGCGTTCGTACGCCTTGAAACAAATGGGTAACGAAGCTTTAGCAATGGAGTTAGTGCAAGACACTATGTCAAATGTGTGGCAAAAAGCACATTTGTTTAATGCTGAAAAAGGTTCGCCGTCTACGTGGATATTTACTATTGCGCGGAACATCAGATTTGATATGTTAAGAAAGTTGCAAAACCGCAAAGAGGATGTGTGCAGCGACGATCTGTGGCCTATTCTTTGCGAGCAAACGGCAGATACCAAAACAGCACCTTTAGATGAGCAAATCACCCTAGAGCAGGTTGGACATTATTTTGAAGAGCTACCGTTGAAGCAAAAAAAGGTGATTGAAGCTATCTATATTGACGGAAAGTCACAGCAAGAAGTGGCAGATGAACTTGAGATACCGCTGGGTACAGTCAAGTCCCGTACAAGGTTAGCGCTGCAACGTTTGAAAGATATGTTAAGAGAACATGATTAGAACACATGATTAAGTTTCACCCTACTGACACGGATTTAGTTGGTTTTGTAGAAGGGAGTTTAGTGCCAGCAAAGTCATTGCTTATTTCCGCGCATCTCGATTTGTGTGATGAGTGTGCGGAAAAAGCAACTGCGTTTACTGAAAACCTAGCGTTGCAGGCGATTAAGCCATCGAGTCGAAAAAACTACCTTGATTCTTCATTAGTGAATATGTGTGAAAGCATCATGGAGCTTCCAGCTGCCACTCAACATATAAATGCTGATGGGTTTGTAAAACAGACCTTATCTGTAGATGGCAGAGACTTTATTTTACCTGAAGCATTATCCCGATTTTCTAATAGAATCGGTGAATGGTCTCATTTACTCGGAAAACTATGGCAGGCACCGGTTGAAATCGGTGGTGGTCATCTTGCTCAGTTTATCTATATGGAAAAGGATGGTGGCGTTCCAGAACACACTCACAAAGGCAGCGAATTAACCCTCGTCATAGATGGTAAGTTTGCAGATGGAAATGAAGAGTATGACAGTGGAGATTTTATATCGCTAGATTCTACGCATACTCATACACCCGTTGCAGTCGGAGATGAAGGATGTTTGGTGTTTAGTATTATAGACCAACCCCTATATTTTACGACAGGATGGGCCAGACTAATAAATCCCCTAAGTCATCTCTACTTTAGAGCAAATTCCTAGACACATAGCGTAAGCACGTTCATGCAATAAAAGGTCTTGCCTACTGGATAAATTCACTAGCAGGATAATTAAGTTTGAGTGTTTTTAAAGCATTAGACTTTAACGAATCTAAACCTAATTGATCATAACTAGAGACCATTATTTCAAGTGCTGGTTGAACCTGTTCAGTATCACCAAAATATTCTAATACATAACGGCCGCGGTTAGCTGCTGCTACCCACGCTTCTCTACGCATATAAAAACGTGCAACTTCAATTTCGTATCTCGCTAATCGATCTTTGATATACAACATACGTTGTTTTGCGTCCGCTGCATATTTTGAATCTGGGTGAGACTCAATTAATCTTCTAAAGTCTTCAAATGCTTCTCTCGACAAAGATGGGTCGCGATCAGAGCGGTCTACATTAAATAAAGACTGAAACAAGTTACTGTCTCGCTCCATATTTGTAATACCACGCATATACAATGCATATTCAACATCCGCATGATTTGGATTTAACCGAATAAACCTATCGATAGTCGCTAAAGTCTGTTCTGGGTTGGCTGTTTTATAAAAGGAATATATTAGGTCAAGTTGAACCTGATGCGACAAAGGACCGAATGGAAATTTAGAATCAATACTGCTTAGTATTTGCGCTGCAGCGGTGAAATTACCTATATTCATATTTCGTTTGGCTTCGTTATAGAGCGCTTGTGCTCCCTGATTGGCTAGCAACTCTAGTTGCTCATCATCAGAAGAAGAACAACCGCTTAGCGTTATTACAGCAAAAACCACAAACATTACCGAAACAAAATTCTTACGCTTTATCATTTTTTATTTATTCTCTTACTAATATCGTCTATTGATTAAATTTATTATTATTAAAGTCTTTAAGGCGTTCGCACGAAAGCCTTGATATACTCGCACCATCTATTGTCCAATGATCACGTTTATGAGCCAACAAGTCAACGAAATATCGCTAAATGCCAAAGCATCTGATGATCTTTATGATACCAGACTAGACCAATCAATTGCGCGTTTGTTCCCAGAATATTCTCGTTCTAAGTTGAAAGAGTGGATTTTGGCCGGAAAGGTGAAGCTAAACAATGAAATCGTAACGACTCCACGACTTAAGCTAAAGGGTGGCGAAGAGATTGAAATAAGCGCAATGCAAGAAGTACAGGTCACTAATCAAGCGCAAGATATTAAGCTTGATATTGTGCACGAAGACGACGATATTATTATTATTAACAAACCTGCTGACTTGGTTGTGCATCCTGGTGCTGGAAATACTTCAGGGACTATTTTGAATGCCTTATTAAACCACTACCCAGATATTGAAAATGTGCCAAGAGCAGGCATTGTGCATCGTTTAGACAAAGATACAACAGGGCTGATGGTTGTGGCAAAGACCTTGAGTGCCCAAACGCAATTAGTCAAGCAATTACAAGCAAGGGAAATGGGCCGAGAATATGAAGCCTTGGTCTTAGGTAATATGATTGCTGGGGGTATAGTCGACGAAAATATAGACCGACATGCAACTAAAAGAACATTAATGGCAGTGCGCCAAACAGGTAAAGAAGCAGTAACCCATTACCGAGTAAAAAAGAAGTATAGAGCACATACTCATATACGCTTAAAACTCGAGACAGGTAGGACCCATCAAATTAGGGTGCATATGGCCCACATCAAACATCCAATTGTGGGGGATATTCAATATGGTGGGAGACCACGCTTACCAAAAAATGCGAGCAGTGATTTTGTGAGACACTTACAAAGCTTTAAACGACAGGCACTACATGCTATTCAATTAAGCCTAACTCACCCAACAAGCGAAGAAAACTTATCTTGGTCAGTGGCTATTCCTAACGATATGCAAAAGTTGCTAGTCGAAATGGGAAAAGACCTAGAAATAAATGATATGCCAAGTCAATGGTAAAACATTTTTGAGTCATAATATCCTTTCAGCTTCAAAAACATTTTCGCCACAAACACCTCTTGCTGATGATGTTTTGTGTTTTACAACAAGCACAATTGGCGGTGTTAGTGAGGGCTGTTATGAATCATTAAATGTTGGCTTACATGTACAAGACGATAGTCAATCAGTACGACAAAATCGCCAACGATTGAACGATTATTTGGTAGAGCAAAGTGTCAAAGGTGGAAAGCGACCTGCTGATATTCCTTGGTTAAACCAACAGCATAGCAATCGTGTTGTTACCGTAAACGATTTAAATTCGTCACCAGCAATGATAGCTGATGGATGTACTGCCAATGATCGCTTACAACCGTTAGCTGTAATGACTGCAGATTGTTTACCCATTGTAATGGCTTCTACTCAGACGAATACGATTACTGTTGTGCATGCAGGGTGGCGTGGGTTATTGTCGAATATTATCTATAATGGTGTTGCTTGTTTTTCGCCTAAAGAATCGATAAACGCATGGATTGGTCCATCGATTTCAGCACAGCACTTCGAAATTGGGCAAGAAGTGCTTGCAAATTTCAAAGATTATTCTCACTCAATCAAAGAAGCTGAGAACAATAAATATTTTGTTGATTTGCGCGCAATAGCGGTACAGCAATTAACAGATTTGAATGTTAACAATGTAGAAGTTTCACCCGTTTGTAGTTATGCAACCCTTTCCTGTTTTTCGCACCGGCGGTCGCAACATCTAGGGAACAATCAAACCGGCCGTATGGCAACAGTAATAATTAGGTTGTAATAGTCCTTAATCTACCTGCTAAATTTTCATCACTTGAAATACAAATACCAAATACCCATATTCTAATTATGACATGTATTTTTCTGAAGAATTTGAAAGGCCTTCAGATCATAAAGGAAAAGCAATGCGTTTAGATAAATTTACTAATAAGTTTCAAGTGGCTATTTCTGACGCTCAATCGTTAGCACTTGGACGAGACAATCAATATATTGAGCCTGTGCATCTAATGTCTGCAATGTTGAACCAGCAAGGTACAAGTATTCGGCCATTGTTTGAACATACTGGCGTCAATATAAATAGCCTACGGTCTATGGTTAATGAAAGCATAGACAAGTTACCTAAAATTCAGGGCCCAGAAGCTGATGTTCAATTGGGACGCGAGTTAGTTAAATCGCTAAACTTGTGCGATAAAATAGCTCAAAAAAGAAAAGATGATTATATTACGTCAGAAATATTCGTGTTAGCGTCTAGCGAAGACCAAGGTGTGCTTGGCAAAATTTTCGATAAACTAGGTTTACAAAAAGAGAAGATTGAAAAAGCAATCGAACATATCAGAAAAGGCCAGAAAGTTACCGATCAAAACGCAGAAGATGTTCGACAGGCACTAGAAAAGTACACAAGCGATCTAACAGAAAGAGCGGAGCAAGGAAAACTTGACCCTGTGATAGGTCGAGATGACGAAATAAGAAGAACGGTTCAAGTATTACAACGTAGAACCAAAAATAACCCTGTTTTGATTGGTGAGCCCGGGGTAGGTAAAACTGCCATTGCAGAAGGCTTAGCGCAGCGAATAATAAATTCTGAAGTACCTGAGGGGCTAAAAAACAAGCGTGTATTGTCGTTAGACATGGGTGCTCTGTTAGCTGGTGCTAAATATCGAGGTGAGTTTGAAGAGCGCTTAAAAGCTGTACTGAATGAACTAGCTAAAGAGGAAGGGCGGGTCATCCTTTTCATCGATGAATTACATACTATGGTAGGTGCAGGTAAGGGCGAAGGTGCAATGGATGCAGGCAACATGCTAAAGCCCGCACTAGCTAGAGGAGAGTTACATTGTGTTGGCGCAACTACGCTTGACGAATATCGACAATATATCGAAAAGGACGCGGCGCTTGAAAGACGCTTCCAAAAGGTATTGGTCGACCAACCCAGTGTTGAAGACACAATTGCTATTTTGAGAGGTTTAAAAGAACGTTATGAGTTACACCATAGCGTTGATATTACTGACCCTGCGATCGTTGCAGCAGCAAGTTTGTCAAATAGGTATATTAGCGACCGCCAACTGCCTGACAAAGCAATCGATCTAATTGATGAAGCAGCCTCAAGTATTCGTTTACAAATTGATTCTAAACCTGAAGAAATGGATAAACTTGAAAGACGAATTATTCAACTCAAACTAGAAGAGCAAGCATTGTCAAAAGAAACAGACACAGCTAGTCATAAGCGATTAGAGATAATAGAGTTAGAACGCGAGCAAGCTGAATCTAAATTTTCTGAGTTAGAAACCGTTTGGAATACAGAAAAAGACGCTATGCAGGGTACTCAAGGCATAAAAGCAGAATTAGAACAGGCAAAACTCGATCTTGAAATTGCAAGAAGAGCCAGTGATTTGAGTAGAATGTCTGAATTGCAATATGGCCGTATTCCTGAACTTGAATCTAAGCTAGAAAGTGTTTCGGAAACAGAAAAAAGTAACAATACCTTGCTAAAAAATAAAGTAACTGAAGCTGAAATTGCCGATGTTCTGTCGCGTTGGACGGGTATTCCTGTTAGTAAAATGTTAGAAGGTGAAAAAGAAAAACTGGTACAAATGGAAGCTAGCATAGGGAAACGAGTTGTTGGCCAAGAAGAAGCGGTAAAGGCAGTTTCAAACGCCATTAGACGTTCAAGAGCCGGTTTAGCCGATCCCGACAAACCAATGGGGTCATTTTTATTCTTAGGGCCTACTGGCGTGGGGAAAACTGAACTCTGTAAGGCGCTAGCAAATTTTATGTTTGACTCGAACGATGCCATGATCCGAATTGATATGTCTGAGTTTATGGAAAAACATTCAGTTGCAAGACTTGTTGGTGCTCCTCCGGGTTATGTAGGCTATGAAGAAGGTGGCTATTTAACCGAAGCAGTCAGACGAAAGCCCTATTCAGTTATTCTGTTAGATGAGGTTGAAAAAGCGCATCCCGATGTATTCAATATTTTGCTTCAGGTTTTAGATGATGGCAGGCTTACTGATGGTCAAGGACGAACGGTTAATTTTAAAAATACTGTCATCATTATGACCTCTAATTTGGGTTCAGATATCATTCAAACACAGGACCAACAAGTTGACTACGAAAGTATGAAAGGCGATGTAATGCAAGTGGTTGCGGGCCATTTCAGACCAGAGTTTATCAATAGAGTGGATGATATTGTTGTTTTCCATTCGCTTTCTAAAGAGCAAATAAAGCAGATTGCCAAAATACAATTAGCATCTTTACGAGGGCGTCTACATGAACTTGGATACAAATTAGAAATTTCTGCCGGTGCCTTAGACAAACTAGCCGACGCCGGTTTTGATCCAGTATATGGTGCCAGACCGCTAAAACGTGCTATTCAAATTGAAATTGAAAACCCATTGGCACAAGCTTTACTTGAAGATAAACTCAAGGGAAGGGATATTGTGAGAATTAGCTTGAATGATGAAGGTTGTTTCTCGCTCGCATAACGAGAAACAACCAAAACCGCTAGTTCAAAGATTGTTGCAGTTTGAGGGCTTGTTCACGTTTGGCAAATTGTTCAAAGTCTGAGAGAAGAATTTTCAGTTCTCGTTTACTTTCCGCATTTCTTTTTAGTTTATGTAAAGTATAGGCAATGTGATAACGAAGGTTGGGATCTTGCGCGTTCATAGAATACGCTTGTCTCAGCATATTTAAACCCTGCTGATAGCGCCCTTGCATACTATGAATCCAACCAACAGTGTCCAAGATATACGGATTATTTGGGTTAACTTCGAGTGCTTGTTGTGCAAAATTAAAAGCAGCGTCAAATTTTTCTTCGCTAACATAAATATTGGATAAATTGTTAAGCACCATAGGTAAGGCGCTATAATCAGTTTCGGCTGATATGGCAATATAATGAACTTTCGCCTTTTCTAACGCCTTATTATTATAATAAAAATCAGCTAACAAATGTGTCGCGAAGGTATTTTGCTGAGGTGATGTTGCTAAGCCCTCGAATAAGGTTACAAATTCTCTAGCTTTGACATTTTTGATTGCTAATTGATAACTACCAATAAGAGCAGGTGCGAAACTGTTTGATGCCCTTACAGCATTGTGGAAGTTTTCAGCGGCTTTAGGCATATCTTGATTTATGAAAGCGATATTTGCGCTGAGTAATAAAACATCAGGATTAGTTGGTGCTTGTTTAGCTAGCCAAGATAAATGTTTTTGTGCAAGGTCAACTTGATCAAGTTGCAATGCAAATCTTGCTATATCTCTGTTTACAAAAAAATCAGTAGGGTTTAACTTAAACGCACTTTGCAAACTCCGTAAAGCTCCTTCAATATCACCAAATTCGCCTTGAGTCACTGAGAGTTCATAAAGTTGGTTTGCGCTTTTAGAAACCAATCCAAATAAAACACGAAGGTCTTGTTTAGCACCATCTGTCCGGCCAAGTTCGTTCAAAATACCAGCCCGCATACGAATTAATCGGGTGTTTGCTAAATCGTTCTTTAAGAGCTTATTAGTTCGTGTTAAGGCATTTTCATATTCGCCAGTGACTAAATACAAGTCGATAATCGCTTCACTTGCATCGGTGTCATTTCTGCGCAGCGTCTCGGCGCTACTAAGTAATTCTAATGCCAATTCAGTGTCATTGTTTAGAGTGAGTATTCTACCCCTAAGGATCAAAAGATCGACATCTGTTGGCCGTGCTTCCATTAGTGCATCAGTGAGTCTTTTTGCTTCTGCTAATCGATTGGTTGAATATAAAATAGTCGATAAATTAAATTTAGCAGCGTAATGCCCATTATTTATGGACAAAATTTCTCGATAAACTTCTTCTGCTTGGCTAAGTTGATCTTTCTGTTTAAATAGAGAAGCTTGTAAGTTTAAAAAATCCAAATTTTTAGGATATTGCTCTAGCAAAGTTGAGATGAACCTTTCTGCTTTATCAAACTCTTTTGCTCTTATTGCAATAACAGCTTTTTGAGCATTTGCTGCGATACTCTCTTGTGGTAATTGCTCTAGATTTTCTAGGGCTAAATTTAGCTTACCGCGGGCAGTTAATAATTTAGATTCAGTTTGAATGAATATTTCGTCGTCCGCAAATTCATTGCGCGCGGTGTTTAGAAGTGAATCACATTTGTGGTTTAGATTAGCGCTAATATAAATGTCGCATAAATTTTGAATTTCATTCACGTCTTTTGTAATGTCTTGCAGAAAGTTCTCCAAAAGGTTCGCCGCTGCAATAAGGCTCTCTTCTCTTAAATAAATATCCGCAAGTAATTTAGCCGCATCAAAATTTTGGGGTTGGCGATTTAAATATTGTTCCAATTGACCTCTAGCAATTTCCAAATTATTTGCTGCCAAGTTAGCCAAAGCACTAACAAAGAGAATATCGACTTGTTCGTTTAAAGCTTCTGAGTCAATTAAGCTAAGCGCATTTACTAGCTCTGTTAATGTTTGTTGAGCTAATTCATTGTCATTTAGGCGAGCAGCAACCCAACTTAATAATAGTCTACCCATTGGATCATTAGGTGAATCGGCTAAGGTTTTTTGTAGCATTAATTTTGCATTTTCGAAATCACCTAACCCCGTGTATGCGGTGACAATATCTCTAAGAAGACCCGGATGGTCAGAAGATACCTCTAATCCTTTTATGAGAAATTGAATTTGTTGATTAACATTATTTTGTTCAAGTTTAATTTTACTTTTTAAATGGTAGGTTTCGGCGATTGTGTTATCTTCAGCCAATGAGCGATCAACAATTTCTTCAGCCTCTAAAATTGAATCGTTTTTGATAAAAAAGTTAGCGGCCGTATTTAACACTACTGGGCTATTCGGCGCAGTTTTCATCGCCTTTTCATGAAATTCTAAAGCTTTCTCAGGTTCATCTAACAAAGAATAAGCAATACCTTTGCCGCTTTGCAAAAATCCCAATTTGTTTGGTGTGAGTTGTTGTTCACTAATATCGACAACTTTTGCATAGTTTTTTAATAGCATTAGTACTCTCACGTACGATTCAACTATTAAGTTTGGGTCTGCCCCAGCAAATAAAGCTTCTTCAAACTCGATTTCAGCGTCACTAAAAAAGCCTGACAAAGCCAATACTTGGCCCATTAGGATTTTTGAAGGCAAATGCTCAGGTTGTTGCTGAAAGCTCCGCTTTAAAAATACGTAGCTTTCATCTATGTCACCTTTTTCATAAGCGAGGTAGGCGTCTTCATAATCTTTATTTTCTTGAGCATAAACATCTATGCTCGACATTGTGAATAAGAATAAAATAATACAGCAAACGAACACAACTTGTTTCATGATTACCTCAAGTAAATCCACCAAATTTTAAGCAAAAAAAAAGCTGATGTTATCAGCTTTTCTTATTTATTAATATACTGTTAGGCTTTGCGACGGTAACCCATCAACAATAAAAACATACCCATAAGTGCAAGCACAGCCGGGGTGTTGGAATTAACCGGACCAGTTGTATCTTCGTGCGATACGGTTGCTAAGCCTTTCAGTTTGAATGCATCGTTACTATTTGACCAATTTGTGCCACCAAACACATCATTGTAGGCGCCTACCAACCAATATCTAGAAAAGAGCGTACCGTTTGATACGTTTAAAGTGCTGTAGTCGTCTACGTCACCAGATTCTTGAACTAAATCCCAACCGCCGTTTGTACCGTTACCCACAATATCAGCCCAACGAGTATTACCATTAAAAAAATCTGGATTCTGGTTACTGCCATTATATGCCAAAATTGATAAGTCGCTGTCGCTATGAGTCCAACCAATATTAAATCCACTAACGTTTACCGCTTCACTGAACGTTAGCAAAATCATCTCATAATCTAAATCGTTACTGTTGCCGCCATTTTTAATGTTGTCTATCGCGTGTTGAGGAGCATTTGTATAACCATTATAGGTTTCATCGCGATTTTCGATACCGATTCCATAACTATTGAAGTTGTTTATTTTAGCATCTCTGATACATGGGTCTGGATCACCAGAACCTGTGCCATTGCCATATTGGCCGTTGTTATTGCAGCCATTATCTGTAGATGCCCAAGCAGATACTTCCAAAGTCACACCACCGCTTGATAAGTCCAAGGTGTTACCAGCATTGTTACCTGACAAATGCCCATCGTTGAAATTCCAAGTTTGTTGTCCAGCAAGAACGCTTGTTGTCGACAAAGCCATCAATGAAACTAATGCTAACTTCCTAATCATAAACTACTCACTAATTGTTTAATTGTTGTATTACCGATTTGAATCGGATTCTTCCTATTAACCTTAACTCGAAGCAAAAATTACGCCAGTTAATTTTACTTATTTAAAAACAATGGCTTATGGCAAGCTAATGTTTCCTATTTAACTACTTTGTAAAGAATCCTGACACTATACATTTTATTAATTCAAAAATCACGGCAAGACATCAAATTTGATAGATTTTTGATATACTCTACCTATCGTAAGGAGTAAGAATGAAAAAAGTAAAACGTAATGGGATTTATTTACTGCCCAATTTATTGACAACTGCGGGATTGTTTTCAGGCTTTTACGCTGTAGTGATGTCAATGAATGGGCATTTCGAACAAGCCGCAATCGCTATTTTTGTAGCGATGGTATTTGATGGTTTAGATGGCCGGGTTGCCAGAATTACCAATACACAATCTGCTTTTGGAGCAGAATATGATTCCATGGCCGACATGCTATCTTTTGGTGTGGCTCCAGCGCTTGTTGCTTACAATTTTGGTTTAAGTGAAATGGGTAAGTTCGGTTGGTTAGCAGCATTTATTTATGTAGCTTGCGCAGCGCTTCGTTTGGCGCGTTTTAATACACAAATCGAAACTGCAGATAAACGCTTTTTCCAAGGTTTAGCTAGTCCAGCTGCAGCAGCAGTAGTAGCCGGTATGGTATGGGTTAGCATAGACTACGATATTAATGGTAAAGATTACGGCTTAGTGGTGGCTATTGTAACTGGGTTGACCGGTTTATTGATGGTGAGCAATTTTAAATATAATAGTTTCAAAGAAGTAGATTGGCACGGCAAAGTCCCTTTTGTGTTTATTCTTTTTCTAATACTCGTGTTTATTATTGTCGCAACGGCGCCATCACTAGTGTTATTTATCGTATTTGTTTTATACACCGTAGCTGGTCCAATAAATACATTTAGAATGGTAGATAAAGTGACATTGGAAGACGTTGTTGGCGAAACCGACGAAGATTCGGATTTTGATGACGTCATTGATGACCAATCAGTAGCGTCGGATGAGGTCGAAGAAACTGACGTCACACCCAACACATCGTCGACCAAAACTCAGACAAAAAAATCTCAGTCAAAGTAAACCTCAGCTGAATTAACAAATGCTCGATTGTTTGAATAACTAATTACTGGAGCTACTTTTTGAGTAGTTCCATGTCCCAAGTATTCCCGGTTCGATTAAAATATCGGGTTGACCAGTAATAGTTTTCTTCTATCAATCGAAATTCTAATAACTGATAGTTTTTCTCAATATCAATAACTTGAATAGTAGTAAAGTCGCCACTACTTTTGTTAAAAGCTATCTGTTTCAATTGTTCTAGGTTTTCAATTAATTTTCCGTCAACAGAAAATACACAATATGACCCTTGCCCCATCGCCGCATATATAGGAGCGCCGAAATATCGTATGCCAATCCTCACGCAATTACTTGAAATGCCTAAGGGTGTTTGAACATTTAAAGTTTCGTCTTGAATAATCGCTCCCGCCCATAATAGCACGCTATCAAGCTCTAAAAATGAAGTGAATTTTGGAGAAAGATCAAGAGATTGTGTTTTCCCATTTCTCAATATAAGGAAATCTGTTTTATTTTCGGCAACCGCATTAAATATTTGATTTAAGTGTTCTACTTTTTCATTGTTGATTTTCAGGATGATATCACCTGACTTTAAACCACTATTCTCTAGCTCAGAGGCTTCACTAATAGCTATTTTCCTTGAAACAGATTCAGCCCATTCTCCAGATAAACCTGACTCTATCGCTTTTCTGTAACTAATATATTCAAGTTTATCTTTTACTTCGAATAGTCCTTTTTCATTTTTTGTGATTTTTTCGATAAAAGGTTGAATTAAAGCTAAAGGTATTGCGCTGTAGTCATCCCGTTTTTCATTGTATGCCGGTGCTATTGCCAACAGGTTATTTTTATCGTCAACAAATATAGAAAAATTATCAGGGATTTGAGAAAAATACCGACTATCAAAAGACATTTCTCCGCCAGATAGTTCAGTACGTCCAACGTCAACAGGCTGTCGAAAGTCCTGAAAAGCTGAGTTGCTCACGAGTGTTGCGGTTTTGATATTCTTAAAATCAAAAGGAATTAACGTCACAATGCTGTCATTAGTAAAATTGAAGTTACTTAAATCTGCTCTTATTATGACCATATTTAAATAAGGATGTTTCGCGACTACTTCTGAGGGTATTGTAATGCCATTATTTAGTGTAATCATGGCTCTGCTAAGACTGCTATCTATTAACGATTTGTCAGTAATAATTAACCCTTCGTCGATATCAACAATTACCCCATGTCCTAGTAGTTTTACATCATTACTAAGGTTGACTGATATTGGTCTAAAAACTTCTACTTCAACAATCGGTGAGCTCACACTTATTTGTTTGTTAAAACTTATTTTTGTCAAAATATCTGGCGACATATTGTTGTTAGGGATATCTTCACAATGCCAAAGTAACTTGCCAAGATTATCTTGGCAGTGACGATTAGTAAAAAACGATGAATAGTTAGTAATTGTTTTAAAGCGTTGTGTATTCTTGTCGTAGGCATACCTATATCGTAAAGAAAATTTCTCAAGCGTAGTAAATTTTGACAATAAAGATTTAAACTGAGTAAGAGACGTTATTTTTGTATTATTGATTTCGTCAATTATGGCAAAACGATTTATGTTTTGGCTACCAAATAGTTTACCAGGAGATGTCACCATTACGCCTTCTACTGGCACATTAAAGGTTCGTGCAATACTAATACTAACCGGCATGATATAGGCGTTAGCATATGTGATGTATTCATTTGGCACGAGTTTGAATAGATCTGATACAATTAGTTTGGTGTTAATAACCTTACCATCACGTTCTATCGCGATAGGGAGTTCTTTTCCAACAGATGCGTCTAAAAGTGTTTTTAAACTAAGAAAATCACCAATAATTTGCTTATTAATTTTTAATAATATATCGCCTATTTTTAATGTCGAACTAGCGGGACTTTGTTGAACTATATGTTTGACTTCTAGCCGTCCATTACCGTCTGGTGTCGCATTTAACGCTTGTTGTATACGGGCATTATCCCAACCCTTTTTCCGTAATTGATTAAATGTTTCAAAGCCAAAAACCGTTTGTAAACTTCCACGTTTTATTGATTCACCATTCCTTAATCTTGAAATGGTTGGAATAATCATATCCATGGGTAAAAAAAACGACGTTGCAGTATCTCGTCTAGCGCCGGCGTTTAGAGCAATTGCTTGGTTTTTTGAATTTAAGATAGGTGATCCAGAAGACCCTCCACTTGTTCCCAGCGCGGCTTGCATATAAAAAGTATTATAATCGGTGGAGGGGGAATTATAGTTTGGTGCCCCTCTATCGAGACGAGATAAGACCCCGTTAATTATAGAAAGAGATTCACCACCGTCGTTTCCATATAATGTTACCGCTTCGCCAATGCTCGCTTCGTTAACTAATTCAATAGCTTCAATTGCTAGATCATCTACTTGTGTTACGTCATATTGAAAAACCCCAAAATCATGAATAGGGTCTCTATAAATTGGTACTAAAGGTACTAATTTTTTATTTGAAAATTCTGCGTATGCAACAATGGGTGCAACATTTACTATATGTTTGTTGGTTAATATTAGACCTTTTTCAGCATCGATAACAAAACCAGTCCCCACACCAGACTTGTTGTAACCGTCGTCCCATGGCACTACTTTATTAAATTCAATATTGACAATAGCATTAATAGTTTGTGACGAATTAGAGTAAAAACTGCACGAGAAAAGCATTAACAGAAGTGAAAATGCAAATTTATTTGAAATATGGAAATTAAGGGTCATGTCTTGTGAATGTCTACCGATAAACTGCAACAAATCAAAAGAGTACCACAGTGATCTTTTTTATTCGTATTTTTTTAGAAAAAATTATTGACCTAAGTATCCTGTTGTGTAGAATGCGCCTCGCTGAAACAAAGGCAGCTGGTTATATATTGAACAGGCAGTCTAGTGCGGCTCTTAAGGGTTTTTATAAACATATTATTTGCGTGTTTTACAGATAAATATCCTTGACAAAATTTGCGATTGCAGTAGTATTCGCATCCCGCTTGAGACAGGGTCTTTTATCCTCCTCCAGCGCAGTGCAACGACGCGATGTTGGTTTTACTCTTTAGAGTAATTGTTGCACGATGTTCTTTAACAATTAGTAGCAAGACAATCTGTGTGGGCACTCATTAAGAGTGTCTACGACA
>NZ_JAVRHX010000003.1:0-489600 GCF_031846345.1 Glaciecola petra | reverse complement strand
CACCAAACACTCCGCAATTTGGTGTTACTCGCTTCGCTCAAACATTAACACAAAATTGCTCCATGTTCGGCGCTGCTGAACTGAGCGTTATAACGAAATAGTAAGATTCAGAAATGAAGTTAAGTAATGATTTTAGCGGTGCCTTAAGAATATTCGCATATTTTATGTCTAGCGGTCGACATAATATGCTCGAAGGTATTAACTATTTGGAATTGTATGGCAGCGAACCCAGCGCTATCGAAATGGTGTTTGCGATTTTTGTAAATGTACTTGAGCTCGATGAAGATGGTAATGTAACAAATTTTAAGTATGCTCAGAAAAGAGCAACAGACTACCTCAGGTCATACTGTGATAGAGACTTTGAAGTTAATCCGCCATATGAAGATTGGGAAATAACACTTTACCAAATGCCGACTACGTAGAAGTTCGCTATGGTTTTAGATTTGTTGCTGTAAAAAGTGTTATAACAATACTTTCAAGATGATCAGTCCGCTCTGCATTTTGAATTGTGTTTTCATTGCAATGTAACACAATTAAAAATACTCCACGGTCTGCCACTTAACATGGGCGTTATGCGCATTGACGGAGAATTTTTTGCGAAAATTTATTAACGGATTACTTGTTGGCGCAGGCTTTTCAGTCTCTTTTTTATTATTCATGCTGGTCTGGACCTTTACTGCTCAACCTAGAATAGACCGCATATTCAACGAAACCTATAATAAAGTCAGATCAGACTATGAAGTTTCATTTATCAATGAACTGGAAATTGAAGTTTTAAACTACAAATTACACGATGAAAGCTTTGTTATTAATTATCGAATGAAAAATTTGGGCGCTTCTTCTTTTGCTCATTTCTATTCAGTGAGATTTTCGGTAATTTCAGAAACGGATGAATTCATTGGTAATTGTGATCACGAAATCCCAGAAACGTATACAGATGAAGAGTATGTTTTTCTGAGTAAAAAGTGTTTAGAGCTTCAAAATGAAGCAAATAATGATAGCAGAATTCTTGTTTCTGTACTTAGAAATAGGGACCAGTTAGAGTTCAATATTGTCGAGAGTAAAAGTTGATTTGGAAATGCGCATAACAAGGCCTTTAAGCCATTCGCTCCGCTCACTTGGACAGCTAGTTCTCCGGTCTTATTGTGTATGGCTTCGCCATTATACACAAACGTCCTCCGTACTAGCCGCCACTTAAGGCTACGTTATGTAACTAATTAGGGAGAGAGGGTGAACAAGGAAACTATAGGGAAATATGTAGCAGTTTTGGGATTATTACTTTTTTGGGCGCCACTTTGGGGAATTATTGACTCGTATTTCATTATGTCCTCTTCATTCCAAGAGATAACTCTGTTTGGTGAAAATGAACCCAAGATATCACAGGAAGAAATGTCGTCAGCAGCCTTTTCTACATTAATAGGGTTCTTCTTATTCTTGGTTGCGCTTTGTCTTTTGACATTTACCGTTGTAGGCTTAAATTATCGAACTAAATGGCTATTTTGGCTATTAATAATATATTCAACATTGTTACTTATCGTATTCCCGATTGGCACATTGCTCGGAATAATTGTGCTGGTAGCGCTGGTTTTGAGTAGGAAAAAATTTGGACTTTCTGGTGACGTTACATAACAAACGACTAATGTCGTCAAATAAGTTTGACTGTGACACAGCGGCTACGCCACTGCGCACCATAGTCGGGCGTAAATTGCTATGTGAGTAAATTTATTACTCTTGATTCTATAAACTGCTAAACTAATCACAGTTAAATTGTTTGGGGATATTTTTATGTCGGAAGCTCTTAAAAACCTTATGGATAGCATTGATCAAATGAGCACTAAAGAGAAAGCTCTAGCTGCTCATTGTTTATTAGCAGCAATGGATGGACATGCAGATGGTGACGTTGAACAAGAGTGGATATCACTGGCAGAAAAACGAAGCAATGAATTGGAAAGCGGTAAAGTTAGCCCGACTACGTGGGATCAAATCAAGCAAAAATTGTAAGCTATATGCCTGATTTATTATTTCACCCAGACACCATAGAGGAAATAAAATCGTCCTTTGATTGGTATCAAGAACAAGTAAAAGGTCTCGGGTACGAGTTCGTACAAGAGTTAGACGATGCCTTTAATTCTATTCAATGCTTGCCGCAAACTTGGCCTAAAATGGGGCAATATCATAGGCGCTTTATTTTAAGTCGGTTCCCGTATTCTGTTATCTATAAAAACGTAGACGAAAAAACAATTTATGTTGTTGCTATTATGCATAACCACCGCAAGCCAGGGTATTGGAATGACCGCAATTAACAAAACAATTAAGACGGATTTTGTGCAAGAGCGGCACAAAACCGCCTATTGTAAGTGTTAACCCGACACGGAAAACTCATGATTGATTTCGAAGTTAAAAAAGAAATACTGAAACGCCTTGATGGGATCGAGAAGAAATTTGGTGTTCGAATTCTTATGGCAATAGAATCAGGCAGCAGAGCATGGGGTTTTGCATCACCAAATAGTGATTACGATGTTAGATTTATATATGCTCACGACAAAGACTGGTACGTCGCGGTAGACCTCGAAGATAAGAGAGATGTAATTGAGTTTCCTATTGTCGATGAAATCGATTTAAATGGTTGGGATGTAAGAAAAGCATTAAAGCTCTTTTGGAAGTCTAATCCTGCATTTGTGGAGTGGATCCAATCCCCAGTAACGTACATTGAGCAAGGCAATTTTCGTGAAGATGCTCTTTCTTTATTGCCAGACATTTATTCTGTTGAAAGAGGGATCTATCACTACAGGAGTATGGCCAAAACGAATTATAGAGGATATTTGAGAGACGCATTGGTTCCTCTAAAAAAATACTTTTATGTCTTACGCCCGCTTTTTTCAATTAAATGGCTCGAAAAGTATGGTTCAGTGGCACCTATCGAGTTTCACAAAGTATTAGAGCTTGTTGAAGATCCAGAATTACTTGAAACGATTCATCAATTATTAGAAAAGAAAAAAATAAGTGAAGAAAAGATGTTGGCTCCTAAAATTTCAGTCTTAAATAATTATATTGAAACGGAACTCAATCGTCTTGAGGACATTAAAGTTCCAAAAGCACAGAGAGTTACCGAAATGGCCAAGTTAAATGAACTGTTACATTCGGTGCTCGCGTGAGGGTCGGGCTAACAAGCGTTATGTGTCACCTTTTGAAATGACTTAAGGAAGTTTTATGAAAAAATATGAATATAAAGTTGTTGATACTAGAGATGTGGAGTCTGCAGGACTGTTCAAAGGAAGAAATCGCAGCGATGTTGAGAAATACTTAAATTTGCTCGGAGCCGAAGGCTGGGAGTTAGTAAATGTTGACTTTCGTGAGTTAGAAGGCGACCTTGAATTTGCAGGTATTATGAAAAAAGATGCATAAACTAAAATGCATCGTAGTTACCCGACTGTTTAGTTAGCTGTTTTTAATGAGCTATTTTCGGGTTCGGAAGCGATCTATCGATTTTTGACCGTCCGCTTCTGCCTCACAGGGGCCATTCAAGACCTCAAATAATATTAAGCTTTATGATAGTCCGACCAAAATAAGTAATTACATAAATATCAAACATTAAGCCTTTACTGGTATTAAAAGGTATTCATTTGAATGTATTCAATAGCGGCTAACAAGTTATTTTGAGCGAGCTTTAATTTAATTGAGTGGACTCTATTTACACTTCCCAAAATTAGCAATTCATCCCGGCCACATAACCCGAACTCCATGCCCATTGAAAATTATAGCCACCCAACCAGCCGGTAACATCAACCGCTTCGCCAATAAAGAATAAGCCGGGGTGGTCTTTTACTTCCATTGTTTTTGACGATAAATGGTCGGTATTAACACCTCCAAGAGTGACTTCTGCTGTTCGGTAACCTTCGGTGCCTGAGGGTTTTATTTTCCACGCATGAATACTCGTGCTCAAATTGGCTTTTTGCTTGTGGTTGAGTTGTTTCAACATCATGCTTTCTATTTGCAGTAGCTGTAGGAATGTTTCAACAAAGCGTTTAGCAAAAAGCGTAGATAAAAAGTTTTTTAATTGCAGCATTGGTTGGGCCGCAATTGCTTGTTCTAGCACCTCGTCAAAATTGCCGGTGGGGTAAAGGTCAACAGTGATATCTTCCCCTGGTAACCAATACGATGATGCTTGCAATACGGCTGGACCCGATAATCCTCGGTGGGTAATTAGCATGTCTTCGTTAAATGATGTGCGCGGGGTACTTACTGACACCGGAATGGATACGCCCGATATTTCGGCTAAAGGTGTTTTTAGTTCGGGTTGTAAAGTAAAGGGTACTAAGCCTGCTCTAGTAGGCAAAACTTCGAGGCCAAACTGTTCTGCTACTTTATAGGCAAAGGGTGTTGCTCCTAGCTTAGGCATAGACAAGCCTCCAGAAGCAATAATCAAACTTTTGCAGGTATATTTATCTTTGTTGGTGATCACACTATAGCCGGTGGTAGATGTTTTTTCTGTGTTTATCACTTCTGTTTGGAATGAAAATACCACGCCTGCTTTTTCACATTCTTTGACTAGCATAGCCACTAATTCTTTGGCTGAGTTGTCGCAAAACAACTGGCCAAGGGTTTTTTCATGGTAGGGAATTTTGTGCTTTTCGACTAAAGCAATAAAGTCCCACTGGGTATATTGGCTGAGCGCAGATTTACAAAAATGCCGGTTTTCACAAATGTATTTTTCGGGCTCAATATAGTAGTTAGTGAAATTACTGCGCCCGCCACCAGAAATTAGGATCTTCTTGCCAGGACGCTTTGCATGGTCAATCAGCAATACCTTTTTACCTTGCGCCCCGGCAACAGCTGCGCAATGCAAGCCTGCTGCACCTGCTCCAATAATGACCACATCAAATTTCAAATTACTTTCCCGTTTTTAGCATCAGCTAGGCTACTTTCAAGACAAAGCTTTAATAAGCAAATTTTTCAATTAAGCACGTGCTTGCGCTTAAGGCGCATAGTATGGGGTATACACTCACTGAGGTAAACACTAGCCAAGATAAAACCCGCTTGTGACAGTATTTTGTAATCACTTAGTAGAGACATTTGCTCATAGTCCATAATACATGCTAGTTTTATTATAAGTTGATGCTCAAATAAGGAAGGCGTCTTGACCGTAAAAGCCAATGGGAGTTGTCTGTGCAAGGCAGTAACATTCTCATTTAACATTAAAAACAAACACTTTGATGCTTGCCATTGTGCCATTTGTCGTACTTGGGGTGGCGGGCCCGCACTTACTGTTGAATCAGATGGTGGTATTGAGTTTAAAGGTAGTGAGTTTTTGTCAACGTATTCCTCGAGCGAATGGGCCGAGCGTGGGTTTTGCAGCAAGTGTGGTAGTAACCTGTTTTATAGATTGAAAGATCCATCACATAACTTTTGTAATTTCAATTTAGGTACTATCGACAATCATGAGAATTTTGAGTTTGTTGCGCAAATCTTTGTCGATGCCAAACCCGGTAACTATGACTTTGCCAATAAAACGAGCATGTTGACTGAGCAAGAGGTGCTTGCAGCTTTTGGGTTTGATAATAATAAACTTAATTAGTATCTCGCTCTATTTGTCGATTACTAAATGCCTTCGAAGTAAGCAAGCGGCCTCAAGTAAAACCTTTTCTTGATATTAGCCGTACACGATATTCAACTAAAGAATAACTTTAACAAAAGTTGGTCGTGCCGCAATGCATCGGAATAAATGCAAATTTGTGAAATTTTCAGCATGACTTATAGTTACTATACAAAAATATACCTCCTACCTTTATGAAGGAATAACAAATGACACCGTCTTTTCGATATCTTGCAATTTTCTTGATTGCTTTGAGTCAACAAACGTTCGCTAGTCCACTTATATTACAACCGGAACTTAGCCCAGATAAAAAAATGATTGCCTTCTCTTACCAAGGCGATATCTGGACTGTTGGTATTGACGGCGGACGCGCTAATCGACTGACCATTCACGAGGGTTACGAAAGAGCGCCTATTTGGCAAAAGGACAGCAAAGCGATTGCATTTACCAGTGACCGCTTTGGTAATAGTGATGTATTTGTTATTCCAGTATCTGGCGGCATGCCAAAACGCTTAACCTTTCACTCTGGCAGAGACCTTGCCACTGATTTCACGAAAGACGGTAAAGTATTGTTTAGCACACGCCGCACATATGCGCAGGTTGAGCGAGAATCTGAAATATATGCAGTCAGCACCCAAAGTGGTGAAACAGAAGCGCGCTTTATGGATGCATTAGGCATGGGCGCAGTGATGTCGCCCGATGGTTCTAAAATAGCCTTTATACGGGGTACTGCCAGAGTATCACGAGAAGATTATCGCGGCCCTGCAAACGGCAATTTATGGATATACGATCTTGAGTCTGATAAGTACACTCAGTTGACTGACAAAAGTGGCTCTGGTGCCACCGACACTATGCCTAAATGGGCTGATAATAAAACCGTATATTTTATTTCTTCCAGAGAGGGTAAATACAACGTTTTTGAGAGTGATTTAAAAGGCAGAATTAGTCAATTGACCAAAGAAACTGAATTTGGTGTAAATCATTTTAGTACCGACAAATCGGGCGAAACAATTGTGTATCAGGCAGGTGATAAAGTTTATAAATTCGACGTGTCGAGAAAGCGTAAAAGCGCGATTGAAATTGATGTAAATAGCGACTTTAGATTTGACCCTGTAGTGAATAAAAAAACAACGAATAAAGTTGAGCAATATGCAGTATCCCCCAATGGCAAACTTACTGCCTATGTTTTGCGTGGCGATATTTATGTGACCCGCAATGACAAAGAAGATAACCGCAGCGTCCGCTTAACACAGGGCGCCGAGCGGGACTTAGATGTAACGTGGTTGAGCAATGACAGTTTGTTGTTTGTGTCAGACAAAGCCGGCCAAAACGATATCTACATGCTTAAATCAGCAGACAGCGAACAGGCTAATATCTTCAAAAGCTTGAAGCATACAGTTAGGGCCGTTGCCAATACTCAGGAAGAGGAGCATTCTCCGCAGGTGTCACCCGACGGTAAACGTATCTCTTATTTGATTGGTAGAGGTAAATTGCTTACCGCAAATATTAACGAGAACGGTGATTTGTCGGCACAAGAAACTTTGTTAGATGGCTGGGATACACCTGAGGGTGTTGCTTGGTCACCAGACAGCAAATGGCTTGCTTATTCACTAGCCGACTTAAATTTTAACCAAGAAATTTATATTCATGCCGCCGACAATTCAGGTAAGCCAACTAACGTGAGCATGCACCCTAAATACGATATAAGCCCTGTGTGGAGCCCAGATGGCAGCAAACTAGGCTTTAGTTCTATGCGCAACAACGGAGACTTTGATATTTGGTTTGCTTGGCTGGATAAAAGTGAATGGCAGCGATCAAAAGAGCAGTGGAAGCGTTTAGATAAAGACGACACTAAAGACGATAAAAAAGATAAGAAAAAAGACGACAAAGATGAATCCGATGAAGCAAGTGAAGACGACAAAGAAAAAGAAGAAGTCGCCGAAGTTATTACCATTGATTTCGATGGCATATACAAGCGCCTTGAACAAGTTACCCGTTTTGCCGGAAACGAAACAAGCTTAGTCTTTGATGAAAAAGGCGAGCATATTTATTACGCGACCAGTGGTGGTGGCCGTCAAAACCACAAAGTTGAACGCAATTTATTCAAAATTAAATGGAATGGTGAAGATAAAAAGATGCTACTGAAAGGCGATGCATCCCCTTCACAATTGCTTTTAAATAATAAAGGTAAGCATGTTTTCGCCCTCACTAGTGGTGGCAAAATTACGCGCATTGCGACCAAAGGTGACAAATCAGAAACCCTTAATGTGTCTTCACAGATGACAATAAATTACGCAGAAGAACGCGCACAAATATTTGATGATGCATGGCGAGCCCTAGGTGCTGGATTTTACGACCCTAATTTCCATGGTCAAGACTGGAATGCTTTGCGTGCCAAATATCGTCCATTGGCTTTAAAGGCCTCAACTAAAGAAGACTTTCAGTATATCTTTAATTTGATGCTTGGGCAGTTAAACGCCAGCCATATGGGCTTGTTTAGAGGAGAAAACCAAAAGCAAACCCAAACCACGAATTCTGGCTTACTAGGCATTACAGGGGTGCATACTAAATCGGGTTTTGAAGTAAAATCGGTACTGCCAGGTAGTCCTGCTGATCGTGAAGAAAGTAAGTTGGTTGTTGGCGACGTGATCATGTCGATGAATCAACAAACATTAAAAGGTAAAAATTTATATGCCTTATTAAACGGTCAGGTTGACTCACCAGTGCTGCTGCAAGTGAAGTCAGCTGACTCTGCCGACACCGCTGGCAATGAAATTGTGATATGGCCTACTGCAAGCTTGAGCAACGCAAACTATGATGATTGGGTTGAAAGCCGAAGACGTTTAACAGACGAGTATTCCAAGGGTCGTTTGGGTTACTTGCATATTCGAGGTATGAACTGGTCCAGCTTTGAACGTTTTGAACGTGAATTAATGGCAGCAGGTTATGGTAAAGAAGGCATAGTCATCGACGTTAGATATAACGGTGGTGGTTGGACAACTGACTATCTAATGGCCGTATTGAACGTAAAACAACATGCTTATACTGTGCCGCGTGGAGCTGCCAAAGACCTAGAAAAAGAGCACAGTAAGTTTAAAGATAGCTATCCTTTTGCGGAGCGGTTACCTTTGTCAGCATGGACTAAACCTTCTATTGCGATGAGCAATGAGAATAGCTACTCAAACGCCGAAATTTTCTCCCATGCCTATAAAGCACTCGGATTAGGAAAGTTGGTTGGGCGTCCTACTTTTGGTGCAGTGATCAGCACCGGCGCTCATCGTTTAGTCGACGGCTCGATCGTGCGTATGCCATTTAGAGGTTGGTGGGTGAAAGAGTCGGGTGACAATATGGAGTTTGTGCCAGCGGTACCTGATATTGAAGTATTTAATCCGCCAGCTTATAAAGCTAAAGGTATTGATCCTCAACTAAAACGTGCGGTAGACGAGCTGATAAAAGACCTTTAAGTTAGTGGATTCCTTAACACAAATCGCTTTGGGCGGTGCAGTGGCTTATGCGGTTGCTGGGCCTCAAGTGGGTCGCAAGGCCATATTGTGGGGCGTCGCTTTGGGCACTTTGCCCGACTTGGACGTATTACTGCCTTATGGCGGTGAAGTTGAAGCTTTTACTTATCACCGAGGATTCAGTCACTCGTTGCTGATGCATATATTGATCACCCCAATAATTGCTTGGCTCGCACTAAAGCTCCATCCACAAACCTCGGAACATAAAATACGCTGGGTACTATTAGTTTTTTTGTGCTTAAGTACCCACGCTATTCTCGACAGCTTTACCGTTTACGGCACCCAGTTGATGTGGCCTCTTACAGAATATCCATTTGGTGTGTCTAATTTATTCATCATCGACCCACTTTACACTTTGCCTTTGCTTGTAGGGTTTATTTGGGCGAGCCTACCACTAAAAAATAAGCCCTTAGCGTTTAAAGCAAATGCATTGGGCTTAGTCATAAGCAGTCTATACATATGCTGGAGCCTTGGAGCAAAAGTTTATATTGACAATAAAGTCGAACAAGCTTTGTCAAAAAGAGCCATTGTACCCAAAGCTTACATGAGTACACCAGCACCATTAAATACCTTGTTGTGGCGCATTGTGGTCATGTCGGAAGGTGAATATCACGAAATTTATGCTTCTGTTTTTGACCAAGTCGACGAAGTGAGTTTTAACACTTACTCTACACATCCAGAGCTATTGGATGACATCTCACAAGAGTGGGGTGTACAAAGGCTTCAATGGTTCACCAAGGGTTTATATTCAGTCCGTGCATATGGGAATAAAGTTGTGTTAAGCGACTTACGTATGGGCGTTGAGTGTAATTATGTCTTTAATTTTGTGGTCGGTGAATTTTTGCTAGAAAACGAGCCTAAAAATGTGAAAATAGCTAGCTTTGAACGTTTTACACAACGCCCAGATTTTAGAGGCATAAGTGACATTTTTGAGAGGATAAGCGACCCGAGCGTAACGTTAGCACCCGCTAAAAACGATATCAAATGCTCGCAAATACCATCGCCAAATCAATAATTTGTTGATGCTCCAAAACCAATAGAGCCCTTAACGAGATCTCAGTTATCTTTGGGTGTACTCTTCGGCTTTTGCAGCAAGATAGCAATAATAAGGAAAAGTAAGGCACTATGAAGTTCCGGGTTGCCTACTACACCGATACTATTGATCATCCAGTTGTAGATAACATTCACTAGTGTGATAGCACTGATAATACAAAAAACAACAGCCACTTTTAACTGCATTACTTCTCCTTGATTGGGCAATTAGCTATGCAATGTAAACCTAAATGTGGTTCCGGTTAGTATTGCCATACTGCTTAGTTATTGCGTCATTTGCATTCGCTTGTTCTGCAAAGAATTTGCCGACTTTATACCAAAATCCTTTGTCATCATGGTCAACACTGCCTTCAACTTCGTGACCGCCCGATACACAATTAATTTCTTCTGAATTTAATGTTTGCATATTAGTCTTCCTTCCGGTGATCGTTATAACCTTGAATGGCTTGGTCGGCAAAATCAACAATGGAAGCAATTGATGCCATAACACCAATATACGTTAATGCTGTCGCTATTCCGCCGCTAACTTCCGCTAGCTCTGTTTCGTTAAGTTCATAATTTTTCATTTGAAAATTCCTTTTTTTAAAATAACAACGTCCTGTTGTCGGATAAAACAATAGCGCGTCGCTATGCTGCTAACAACTGTACTAAGGGACAGTATTTTGAATAACCAACTTTTGTCGAGCGTGTTTTCTTATTTGCCCACAACCAATTAATAAGGGAAATAAACTAAAGAATATGTGCCCTGAAAATGCAATGTAAGAAAGTGGGCCGAATAAAGCAATAAGACTCGAACCGACGCAAACGCCAGCTGCAATGCTCCATACTAGTAGTTCTGTTCGAGTGTCAAAGCTTTCATATTGATTGAGCTTAAGTAATTCTCTCTTTGAATACGCATGCCAATATAAGCCAACAAAATTAAGACATAACAACAAAAAGCCAATAGCATAGTTAATAAAAACAAAGCGTAATTCCCAGTTAGTTTGATAGCTAAATTCCAATGGAAAATAACCATCGCTTAATACTTGAAATAAGCCTTGCATCATGATGCGTAGGGGATACACATATACCAAGACGATAATTATAAGAGCAGAACTCAAAAAGATGGTTTTGCCGTCTTCTAAGCCAAAACGCCTGCACCAAGTCGCATGGGTATGCCATATCCAAATAATGATTGCGCAACTGGCAGCAAAGGCAGGTACTTGTTTCATATCTTCAATGAAGATTTTCATATCCGTGCTTATTTCACCCAAAGAAATCATCATCATGGTCACGGCAAAAGCAAAAGCAGCGGCCACGAAGGTCTCGATGCGAGTCATATTTTCGCCGCGGTTTCGAAATGAAGTATTGATTGGTTTATCCATGTCTTCTTTTTACTCGACTATTTATTGTGACAATACCGACTTAAATAGATGATTTAAATGATTAATCCGACTTTCCCTTTTTCTTGTGCTCCAACATAACTTTCAATTCCTTGTAATTCAATATGTATAAAGTCATTAATTTTGATGGTTTAAGCCTTAGATGATTTCGACAAAGTCCAACTGAAATAAGTGTTGAACGTTTGTTGTCTAAATACTTCGATGGCATTAGCGGGCAGAGCATATGCAAAAGTAAGACTTTTAAGCACTCTTACCTATTGATGAAATTTATCTTGCACTATCTATTAAAAAGGATTATCTTTTATATGTACCATCTGATGTAAGGGTACAAATGGTTATAAATATACAATTTACTAATTAGAGGTGGTCATGATCACTATCGATCTTGATTCAAAAGAACCGTTGTTTAGTCAACTCATCAACCAAATTAAAAAAGCGGTTGAAACGAAAAAGTTGAGCCCTGGTGACGCTTTGCCATCAATACGTCAACTGGCGAATGAGCTAGAACTCAACTCAAAAACTGTGGCCAAGGCATACAGTTTATTAGAGCGCGATAATGTAATTGAATCTAAAGGTTACAGAGGGACATTCGTTCATCCACAGGCGCCAAAGAATGTACAGGTGGATATAAATGACTGGCTAAATGAACAAATGCAACTAGATGTTGCACGTTATCGGAAAGCTGGTGCCACCGATTCTGAAATTAGAATTGCGTTTACAAACGCGGTTTCGCAAACAGGAAATTAGGAGTTTATTATGTTCGAATTACTGATACAAAACGTTTATTGGTTTATGTTTATGCAGGTTATTGTGACCCTACTCGTTATTCCAATAATGAGCTTTAAGCGATTTGATATGATTGCTAATGCTTATTGCGAAACATATTATCCGAGCGCTAAATCCGACGTTGAAGTTTATAAAGCCTCTAGGGTTAAACGTTTGTTCATCATTAGTGCAGTATGTTTTCTTATTGGTATTTCAGTAGTAATGCATGCAACCGTCAGTACCACAGAATTGTTCAATTGGGACAACCAAGCAGGTATGTCGATTCTCTTTTTACTAGCCATGATCCCTGTAGCAATAATGGCGTTTGATCAAAAGGGTCTGTTTGCGTTACTTAAACAACATATCGGAAGCAAAAGAAAAGCGTCTTTGTCTCCACAAAAGTGGCAGGAGTATTATCCAAAGGGCTTGTTGTCTTTGTTGCTCGTGGGACAATTAGTGTTTGTAAGTACCATTATTTATTTCGCAAAAAATCCATTTGATGGTTTTGCCGGTTATAGCAACTTAATAGGTTTATTGATTATAAATCTTGTCTTTATCGCCACGTCGCTAGTGTTGTATCGGAGTAAGAGAATGGGCGCAATACAAGAGCCCGAGCAACGTAAAGCGATAAAAATAAAAGCTATCAAAATTAACACTCTCGTTTGGTTAGTGGCGATATATCACCTGTCCATTTCGATGTGGATAGCGGGTCTACAATTAGAAGGCCTCAAATTGCTGACTCAGTCGGTGTATCTTCAGTTGATAATTTTTTTGACGGCTTACACGCTTTCTTTACCCAGACCGATTAGCCTTTCTAAAGTTTAAATAGATAATATTTTCAATGGTTTGAAGCTTAATAAATGAGTCGCTGATTACTTGAATTAAATAATAATTTGGCTAATTTGTGGGCTGAGTCATAGGCATTTGTTGCAACAAGTAAGCTTATGATTTACTTTGTTTATTCCAGTGTGTAACGCGCACACTTTCTATTGTTCACAATTGCTAATAATAACAATGAACAATAAAAGCAATATCTGACAGGAGATATACATGAAGTTGCTACATGCCTTTGCTGTTTTAATCACTTCCTTTTCCCTTTCTTTTAACACTCAAGCCGCCGATAAAGACGAAGAAGGCTTAATGGCCGATTCTTTATTTACCAGCATGAAGCTGCGTAATATCGGCCCTGCCTATATGTCAGGGCGAATTGCAGACATTGAGGTGGATGCAAAAGACCCTTCCACTTGGTATGTTGCAGTAGGTTCTGGTGGTGTTTGGAAAACCGAAAATGGAGGTATTACTTGGGCGCCAATATTCGACTCTGAAGCGGTTTATTCAACCGGAGATGTCACAATAGATCCAAGTAACTCAAATATTATTTGGGTAGGGACGGGCGAAAATAATGGGGGTAGACACTTAAGTTTTGGTGATGGTGTATATCGTTCATTAGATGGCGGTAAAACATGGAAAAACATGGGCTTAAAAGATTCTGAACGTATCTCGGATATTATTATTCACCCCAGTGACTCCAATACAGTGTGGGTTTCTTCGCAAGGGCCATTGTGGTCTAAAGGTGGTCAACGTGGCTTGTTTAAAACCACCGATGGCGGCAAAACATGGGAAAACGTGCTAAAAACAGACGAATGGACAGGTGTTACCTCTTTAGTCATCGATTCACGTAATCCCGATAAACTCTATGCAGCAACATGGCAACGCCAAAGAACCCTTCCAACTTATGTGGGCACGGGCCCGGGGTCTGCCATACATACTACTGACGACGGCGGCAAAACATGGCGTAAGCTAACGACTGGATTACCTGAAACTGATATGGGTAAAATTGGCTTAGCTATTTCGGCTATCAACCCAGATGTAGTCTATGCAGGCATTGAATTGAATCAACGAAAGGGTGGTTTGTATCGCTCAGACGATCAAGGTGCGAGTTGGACAAAAATGTCTGATGAGGTAGCCGGCGGCACAGGCCCTCATTATTATCAAGAAATATTTGCCGACCCACACCGTTTTGATCGTATCTATTTAGCCAGTAATTACACTAAATACAGTGATGATGGTGGCAAAACATGGACACCAATGAACGTAAAATATAAACATGTTGATGACCATGCGATCGCGTTCCATCCGACCGACAAGGACTTCTTGTTAGTAGGCAGTGACGGTGGTATTTATGAAACTCAAGACGACATGAAAAAATGGCGTTTTATAGAGAATATGCCCATTACGCAGTTTTATAAAATTGCAGTGGACGACAGTAAACCTTTTTATTATGTGTATGGCGGTACCCAAGACAACTCTTCACCTGGCGGTCCATCACGCACTACAAAAACTCACGGCATTAAGAACAATGATTGGTTTTTGATTTTAGATTGGGATGGGCACCAGCCAGCCACCGAACCAGGTAACCCAGATATAGTTTATGGGCAACGTCAACAAGGTAATTTAGCCCGTTTTCATCGCTCAACAGGTGAGTATGTGTCTGTTATGCCTCAAGCAAAACCAGGCGAACCAGCTGAACGTTATAATTGGGATGCACCTATTGTAGTGTCTAGTCACGATCCTAAACGCTTGTATCATGCATCACAAAGAGTGTGGCGCTCTGACGACCGTGGTAATAGCTGGCAAGCGATTTCGGGTGATTTAACTAAAAACGAAAATAGAATGCACATGCCCGTGATGGATAGAACCTGGTCAGTCGATTCAGGTTTTGATTTACTCGCAATGTCGAATTACAACACCATTGCCAATATTGCTGAGTCGCCTTTAGACGAAAATATTTTATATGCCGGCACCGACGACGGCTTAATTCAAGTGACTTCAAACGGCGGTAAAGACTGGAAGACCTATGAACTCGATGATATTCGAGGGATTCCTGCCACTGCTTATATCAATGATATCCGCGCCGATTTATTTGATAAAGACACTGTTTATGCTGCTTTAGACAATCATAAATACGGCGATTTTAAACCCTATTTGATTAAGAGTACTAATCGCGGCAAAACGTGGAAGTCTATTGCATCTAACTTACCCGACAAGCATTTGGTTTGGCGCCTTGTGCAGGATCATGTGAACAAAGACTTACTATTTATTGGCACCGAATTGGGCTTATTTTTTACCGTTGATGGCGGTAAGCAATGGACTGAGCTTAATGGTGGCGTACCCACGATTTCGTTTAGAGATGTCAAAATTCAACGTAGAGAAAATGACTTGGTCGGAGGCACATTTGGACGTGGTATTTATATCTTAGATGACTATTCCCCGCTTCGTACAGTGAGTAAAAAAGCCTTAGAGCAAGAAGCCTTATTATTCCCTCTACGCGACGCGCTTTGGTACATTCCAGAAAGCTTGCATACCGATTCTCATGGTGATTTTGAATACCGTGCCGAAAACCCAGAATTTGGTGCTACCTTTACTTATTATCTTCGCGATGGCATGAAATCTCTCAAAGATAGAAGAGAAGAAAAAGAGAAACAAGCTGAAGAAGAGGGCGATTACCCTTTATATCCTGAATGGGAGGTAGTGGAAACTGAATTAAGAGAAGCAGAGCCAAGTGTGTATCTGCTTATTAAAAATGCTGAAGGCAAGATTGTGCGTAAAGTAAACGCTGAAGCAGATAAAGGGCTTCATCGCGTCACTTGGGATTTACGGATGCCGTCGGCGAATTCACTCGGTGCTTCTGCTAGTTTCTTTGGTGATGTTGGGCATTTGGTCGCCCCAGGCGTTTACACTGCCTCATTGCACTCTACAGTTAAAGGCAAAACTCGAGATTTGGCTGCGCCAGTTAGCTTTAATGTAACACCTTTGCATGAGCAAACTGTGCCAGGTGCTGTATCAGCAGAACAACGTACAACACAATTAAAGCAGGTTGAAAATCTGAGGCGTAGTGTATCTATGGCCAATACTCAGGTAGACGATTTACATGCTAAATTAAAATCTTTCCGTATAGCCTTAGATCGTTCCTTAGCTGAGCCTAGCCAATTAGAAGGGCGTTATGAGCAACTTAGACAGGCAGTATTTGCCGCCCAAGAAGCATTAAATGGCAAGGCCGCAAGCAGTGGCATGGGCTCACAACCCGCTAGCATTTCGAGTCGACTGTTTATGATAGAATTTGCTCGCGCCAATACTTGGGGGCTTACCCACACCCAAAAAGAACAAATGGTGATTGTGCAAGATGCGCTTAATGTATTACAGCCTAGTTTGGAGAAGTTAATGCGACAAGATTTTCCTGACTTCAAACAGTCATTGCTCGATGCAGGCGCACCTTGGATGCCGGTAGGTTTAATGAGAGAGATGTCTGATGAGCCTGTCGAGATAGATTAAGCTTCTAGTTGAAGCCAAATGGATAGGAGAGCCAAGTAAAATGAGTACGCAAATGTTGTTTAGGAAGGTCCACCACTGGGGATCTATCCTAATTGCGATTCCTTTAGTCATAATGATTGGTACCGGCGTGTTGCTGATGCTGAAAAAGGAAGTTGAATGGATTCAACCTTCTAGCCAAAGCGGTGTCGAACAAAACCTTTTGCCTATGGCATCATTACAAGACATGTTTGATGCTGCTATAAGTGTTGAGAAGGCCGGCTTTACTACTTGGGACGAACTTGAACGCGCAGACCTAAAACCAGGCAAAGGCATTATTAAGTTTGTCTCAAAGTCTAACTGGGAAGTGCAAGTTGACACCCATACTGCAGAAGTACTACAAATTGCACAGCGGCGCAGCGACGTAATTGAATCTATTCATGATGGTAGTTTCTTTGCCGAGTGGATTAAATTGGGCGTGTTTTTACCTGTTGGTGCAGTCCTATTTGTTATGTGGCTGACAGGGCTCTATTTGTTTGGTTTAACTGAATATAAAAAAGCCAGTTATCGTAAACATAAGTATCGAAGACGAAAGAAGTAGTTGCATCCTAGGGTATTTATAAATTTGAGGTAAATTTATGTTTGCTTTTGGATGCTTTTTGACGCACGGTTATTAATTGTTAACGCTTTTTTAAGACTAGTGTTTACGGCCAGATCGGAGCAAAGATGTGTCTTTTAGAATTGTTGGCAATCACTCAGTCAATAAGTTATGGTGATGCACAATCTTAGCCATCGTGACAAGGAAAAAAATATGCTTTTGCGCCGTGTTATGGAGCATGTTAAAACACAAAATTGGACTGCCGTATTTCTCGATTTGATTATTGTAGTCGTGGGTGTATTTATCGGTATACAGGTATCGAATTGGAATGATGAAAATGGCCGACTAGCTAAAGAGCAAGCCTATTTAGCCTTGATTCATGAAGAGCTAATGCAGAATAGTAAAACTACTGACAATCTCCTAGAATATTATTCTACCGTTACAGAAGCAGGTGAAAGGGCGCTTGTTTATTTAGAGGGTGACACGGATTGCCAGACAGCTTGTGAAGGGCTGTTAATCGATTTTTTTCACGCATCTCAACTCTGGGCAATTGCCCTTGATCGCACGGCTTTTGACGAGGCGATCAAACTAAGTTTCCCCACCGATATTGCACTACGTGAGGAGCTTTTCAAAACCTACGATCTAATTGATGCCTTTGGGCTACTCAATCAAGAATCGCCGCCCTTTCGCATTACTGTACGGGGATATTTTAATCCTGCTGCAGCACGCATTCTATGGTCGGGCTGCTGGGAAGTGGATGTTGATGCAGTCCTCGAATCACTTAAAAGGGACTGCGAAAGTAGCCTTGTTGCCACTGACGCCGCATCAATGCTTCGCGATATAAGAGCCGACGCTGCTCTTGCGCCAATGCTCCGTTTTTGGATAGGCCAGAATATTAACGCTATGGCGAATTATCCAGTTCTAATTGAGCGTACGAAAAAAACAGCAGACACTGTGTTGTCAGAGGTAGCGATTTCGTCGTAATCTTCGTCTGCATCGCCCAGTGCTTTTCCTTATTGAAAAAACACTGGGCAGATTAGCAAGCTAATCGTAAGCTATTTTAGATGTTTTAGAAGTTATTATTAATACTCTGACCAAATGTTTCGCGTGGATTTCCGTCTTGTCCAGCTTCGCCTAGCGTATAGCTATTTCCGCTGATAATAGGCGTTAAACTATCGTTTGCGTCGCCGTCAAAAATCCCGACAGACCAACCGCCACGACCGGCTGCGTCAGGCTCATTTGTAAAGTCAGCGGCGCCACCGGTACCGCCATTGCCAGTATTGAGGGTGTTGTCCGTGATGTTGGCAGGCGTTGAGCCACCGACAAAAATGGCAAATGAAGGGCCACCCCCACCAGAGCCACCAGAGCCTCCGATACCACCCCGGCCGCCATCACCGCCATTACCGCCGCGGCCACCTTTAGCATTACCAAAACCTTGCGTGCCGCTTGCACCGTCACCCCCTATGCCACCAGCTCCGCCAGCTGATCCAGTACCGCCAATGCCGCCGCGACCGCCGTTTCCTGAGCTTATTTGATTGTTGATTATGTTGTGACTATTACCACCAGCAATGTGAATACCAATGGATGCAAAACCAGAGAGAGCACCAAAACCACCTGCACCGCCGTCTCCGCCTTCACCACCGCCGCCACCAGCGCCACCGTTAGCACCGACCGCACCAGCTGCACCGCCGCCACCGCCTCCGCCACCACCGCCAGAAAATCCATCTGAACCAATTTCACCACGCGATCTAAAAAACCGCCCATCACTAAAAATACTGCCAAAGCCGCTCGATCCGGCACCAGGGTTGCCTCTTACACCATTGTCACCCCTTCCTCCATTGCCGCCGCCCCTGCCTTCAGGGGTAGAAGTGTCTGCGTCAAAGCCGCCTGTTCCGGGAGAGCCCCCTCTCACTAAGGGAACTTCTCGTCCACTGCCACGTATCCCATTATCGCCACCCGCAAATGAGGTAGTAGCAGCATCTCCACCAGCACCGCCGTTCCAGCCGCCGCCAGATGAAGCACCGCCGGCACCACCATTTGTATTTAGTCCAACGCGCCCATCTTCACCGTCGACCCCGTCTCTGCCTTGATCGCCGGTTCGAGCACCGGCGTTTGATGTGTTTTTTGCATTACCGGCGGTAATATTGCTATTGGTCACCTTTGTAGTATCGATGTTATCAAAATATATGGCATAAGATGCACCGGTGCTGCCATCAAAGCTGTTTTCGTCAAAGTTTTCCAGTAACACAGTAGCATTATCGATGGTAAAGCTAGCAGAACCACTTTGTGCAAATACACCAATGATATTGAAACTGTCGTCTAGCTGTGTAGACGAAACTAACAAATCAATCCCCGATACCACAGTAGAAACATCTACATTTCTATAGATAAGGCCATTTTCTGTTGCTTGCACACCGGTACGATTGTTTACAATATCTCTGGACCAATCTGCGCCAAATCCGCCATAGATACTATTTCCTCCACTTAAAGAAAGTTGTCGACCTGGAGATGTTTGCAAATCTAGTCTTTCAACGTCAGATGGCGTCTTGATATATACATCTTCTTGGTCAGCTAAATTACTTAAGACATTAGCTAAATTTGTGAAAGGAGCGTCGATGCTACCAGTGCTTGTTCCGGTAAATTCGGCATCAACGAAGATGGCTGTTGTTGTATCTTCTACTACCAAAACTTGAACTTGAGCGGTATCGGAACGGCCATTTGCGGTTGCGGTAACCTCCAAAACTAAAGAGTCCACATCTTCTGGTGCAGAAAAACTTGCCGAGGCTGAAGTAAATCCAGAACTATTTGAAATGGCAGCACCAGAAATTTGTCTCCAGCTATAAGAAATGGCGTTACCGTCGGGGTCGGTAGCACTTGCAGTAAGTGTTAGCTCATTCCCACTGCTGATCATAGCAAAGCTCTCTGCAGTTACAGTGGGGGGCGTGTCATTTGGAGCGCTTCCTCCGCCTCCAACATTGCCGCCACCGCTATCTCCACCGCCACCCCCGCAAGCTGATAGGCTTAGCGCACTGATTACAGCAAGGCTCACGAATGATAGTTTATGTGTTTTGGCCTTATTGACCGGTTGTGATGATGTATAGATTTGCATGTATTTCTCCATTTTAATCTGCGAAACGTTCTAGCGTACAAGGCCCCAACACAAGGCGATGATGGTGCTAAATCGGAATTGATTGTTAGTCTTCATTGCTTAAAAGCGCAAAGCAGACAAAAACCCCTTCAAAAAAATGGAATTAATTTAGAATTGTTAGAATTAACTATCAAAAATCGTGGGTAGCAGACTTTCTTTTAGAAAAATTTGAAGGGTTTTTTGATGTTTTTACGCTTAGTAGATATCACACCTGTTTTTTGCAAAGGAAAATGTCGATGTAAGAGTAAATAGTTAACTAAAAAGGTTTGCGATTTTGGGTATGAGTGCTGTGCCAATATGCTAAGGTTTGATAATGATTGCACAACGATAAAAGACACATTATTCTCTTTTAACTGCATAAATTAGTAAACAGATGCGGTTCGAGGAGATTGTTTTGCCGTCGTTTTCAAACGAGATTGCTGCGCTTCCACCTGAATTACAGGTGTTAATGTTGCAAGAACTTCACAATATTGCCAGTCGTTTTATGCATCAAGAGAGCGCTGGACACACACTTCAAGCAACTGCATTGGTAAATGAGGCCTATGTAAAACTTGCAGATAAAACCATGCATATAGTAGATGAAAAACATTTTGTTGCTATTGCGGCACAACAAATGCGTCGAATATTGGTTGATAACGCTCGTCAAAAGCAGGCAGCGAAAAGAGGTGGAAGGCCATTAAAAATGACCTTCGAAGAACATGCTATTGCCAGCGAAACCGACTCGCCAAACCATCAAGTTGAGTTGCTATATATCAATAAACTTCTCAATGAGCTGGCAAGTTTTGACAAGCGGGCCTCGCAAATCTTTGAGATCAAATTGTTCTCGATGCTCGGGAATGAAGATATTGCCAAGATTATGAATGTGTCACTGGCAACAGTAGAGCGAGATATTAAAGCCGCAAAAGCGTGGTTTAAGTTGCAACTTAACAATAATAAATAACATATTGATAGATAAGCCACAGCCATCGTCAAATTAAGAGTTAGCGGTGATTTGCTATCTCAATTTTGTTACCAAGGTTACTTATCAAGGTGGAGCAGGCTAAGATGGATCAAAATAAATGGGCACAAATAAAGCAAATTTTCGCAAGTGCCAGCGAGCTCAACAAAGAGGCTCAAGCCGAATTTATCAAACGTGAGTCTCAGGGTGATAAACACGTCATTGAGCAAGTGATGTTGCTGCTTAATGCTGAAGATGAACATCAAGATGACCTGCATTTAACCGACGCTGTTGCGTCGTCAGCTTCAGATTTTATCAATGACGAGTCACTATTGAGTGTGGGTGATATCGTCGAAAACTTTCAAGTAAAAAAGATTATTGGCGAAGGGGGCATGGGAAGTGTCTTTTTAGCAACGCGTATTAATGGCGATTTTGAGCAGCAGGTTGCGATAAAAGTGATTCATCGCCGTTACATAAGTGAACAAAGTGCTCAGAGGTTCAGACGAGAAAGACGCATTCTTGCTTCTCTCAATCATAAAAATATAGCTAGTTTTATTGGTGGCGGTGAGACTGAACAGGGTCAGCCCTACATTATTTTAGAATATGTTGATGGGCTACCAATCAACCAATACTGCATTACGCACAACTTAAGTATTGAACAACGCATATCACTTTTTAAGAAGGTTTTAAACGCGGTTATTTTTGCCCATCAAAGCCTAGTTGTACATCGTGATATCAAACCAAATAACGTGCTTGTTACCGCCAATGGAGAAGTAAAACTACTTGACTTTGGCATTGCTAAACTCTTGCAAGACGACATAGAAGAGAAGCCAGAAAACGCCAATCTCACGCGTGAATATACTAGAGTGTTAACGCCCGGTAATGCCTCACCCGAACAGGTTCGTGGCGACAAAGTTACCACCAGCACAGACGTTTATGGTTTAGGCGCATTGCTAATGTACTTGCTAACAGATGAGGCCGTATTTGATACTACACGAAGCTCACAACGCAGCATCGAGTCGATGATCCTGGATACTGTGCCACTTAGCCCATCACAGCGCTGCTTAAACGCAGATAGCACAATAGTGAACAAACGAGCAAAAGCACTGAAGGGCGATTTAGACAATATTGTGCTCAAAGCATTGCAAAAAGAGCCTAGTAGACGCTACTCCAGCTCAGAACAATTTCTAGAAGATATTATTCGCTATGAAGAAAATTACCCCGTTTTAGCGAAGCCCGATAGCTTTTGGTACAAAAGTTCGAAGTTTTTGCAACGAAACACTTTCACCAGTTTACTTTCAGCTTTATTTTTATTGGGCGTTATTAGCACCAGCGCGGTGATATTTAGACAATCGTTAATAATAGAGCAAGAACGCGATTTTGCCCTTCAGCAGGCAACTACCGCGCAACAAACGGCTTTGTTTATGACGCAAATATTTGATAGTGCTGACCCCAATAACCGATTTGGCGGTGATACAAGTGTGAAAGAGGTGTTACAAAAGGCCTCCCGTGACCTAAATGAACTCGACAGCGAACCTTTCATTAAAGCGCAACTGAGTGCGACTTTGGCCAAGGTATATAATGTATTAGGAGAAACTGAGCTTGTTGGCAAGCTGATTACTGAGGCCGAAACATATCTCGAAGAACATCTTAACGAAAACAATACAGCAACAAATGATAAAACTTATCGTGAGCTGCGTTATGTATTAATGAATGAAAAAGGCAATATGTTTATTCACACAGGAGAGTACGAACAAGCCCGCACTACTTTTTCATCATCGCTTTCTTTGTTAGAGAATGACTCAGAGATGCAAGCAAATAACGAAGAGTACAATCGATACTTTGTATGGTTTCATTATGGCTTAGGTACGGCATATTCTTATGAACGTTTTGATGACGAATCGCTTGTTCATTATGAAAATACCATTGCGCGAGCGCAAAGCATGATTGCAAAAGAAGAACAATATGCGGACCTTATGCGGGAGACACTGGCATCTAGATATTTCGCTTATGGCCACTCTTTGCGCAGAGTTGGACAAGTAGAAAAATCTAAAGACATGCTCCAGCTCGGTTTAGAGATAGAAAAGTCACTAAACAGGCCCCCTTCTTTAGACCTCGCTTATGGTTTGAACCAATTGGCAAGTACTTACGTGAAGTTAGGTGAATATGAGAAAGCTGAAAGTTTTGCTTTAGATGGTTTAAAAATTCGCACCGATATTCTAACAAGCAATCATATTGAGACTCTAGCTAGCATGGGTATGTTAAGCAATATATATGCTATGCAAAAGGACTATACTAAAAGCATTGCAAACCGCAAAAAAATGTTGGCTGCGGTAGAGGGCTTGTTAGGCAGCTCACATCCGCACTATGCTGCAATATTGGGCGCGATGGGGCAACTATATACATTAACAAATGAGCTAGACATAGCACGGGATTATTACCAAGAAGCTTATCAGCGATTTACTTCACTTTTTCCTGATGGCAACTTTAATGTCACGATTCAACTAACGGGTCTTGGCGATATTGCCCTGCGTAAAAATCAAAATGAGACAGCCTTAGAACATATGCAAGAGGCAATTGATATCTTTGAAAGAGACTCGCTCCCGCGTAATTCCCGTGCAGCTAAGACTTTTGGACTTTATACAATGGCGCTATATAAAAATAACCTGATATCGCAAGCGCAGAAATATGAACAAACTACATTGGAAATACTAAATCAACTATATAATCCCCAAGACCAAGAATACCAGGCATTAACTAAGCGCATTGATGGGGCCAAACCGCTTATGTAGATTAGGATTTTATCAAATTAGGTATATGTTTACCCGTTGGCGCTGGGCTATTTGTGATTTGGCTGACCTATTTGTGTTTGCTATTGCCGACTAGGAAATACACCCTCAACTACCACACAATAACTCATTGCTAATGTACCGACTTGTTTTGCGGAACTATCGGTAGACAAATCGGAATTAGCACCATGTTTTTTAGGGCTAAGCGTCCCCCCGTTGCTAGCACCAATAGGCGTTCGCGACCTTAAATCGGGCAAACCAAAAGTAGTTCTGCCATTGCCTCCATAGGTGGTCCCCAATAATGCGTAAAGGGCTTGGTATTGGGAAATTTGTAGCAGGTCGCCATCTGCATTTAAGGTCCCACGAGGACAAAAATTAAAGCTCACCAGTATGACCTCACCAAGATATCTTTCGGATGCGATGGCACGGGTTGGATTGAACAGGAAAGTGATAAGAAGCGTGCTTATGGCGACGCTTAGGGCAAGTTTTCGTGATAAGACCATGAATGTCTCCTTTCATTTAAAAGGGTATTTGATGCATTTATCTCTTGTTATTTTATGTTAGTGGACCACTTTGAAATTGCAAGGATAAAATTTTCCATGGCTATGGCTATGGCTTAGATGCCAGAATTAACTTCTTCATATCCGCTACTGGCATCGGTTTGCCAAATAAGTAGCCTTGAGCTTCATCGCAATTCCATTGCCGAATTACTTCAAATTGCTCCTTTGTTTCGATGCCTTCTGCAACCACTTTCATATTGAGTTTACGTCCCATGCGAACAATTGAATGGGCAATTTCTTGAGCTTTGTTGTTTTCACATATTCTAATGATAAAAGAGCGATCGATTTTTAGCGTTGTTGCTGGCAGCTTGTATAGGTATTGCAATGACGTACTACCACATCCAAAATCATCAATGGCTATCGAAAACCCTACGTCTCTTAATTTTTTCAAAATTGCTCTGGTTTCGTCAATACTTGTCAATAAAGCTTCTTCTAATAATTCCAATTCAATTCGCTGTGGTAACACAGCATATTGGTTAGCTATCTCCAGTAAATGTTGGGTAAAATTTGGCGTTTTTAATTGAACGGGGGCTACATTTATCGCAATTCTAATTTGTTCATTGGGTAATTCAGCTAATTGTTTGCATACCGACTCAAATACCCAATTACCAAGGTCATCTAAACGATTCATTTTTTCAACGATATCGAGGAAATAAAAGGGAGATAACACGCCTTTGTCGGGATGATTCCAACGTATCAGCGCTTCAAAACCAGTTAAGGTTTGCGATGCTGTAGTGAATTTGGGTTGGTAATAAAGCTCAAATTGGTTTTCTTCAAATGCGGTTTCTATTTCGCCAACTAACTGTTCTTGAGCATTCGCCACATCACTCATTTTTTGATCAAAGACAATATAGGTCCCAGGCCCTTCGGTTTTTGCTTTTTCTAATGCGACATCAGCAAAACGCAATAGATTAGGTGCTTCTAAATTATTATCGTTTAAACAGCAAATGCCCACACATACTTTAATTTGGACTTGCTTATCGTTGACGAAAAAAGTCGAGGTGAAAATCTCTTCAACGCGTTTTTTTGATACATCAATAAGTTTTTCAAGCGTTTGTTGATCTTTTGAAGTTGAAATCATTAACGAAAACTTGTCAGATGCTAAATGATAAACTGACGTTTTGCTATTTTCGAGCAAATGTAATTGACGCCCTATATCATGCAATAAGGCATCGCCAAATTCATATCCATAAGACTCGTTGATCTCTCTAAATGAACAAACATCAATTACCATCAATCCCAGGTTCTTTTCTTGTTGTTTGTTCGACAAATCATTGGCAAATTTGTGCCGATTTTTTAATTGAGTTAATGGGTCATTATTGGTCAAAAAGTCCGCTTTTTGTTGAGAAAACTTTTGTTCGGTAATGTCTGAACCACCGCCTCGATAGCCCTTAAAATCGCCATCCTCATCAAAGAAAGGAATACCGCTTAATTGAAGGACATTATCATTTAACAGTGTACATTTAACTTCTAACTTTCGCACGGGAAGAAGCTTTTCCATTGCATCACGACAAGCTTTAATGTCATCAGACAGTAATTGAAAACTGTCAAAAAATGGCGATACATTTTGTTTCAATAAATTGATTTTTTTACCAGACGGCTGTTTACCCTCTAATAAGGTAACATTTAATTGCTCGTCCGTTTCCCATAATAGGTCATTGGTTGTTGCAGCAAAATCCAAAAATCGTCGTGATTGATTTTGGATGGTCTTATTGGCTTTTTTTTGATTACTTAAAAGCTGATTCAATGCTTGCTGGATATCATTTGCATCCATATCATCGGAGACTTTTACATCAAGTTCTTTTGAATTTTGGAAGGAACCTTCATCAATAATGGTTTGCTTGATTGATGTTTTTAAGAATTCGCTGTCTAACGAAATACCATGTTCAGTATAGTTTAAGCCTATTTTTTCATCTTCTATGCACACTCGAATAGGAATAACGTTGGCATACACTTTCAAAAATAACCATGTACATAAAAACCACAACCCAAATATACCTAAACTACCAACGCTTTGTACGATTAGCTGATAAATAACCGAGCCTTGTATGAGTGACTCTTCAGGCAAGAAAAAAGCAACACCTATGGTACCGATAACGCCAGCTACCCCATGGATAGCAACGACATCTAAGGGATCGTCTAATAAATACTTATGGAGTAATTTATGGGCAACAAACATACTCACTGCAACAGCGATTATTGCAGTGACTATGGCTTGAATGCTTGTAGCGTAAACGGCCCCAGCAGTACTGCTAACCAAGCCACATAAAATGCCGAAAATTGCTCTATTCGGATCAAAAATTCGGCGATCCACAAAATACCCAAGCAACATTCCGGCAACGCCGCCAAAGGAACAGGCGGACAGTGTATTTAATAAGGCTTTATTGAATTCAGGCTGACCAGGTGAAAGCGTTCCAGTATTAAAACCTATCCAACCAACGGTAATAATAAAACAACCCAACATTTGACTGATTGGATCATTTGCTGGTATATAAATTACTTTGCCTTCGTCGTTGAATCGTCCATTTCTCGCGCCAATAATAATAACACAGGCCAGAGCAACCCCAGCTGCGGATACATGGACAACTGTACCACCGGCAAAATCAACAAATCCCATTAACGCAAGCACTGGGCTGAAGATACTCCCATTTTCATTACCCCAGACTAACGCCACCGATATTGGAAATACACATCCAGCTACGAACACTGTAAGTACTAGATATGCACTAAATTTCAATCGCTCAGCAACGGCACCTGAAATTATCGTTGCTGTTGCGGCACAAAAACTCAAATTAAACACAAACTGTATCGTTTGGTTTACGCTCAATGAGTCTGTAAAAATAGGACTAGGAAGGCCAAATGCAACCGAATAGCCCAAAATAAAAAAGACTATCCAACATACTATGAAATCGGCAATATTTTTTTGGGCGACGTTAATCGAATTACGTGATCTAACTGCACCGGCTTCTAGCATCAAGAACCCGATTTGCATAGATATCACTAAGACAATAGAAAGTACTTGCCAAAATTGAAGAATTTGAAGATCGTTCATCTCAGACTAAGATTCATTTTACTCATACTGTCTAATCGGCAACGTGAGTTATTTTTTGAGCGTTTAATGAATGTGGTATATCTATTGTAAAATATCGTAAAGATTAATTGCGTTTTATCAGCTAATTTCAAACTCTTAGGTAACTTCAAATACCTTCGGTGCCTCTATTCAAAAATGAAATGCTGTCGCTATCGCTAATCATCAAGACAAATCTCGTAATACGTACAAATAAAATTGCCAGTGGTAATCGATTTATCGTGAGAACTGCGATTTGATTTGACTTTTTTAGTGAAGGTTTCCATCCGCTTTTTAAATAAGCTCAGTAAGCTTGATTTTGTTTCCTTGTCTAAGAAGCTATATTTAATTGAGTTTTCACTCAAATAGTTAATTTCACTCCAGGTTAACCCAAACTCTTTCACAGCAACAAAAAATTCATCAGTCATATTGGAATGCCACATACCTCGGTCATCGGTAGACAAGGCCACCGGTATTCCAGTGCGCAGGTATTCCGGAAATGGATGATCGGCATAGGTATTTATATATTCAAGCTTTAGGTTGCTAATCAGGTTAATTTCAATCAAGTAATGATTGTGACGCATCAATCGCATAGTATCGGGGTCGGTAATTAAATTTAGACCATGCCCAATACGATCCGCACCCAACAAAAGCGTATCTCTAACATGATAATTCGGCTCATCAACTTCACCTGCATGGATGGAAAGTTTAACCTCGGGAAGGGTTTTCCTTAACTTACGTAGCGTCGGTAAAAATCGTAAAGGATGACCTTTATCGTTGTCTTCTCGTCCTACAAAATTCAGGCCAACGTATAAGTCCCTATGCTGATTAACAAACCTGTATTGTTGTTCCAGTATTTGCTCAGCGTGAGGTAAAAACCGTATTATAGAATGCTGCAAACGTACTGTCACACCGGTATCAATAGCGTCTTTTTTGGCAAGTCGATTACGGTAGATATTGGCAACTTGATTAGCCGGGAAATGACTACCATCAGGGCGCTTAAAATGACTCGCATTTGCTTGCGCCTCTAAATAAATCAGTCCTTCTGCACCAAACGCTTGCATATTTTTAACTAGCATTTCAGCTGCAATATATGGATTGGCAGTTAGCGCATTTAAACGTTGCCAATGGGCTTGAAAAAACTCTTCGCGTCCTTCGTGTGGTTTGTCTAACCATATACTCTTCATCCAAGCTTCTTTTTGCTCTTCACTCAATGCTTCGATAGCAGTAAATTCAGATTGTTGGCATACCGGTAATGAGTCGAAAGTACTATGCTGAATATTGACAAACAACAGCAAACTTGGAGAGGAGCCAAACTGATTGAGACCATATCCTTGGCAATGTTTCAAAGCTGTTTTAACGTAGTATCGATAACCACCATTAAGGGATTGATTGGTCGCCAGTTCGTACCACCATTCACTGAAATTTGAACCGGAAATGTGATTATGCAAATCACCGCCCTTGGGCATCGCATAAAGCAAACGATAAAGCTGTTCGTCACTAGCCGTTTGTTTAAATGATTCAAACCAAGCGTCATCTTGGGTCGCTAGCACTTTTGATGTGTAACTTATTATTGCGACCAAACTCAATACCAAAATGATGGAATTTAGGGCAAAATTTGCGAAAAGTGAGTTTACTTTTTTTGACATATCAAAATTTCCTGCCCTATTTGATTTTAATCCTCTAATGCCAGAGCGTCAGCTATCAGATATTCCAAGTATGTTCTATGGGCTTTACTCGCTGCATCTTTCACTCTTCCGCTAGACACCCAATCTTGAATTTTTAATATTTGTGTAAACACCGCTGCTTTCGCAATAGGGTCGTGGCTTTCACCATCTAAAATAGCTAGAAGCTGACTGAGATATTCAGTTTGTAATAACCGTCTATGGCTATTAATCGATGATTTAATATCCGCTTCAAAAATGGCATCCGTTAGGTCACTTGTCATTTGCTCAATTGTGTAAGTATTGCCATATAAGACAGTGTCGCTCATTCGTAGCATTACTGTGGGATTGAGGAGTCGGGCTAACGCTATTTTTTGTACTCCCAAAACGAGCTGATGCAGTTTGGGATCTTCGGTATTTCCCCAATGCATAAAACCTCTTCTTTGCATTAAAGAATGTTGGATTAATTCTTGTGGTAACGTAAATGCATTGGGCGCAAAAATAAACTCAGACAAGACATTCATCGCTTGTTTTTGCTTCTCTTTTGATAAAGGTTGGTAAGGGCTAACATCGCTTACTTGGCCCTGATCAAAGCGTGTTACTTCGATACCGCCAATATAACTTGATACTGCAGCTGTTGGTCCGGCTTTATAGGTGATCATTGTTCTTGTTGCTGTGCGCAGCTTGGCCCAAGTCTCACCGTCTTTAGCTAATTTATCTTTTACTAATGGCGTGACTTCGTTAACTAATTCAAATTGATACTGCGCAAAATCGATACTATCGCTCGACATATCCCAAATATTGACTCGAGGATCAATACCTCGACCAGGTGAACGCATATCGTCAGCATCGTTACCAAACATTAACTCCGGCATTGTTGAACGTGCTAAATGCGCTTCGCGTGCCTCACCTTCAAGCGCAGGGTCATAACCAAATTGAATGGCCCAATCATCGTATGGTCCAGGTTTAGTTGCGAAGAAGTCACCTTGCTTCTCGCCAGGCTTACTAATTACCAAAGCGGTATAATCCATAATTGAGGCCGTGGTGACACCTTGTGTCACCTTATCATTAAACACCTCTTCCATAGAGCGGAAATTAGATGCTTTCATGTTATGTGATAAACCAATAACGTGGCCAACTTCGTGTAACATTAATTCCATGAGCATTTGCTCTATAATTTTGCGCTGATCGCTAACCGATGCGTTCATCGCATTTAAGGCGATATAACCAAAGTTAGCCATTTCACGCATCTGGTAGCCTTTAGAGCAACGTAAAAGTGAACTATGGTTATGGCCTTCGTGGCCATCATCGTCGCTAGCCAAAAAGCTTTTTAAAAACTCATCAGGGTTGGCAAGCACATCACCTCTAAAACCATAAGACGATAAAAACGAATGTTCAAACATCACGTCGCCGCCTAAGATTTGGCCGGTGCGTGGATTCACATAATTGGGTCCAAAAGCTGACCCTGCGTTAGGTGTGTTTGAAAAACGAATCACATTGTAGCGAATATCTTCGGCATTCCAATCTACATTATCTGGCTGTATTTTTACCACTATCGCATTTTTAAAACCGGCTTTTTCAAACGAGCTATTCCATGCCAATACACCGTCTTTTAATCGCTCCCGATACTCTAGCGGCGTGGTATTTTCTATCCACCAGACGATTGGCTCGACAGGCTCAGATAATGCGGCATCTGGGTCTTTTTTTACTAAATGAAAACGATTGATGTAATCTCGATAAGGAGTATGTTCGTAGCTATTTAAGTCAGTGGCTTGCGCTCTAAAGTAGCCTACTCTGTGGTCATCCAATCTTGGCACAAAGTCATTTTCAGGCATTTTCACAAAACTGTGTTGCACGCTAATAGTGGTCGCTCTTGCATCAGCTAATCGAGCGCTGCCCGACATATAAGGGCGTGAATTCTCATAAACAAAATCGGCAAGCACATTTAAATTTTCTGGATACACCCCAATGTGTGTGTATTTGACTTTGTCGTTTGATAACTTACCAATGTTGAACTGCCGATGTGGTGGCTGTTCAGGATTCATACCATAGGTAACGCGGGCTAAGGCTTCAGTTTGAAATAATCCATCGGCACTAATGAGATAAGAATTTTCGTCTTCTGATGTTGCGATAATCTCGGCACTCGCCAAAACAGCATCGGTGATGTTTGCCATACCGCCATTAGCCAATGGGCTGTCGGGGTCAATCACATAATTAGTATTCTTTTTAACGAAATCGATACGGTCAAAATAACGGCGAATTTCAATCACATCTTGCGCAATGGGTGCGCCGCGGCGTGACCATGCTTCCAAAACCCCATTTTTGATCGTCGCAAAATACAAAAATTCTTTATCGATTTGTGATTTAGCAATAGCCATGTGAAGACCGCCCGTTTCGGTATCTCGATACAAATCGAAAATACCTGGGAAGCGCTCCATTTCTTCAACAACTTCTTCTAAGGTTTCCGGCTTTTCTTCTTCAGACTCTTCGTCGTTTTTTTCTTCAGAACTTTCTTCATTTGCAGTTTGACTGGTTGATGTTTCTTCCTTTGGAGGCTCCGCGGGTTCTTCTTCTTGAGCAAAGCTTAGCATAGTGGATGTTATATATAAGCTTAAGGAGAGTAGGGCTAATCTGAGAATATTAGACATAGTATTGGTACCGAGTTGTTTTAACTAAGGAATCATTTTCATCATGCCACAAAATTAACCTAATAGTGAAAGATAATTTTATAATCAGGAGCTTTTCAATCATCACTCACGAATTAAGTGTGGGCATGACTAATTTTAATTCTGAACAATGCGCTAGCAGCTTAGAACATGCTTTAATGTTGCAAGCAGCCGAAAATGAAAAGTCTTATCTGCAAGGTTACAGCCAATACCAAGACCTTGCGAATCCCATGAATAGTGGCCTCAGGGCGGTTTTTTGTGGTTTGTAATGCAGTTGCTTGCAGTAAGCGCTAGCTAGGTCTATGATTGAGCGAAATATAATATAGCTGCAACACATGCTTGACCTCACAAGAGTCCAAATGAGTAAACAACCATCACCAATAGTATTGGAACATCTAAAACAAGAATTAAAACATGCTTATAGTCCTTATTCAGGTGTAAAAGTGGCTGCAGCGGTAGAATTTGAGATTGACGGTGAAAAACGTGTTGCTTATGGAGTGAATGTTGAAAATGTGTCTTATGGTTTAACTATCTGCGCCGAGCGCTCCGCGATATCAGTTGCTATTTCACAGGGTATGAAGGAAATTACCGGCTTATATGTGATTTCAAACCAAGAAAATCCGATTTCGCCATGTGGTGCATGCAGACAGGTAGTAAGTGAATTTATGAGTGCACAATCAGGCTTAGTATATTGTGTAAACGAAAGCTTGGAAAAGGATTGGATCAGTGATTTGGCATCGCTGTTACCCAACAGATTCGATTTGTAGTATAAGTTTTCTACAATTAGGCAATAAAAGCATATAGCTAGACAATTTACATCTTGCAAGGATGGCAATACTTGATACATTTAAAGCCTCCAAGAGGCAAATAATTGATAAAAGGAATTACTGAGTGGCTAGGATCAGGGAATTTGATGAAAAACTTGCTCTAAATAAGGCAATAGAGCTGTTTTGGCAAAAAGGTTATGCTAACTCTTCGATGCGAGAAATGGTGAGTTATACTGGAGTTGCTCATGCAGGCTTATATGCTGCATTTGGTGGTAAAGAAGCATTATTTATTGCGGCTTTAGAAAAGTACCAAACGGGTCTGTTTGCCAACTTATTTGCGGGCGTGGAGTCACCACGGGCCGATCTCAAAGATATACAAAAACTGTTTAGATTCTTAATTTCAGCACCGCAGGATAAGCATTTTCGCTTTGGTTGCTTTTTAGTGAATTCCGCAAATGAATTTTTGCAGCCGAATGAGAAAGCTTCTAAAAAGGAAATGAAATCCTCAGGTATAAAAGTCGCTACTTACCCTAATATCAACAAGTTATTACAAGCTACTTTTGAGCGTAAAAAGCAAGCATTTTCAAAGGCTTTAAAAAATGCCATAGAAAAATCGCAAATCCCTAAAAATACTGATGTTGATGCAATATCAGCTCAGTGCTTAACCCTTTATTATGGCGCTACGACACTCATAAGAAGTGGATTGTCAGATGATACAATTAAGCAAAGTGTTGAGATATTTTTAAAACAATTAAAAGCAAGTAATTAAATAAAGTCATACTTGTTTTAATATGCTTTACTGCGAATTGCTGTTTGTTACCAACATCTCATTATAAGTGTGTATTAAAAAATGTGATGCATATTCTTAGAGGATCATATTCTGATTTCGCGTTACACTAAATTAACATTTCAATTAATGGACATTTTATGAAACGTTTTTTAATACTATCACTTGTACTATTTGCTGCAGCTTGTAACGCAACTTCATTAACGCCCGAAACTAAAGCGGCGCAATCAACTACGGCAGATGTTGTTCAGGGTTTGTCGAAACAAAGGCTCAGTCGCATAGATAAAGTTATGCAAAACTATGTTGATGAAAACAAGCTTGCCGGCACCTTAACTTTAGTTGCACGAAACGGTGAAATTGTGCATAAATCAGCAATTGGGATGCAAAATAAAGCTGATAGCATACCCATGAGTGAAGACGCAATTTTTCGCATCTATTCAATGACTAAGCCAATAACAGCAGTCGCTGCATTGACCTTATGGGAGGAAGGCAAGTTCCACATGAATGACCCGATTGATAAATATTTGCCTGAATTAAAAAACTTGAAGGTTTATGTAAGTGGGTCAGGTGAAGACATGGTGTTGGAAGACGCTAAGTTTCCAATAAGAATTATTGATTTGTTCATGCATACGGCTGGTTTTTCATATGGCTTTACCGGCAGCGAAGTCGACAATTTGTATAGAAACTCCGCTATTGGTTTAGGTACCGCAGATCCAGATACGGTGCTTGCTGAGCTTGCGAAGCTACCTTTAAATCATCAGCCTGGGACTAAATGGCATTATGGTGTAAATACTGATGTGATTGGTTTTTTAGTTGAAAAACTTAGCGGCAAAAAACTGGGTGAATATATGCAGGACGTAATATTTGACCCACTTCAAATGAACGATACGGGTTTTAGCGTTAAACCTGAAAATTTAAGTCGTCTAGCAAGTATATACACCGTAGGTGAAAATGGCGTAACCATTGCTATGCCGTCTGAACCTTTGGGTGATTTTAAATCTGACCCAGCCATTCACAATGGTGGCGGCGGTTTAACATCAACTATTGATGATTATTTTGTCTTTGCACAGATGCTACTTAACGGTGGTGAATACAATGGCGTGAGGATACTAGGTCGTAAAACTGTCGAATATTTATCTTCAAACCATATGCCAGATAATTTAACGCCATATGCGGATAATTCTCCAGGGGAAGGTTATGGATTGGCAGTGTCGGTAACGGTTGATGAATCCAAAGTTAAATTTTTAGGTTCAACCGGTGATTATGGCTGGGGTGGAGCAGCCTCTACCTATTTTAGAATTGATCCTAAAGAAAACATGATACTTATTTCGATGACTCAATTTATGCCATATGGTTTTTATCCCTATATGGATGATTACCGTAATTTAGTTTATCAAGCTTTAGTCGACTAAAGTCCCAAAAATGTATACATAAAAGGCACCTTTAAGTGCCTCTTATGTTAGCAAATGCCTCTCGTTATTTTAAATGTTTTGAGCATTGATACGCAGACTACTCAGGGCGAATATATGACGCTTTTGCAACTTTAATACACGCAATAGTCCGTTGTCTTACCCAATCTCCAATTAGGGGGCCGTTTTTTCCCTTTTCGATGGCTTCTTGCACAGCACTTTTAGCATCAAATTTCTGTAGTTCAGCCAATAAATATTCGCCAAAGTCTCGCTGCGGATATGGCCGATTTACTAGTGTTTCACCACGACCTTGGGCATCACATTGACAGGCTTGTAAAAATTGCAAAAAACGTTCAGGCTGTTTTACCGCACTAAAATCTTCAATAATCATTCGATATAAGGTTTTGGCTTGTAACTCAAATATACGATGGCTTAACAAATGATTTTTACTGGTTAACATTCCTAGGTCTTTCAATTTGTTTGGAATGCGTAATCTTTCACAAAAAGCTTCTACTATGGGAACGCCTGCTTCTTCGTGATTGTGCAGATTGCCTTGTTTTGCATGGCTTATTGGTTTACCAAAATCATGACATAATGCAGCAAAACGGGTAGCCGCTGAAAAACCCAAATCACAAGCACGTTTGAGTACCAAAAGTGTGTGAACAAATACGTCGCCCTCAGGATGATGTTCAGGTGGCTGCGGAATATTACGCATTACCGCAAGTTCAGGAAAGAGCACGTCTAGCACATCAAGCTCTTCTAAAGTTTCAAAAAACACATGGGCTTGTTGTTCATTTAAGGCTTTTTCGGTTTCTTTCCAAATACGCTCAGGCACCAAATATTCTAATTCGCCTTTGGCTTTTATTTGCTTAATCAATTCATGGGTGTCGGGGTGTATTTGCCAGTTTTTACCATAACGTGCTCTAAAACGGGCGATTCGCAATACGCGCACTGGGTCTTCTGAAAATGCATCTGTGACATGGCGAAGTATTTTGTTATTTAAGTCATTTTGACCATTAAAAGGGTCGATTAAGCTGCCGTTTTCATCCTTAGCTATGGCATTGATAGTTAAGTCGCGTCTTGCTAGATCATCTTCCAGACTCACTTGCGCACCCGCTTCTACACTAAATCCGGTATAGCCTTTATCGATTTTACGCTCAATCCGCGCAAGTGCATATTCATGTTTGCTCTTTGGATGTAAAAATACGGGGAAGTCTTTTCCTACTGCTAAATACCCTTGGTCGAGCATATGCTTTGCACTGGCACCCACCACCACATAATCTTTATCTTGCGAAGCAATACCAAGCAATTCGTCACGCACGGCGCCGCCGACTAAATATGTTTTTATTGCTTGTGTCATTTACTTTTTGGCACCGTTTTATGTGAAGGATAGTTTGAAATGTTTATTCTAATAGGTTTAATACGAATTTACACTGTGTTGTGTGGAGCTACAAATTTATTCATTAATTGTGTAAGTGAATTTTTTAGTCTTTGTATTTGGGTCGGTTGGACTTAGCGCGCTTTATATACAAGATTAAAAATGACCATCGACACAGCTGAACCTTTTGATTTTGTGCTAATCTAAGTTTCATGGTGGTAATCTAAAAGCGTGTTCTCCAATCAATCATTTCGCAAAGATTCTGGGGAATTCAATAATATTAAAGAGAATTGACGATGTTAAATAAGACGCACAATAAACATAATCGTGACAACAAATGGTATGCTGGTAGCGCTTTATTGGGTCTTGTTTTGTTAACGTCTGCATATGCCCAGCAAGCACAACACTCAACACAAGCATCAGCTTATGAATGTACTCAAGTTGCGCTTGAAGATATAGATCCCTCCCTGTTAACTAAACAGGAACGTATTGCTCTTTTAGACGGCAGTCTGAGCCAATCCATAGACAGTTACAGTACCTGTGTTGGCGCGGTACAACAAAATATGGGAAATGGCGCCGGTGCAGGTGGTACAGGTGAAGGCGGTGCTTCTAGTGCCAATGGCGCAAGTAGTGCAAATACAGATAGTGCTGAAGAATTGCCAATAGAAAACGATAATCAAGGGGTACCAACACAAACACAGCCCCCTCCAATCGTGGACCCGACCAACAAACAAAACATCACTAAAACGCAAAGACAAGTGATAGCGCCAAAAGACAATGACAAAATTATTTGTAAATTGTTGTTTCAGGAAATCCAAAAAGTCAACGATCCTGATATGCTAGCAGGACTTAAAGAACAGTATTCAAACTATAAATGCGGATAACATAGACACATGCAAACTAGTTATAAACAAAATCGCGCACTAGCTTGGTGTGCGAATATCAGCAGAGTTTTTGCTTGGACATTGCTTGCTAGTACAATAATACTAGCAGGGTGCAACACCACTAATAGAACTAACAATCAGCCACTGTTAGTTGGACCATCTCCAGCTGTCCCCAATGCAGCTAATGACCAGCAAGGCCCCACTGAATTAGTGAACGCAGAGATTTTCTTGGATGTTGCTATCCCTGCTTTTGACCCTGGTTTTCCATTAGATAACTTTGGTGAGATCGATGGAGATGAGCTTGAAGAGCAAGGAATTTGGCCTCAACTAAGACGTACTGAAGCAAAAATATTTGCTGCCGACATGAAAGCCGCTTTAGACGATAAGAAAGTCTTTGGAACAGTGAGTGTCGTGCCTGATGCAAGCACACCATCAGACTTGTTTGTACTGGGTGAAATTGGAAAATCTGACAGTGAAGAAGTTGAAATAACGATTACTGTAGCCGACAGCACTGGTGAAATTTGGGGTAAAGAGAGCTTTGAGCATACCGTTTCGCAAGGTTTTATGCGCGATCAACGCAATCAAGGCAAAAACCCTTATGAGCCAGTGTTCAAACGAGCGAGTGACTACGTAGTGAGTTTGCTGAGCAAGTTATCGATAGATGAAAAAACTTATATCAAGAATATGTCACTAATGCGCTATGCCCGCTATTATTCACCAGAAAGCTATGATGATTTCATTAATACTGACTTGAAACGTAAAAATGGCCAGCGTTATTATAAATTCGAGCTGACAAAGTTGCCTGATCCAAACGATCCCATGCTAAAAAGAATTGAGGATTTGCGCGCTCAAGAACTGCTCTTTGTAGACCGTTTACAAGACAATTACGAAGTTTTTCAGGCAGAAACACGGGAAGCGTATGGCACTTGGCAAGAAGAAACCTTGCCCGAGGTAATTGCCGCACGGAAAGCAAAAACTGAACGAAACACGAAAGCTGTTGTGGGAGGAATAGCTGCTATATTAGCCGCTATTTTGATTGCCAAATCAGCAGAAAAAGATGATCGACCCAGCGACCAAAAGGCTTTAGAAATAGGTGCCGTGGCGGCAGGCATTGGGTCAATCTGGGCTATTAACGAGTCGTTTAAAAATAATTCTCGTTTAAAAGTCCATAGTGCTGTTATTGAAGAGCAAGGACAAGCTCTCGATTTAAGTGTTAGTCCAACAGTGATTGATTTTGAGAATCAAACTATTGAGCTCCAAGGTACAGCCCAAGAACAATACTTACAGTGGAAAACACATCTCCGTAAGATGTTTAATGAAGAAGATACTCCTGATGTACAGCTGTAGATAGGTTGAATAAGCTAAACTGAAGCACTTTAAGGTAGAAAAGGAGTTATTAGTGTCTGCAGAGACCGATAAACAAAGCGCTGATAAAAACAGCACTGCTAACCAAGCCGATGCGCAAATTCAAGCGCATCGCAAGCAGCACCAACAGAAGATGAAAAAATTATTCTTAGGCGCAGGTTTGTTAGCGCTAGTGATAATTATCGTTATTGTTGGGTACCAATTGAGAATTAAAAACGATGTATCATTCACAAATACAGACCTTGCAGAAACAAGTCTAAATGCACAAGAAATTGAGCAATATCGAGATTTTTTCAAACAAGCATTTACCCATTATGAAGTGAAGGTACAAACCTTTATCAATCAAATCGAACTATCGGGCTGGGAAGCAGATAAAGTCGGAGACATAAACCTACTAAAAGACCAAGTGTTATCCTTATTTGCCAAAGGCGCTTATGTTCAAGCAAAGAATAGCTTCCAAGAGCTTGGTAATCTGTCGAATGACTTAATAAGTAGGTGGCAGGCGCAAACCCAAACATATATTAGCGATGCTCAACAATATTTTGATAATGACAATATGCCAAAGGCGCAATTAAGCATTAATAAGGCGCTGGAATTAATGCCAAGAAATTCAGATGCTAATGCCCTGCAAAATAGAATTGATGCTTATGCGGAAATCAGTAACTTATTAGGTGACTATGAAGTAGCCAAAATTGAAAGAAATCTGCCCAAACAAATTGATTTGTTGACTAACATTATCGATCTTGACCCTTCTATCGGCGGCTTGCCAGACGAACTAGCTAAAGCACAAACTCAACACGAAAAAAATACCCTGGCGAATTTATTAGAAAAAGCACAAAACGCATTTGATAATGAGCGCTATGCTGAAGCATTATCTGTTGTGAAACAGGCTCAAAAAATTGACCCAAACAGTCAAGGCGCAAAATTATTACAAGCGAGAATTTCTGCTGCAAGTGCGTCTGACAATCTCAGCCAAGCAAAATCCCAACTTGCCTCTTTAGCTGAACAAGACGAGTGGGCGCAAGTATCGACTCTAGCGGCAAAAGCCTTACAAAAGGCGCCAAATGACGCAGACCTCAAAGAATACGCTAGCGCTGCAAGTAAGATTATTGGTGCTAAAAAGCGTATCACTGGTTTTACATCTCGACCCAATAGGCTTGCCGACGAAAATATTCGAAATGCCGCTACACAAGCAATTACTGAGTCTTTTATGACGGCGATTCGTTCACCAAGTCTGCAAACGCAAATTGCGGAATTGGCCGAGTTAGTTGATGCTTATTCTGCAGAAGTAGACGTGACAGTAAACTCAGATGGTGAGAGTTATATTGTTGTTGTTGGAGTTGGTCATGTAGGTGCACATAAACAAAAAGTGATTCAATTAACACCTGGTGAATACACACTTCGATGCACTCGTAGTGGTTATAAAAACAAGCGTTTAGCTTTTGTAATAGAAGCCAATCAAGCAATAACGCTTTCTTTGGTTTGTGACGAAGCCATTTAGAAAACAGGAGTATATACAAAGCTAATGTCGACACAGCCACAAGAACCAGCCCAACAAGGTGCTCAACAAGCAATAGACCAGCGAATTAAACTTGCCCAGCGCAAGGGAATAGGCATGTATTTGCTGTCGGGTTTTGCAACACTTGTTGTCTTAGTAGGTTTTTTGCTTTGGTTGTTTTTAGTCAGAGGTTTCAATGTATTGATCGGGCCAGTTGAGGCCTTACCAAGTGCTCAACTTAGACTGGTATCAGGCATAGCATGGGTGACGGAAAATAAAATATATTCCTTAGGGGGGACTATTGTGGTGTCGGCTAGTGCTGATACTTTCGAAACAAAACAGGTCAGTATTGATAATCTCAGTCCTTCTACTATTGAAATTGTGTTAAACCCTTCTCCAGCGCAAATTAATGCAAAGGTATCTTTAAATGGCGCTAGTCAAGATGAGCAATTTGCGACTTTGGCTAGCCAGTCACAGTGGTTTTTAAATGGGCAATTAATTAATATTGGCCAAGAGCTAAACCATGAAGCTCCTCCCGGGACTTATCAATTATCGGTAAAAAATGATTATTTTAAGGGCAGTACCCAAGCGTTGAATGTTAAAAGAGCAGAGGTTTTGGCTCTCGATTTTGACTTACAAACTATTAGTGGCAGTATTACTCTTCAATCTCAGCCCGCTGGTGCAGAGGTATACTTAAACAACCAGTTAGTTGGAAATACGCCATACACAATTGATTTAACTGGAGGTATATTTCCAATAAGAATAGAAAGTTTGGCATATCAAACGGTAGAAGAGTCTATCGAAATAACCACTGGATATTTGACTCCAAATCGGAATTATCAATTGGCCCCTAAGTTAGCCGAATTATCGATTTCGGCGACCCCTTCAACTGGCTTATTGTTGATAAATAATGTTGAATATACTTTGGGTACACATCGACTTGCGGCCAATAAAAAGCACCTTATTAATTACCAGAAAGATGGGTATACCAACTATACAAAAACGCTCGATTTAAGCATTGAAAAACCAACATCTTTAGCTATTGAGCTGCAACAACAGTTTGGCAATGTTGAGTTTGAAACAAATGTACCGGCTTTAGTAAAAGTGAATCAGCAAAATATAGGCCCCGCTCCCTTTAAACAGCGTTTGCCTAGTGTAGAGCATACTTTTGAATTCAGTGCGCAAGGGTATAGAAGCGTGAAACGGACGTTAACACCTCGACCAAATCAAACACTGAAACAAGTGATTAATTTACAGACCGAGTTTGATGCGAGAAGAAGCGAGGGTCGGCCCTTAGTAGCCAATCAGATGGGGATTAACTTACTGCGTTTCAGAGCCGATGCATTTACCATGGGCTCTGCTCCAAACGAGACCGGACGCCGTCGAAACGAACATCAGGTAGAGGTAGATTTCGCAAGACAATTTTGGGTGTCGGACAAAGAAATTACGCAAGCTCAGTTTGCTGCATTTAGTGGCACCAGCGGCAATTCCTCTACCTTGCCTATTACAGGTATTAGTTGGTTACAAGCCGCTGAATTTTGCAACTGGTTAAGTATAAAAGAAGGCTTGCCAGTATTTTATCGTTTTGTAAATGGTCGTTATCAAGGGTACAACAAAGATTCGAAGGGTTACCGTTTACCAACAGAAGCAGAATGGGAATGGCTAGCGAAAAAATCAAAGAGAGCCCGCAGCACCATTTATGTTTGGGGTAATCAAGATACGCTCAGAGATAATTATGGCAATTTTGCTGACCAATCTCGTAAAGACGAACAATTGATCGTGATACCCGAATATAGTGATGGTAAAAAAGGGCTTGCTGAAGTGGGCAGTTTTAAGGCTGACCGCTCAGGTTTATATGACTTAGCAGGCAACGTAAGTGAATGGGTACATGATTATTATACTAATGCTATACCTGATTCCAGTGGTGTAAAAATGGATTATATGGGTGCAACTCGTGGTGATTCTTGGGTAATAAAAGGCGGTAATTATGAAAGCGGTAGAATCCGTGAATTACGCGCAGCCTTCAGAGAGTTCTCCGCATCGGGTAAAGAAAATCTTGGATTTAGAATTGCACGTTATCAAAAGTAATAAGCTCTATTAAAAAGCACTGAAAAAAGACAATGAAAAAACACAATAGAAAATGGATGATACTACTACTACTGATTATTTTAGCCGGTGGAGTATCGCTTGCTGCAACACAAATCAGTTTAGATTCTCCAGCAAGTTTACCAAGTGATATTTAACCCGTGGCAGCAAATATGAAAACAACAAAGAAGAACAAACAAAGCAGCATGAACCCATCAGCTATAATGTCTTTAGGGGTGTTTTTGGGTATTGTTGCCCTTGTCCACTTGTTATATCAAGGCATTATTCGTCCTTTTGCCGACGCTGCAATCGCCGCCTATGGTAGTGGCGCAACTTCAAATCTATGGGTTATTTTTAAGGACTTTGAACAACAAGCAAGTGTCAGCATTGGTTTGTTTTGCGCTTTCTTAATTATCTATAAATATCAACGTATTGTTTTTCATGAAGAACCACTTTTTACTATGGACTATTTGTCTGCTTACGATAAAAACGAAGCCCTAGACGTAAATAAGGCCCTGCAAGAGCTTGAGCAAAGTGCATATGCTGAAAATAGCTCCATGTCGACATGGATAGATTGCCTTAGACGTTATAAAAACACCCAAAATGTGCAACATGCTTCAGCAGCCATAAATGACAGTGTGGATATACTTGCTGCACAACTAGAATCGGGCAACAGCATGATACGCTATTTCATTTGGGCTATTCCGAGCATTGGGTTTATCGGAACAGTAAGAGGAATTGGCTCAGCTCTAGCAAAAGCCGAAGAAGCCGTGTCGGGAGATATTTCAGGCATGGTCGACAAACTGGGGGTCGCGTTTAATTCAACTTTAGTGTCGTTGGTGATTTCAATCATACTCATGTACTTGTTGCACGTATTAAATAATCGGCAAGACGAAATGGTCATCAATACGCAAAAGAATTGCGAAAAGCATTTGCTTACTCAACTGCACAAGTAAAACAAGAGTAGAGAGTGATGAGAGCCATGTATATTGTTATTAAAAGCGTCCGAACACATGCTTAAAAAAAGGCGTGAAGAAGGTTTTAATTTAGCATTTTTAGATGTCATGGCATGTGGCCTAGGAGCGGTATTATTAATATTAATTATCGTCGATTTTAACGACGACACACCTATTCCTAGTGATGAGATAGAGCGCCTTGAGCAAGAATTAGCCGCTACCCAAGCACAAAATCAATCACTTGCTAGTAGCCTTCAAACACAACAACAAGAAACCAGCGAAGAACAAGCAAACGCTAATGAGCAAGCAAGCAAAATCGCGCAGCTTGATATTCAACAACAAGCTTTGCAGCAAGCAATTAGCACGCAAAAAGCAGTTATTGCCGATTTAGAAGATGCTATTGCTGCCGCAGCCCCTTTAACTGCTGATGATACGCTTAAATTACCTGAGGCTGGCGAAGAAACCTATTTGTTGGGGTTGATTGTAGAAGGAAAACGTATAGGTATTTTGCTCGATACTAGCGCCTCAATGACCGATCAGTCGTTAATTGATATTATTAAACGCAAACTGTCTAGCGATTCTCAGAAACAAAATGGGCCCAAATGGCAACGTGCTTTGCGCATTGCCACTTGGATGTTAGCGCGTGTACCAAAAGACTCACAAGTAAGCTTAGCAAGCTACAACGAGCAAACCACTATATTAGGCAACACCGCCATAACTCGGGCCTCTAATAGCGAGAATATTGAAGCCCTAGCAACCCAAATTAACCAATTAGTCCCGCAAAATGGTACTGACTTACTGCAAGGTATAGAAGCAATAAATCGAGCCATGCCTAGTATGACCGACTTGTATATAATCACTGACGGTTTGCCTTCGCTTATTTCGCCTTCTAGCGGTTTTTCACCAACGCGTTCGTGTAAACCATTTAAAGGGCAACAAAGCACAATTAGTGGTCAATGTCGCTTGGACGTATTTAATAGATTGCTCAGGGTTAACCCACTCTCAGGGGTGAAAACTAGCGTCATACTACTGCCATTAGAAGGCGATCCTCAAGCGCCTGCACTCTATTGGCAAATGGCTAATTTTACCGGCGGTACGTTTATCAGCCCCGCGGGTACGTGGCCATGAAGAAAACTCGCGCACCAATAGAAGTATTTAGCTTGTCCTTCCTAGATGTGATTTCTTGTGCGTTTGGTGCAGTGGTGATGCTTATTTTATTGGCCAAAAATGGTGAGGAAGGGGACTTTAGTCAATCTGCAAATGTTGCGCAAATTACCGACTCTATACAGTCTTTATCTCAAGCTGAGAGCAGTTTACAAGACTTACAAGCTCAATTAGCCGCACAAAGGGCAAAATTACAGCGTGCCATGAATGAGGGTGCAAGCAATGAAAGTAAAGCGGAAGCTCTAGAGACCGCAGTAGCCAAATCACAGCGAGATTTACAAGAATTAACAGACAAAGCGTCGGGGCTAGAGCGTATCAAGCAGCAACGCGAACGAGCTGCTATACGAGTGGGCAATGCTGATGAGCGCGATGAAGAGGTAGGGGGCATTCCCGTAGACAGCGACTACGTTGTATTTATTGTTGACACTTCAGGTAGTATGAAGAGTATGTGGGGAAAAGTCATTAGTAGTATGGAAGAAGTGTTGAACAACCACCCCCAAGTTAAAGGCTTTCAAGTTATGTCTGACAACGGAGAGTATTTATTGCCCTCTAGTGCCGGGCGCTGGCGCAAAGATACAAGTGCCCAACGTAATGGTATATTGCGAGGTATGCGGTCTTGGTCGGGCAGCTCCAATAGCTCACCTGCAGAAGGTATCGAAACCGCTTTACGTGCTTATGGTAAACGTACAGATTCACTTGCGCTTTATGTGTTTGGTGATGATTATTCAGGCGGCTCATATGATGTGACTTTAGAAAATATCAATCGCCTAAATACAAATAAAGAAGGAAAAAAAATCGCTCGCATCCATGCTATTGGTTTCAGGAGGCCTCAGCGTCAGCTTTCTTTAGATTCAGTTAAGTTTTCAACATTAATGACTGAGGTAGCGCGGCAAAACCGAGGCACATTTTTGTCAAAGTAAGCATTTTTTATATCGGCATGCCAAAAAAATAAAGCCTTAACCAAATTTGGTAAGAGGTTTGTGTTATGAAAACGTTTACATTTTATTTATCTCAGCGTAATCTTTAAAGAAGCTCGTTTTAGGAACAAAAGAATAAAATGTCTTTTTCAATTAATATTGCTAAACCATTACTAGTCAAATTTTCCATTTTGTCAGTCATGCTAATATCAAGTATGTTATTGAATGCTTGTGGCGGTGGTGGAAGCGAATCTACACCTGCGGTGATACCCGCGCCAATTGTACCCCCTACACCGCCCGCTACGCCTCCTGCTGCGCCAAGCCAGCAGACGCCAGAACAAACGCCACAAGAGATAGTGGCAGCCATGGGGATTGGTATTAACATGGGCAATACACTAGATGCCCCAGATGAGGGTGATTGGGCCTTAGCCGCTCAAGAGTATTATTTTGATGCTTATGCAAATGCGGGTTTTAAAAATGTACGTATTCCCGTCACGTGGGATGCCCATGTTAGTAACACATCCCCCTACGATATTGACGAAGCGTGGCTCAATAGAGTCGAACAAATTGTTGATTGGGCATTAGCGCGTGACTTGTATGTAGTAATTAACGCGCATCATGAAATTTGGCTTAAAAATGGTTTTAACAGTCAAAAGCAAGAACGGTTTTTAGCTATCTGGACCCAGGTTGCTGAACGCTTTAAAGATAAGTCTTTAAAGTTGATATTCGAGATATTAAATGAGCCAGATGGCATGACGCTCGTCCAAACCGACGCCCTGAACATTGAAGTGCTAAATGTGATAAGGCAAAGCAATCCGGGCCGTGCGGTGATATATTCTGGCAATGGCTTCACACCTGCCGATGCCATGATTAACGCAGCTATTCCAAATGATGAAAACATCATCGCTAACTTTCACTCTTACGACCCTTGGCCATTTGCTGGGCAGTGCACTCGGCAGTGGGGCAGTGATCAAGATAGACAAAATCTTAGAGATATATATCAGCGTGTTGCTGATTGGTCTGCGAATATGAACATGGCAGTAACGGTAAACGAATATGGTGCGGCTATGTACGACTTTCAGGCGCCACAAAATGTATGCAACGAAGATGATCGATTAGCTTACATCAAAGCGCATGTTGAGCTACAAAAAGAGTTTGGGATTGCCAGCTCAGTATGGGATGACGGTGGGTCTTTTCAAATTTATGATCGCCAAAGCGATAGTTTTTCAAATGCATTGCAAAGTCTGATATTCGAATAGAGATATCCCATGTTTTTACATAGACAGTGTTAAGCGAATTCCCAACACTGTTGAACTAGGTATGTTCCGAGCGCCAGCATTTTTAATCAATTGTATATTTGGTTGCAGTGCTATATATTCATTGACTGAGTATGCGTAGGTGAACTCTACGTTGAGTTCACCCTTTTCTAGTACTTCACCTTCAAGTTCAGCGTTAATTTTTGCCTCCTGCCCAATTCTCGCATAAGCAAAAGCAAATCCCCATGAGTCTTCAGAGCGCTCTGAAAATGGGCTTTCAAAGCTTATCCCAGCACCCATAAAGCGGTCATATTTGTTAAATGACGAATCCGCAGTACCTAATCTGAAAAATACACGGCTATTGCCAATACTGCGTTGGTGTCGTAAATAGTAGCCTTTATTTAAATCAGTGATAGCTCTACTGGATAGGAGAGCAGACAAAGGCTCAGAAACTGTATACTGCCAATAACCTACTAACCATGTTTGGTCTTCATTTTTATAAGCCCATTCAACAATACTGAATGCACCGTCTCCACTTTCGAGTTTTGCTGCAATGCTAGAGGGACGCTCAGGGTCTCCCGGTAAACCATCGGTCACTGAAAAGCGCAATGAATGTTGCTCATTGACTTGGTAAAAACCTGAAACGCCTAGTCCATAAAAAGGAAAAATAGAAGGCCCATTGCCACCACTTAGTCCAATATCAGGGCCAATACCGTGGCTACTATTGAAAAATAGCTCTGCGCTGTCGAGCACATCAAAATCACGATTTATATCGTACAAGCCAGCGAGTAGAGACCATTTATTACCTTCGAGTCTCAACCATGCCTCTGCTAGTTTTGTGAGTGAATCGCCGGTTTCTAAGTTTGAGACAACTTGATCATCACCAACGATATTGGCAGAAAACCCCGCGCCATTTGAATAAAGCGCCGAAGCATGGGCCACAATATTAAGATTCTTAGAAAGTTGATATTGATCATCGACACTTAGGTACAGAATATCCACATATTCACTAGCACGTTTATTACCACCAGAGGTGTTTTTGAGTAAATCACCACTATATTCGACAAAAAATTCTTGAGCTTGAACCTTTGATATTCCTATGCTGCTTAGTGCTAAGCCCCCTAAAAAAAGGCCAATAGCCGAAACTCGTAATAAGGTCATATTGCGGGATCCTATTATTTTTCCTATCGCTGATCTTGATCAAGCTTTATTAGGGCTCATTCACTAATTATGCTTTTAAAACTAAGTGATAACAATTATTATTCTTAACAACTACTTATTTGTATTATTTTCTTACCGGGCACATTGCCATGACTCTTTGGGATTTATCAAAAAATGCATCAGCGCGTGTGTCTGGTTATTCACCTGCTATGCACAGTTCAATACAGACCCGACTCCAAGAAATGGGGTTTGCGATTGGTGCCCATATCGTTTGCACTAAACGTAGTCCTTTTGGAGGTCCTTTGGTCATCTTGGTCCAAGATTGCGTTTATTCATTAGAGCGAAGCCTAGCTGAGGGTATTGAGGTAAAAGTTTAAATGGAACAGGCCCTAGAACGGATTGTACTAGTTGGCAAGCCTAATTCAGGAAAGAGCCTCTTATTTAATCAACTCACAGGTTTACGCCAGAAGGTGGCTAATTTTCCGGGTGTTACCGTAGAGCTGAAATCAGGCAAATTTGATAGCTATGAACTAGTCGATTTTCCGGGCACATATTCTCTGGAGGCTATTTCTGAAGACGAAAGCATTGCAATTGAACAACTCCATCATGCTATGCAAGAGATCAACACAAAGCTAATTTTATGTAATTTGGACGGTACTAAGCTCGAGCGCTCATTAGTGTTTGCTTTGCAAGTACAAACGCTGGCTAAAAAACATAACAAAAGCCTTGTTTTTACTATTAACATGATGGATGACCTGTTGCGTTTTGGGCATGATATTGATACTGAAAAGATGTCGGCACAGTTAGGATCACCCATCTATGCGATATCTGCAAAGTCTTTATATGGAATGTCAGAGTTTACAGAAGCTCTTAAAACACATATGACTCACCCTGATACTGCAAAAATAGCAGCGTCCGAAGAAGAAAATCAGATCCAGCAAGACCATATGTCTTTAGCCAAATCAATTGCTGCAGAACACGGGATTAAGCCCGATATTGTGTTAAAAAAACAAAATCACCTTGATAGTTTTTTACTGAATAACATTTTAGGTGGCTTTTCATTTTTATTGATTATGCTGTTTTTATTCCAAAGTATTTTTACTTGGGCTGCTCCCTTAATGGATGCAGTCGAAAGTGCAGTAGGATGGAGCGGCAGCATGGTGGTAGCTTATTTGCCCGAAGGGGCCTTTGCTGATTTTGTTAACGACGCGATATTTGGTGGAGTAGGGGCTTTTTTGGTGTTTGTCCCACAAATTATGGTGCTGACTTTAATTATTGGAATATTAGAAGACAGTGGATATTTAGCTCGGGCAGCGCTAATTTGTCATAAACCGCTAAGTTTGTTTGGGCTGTCAGGGCGCAGTTTTATTCCCTACCTAAGTGGGGACGCCTGTGCAATACCTGCCATAATGGCCGCAAGAACCATAGAGTCACCCCGCAAACGTTTGATTACTATGATGACGGTTCCTTTGATGTCGTGTTCTGCGCGTTTACCTGTTTACGCTTTACTGATAGCTGTTTTTGTACCTGATACTCAATACTTAGGGGGATGGGTAAATTTACAAGGCTTAGTTTTCTTTTTGCTATATTTTGGCGGTATTTTTACGGCCCTAGTAATGAGCAAAGTTTTAAATAGAATGGTCGATAAACGCAAACAAAGTGATTTACCGTTTATTTTAGAGTTACCTTCGTATCGTTGGGTTAATTGGAAACCTCTTTTATATCGCACGCTCAATAGTGCTTATCAGTTTATTCGAGGTGCTGCGCCTATCATATTTACGGTTAGTTTGGTGATTTGGGTATTGGGCTATTTTCCCTCTCAAGGCGATTTAAATAGCTCTTATTTGGCTCATTTGGGACAATTTATTGAGCCCTTGTTTGCACCTTTGGGGCTGGATTGGCGCTATGCCCTAGCGATTTTAATTTCATTTTTAGCTCGAGAAGTATTTGTAGGCGTGCTTGGGACTTTATTTAGCATGGACAACGCGGATGAAAACATCGATGGCTTAGCAGCACAGCTACAAGCTGATGGCTTAACCGCCGCCTCTGGAATTGCACTAATGGCATTTTATGTGATTGCCCTGCAATGCGTGGCAACTGTAGCAAGCTTAAAAGCCGAGACTGGCAAAAAACGTTACTCTTGGGGCGTTTATATTGCCTACGGTACATTGGCTTATGTGGTTAGCGTGGCTTGTTATATGCTGCTTAGTTAACAAGACAATTTGCCTTAGCCTCTGGATGGCGGGAACGTATATGCAGACACAATGATTATCGAGGTTTTATTGTGATGAATAAGCACTTTGACCGCTAGTTGGAGTACTTTGCACATATGTTGTTGTACAGACGCTAATATCGATGGCTCATTCATTATTTGCGATGTAAAAAAGCCTGGACTTAATCTTAATTAAATCCAGGCTTTTAAAGTTTTGTATGAGCTTAATTGACAATAAAACTTATTAAGTACGTCTTCTAGCAAATATCCCGCCAATGCTCAACAAAAGCAACGCTACGATACCGGGTGCTGACGCAGATTGAGGATTAGTAGTTGCTGTAATTGCTGTAGTAAAGTAAGCAGTTGCCCCTGCTACATTGCTGCCGCTAGTCCAAATCCACTCTGCATTACTATCAATTCCAGAACGGGTTCCCCAAGGGCTTACACCATTTAGACCATAACTTGTCACCGTAGTATAATTACTCCATCCACTGTTACTAACTTGCCAATCGGTTGTGTTAGTTAACAAGCTATTAGAGCCATTTGAAAATACATGGTCTGTTCCAGACAAGTTAAAGTCGCCCAAGAATGCATGTGGTCCAGTGATATTTTCACCATAAACATGCAAATAATAGTTAGTACCTGCTATTAAGTTTCCTAAAACTGAATCAGTAACTGTCCAATTACTACCCGTACCAATTAACACGCCTTGCGTGTTATCGTCGGTACTCAAATAAACTGATTGGCTATTATCTACAGTCAGCGTGCCCGTAAGCATTGTGGCATTAGCTACACTAGCACATATTAATAAAGTGGCGCTTAGGGCTAATTTTAGTTTTCTTATCATTACAAATATCCTTTTCACATATTGCTTTAGTTTTTTTATATTACGGCCAATATATCAGACCTATAAACACCTCATGCAAAAATCAAGCCTGTTAAAATTTATTATATAAATCATGCGCTTGTGAATAAAAATTTAAAAACATTTGTCTATTTGTAAAAAATACTGACGCTTCTTTAAAAAGGGGTCAGTGTAACTTAACCCTTAAGTCTAGTTTCACAGACCCCTTTTTAAGACTAGCTGATAATGGTAGTGTTTCTTTTCAAGTAAATACTCTTTGTGGGTGCTTGGGCTCCATGAATCATCGCCACCAATTCCCATGTGTTTATGATCGATGTTTATATAGATACTGTCATCACTAGCTAAATCATTTGTATGTTTTGCTTGAGCTAACGTAGCTTGTGAGTACTCACTTACAGAAAAGCAAAAGTCACCATTTACTTGTAAGTTTGCGACGTTTAGTTGTTCGCAATCGCTGCGTAAGCCATTGTCTGTTGGAAAAACATAGGGTGTATACATGGCAGCTAAAGGCTGAGAATATGCACCAAAGCGAGCGGCAGATTTTCTATCAGGGTAGTTTTCAAATGGGCCTAAACCCAACCAAGCAATGTCAGTATCATCTGACTTACTAATTGTGGTGCTTATGCCAATTCTGGGCATAGGCGGAAGCGCTTCGTTAAGGTTTACTTCAATACTCAGCGCGATTTCGCCATTAGGTGTTACTGAGTAAACCCACTTAGTTTGGGCTTGCAAAGGCTCATTATAGTGGTAATCAAAATAGCAAATAACACGAGTATCCTTAGTCGACTCTAGCACATCAATTGACGTGCATGTTCGTTGCCATTGTCCTATTCCGGCTTCAGCCCATCTCGCCGCCCATGCATTGGGATCGGGGTTATCAACTTCGCTCACACCAATGTCATTATCAAGGGGCGCACGATAAAAATTATCCACTAACGGACTTGCGATTATGGCTTGCCCATCTAAGCAGTATTGTTCTATCAGGCCGCTATTGCGCTCAAACGACAAAATGAAGTCTTCACTTTTCAGCGTAATGTGAGCGTCTGTTTTGTTCACTTGAATTGAGCCAGATTTATCTGTGCCCGATGCAACTACACCTTGACTCTTCGCGCTACTCAAACTTTGGGTATTAACTAAGGCAAATTGTTCGCTAGCTGTAGCATGGCCTGTAGGAGCAAAATCTGTTTCGGTAATTAGTTCAACATCAAGGTTAAGATGATATGTTGCCCCTGCTTCAAACTCTGTGCTTGGCGTAATTTTCAATATTTGTTCTGACTGAGGGGCAATACTCAATGTATGCTCGCCTTTTTCTACCATCACACCATTATGTAATAGCTGCCATACCAGCTTTTCGTTATCGGTTTTTCTAAAAACATAATCGCTTTGCACAGTTATTGAATATTGGCCGTGGCTTACTTCAGTTAGCTTAAAATTAAAATGCTGCTGACAATACTTTGCTTCAAATAAACTCGGGTGAGGCGTACGGTCGGGAAACAAAATACCGTTAATGCAAAATTGCCTGTCGTTGAGTTCGTCACCAAAGTCGCCGCCATAGCCCCAATAGTGCGTGCCGTTTTTATCGACTTTAGATAAGCCCTGATCAACCCAATCCCATATAAAACCGCCTTGCAAACGCGGATAGTCTTTAAATGCCTGCCAATAATCATTGAAACTACCCAGGCTGTTACCCATTGCATGGGCATATTCACATAAAATTAGTGGGCGAGTTTCACCCGGTAGCGAAAGCCATTTTTTAATTGAATATTTGGGTACTGCTTCGTCTTCAACATCGGTATCTACACGAGCATACATTGGGCAAATAATATCGGTTGCTGTGGTATTTGCGCCGCCACCTTCGTATTGCACAGGCCTTGAGGGGTCAAAACTTTTTGACCAGCCATACATAGCGTCATGGTTAGGTCCATGGCCCGATTCATTGCCAAGTGACCAAATAATGATAGATGGATGGTTCTTATCACGCTCCACCATTTGCGTATAGCGAGACATAAACGCCCCCGCCCATTGCGGATCGCTTGCTAGCCTGCTCATAGGGAACATACCATGGGTTTCTATGTTAGCTTCGTCAACCACATACAAGCCAAGCTCATCGCACAATTCGTAAAATTTAGGGTGATTGGGATAATGAGCGGTGCGAACGGCATTGAAGTTGTTTTGCTTCATTAACTTTATGTCGTCAAGCATATCGCTTGTGCTCACCGCGTGGCCATTTTCCGGGTGATGTTCATGACGATTAACACCACGAATAAGTATGGGTTTCCCGTTAACACAAAGCTGTCCTTGAATAATCTCAACTTTTCTAAAGCCTATGTTATACGCTTCAAAATCGACGGCATCGCCTACTTCATTGATTAGGCTAACAACGCATCGATATAAATGGGGGGTTTCTGCTGTCCATTTTCGCGGGTTTTGAATGTTTATTTCATGAAAAACAACATCCCTCCATCCGCCTTGTTCGTCAATACGTTTGGTATTTGTCGCTTCAACATGTGGCTCGCATATGGCGGTTTCACCATCAAAAATCTGCACAGCCACTTTATAATTATCAGGTGCATCGATTGCGGTTTTAATTAATAATGACGCGTCTTTATAACAGGCATCTAAATTAGGACTGATAAAAACATCGAGTATGCGTTGCTGTGGTTTAGACAATATAAAGACGTCACGAAAAATGCCGCTCAACCACCACATATCTTGGTCTTCTAAATAACTGCCGTCACTCCAACGAATCACCATCACGGCTAATTGGTTTGTGCCTTCAACTAAATAAGGGCTTAAATCAAACTCACTTGGCAGGCGACTGTCTTGAGAATAGCCAAGCCATTTTCCATTGCACCACAAATGAAATGCAGAATTAACACCTTCAAATACTATATGATTTTTAAGGGCTAGCTGCGCTTTTGAAATATGAATTTCGCGCCGGTAACAGCCGGTAGGATTATCACTTGGAACAAAAGGCGGATTAAGCTCAAACGGGTACTTCACGTTGCAATAAATAGGGTTATCGAAACCTTTTAACTGCCAATTTGACGGTACAGGAATAGTTTGCCAATCGCTAGCCAATTGCTCGTTAAAAAGTGATTCATCGACTGCTTCTGGTTGGCTAAATAACTTAAAAGCCCAATCACCATTTAAATATTGCCTTTGCGCATGCAGGTTTTGGCGTGCATCGTCTAATGTTTTATAGGCCTTAAGTGGGCTGTGTGCTTTTATCTGATTATGCTGTGTCGAAATAGGATTTTCCCAATCACGGCGATTAATGATTTGCTGCAATGTTGTCATTGTAATCCTATTTGTGCATAAAGATGGGTTTGGCCACGTTGCCATTGCTTATTATAAAACTTATTTAGCGTATATCGCTAGCTTAAACTAAGCTGTTTTCTCTACCTTAATTTAAGGCTTTGATGGTATTCTTTGAGATCATGATTATTACTAAGATATCTAAAGACTCCACAAGTGATTGTAATATGGGCGGTGCTGCTGACTCATCGACTCGCTTAGCAAAAGAATTAAGCGATCTAAGCTTCCGCGCTAAGGCGCATTGGGGTTATTCGGCTGAGCTCATGGAAAGTTGGCGCAATGATTTGACAATTGGACCTGAATATTTTGAAACCCATCAGGTATTTACATCTTATATTGATAAGCAACTGGTGGCTTATTATGCATATTGCAAATTGGAAGCATGCACCGTATTACTGGATAATATATTCGTGGAGCCAGCATTTATTGGCAAAGGCATTGGTAAAGCCTTATTGGACCATTTGAAAACGCAAGTAAAGAGTACTGAAAATAACTTAATTAGACTTTACTCAGAACCTCATGCGAAAGCCTTTTATTCAAAGTTTGGTTTTGTGCTTGTTGGGGAAAAAGCGACGTCTGTCAAAAACAGGTTTTTGCCGATTATGGAACTTACCTTAAAGTAAACCAATCGATGAGGGTACTTGTTTAAAAATCCCAAAAAAAGAGCAATAAGCATCAATTTATGCGCTTTTATAGTGCGTATTTTCTCCTTCACTATCGGCTTTAAATTCTAAGTGTTTGTTTTCGCTATTAAATATATTGTGGCACCAATTTTGGATACTACTCAAAGGTTAGTAAAGCAAATATACTAAATTCAAATCATAAAAGTCATGTCAAAGTAGGCACGACTAACGGCAATGTAGCCCACAAATGAGCAATCATTTGTGGGTTTTTTTTTGCAAATTTTGCCACGAGTTAAGAAAAAAGAGAGAGATAAAATGACACCTGATGCAGACGATATTCTAATCATTGGTAATGGTATGGTAGGTCATCATTTTGTGGTTAACATGAGGGCACAGCATCCTTCAGCTTCTATACGAGTGCTTTGTGGTGAGGCTCGCTTAGCATACGATCGCGTGCATTTATCAGAGTTTTTCAGCGGAAAAACGGCTGAAGATTTAGCCATGACAACCCCGCAAGAATATGAACAACTTAATATTGCATTTAAGACTAGTGCGTGGGTAAAACAAATAGACAGAGAGAAGCAAGAAGTTAGCACTAGTGAAGGGGAGACCTTTACATATAAAACTTTGGTTCTTGCTACCGGTTCTTATCCCTTTGTACCGCCTATTCCGGGTAACGATAAGCCCCATTGCCTCGTATATCGGACCATTGAAGACCTTAATGAAATACAAGCCTCAGCCAATGTAAGTAAAACTGGAGTTGTTGTAGGAGGAGGATTATTGGGCTTGGAAGCAGCGAATGCATTAAAAGAAGCCGGCCTCGAAACTCACGTTGTTGAATTTGCACCTCAGTTAATGGCAGTGCAACTCGATGAGTCTGGCGGACAGACCTTAAAACAAAAAATAGAAGCATTAGATGTCACTGTGCATACTGAAAAAGCAACTCAAGAAATAGTCGGTGGCGAACAATGTCGTTATAGAATGAATTTTGCCGATGGTACTTACTTAGAAACCGACATGATTTTATTCTCTGCAGGGATTAGGCCTTCTGATGCGCTTGCCCGAAATTTCGGTCTAAACATAGGGGAAAGAGGCGGCATAGAAATAAACGATTATTGCCAAACATCAGATAAAAACATTTATGCTATTGGTGAATGTGCGCTTTGGCAAAACCGAATATTTGGTTTAGTTGCTCCTGGCTATACTATGGCAAGAGTGGCGGCAGACCATATCGCCGGTAAGGAAAATAGGTTTGAAGGTGCTGACATGAGCACTAAACTTAAACTGATGGGTGTCGAAGTAGGCTCTATTGGTGATGCTCATGCAAAAACGCCAGGCGCCATGGTTTATACTTACGAAAACCAGCCTCTCGGGATATACAAAAAACTGGTAGTAGATGAACAGCAAAATAAACTACTTGGTGCAGTTTTGGTAGGTGATACAGGAGAATACGACACTTTACTCCAGTACTGTTTGAACGCTATTGATTTGCCCGAAGCGCCAGAGTCACTTATTTTGCCTAACGCAGAGTCAGCGCCCACTTTAGGTGCGGATGCGTTGCCCGGCACAGCAACACTTTGTTCCTGCCATAATGTAAGCAAAAATGATGTTATTGATGCAATAGAAAATGGCAATACAGATTTAGCCTCGATTAAATCTTGCACCAAAGCGAGCACTGGCTGCGGTGGATGTGCCGCCTTATTGAAGTCGGTATGTGACACAGAACTAGCAAACAGAGGGGTAGAAGTAAGTACTGCCATTTGTGAACATTTACCCTATACACGTCAAGGTTTGTACGATCTTATTAAAATAGAAGGGATCACCAATTTTGAAACACTAATTCATAAGCATGGTAATGGCCTTGGTTGTGAAATTTGTAAACCAGCTGTGGCAAGTATATTAGCGTCAATTCACAACGAGTTTGTATTAGCGAAGCCCCATGTTGGCTTGCAAGATACTAACGATATCTACTTAGGTAATATGCAGAAAGATGGGACTTATTCGATAATACCACGAGTACCGGCTGGTGAGATTACGCCTCAAAAACTGATTCTTTTAGGCCAAGTTGCCGAAAAATATAAGCTATATACAAAAATTACAGGCGGACAACGCATCGATTTGTTTGGTGCAAGAGTTGAGCAATTACCCGAAATTTGGGAAATACTAGTTGAGGGTGGTTTTGAGACAGGCCACGCGTATGCGAAAGCCTTGCGCACAGTCAAGTCTTGTGTAGGCAGTTCATGGTGTCGTTATGGAGTGCAAGATTCTATGACTATGGCGATCGATCTTGAAAATCGCTATAAAGGTCTGCGTTCTCCCCATAAACTCAAATTTGCTGTGTCTGGTTGCACTCGAGAGTGCGCTGAAGCACAAAGCAAAGATATTGGTGTTATAGCGACCGAAAATGGTTGGAATCTTTATGTGTGTGGCAATGGCGGCATGAAGCCTCGTCACGCAGATTTATTTGCGACCGACCTCGACGACGAAACATTGATAACCTTCATAGACCGAATCTTGATGTTCTATGTGAAAACCGCGGACCGCCTGCAAAGAACATCTGTTTGGATGAACAACTTGGAGGGAGGCCTTGATTACCTCAAAGAAGTGATCATAGACGATTCCTTAGGTATTTGTGAGACTCTCGAAAGCAATATGCAAGCAGTCATTGGCACTTATCAATGCGAATGGAAAACGGCCATTAGCACACCAGAACATAGAAATCGTTTTGTGCAATTTGTAAATTCTAAAGCCCCCGATCCAAACATTAAATTTGTCGAAGAACGAAATCAATTGCGACCGGCCACTTTAGAAGAAAAAGGTGGCGTTAACATTATGGAAAAAACCTCATCAACGATTGATGTTATCGCGGTCGACTAGGAGATTTATATGACAACTACAAATTTAGACAAAGCTATGGCGCCTAGCGGTATATGGATGCATGCTTGTGAGGTAGAGGATTTAGTTTATAACTCGGGTATTTGTGCTCTATTAAACGATAAACAAATTGCTATATTCGCTGTTTTTAATTCCACCGTATTGCAAGATACTAGTGCGGACAACCCAAGTTTTGGGAACGAAAAGCATACTGAAAACATCAGTCTTTATGCCTGTGATAATTATGATCCAATCGGTCATGCAAATGTGTTATCTCGCGGGCTCATTTGTTCGATAAAAGATGAAGTCTGTATTAGTTCACCTTTGTATAAGCAACATTTTAGCTTAGGCACGGGGGAGTGCTTAGAGCAACCAGAGTATCAAGTTACTGTTTATTCGGTTAATTTAGAGGATGGGCAGGTTTATGTTAATTTGCCTGTTCATGAGCCATTAAATGAAGCAACAAGTGATACTGTAAACGACGTAAAATCTCAACAATCTTCACTACCTTGCTGAAGAATTGCTCATGCAACATAAAGCGGTGCACTATAAACATACTCAAGTAAAAACCACTTGTCCTTATTGTGGGGTTGGTTGCGGGCTTGCAATTGAATGTGAAACTAAATCTAATCATGCGCAATCGGGTCAATTAGAAACTGAAGTGCGTGAAATAAAATCATTAAACGGCGACCAATCACACCCAGCAAATTTTGGAAAGCTTTGTGTAAAAGGAAGCCATTTACTTGAGACTTTAGACTCGCTTTCCAGTGAATTACCAAGCAATACTGAACACTTAAAGTTATCCACAGTTAATGATGTAAATAAGCGCTTACTTAAACCAAAAGTCAATAATGAAGATGCCTCATGGGATGATGCTTTACATCTTATGAGTGAAAAAATAAAATCTTGCCTGTCCAATTATGGGCCAGAATCAGTGGCGTTTTATTTGTCAGGTCAACTATTGACTGAAGACTATTACGTTGCCAATAAGTTGATGAAAGGGTTTATTGGTAGTGCAAATGTCGATACCAATTCACGTTTATGTATGTCATCTGCTGTTGCTGCTTATAAACGGGCTTTTGGAGCTGATGCGGTACCTTGTTGCTACGAAGATCTTGAGCATACAGAACTCCTCGTTTTAGTGGGTTCTAATGCAGCTTGGACACATCCTGTGCTATTCCAGCGCATGCAACAAGCCATCGCCAAAGATACTAAAAGGAAGTTGCTTGTTATTGACCCACGTAAAACCGCTACGAGTCAAAGTGCAGATTTACACCTAGCCATTAAACCAGGCACAGACACATGGCTGTTTAATGGTTTATTGCATTTTTTAATTGAGCACAAAGCATGTGACTACAAGTACATACAGGATAATACACAGGGCTTTAATGAGGTGGTTAAAGCGTGTGAAAATTATACCCTTGAAAGCGTTGCGTCTACTTGCGAACTGGATCGACTCGATTTATTACGGTTTTATACATGGTTTGCTGAAAGTAAAAGTACCATTAGTTTTTATTCAATGGGTGTTAATCAATCGACATCAGGTGTAGATAAGGCAAATGCTATTATTAATTGCCATTTAGCAAGCGGAAAAATTGGCAAAAAAGGCTCAGGACCATTTTCAATTACAGGCCAACCTAATGCAATGGGGGGGCGTGAGGTAGGTGGTTTAGCTAATATGCTGGCAGCGCATATGGATATTGAAAACCCTGAACATCAAGAGCTGGTAAAAACATTTTGGGAAGCACCCAATATAGTGCGAAAAAATGGTCAAAAAGCAGTGGATATGTTTGACGATGTGTTGTCAGGGAAGATTAAGTTTATTTGGATAATGGGTACCAATCCTGTTGTGAGTATGCCTAATCGAAGAAAAGTTGAAGCGGCATTGGCTCATTGTGAAACGGTTGTAGTAAGTGATCTAGTGCAACATAACGATACACTGGCTTTTGCTGATATTAAGCTTCCTGCCACAGGATGGAGTGAAAAAAATGGCACAGTGACTAACTCCGAACGTCGGATATCTCGTCAACGTGGCCTTTTATCGCCAACCGGAAACGCAAAGCATGACTGGCAGATTATTTGTGAGCTTGCGGCTAAATTGGGTTTCAAAAACGCTTTTAATTTTACCCATCCGCATCAAATATTTGTTGAACATGCCCGCTTGAGTGCTTATCACAACGGGGGTAAACGGTGTTTTAACTTGTCTGGTTTAACTAATTTAACTGAACAGCAATATGATGCATTAACACCTGTTCAGTGGCCTGTTATTTTACCAGAATCAATTTTGCCAGAATCAGTGTCGCCAGAATCGTCGCTGCCAGCCTCATCAGCTAAGTTAGGGCTCAAAAACGACCAAGGAACAACTAATACATTTTTGGGTACTGAACGTTTATTTACAGATAATAAATTCTATACATCTAATCAAAAAGCGATATTCATTGCAGTATGTGCTCAATTACCATATCAACGCACAACATCCCACTATCCGTATGTGCTAAATAGTGGAAGGATGCGCGACCAATGGCATACCATGACGCGTACCGGTAAGGCGCAGAAGTTGGTGGAACATAGTGAGCAAGCAGAATTATTTATCAATCCGAAAGATGCTGCAAAACATGGTCTACGCAATGGCGAGTATGTGACTCTAATGTCCGAAAGCAATGCGCACATACAAGATGCCAGTAAACAAGTTCTAGCTAATACAAGCGTTACATCAAAAACAAAACCTAGCCCGGCAATATTACCTATCAAAATTAGTCAAGAATTACGAAAAGGCGAATTATTCGTGCCGATACATTGGAGTAAATCAAACACTAGTCATGTCGATATAGCCTCATTGTATAGTTCTGCAAATGATCCTATATCAGGGCAGCCTGAACTGAAGCATGCGGCTGTCAATATTAAAAAAATAACGCCAACCGACTGTTTTACCCTTGCCATCAAAGCGTCATATTTTTCTAGCAAGTTGCGTTTGGCTGAATATCAAATCAATATCAACCAAGGTGATTTTTATATTCTTAAAATGGCATCATTTGGGCAAAAAAAACCATTAAACTCAGACTTAATTAAGCAGTATTTACCTGCTAACTATAGTTGGCTCTCTTGTCTTTATGCAGACACACAAAATAATCAAAAAGACCTCATTACATCGATATGTTTAAGTGACAAAAACGAGCTTGTTGCTTGCTTAACAGAGCATGCAGATACACATGCTGATGGCATTAATAATGAATTTATTAAGGAATGTTTTGCTCAACAAGCGAAGCTTGATCCTCTGACTCAACATCAATTACTTACCCGAACGGTACCTTCATATTACGAGCAGGGACGACTAATCTGTAGTTGTTTTAATGTTCGTGAAAAACAAATTCAAGGTGCTATCGACGAGGGCTGCGAGAGCGTATATGCCCTAGGTGAAAAGCTTAAATGCGGCACAAATTGTGGTTCATGTAAAAGTGAATTATCGAGCTTACTTCAACATGCAGAAAGTAGACATTCACAAGGTCTGAAAACAGACATGCAACGAAATAATATTTCTATTAAGGAGATTACAAAATGACCCTCGCTCAAACATTTAAAACACCATTTAATAAAGTGAGTGAGTTTTGCAAAGATAGTTTGCCCATATTTAATGGACCATTTTCACTATTTTTTAAAAATAGTAACCACAACAATAAAAATAGTGATTCGAGTGGCAGAGTGACTATTGTCGGTGCTGGACCAGGCGATCCTGATTTATTAACTATAAAAGCACTAAAGGCATTGCAAAAGGCTGATATTGTTTTGTTTGATTGGCTGGTATCGCCTGCCATTTTGCAATTAATACCCAAACACACAGCTAAAGAATTTGTCGGTAAGCGCTGCGGTAAACATAGCATGCCGCAAACAAGCATCAGTGAACTGGTGCTAATGCATGCCCAAAATGGTAAGAACGTAGTCAGACTTAAAGGCGGCGATCCCGCTATTTTTGCCAGAACGCTAGAAGAGGCAAAGGTGCTTGCCATGCACAATATTCCCTTTTCCATTGTACCTGGCATAACCGCCGCTTCGGGTGCTTCTGCATACACTGGCTTAACACTCACACATAGAGCTTGTGCACAGTCCGTGAGGTACATCACGGCAAGCTTGCAGAGGCCCGCAGACGAGCCAAACTGGAAAAGTATAGTTGCTAGCGCAGAGACTGAAACACTGGTGTTTTATATGGGCTTGTCTAAACTTGGTCTAATTTGCGAGCGATTACAAACCGCTGGGTTAACAGCAGGTTTTCCAATTTGTGTAATTGACAACGCTTGCACCGATGAACAGAAAATGGTCGTTTCAAATCTTGGTGATATTGAGAAAAACGAAGCCATAGCGGCATTAACAGGGCCAGCGATTATTGTGGTTGGCAGAGTGATTGAGCATTACCATCCAGTCAGCACTAGACCAATTGATTTGCACCAAACTAGTGATATTGTTGCCACTATTCGGTGAATGGCACGCTATGTGGCAAACTAAATTAAAGGCAATAGTCGATAATAACTCTTTAACTCTATGTAAATTATGGAATTTAAACTCAATTAAGCTTGTTGAGAAGTTGGCAAATAGATTGCAAATACATTCCAAATGGATAGTAGATACATAGCAAATATATATGAATATTTTAGTGCCCGTTCCAATCCTTGCAAGCAATATGGACTTTAATGAATAATCAGGCCTTCTTTCTTCGGTTTAACGCTCTTTGAATATACTATTAATAGACGATAACCAAAATCGAGCCCAAGCTATACAGCAAGCTTTGAAGGGCTCACAATATAGCATCACCCATCTGGTCAGTGCGGGTTCTTCGCTTTTGCGTGAAGTTGACATTGCAAAGCCAGATATGATTGTGATTGATATAGAATCCCCCGATCGTGATATCTTAGAAAGCCTTCACACTTTAAATCAAATCAATCCCAAACCTATCGTAATGTTTACTGAAACTCAGGACTCGCAAATAATAAAGCGCTCAATTAAGTCGGGTGTTAGCGCATATGTCACTGGTGATGCCGACCCTAACCGGGTCAGGGCAATTTTAGATGCCGCCGTTGCACGTTTCGAAGAGTTTCAAGATTTAAAAAGTGAACTTAAGTCGACTCAAAACCAATTAGGTGCTCGAAAAACAATTGAAAAGGCAAAGCGCATGTTAATTGAAAAACAAGGTCTTGACGAAGATGCTGCCTACAAAGCTATGCGTAAAATGGCTATGGATAGTGGTCAAAAACTCGAGCAAGTTGCTACTAATATTATGAATATGCTGAAGAATTTACCATGAAGATACACCACAACACGCCTTTGAAGGTAGGCTTCGTAAAATTAACTGATGCCGCGCCCTACATTGTGGCAAAGGAACTTGGGATTTATGAAAAATTTGGTTTGCAAGTAGAGCTTTTAGCACAAAATTCATGGTCTACGTTGCGCGATAAACTTGAGATGGGATTATTAGATGCGGCTCAAATGTTGGCGCCTATGCCGCTGGCCAATCAAGTAGGAATGTCTGGTAATCGTAAAGATATAATTATTCCGATGATTACTAGTCAAAATGGCAACGGTGTTACGCTAAGCAAGCGTTTATGCGAAGAAATTAAGCTTGCTAATGATTTAACTAAAATACCGTTCCCAATGCCTGCGAAGTTGCTCAAGAAAACACTAGAACGAAGAATAAAAGATAAGCATCCAAAATTAAAAATAGCCTGTGTTTTCCCTTTTAGTTGTCACTATTTGCAGTTGATCGATTATTTACATGTTGCCAAAATTGATATTGACGAGATCGAATGTGTATTTATGCCACCAACTAGCATGGCTATTAGTTTAGAAAGCGGGGACATTGACGGGTTTTGTGCTGGTGGCCCCTATAACGCAAAGTCGGTAAGAAACGACACTGGTGTTACCGTTCTTACATCGTATGACATTTGGCAAGACCGTGCCGAGAAAGTCCTCGCAATTACTCAGTGTGAATACGATAAGACCCCAGAAGTATTTCAGCATTTATGTGCTGCGTTAATAGAAGCATGCCAGTGGTTGAAAGAAGTGCCTAATCGTTTTGAGGCAGCTCGCATAATGTCGCGTGACCAATATTTAGATACCAAAATTGACATTGTTGCCCCGTCTTTATTGGGGAGTTGCTTAACTGAAGAAGGTCAAAGCCCAAGGCATCTTCCTCATTATAACCGTTTTTCATCAATATTTTCTGCTGCCGACGATGGACCATATGCAGTGAATCGGCCTACATTTGACCAAGCTGAATGGTTATATGGAAAGTTGCAACATGTATGGCCTCATGCGTTTGAAAATAAGATCGCCGAACAAGTAATGAAGCAATGCTTTAGGCCCGACATTTTTGCAAAAGCTATTACCACGCATAAAAAACACATTAATAAATAATCGTTACTTATGTTTTTTCATGATTTAAGACACTTAAATGTAATATTTATCAATTTTATCAAGCAAAAGGTCAACCTTTTGGTAAGTTTTATTTAGAATTTCAATCAATTATTGGTAAGATGATTTTGAAAAAAGCGTCTAAATTATCGTCGAAAACTATGACATTAAGTAAATTTCTTCTTCTTTATTCGTGTTAATTTAGCTTGAGCAAATAAGACTAACGCTAAGCTCCTTAGACTTTGTAAGCGCTTATATTTTCTCTGTTTATGCTTTCTGTTATTTGTTTAAAGCATTGAAATAAATGAATAAAATTTAAAAACCATTTTAATATTAGCCGCTAGTTAATAGTAATAATGCATAGCCTTGTATTGGAAACGTAGTATTATCAGTAATAATGGTAATACATTGTTGATATATTGGTTGACAATATTGTCCTGCATTGGTTAGTATGAATCATATTGTTAATCTCTATATAGGATTTATAACAAATGATTAACACACTGCATTTTCAAACATACACAATAACAATATTTAGGAGTGAGTATGGACAAGCCTAGCATTGGCTTCATCGGCCTAGGCCTTATGGGCAGAAACATGGTAGAAAACCTACAAAAAAGAGGTTTTAAACCGATCGTAATGGACCTTAATAAGGATGTTGTTGCTGAAGTTGTTGCACAAGGCGGGAGTGCCGCTGAATCTGCTGCACAATTGGCAGCTGACAGCGACATTGTTATGCTTTGCTTAACAACCTCAACTATCGTTGAGAGTGTAGTTTATGCTGAAGATGGCATTTTGGCTGGCATAAAAGAAGGCAGTGTTGTGATTGATTTTGGTACTTCTATTCCAGCTTCAACGCGCAAGATTGGTGCAGACCTAGCGAAAAAAGGTGCCGGTATGATCGACGCACCCTTAGGACGCACCCCAGCCCATGCGAAAGATGGTTTACTAAACATTATGGCCTCTGGTGATCTCGATACTTTTGCTAAAGTGAAGCCGATATTGGATATTCAAGGCGAAAATGTATTCCATCTAGGTGCTTTGGGTTCTGGACATACAACTAAGCTGATTAATAATTTCATTGGTATGACGACGGTAACTGCGATGTCACAAGCATTTGCTGTTGCAGATAGTGCTGGTGTTGACAAGCAGCAATTGTTTGACATTATGTCAACAGGGCCATCAAGTTCGCCATTTATGCAGTTTTGCAAAAACTATGCTGTTGATGGTGTCAGTGACTTGGGCTTCTCTATTGGCAATGCGCACAAAGACATTGGCTACTTCCTCGAAATGGTAAAAGATTTAGGTACGCGAGCGCAAATTGCTGAAGGCACATCTGCGAACTTGCAAGCTGCGTATGATGCCGGTATGGCTCGTGGCAATGTACCTGAAATATACGACTATTTTAGTCAATTAGGTAAGTAGTAGAAAGCTCCCAAAAGCCCAAACCTTGAAATATACTAAACGATAGCGATAGTTGCTAAGTGTAAAAATTCAGCTTTGGGCTTCATTTTATTTGTTTGTAAAGAGGTACCCCCACCATGCCTACTAAATCTTTTTCGCTCTTACTAACTTTGTTTTTATTGCACGCGTGCAGTATTTCGACTACCGGCTCGACTGGCAAGCCTGGTCAAGACGGTCTACAGTTGTCCAATTCTGTATCTGATACTGAAATTTTGGTGAAAAACCAAAATGAGTTCAATGAAGCTGTAAAAAGCCTAAAACCTGGTGACACCTTAGTGTTAGCAAACGGTGAATGGCAAGACTTTGAGATTTTGTTTAAAGGTCAAGGTAATGCCAAATCGCCGATTACGTTAAAAGCAGAAACGAAAGGCAAAGTGATTTTGACTGGGCGGTCTAATTTGCGTCTTTCAGGGGAGTATTTAGTCATTGAGGGCTTAGTTTTTACTAACGGTTATAGCCCTACCGGAGAGGTTATTGCATTTCGAGAGAATACTAAAAAGCTAGCAAATAATTCACGTGTTACCCAAGTGGTTATAGATGGGTTCAGTAATCCAGATAAATTTGATTCAGATAAATGGGTTGTTTTTTATGGTAAAAGAAATCGCTTTGATCATAGTCACTTAGAAGGAAAAAATAACAACGGTGTGACTATGGCAGTTAGACTAAACACAGAGTCCAGCCAAGAGAATCACCATAGAATTGATCATAATTACTTCGGTCCAAGGCCTATTTTGGGTTCTAATGGCGGTGAGACATTGCGTATTGGGACAAGTAAGTATTCACTAACAAACTCATTTACTGTGGTAGAAAACAACTACTTCGAACGCTGCAATGGTGAAGTAGAAATAATTTCAAACAAATCAGGCCAAAATAAGTTTCTTAATAATGTGTTTTTTGAAAGCAGAGGCACACTCACCCTGCGTCATGGTAACGGTAACTTAGTTGAAGGTAATGTTTTCTTCGGAAATGGCAAAGAACACACTGGTGGTATTCGGGTCATAAATGCCGACCAAACGATCCGCAACAATTATATGGAAGGGTTAACCGGTATACGATTTGGCGGTGGGTTTACGGTGTTAAATGGCGTTTATAATTCGCCTATCAATCGCTATCATCAAGTTAAAAATACTAAGATTGAAAACAACACCATAATAAATGTTGATAACATAAACTTGGCTGGTGGCAGCGACGAAGAACGTCAAGCGGTTCCTATTGATTCTAGTTTTTCAAACAACTTAGTGCTAAATGAAAATGGCAATAATCCTTTTAAAATTTTTGATGACGTATCAGGAATAACATTTGCAAATAATATCGCAGGCCAATCCCCACAAGCTGAAATAGCAAATGGTTTTAGCATTGAACAGATAAGTGTTAAACGAGGTGCTAATGGCTTGCTACAGAGTGCCGCTGCGCAGGCTAATAATGTTGGAGCAAGCGCTTCTCTCTCCCCAACTAAGAGAGACGAAACGGGTGTTGATTGGTATCCTAAAGCGGAACTAGAGATTGAATTTGATTCTGGTGAAGTTTTTGCGGTTGCCACATCTGCAGAGCTTTTAGAGAGCCTTTCAAAGGCGCAAGCTGGGGATGTGATTGAGTTGGCAGCAGGGGATTACGACATCAATCGACTCATACCCATAGAAAATAAAGTCACTTTAAGAGCAAAAACGCCGCGCACAGTGACGCTGTATCCAATGCGTTCTTTAACCTTTGAAATAAGAGACGGCGGTAGCTTAAAGCTAGATGGGATAAATATTTCAGGTAAAAAATCTCCAGATAGCGCAGGTAATGTGCTAATTCGTAATACAAAATTACCTACCTTGTTCAATTATAAATTGGTGATTAATAATACCCATGTGAGTGATTTAAATGTGAATCATTCGGCTCATGTATTTGATGCAGGTTATAGAAGCTTAGCTGATGAAATAAGCATTATTGATAGCAGTTTCACCAATATAACGGGTGATATTTTACGATTAAACAAAGAACAGGATGATTTAGGCATTTACAATGCAGAGTATGTCACAGTTAAAAACAGTACATTTGTCAATATTGAAGGTGCAGTGGCTAAAATATATCGTGGTGGAACTGACGAGAGTACATTTGGACCTCACTTCTATATGACTGACAGTATTGTTGAAAACGTAGGATCAGGCAAACGTAACAAAACGAAATCGTCAATTTTCTTACTAGGTGTTCAACAAACTATGTTAGATGGCAATACGTTTAAAGATAGTAAAGTTATCACTATAGATCACACGGTTGGCGAGCCAATTACTAAGATTTTTAATAATACTTTCGATAGCGTTCCGTTACCTGTAGTGACAGAGACTTTTGCTAAGGGGCCGTCTACGGCCATCATGGAAGGAAATAACATACTATGAGGCTTGTTCATTCACTTTTTATATTATCACTATTCTCTACTATTGCTTGTTCGAAACAAATGTTACTAGAAAGCAATGAGCAGGTTGAGCAAATGCAAGCTGCTGCGACTAAGCCTGGCAGTTTTAGTCGTGAGTTTGAAAACCGGAGAAGTGCTATAGATGCAGCTTTGATGCAACCCATCAATGTTCCTTTACCTGCAGATGCCGGTGGTGGTTACACGCATGAAGTGCACAAAAAGAATTATGCCTTAATTCGTGATGCAGGGCGTTTGTACTTGCTGTCACAGGAAAAAAAGTATGCAGATTTGATCAGAGATATATTAACTGCTTATGCTGAAATGTATCCTAGCTTGCCTTTGCATCCTAAACAAAAAGAACAGTCTCCAGGAAAGTTGTTTTGGCAAAGTCTTAATGAAGCGATGTGGCTAGTTTATAGTATTCAAGGCTACGACGCAGTCAAAGAGGCATTGACACAAAGTGAACGTGACAAAATAGAAAACGGTGTTTTTTTGCCAATGGTGAAATATTTGTCAGATGAGTCACCACAAACATTCGATAAAATACATAATCATGGTACATGGGCGGTGGCAGCCGTAGGAATGGCTGGCTATGTATTAGATAAGCCTGAGTGGGTTGAGAAGTCTTTGTATGGTTTAGATAAATCAGGTAAAGGCGGTTTTATGCGCCAATTAGATGAGCTTTTCTCACCCGAGGGTTACTACAACGAAGGACCTTACTATCAGCGTTTTGCTTTATTGCCCTTTGTAATGTTTGCTAAAGCGGTTGATGTGAACGAACCCGACCGTGAAATTTTTGAATATAGAGATGGAATATTACTTAAAGCCATTACCACGACAATTGAGTTGAGTTACAACGGTCTATTTTTTGGTATTAATGACGCCATCAAAGATAAAGGTATCGATACCATCGAATTGGTGCATGGGGTAACAGTAGCGTATAACAAAACAGGTGAAAAAGGCCTGTTAAGTATTGCCAAAATTCAGAATCAAATTTTACTAACAGGTGATGGACTTGAAGTCGCGCAAGCACTAGATGAAGGCCTCGAAGAAGTGTACCCCTTTACCTCAAAGGCATATGGAGACGGCATTAGTGGCGATGAGGGAGCTTTGGTCGTCTTGCGTCAAAATCAAAGTAGCGATCATCAAACCTTAGTTTTTAAAGCAACTTCACAAGGTTTAGGTCATGGCCATTTTGATAAATTGAGTTGGCTATTCTTTAACGACGGGAAAGAAATTGTTTATGATTACGGTGCAGCAAGATTTCTAAATGTCGAGGCTAAATATGGTGGCCACTATCTGGCAGAAAATAACTCTTATGCAAAGCAGACAATTGCCCACAATACACTTGTAGTTGACGAAATTAGTCATTTTAATGGCAATACTAAAGAGGGTAACAAGTATCATCCTGAGGTTATTTTCACAGAGTTTGATGAACGTCTCCAAGTTTCTGTAGCAAATATGCAAAACGCATATAAAGACGTGACCTTTAAACGAACCCAAGCGATGGTTAATAGTGAAGAGGGCTTAATTTTTATAGTTGATGTACTAGATGTGAATGCAAATGGAGAACATCAATTAGACTTACCAGTTCATTTTAATGGGCAGTTTATCGATACAAGCGTTGATCTTGCTGCGCAAACAACAACACAAAAAGCACTTGGCGACAATAACGGATATCAGCATTTATGGCTACAAGCACTAGGTAGAGTTAAAAACAACTTAGCGCGAGTAACTTGGCTGCAAGATAGCACTTTTTATTCACACAGCACTTCTGTAACTGCAGAGAAGCAAGTAGAACACGACCTGATGATGGTGCGAGTAGGTGCAAATGATCCTAATTTTAATTTAATTGCGAAGCAAGCACTGGTCAATAGAGTTAAAGCAAGCGGTAATGTTCAATTCTTAAGTGTACTAGAAGTGCATGGCGAATATAACGGTAGTCGTGAATATACTCTTGATAGCAAGAGTTCGCTTGTGAGTTTAGAGAATACCGAAGTAGATTCAAATGAAATAGTGAGAGTGTTTAAACTTGATTTTACCAATGACGTGTCGTATTTGCTCGCCTTAGCAGATGACGCAAAAGCTCATGATCAAGAAACTCAATTCAGCTATATGGGTAAAACATTTCTTATTAAGGGCAATGCGCAACTGATTCGCCTTTAATGTGTGTAAAATGTGAGATTTAAAATAATAATGGAAGCCGACGGCATAGGGTAAATAAAATGAAAAATTTGAGATGGTGGGTGATTGCATTGGTAGCGCTTGCAACGGTCATAAATTACATTGATAGGCAAACGTTGAGTGTATTGTGGCCGTTTATGGGGCACGAAATTTATCCTGAAAAAACGGACGCCGAACTCAAAGAAGTTTACGGTATTATTAGTATTGTTTTTTTATTTTCATATGCCTTTGGTCAAGCTTTGTTCGGAAAAGTGTTTGATTGGGTAGGTACGCGTTTAGGTTTTGTACTTTCAATTGGTATTTGGTCTATTGCCACTGTGATGCATGCTTTTGCTCAGGGTATTTTGACCTTCAGTATATTCAGAGCAATTTTGGGTATATCAGAAGCTGGAAACTGGCCTGGTGCTGCTAAAGCTAATGCCGAATGGTTCCCAACGCGAGAGCGTGCGCTTGCACAAGGTATATTCAACTCTGGTGCAGCAATTGGCGGTATTGTTTCAATTCCCCTTATTGCATATTTGGCCTTGTTTTTTAGCTGGCAAGCAATATTTGTTATTGTCGGTTGTGTCGGTCTTTTGTGGTTGATTCCTTGGTTAATCGTTGTTAAATCACCACCTGGTTCACACCCTTGGATTACTGAGGAAGAGCGTGAATATATTTTGTCTGGACAAAAGAACGAGATAAAAAGTGACGACGGTAAGCCCGTTGAAGTTTACACACCAACTACAGGGCAACTTTTGTCGCATAAACAAAGTTGGGGCGTCATTATTGCTACAGCGGCGATTGATCCAATTTGGTGGTTATTTATCGTTTGGATCCCTACTTATTTGGTAGAGGTATACCAAATGGACGTGAAAGGATTAGCGATATATGGCTGGGTACCGTACTTAGGTGCCATGTTTGGTGCTTGGTTTGGCGGGTTACTTGCGCAAAATAGATTAAAAGCAGGTTGGTCAGTAAATAAAACAAGAAAGTTTGTTATATCTTTGGGTTGTTTGATTATGTTACCCGCCTTATTGATGCTTTCAAATCCTGGTGGAGAGATTGCAGCAGTACTTATCATGGCGACTATTTTGTTTGGTTTCCAAACATCTATAGGTAACGTACAAACTTTACCTAGTGATTTATTTGGTGGTTCAAGCGTTGGTACACTGGCAGGTTTCGCTGGAATGGCAGCAAAACTAGCGGCTGCTTTGTTGATATATTTAGTGCCTTCACTAACCGCAGATGGTAACTACACTGTTGTGTTTATTATTGGTGCAGCTCTCGCTATTATAGCCATGCTAAGTGTATTAGTGCTTTGTCCTAAGATAGAGCCTGTGGCGTCAAAGTCAGGTGCTTCAGCGCAATCTGCTGATAGTATATAGTGAAACAAGCAGGTTGTTTTAACCAGACTTTTATTCTCTGTGCTTTTCTTGCGTTTGTTTCTTCGCAAGTTTGTGCAGAGCTGATAGAAGATGAAAGCGTAATTCCTGCTTCTCATATCAATTTAGTCGACGGTGAGCTCTTAGGTGATTTCGAATCATTAGATCCCAACAAAAAACCGAGTGGTAATTTTGATCTTCTTGATTGGAGCCTCACACTGCCGACTGACTTAAATAAAGACAAAAAGGCCGACACCGTATACGAAAAGCGTTTGGCTCAGGATTTTGAACTGCCGCCATTGTTTTATACTGCTAGTGATGGTGGCATGGTGTTCGCTTGTCCAAATAAAGGTGCTAAAACGTCTAAAAATACCAAGTATCCACGGACCGAATTACGTGAAATGTTGAGGCGAGGCGACACTAGAATGAAAACCCAAGGTGTCACTGGTAATAACTGGGTATTTGGTTCTGCGCATGGATCTGCGCGTCGCAAAGCAGGTGCAATAGATGGCAGTCTCGAGGCTACTCTAGCAGTTAATAGAGTGTCGTTTACAGGTGACACAAAAATGGTCGGCCGTGTCATCATTGGTCAAATACATGCGACAGATGATGAGCCAATACGCCTGTATTATCGGAAACTCCCCAATAACGAAAAAGGCTCCATATATTTCGCTCATGAGATTAACGATGGTGATGATGTATGGGTTAATCTAGTGGGAACGCGTTCTCATACTTTGCCTAATCCCGAAGACGGTATCGCGTTAAATGAAAAATTTAGCTACAAAATTAGTGTTGAAAAGCATATTTTAATTGTGACGCTTATACGTGCAGGCAAGGAGAATATTACCAAAGCTTTTGACATGAGTGAAAGTGGTTATAACAAAACAAGTCAGTATATGTATTTTAAGGCGGGTGTTTATAACCAAAATAATAGCGGTAACCCAAAAGACTTTGTACAAGCTACCTTTTATCATCTAGATAATCAGCATTAGCAACTCAGATATCGCTAAATCTCGGGATACATTTGAATGTAGTTACTGTTTGAAAATCCTACCTGAAAAACGACCAAGCTTCGCTGGTCGTTTTTAATATCAAAGATTGAAAACTATTCTATGAAATCTTCTCGGCAAGGGCTAAAAACATCCAATAAAATGCCTGCTTTTTTACAAACAGCACCATGTTTCATATTAGGCTCTACAAAAAAGCAATCACCCGCCTTGAGCAAGCGTTTTTCTTCACCCATTTGTACTTCAAACTCACCACTTTCTACATAAGCAACTTGTGCATGATGGTGCTCGTGAACGTAGCCAATTGCTCCTTCTTCAAACCAAACTTTTGCCATTAAAATTTGCTGATTATATCCCATTAATTGGCGTTTCATACCGTTGCCTAAGTCTTCGATGGGTTGTGTATCACCTAAAATAAATGCGCTACTTTGTCTCATAATATGTTTCCTTAATTTATTTATAAAGTATTGAAGCAATGCTAGTGCTTTTTGTCAACCATTAGTATAATTTTTCACTTACCAATTAAGGTTTTATTGGTAATAATTCCAAAGAGGTGTATGCTTATAACTAGAATTTGTAAGTAAGTATGAATGGGGCTGTCATTGGCCATTTATCAAGAAAGCTAAGTTACCAACAAGTCGATAAGAAAAAAGCATTCTTGTGAATATTTATACATTTAATAAGATAGGAATAGGTAAGAGGTAAACATGAAAAGCAGTCGAATGTTTTGGCAGATTGTCGATAAAATTGAAACGCTTATAGATTCAGGAGAGTTCCCTCCTGGAAGTCGGTTGCCACCAGAGCGTAAACTTGCAGAATTGTTTGATGTAAGTCGTCCAACAATCCGCGAAGCGATAATCGCATTAGAAGTAAGACGTCGAGTCGAAGTGAAAACGAGCTCAGGCGTATATGTACTGCAAAACCCGCAAATTGAAGAATCTGATATTCGAGTCAGCGCATTTGAATTGACACAAGCAAGGGCTTTAGTAGAAGGCGAAGCAGCTGCATTGGCTGCAGTATCAATTACCGAAGCAGAGTTGAAAAAATTGGAAGCCACTTTAATTGCGATGGAAAAGGGTATTGATGCAGAAAATGCCGACCGAGAATTCCATTTCATTATATCTAAAGCAACACGTAATAACGCAGTGTTACTCGCTGTTGAAAGATTTTGGCAATTGAGAGACTCACAACCCGACATCATTAATGCATACAAAAATGTTTGTGATGGCAGTAACAGCGATAGGTCAGAGGAGCATAGAAATATCTATTTAGCCTTATCTAAGCGCGACTCGGCTGAAGCGAGGGCAGCGATGCATTTACATTTTAATCGTTTAATCAATAATTTGTTTGAGATAAGCGAAGCAAGAGCATTAGAAGAGGTCAGGAAAAAATCTAATCAGACCCGAGATTTATATTCTCTTAATCATTTGGTTAGCTGACGCTCAATAGCCAATTGACCAGCAAAATTATTATTGAAAGCCACACTTGTTAGATGTGGCTTTTTTAATGCCAAATAACTGAACCAGTTTAGGGCATTGCCCCCTTATGAATGCACTAGTGTAAACCAATATTTCTATCATCAAAAGCATTGTGAAATGTAAGCTATTGAAAAATAAAGATTAAAAAAGTTGGCATCATTGATGCAAACCAGCATGTGAAAGGAGCTAACACAGATAATCCTTCTTGACGTAACAATCCCCCTGTTTTCGTCAAGCATATAATAAAAACTGTGTGGAATAACGACACACTAGTTTGTATTGCGATGAAGCAGTACACACTTAGGCAAAGTAGCCCACGATAGAGATGTTAATTCATCACTATCGTGGGTTTTTTTTTGGAAAATTATCTTGATGTAGCACAGGAATACAAAGATGAACATTCGTACATATTTAAACAAGGTCACAAACAAAGTGAAAAGCTTACCAGCCCCTCGTGGCACTTTAACTAATTTCGCAGTTGCGATTACACTACTTTCTAGTGTTTTATTCAGTGCTTATGCTAATGCAGAAAAACTAGGATATGCGGAAAAAGAAGAGTTGAAATTTGGCTTTATCAAATTAACCGATATGGCACCGCTAGCAATTGCTTATGAACGTGGCTATTTTGAAGACGAAGGCCTTTACGTTACTCTTGAGGCGCAGGCAAATTGGAAAGTACTCCTAGACCGTGTTATCACCGGTGAATTAGACGGCGCGCACATGTTAGCAGGCCAGCCTCTTGGAGCCACAATTGGGTATGGTACTCAAGCGCATATTATGACTGCCTTTAGTATGGACCTTAATGGCAACGGCATTACTGTTTCAAACGAAATTTGGAAAAAAATGAAGGCAAATATACCGCATGAAAACGGTAAGCCAGTCCATCCAATTAGTGCAGAAGCCCTAGCCCCAGTAGTACAAGAATATACTGATGCGGGCAAGCCATTTAATATGGGAATGGTATTTCCAGTTTCTACACATAATTATGAATTACGTTATTGGCTTGCAGCAGGTGGTATTCACCCTGGTTTCTATGCCCCTCACAAAGGCGATACTAGCGGTCAAATAAGTGCCCAAGCTTTACTATCAGTTACCCCTCCTCCGCAAATGCCCGCCACAATGGAAGCTGGCACTATTTACGGTTATTGCGTAGGTGAACCTTGGAACCAACAGGCAGTGTTTAAGGGTATTGGTGTTCCTGTTATTACTGACTATGAGATTTGGAAAAACAATCCAGAAAAAGTGTTTGGTGTTTCAAGTGAATGGCAAGAAAAGTACCCAAATACTCATATTCGTGTTGTTAAAGCTATGATTCGAGCTGCAATGTGGTTGGATGCGAACAATAATGCTAACCGTCCTGAAGCAGTAAAAATACTGTCGCAAAGCAACTATGTTGGAGCTGACGAAGAAGTGATAGCAAATAGTATGACAGGCACGTTTGAATATGAAAAAGGCGATGTGCGTGAAATACCAGACTTCAATGTGTTTTTTAGATATAACGCAACCTACCCATACTACAGTGATGCGATTTGGTATTTAACACAAATGCGTCGTTGGGGACAGATTTCTGAAACTAAGTCTGACCAATGGTACAAGGATATAGCTAAAAAGGTATATCGCCCTGATATTTACGCGATGGCCGCAAAAGCTCTCATTGCAGAAGGTAAAGCCAAGGCCAGCGATTTTCCAAATTTTGCCGACGAAGACGGATTTAAACCCCCACAGTCTGAGTTTATAGATGGTGTGGTTTATGACGGAACAAAGCCTAACGATTATTTAGAATCGTTTAAAATTGGGCTTAAAGCTGAACAGAAATTATAAAGGCTGCATTTTCATTATGAAATGCCTTTATGGAAGACCGGAGAGAAACTATGACGTCCCAAGCAATTGTAAAATTAATGAGTAATAAACTTAACCCGTCATCAGGAGTGAGTGTGTTATTTCGCTATGCAAACATGTTAATACTTCCGGTCATCGGCTTTGTGATTTTTATCGGTATCTGGTCGGCAGTTGCTTCTCAAATAGATACATCTTTAGGTAAATTCCCTGGTCCTTCGGCAGTATTAGAGCAGACGGTTAGTTTGTATAAAGAACACAATCAACAACAAGAGAAAGCGAAGGCTTTTTACGAACGCCAAGAAACACGAAATGCAGCAAGATTGGCTGATGATCCTAGTTATCAGCCAAAAGTTCGCCCTTTCACAGGTGCTCCGACATTTTTTGAGCAAATTTGGACGAGCCTTTATACCGTGGGTGTTGGATTCTTATTGGCATCTATTATTGCGGTGCCTTTGGGCATTCTTTGTGGCTTGAGTAAGTCGACTTATACGGCTTTAAATCCCTTGATTCAACTATTTAAACCAGTATCACCATTAGCTTGGCTGCCACTTGTAACGATGGTGGTCAGTGCTGTGTATGTGAGCGATGATCCTATGTTTGCTAAATCTTTTGTGACCTCTGCGGTCACCGTTGCACTATGTTGTTTATGGCCAACACTTATTAATACCGCAGTGGGTGTATCTAGTATCGATAAGGACCTGATAAACGTTAGTAAAGTGCTTAGATTAAGTACATTCAAACATATTCAGAAGATAGTTCTACCATCTTCAATTCCTATGATTTTTACTGGACTTCGTTTGAGTTTAGGCATTGGCTGGATGGTGCTAATAGCAGCTGAAATGCTGGCGCAAAATCCAGGTTTAGGGAAGTTTGTTTGGGATGAGTTTCAAAATGGTTCATCAGAGTCTTTGGCTCGAATAATGGTAGCTGTTCTCACCATTGGCATAATCGGCTTTATATTGGATCGCTTAATGTTAATGCTTCAAAAAAGTGTTAGCTGGGACAAAAATGCCGTTTTACGCTAGTTAGTTGATTAGCATGACACAAAGAAATTGCAAAGGAAATTAAACATGAACGCAACTCACCTAGAATTAACACAAGTAGGAATCGATTTTCCTACCGCCAATGGCCCATTCAATGCGCTGACAGACGTTAATTTAAAAATTAACAAGGGCGAATTTATTTCCTTAATTGGTCACTCAGGTTGTGGTAAATCGACCGTTCTTAATATAGTCGCTGGCCTTTATCAAGCAAGCTATGGCGGAGTTTTACTAGATAATCTGGAAGTAAATGAGCCTGGTCCAGAACGCGCTGTGGTTTTCCAAAACCATTCTTTGTTACCATGGTTAAGCGTTTATAAAAATGTTGAGTTAGCGGTTAAACAAAGCCCAAATAAACGCAGCAAAATTGAGGTGAAAGAGTGGGTTGAGCATAATCTTGATTTGGTTCAAATGACCCACGCGAAAGACAAACTTCCATCTGAAATTTCTGGCGGAATGAAGCAACGGGTGGGTATCGCCCGAGCGTTATCTATGCAACCAAAAGTACTTTTAATGGATGAACCATTTGGCGCCTTGGATGCTTTAACACGGTCACATCTGCAAGACTCGGTTATGGAGATACATGCTGCATTAGGTAACACTGTTATTATGATTACGCATGATGTAGACGAAGCGGTATTACTCAGTGATCGAATAGTAATGATGACAAATGGTCCTTCTGCGACTATTGGTGAAATTTTAGATGTCGACCTTGAAAGGCCTCGTAATCGTATTGCTCTAGCCGATAATCCCTCATACAACAAGTATAGGCATCAGGTCTTGCAATTCCTTTATGAAAAGCAACGAAAAATCGAGCCGGTATTCAGCCAGCAAAAAACAAATGAAACTCCACACTCAAATAAAAAGGGGGCTAATTCCGCAAACAACGCTGCGTAATAAAAGGCTACTTACTAATTGGTGCTACGAGTTTAGTAGCACGATAACCAATATTATTTTTTAAAATTTGTACCATTTTACATGGTGCTAGTTCGGCTGACTCAAATTTGGCTGCACACCACTTTTTATACTAGGAATATTTATGCTTAATATATTTAAAAAACAATTCAAAATCCCCGTAAGTGCAACGGCTGTTTGTTGTATTGCGAGTAGTTTAGTCGCTTTCGAAAGTAGAGCCGATTCAATTCATGAAGCATTAGCTGACGGTAAAGCTATGGTCGATTTTAGGTTTCGTTATGAAGGTGTAGAACAAGACAATGCACTAAGCGATGCAGATGCTTTGACTTTTAGAACACGAGTAGGATATAAGTCTGGAAGTTATGAAGGGTTTTCCTTCATGGTTGAGCTAGAAGATAATCGAATTGCATTGGGTCAAGACGATTTTACAGTAGGTCCTGCGGGTTTCAATCCAGGGATTTATTCGGTAATAGCAGATCCAGAATTTACTGAATTGGACCAAGGTTATCTGCAATATAAAAAAGATGCAGTAACGGTTAAGCTTGGCCGCCAAGTGATCGCTTTAGATGGTCAGCGTTTCATCGGTCATGTAGGATGGCGACAAGATCGACAAACATTTGATGCTGCTACGGTTATTGTTAAACCCTCAAAAGAGCTGAGTGTTCAATATAGCTATATTGACCAACGCAATCGTATTTTTGGTGAGTTTGCTGACTTAGATGCTAAAGATCATCTTTTAAATGTATCTTATGCAACAGAAATGGGCAAATTGACGGCCTACGCATATTTACTCGAGGTAGATAACGGTGTCCCTAATGCCTTAGATACTTATGGTGCAAGTTTTCAAGGGAGTATGAAACTAGATGACGCTGCAATTTCGTATCACGCAGAGTATGCAACACAGACGAGTGAAACTAGCACAACTGACTTTAGTGCAGGCTATTTATCCTTGCAAGTTGGCGCGACTATTTCTGGCATTACGGCTAAATTAGGATACGAGAGTCTTGGTTCTGATGAAGGTCAATTTGGGTTTGCGACTCCTTTGGCGACATTGCATAAATTCAATGGTTGGAGTGATCAATTTCTGGGAACACCTGCGCAAGGTCTTGTGGATACATCTTTTTCATTGAGCGGCAAAGGCCTTGGAGGCAAATGGCTAGCGGTATATCATCAATTTGATGCTGATGAAGCTACTGCCACTATTGATGATTTAGGTTCAGAAATTAATGTACAATACACAACAACTTTTGCAAAAAAATATGGTTTTGGAATTAAATATGCGGCTTATTCCGGTGAGAGCGGACGCGTAGATGCTGACAAATTATGGCTCTGGCTCAGCACCAAGTTTTGATCATATAAATGTTTATGCTTGTGTACTAGCTGGCGGACAGTCGCGTCGAATGGGGCGCGACAAGTCTGCACTAGTACATAAGGATAAGTCACTCTTAGAATATTGTTTACAAAGCCTTTCTTATTTTAGTTTTAAGCAGGTTTTGGTTAGTAAAGGAGCAGGCGTTTTAAATACAGAAGGTATTATTGACCAATACCCAAATGCTGGTCCGGTTGGTGGTATTTATAGCGTTTGCAATTCTTTAGGTTTAGTAAGGGGTGAATATATTTTATTTTTACCTGTTGATATGCCAAGTGTTAAACCGTTACTCATTGATTATTTGCTAACACAAGCAATTACGCATAAAAGAAGTTGCTTCTATGCGAACGCTTTCTTTCCTATTGTTTTGCGCTTTGACGAAACACAACATAAGAAGCTTTTGACACATTTGTCACAGCAGAAAACACTGTCGGTAAAAGGCTTATTAGAAAGCTATGAAGCGAAAGAACTGTCTATCCCCTCAAACGAACAATTAAACAACATTAATACACCTCAAGATTGGCGCAAATTTATTTCTCAATAGACTAAGTTGCCATACAAGAAAAATTCTGGCTACATAGGATTTGGTTTACCTATTACCTTTTATCGCATATTCTTGTGCGCATGTGTTTAGGCATATTTTACATCAACTTTTTACTTGAGGAAGCATATGAATCGGTGTGCATTTTTAACGATGGAACAATTAGATGATTTCTTTGTGTATGACGATTTGGTTAAGCCTTATTTAAACGAATTAGGCTGGCAGACAGATGATATCTCATGGCACGATGTTAATACGGATTATGACGATTATGATGTAGTCGTAGTCCGCAGTACATGGGATTATCAAGCCTATCCAGAAGCGTTTTTATCTTGCCTTAAAAAAATAGAAGCTTCTTCTGCTAACCTACAAAACCCTCTTAAACTTATGCAGTGGAATTTTTCGAAAGACTATTTACGCGATCTTGAAATGAACGGCGTTGCTATTTTACCCACGCTGTGGCGTGACAAATTTATATTGAGTGAGACACTTGAAGCATTTGAAACCTTTAATACCGACCAAATAATTATCAAGCCAAGAGTGAGTGCAAATGCGGATTTCACCTATCGTCTCACCCTCGAAGATTTACACACGCAAGCAAATAAAATTGAAAGCGAGTTGAATGAAAGGTCGATAATGATTCAGGCCTTTGAAAAAAATGTACTAGCGCAAGGCGAATACTCTTTATTTTATTTTGCTAGCGAATATAGCCATACCATTGTTAAAAGACCCGCTATCGGGGATTTTAGAGTACAAGAAGAGCATGGTGGACAGATGCATACTATTGAACCCAGTGCAGAGATGTTGCTACTAGCTAAACAAACGCTAAAAGCGCTCCCTGAGGAATCTTTATATGCGAGAATTGATATGTTAAATACTTCGTTGGGTATGGCCATTATTGAAGTGGAGTTAATTGAGCCATCGTTATACTTTAATCTTGACCCAGTTTCACCAGAACGTTTTGCTAAAGCTCTGGTACAGCAATACCAATCTAGCGCTAAGAATATTTAATGGACAGGCACTCAATGGAAACCAACAAATTGGACAGACACTCTACGCAATTCCTTAATGTAGCAATCGCGCAAATTGCTCCCGTTTGGTTAGACCGAGTAGCATCGACTGAAAAGGTAATGCAGGCTATATCAGAAGCGAGTGAAAAAGGCGCTGAGCTGGTTACTTTTGGAGAAACACTCTTACCTGGCTATCCTTTTTGGCTAGCGTCTACCGGCGGTGCAAATTTCAATTCTCCGCTTCAAAAAAAAATCCATGCGCACTATTTATCCCAAGCAATTAATATTGAAAGTGGTCATTTACAAACTATTTGTGAGCTTGCCAAGCAGAAAAAAATTGCGGTAGTTTTAGGTATTGCTGAGCGCGCTAGTGACCGAGGTGGACATACTATATATTGTTCATTAGTTTATATTTCCCAGCATGGTGAAATAAAAAATGTTCATAGAAAATTAATGCCAACCTACGAAGAAAGGTTAGCCTGGGGGCCAGGAGATGGACATGGTTTGCGTACATTTCCTATTAAAGATTTTACCCTTGGTACATTAAACTGCTGGGAAAATTGGATGCCACTTGCACGCGCTGCTTTGTATGCTCAAGGTGAGGATTTACACATCGCGAGTTGGCCTGGTGGTGACCATAATACTCATGATATTACGCGCTGTATTGCAAAGGAAGGGCGTAGCTTTGTTGTTTCTGTGTCTGGACTCATGAGGAGGGAAGATTTTCCTGTTAACACTCCCCATTATGAAGAGATCATTGCATCTGTTCCAAACACTTTAGCTAATGGCGCATCATGCGTGGCAGCGCCAGATGGTTCTTGGCTCCTTGAGCCACAAGTTGGTAAAGAAGGCGTATATTTGGTGGAGCTTGATCATCAATGGGTGTATCGCGAAAGGCAAAATTTTGATCCGGTAGGGCATTATTCGCGACCCGACGTGACACAACTAGTGATTAATCGCGAGCGCCAGAATACTCTAAAGACTAAAAATAATTGAGGCTTATTTGAGTTTATCTAGGTCGAATTTGTGGCCGAGCTTATCGGTTTTTGTGCGCAAATATTGCTTATTGTCATCGGTAACGCCATGATCAATTGGCTGGCGAGCTGATACTTTTATTCCCATAGCCTCCAAAGCACTTACTTTTTTCGGATTATTTGTCATGATTTCGACAACTTTGATGTCTAGAGTGGCTAACATTATTTTACAAATATCGTAATTGCGTAAATCTGCGTCGAAACCCAAGTGCTCGTTGGCTTCAACAGTATCGAGTCCATCATCTTGTAATTGATAGGCTTTAATTTTGTTTATCAGACCAATTCCACGACCCTCTTGGCGCAGATAAAGCAGAACACCACATCCATATTCAACTATATTCTGTAGGGCCTTTTCTAACTGAAAACCACAATCACAACGTGTGCTAAATAATGCATCACCGGTTAGGCATTCAGAATGTATCCTCAGCGGGACCGCATCATTTTTTTGCCAATGACCATATGATAAAGCAACATGTTCTTGATTAGTCTCTTGGTCCAAAAAGCCATGAATAGTAAACATACCAAAACGAGTTGGTAGGAGTGCTTTACTCACAAATTTAAATTGTTCATTATTGTGTGTCATTCGTTATTGTTACTCGTAGACCATTCAGTTGTGTTTTTAGTGTATATATTAATGCTTAGTAAGAGAGCAAAATGGGGTCGTAAGAATAATTTACAAGTGTATCATGTAATTTATGTGATCTCTGAATATTCAGTCACACTGTTAATGTTTTTGTGATTCAGCGAAAGGCAGGTAGTTTGTTAAGGGTTCTGGTTTTGCAATACAAAATCCCTGTGCAAAATCGACACCTAATTTACCAATTTGCACCATAATTTCAGGGGATTCTACAAACTCAGCGACGGTTTTTATTTTCATGGCGTCAGCAACATCTCTAATGGACGTCACCATAGCTAAATCTATAGGATCGTGAAGTATGTCCCGTATAAAATTACCATCGATTTTGACAAAGTCTACAGGTAGATTTTTAAGATAATTGTAACTTGAAAATCCACTACCAAAATCATCTAAGGCAAAAGTGCACCCTAACTTTTTAAATTCATGCATAAAATCAATGGCGTCATTCATTTTTATGATGGCCATGGTTTCAGTAATCTCAAAACATATTTTTTCATGAGGAATCGCATATTTCTCAAATGCATTCAACAAGAAAAACTTAAAGTCGTCGTCTGACAACGAAGGGCCAGAAAGATTAATATTTGCCTTACCTAAGTTTTTCAGATACTCGTTGTGAGTGTTTAACCATTTAAAGTAGGTTTCTACAACTTGCTTGTCTATTTTGTGGCTAATATGCGCTTTTTCTGCGCTGGGCATGAAAAATTCCGGCGCAACAAAATCGTTATCTTCTGTTCGTAAACGAACGAGGATTTCATAATACTCTTTTGAATCGTTACTATTGAGTGGACGATAATGTTGATAAAACAATGCCAAATTTTCATCTTTTAAGGCCTTGTTTACTTCATTTACCCAATATAACTCTCGTTTGTAACTAGAGTGCATACCAATTTCAGCAGAATATATATGAATTTGGTCTCGTCCACCCTCCTTAGCAATTAAGCAGGCGGTATCGGCATAGGAAAGAAGTTCTTCTCCACTGGGTATATGTTGATCAAAAGGTGCGATACCAATGCTCATACTCTGGGTGAATACATGTCGATCCCACTTAAATTGGAATTTTCGAACTTTTGATAAAATGTTGCTTGCTAACTTCCTTAATTCATTACTATTTTTATAATTTACTAGTAGCGCAAATTGGTCAGCGCTCAAACGAGAAAAGGGGTTAGTTTCGTCAATAACGTCAAATAACTCATGAGATAGTTCTTTAATAAAGATATCACCCGCCGAATGCCCACAGGTGTCGTTGATGACTTTAAATTGGTCAACGTCTAAAAATAAAAGTGCGAATTTCTCACTGTCGAGATTGTGAGATTGAATGCGCTCGTTCATTATCTGTAAAAAATGACGACGATTAAATAGTCCAGTAAGTTGATCATGAGTATTTAAATATTGCAGATTAATTTGATGCAATCGACGTTCAGTTATGTCAAAAAGTGACCCGAAATGTAAGGTTTTCTCGTTAACGCGTTTTATCTGGCACGAGATCGAGAACCAAAACTCACCACCATCGGTGCGCTTACCTTTGACTTCCTTACCTAAAACAGTTTGTTGAATACTTAATTCACCTAATAATAAATCCACATCTTTCGGGTTGGCAAAAAAGACCGACAAATTTGGATTTGTTGATAAGAATGAATCGTTGTCTGTGTACCCAAATAGTGAACAAATCGCTGGGTTTACATGAATTAACTGACCGTTTGGTAGGGCGGTATACAGACCCTCTGCAGCATGTTGAAACAAATCGTTATATTGTTGTAATTGCGCTATTTGTTGGCCCTGTTGAAAACTAGTTTTGGCCTGAACAGACTGCTCTCGGCTAATAATTGATACGCCAATTAGCATGACACCTAAACAAGTAAATGCGTAAACATAAGGTTGAGTAAACGATAGATGACTAGCACTGCTAGCGAAGGTCAGCGATTCTAATAGGCCAACGATGCCTAATGCCATCCACCCTGTAAAATAAATAATTACGCTTCGTAAATCTACGCTGTACCGATAAAGCAGACTAGCAAGCAAGTTACTGAAGAAGAATATAATTGCTAGCACTAGTAATATAATGAGTTGATAAAAGTCATTGAGAACAAAAATCGAAATGAATGGCACTAAAAGCAACAAATAATGTGCTCTTAACCAGATTGTTGGCATCGGCTCTAGCAAAAACTTTGTTATTTTTATGGAGGCAAACAAAGATACAAGTAGCCCAAAGGAAGTGAGTTCTGCGGTCATAGAAGGTAACAAAAATACCGATGGCAATATTCCTTCAGCGCTCATTATTGTAGTCATAGACGCGGTTGCTAACACACAAAACCAAAAACGAGCGGCTGCATTTCTTAAAATATAGGTCAATAAAAAATAAGTTGCTAGAAGCGCTAAACCGCCACTCATCGCACCTAATAATATTAGTCTAACGCCTGATTCTTTTGAATGCGCTTCGGCGTGCCATAATTCGATTGGGATAATGGCGTTACCATCGTCTTTTATACGAACATAGATGGTATACCTTGATTCTGCGCGAGATACAAAGTCCATTTTAAAGCCTTTACGACTTATATTCGTGCCGTTGGCTTGCGCATTTTGCAAGCGGCCGCTTTGTACTATTCGGCTTTGACTATCAAGTAGGAAAGCGTCCACGTTGTCAACAAAGACACTCCCCGCGACCAATACCAAAGCCCGATTACTAGTTGAAGCATTCTCAATATCAAAACGCATCCATAATGCATCATGCAATGGCATTGACTCAAAGTCAGTGTAACTTAACCACCGTGTAAGTTGTTGTACATCAGACAGTAATAAGCCTTCATTAGTTACATGAAATTGAGCGTATTCATTAACATTTTTGGCTTCTTCAAAGTTGATATCTATTGCTTCGTTTTGCATTTGTGTTTGCCCAACGCACCACGCGCTGCAAATGAATAGACTGAATATAAGCAAAAACCGCAATTTAATTACCCATCTCTGTTTGAAAAACTTATGACTCAAGTTTGTTTATATCAAAGTGCCTATAGGTTGGTAAATTTCATCATAGTGAAAATGCTATAAGCCGTGAAATAAAGAACAAAATCGATACCTTTATCAACATAGATTTAATATAACACTAATTTTTTCAACTGACTGTTATTTCGAAAAAATTTTCTATACATCAAAAAATTTTTAAGCATTAATCTTGCCTGTCCAAAAAGTGAATTTGTTAGCTGCTGCAGGAAAGAGCGATTCCTTTTTCTTTTGTGCTTGGAGGCATTGCCAAATGTTCAAATTCTGGGTGCTCTGCAAATGGCCGAGATACAACTTCTATAAGTTCGTCTACAGCAGTAAAGTCGTCATTTTCGGCCTTAATAATGGCTTTTTGCATCAAGTGATTACGTAAAATAAATTTAGGATTTGTATCAAGCATATAAATTTGTGTTGATTCTGGAGACCTTTCTTGTCTGACTATTTCTCTTGCATATTTGCTTGTCCACGCTTGCATAGCGTCCTTTTGTTTAAAACGGTCAGAAAAAGACCTTAGGTCTCCATCAGCAATTTGCACTATAGAATTGCTCAATTCTCGAAAACTTGAATGATAATCTGCAAATTCATCAGCTAAAATTTTGACAAAATTTTGGCTAAGCTCAATATTATTATGATTGTTTAAACCTAGTCTTTTTGCCATGAGCGAGTGGTATATATCCAGAAAGGTAGGTTCAAATATCGATAATGCTTGTTTTATTTGATCGATAGATAAATATCGGCTGAATGCATGCGCCAAAGCATTTAAGTTCCACAGACCAATACTGGGTTGTTGTTCAAAAGCATAGCGACCTGAATGATCTGATTTATTGCAAATATAATTTGAAATAAAATCGTCTAAAAACGCATAAGGTCCATAATCGAAAGTAATTCCATGAATAGACATATTATCTGTATTCATCACACCATGATTGAACCCATATGCCTGCCAATGTGCGATCATTCGTGCGCTTGTACTACAAATTTCACTTAGCAAAGCTAAATGTGGGTTTTCAGTATCAGCTAAATGTGCAAAGTGATATTTGAAGCAATACTCAAACAATGCATCTAATTTTTCGAATTCGCCATTATGGAAGAAGTATTCAAAATGTCCAAAACGGATATGGCTGGGACAAGTCCGAATCATCATTGCTCCTCTCTCGAGATTTTCACGCATTACAGGTTCTTTCGAACTGATAAGGGCGAGTGAGCGAGAGCTGGGAATTCCAAGATGATGAACAGCTTCACTACCTAAGTATTCTCGAATAGTTGAACGTAATACTGCGCGACCATCGGCATGTCGACTATATGGCGTTGGACCGGCTCCCTTTAAGTGCAGATCTACAAGATCTGATTTAGTTGTCTCTACTTGGGCTAGCAGCAAACCCCGTCCATCACCAAGCTGCGGGTTCCAATGTCCAAATTGATGACCGCCATATTTTTGCGCAATACTTTGTTTTTGCAAAATACCATCAGGCATGAATAGTGCTTTTAGTAAATTATCTTCATTATTAATTAGATTGGATAACCCTAATTCTTTAACTAATGTGTTGTTGACGCAAGATAAACGCGGCTGTGAAACAGGAAAAGGTTTTACTACACTCGATAAAGATGACAATTCTTGTGCATAGAAAAATCTCAAATTAGATGTTGTGTTGAAGGCGGCTTGCTTGCTCACTTTTTTATTTTCCAATTTCGTCTTGTATTTCACCAAAGGCTTAGATTAGTCTATACGAAATTTTTAGCGATTTGCGCTATTTCTGAGGGAATTTATAATCTTGAAAACTTTGAGTGCCTGTCCAAAAAGGCTTTTTTTTACTAAAAGTGTCTGTCCAAAAATAGGCATGAAGAGTTTGGGGGTGTTGAGCTTGATGCTTTTGTGTCTAAGTGGATGCGGTGAGCCAGATATTGTTGGCGACCCTGAATCAGGCGCCGAGAAGGCAGCTATATGCGGACAATGCCATGGTCAGGATGGAATATCTTTTATCCCCATTTATCCTAATTTGGCAGGACAAAAGCAGCAGTATATGGAATTGCAATTAGAGGCCTTTAGGGCGGGACGCAGGATAAATGCTGCTATGACGCCACATGCACAAAATCTGAGTGATCAGGATATTGCTGACTTGTCTGCTTTTTACGCCAACTTAGATCCGAGAGGTAAACAATAAATTATTTTTGATATAGCTGCTAAAGTAAACTTTAGCTTGCGACACAGAGTATAACTCTGGTAACTCGTCGTTTAAAAATAATTAAGAATTGTCAAAGGAATTAACCATGTTTACCCTTCACCACTTGAATGAATCTCGCTCGCAACGAATCATTTGGCTTTTTGAATTATTGAATGTTGAATACGAAATTAAAGTTTATAAACGAGATGCTACAACTAATTTGGCACCCGCTGAATTAAGCCAAATACATCCTATTGGTGCAGCTCCAATCTTGACTCATAACGATAGAAGTATCGCCGAAACAGGTGCTATTTGTGAATATATCGTGCACCAAGTCGGAAATGAAACTCTATTACCTTCAAAACTGGATGATAAACATATTGATGTACAATTTTGGTCTCACTTCGCTGAAGGTAGCATGATGCCCCCATTAGTAGCGTCGTTGGTGTTGAATAAGGGTAAAGAAAAAGCTAGTCCGTTTTTTATCAAATTTGTAATAAGCAAGTTTGTTGATGCGGTAATGGAAAAGTACTTTGGCAAAGTAATACATCGTAACCTACATTTTATTGAGCAGCACCTTCAAGGTAAGACTTGGTTTGTAGGAGATACACCTACTCTTGCCGATGTGCAAATGAGTTTCCCTCTTGAAGCATTACATAAGAACGGTCGATTGGCTGGATTACCAAATACTAAATCTTACGTTGAAAATTTGCATAATGAACCGAGTTATCAGAATGCCATGACGAAAATGCTAGAGGCTGAAAAAGACGCTTCTTAGTGAGAGATTAAAGTGACAAGATTATTGTGCGGCTAAGTAATCCTCTATCAAGCCTATAAATGCTTGACCGTATTTTTCTAGCTTCACCTCACCAACACCTGTAATGTCTAAGAAGTCAGTTTTATTGCTCGGCAGTTTAGCTGTCATTTCCGCAAGTGTGGCATCACTAAAAATAGTGAATGCAGGCATCCCACTCTCATCAGCGAGCTGTTTCCTTAAATATTTAAGCTTAGCAAAAAGTTTCGTGTCGATATTACTAGGCTCATATTTATTCTTTTTGGCTGAACTTACTTTGAATTTGGGTACTGCAAGACTAACTTTACATTCTCCTCTCAAGGCTGAACGGGCGGATTCGTTCAACCGTAAAATACCCGAAAGAGTCATATCGATTCTAATTAGGCCTTTATGGATGAGTTGTTGGATAACGTTATGCCAATATTGATCGGATTCATCTTTTCCTATGCCATAGGTGCTAAGCTCATTGTGCTTTAAGTCGAAAATTTTACGGACGTTTTTGCCCCTTAACACATCAATTACATGCTGAGCAGATGTTTCCCCTCTCAAGCGATAAATGCAAGAAAGTACCTTTTGAGCAACTATAGTGCCATCAAACATTTTGGGTGGGAATTGGCAAATATCGCAGTTACCGCATGGCTCTAGCCGAGAATCTCCAAAATAATTGAGCAATATTTGACGCCGACATGTTTGTGCTTCTGAAAATGATTGCATCGCCTCGAATTTATGCATCTCAATTTCGAAGCGGTCTGGGGTTGATCCATCAGCAATCCATTTTTTGATTTTTGCGGCGTCTCTTTCATCATATAATAGGAGGGCTTCAGCAGGCATACCATCACGGCCAGCTCGCCCTGTTTCTTGATAAAAAGCTTCTACGCTTCTTGGCACGTCATGATGCACTACAAACCGTACGTTTGATTTATTGATACCCATGCCAAATGCGACCGTCGCGACTACTACTTGCATATCGTCATTTAAAAAGAGGTTTTGTACACGAGCTCGCTCGGTAGTGTCTTTTCCTGCATGATATGCACCGTTACTAATACCTGATTTAGATAACTTTTGGGAGAGCTCATCAACTTTCGCGCGGCTATTACAATACACAATACCGCTGTTGCCTCTTTGTTGCTTGATAAACTCGACAACCTGGTCGCTACCCTTGTATTTAGCGAGTTGGTTGTAACGAATATTGGGACGATCAAAACCACCTCTAAATACAAATGGCGTTTTTAAGTTTAATTGGTGGGCTATGTCTGCTTGGGTTGCGTCATCAGCAGTGGCAGTAAGCGCAATAAAAGGTGTTGTTGGGAAGCTTTGTTTTAACTCTCCCAAGCGTCGATATTCTTTTCTAAAATCATGTCCCCACTGACTAACACAATGCGCTTCGTCTATAGCAATTAGAGCAATATTTAAATGTTTAATGCTGTTTAAAAAGTAACTCTGCAAAAGGCGTTCAGGCGCAACGTATAAAATATCAAGATCATTATTTTGTAAGTCTTGATTAACTTGTGCAGCATCTTCAGCGGCCAAGCTTGAATTAAGATAGGCAGCTTTAACACCTTGTAGTCTCAATTGCTGAACTTGGTCTTGCATCAAAGATATTAATGGTGAAACGACTAAGGTAAGGCCGTTGAATACTATAGCTGGGACCTGAAAACAAAGGGATTTACCACCACCTGTAGGCATTAAAACTAAACAATCGTTACCATTGAATAAAGCTTCAATAGCTTCCAATTGACCTTCTCTAAAACTCGTATAGCCAAATGTTTGCTTTAAAACTCGAGCACAACTTTCTGAAATTGATTCATTATTGTTGGCGGGGAGGTTTTCTCCTGTTGATGAATCGGAAAATTGTTCGCTTAAACTAGTCGCTACGGTCACAAAAAAGGCTTATTTTTTAATTATTAATTAAACAGTATTGTACTGACTTTTTGCAAATGTATATAGTGCTCTTAAGATCAGTTTGAATTTTATTCCTTGCAAGCTTTCAAGCAAAGCTAGACAATGCCCGCCCCAAGTTTTAAGAAGAATAGATTTCATGGCGTCATCCACTGACCAAACTAAAGCAGGTATTATGTATGCTCTTTGTGCATATATCATGTGGGGAATTGCACCTATTTATTTCAAAGCATTAAGTACTTTACCTGCCGGTGATATTCTCATGCATAGGGTACTATGGTCTTCAGTCGTTTTACTTGGTCTATCTTTGGGCCTTCGTCAAATTGACAAAATAGTCATTGCGTTTCGTTCAATTAAAGTGATTAAAACACTCTTTTTTGCATCTATTCTATTAGCTGTTAACTGGCTACTTTTTATTTGGGCTGTCAATAATGACAAGCTTTTAGAAGCTAGTCTTGGTTATTATATTAATCCATTGTTTAACGTGTTTTTGGCAAGGTTATTTTTGGGGGAAATTCTCAGGCCTCTACAAAAATTAGCAGTGCTAGTGGCTATGAGTGGTGTGCTTATTATGCTCGTAAGTTATGGTCGATTGCCATGGGTAGCCCTTGTTTTGGCATGCAGTTTTAGTGTATATGGATTATTACGCAAGCAAGTTGATGTTGACTCTTTGCCAGGCTTATTTATCGAAACGCTTATGATGTTACCTTTTGCTCTTATCTATTGGATCTGGTTCATGCCGCATAGTGGTGATATTTTTCAAAATACAATAAACATCAATGTTTTGTTGATAAGTGCTGGCATTGTTACAACGGCACCGCTTCTTTGTTTTACTGCGGCGGCAAGAAGGATACGGTATTCTACTTTAGGGTTTTTCCAGTATATCGGGCCTAGTTTGATGTTTATGCTAGCAACATTACTTTACCAAGAACCGTTAACCACTGTACGATTATTAACTTTTGCTTGTGTTTGGTTAGGCTTAATTATATTTACTTATGATTCTATCAAAGCTTACAATTATGAACGAAGCCGTAACAAGCACTTTTGAGTTAAGCCTTAGAAGTATTGTTCACGAACAAAGAGGCATTAGCTAATTCCTCTCTCCGATTATCATCGCTATGATCGGAAGCTAATGCCATGTAAACGCTAGGCAGCACCAGTAAGGTAAATAAGGTTCCAACGATCATACCAGCTACAAGAATAATGCCTATACTATTGCGTGCCTCTGCACCAGCACCTGTTACTAATACTAGGGGGAAATGACCTAATACTGTTGCCGCTGTAGTCATTAATACAGGCCTTAGCCTTGTTTGTGCGGCTTTCGTTATGGCGTCTAGTTTGTTAAGCCCTTGTCGCTGCATATGATTAGCAAATTCAACAATAAGGATTCCATTTTTAGCGATTAATCCGACCAAGGTTATAAATCCTACTTGTGAATATATATTGATAGTTGTGAAGTCTAAAAATGAAAACATCATGGCACCAGAGAGCGCCAAAGGAACCGAACCTAAAAGCACAACTAGCGGATCTCTGAAACTATTAAATTGAATTGCTAGTACAAGGTAAACGAAAGCCAAGGCGATTAATAACACTCCCTCCAATGTGTTCCCTTCAAGTCTTATTTGACGAGATTCCCCACTATAATCTACCGTATAATTGTCTGGCAGTATTTCTGCCGCAGCTGATTCAAGGGCAGCTAAACCTGATTCTTTTGTGGTCATTCCGGGTATTACTTCAGCGAATATTCTGAAGGCATTTTTTTGTGAAAACTTAGCCAACACGCGGGGTGCGGTTTCGGTTTGTATTTCTGCCATAGCGCTAAATGGAACAAGTTCACCGCTTGGTAATCTAATCTGTAGTTTCAAAATATCGTCGGGGCTAGACCGTTCAGATTCGGCTAGCATGGGAATAACACGGTAAGCTCTTCCGTCTTGATTAAAGCGGTTAACAAAATTACCTGACAGTAGTGTTGATAATTGACTATTTACAGAGGCTAGATCAAGCCCAAGATCCGCGATAACTTGCCTGTCCAATTTGAAGCGCACTTGAGGCAAATCTATTTTTAGGTCGGTATTAGCGAATATGAATTTGCCACTTTCATTTGCAGCGGTAACTAACTGATCAGCATATAGTTTCATTTTTTCATATGGGTCGGTGCTAAGTACTACCATCTCCACAGAAAAGTTACCGGCAGTAGGTAATGCAGAATCAAGAACCGGAAATGCTTTTACTCCAGGTACAGAAGACAACATAAAGAATGCCTGTCCATAAATATCTTGGATGCTCGCTTCTCGTTCACTAACAGGTGTAAAATCGACGCCGCCAAAGCCAGCCGAGGGGTTCATAATTTGCCACATAAATTTAGCACCTTCCAATTGCTTCATAGTGCTAACAACATCATTCATGTGCTTCAGTGTATAATCGATAGAAGCTTCTGGGGATGATTCGATAATGACGGTGATAGAGCTTTGGTCTTCTGTCGGTGCGAGCTCTTTTAGAGACCCCAAATAGAAAGGAATTGTTAATATTGCTAACACAATTGCGGAAAACAAAATTTGGGCTTTGAGTGCAATTGTTTTAATAACGACTTTACCGTAGAAGTTTTGCAATCTTTCAAAAAAGGCATTAACTTTTTTAGTTATTTTGCCTTCTTTACCGCCCTCAGGTGAAGCATATGCACTCATAATAGGTGATAATGTCACAGCAACAATACCGGAAATAAGAACTGCTATTGCTAAAGTAAAAGCGAATTCTTTGAATAACGCACCAGTTAAGCCAGTAAGCAAGCCGATGGGGGCATATACCGCCGCAAGGGTCACTGTCATGCTCACTATTGGGGCAAATAATTGTCGGGAGCTAGCCAATGCTGCTTGCATTTTACCCATTCCTGCACGCATATACCGAGAGACATTCTCCACCACGACTATAGCGTCATCTACGACTAAGCCTACTGACAATACAATAGCTAACACGGTTAGTAAGTTGAGCGAAAATCCAACCGCATACATGGCTGCTATCGCGCCTAATATTGAGATTGGAATCGTTACTAGTGGAACTAAAGCAGTACGAAAAGACCCCATCATTGCAAGAACTACTAAACCAACTAGCAGAACAGTTTCGCCCAATGTGATGAAAATTTCGCGCAAAGAATCGCGCATGTAAAGGGTACCGTCAAAACCGTCCGTTATGCTTAAACCCTTAGGTAAATTCTTGTTAATATCATCAATCATGACATATAAGCGGTCACCAATTTCAATTTCGTTTGCACCAGGTAAAGGCCAAACGGAAATATAAACGACTACGTCTTCATCTAGCCTTGCGGTGGTTACACCTTCTTCTTCTGCTAATTCGACTTCAGCAATATCACGAATACGGATTTGCACGTCGTTGTTGTCTCGAATCACTAAATTTTCAAATTCTACGACACTGCTAAGGCTCGTATTAGTCACTAAGGATATGCGTTGTTTATCATTCTCACTGTTGCCAATTGTTGCAATAAGGTTATTGGCGCGCAGCGCTACCGAAATGTCATTTGAGGATATGTCGAGGGCTGCCATTTTTTGCGAGTTTAACCATATTCGCATTGCTGGCGTTCGACCACCTTCGATACCAATTCTTTGTACGCCTGGAATTGATGCTAATGTAGGTGACACATTCCGACTCAGATAATCAGTTACCTCTAAACGAGACATGTCGGCAAGTTCTTCGTCATAGTTCACGGTAAGATAGAAGATAGCAAAAGGGCGATCTGCACGAACAACTTGGATTGCCGGATCTTCAGCTGCTTCAGGCAATTCAAAACGTATTTGGTCAATTCGAGTCGACAATTCAGCCAAAGCAGCTGTGCTATCTTCATTAATTCTTAACCAAAGGGTAACGGTACTCAAACCCGGTGTTGTATTCGAATCAATATAATCAATACCTGGTACAGATGATGCCGCGCGCTCAATTGGCTCAGTAATAAAGCCTTGTACGACTTCAGCAGAAGCACCAATATAGGGTGTGGTAACAACAATTGATGCGCTACTAATTTGTGGAAACTGCAGAATTGAGATGTTCATAGCGGCACGAATGCCAATCAAAATTAATGCAAGTGAAAGTACTATAGCAATCACTGGGCGTTTACTGAAAATGTCCATTTTAGTAGGTTTGTTCAGTATTTCTGCATTGGCTTCTGCATCATTCATCGAGTTGGTAGATTCACTCATTCTATTGATATCACTTGTTGGCTATTATGGTGAGCATGTTCTGGGAGAGTTTAGCTGACCCAATGGTAGCTACTTTTTCGCCACTTTCTAAACCAGAACTGACATAACTATATGCGCTATCCTTACTTGCAATCACTACTGGCTTGCGTTCAGCACGATAGTCTCCCTTGTCGTCTTCAGCCAATACGTTAACATAGCTACCAAAGGCATCGTATCGAATCGCTTCATTAGGTAATTCAATCACCCTTAAGGGCTCTCCTGTTGGCATCTTAATAGAAACTGCAGATCCTGGCCTTAATTGGCCGTTTATATTCTTTAATATGGCGCGAACCTGGATTGTTCTAGAATTCGTATTAAATTGTTGGTTTATTGCACTAATACTGGCACTTATAGGAGTATTTGAAAACGTTTCTGGATACACCTGAATAGGCAGTGTGGAGTCTATGTTGGCGTAGTTTTGAGGTATGTTAAAATCCACCCATAGTTGGTCAGTCTCACCAGTTAGTCGGGTAATAAGGGTATTGCCAGAGATATAAGAGCCCACTTGCCAATCATGGATATTAGCCCTCCCTTCAAATGGCGCGATAAGCGTTTTTTTAGCGATAGTGGCTCGAAGTGCTTTTGCTCTCGCTTGATTGATTGCTAATTGGGCTTTTGCTCTATCCAATTGTTCACGTGATGAAGCGTTTACATCTAAAAGATCGGTGAAACGTTTCACGTCTAGTTTTGCGAGGGCAATTTCAGCTTCAATGGCTTCAAGCTGGGCCATTTCTTTTTCAATGTTCAATTGAATAAGTATTTGATTTTCATTCACTTTACTACCTGACTTGAAACCTACTTTGGTGATAATTCCTTCTAATTCATTTCGTATTTCTACCGTTTGAAGGGCATTTAACTCTCCTACTAAATCGATATAAGGTTGCCACTGAGACCAAGTTGCTTCAACCATATATACGGTTTCGCTTTGTTCAGGAAACGATTCCCCAAAAGCGATAGCCGCTTTCACCTGCGTAAACTTAATAAAGCCCAAGCCTGCGATTATCGCTACTAAACAAATAACGGTGATTAACCAACGGCGAATAAGTATCATTTAGGTATCCTGTGATAAGTCTTAAATGAGAATAAGTAAGTAAAAAATTCAACACACAATATTATAGTTTACGATAAAAAATTTACCTGTTAAGTGCTACATTTTTGTAATTTTGCATATGCTAGCATCAACCATTTGCTGCCTATATCGTCAAAATGCACTTGCACCCGTCCATGCTCGCCTTGACCTTCAAAGTTAAGCACAGTACCTTCACCAAACTTTGTATGAACAACGCGCTCACCAAGATTAAAGCCACTATCCATTAACGCTTCGTGAGATGCTTGTGCACTAAAGCGATTATGTATTGGCTGGCTAACTTGTGAACGTAAGCGAATCTCTTCAATAAAGTCGCTAGGTATCTCGCGTACAAATCGAGATATAGTATGGTATTTATCTTGCCCATAAAGGCGCCGAGTTTCGGCATAAGTAATGACTAACTCTTGCATTGCACGTGTCATGCCTACATATGCTAGACGGCGTTCTTCTTCGAGTTTATCAGGTTCTTCGTTACTCATGTTACTTGGAAACATACCTTCTTCTACGCCAGCTAAAACGACTAAGGGAAACTCTAGTCCTTTTGCAGTGTGAATGGTCATGAGCTGCACCGCGTCTTGGTCGACATCCGCTTGTGCTTCTCCAGCTTCAAGACTAGCGTGGGCTAAAAATGCTGCTAAAGGAGGCATTTCTTCCGCATCTTCAGGTATTTCAAATTGCTTTACTGCGGTAACAAGTTCTTGCAAGTTCTCAATGCGAGATTGGGCCTTATCACCTTTTTCTGCTTGATACATTGCATAAAGTCCAGAGGTCTTGATAACTGCATCAGCTTGTTCATGTAGAAGCATATCTTTAGTATCATTGGTCATAGCAATGATAAGGTCATAAAAGCTCGCGAGGGCATTCAGCGCTCGACCTTTCATACGCTTCTCATTGATCATGTTTTGACCTGCTTGCCACATCGAAAGGTTATTTTGTCTGGCGTATTCACGAATTGTTGTTAGGGTTTTGTCTCCCAAACCTCGCGATGGTGTATTGACGACTCTTTCAAAAGCAGCGTCGTCAATAGGGTTGCTGATCAAACGCAAATAACTCAGTGCATCTTTAATTTCTTGACGTTCGAAAAAACGTAAACCGCCATAGATTCTGTAAGCCAACTTTTGATGCAATAGCGCTTCTTCTAATACGCGCGATTGCGCATTATTGCGATATAAAATCGCACACTCGCTAAGTGCGGCCCCTTTTTCATAAAAAGATTGGATGCGCGATACAATAAATCGAGCTTCGTCAATTTCGTTAAAACCAGCATAGAGTGCGATTTTTTCGCCATCTTCACCTTCTGTCCATAATTCTTTACCTAGGCGGCCGCTATTATTGTCTATAACCGCATTAGCAGCCTTTAATATGTTTGAAGTGGAACGATAATTTTGCTCAAGGCGAACAGTTTGTGCATTGGGGAAGTCGCTTAGAAAGTGAGAAATATTCTTTACATTTGCGCCGCGCCAACCATAAATAGACTGGTCGTCGTCGCCGACAATCATCATGTTATTATCTTTTGTGCTGAGTAGTTTTAACCATGCATACTGTATGTTATTGGTATCTTGAAATTCGTCAACCAAAATAGCCCTGAAGCGCTTTTGGTAATGTTGTCTTAATGCTTCATTATCTCGCAAGGTCTCGAAACATCTAAGCAGTAATTCTGCAAAATCGACTAGTCCTGAGCGTTGACACGTATCTTCATATGCTTGATATATTTCTCGCATCTTAGTTTGGTTTGGGTCATTAAATGTTTCTACTTTTGCGGCGCGCAAACCCTCATCTTTATTTGAGTTGATATACCATTGGATTTGCTTAGGTGGCCAATGTTTCTCATCTAAATTGAGTGCTTTAATTAGACGTTTTATTAAACGATACTGATCATCCGAATCTATAATAGTAAAGTTTTGTGGTAATTTGGCTTCTTCATAATGCAGACGCAGTAGACGATGGGCTAGGCCATGGAATGTCCCAATCCACATATTGTGTAGAGTATTTGACATAAGGCGTTCAACACGTGAACGCATTTCTTTAGCGGCCTTATTTGTGAAAGTAACAGCGAGTACACCAAATGGCGATAGGTTTTCAACTTGAATTAACCAAGCTACTCTGTGCACTAATACCCGTGTTTTTCCGCTACCAGCACCTGCTAATATGAGCATATTTTGATTTGGCGCGGCAACGGCCTCACGTTGTTTATCATTTAACTCGTCGAGAAGAAGAGATACATCCATTTATTTACCTTTTAGATACCGCGGTTTTTTTAGAATAAATTGCGCTTGAAACATCCTAATAATAGCAGGCTTTAATACAAAAAGCTGTTTATTCATACAGCATCCTTTATTTTTAATTGGACAGACACTCTACGTTATTTTTTTCATTTATTGGACAGACACTCAAGTTAATTATTTCTTGTTAGTAGACAGGCAAGGTAGTTGTCAAAGCGATCTCAATCAGCCATACTTTCGGCCTTTGCATCGTTTGGTAAAGTGTGGTTTAAGTAATGACTAATTTGTGTGGACAACAATTTTGGCGTGTTTTAAAAAATGAAGCAGCTCAGGTTGCTTCGGACGAACCTTTGTTGGCCAGTTATTTACATGCTTGTGTTTTAGGCCATCATAATTTTGAAACTTCTCTTAGTTTTATCCTTTCAACAAAAATTAGTGATGATGTAATGCCAGCTATTACTATTCGAGAAATGTTTGATGAAGCCTATATGATGAATCCAAGTATTCTCGACGCCGCAATGCAAGATATACAAGCAGTTATTAACAGGGATCCTGCGGTCAGTTCGTATTTGACGGTTTTAACACATTTTAAGGGTTTTCAGGCATTACAGGTTCATCGGCTTGCGCATTATTTATGGAATAAAGGTCGCACACAGTTAGCTTTGTTTATCCAAAGTCGTAATTCTGAAGTATTTTCGATAGATATTCATCCAGCCGCACGAATTGGACAAGGTGTTATGTTTGACCATGCTACGGGTATAGTAATTGGTGAAACCACTATAATAGAAGATAATGTGTCGATTTTACAAAGTGTTACGCTTGGCGGCACTGGCAATGAAACGGGCGACCGACACCCCAAGATACGTCAAGGCGTGATGATAGGTTCAGGAGCAAAAATCCTCGGTAATATTGAAGTAGGAAGGGGGTCTAAAGTTGGCGCTGGCAGTGTTGTTTTAGATAATGTACCCGCCTGTGTAACCGTTGTTGGGGTGCCCGCAAAAATTGTTGGAGAACCAGATTGTTCTATGCCTTGCGAATCAATGCAGCAAAATGTCTTAGAAGATAAAAAAGCGGATTAAACCGCTTTTTTCCAGAATTTATTCATATTACTTCGCAAGTACTTTGTCGATATCATCTGCTGAATTTCTGTCTTTAAGTTTTTCATTTTCTTCTCCCCAAACGCGATTGACGATTCTTCCACGCTTAACTCCGGGGCGCTCACTCAATTGATTTGCCCATCGCATAATATGCTTATAACTTTTTACATCCAAGAAGTCTTTCGCTTCATAAAGAAAACCTTGTACTAACACACCATACCAAGGCCAAATTGCCATATCAGCAATGGTATATTCACTGCCTGTAATGTATTCATTGTTTTCCAATTGTTTGTCGAGAACATCTAGTTGTCTTTTGACTTCCATTGCGTAGCGGTTAATCGGGTATTCAAATTTCTCTGGTGCATAAGCATAAAAATGTCCGAAACCTCCACCCAGGAAGGGTGCGCTGCCCATTTGCCACATTAGCCAGGACATTGTTTCCGCTCGATGACTAGCTTCCGTAGGCAAAAAATGACCAAATTTCTCAGCTAAATATACCAAAATAGCACCCGATTCGAATATTCGTGTAGGTGTTTTGGTAGTGTAATCAAGCAAAGCAGGAATCTTAGAATTAGGGTTGATGGCAACAAACTCTGAACCAAACTGCTTCCCTTCTTGAATATTTACAATAAAGGCATCATATTCAGCCTCTTTCACTCCAGCGGCGAGCAATTCCTCGAGCATTATGGTGACTTTAACACCATTGGGTGTAGCTAAGGAATGAAGTTGTAAGCCATGCTTACCCTTTGGCAGAACCTCTTCGTGTGTGCTTCCGGAAATAGGGCGATTAATATTAGCAAATTTACCTCCGCTTGCTTTATCCCATGTCCAAACCTTCGGAGGGCTGTAATCATTGTCACTCATTATATTTTCCTTTTTAGTTACTTTTTGGACAGACACTTTAAATTAGTATGGTAATAAAACCGGAAAACAAAAGGTTTTCTTTCATGAAAGAGATTTAATTGATAATAAAAAATTTATGTTTCAATGAATCTTCTTGCAACGCATACTTTGCATCTAGAGGAATTGAAATATCCATATAAAGTTCATTTGTGTAGATACATTCATTGATATCGCCGTTATATTGCTTAAGCAAATGACGTATAAATTGCTCTTGGCTGAAGTTACACTTTATTCTACATTTAAGTGTTTGTATGAAGGGCTTGGTGCGAACTGCGCGGTACACTTTATTTGCAGCCGCAGTATATGCACTAACTAGACCTCCCGTGCCAAGCTTAATCCCGCCAAAATAACGACTAACCAGTATTATGCAGTCGCCAATAACCCCATTATTCAAGACATTTAATATTGGCTTACCTGCGGTACCTTTCGGCTCTCCGTCATCTGAACAAGCGGAAGTTTTGGGAATATTTGGTGGACCAATAATATAAGCGAAACAATGATGACCAGCATCTCGATATACTTCTTTTTGTTTAACGATGAATTTTGATGCCTGTCCAATATTGGAAACTGAATCGATGGTGGCGATGAATCGACTCTTTTTTACCTGAATTTCGTTAGTTAACGTTTGGGTGACGATTTTGTGACTCATAAATAAACTAGATAGTGGCTAATTGCAAAAAACATTTAGTTCTGAAAGTTTATTCAACTGCAAGCTTGGAAGTATGCAGACTCGTTCACGATGCAAAAGCATTTTCCTGTTGACTGCCAACCAAGCTGTTTGATATCCAGCATTAGTTGCTCCAAATATATCTTTATGCAAGTCGTCACCTACGTGTAGGATTTCTTTGGGCTTTAATTCAAGATCTTGGGCTGCCTTCAAAAATATAGCAGGTTCAGGTTTCATTGGGTATTCTTTAGATGCATGGATAATAGTTTTAAAGTGTCGAGATATACCAATTGCTTCACAATCTACATTACCATTTGTAATAGCGGCCAATTTAAAGTGTTTAGAGAGTAAATCTAATACAGCACTAACACTTTTTGGCACTTTGAAATCGCTTCGTTTACGGTAAAAAAATGCAAAACAATCTGCTACACTGCTTAAAATTTCTGATTCATGTACACCAGCATGCCTAAAACCTTTCTCAAGCACTTTCAACCGAAATTCACCAATTTCATTTTTAAGGTAGGGCCACTTTGACAAGGTTTGTTGGCGTATTGCCTGCCATTCGTGCTTTTGGACTTTTGCTACAGTTGGATAGTGTTTATTTATGTACTCATTAAGTGCTTTTTCAGCCGCATATATATATGGCATGTTATCGTAAAATGTATCATCTAGATCAAAGCTAATACCATTAAAAGAATGAGGGCGTTTGTAAACAATCACTTTCGTTTAGCCCTCGGATGAGCTTGATCATATACTTGACTGAGATGCTGAAAGTTAAGGTGAGTATACACTTGTGTAGTGGATAAGTTAGCATGTCCTAATAATTCTTGCACGCCACGTAGATCATTACTCGATTCTAGAATATGAGTTGCAAAAGAATGCCTTAATGTATGTGGGCTTATATGTTGGAAAAGAGTTTGCGATTGCGCCCACTGACTCAATCTATTTGCAACTTGTTTGTTGGAAAGGCGAGTTTTTCTTTTTGAAATAATTAATGCGGGTTCGTCCTCAAAAGCTATTATATCGGTCCGTTTAGTTAGGTAATTTTCAAGTGCAATTTGAGCTTGTTTACCTAGAGGTAATATCCGTTGTTTGTTGCCTTTACCCGTAACTTTAACCTGTCCATTATCTAGGATATCAGTAATATTCAGTTGTGTGAGTTCAGATAGACGTAATCCACAGCCATATAAAAGTTCGAACATGCATCTGTCTCTGATGCTCAAAAAGTCGTCACCTTCGAAATTTAATAATTGCGTTACCTCATCAACGTTGAGGTATTTTGGGAGGGGTTTGTTTTCTTTAACAGCATGGATATTATCGACAGGGTTGTTTGTCAATACTTCCTTTTTTACCAAAAAGCGACAAAAATTCCTAAAAACAGTCAATCTCAAATTAATTGAACGAGCTGAAAGTTTAGCCTCACTTGCCCTGTGTAATACGACTTTAGCGTCGTCTGTGTTTAGATTTTTCCAGTCTTTGATGTTTAAATCACGTCCTATGGCATCTAACTGTCGTCTATAACTTTTAATAGTATGTGGGGATAATTGACGCTCAATCTTACATTCGTCCAAGAATGCATTTATCCACTGTGCTAAGGGATTTTCCTTAACTTCCATCGGTACTCAAAATTTTAGGAATGTGTATTTCCAATGCTTGCCGAAGAAAGTCTAACAACATTGTGTCCATCTTGGGATTAAAATGCATAGCGTCGACGCTACTGACAGCTAATAAACCAATAGTTGGACTATCGCATATCTGAATTAAGGCAACGGAGTTAGCGTCATGATCAGCAAATAAGGCTTGTTTTTCTAATTTACCGAGTCGCCCTAAATAAAACGGTGATTTTGCCAATTTTTTATCAAAAATGGCATGCTGTTGAATTTCCGAAAGTTCTACAGTATCTGGGTTTTTTGTGTTCAGCAGGACCAATTTGACGGCCTCTAAATTAAGCGCATCGAGCAAATATTCTTCTAGCACAGCCCTTAATTTGACTAGCGAATTCACCTGCGATAATTTGATGTTAAGCTGAGCATAAGTCGTATATATATGCTCATTTTGTCTCGCTGTATTGACTAAATTATCGAGGTTCGACTTGAGTTGTTTGATTTTTTCCCGATACTGCTCAGTTTGAATTTGTGTTAGAGATACCACACCATTTTCGCTAAGTGTGACCTGAATATCCATCAATACTTCAGGGTTTTCAACTAGGAACATTGGATTTTCACGCAAAAACTGACTCACAGACTCTATATTTACTGCATTCGGTTGATTGTCAACATCATGCAACGTAACGTTGTTAGCCTTATTGTCACTCATATATTCGCATCCTTCATATATATATTTGTCCTTCGTATATGTGTTCCGCCGGGCCTGTCATCTTTAAGACAGCATCTTTCCCTTGCCAACGTATTTTCAAATCGCCTCCAGGGAGACTTACTTTTACATCTTGCCCTAGTTTACCTTGAACTTGACCTATAGCAACAGCTGCACATGCACCGCTTCCGCACGCTAGGGTTTCGCCTGTGCCCCTCTCGAAAACACGTAACTTTATTTCTTGTTTGTTGACAACTTGCATGAAACCCACATTCACTCCTTCTGGAAAGCGATCGTGGTTGCCAAGCAAAGGGCCGACAATATCTATATCAATCTTACTAATATCGTCAACTTCAACAACACAATGTGGGTTCCCCATAGATACAACACCACAAAAGAAAGTTTGTTCTTTTGCTCTAATTATATAAGTATTTTCTTTTTTGTTAGCAACAAAAGGGACTTGTTCAGGATCAAAAATAGGTTTACCCATATTGACGGTTACTAAGCCGTCTTTTTCTAAATATAGAATTATGCGACCGGATTTAGTACTAACACTCACTTTATTCCGATTAATAAGCCCCTTATGCTTTACAAAACGAGCGAAACATCTTGCGCCATTGCCACACTGAGAAACTTCTGAACCATCAGAATTGAAAATACGGTAATGAAAATCTTGTTCTGGGTCGTATGGAGGTTCAACTAAAAGCAATTGATCAAAGCCGATACCGAAGTTCCTATCAGCTAGCATTATTATTTTTTCTTTTGAGAAAAAAATGTTTTGTGTCACATTATCGATCATGACAAAGTCATTACCAAGGCCGTGCATTTTTGAAAAATTCACCAGGCTTTTTTTAGTTGAATTATTAAATTTTTTCTCGGTAGCCATAGTTTAGTCTGCGACCTTATTTTCACCAGCCCATAATTGCTCAAGCTTTTCTCTTTCTCTTACAATAAAATGCTTTGAACCATCAACCATAACTTCGGCAGGTCGGCATCTACTATTGTAATTACTAGCCATTACAAAACCGTAAGCACCTGCACTTCTCACCGCGAGTAAATCGTTTGCTTCAATAGCTAATTCTCTATCTTTACCTAAAAAATCACCTGTTTCACAAACTGGGCCAACAACATCATATTTCGCTTTTGGCAGGTCTTGCATCGTTACTTCTTCTATCTTTTGCCATGCGTTATATAAAGCAGGCCTTAGCATGTCGTTCATAGCGGCATCTACTATAGCAAAGTTTTTTTCCTCACCTTTTTTAATGAATTCAACTTTCGTGACCAATATTCCAGCGTTTGCAGCAATGGCTCTGCCAGGCTCTAATATCAACGTTAAGTTGTCTCTACCTTCCATTTTTTCAGCCATTGCAGCAGCATATTCATTGGGGTGAGGAGCTTGTTCATCATTATATGTGACGCCAAGGCCGCCACCAACATCAAGGTGTTGGATAATAATATCTCTAGTAGCAAGTTCGTCGATTAACATAAGCAAACGTTCTAGAGCATCCACAAAAGGCGCTAAATCGGTTAGTTGCGAACCGATATGACAATCCATTCCCACAATGTTTAAGTGTTCTAGACTTTTTGCATATTCATACGCTTTTATCGCCTCATCTTTTGCGATTCCAAACTTATTTGCTTTTAGGCCGGTCGAAATGTACGGGTGGGTTTTAGCGTCTACATCTGGGTTAATTCTCAATGAGATAGGCGCCATTAAATCTAACTTGCTTGCGACGCGATTAATACGGTCGAGTTCTGGGATTGACTCTACATTGAAGCATTTGATCCCTTGCGTTAAAGCGTATTCAATTTCCGAAGAGGTTTTAGCGACGCCAGAAAATACGACCTTGGCGGGTTTACCACCAGCCTCGATAACACGAGCTAGTTCGCCTCCTGATACAATATCAAAACCTGAGCCTAACTTAGCTAATACTGACAACACTCCAAGATTTGAATTTGCTTTAACTGCATAGCAAACTAAGTGTTTGTGAGCACTTACTGCGTTGTTAAACGCATGCCAATGACGTTCTAAAGTAGCTCGTGAATAGACGTATACTGGTGTGTCATAGGTCTCCGCAATTTCTTTTACCGAGATGTCTTCCGCAAAAAGTTGGCTTCCCTTAAGAGTAAAGTAATCCATTATAAATGGTTCCTCTTGGTACTAACTGTTGTTGTAAAAGATTCTTGTTTTTCTGGTTGAGTATTTGCGGGTGGCTCTTCAGGTAAATATAGAGGGCCTCTTTGACCACAACCAAATAATGCCAGCAATATAAAAACCGCAAGCGTCATAGTTTTAAGTTTACGCATGTTAATATTGAGTACAGTGGAATATTGCCCTTACCATGCACCGTGAAGCCAAAAAATGCAACCAAAATAATGCGTTTACTATGCTGTATTTGGCATGATTAATTGTTTGTCACTGCATTGTTTGGACAGGCATCAAAAAAGAAAGTAAGTTTTATTTGTGCATTGTTTGGACAGGCGTCAAAAAAGAAAGTAGGTTTTATTTGTGTGTAGTTTGGACAGGCGTCAAAAAAGAAAGTAGGTTTTATTTGTGTGTAGTTTGGACAGGCATAAAAAAAGAAAGTAGGTTTTATTTGTGTATAGTTTGGACAGGCATAAAAAAGAAAATAAGTTTTATTTGCGAGTTACGGATATGAATAATAGATTCTTACTATTTTTTCTACTCGCTAATACTGTAAGGGAGCAGCAGTTCTTCTATTAATGCATCGTGAATTAAGCTGAGATTTTATGTCATTAGGAAAAATGACTTGCTCCCATAATTCATCACAAAGTTCTTTTGTATCGTTCCAATTTCCACTTTTTAACCAATTTACTAGGGGGCGAGTATCACTTGAGTAGCCGATGATTTCTGATTTGCGTGTTAGAAGCCAATCTTGGATGGCGTCGCTGTCTATGCTATGGATTACCTTGGCCAAACCTAACATTTTGAGTGTGTTTGCATTTATCATTTGCTCATATTGTCTGCGCAATGGTTTGATCAAAAGTGGTTTACCAAGGGTTAAACATTCTGTAGACAGCTCGAAGCCTGCGTTACAAATGACACCATCACACGAAATTAAGTGACGTTTAAACTGCGTTGTTGAAGGCGGATACCAGGCAATATTTTCTTCAACATACGCGTTTTCAACTAAAGGATGAAAACATATAAATTGATACTCACTAAGCACTACAAGGTGCTCTGAAATTACTTGTAATTCTTCAAAAGGGAGGTATACCAGAATACTGTCAACTAACGATTTTTTTCTACCTCCAGCGGCAGCCTCTACTAGTTCTTTTGCAACAAAAGGTGGAATAACATCGTAACCAAAATGATACCAATGTGTGCCTATTGTTTGACTAGTTGGAGCAAAGAAACGGGTAATAAAATCATTAAGTAAATTTGGCTTTTTATTTGGTATGGGATGCAACAGTGCAGCTTGATGACTTATAGATATTGAAGGTACACCTTGGAGTTTTGACGCCCAAGCAGTAATTGGCTCAAAATCGTTTAGTACGAGATCATAATTGCCAACATCGACGGCGTTAACATCTTTCATAAAATCAATTAAATTGTTGTTTAAAAGAGTTTTCTTATAATTGATGGTTCCATTTGTAGTATGAAATGTGAGTCCTGGTTTACCTAAGTAATTTCCAAAACATTCCATATCGAAGTAGTCTTTTAATTTTCTACCACTGAAAAAATAGTCAACTTGCAAGGAAGGGTCGCTAGCTAATGCGTTAACTAGGTGCCGGGCCCTTGTAATATGACCGTTTCCTGTGCCTTGAACTCCATATAAAATCTTCAAGTTTTATCCTAATATTTCAATGCTACAAATAGCAATAGATACACCAAGAATTGCTCCTATACTAACGTCGCTAGGATAGTGCACTCTTAAGACAACTCTAGAAATTCCTACTAAGGCAGCCCAGCCGTATACCAAAAAGAATGTACTAGGGTAGAAATAAGTGAAAATCGTCGCCATTAAAAATGCTGCCGCTGTATGTCCAGATGGCAAACTAAACTTGTCCGCTGGGTCGACAAACGTATCTAGTTTATGTTTAACATCACAGGGTCTAGGCCGTTTAAATATTTGTTTTAACGCAAGGTATATCGGTATTTCTATTGAATATGCTAAAAGGGCAGTATAAAAAAATAAAACGCCATATTCTTTTTCAAAGTAATAGGCAACCATCGCAATTATCAGGTATAAATATCCGTCTGCCGATTTTGAAACTAGAAAAAAGAATTTCGGTAAAAAAGCATTTTGTTGATTCACAGGCAATTCAACTGCCCATTTAAAAAGCCTATTATCTATATCAACCAGTGCAGAAGTTAATTTATTCACTCTGAAATTCTATTTAATCTGTATAGCCATAAGTTAAATGGGCTTTATGAACTTTCAATGACAATTTAGCGAATTGATTGTGACAATTGACTTTCGCTCGACAAAATAGAATATAGTGTCTGTCCAAATTAAACTCCTTACTGCAACTATATCTAGAATTATGCTAGTCTCTTTTTTGGACAGACACTTCAAAGGCTAAAGCATGGATATTAATACTTCTGAAATTTGTGATATGTACGCGGACACTGTAGACGTTGTTGATCCTATTTTTACCAATTTTGGCGGTGGTTTTGCCTGCTGCGGTGAAATTTCAACGGTAAAATGTTTCGAAGATAGAGGATTAATTGATAAGCTTTTAGCCTCTGATGGTGTTGGAAAAGTGCTTCTGATTGATGGCGGCGGTTCTTTAAGAAGAGCGATAATTGATGCAGAAAATATACAACTAGCGATAGATAATGGTTGGGAAGGGGTGGTTTGTTATGGTGCGGTTAGGGACGTTGATTTATTGGAAGAATTTGATTTTCCCATATATGCTCTGGGAGCAATTCCAGTTTCCGCTGAGTCAAGAGAAATTGGTGATCTAGATATTGCAGTTAACTTCGCGGGTGTAACTTTTCTTCCAGAAGACCATCTTTACGCTGACAGCTCAGGTGTTGTCTTATCACCTGAGCCCTTAGAATTAGACTGAAGTAGGTCTATTAGGTGACCTTTATAGGACGCAAGAAACGTAGTTAGTCACTAAAAATATCGTTTAAATGAGCAGCGATTCGAACCCCAGCTTGGCTAAGTCTTTGTTTTACTGTTGGGGCATGTTTATACAAATATTGCCATGAGAGATCATCACTTTCTGGGTAGATTTTATCTCTAATTTTTGCGCTTTCCGCTATATAAACAAGTGGATCCGTTGTTTGCCATGCTTTCAATTTTTCAGGTGTAATTTTTGCTGCTAAAAAGACAGTCCACTCAGTGTAAGACAATTGTCTTCTATCGATAAGTCCAGAATCCCAAACTCGATGCAAATTTGATTCCTCCCAAAAGAATTTGAGTTTACGGTCGTTACCTCCTCGGTCAGTGCCATTTCCAGCATGCAATGGTTGATGAAGGTCACCAATTATGTGCACAAGCATTTTCAACGCGAGTTGCTTATCAGCTTTACTTGATTCTGAATCTTTAAGAATTTTTGAGAAGCGTTTGATAGCTGTCACCGAATCTCCTTCTTCAGGCGCACCAACGTCAGAATAGGTTTTGCCCAAAGGAACTGTTACATAATGAAACGGACCTGCTACTTCTTGCCAAAAGTATTCTGGATTGGAGCGCATTTCATCAGCATAAGTACTAATCTCTGCTAAGCCCTGATTTTCCAGAATGTTTTGGATGGCAGCTTTGGCTTCTACAGTTAGATATTTTTCAGCTATTTCTCCAGTCACTCTATGCCCGGTTTGCCCCCATGCACTGGCATCATTGATACTAATGTTGATTGCTACTATTACGCAAATGATCGCAGTTTTTAGTATTTTCATTTTGCTCTCCCAATTTCGAATGACTTGCCAAATATAAATTATTGGACAGGCACTTTTCTAGCATAAAACGTTTTCACGTACTAACTAATAGTTATTATTCAACTAAAATTTTCTCACTTATTACTGTATCCCCAGGGTTTCATAATGTTTTGTGGAATTTCCAGGTGATCTAGGATACGAGCAACAACAAAGCTGATAAGATCATCAATACTCTTAGGGTTGTGGTAAAAACCAGGTGCTGCTGGCATTATTGTGGCTCCTAAATTGGATAGTTTTAGCATGTTTTCTAGGTGAATACTGGAAAATGGCATTTCCCTAGGGACCAATAGGAGTTGTCCTCTTTCTTTAATTACTACGTCGGCAGCTCGTTCAATAAGATTGTCGCAAGCGCCGATTGCGATAGATGATAACGTGCCCGTTGAACATGGACAAATTATCATTGTTTTTGGTGCGGAAGAACCTGATGCTACAATTGAGAACCATTCCTCTTTGCCATAAGCAATAATCTGTTCCGCTTTTGCCCCAGTATATTCAGCGAAAAAAGTACTTATTTTTTCTGGACTACTTGGTATTTTAAGGTTTTCTTCTGCGGCGAATACTACTCGTGCAGCAGACGACATAAGTAAATGTATTTTAACGCCACTACTGACCAATTGTTTAAGCAATAACAGCGCGTAGGGTGCTCCAGAAGCACCGGTAATAGCTACAGTGACTTCTTTATTCATATTTATCTCCAAGCTTTTCAAGCAGTCTTTCATGTATTCTCTCAAACCCACCATTACTCATCACAAGTATGTGGTCACCAGGGTTCGCTTGTGCAGTAACTTGCTCGACAATGGAAGCTGTTGTTTGATGTGTTGATACTTGTACTTTACTATTGTCAACTACATCTTGTAATGACCAATCCAAATTTTTTGGTTCAAGCAGATGCACTGAATCTGCTTTTTCCCATGAACGAGACAACTGACTTTTATGGACGCCCATGCGCATAGTATTGCTGCGGGGCTCCACTATCGCAATAATAGATTGATTACCAACTTTACTCCGCAAGCCAGAAACGGTTGTCTCTATGGCCGTTGGGTGATGTGCAAAATCATCATAAATTGTAATACCTCCTACAACGCCTTTTATTTCCATACGTCTTTTCACGTTTTTAAATAAAGATAAAGCTTGAATTGCTGTTGCAATGTCAATTCCAGCATGATGAGCTGCCGCTATGGCCATTACTGCGTTGTTCATATTATGATTGCCAATTAAAGACCATGTTACCGTACCGCACAGTTTGTTTTTATGGAATACTTCAAATATACTGCAATCAGATTTAAGTTCATGCGCTCGCCAACTCGCTTTGTTTGCTTTACCAATAAAAGATTGTTCACTCCAACAACCCATTTCAAGAACAGATTCGATGTTTGGTTCAGCTGCCAGCGACAAGATTAATCCATTCGCAGGGACGGTTCTAACTAAATGATGAAACTGTTTTTTAATGGCATTTAAATCTTCAAATATATCGGCATGATCGAATTCTAAATTATTAAGGACTAGGGTTCTTGGTCGGTAATGGACGAATTTTGATCTTTTATCAAAAAATGCACTGTCGTATTCGTCAGCTTCAATCACAAAATAGGGTGTGTTTCCTATCCTCGCAGAAATACCGAAATTTTCAGGCACGCCTCCGATTAAAAATCCAGGCTCTAAGCCTGCACTTTCTAGGATCCAAGTTAACATACTGGTTGTTGTTGTTTTACCGTGTGTACCTGCAATAGCCAATACCCAACGGTCTTTTAGCAGATGGTCAAGTAGCCATTGTGGACCGCTCGTATATGGAAGATTGTTATCCAGCACATATTCTACAGCAGGATTTCCGCGAGCCATCGCATTACCAATAATCACCATGTCGGGCTTGGGGTCAAATTGACTCGTGTCATAGCCTTCAGATAAGGCAATGCCTAACTCTTCAAGTTGAGTACTCATAGGTGGATACACATTTCTATCAGAGCCTGTCACATTGTAGCCTAAGCTTTTTGCGATGGCGGCAATACCGCCCATAAAGGTTCCACAAATCCCTAAAATATGAACATGCATAACAAATTATTTCGCTATTATAAAATAAGGGCAAGTGTAACAGATGATTTGTCTTAAATAACTGTTTTTAATCGGGGCTCAAGCCAGTTACAATATAAAGAACAGAATAAGTAATAGAAAGTATTGTGAGTTTAATTTTTAGTAATTTTTGTTTATCGAGAACACCAAAAAAGGAAAGTATTATATGAAACGTCTGAATTCTCAGCTGCAGCAAGATGGCGCACCAGTTGAATTGATTTTACTAATTAGAACGCTCTTAGCTGCTTGCAAAGAAATTTCTTTTAGGGTTAGCCAAGGTGAGTTGGCTGGTGTTTTGGGTTCTACTTTGAGTGAGAATGTTCAAGGAGAAACTCAAAAGAAGTTAGATGTAATATCTAATCAAATTTTAAAGGATACTTTGAGGGAGTCTGGGTATGTAAAAGCTATTTCCTCAGAAGAAGAGGAAGACGTTGTACCATGTTCTCCAGATGGCAATTATTTAGTTAGCTTCGACCCATTAGATGGTTCCTCCAACACTGAAATAAACAGCCTGATTGGTACCATTTTTTCGATAACGCATGCGCCACAATGGATGAAGCCTGATGATCCATCCGCATTTTTACAACCAGGTACACAAATGGTTGCGGCGGGTTATGTATTATATGGACCCTCAACAATGTTGGCCATGACGACTGGGCGAGGTACCCACTTGTATACTTTGGATAAGACACATGGAGGTTTTCTTTTAACAACTGCAGATATCCAAGTGCCCAAGCAAACAGCTGAATTTGCAATTAACGCTTCTAATCAACGTCACTGGGAAGCGCCTATCCAAAAATATATCTCTGAGTTAATGGCTGGAACAGAAGGGCCGAGAAAAAAAGATTATAATATGCGTTGGGTTGCAGCAATGGTTGGGGATATACATAGAGTTTTATGCAGAGGGGGGATTTTCATGTATCCATTTGATAAACGGAATCCTGAAATCCCTGGGAAATTACGCTTACTTTATGAAGCAAATCCAATGGCTTTTCTTATGGAACAAGCAGGTGGACTAGCGTCCACAGGCCATGGCCGTATTATGGAGGTAATGCCATCAGAAATTCACCAAAGAGTTCCTGTTTTATTGGGTTCTAAGGAAGAAGTCGAGCATTGTTTGAAGTATCACAAATAGTCTTTTTGGACACACACTTTAGGTTCTGAATTTTGGTTTATTGGACAGACACTACTTCAGGCTCAAGGTGTTTCTGTTCAGTTTACTATTTTCGACTAAAAAAGGGTTCTTTATGAAATATTTTTTTAAAATTGTGTTCATAATAAGCACTATGAGTTTAAGTGTTTTTTCTAACGCAAATGATGGACCCATAGAGTTATATTGGGAAGATTTAGTGCCTAAAAATTTTGAAATGCCGGCGGTTTCGATGGAGCATGCTGGCAGTATGGCTCAAGTTGCCCCCAATGCTCCTTTAATAGAATCATTGAACGGACAATTTGTGAAAATACCTGGTTTTGTGGTACCTCTAGAGGGAGATGCGGATGCTATAACGGAGTTCTTACTCGTGCCTTATTTCGGTGCATGTATCCATGTCCCTCCACCCCCTTCAAATCAGATTGTATTTGTGAAATTCAAAGACGGTATCCCAATAAATAATTTATACGATGCGGTCTGGGTCACAGGTCGACTCTCTACTGACGGCTGGGTAGGTGATATAGCATCTGTCGGCTATACAATGTCTGGTTCCAACTTAGAACCATTTTGATTTTGGATGGTTTTTCATTTTTTCAGTAAAACTGTACTCGAGGTCAGTTTTTAAAACCTTCTATAGGGATTATGCTAAAAAAAACATTGGAATTAGTATGCCCTATCCTAGAAGTAAAATTGTAAATGAAAGTTGTACCCCCTATTACCATGTAATTTCAAGATGTGTTAGGCGGACGTATCTATGTGGCTTCGATAGACAAACAGGTGAAAGTTTTGAACACCGGAAGAGCTGGGTTGAAAAGCGAATCATATATTTGGCGAATACATTTTCTATTGGAGTGTGTGCCTATGCGGTAATGAGCAATCATGTACATCTTGTTATTCATATTAATAAGCAAGAAAGTGCTAACATGAGTGATCATAACGTAGTTGCTCGATGGCACAGAATCTCCGTCGGAACTCAAGAGACAGCAATTTTTCTCGAAACTAAAAGTTACCCATCCGACCCACTTGTTAAAAGGCGATTGAAACTAAAAATAGAGGAATACCGCTCACGACTCTCAGATTTAAGTTGGTTTATGAAATATCTTAACGAATATATTGCTCGTAGAGCAAACAAAGAAGATGATTGCACAGGGCACTTCTGGGAAGGGCGATTTAAATCTTACGCTATTTTGGACGATAAAGCCTTGATAACGTGTATGGCTTATGTAGATTTGAATCCTATTAGAGCGCATGTTGCAAAATCAATAGATCAATCTTTACATACAAGTATTTATAAACGCATTACTTCAGCGAGAAAAGGATGGTGCTTAAATTCTTTGGTACCTTTCAAAAATGATAAGTTGAATAATAGTTCTTTGCCGGCAATTAATATGACCTTGTTGGATTATTTGTCACTCCTAAAGTCTACTAAAGAGTACCTATTTGAAAAGCATTCCGTTAAAAGTTTAATCCCAGAACTTAAAAAAATGTCATTTAACTCGGAAAGTTGGCTACATACAATAAATGATATGGAAATTATGTTTCCAGTAGCTATTGGAAATGTCGTTTCTCTAGAACAATATAAAAAAAGTACCGGCAGAAAAAGAATAAAAGGAGCCGCAAATATGCTACGTCTATATTGTGATAATAATCAACCACCTACTTACTAACTACTAAGGGTAAAGAGTGTCGGCAGAGTTGAACAATACCCATGATGTTAATATAAATTTGTCGCTAGAATTTGGCTTGTTTCCTCGATGTGTATGAGTAAACCCAGCTGGTGCAATTACCATTCTTCCTTTTTTAGGTTGAATAGATTTATTTTGGTAATAAAAATCTGTTTCCCCACCGTCATCAACATCATTTAAATAAAACATAAACAGAAGGCTGCGATGTAATGGTTGAAGGTCATTTTTTTTCGGGTAAATTTCCGAGTGCCAATAAGGGTAACCACCAATGCCTTTTTCATATTTCTGTACTGAAATTTCACCCAATTGGTAAATATGTCTGACTAGATTCTCAATGTTGGGAATTCCAATTTCCTTAAAATTTTCGTCGGTAATTGAACTTGTCTCCCCACTCTTTAAATCTTGAAATGTCAGAGCAATAGGGCCTATTAGAGCAAAATGAAAGTCTTTTAAATATTCAATTATATGGATTGTAGAAGTCTTAAACACTGCTTCTAATATTGATTCAAATTCTTTATGACGTTGAATGGATACGTCATACGAGTGTTTTTTATCGATATCAACTCCACCCCCGGTGCGACCTTGTTGAATATTTGGACTATTGTTAAATATTCTTATTATTTCGTCACATATATGGTTTGGAAGGCTATTATCTATTACGCGAATAAAATCAGGCTCAATAGGTTGTTTCATTTGGTTATTCGAATTTGTTTAACAAGTGTTTTTCCATGATATTTTTTATTTCTTGAGATAATGTCATTGCTTTTTTACTTTCATAATCAAAATGTACAAGTGTTGTTGTTCCTTTAGATTTTAGGTGCTCATCTTGCCAACACTCTTGATAAACATCAAATGAACTGTTTCCAATGCGACTTATCCAAGTTTTTATTTGGACAGGCATTTGAAGATAGATTTGTTCTAAAAAATCAACATTGTAATTAGCAAGAATTAACGGCCAATTTTCTAATTTCAAATCTGGTACAAACATTTTAAAAATTGGAATTCGTGCAGATTCAAACCAAGCTACAAGAACCGTATTGCTCACGTGTCCAAGTCCGTCGGTCTCGTAAAAACGGACAGTATACTCTTCAGAAAACATATTATTTTGTGTCCTTAAGCATTTGTTTGAGGAAAAATCCTGTATGTGATCCTTTTTGTTCAGAGACTTCTTCTGGTGTGCCTTGTGCTATTATTTTACCACCCCCCGAGCCTCCTTCGGGGCCTAAATCGATAACCCAGTCGGCTGTTTTTACAACATCCAAATTATGTTCAATTACAACAACTGTGTTGCCATGATTGCGAAGTCTATGCAGTACCTGGAGGAGTTGCTTTATATCGTGAAAGTGCAAACCAGTAGTTGGTTCATCTAGAATATAAAGTGTCTGTCCAGTATCTCGCTTTGACAACTCCTTGGCAAGTTTTACACGTTGTGCCTCACCACCAGACAGTGTGGTCGCAGATTGCCCAAGTCTAATATACGATAAGCCTACATCCATTAGAGTTTGTAGCTTTCTTGAGATAGATGGAATTGCATCGAAGAATTCTCGAGCATCCTCAACCGTCATTTCAAGTACTTCATGGATATTCTTATTTTTAAACTTGATCTCAAGCGTTTCTCGATTGTATCTTTTACCAGCGCAAACGTCGCAAGGAACGTATACATCCGGCAAAAAGTGCATTTCGACTTTAATAACCCCATCACCTTGACAAGCTTCACAGCGTCCGCCTTTTACATTAAAACTGAATCTTCCAGGTTTATATCCGCGTGAACGAGATTCTTGAGTTCCTGCAAAAATCTCTCTAATGGGTGTGAAAATACCAGCGTAAGTTGCAGGATTAGACCTGGGTGTTCTGCCAATAGGACTTTGGTCAATATCGACTACTTTGTCTAAGTACTCTAAACCTGATATCGATTTATATGGAGACGGCTCGTTGACTGTTGCCCTGTTCAATTCACGTTGAGCTATTTTGTAAAATGTATCGTTAATTAGGGTTGATTTACCGGAACCAGAAACACCAGTAATGCAAGTCATTAAACCCGTTGGTATTTTCAAATTAACGTTTTGTAGATTGTTTCCGCTAGCTCCTTCGAGTTTCAACCAGTGCCTGTCCAATATTGGTGTGCGATGCTCAGGGATGTCAATTTTCTCAATGCCAGAAAGGTATTTACCCGTTAATGAGTTTGTGCAACTTTCGATATCTTGCAAGCTACCTTCTGCAATTATCTCTCCACCGTGAACACCAGCACCGGGTCCAATATCAACAATATAATCGGCTTCCCTAATAGCATCTTCATCATGCTCAACAACAATTACCGTATTTCCTAAATCTCTCAGGTGTCGAAGGGTTTTAAGCAAACGCTCATTATCGCGTTGGTGCAAACCAATTGAAGGCTCATCTAAAACATACATTACACCAACTAAACCGGCACCAATTTGACTAGCTAACCTAATTCTTTGGGCCTCCCCACCAGACAAAGTATCGGCACTGCGCTCTAAAGATAAGTAATTTAAACCAACATTTACCAAGAACTGTAGCCTGTCCATTATCTCCTTCAGAATTTTGTCAGCAATCGTGGCCTTTTGGCCAGATAGATTTAGCGTATTAAAGAAAGAATGCGCTTGGGCAATTGACATTTGTGCAATTTGAGGCAAGTTAGTGTCGGCAATAAACACGTTTCTAGCTTCAAGTCTTAACCTAGAGCCTGAGCAGCTAGAACAAGGTTGATGGCTTAAATATTTCCCAAGTTCCTCTCTCACAGTATTGGACTCTGTTTCTTTATAACGTCTTTCCATGTTGGGAATGATGCCCTCAAAAGGGTGCTTACGTTCCATAATATCGCCACGTTCGTTGATATATCGAAACTTTATCGATTCGCCATTAGAACCATTGAGAATGATATCTTGTGATTTTTCATCTAACTCACCAAACGGCGTGGTTAAATCAAAACCATAATGTTCGGCAACTGACATCAACATTTGAAAATAATAATAGCTGCGTTTATCCCAGCCTCTAATGGCCCCGCCTGACAGACTTAGCTCATCATTATTAATCACTCTATGTTTATCGAAGAACTGTTTTGTTCCTAGACCATCGCAGGTTTGGCAAGCTCCAGCAGGATTATTAAATGAAAATATTCGAGGTTCAAGCTCAGTAATGCTGTATCCGCAATGTGGGCAAGCGAAGTTCGCAGAAAAGACAATTTCATCTTGCACGCTATCCATAAACGCAATTTTCGCTGTTCCTGCCGATAAGGCTAAAGCTGTTTCAAATGATTCTGCTAGCCTAAGTTGAAGATCATCTCTCACTTTGAAGCGGTCAACAATTACCTCAATAGTATGTTTTTTACGTAAATCTAATTCAGGTGGGTCTGATAAGTCACAAACTTCCCCATCAATTCGTGCTCTAATGTAGCCTTGAGCAGCCAAACTTTCTAACATCTTAAGGTGCTCACCTTTGCGCTCTTGGACAACGGGCGCCAGCAACATCAATTTTGTTCCTTCGTCGAGAGCTAAAACTTTATCTACCATTTGGCTAACAGTTTGGGCATCTAGCGGTACGTTGTGATCCGGACAAATAGGGGTGCCGACTCTGGCGAACATGAGTCTTAAATAGTCGTATATTTCAGTTATTGTGCCGACGGTAGAGCGAGGATTATGACTCGTAGATTTTTGTTCAATAGAAATGGCAGGAGACAAACCTTCAATATGGTCAACATCTGGTTTCTCCATCATTGATAGAAACTGTCGAGCATATGCCGAGAGGCTCTCCACATATCGGCGTTGTCCTTCAGCATAAAGGGTGTCAAATGCCAAAGAAGACTTACCTGAACCAGATAACCCAGTGATCACTATCAACTTATCTCTTGGCAAGGTAATGTCGATATTCTTTAAATTGTGGGTTCGGGCGCCTCTAACTTCAATTTTATCCATAAGGTTTATTTTTAAGCTCGCAAAAAGTAATCGGCCATTATGCCATAGTTTGAGAAGAATTCATGGGTTAGTTACGCCGACGCATAAGACTAGATCAAGTTGTATTTACATCTGTGTCAACATGAGGGTGTTTGAATACTATTAATCATTCAACTAACAGTTTAAAATGCCGTCCTCTAAAAAATGAAACGAGCTTACAGGCGAAATGGACGTTAACAAACTGAATAAAACGGAATGGCAGGCTGGAATTTCCCTTGCTTCAGTTTATGTATTGCGCATGCTTGGTTTGTTTATGGTAATTCCTGTTTTGGCGGTAGCTGCGCTTGAATATCCTGATTATTCCCCTTTATGGGTCGGGTTAGCAGTAGGCGGTTATGGTCTTACACAAGCTATATGCCAAATTCCAATGGGTTTATTGTCAGATTCATGGGGAAGGAAGCCAGTCATCTATATAGGCTTAATTCTTTTTGCTTTAGGCTCTCTAATTGCCGGTCTCGCTGATAGTATGTGGTTACTTACAATAGGACGAATTATGCAAGGAAGCGGTGCGATTGCTGCAGCGGTAATGGCTTTAGCAAGTGACGCTACTAGAGAGTCCCAACGAACCAAAATAATGGCTCTGATCGGTATTTCAATTGGTTTTTCATTTTATTTAGCCCTGCTACTCGGCCCAATAGTAGCGGCAAGCCTCGGGTTAAGTGGCATTTTCTTGATGACAGCTATATTGGCTATCTTGTGTGTGCCCTTGGTGCATTTTGGTGTTCAACTACCGGAAAACTTGCAAGCTTCGGGCGACTCATTACCCAAAACGAAAAGCTTGTGGAGTCTTTATAAGCATCATCATCTTTGGCGCTTGAATCTTTCCGTTTTAGTTATTCATATGCTTGTAACTTGTTTTTTTGTTCAAGTGCCTGTCCAATTGATTAATATGTCAGTGCCATTAAGTGAGCATTGGATTGTTTATACTATAGTTCTCAGCGTATCTGTGCTTGCCTTGATAGTCATGATAAATCTATCTGACAAACTACCTGTGTCAACAAGCGCAAGCATTGCACTCCTTTGTTTGGCAGTCTCTTTTGTGATTTTGCTCACTAATGCTAATAATTGGACAGGCATCGTAATCGCCGGTATTTTCTTTTTTGCAGGATTTAATTTCTTAGAGGCAAAAATGCCATCTATGGTCTCCGCCATCTGTCCACCTGGCCAAAAAGGCAGTGCTATGGGCTTATATGCAAGCCATCAATTTTTTGGTGCGTTTTTAGGCGGACTTGTATCTGGCCTATTGAACAGCTTTTTTTCACCTCAATATACTTTTATCATGTGTTTAGTTGTCATCTTTTTGTTAAGCTTAACCATGAAGGGTTTGGCAAACATTGAAAGAATTAAACGTGTCACCCTGATGCTAGGTGATACTGGTGTAACCATGAACACCAACGCTAGCATCCTTAATGAATTGAGAGGACTTGCCGGTGTGAAAGAAGCACTGATAGACGATATTGACGATGCTATCTATTTAAAGGTAGATGCCAAGTTATTCGATATAGAGCAAGCTAAACAAATAATAAAACACTAAAAATAAAGGAAATATAATGGCTTCAAGAGGCGTAAACAAAGTCATCATCGTTGGCAATCTTGGCAATGATCCTGAGGTTAGATATATGCCCAACGGCAATGCAGTTGCTAATTTAAGTATAGCAACCAGTGAAAGTTGGAAAGATCAACAAGGGCAACAACAAGAAAGGACAGAGTGGCATAGAGTGACTATGTATCGTCGTTTGGCAGAAATTGCTGGCGAATATTTAAAAAAAGGCTCCCAAGTTTTTATTGAAGGCAAACTGCAAACACGAAAGTGGCAAGATCAGCAGGGCAATGACCGTTATACCACGGAAATCATCGCTGATAATATGCAAATGATGGGAGGTCGGAATGATAGCCAAGGACAAAATGGTCAAGGTAATTATCAACAACGGCCTCAAAATAACCAGAGCGTTCAGAGCAATCAAAGTCCACCTTCACAAGCACCTCAAGGAACCGGAGGTTTCAATCAAGGACAATCTGCACCTTCAAATCAGCCAACAAATACTCCCAAGATGTCTGAACCAGACATTGACTTTGACGACGACATTCCGTTCTAATCAGCACATAAAAATAATTGTAGATTAAGTAATTAGAATAAGTCCCATTTAGCTATCATGCTAATTGGGGCTTTTTGTTTGCATTTTTCAGTTTTATTTAGGTTGACTAATTTAACCGTAAATATTCGCTACGCTATTGTTATGTGGCAAAACTTTGCCGAATTTATATTCACCTTCAAATAAAAGGGCAGTGTAAGAATTTTGATTTCCCCTCAATAAACATAAAAAATTGCCGATAACCCCCTTACAGAGCATGTTTAACCTTACCTCTACAAAGTTGGCAGCAAAATTGCTTTACGAGATTAAACATACTGCAAAGTCAAAAATACTTCCCTAGAGTAAAACGGTTTCGGAACTCCTATAATGCAGAAAATTGGTTGGAAACAATACATGAAACAAAAATTGAGGAAGGCTTCTCAATTCTACTCTGTTGGTATTGCTTACACTGCTGACCAAGTCTTATTGTGTGTCTTGCGCAATATAAATGGTGAGGTCACATGGTGTTTAGACACTAGTTTTTCACATCAAAGTTGGCAGTCTGACCTGAAAGACTATGTTCATAATAATGGTCTAGTCGGCACCGACTGTTACTTCACTTTATCTTCACACTGGTATCGCATTTATCAAATTGACAAACCCATGGTAGAAGACAGTGATGTGTTCAGCGCATTGCAATGGCCGCTCAAAGAAGCGTCTGGTTCCGAAAAAGATATTGTATATGATTTTGTGGATCTACCTGCTCAAGTTTCCGGGCAGAACAAGATTCTTGCGGTAGCGGTTGCAAGAGAAGAGATCGAAAAATTGACAGAAGTCATATTTGAAGCCGATTTGAATCTAAAAGGAGTTTCAATAGAAGAGATTGCTACCAATCAATTAGTTAAATGTAATAGTGAGCCTGTTATTACACTTGTGCAAGAGCATGGCGAAGTCATTGTATTAAATATAGTGAAAGACAATCAGCTGTATTTTACAAGGCGTTTGAAAGGTTTTGAGAATATTGGAGGGTTCACACAGGCTGAGCTAGAAATGGGAATTACCGATTCCTTGTCTGTCCAAATTCAACGTTCCATGGACTTTTTTGAAAGCCAGCTAAGACAAGCCCCTATCAGAAGAATTCTAGTCAAGTTGGATTCACCGCATACTGAGTTTCTTTGCCAGCACATAGCAGATTCTATGGGTGTTTCATGCGAAATGTTTATTCCAGAGCTGCACTGCTCTCCAGAATTGAATTTTAAAATTGCCAGTTTTAGTTGTTTGGGTGCTGCTTACTCGAAAGTGCTTTTCGAAAGCGAAGCAAAAAATGCAAGCAAAAGTATAAAATCGAAAAAAGAAACCAAGAATAAAAAGGGGGTAGAAAATGAAGTCGCAAATTAATCTGCTTCATGAAGAGTTTATCCCACATTTTAGGTGGATTACCGGATCTCACTTTTTCGCACTGTTATTTTTTTCGATAACACTTTGTTTTAGCATTTATGGATACTTTTATTTTCAATATGAAAATGAATACGATTTTGCCAAGTCAATTCAAGATGACATTAACTTCCGACAAACCACTATTGACGATTTGACTAAAAGCCTGTCAGACAAGACAACCGACCCTGTTCTAGAGGCTCGCCTGTCTAGTTTAATAGCGCAAACTCGAATGAGAAATGAGCTGTTGAACAAAGTGAGAGGCTTATCTTCATTAGAACAGAGGTCATTTTCTAATATGTTTACCTCATTTGCTGAAGCAGATACTAGCGATATTTGGTTGACCGAGTTTACGGCAAGTAGTGAAGATTTGTCGATACAAGGCAGTATATCTGCACCAAAAACTTTACCTGTGTGGCTTGATAAATTGAGTCAGACCGTTTTTTTTCAAAATCAAGAATTTGACGTTGCGAGCTTGGAGCGAAAGGGAGACTTACTTAGTTTTGAATTGAAAACACAAGACCAAACAACCCTAGCATCTCAAGATCATTCCAATAATAGAGGGGATGACTAATGTCGGAATCTAGTATTGCTGGAAACAATAGCTTATTCGCCAAAGTTTTTACAGCATTCGATAACCTTGCGGTTAGAGAACAAAAACTTATCTTCGTACTTGTTCCAGTGACGGTCATTATCGTCATGATATTGATGTTAATAGAGCCACAAATTAAACAAGTTCGCGCAAAAGAAAAACAAATTAAAGACCTAGAAAATCAGCTTGTGATTGCGGATAGAAGTATTACTGAACTTTTAAATGAGGCTAGTAAAGACCCTAACGAAAATATCAAAAGACAAATCGATAGCATGACCCAAAAATTAAACACAATTGATGAGTCTTTTGCGGAACAACTAGATCAACTCGTTTTGCCTAAAGCGATGCCAACTTTATTGCAACAAGTATTCAATAAAGCAGAGGGCTTGAAAGTTATCAGTGTTAAATCGGTGGCACCGGAAGAATTATTTGCTGATATTCAAAGTGAAACGCAAAAAGATGAAGAAAAAATTTATCGCCATGGAATTGAGCTAGTTTTCACTGGCAACTATTTTGCAACTCGTGATTTCCTGTCGGAAGCAGAAAATTTGGGATGGAAGATTTATTGGCAAAGTTTACATTATCAAGTATCTGAATACCCTTCAGCTAAGACAACACTCTCGTTATTCACCTTAAGTACCAGCGAGGCATTTATCAGTGTTAATTAGAAGTGAAAGTATTAGGTTGTATAAAAATGTGCGGAAACGAATTCGCTCTTTTTGTTTTTTTAGTGTTTTAGTGTCTGTCCAATTTGTGGGCACCAATGCTTTGGCGATGCAAAAATTGAGCGATCCTACAAAGCCCGGTAATATTAAAGAAAGCAGAGATATAGCCGAAAATAATGTACAGCCAGCTTATTCTCTGACAGCTATTTTTACCAGAAACCAAACTCGTTACGCAATTATTGACGGTAAAGTACTTCAGACTGGCGACATGATTGCCGATATGTTGATTAGAGAAATAAAACCAACAGGCGTTGTATTGCGCAATCCGCAAGATGCTAGTTCGCAAATAGCGATTGAATTATTAGGAATTGTTGACGTGAAAAAGCAGGTGAAAAGATGATAACGAATAAAATACATAAGGGCATTATGTTGGCATCGGCTGTCCTTGTGCTTTTTAGTTGTTCATCTACCGACACCAATAAAAGTCATGTAGAAGACTACTTAGCCAATGAAATAAATACCCAATTAAAAGATTCGGAATCGGCACCGCTGGCGCAGCTGCCTGATTCGGTTTCCAACACCCTACTTGAAGATCTCAATACGGCTTCACCAAATTCATTATTTGAAGCGGAAAAATATGATATCAGTGCAACATCGGTGGCCGCAAAAAGCTTTTTTGCAAGCTTAGTGCAAGATACGCCATATTCCGTTGCTATACATCCAGAAGTAAAAGGTCAAATTACAATTGACTTAAAACAAGTCTCTTTAGAAGAAGTGTTTTCGCTGATTACCGACATTTATGGTTTTCACATAGAGCAAATAGGTATGGTTTTTAGGGTCTTCCCAGCAGGTTTAAGAACGGAAACTTTTTCTGTCAACTACCTCATGATGCAGCGAGATGGTAATACCCAGACAAGTATAATTTCAGGTGGCGTTTCTCAAGCGGCTGGCGGCAATGGTAATGGCAATGGTGGCGCCCAAGGTCAAAATAACTTCAGTGGCAACGCGGCCAACGGCAATAACTTTTCTGGCGGCGGTATAAATGGTGCAGTCAATGGAACAAGTATCACAACACGCAGTGAAGCAAATTTTTGGGACAATTTAGAAACAAGTTTAATGACGATGATTGGCAATATGGAAGGCCGCTCAGTAATGATTTCACCCCAAGCGGGTCTCGTTTCGGTCAGAGCTATGCCAAACGAACTAAAAACGATTCGCCAATTTTTAAAATCATCTGAAGAAAGCCTCACAAGACAAGTCATTATCGAAGCTAGAATCCTTGAAGTTGTCTTAAATGACGAATTTCAACAGGGGATAAACTGGAATAAGATTGCGTCTAATATTGGTAGTACTGATTTAACATTCACTAGTTCAGGCGCAGTATTGGGTAATACAATATCTTCAGCCCTTGGTGGCATCGCAAATTTAAGTTTTTCAAACAGCGATTTCTCAGGTGTGTTAAATTTGCTCTCGACTCAAGGGAACGTGCAGGTGTTATCTAGCCCAAGAGTAACTGCAATCAACAACCAAAAAGCTGTAATAAAAGTGGGTGATGATGAGTATTTTGTCACAGACATTTCAAGTCAAAATACGATTACGCCAACAGCAACTTCGGTGGTCCCCGATATAGAGTTAACGCCGTTTTTCTCAGGTATCGCCCTTGATGTAACGCCCCAAATTGACAGTAACGGTAGTATTTTACTACATGTACATCCTTCGGTTATAGAAACTGAAGAGCAAGAAAAGGTTGTTACGCTTAATCAAGAACAAATAGTTCTGCCATTAGCGCAAAGCACGATACGTGAATCAGATACTATCATTCGCGCCAATTCCGGAGAAATCGTGGTTATTGGTGGATTAATGCAATCTGTCAAAACCCAAGAAACTTCTCAAACACCATTTTTAGGTGATATCCCATTTGTTGGAAACATGTTTAAGAACCGTCGCGACAAAGAAGTAAAAAAAGAACTCATCATACTGCTAAAACCAACTGTTGTTGGCCCAGATACATGGCGTGAACAACTAGAAAATAGCAGGACTCAAATGGCTGACTGGCTTTATGTGGAGTAAACCATGTATTTGTATCATTTTGGTGTAAGAGAGCTGCCATTTAACATTACACCCAACACCCAATTTTTTTTCGGTTTACCGAGTCATAATGAAGCATTAGAAGTGCTTCAAACTGCACTTACCTCAGGTGAAGGTTTTATCAAAGTCACCGGAGAAGTAGGCACGGGGAAAACACTTGTTTGTCGTAAGCTATTAAATGAAATGCCTGAAGGTTTTGTTACAGCTTACATCCCCAACCCATATCTATCCCCGAGCGAATTAAGACTAGCGGTTGCAAGTGAATTGCAAGTTGAATTAGATGCAAAGAGTGACCAGCAAAAATTTACTCAAGCGATTCAAAAGCGACTTGTAGACATCCGCAAAGAGGGGAAAGCAGCAGTACTTATTATTGATGAAGCGCAAGCTTTACCCGACGAAAGTATTGAAGCTTTGCGTCTAATGACAAATTTAGAAACCGAATCTACTAAGCTAATGCAGGTTGTTTTATTTGGTCAACCTGAGTTGAATGATAAGATTGCGAAGCCTGAACTACGACAATTACGTCAAAGAATCACATTTTCATATCATTTAAGTCAACTCGATACTGATCAAATATATCAGTATGTTAATTATCGTATGGGCATAGCCGGCAACCAAAGCAAAGTTGATGTCTTCCCAAAAGCCGTATGTAAAAGTCTATTCAAAGCGACACAGGGTACACCGAGACTGGTTAATATAATTTGCCATAAAGCGCTGATGTTAGCGTTTGGGGAAGGTAAGTTTCAAGTTTCTAAAACGCATATCAAACTAGCCATAAACGACACTGAAGCTGTGGACAATAACGTGACACGATCATGGTATGCCTGGGCTATTCCTGCTGTAGGCTGCATTTTTGTATGTGCTGCTTTTTTACTATATCAGGCTGAACCAGATTTTTTCTATCGCGAAATAATTAGTATGGTGTCGAGGATAGGGCAATGAGTGTCGTTAATAAGATGCTAAATGATTTAGAAAGTCGTCAACAGTTAGAAGCTACCCAGCATCAACTTTTGCAGAAGGATTACGTGGCGCCAAGCAATAATAAAATAATTTATGCGGGCTCATTTGTTGTGCTTACTATATCTTTGATGTTGTTTAGTGTGACTGCGTATTTAATTCTCAATGAATCTCAAGCTACACAAAAAACACCACAAACAGAGACAGAAATTCAATACGAACCACGTGAAAGCGATCAATATGTTGATATTGCCCAATCTCAAGATACTCCGCTTAGCCAAGGGCAAAAAATCGTTGATACTTCGGGTCCAACGTTGCCGGCGTTAATAACGAATTCGAAAACTAGCGATAAAGCTCACGTAAGCGAGCCACAACAAATAACAAAGTCTGATGTCATTGAGGAGATGTCAGTTGCGGCTACGGAAAGTAAAATGCCGCAACAAGATAATGATGAAATGACGAAAAGCTTTTCAAAAGCTAAGTCTGGCGACAGAAACAACAATGAAAGTTCAGAAACAGCGCTAAATAAAATCACTCCAAAAAGATCGGAGAGTGATTTAAGTTCACAATTAAGTTCCTTGAAAGCCCAAGCTAGCATGGCCTCTAGGGACAATGACAATAAAAAAGTAATGCAAATATTGCAAAAGATTTTGCAGATTTCGCCAATACAGTCGCGCGCACGAAAGCAACTAGCCGCCATGTTATTTTCAAAATCGCAAAACAATAAAGCCGCAGAAGTCTTACTAGATGGTTTGGCGATAGACCCACAAGACTCAAGTATGCGCCTCATGCTGGCAAGAATTTACTTTAAAGAAGGGAATGGACAACAAGCATTTTCACTCTTAAATTCCCATCCTTATGGACAACTTGCAAACGACGAATTATTGAGTTTTCGAGCGGCTTTAGCCGAAAAGATGGGTAATTATGAAGTTGCGCAAAACGACTACTTAATGCTAGTACAACGCAATCCAGCAGAAGCTAAATGGTGGTTGGGTCTTGGTGTCAGCCATGATAAACAAAGTATGGGTGAGCAGGCTATTGCTGCCTATCAACAAGCATATTCATTAAATCAACTTCCACAGCAGGTTAACGAATTTGTGCAAAAAAGGATTGCTTTGTTAGAGAGGCGGTCATAATGGAGAAACCGACTGTCAAATTGAGATTAGGCGATTTACTTGTACAACAAAATTTAATCAACGAACAACAACTAAAGTTAGCATTATCTGAGCAACGAAACTCTGGACGTAAGCTCGGTGCAACACTTGTTTCAATGGGCATGGTAAGCGAATTGCAACTTTTGGAATTGCTGTCCAAGCATTTGAAGGTACCCTTGATTAATTTGTCGGATTACAAAATTAATCCAAATGCGGTTCGCATGTTACCTGAGATTCAAGCTCGTCGTTACAGAGCTTTAGTTATTGATGACAAAGATGATCATTTACTGGTTGGGATGAGTGATCCTGCCGACATTAATGCTGTTGACGAACTAGCGGCAAAACTACCTAAAGCAATTGAAGTCGCTGTAGTCAGCGAATCTGAATTATTTAATGCATATGAGAACTTTTATCGCAAAACCGAAGAGATTGCCTCATTTGCACAAGAACTTGCTGATGAATATGAAGATGATTCAGAGTTTCAACTAACATCCGGTTTAAGTGATGACGAAGACAACTTAGTTGCTAAATTATTGCAATCAATTTTTGAAGATGCGGTCATTGCCAAAGCATCTGATATACACATTGAACCAGATGAAAAGCAACTAAGAATTCGGCAACGTGTTGATGGTGTACTGCAAGAAAACATCATCCAAGAAGCAAATATAGCGGCGGCACTTGTACTTAGATTGAAATTGATGTCTGGCCTTGATATCTCAGAAAAACGTCTACCCCAAGATGGTAGGGCGCAAGTTACAGTTAAGAATCATAAAATTGATGTGCGTGTTTCTACAATGCCTGTCCAACAAGGCGAGTCCGTTGTGTTGAGGCTACTTGATCAATCACAAGGCGTATTAAGCTTAGATAAAACTGGAATGCCCTCAGACATCATGGACCGATTCAGAACCTTATTGCGTCGTCCCCATGGCATGATCTTAGTGACTGGGCCTACTGGATCCGGCAAAACAACATCATTGTATGGCGCATTAAATGAATTAAATAAAGCAGAAGTGAAAATAATCACGGTAGAAGATCCTGTGGAATATCGTCTACCAAGAATCAATCAAGTCCAGATTAATCAAAAAATCAATCTAACTTTTTCTAGCGTTTTGCGCACCACGTTAAGACAAGATCCGGATATTATTATGGTTGGTGAAATGCGCGACCATGAAACGGTTGAAATCGGTTTAAGAGGAGCGCTAACGGGTCACTTGGTATTATCTACTTTGCACACTAATGATGCCATCAGTAGTGCTATCCGCTTACTCGATATGGGAGCGCCGGGATACTTAGTAGCCAGTTCATTGAAGGCAATAGTTGCTCAGCGTCTTGTCAGAAAAATTTGTGATAATTGTATCGATTCTCATGAGCCTGACCAAGAACAGCAAGTATGGCTATCACAGTTGCAAGACAATCTCTCTCATTATGAATTTAAAAAGGGTAAGGGATGCCAGCGTTGCAATTATCTTGGTTATCGAGGCCGAATTGGGGTCTTTGAGTTACTCCAACTTAACGAAGATATGATGAGTGCCCTTAAAAACAATGATACGGATGATTTTACAAAAGCGGCAAAATGCTCTGATGGGTATCGCCCTCTTGCGATGGCTGCGTTAGATTACGCTAAATTGGGAATTACAACCCTAGATGAAGTCATGCGGCTTGTTGAAATTGTGCAAGAATCAAAACCACTACCCCCGAATGAGCCAGACAAAGAAAGTGCGCACAACACAGATTCTTTACAAGCAGAAAATGAAGTTTCTGGACAGGCAACGAACGCACCAACCATAGCTTCACTGACAGACAATCAATCTGATATTGATAAGCCAGAACCAAGTGGTGGCTTTAGCTTAGAGGATATTGACTAATGCCTGGTTTTAGCTACAAGGGTCGCTTATCCAATGGCGATATTACTCAAGGTTCGGTAGATGCTAGCGACGAAAATACGGTTGCCAAAATGTTGTCTGCAAGAGCCATTATTCCGATTGAAATTTTGCCGAATGAAAGACTAGAACAAAGTACCGAAAAAACCACACAAGCCATTAATTTTTTAACTCCAAATGTAAGTCTAGACGAACTCGTTATTTTTTCGCGCCAAATGTATTCTCTAACAAAAGCCGGAATACCTATCATACGAGCGGTTTCTGGCCTAACAACGACTAAATCAGTGCGTTTAAAAGTTGCGTTGGAAGATATTATTGCAAGTCTAGAGAAAGGCCGTAATTTTTCCTCAGCCCTAGCGCAACATCCAGATATTTTTAATCAGTTGTTTGTGAGTGTTGTGCATGTTGGTGAAAATACAGGGCGTCTCGATGCTGCTTTTCTACAACTTGCCAAATACCTGGAAAGAGAACAAGAAACACGCAAGCAGATAAAGGCCGCTACTCGCTATCCGACTTTTGTCATTATTGCGATTACTGCCGCCATTGTAATACTGAATATTTTCGTGATACCCATTTTTGCTAATATGTTTGATAAGTTTGGTACCGAGTTACCATTAATGACTCGGATCTTACTTGCAACTTCTAATTTCTTCATCAATCAATGGTATGTGTTAGTTGGCTTAATTTTAGTATCAGTATTCATAACTAAACAGTATATAAATACCCAAGATGGATTGATCAAATGGGATCATCTCAAAATAAGGTTTCCGGTAATTGGTCCAATAATTGAAAGAAGTTTATTAGCGAGATTTTCTAGAAGTTTTTCAATGATGCTCAAATCAGGGGTTCCCTTAACGACGGCACTTTCACTAGTTGCTGACGCTGTGAGTAATGCCTATATGGCAGAATCAATCTTAAAAATGCGTCGTCAAATCGAAAAAGGTGAAAGCTTAACGAGAGTATCGGTGGCTAGTAGCTTATTTACGCCGCTAGTTTTACAAATGATTAGCGTTGGCGAAGAAACGGGTCGGGTAGATGAGTTACTTGAGGAAGTATCAGACTTTTATGAACGCGAAGTTGATTATGATTTAGCTAGTTTGACCTCAAAAATTGAACCCATATTGATATCTGTTGTAGCGGTGCTTGTTTTGATTCTGGCGTTAGGCATATTTACGCCGATGTGGGACATGATGGGAGCTGTGAGCTAACAATGTGTAGTGCGCGTCGAGGTTTGACAAGCCAATGTTAACAAAAACGCTTTGGCATAAATTGTTAATTGTAGGTATAGCTATAGTAATACTTACTTCTTTGGTTAGGGCACTTTACAACGATAACGCATCTTGGCAACAGGTGAGCGCAGTCAACCTTTTTACGAAGATGACAATTGCGATAGAACAACTAGAGTGGCAATGGCAAAACGAAGGTCGACCACTGTCGCTATTTTTCAAGCCCCAAAATGCTATGCAGGGCTTTGAAATCGAGTTTAACAAAGATGGGACAATCAGAATTGATAAGTCCATCGAAGGGTGCAAGACACTTTTGACTTGGCTGATGAATGAAAAATCATTCAATAATTCAGTAAAAGTGACGACAACTATAAGTGAGGGAAACGGCATGATTGCCAATGACGTCATTTGTAACTTTGAATATGTAGGACGCCAAATTCATTACCATATTGGTAGCGGCGAGCTTACTTCGAAATAACTGGGGAATACCATGCTTAAGCACTGGTCGAAACAAAGCGAATCAGGTTTTACCTTGATAGAGTTGGTGATTGTTGTGGTCATTTTGGGTCTTTTGGCGGCTACCGCGATACCAAGATTCTTAAACGTTACTGAAGATGCGGAAGATGCAACGGTGGAAGGTGTTGCCGGTGGTTACGCTACAGGTGTTGGGCTAGTGCGTTCGCAGTGGGAAATCGAAGCTCGTCCTCGATTTAACAACAACACTAATCAAACATTTGTCACTATTGAAGGTATCCCCGTTGGTGTTGATGGTGACACTGGGTATCCCACTGGGCAGTTGAATAATGACCCTAGCACAGAAGATGATGAGATGACGCGTTTGGATTGCGAGAGTATTTTTAATTTAATCTTGCAAAGCGCACCAACAATTACTTCTGACTGGAACCCAGCCGTAGCAGAAGAATTTCAATATTTTACCAATGTAAATCTTAATCAAGGTTCAGGGGGAAATGATGTTTGTCACTATTATTTATTACAAACAGTAAAGAATCAGCAACAAGAGCCGTTAACAGTAAGTGAAGGAAACGGTTTTGTGTATGACCCTCGAATTGGACAGGTCAGAGTTTTCAGTAACAACTAAATTTTAAACATTTCGACATTATTTTAGAGCGGGAGTTCGCAATGAGTCAGCAACACGTTAGTAGAACCAAATTAAGCCAACAAAAGGGCTTTACTTTAATAGAACTTATTATTGTCATTGTTATTCTAGGCATTCTGGCAGTTACTGCCGCGCCTCGTTTCATTGATATTCAATCTGATGCTAGAGTTGAAACACTGCAAGGTGTGAAGGCGGCAATTCAAGGCGCTTCTCAGCTAGTTTATGCAAAAGCAGCAATTAAAGGTGTGCAAAGATCAGCTTCAGACACAGTAACTATTTCAGGCACAAGCGTGTCAGTGGTCTATGGATACCCAGATGCTAGCACCTTGGATACAATTGCGGATTGGTCAACAATTGTAGATATGGAAGAAGGTAAAATTACCATTGAAAATGCGGATGCAACAGATGACGTTGTGCGTTTTCGGTTTGCAACTATCACTTCAGATGATGCAGCATCACCTGCTACTGGTTGCTATGTGCAATATACAAGTGCAGCTTCCGTAGGTGCAACACCAACCATTACGGTACTTGATAACGCTTGCTAACCAAAAGCGTGTCTATTTGATATGACTCGGATAGCATCCACTCTACAATACAAAAACATAGCTCAATCAGGTTTCACCTTGATTGAGCTTATTACTGTTATTGCAGTGGTAAGTATATTGGCTATTGTTGTTGTCCCCCGTTTTTTTGGCAATTCAGGCTTTTCAGAGTATGCCTATCAACAGCAATTTACAGCTGCTATGCGGAACATTCAAATTAAAGCTATTTACGATACCCGCGATAATTTTTGTTACAAGATGATATTAAATACAAGCGCAAATCCCCAATATGGCGCTTCCAGCGATTCTTATTTAGCAGGCGACGAAGCAAGTAGTTGTGGAAACACAATTGATGCAAATAGCCCTGACTACTTACGTTCTGATAGTAGTGAATTAAATCAGGCCAGCATTAGTATCTCAGCCTTAGATGCAGGCAATGTAATCTCATTCATTCAATTTGATAATTTGGGCCGCCCCATCACAAGTTCAGGGACTTGTTCAGCAACTTGCCGGATAAATTTTATAGGTGAAGATACCTTAAGCGTATGCATCGAGCCGCAAGGATATATCTATGCTTGTTCATAATACAGATACCAAACAATTTCGTTCAGGTAGCCAACATGGTTTTACACTTATTGAGATTGTTGTAGGTATTGTGTTGTTTTCAATCGCAATGGTGTTCATATCGTCAATAATTTTGCCGCAGGCTAAGCGTGGAGTTGACCCAATATGGCAAGTAAGATCGGTAACACTTGCTCAATCTATTCTAAATGAAATTACTTCAAAGGCATTTGACGAAAATACAATCGTCAATGGTACTCAAAGCGCTTGTAATTTTCTCGTTGATTGTTCAACTTCTTCTCAATTGGGTCCTGACTCAGGAGAGGTCAGAAACTTATTTGATGATATAGACGATTACAATGGTCTTGAATTAACAGGTGCAGATATCGCAAATAGCGCTGGTCTTAGCTATTCGAGCGATGTGAGTGATCTATTTCTAGGTTTCCAAGCCAGTGTGAGTGTATTTTATGATGCCAATACCGATGGAATTAATGACGACGACCTAGACCAAGATGGTAATCTTGATTCGGGAACTCTAATTGCTGAGCAAAAACGCATTGTAGTAAATGTGACAACGCCTGGTGGAGAAGTCATAGTTTTTTCAACATATCGGTACAATTTCTGATGGCCTCGTTACCAATTATCTTGCCTGTCCAAGAACAAGCAGTGCCTGTCCAAAAACAAACTGGGTTTACTTTGATTGAACTTATTACGGTTATTGTTGTGCTTGGTATTGTTTCAGTTTCGATTAGTGGTATTTTTCGCAGCGTAGTAGAGTCTGTCACGGTCACAAATGAAAGAGAGAATTTGGTTAGGGAAGGAAGTTTTCTAATGGAGCGCCTCACTCGCGAGTTGTCAAACGCAGTGCCAAATTCAGTCAGAATATCAGGAAATAGTAGTGTGCACTGTATTGAATTTGTGCCATTAAAATGGAACGCTATTTATTTGCAATTACCGTTGGAAAATGAAGTAAGCACCATCGCTGACGTAGCAGAATTAAGTGATATCCAAAGTAACGTTTTTGTCCCAACGACTAGTGACATTGCTGTCGTTTTCCCAACTCAACATCAAGACGTATATGACCCTAGTCGAAGTAAGCAACAGGCCGTAGTTAGCTGTACCGACGATGGTGATGGTGATTGTTCAACACTAGATGACTCCGACAGTGTTATACAGGTAAGTTTCGATGATGGATTTGCCACCACATCGCCATCAAGACGCATGTATTTTGCCGATAGTACAACCAGTTTTTGTATGCGAAATAACAGTGTGTATCGACACCAAGACAGCATCAATGTGACCCAAACCTTGTATACTTCAGGTGGCACATTGATGGCGCAAAATATTGTAAATCAATTAGGTGCGAGCGCTAGTGTTGGCGAGCAAAACCCTTTTAATTCTGTACCTGCAAGCTTTCAACGCAACGCGGCAACCAGTGCATTTTTTATTTTTGGAAGAGAAGAAGAGCGAGTCACGTTTATGAAAGAGGTGCAAATTCCAAATGTACCTTAAACACGCTATGGCTTGCTCTCTTGGCCACAGTTTGAATAAAAAGAGTTTGCGTAAACAACAAGGCAATATGATTGTTATGGCCTTATTCATCATTGTGGTGGGTGGTTTGCTTGTTGCGAGTTTAATCAAGGCATTAAATGCTTCCTCTGCGTCAACCATACAACAAGTTTACGGCTTACGAGCCGAGTTAGCAGCCCAAAGCGGTATCCAAAATGCTTTAGAATTTTCTTTCCCTAATAACGGCGTTGCTCAAGCTTGCAATCAAACGATAAATAGCCCTAGCAGTTTTGCGAATGTAGAGGGTTTACGTTTGTGTTCTTACTCTACCGTTTGCACGACAGAAGTGATTAATTTCCAGAGCATTAGTTACAATTATTATAAGTTTTCTAGTACAGGCAGTTGTACTATCGATAACAGCGTAGTCAGCAGAACAGTATCTGTTGACGCCATTACTGAGTGAGTATTTTCGGTAATTATTGAAAGAAAATCTATTATTGGACACACACTATTTTGTCATTTGCTTTTTTTCAACATAACTGTGACCGAACTTTGTGCTAATGCGCGACTCTAAATTGATTAAACACCTAGAGAGTATGTAAAACCTGTATGCAAAACTATCAGAAATGCCATACTTGGGGTACACTACGATCATTTACATTAACAACAGAATTATAAAGGCTCTCCATGTTCAAAAAGCTTCGGGGCATGTTCTCAAACGACTTGTCTATCGACCTAGGTACTGCAAATACACTAATTTATATTAAAGACAACGGAATAGTGCTTAATGAGCCATCAGTTGTGGCAATCAGGCAAGAGCGCGCTGGTGGTCCTAAAAGTGTTGCTGCAGTAGGGCAAGGAGCCAAACAAATGTTGGGGCGAACACCTGGAAATATTAAAGCTATACGGCCGATGAAAGATGGTGTTATTGCCGACTTTTATGTCACAGAAAAAATGCTTCAACATTTTATCAAGCAAGTACACGATAACAATTTCTTGCGTCCTTCACCTCGGGTTTTAGTTTGTGTACCTTGTGGTTCGACACAAGTAGAGCGAAGAGCAATACGAGAATCTGCCTTAGGCGCGGGTGCTCGCGATGTATATTTAATTGATGAACCAATGGCGGCAGCTATTGGTGCTGGACTGCCAGTTTCTGAAGCGACTGGTTCAATGGTTGTTGATATTGGCGGCGGTACAACAGAAGTAGCTATTATTTCTTTAAATGGTGTCGTTTATTCTTCCTCGGTGAGAATTGGTGGTGATAAATTCGACGATGCGATCATTAACTATATAAGAAGAAATTTTGGTTCTCTTATTGGAGAGGCAACTGCCGAAAGAATTAAACACGAAATTGGCACTGCATACCCAGGTGAAGAGGTTAAAGAAATCGAGGTGCGTGGGCGTAATTTAGCTGAAGGTGTACCTCGTGGGTTTACGCTTAATAGCAACGAAATTCTTGAAGCATTGCAGGAACCACTATCGGGCATTGTCAGTGCGGTAATGGTCGCACTGGAGCAATCTCCACCAGAACTTGCGTCAGATATTTCTGAGCGAGGCATGGTATTAACGGGTGGTGGTGCATTGTTGAAAGATATCGACCGCTTACTTATGGAAGAAACGGGCATTCCTGTTGTTATTGCAGATGACCCTCTAACATGTGTTGCCCGCGGCGGTGGTAAAGCTTTCGATATGATTGATATACACGGCGGCGATTTATTTAGCTACGATTAACTGACACACTTATGATAAGGCAAGCATGGCTTGCCTTTTTTTGAATATGAATAAAGTTTTTGCGCGTGGCCCATCTCTTTTCTATAGACTTTGTATCGTTTTGACATTGTCGGTTATTGGTATGGTTATGGATGCAAAAGTTGAAAGTGTTTCGACTGCACGAACCTACCTCACATCGCTTGTTAGTCCCCTTCAATATGTGGCAGATATGCCCGGTGCTATCTTGGACTGGAGCGCCTCAAGATTTACATCACGACAAACGCTTTTAGTTGAGAATGAACGTTTGACCAATAAAATAACCTTGATGAATGAAAAACTTCAACGTTTTACCGTGCTCAAACAAGAGAATGAAAATCTACGAAGGCTTTTGGATGCTCCCGTGCAATCAGGTATGCATCGCATGATTGCTGAGTTAATGGCTGTTGACAATAACCCTTATAGTCATCAAATTGTAATAAATAAAGGGGCTATACATGATGTGTATGAAGGGCAACCAGTCTTAGATGACACAGGAATTGTTGGGCAAATCGTTGAAGTGGGCACAACTAACAGCCGTGTACTATTAATCTCGGATATTACCCATGCGATCCCTGTTAGAATTAGTCGTAATAATGTAAGTGTAATCGCTGGTGGGGCGGGCGTTGTTACAGAACTGAGTCTTGAGCATGTAGCTCACAGTGCAGACTTACAAGAAGGTGACTTATTAGTATCGTCTGGTTTAGGTAAAGTATTTCCAGAAGGTTACCCAGTGGGAGTAATTGAAAGTATTGTGCGTGATGAAAGTAAACCATTTTCAAAGGTGACAGCACAAACGTCGGCACAATTGGATCGTATTAAATATCTTCTTTTATTATGGCCACCAGAAAGCGCACCTGCTGATTCGTTATCGCCCGATCAACTAGGCCAGAAAGTGGACGAATGAGATGAATAACCGTTCCTTTATCATTATCAGTATAATAATCGGAATTATATTACAAATTATTCCAATGCCATCTCCTGTTGATTTGTATCGACCAGACTGGCTGTTACTTATTCTTATTTATTGGTCCATGGCACTTCCAAACAGAGTAAGCGTAGGTGTTGCTGCATTTACTGGTTTAGTCATTGATTTGTTGTATGGTACTTCTTTGGGCGTTCACAGTTTTGCATTGTCGATTCCTGTCTATTTAGTTGCAGCCAATTATCAACGATTACGCAATCACTCTATGTTACAACAAATAATGACTATTCTTATGTTATGTGTTTTGTATCATTTAATTGTGTATTGGTTGCAGTATTGGATAACAGGCATTGAGTTTAGTTGGTTGTTTTTATGGCCAGCGGTATCTTCAGTACTATTTTGGCCTTGGTTATTTTGGTTACTAAGGAAATTTCGTCGCGATTTGCGAGTGACCTAAACCATGTATCAATCAAATGGCTTGTTAGCACCAGTAATACTGGCGTCTGCTTCGCCCAGACGAAAAGAATTATTAGGATATATTCTTGACGATTTCGACGTTTGCAGTGCCGATATTGATGAAAGCCCAAAGGAAAACGAAAAACCTGAATGTTTAGTTGAACGATTGGCCGAATCAAAGGCCAAAGTAATAGCAAAGCAGAATCAAGATCATATTGTTCTGGGTTCAGATACGATTGTTGTAGTGAATAACATTATTCTTGGTAAACCTATTGGCTTAGAACACTTTACTTCCATGATGGGCCTACTAAGTGCCAATACGCATGAAGTACTAACCGCAATCAGCCTTGTATACCAAGGTGAATGCAAGAACTGTGTTGTGCTTACACGAGTAGCCATGGCTGAGCTTAGCGAAAGTGAGACATTACGATATTGGAAAACAGGTGAACCGAAAGATAAAGCAGGTGGATATGCCATACAAGGTATCGGTGGTCAATTTGTTAAATATATAGAAGGCAGTCATAGCTCAGTTATTGGGTTGCCATTGCATGAAACTAAAGTGCTCTTAGCAGAATACGAAATGCCCTGTTAAGTGATGAAGTAAAAAATATAATAGTGAGAATATTGGAAAATGAGCGCAGAATTATTGATTAATGTTACTCCTTCAGAGTCACGAGTTGCGCTAATTGAAAACGGTATTTTGCAAGAAATTCATATTGAAAGGCATACTAAAAAAGGTTTGGTCGGTAATATCTATAAAGGCAAAGTGAGTCGAGTATTACCTGGTATGCAGGCGGCATTTGTTGACATTGGTTTAGATAAGGCTGCCTTTTTACATGCCTCTGATATTGCCATTCATGATGAACTCGCAGATGACGTGAGTCCTTCTCAGTTAGAGATTAAAGACATAAGGGAATTGGTCCGAGAAGGCCAATCCATTGTGGTTCAGGTTGTCAAAGATCCATTAGGTACTAAAGGCGCAAGGTTGACTACCGATATCACCTTACCCTCGCGCTATTTAGTTTTTATGCCTTCAGTAACCCATGTAGGGGTATCACAAAAAATAGAAGACGAATTAGAGCGTGAACGCCTGAAGGAAATTGTTTCTGGGTTTTGCGATGAAGATGGTGGGTTTATTTTACGAACTGCTGCAGAGGGTGTGAATGATGCTGAGCTTAGACAAGATGCTGAATTCTTAAGGCGTTTATGGAATAAGATTCAATCGCGCAAAAAAGCGTCTAAATCTAACGTTTTATATGAAGACTTACCTGTTGCTAGACGTGTATTAAGAGATTTTGTTGGCACTCATATTGATCGTATCCGTATTGATTCTAATTTAACCTTTCAAGACTTACTTGAATTTACTAAAGAATATGTCCCTGAACTCAGTCAAAAATTAGAGTATTACCAAGGTGAATTACCCATTTTTGATTTGTATGACGTAGAAAATGAATTGCAACGAGCCTTAGGTCGTCGTGTCGATTTGAAATCGGGTGGTTATTTGATTATCGATCAGACTGAGGCAATGACAACAATAGATATTAATACGGGTGCATTTGTTGGCCATCGTAATTTAGAAGAAACTATTTTCAATACTAATATCGAAGCAACCTCGGCCATAGCTCGTCAGTTAAGACTTCGAAATTTGGGCGGCATGATCTTGATCGATTTTATCGATATGACAGTGCCGGACCATCAAAAGAGAGTGCTTCATTCACTTGAAGTCGCAATGGCAAAAGATAGAGCCAAGTCTAGTATTTATGGCTTCACTAAGTTAGGTCTTATTGAAGTCACAAGAAAACGTACCAGGGAGTCTTTAGAACATCTTCTTTGCGGCGAATGCCCAGCTTGTAAAGGACGAGGTAGTACAAAAACAGTTGAAACTATTTGCTTTGAAATTACTCGTGAAATTGTCCGAGTCAATAAGGCATACAACGCCGACATGTTCGTGATTTATGCCTCAGCAGTGGTGGCAGATGCATTATTAGGCGACGAGTCACATGTATTAGCCGAATTAGAAGCTTTTGTTGAAAAGCAAATTAAAGTACAAACTGAGCCTCTTTATCACCAAGATAAATTTGATGTAGTGATGATGTAGTGATGATAGGAGAAAAACTGATGAGACAAGAAGTGATGCAATAAAAAATGAAAGACAGCGAGCGATAAATTGAGTCAAGAATCCACTATAGTAAATAAGCAAAAGCTGGAGATTAAAGAAGCGAGTAAATCTAGTCGCTTGGCGGCTTATGTCTTGAAAAAGCTATGGACATTGTTCGCGCTTGTACTGGTTGTGATTGCGCTTTTCATGAGTTTACTTCGCTATTCTTTGCCTTACTTAGACAATCACAAAGATTATTTACAACAATACATATCAGATGAATATGCAGTTGATTTAAATATTGGCGAGCTTTCTGCTAACTGGACTAGCACGGGTCCATCTATCATTCTTCGAGAAGTTAGCATCGAAAAAGGGCTGCAGTCCCCAATTGATTTGCAGATTGGCGAACTATTCTTGGATATTGATTTTTGGTCCTCTATTGCGAGTAGACGATTACAAAGCAATAAGGTTGTTCTAAACAGCCTGGTGGTCGATCTCAATATCAATCAACTGAATACCAATGAAAGTGAATTTCCCATCATTGAAGCGCTGGAGACTCTATTTTTAGCCCAGTTGAGCAATTTTTCTGTCATTAATAGCCGAGTGATACTGACGACAAATCAAACAAGTAAGGCGATTGATATTGAGCAATTATCTTGGCTAAATAAAGAAAACAGGCACCAAGGTGTAGGCGTATTTGCTCTTGAGGATTTTTCTGAAAATACCACTAAGTTTATTCTCGATTTATATGGAGATGTCAGTAGTTACAAAGGTACGCTATACGCAAAGGCTCAAGACATAAATTTGTCGGCTTGGTTTAATGAATACACCAACCTCGAAAGCAAATTAGCATCCAGTAAAGGCAACTTTGAGTTATGGGCAAAGATTAACAATAGCGCTATAGAGAGCGTCACTGGCAACATATTACCTTCAAGTTTTGATTGGACTGCCCAGTCAATAGCTTTACAAAACACCATTGAAGGTAAGTTTGCGCTAGAAAAAATAAAACAACAGTGGGAATTTGTTGTACAAGATTTAATTATTGAGACAGAGGGCGAATCCTTAAAGACTAGCTTAACAGGTGCTTATTCTTACAACAATGGTGTGAAGCTTGTTCTTGATAACAAGCTTGAGCTATCCAGTTTATTGCCAGTTACGGCCCTATTTTCTTTGTCAGCGGCTGATGCTCTGGCCATGAACAATACACAGATTATACTCGATAGTTTTTCAGCACAATTGTCTGTGCAGAATCAATGGATAAAAGCAAAATTCACAGATATTAGTTGGTCAGAAAATCAATTGGTTCCTGGTGTCAGTGAGCTGAATGCCGATTTATATTGGGCAAATGACAACGGTAAACTCTTAATATCAGGTGAAAATAATACTTTAAGTACAGAAAGCTTGTTTGATAGAAATATGCTGATCGACAATCTTTACTTGCCCATCCATATTAACCTTAAAAACCAAGGCCAAGTGGCTATTAACAATGCCACTGCCGTAATAGATTCAATTCCTATTAATATTAATTCTGAATACAATTTTGATAAGCGATTATTATCATTGTTGGTTAATGTGGAGCCTATTGAGTTAGCGCGTGTACCCAGCCTATTACCAAACCACCTAATGGGTGCTGATGCGAAAGACTTTTTAACCGCAGCTTTTATGGGGGGTGGTCAAATAAATAAAGCAGATATATTGTGGCATGGCAAGATAGACGATTTTCCTTTCACTGAAAATGAAGGTGTATTCCAAAGTAAAGTAGATATCTCTGAAGCTGACTTTTCTTTTTCCGAGACCTGGCCTGCACTTAACAAACTTGATATCGAATTGCTGTTTGAAAATTTAGCTCTTAATATGCGAAGCCCCTCTAGTTTACTAGGAAAGGTAAAACTGCGAGATTTGCAAGCCGAAATACCCAACTTAACGCAAAATTCAATGTTAAGTATTCAGGCAAAGGGTGCTGCAAAGTCGTCTCAATTAACAGAGCTTATGCTACAAAGTTCTTTGTCAGATAGCTTAGGCAAGTTACTAAATGAAAGCGTTAAAATTGAAGGTGAATTGACTACCGATTTGAATTTATATATTCCGTTATCGAGTAGCCAAGATACAAGGGCAGTGGGCAAGGTGTTTTTAACTTACAATACAGTTAATTTACCTGCACTCAATTTACAATTGAAAAATGCTGTTGGCCAAGTGAGCTTTGACAATGAAAGTATTACTATTGATAAACTCAGTACTACCTTATTTGAACAACTTGTCAGTGTAGATTTAAAAGGTGAACAGCTGACTGACTTTTATGCTTTAGGCATCGAAGTGCAAGGAGATTCAAATACTTATGAATTAGCATCTAATGTGTCTGAATCTTTTGGTGAGTATTTCAATGGAAATGCGCAATGGACCTTGGCGGCAGATTTTGAATTGGGCAAAAATAGTTTTAGTTATGAAGCGTCTTTGTTTAGCGATCTAATAAACGTCAATGCAAACCTGCCCCAACCGCTTGCTTTTTTCAGTGGCCAAGAAACACCTCTTTTAATCCATGCAAGCGGAAACAATATTGCTTCTAGTATAGACATTCAATTAGCAGATATTGCGCAATTTGATGGAGCTTTGCCCCACAAAGAAAAGCAATTTAATCGTGCTCATCTTGCTATTGGACCCACTGAGTTTGAAACTAGAGGCGTTGGTTTTAGTATCAGCGCTGATTTTGAAAAAATATCTGCTGATGGTTGGTATAATTTTATTGCGGCACTCACACAAAATATTGACTCTTCGCGTCCCGCAATTTTAGGTCGACCACAAAGAATATTTGTGGATACTGAGAAATTAGCCATACAGGGGCAAGAATTGACAGATGTTGATTTAAGAGTGAAGCGTTTGGCTGACCAATGGAATTTTGAGTTAAGTGCTGACCAAGTTAGGGCCAATGCTATTTTACATGATGAATGGTTTAGTAAAGGTGTATCCATTGACGCAGAGTATGTGAAATTGGACGCTATAAACGATACAGAAACCGTTATATCTGATGGTAAAAACAACACAGTGACAGGCGTAAAAATTGATCCAAAAAGTCTACCTAACCTCAATATTACTTGTAAGTCATGTGAAATAGCAGGGGTTAATTTAGGACGGGTTGAAATTGAAGCCGAACCTAACAACGATGGTTTGAAAATTGCTCAACTACTTTTGGACAATGGGCAAGGCACGGTGAATGCATCTGGGCAATGGTACAAAAGAAACGAAGACCACTATACGTTTTTGGCTGGTGACTTGAATAGCTCTGATTTTGGAGAATTTCTGAAACAATTAGGCTTTGATTCAGGGATTCAAGATTCACAAGCAGATATGGCTTTTGCGTTAACATGGAAAGACTCTCCTTTTGATGCCCAGTTTGAGCACTTAGACGGTGAAATAGACTGGCGTTTAAGCGATGGTTACCTGACTGAAGTCAGTGATAAGGGTTCACGAATTTTCACATTACTCAGTTTAAACTCCCTAGTTAGAAAGTTATCTCTTGATTTTAGAGATGTTTTTGCCAAAGGATTTTTTTATGACAGCATGCGGGGTTCGGTACAAATTACTGAAGGAAAAGCTGACACGAGGGATACCTTTATAGATGGTGCTGCGGGCGAAATTGAGATATATGGCTATACTGACTTAGCTGCGAGCGAATTAAATTATAACGTGAGTTTTACCCCCAACGTGACAGGAAATTTACCCGTTTTAGTTTATTTCTTTACAGTCAGTCCTCCTTCAGCGTTAGCAGCTCTTGCTATTGATCAAGTCTTAACCTCTGCCAAAGTAATATCTAATATAAATTATAGCGTTACGGGGACTATTGAATCGCCGATACTCATTGAAACTGGACGAGAAAGCACAGAAGTAGATTTGCCAGCTCGTCGCCAAAACGAGCAAGAGTTGTTTCCTTCTGATTCACTCGAATTTGTGCCCCCCACAAAAGAAGATTTTATTCATATAGAAAAAATTGATGATCAATCTGATTAGTATACAAATTAATGGCCAAGATAAAGTAGAAGACAACCTCGATAAGATCGAAGCATTGATGGACCAAGCGTGCGCTAGCTGTGAAGGTGAAAAATTGGTGGTGCTCCCTGAATGCTGTTCTTTATTTGGAGTTTCTGGACAGGCAATGTTAGCGCATGCTGAATCACCAGAAAAAGTGTCTGTCCAAAAAGTACAAGAAAAAGTGTCTGTCCAAAAAGCACCAATCCAAATAAGATTTAGTGCTATGGCGAGGAGGAATCAATGTTATTTGGTAGCTGGTACAACGCCAATGAAGCCAAGCTTAACTGAAACGACTGTTGGCAAAGATAAGTATTTTGCTGCAAGTTTGGTTTACGGTCCCGACGGAAGTTTAGTCAGTCGATATGACAAAATTCATTTGTTTGATGTTGAAGTTGCTGATAAAACCCAATCATATTTAGAATCCAAATATACTGAAGCAGGCTCAGGACTAGCCTTGTTTAAAACATCTTTTGGTGAGGTTGCTCAGAGTGTTTGCTATGACTTGCGCTTTGCCGACATGTTCGGCGCTTATGCTAAATTTACAGAAAATGGACAGGCACCCAATGTGATAGTTGTTCCTAGCGCATTCACAAAGGTCACAGGTAAAGCTCATTGGCATACTTTATTGCGCGCACGCAGTATCGAAAATCAGTGTTTTGTAGTAGCATCTAATCAAGTTGGAAAACATGCCGACGGCAGACAAACGTTTGGTAATAGCTGCATATACTCTCCCTGGGGTGATTGCCTAGATATTATTGAAGATGAAGAAGGTTTTGTAAGCGTCAGAGTTGACAATACAGACTTATCCAAAATACGTGCAAAGATGCCAGTAAACTCACACAAAAAAGAGAGATATCAGATTGAACGCAAGAGTACTTGATAGCTTATTAACGCAGTCCGGACTGGTTGAATCAGATCTAATAAGCCTATTGGATTCAGTGCTGGATTATAAAATTGATTTTGCCGATTTATACTTCCAATTATCGCAACATGAAAGTTGGGTATTGGAAGATGGTATCATCAAAGATGGCAGTTATAATATTGAACGTGGCGTAGGTGTTCGTGCAATTAGTGGCGAGAAAACCGGATTTGCTTATTCAGATGAAATTAGTCTCAACACGCTCAAAGATGCTTGTATGGCATCACGAAGTATCGCGAAGCAAGGTGGGCAACAAAAAACCAAAGCATTCATACCTAAAAAAGCGCATCAATTGTATGCCGATGCTAATCCTTTAATGTCATTGCCAGATAGTGAAAAAGTGGCATTACTGAAAAGTACTGACGCTTATGTACGTCAGCAAGCACCAAATGCGAGCCAAGTGATTGTTAGTTTAACCGGAGTTTACGAAGAAATTTTGGTTGCCGCGACAGATGGTACCTTTGCCACTGATATCCGACCTTTAATACGCCTTAATTGTTCTGTTTTGTTAGAAGACGGTGACAAACGCGAACGTGGAAGCTCAGGTGCTGGTGGTCGCAGATGTTACGATTTTTTCAGCCAAGATTCAGACGTTCCTGGAAAAAGTAGATATCAACAAATTGCCGACGAAGCAATTAAAATGGCTCGGGTCAACTTACACGCTATACCAGCCCCTGCTGGAACAATGCCAGTAGTGTTAGGAAGCGGATGGCCAGGCGTTTTATTACATGAAGCTGTGGGTCATGGTTTGGAAGGAGACTTTAACCGCAAAGGTTCATCTACGTTTAGCGGTCGAATTGGTGAGAGAGTAGCCGCTAAAGGGGTAACTGTTATTGACGATGGCACAATGTCAGACCGCAGAGGCTCATTAAGTATTGATGATGAAGGCACGCCTACTCAATATAATGTCTTAATCGAAGATGGAATTTTGCAAGGGTACATGCAAGACAAACATAATGCTGGATTAATGGGTGTAAAACCTACCGGTAACGGTCGCCGCGAATCTTATGCTCATTTGCCAATGCCGAGAATGACCAATACTTATATGTTAGCAGGCGAACATAGTGCTAAAGAGATAATATCGTCGGTTGAAAATGGCATTTATGCGCCGAATTTTGGTGGAGGACAAGTTGACATAACTTCTGGAAAATTTGTATTTTCAACATCCGAAGCATATTTAATAGAAAACGGGCAAGTTACTCAAGCAATAAAAGGCGCAACCTTAATTGGTAATGGACCAGAGTCCATGCAAAAAATATCGATGATTGGAAATGATCTTAGCCTTGATAGAGGTGTTGGGATCTGCGGTAAAGATGGTCAATCGGTCCCGGTAGGTGTCGGCCAACCCACGCTCAAAATTGATGAGCTCACCGTTGGTGGTACTGCTTAAGATTTCGGCAATTGATAAATCCTGCGTATCTTATTTTTCACTGCATTTAGGTTAGTTTTTGGCGTACTTGGTGCTCTTTCAATCACTGCATCTATATCGCTTTTAGCGAGCCTCATTGGAGACACATGGGCCATTAAAAAGCGAAATTCATTAAATTTTTTGACTTTTACTAAGGAATTTTTATAAGCATTAGGCAAATATACAGGGAAAGGTGGTACCAGTTGTTGTTTTACTCTTACAATTAAATCTGCAACATAGATGAGCTTCTCATTTTCATTATATACGCTAATATCACGGTCAGTATGACCGGGGGTATGCATAATTTTCCAATCTTCGAATCCAGGTATCGTTTCATTGTCAGACAGATAAATATCGGCACTGAGATATTTTGGATACCATATATTCCGTTTTTTCTTGCCCAGACGGTTCGCTACCCAAAGCGCAAGTGCCATATCAACAATGTGTGCAATAGAGCCCTTTATGCCCGCGTACCATTGTGTTTTAAAATATGAATCTGTCATCCTGCCACTTAAAATTTTGCACCCGCTTATTTTTTTTAATGTTAAAGCACAGCCTGCATGATCTGGATGCATATGCGTAACAACAACGAGTTTCAAGTCGCTTATAGGTCTATTTAGCGTATTCATAAAGAAGTGCTGAATGATGTCTATATCAACTCTGCAGCAGCCATCGAGCAATAAACACCCATGCTCATATTCTGCAAGGTGAATATTTTGTATATATCCCTCGATGATATGTAGTTTCATTTTTCAGGCGAAAAACTTGGTAAATAAATCAGTCTTTATGCCTTTTTCATCTCTACAACGTCTGCGGATTCTTGCTCTAATAATTTGTCTACGCTAGTACCACGAAGAATCTTACCAAGTGAATCTTTGTTTTTGGCCATTAAAATAGATAACTCTTCAGATACAGACTCATCCAAATCAACGCCTTTAGCCTGCAAATATAAGCTAATATTATCGGCTACTTCTAGCATCTTGTCGTATTGATCGGCTTCTTTCTTGTTTGTGGTGACCAATTTATCGACTCCTTTGTGTTGCACTACATATTGTGTAATTACCGCCATTTCGCGCTCCGAACTTACTGATTGAATATAGAATATGTTGAAATCTTAAGCATTAATAATATACGCTTGATTACTGTATAAATAAACAGTTTTTAGTGAAAACTTTTATCGATTAAGACCGTATTATTAGCATACACGAGTCTACAGGCTTTATCCGAAGAATGTACTTTTAGGTAAATGCCGAAACCTTAGGCAATTGCTAAGGAGCAAAAATGGTTGTTAAAAGTGAGTGAATTTAGTTTTAGTAAAGTGAGTGCCATTATTTTTGACCTCGATGATACCTTAGTCAAAACAAGTCTAGATTTTGCGAAGTTAAAAAAGGAAATAGCATGCCCAGCTAATGACGATATTTTAACTTTTATTGCACAAATTAAAGAGCATAAAGCTCGACAACAAGCAGAACAAAAAGTGCTTCTTCATGAATTACAAGATGCAGAGTCTTCTGCTTGGTTGCCACAAGCCCAAGCGTTTGTTGATGCGGCTAAACGGTATGGTTTGCCTTTATCAATAGTCACTCGTAACTGTCGCGAAGCAACTAATATTAAACTAAGAAAAAATAATATTCCCATTTCTAAAGTGTTGACCCGTGAAGATGCTCCCCCTAAACCCGACCCTTCGGCTTTATTATCTATTGCTAATGATTGGCAAATTCCATGTGAAAAAATCGCCTATATTGGTGATTATATTTACGATATACAGGCAGCGCATAATGCAAATATGCAAGCTTGGTTATATAAACAAAAAAACATAGAAAATGACTATACCTTCGGCGAATGTTTACATTTTATTCCAAAATAGAGCACGCAATGTCCTAATTTTGAGACAATTGTTCACTACAATTGATAGCATTATGAAAAAAAACAGCTTAAAATTTAGACAAAAAATAGAAAGGCTAATTTGTTCTTACAATTAGTTTTTGATGGAAAGTAACCTTAAATAAGCCCCATTTGGATTGGATATCTAGTGCGCTTGATGTATTAAAGGAATAGTTATGGATTTAGCAAACGGCATTGCTTGGCTGTCTGCATGGCCTGAATGGCTACTTGTGTGTATGCAATTTTTATTAGTATTTTGTCTTGGTGGATTGTTTACAGGCCTTATTCTTTATAAAAAATTTGCTGGATTGAGCTTGCGTTGCCAATTACAAGAGCAAATTAAACATCATTCATGTGATGCAAATCGGCAGAAAGAACAATTACAAGCAATTGCCTTTGATCTTAAAAAGAGCATAAAAGAACTCATCAACTCGCAATATGTACTATGTGATAAAGAAAAATATCACTCAATTATGCAAACGCCATTAAGGCAAAATATCCATCAACTTAGGATAATCACTGAACGTATCATGCATCAAAGCCAAATAGGTAGGCAAGCTCAGGTTAGTCCCGTTAAGAATGAAAAAAAATCCCTTCAAAACAAAACCGTTAAACAAGACAAACTGAATATCGCAACCGAAAAATGTTGCATAAACTCACTCGCTATTTTACTTAGTCAAGACTTAAATAACATTGCCAAACTTTACCCTGACAATCATTTCAAGATTGATATTAGTTTGCCAAATGAGGGGGAACTTCCTATGTCTCTCGCATGGTTAATCGAGGCTAGTAAAGAGATGCTGATAAATGCGATTAAACACAACTACTCAGGCGTTGATATTAAAATTGTTGTCAAAGTTGAAGCTAATCATTTCTTTTTTACTGTCCAAGATAACGGAAAAGGAGTGTCGGCTAGTGTAACTGACATTTTTAGAGGTGATGAAGGCACAATGCGAGGAATGTATAAGCGCGCCAGCGACTATACTGATTTGATTAATTTATATGTTATTTATACTAAATCAAAAATGGTAGGTGGATTATTTTATATTCGCAGTGCTAAAAGATTTGGGACCACTGTTACCATCAGCTTACCTGTCATAATAACAAGCAAATCATCGCAATCAACTTCGGGTTTACCAAAAAAATATAACAGTAATAAACGGGTAAATGAAAATTTGAGCCCAAATTACCGAATACCTGACAGCGAAAATAAGCTTGCTGAACCACCCAACTTTTCCCAGCAAATTACCCTTGTGACAAAAAATAGTTTGATGCGTCAGAGTGTTACTACAAATCTAAACGAAGCTTATAACGTGGCATGTTATACAACCTTAGAGGCTGCTATTTCTTCACCCGATAATAACAAAACTAAATGTTTAATAATTGATACTGATTTAGGTGAACGACAAGCCAAACATATAGGCGTTTTATTACAGAGTCGTTCGGACAAAATAGATATTCCGATTTTGATTCTTGGCAGCGCAAGTGAACATACTGCGATGTTGAGTTCTGTGGTGATGGCTCCGCTCTGCCTGCTCGAAAAGCCTGTCGTACCAGAGCTATTAAGAAAAAGTTTAGCTAGTTTAATTGCACAAAAAGAGAGGCTTGATTTATACGTTGAAGAGACGCTAGTAAACGCCATTGCTGATAACATTGAAGAAGGAAAATTTGAGCCCGCAGATCAAAAGTTGTTTTTAAATCGCTTTTTAGTGGTGTTGGAAGAGCATTATGCAGATGAGTCATTTGCAAGGCCGGATGCTTCAAGACTCATGTCTATGAGTGAGAAAACCTTAGCGCGTAAAATATCGAAATACACGAATATGAATTTTACAGAGTATTTAAGAAAGTACCGATTGAATAAAGCCAAACAAAAAATACTGGATGGCGAAAGAGTCACCTTTGTTGCATTTGATACAGGTTTCAGTTCGCCGTCATATTTTACTCAGTGTTTTAGAGCTGAATTTGGCTTCGCACCTTCGATGTTGGCAAAAAAAGTGGGCTAATCTGCGCTATTTCAGAGTCTAGTCGTGCCCACCAAGAACTTGTATTTGAGCGATATCAGTGTCGCCCTTGAGCACCTTAAGAATACCGTCTTGCACTAGTGTGCGCATGCCATCTTCACTTGCTTGTGCTTTCATTGCGTTCACCGATGATTCTTTGTATACCAAACTTCTTAAATTTGGTGTCATGCTCAATAACTCATGCACACCGGTTCGACCACGGTAACCGGTATCACCGCATTCGTCGCATCCAACAGCACGATATATTTGAATGTCATCACCCAGTTCCAATTCGGCAAAGTGAGCCTCACCGTATTGACGTTTAATAAACGCTTTTTCTTTATCGCTTGCTGCTTGTTTCTGTTTGCATTTAGGGCAAAGTGTTCTGATCAATCTTTGCGCTAATATACCGACACATGCGTCAGAAAAATTCACCGGATCAAGACCTAGGTCTAATAAACGAGTAATGGTTTCAGGGGCGGAGTTAGTATGCAGAGTTGAAAGCACTAAATGACCCGTGAGGGAAGCTTCAATACCTGCATGGGCCGTTTCTTTATCTCGCATCTCACCAATTAGAATGATGTCGGGATCAGCCCTCAAGAAAGCCCTTAAAGCATTAGCAAAAGTAAAGCCTATTTTTGGCGCGACTTGCACTTGTTGCAATCCTGGTTGAGTAATTTCTACGGGATCTTCGGCTGTCCAAATTTTCTTGTCTGGCGTATTTAGATAACCCAATACAGCATGTAGCGTTGTGGTTTTGCCTGAGCCTGTTGGACCAACTACTAGTAAGATACCATGAGGACGTTTTATCATGTCTTCTAGCATGCCAATGTTTCTAGGTGATAAATTCATTTTTTCTATTGGCATTGCACCACCAGTAGCCAATATGCGCATAACCACTCCTTCACCGGCTACGGTAGGAATGGTTGCGACACGCACTTCAACAGTTTGACCTGACATTTTAAATGATAATTTACCATCTTGAGGAACACGTTTTTCAGCAATATTTAGGCTCGACATAATTTTGATGCGAGCGATAACTGCACTGTGATGTGAAGCGGGGACTTGAGTGACGTCTCTGACTACGCCATCAACTCTCATTCGGACACGAGTGGGCGCACCTTTTTCTGGGTCAATATGAATATCTGAGGCGTTCATTCTTTTGGCGTCGTGCAAAACACGACTGACTAACCTAACAACGGCCGGAGCATCTTCGGCTAAATCATCGGTAGGATCGTCGTCTTCTTCTGAACTGGTGCCAATTTCGTCCAGTATTTCATCCATTTCGCCCGGACCGGCACCTGCATTGGTTTCTCCAAGAAACTGCAGAATTTGAGTGGGCAGACTCACTGCGATTTCATAGCTATCGATACCTAAAGCGCTTTCAATTTCCATCAATAATGATGCGTTATTTGGCTCTGCCATCAATACAATTGGATTTTCTCGTACATCTGCAACAACCGCAACAAAATTACGTTTTAGATAAGATAAATTCATCTTAGCGTCGTTTTGATAAAGATGGTAATTATCGGGCATATATGGAATATAAGGCACTTGATAATGCATTGATAGTGCTTGTCCAATGTCCGCTTCTGCTAGTCGGTGTTCTGAAATAAGCCTTTGTATTGTCTGTTTTAAGGGGATGTCGCGAGTAAGTTCTTCTATTACTTTATCAGTGGTTAAGCCCTTCAATACTAAATGGTCAAATGGGTTACTAGTGCCACCTAATTCATACCTAAACTTGTCACCCAGTATGTCAGCAATTTCCATTGCTAATTCCTGGTCATTATCATTAAAGCCACTGGGTGCCTTATTGATGATTTGCATAACACCCATCAATACACCTGCATTCATTACCGGAATGCAGAGAATACTTTCGGTTTTAAATTGGCTACTCTTGTCAAATTTTTTGTCAAATCGCAGTCGGAAGTGAATACTTTGTAGTACTTCGTCATCATAAGGGTCGTTAATAATCAAAGGCTGTTGAGCCATGGCAACGTAGCCCGCTATTGATTGAGGGCTGATAGCGACTTTGATTTCTTTAACTTCTTTGCCTGTTTTAAAACGTGCGACCAAATCTTGTTGTTGAGAACGCCGCTGGAAGATAGACATTCTTTGTGCATTAAATATTTTTAGTAATAAAGGTTCGAGTTGTTGATACGCATCCAAAAGACTTGGATATTTGTCCAATAATCGTTGCAAAGTTTGCAATAATTCTGCTTGTTGGGTGCTGTCAAACATTAATAATGAAAAACCTCTTGTTCCTAAAACTTATGATCAATGACTTTAGTTAATGCATTCCTATGACGTGTTATCGGCATTTACATTAAATACGTGACAGAATATTCCATTCTAAATTTGAATCAGCAGGGTTCACTTATATCTGTCATGCATTGCTGTGCAAATTTACCTTTTTTAAAATTTTTTTTTAAGCTGTACACCAATACAGAGTTTTCCGCACTGCTTATTTAATTCACTTATTTTCGAAAAAGACTTGTCATAAACACTAATAAATGTATAATTCGCGCCCACTGTTACTCACGCTGTATGAAATTACTAGCAGAGCAACAGAGTTTGATGGGTGTTTATTTAGGTCAATAAGCGAAAGCTTCTTTAAATAGAGACTAGGTTAACAAGACTCTCAGAGTCTGAAAAACCACATCAACATATGAACAGGACCTCAATAAGAGGTTATTGGTTTACGCACATCTTTTCACCCAGCTTTTTAGAAAAGCAATAAAGGGTCTGAAAAGGTGAATTTTTTTGTTCTTTCGATTGGAGCTTAATCGATGCCAAATCAAAGAATTCGTATTCGTTTGAAAGCGTTTGATCATAAATTGATCGATCAGTCTACTGCGGAAATCGTTGAAACAGCTAAGCGCACCGGCGCGCAGGTTAGTGGTCCTATCCCATTGCCTACTCGCAAAGAGCGTTACACTGTGCTGATTTCTCCGCACGTAAACAAAGACGCGCGTGATCAGTACGAAATCCGCACACACAAGCGTTTAGTAGATATCATTGAACCAACTGATAAAACAGTTGATGCTTTGATGAGATTGGATTTAGCAGCAGGCGTTGATGTTCAAATCAGCCTTGGCTAATACAGGCTGAGTTGATATTCAGCTTGAGCTAATATAAATAGAGGGTAATAACAATGTCGATTGGTCTTATCGGTCGTAAAGTAGGAATGACTCGTGTCTTCACAGAAGACGGCGTATCTATTCCTGTGACTGTTATCGAAGCGACCCCTAACCGCGTTACTCAGTTACGTACTGACGACACCGACGGTTATCGTGCACTACAAGTTACCGCAGGCACCAAAAAAGCAAATCGCGTCAACAAAGCTTCAGCAGGTCACTTTGCTAAAGCTGGCGTAGAAGCTGGACGAGGTTTGTGGGAATTCCGCCTTGCAGATGACGAAGGTAGCGATATTGAAGTGGGCAGTGAAATCACTGTTGAAGTCTTCAACGATACTAAAAAAGTTGATGTCGTAGGCACATCAAAAGGTAAAGGTTTTGCTGGTGCTATCAAGCGTTGGAACTTTAGTTCACAACGCATGACTCACGGTAACTCAATTTCTCACCGTGCACCAGGTTCAATTGGGCAAAACCAATCACCTGGTAAAGTATTCAAAGGCAAAAAAATGGCCGGTCAGCTTGGTAACAAGCGCGTGACTACCCAGTCTTTGGAGTTAGTACGTGTAGATGCTGAGAACAACCTTTTATTAATCAAAGGTACTGTACCTGGCGCAACTGGCAGCGATGTAATCGTAAAGCCAGCTATTAAAGCGTAACTGGGAGTGAACTGATGGAATTATCATTGAAAGACGCCAAAGGCGCTCTTGAAGTATCAGACGCCACTTTTGGTCTAGAATTTAACGAAGCGCTTGTACACCAAGTGGTTGTTGCTTTCGGTGCCGGAGCTCGTCAAGGTACTAAAGCACAAAAAACAAGATCAGAAGTACGTGGTGGTGGTAAGAAGCCATGGCGTCAAAAAGGAACAGGCCGCGCTCGTGCTGGTACTATTCGTAGCCCAATCTGGGTTGGCGGTGGTCGTGCGTTTGCTGCTAAGCCTCGTGACTTTGATCAAAAAGTAAATAAAAAGATGTACCGTGGAGCCATTAAAAGCATCCTATCTGAGTTGGTACGTCAAGAACGTTTAGTGGTAGTTGAGAAGTTTGGTGTTGACGCACCAAAAACGAAAGAACTTCTTGGCAAACTAAATGAACTTGAACTAAAAGACGTGTTAATTGTAACAGGCGAAGTAGATGAGAACTTGTTCTTAGCTTCTCGCAATTTGTACAAAGTAGACGTTCGTGACGTTCAAGGCATCGACCCTGTAAGTTTAATCGCGTTTGAAAAAGTGTTGATCACTGCTGACGCTGTTAAGCAACTTGAGGAGGCATTAGCATGAACGAACAACGTTTACTAAAAGTGCTTTTAGCACCTCATGTTTCAGAAAAGTCTACTATGGCGACTGAGACGAATAACACTTTTGTATTTAAAGTACTTAAAGATGCGAATAAAGCTGAAATCGCTGCTGCAGTTGAAAAATTGTTTGAAGTGGAAGTGGAAGGCGTACGTACTGTAAATGTAAAAGGTAAAGTTAAGCGTCATGGTCAATCTTTCGGAAAACGCAGCGACTGGAAAAAAGCATATGTAATGCTTAAAGAAGGTCAAGACATCGACTTCGTCGGTGCGGCTGAATAAGGGGATTTGAGATGCCATTATTAAAAGCTAAACCTACTTCTGCTGGTCGTCGTCATGTTGTACAGGTTGTTAACCCTGACCTTCATAAAGGTGCACCACACGCAGCATTGCTAGAAAAAAATAGCAAAAGCGGTGGTCGTAATAACAGAGGACGTATCACAGTTCGTCATATTGGTGGTGGGCATAAGCATCATTACCGTATTATTGACTTTAAACGTAATAAAGATGGCATACCAGCCAAAATTGAGCGTTTAGAATATGATCCAAACCGTTCTTCAAATATTGCACTTGTGCTTTATGCAGACGGTGAACGTCGCTACATTTTGGCTCCGAAAGGCGCTAAATCGGGTGACGAAATACAATCTGGTTCTGGTGCACCTATAAAAGCCGGAAATGCTATGCCTATGCGTAACATTCCTGTGGGTTCAACAGTACATGCGATCGAAATGAAGCCTGGCAAGGGTGCACAAATTGCACGCTCTGCTGGTGCGTACGCACAAATCTTGGCGCGCGAAGGTACATATGTGACTTTACGTTTACGCTCGGGTGAAGTGCGCAAAGTGTTAGCTGACTGCCGTGCAACTATCGGTGAAGTAGGTAACTCTGAGCACATGCTTCGTTCACTAGGTAAAGCCGGTGCTAATCGCTGGCGCGGAATTCGCCCAACTGTTCGTGGTGTTGCCATGAACCCAGTTGATCACCCACACGGTGGTGGTGAAGGTCGTACATCTGGTGGTCGTCATCCAGTATCTCCTTGGGGTGTTCCTACTAAAGGTAAGAAAACCCGAAGTAACAAGCGTACCGATAAACTTATCGTACGTCGTCGAAACAAGTAAAAGCGAGGATTCACCATGCCACGTTCTCTCAAGAAAGGTCCTTTTATTGACCTCCACTTGCTGAAGAAGGTAGAAGCTGCAGTGGAAAAAGGCGACAAAAAACCAATTAAGACTTGGTCACGTCGTTCTATGATTATCCCAGATATGATTGGGTTAACCATTGCAGTCCATAACGGTCGCCAGCACGTTCCTGTTTATGTCAGTGACGAAATGGTTGGCCATAAGTTGGGCGAATTTGCTCCAACGCGCACTTATCGCGGCCATGTCGCAGATAAGAAAGCCAAACGTTAAGGAGACTGAAAATGGAAGCACTAGCTAAACATCGTCATGCTCGTACGTCGGCTCAAAAAGCACGTTTGGTAGCAGATCAAATCCGCGGGTTACATGTTGAGAAAGCACTTGAAGTGTTATCTTACAGCCCGAAGAAAAGCGCTGCGCTAGTCAAGAAAGTTCTTGAATCAGCCATCGCTAATGCCGAAAACAACGAAGGCGCAGATATTGATGAATTGTCAGTATCAAAAGTTTTTGTTGATGAAGGCCCAACTATGAAGCGTATTAAGACACGAGCTAAAGGCCGTGCTGATCGTATTTTTAAGCGTAGCAGTCACATCACTGTGGTTGTGGCGGATAACTAGGAGTAGATAATGGGACAGAAGGTTCATCCTACCGGTATACGCCTGGGTATCAGCAAACCATGGACATCAACCTGGTACGCTAATACAGCAGAGTATGCCGACAATTTATATAGTGACCATCAAGTTCGTCAGTATCTGACAAAAGAACTTAAGAATGCATCACTTTCGAAAATCGTGATCGAACGTCCAGCAAAAAGCATACGTGTAACTGTACACACTGCCCGACCTGGTGTTGTAATCGGTAAAAAAGGTGAAGACGTAGAGAAATTGCGTAATCACATTACTAAGCTAGCCGGCGTGCAAGCTCAAGTCAATATTGCCGAAGTTCGTAAACCTGAATTAGATGCACAGCTTGTTGGGGATTCAATCTCTAGCCAGTTAGAGCGTCGTGTTATGTTCCGTCGTGCTATGAAGCGCGCCGTTCAAAACGCAATGCGCTTAGGCGCTTTAGGTATCAAGGTAGAAGTTAGTGGTCGTTTAGGTGGTGCTGAAATCGCACGTGGCGAGTGGTATCGTGAAGGTCGTGTACCTTTGCACACTTTCCGTGCTGACATTGATTACGCAACATCTGAAGCTTTAACGCAATATGGAATTATTGGTGTTAAGGTTTGGATCTTCAAAGGTGAAGTGTTGGGTGGCTTGCCAACTACGCAAGAACAACCAGCACCAGCACCTAAGAAGAAAGGCCGTAACGCTAAGCGAGAGGGCTAATCATGTTACAACCAAAGCGTACGAAATTTCGTAAAATGCATAAAGGTCGTAACCGTGGACTTGCTATTGCCGGTGGTAAAGTAAGTTTCGGCACCTATGGCCTTAAATCGATTGGTCGTGGTCGTATGACTGCTCGCCAAATCGAAGCCGCACGTCGTGCCATGACTCGTCATGTAAAACGTCAAGGTAAAATCTGGATCCGCGTGTTTCCTGATAAGCCAATTACTCAAAAGCCTCTTGAAGTTCGTCAAGGTAAAGGTAAGGGTAATGTGGAATATTGGGTATGCCAAATCCAGCCTGGTCGCGTTTTATACGAGATGGAAGGTGTGCCTGAGGAATTAGCGCGTGAAGCTTTTGCTTTAGCAGCTGCTAAATTGCCATTTAAAACAACCTTTGTAACTCGGACGGTGATGTAATGAATACGACTGAACTGAGAGAGAAAAGTGTAGAAGAGTTGAATACTGAGTTAACTAGCTTGCTTCGTGAGCAGTTTAATTTGCGTATGCAGCACTCTACTGGTCAACTCCAACAAACTGACCAACTTAAAACAGTACGTCGTAGCATCGCACGTGTAAAAACCATTATGACGCAGAAAGCTGGAGAATAAGATGTCTGAAAAAGCAATTCGTACAGTCCAAGGTCGTGTGGTAAGTAACAAAATGGATAAAACCATTACTGTTATGATTGAGAGAACGGTTAAGCACCCAATTTATGGGAAATTTATCAAACGTTCTACTAAATTACACGCTCACGACGAAGCAAACGTTTGCCAAGAGGGCGATTTAGTTTCTGTAACTGAATGTCGTCCTTTGTCTAAGTCTAAGACTTGGATGCTTGTAGACGTACTTGAGAAAGCAGCGCTTTAAGCGATTCTTTCGGTAGTTAACAAAAGGCGCTGGTTGTAAAATCAGCGCCTTTTTTGTTTCAATACCTTCCTTACAGAGAAGATACAGCTTCTCTATCGCCATACATGAAAGCTTTTAGTGCCCTCGCTTTTTGTAAAATTTACTATGTAAAATTCTTATTGTGAAATTCTTCATGTTATTAAGCTAGAATTAATTTCAGTTAATCGGTAAGGGATTTTATTTCTGTTAAGTGCCTTTCATGAACAAGACTGAAATAAAAAAGCTTATTAAATAATCTAGTCAAGTATTGATATACAACATAGAGATAGTGGAGAATTATTATGAACATGCCAGCATTGAAAGTAGCAACTATACAATCTCAAGAATTAAATTTTACAAGTACGCATGTCTTAGCCATGGCCGATGAAAAGTGGCATAGTGCCTTTGATATATTTGAAAATCAATCGGCTGTGTTTCAAATGCTTGACGCTAGATTTCCTTTGCAACAACGCTCCCACAAAGAAGTAAAGCAATACCTTGTTTATTATCGCCACATTATGGCATTTTTTGACGACGGTAGTCATTGTGGGTTTGAGCATCCACGTCAATTTGTTGCTTTTAATGGCAGTAAAGAATCACCTTGTTCTATTTTGTTACAAGAAGATAATTTGCACGTTGAACTAATATTCAATCGGGATACGCGACGCGAAATACAAACATTAGCAGGAATTAGCGATGTTCAAATTGAATTCCCTTGCACGCGTGAATTTACCACACCCGATGGCAATGACTATAAGGTCTGAATGATGCCAGCAAATTAAAAATCGACATCAAATGGTCGTTATTTTGTTAAACGCTTGTGACACTTTAGTTATAAGTCCCATTTAGTATTCCTCTCAGTCATTCACAGCGAGTGGTAACTAGTTTAGTTAGCACTCGCATTAAACCAATATGATCAGAGAGAAACTATGATGAAATTTACTAAAGTGGCGGCTGCCACGTTATTAACCCTCGCTGCAACTTCAGCATCTCAGGCTGTTGAACTACAAATTAGCGTAACTAATTTAACTCAAGCCAATTATTTTACTCCTCGTTTGGTAGTTGCACATAACGCTGATGTTGATGTATTTGAAGTGGGTCAAACGGCTTCGTCAGCATTAGCATGGCTAGCTGAAGCAGGTGTAATAGATGATGCACAGAATGCAGCATCGTCAGGGCAAAATTTTGAGGCCTTACTGGGACCAACCGATACAGATAATGGTAATAATACTTGGCATAGGTTTGGTGGATTGGCAGCGCCAGCTAGCACAGTCTCTTATCCTTTCGACACTATGGATAAACCATACTTATCTATTGCGTCGATGTTGATTCCCACCAACGATGCTTTTGTGGGCTTAGATAGTATCGAAATCCCAACAGAGCCTGGGACTTACACTTACTATTTGAATGCGTACGATGCGGGGACTGAATTAAATGACGAGTTAAACAGTACACGCACTGATATAACTGCTGTTGGGGGTGGTGCACTGGGTGGTTATGCTCTACCAGGTGTTGCAGGCGCTGGTGCGGATCCAATTGCACCGAGTATGGGCACAGGTGGTATGGGTGTGGCAGTTCAAGTAGGCTTTGATCAAGACGGCACTGCCTTAGGTTCAGCAACCGAAGTCGTTGATGGTACTGATGGGCCTGTGCATATTCATCGTAATACACTAGGCGATACTTCCGCTACCGCTGGTGCAAGCGATTTAGACTCAACTGTGCATAGATGGTTAAACCCGGTCGCTAAAGTGACTATTGTTGTTCCTGCATCATAAGCTAGGAGAGTCCTATGAAAAATTCAACCTTAAAAATATTAAGCGTGGCAGTTATTGCTGTAATACTCAGTGCCTGTAGTGGCGATGATGGTGAAGACGGAGCAACAGGTCCACAGGGTATACAAGGTCCTGCTGGGCCTGCGGGTCCGCAAGGGGGTGATGGAGACGATGGTAGTCAAGGTGCACAGGGCCCACAAGGTCCGAGTGGTGGCTTTGGTGCTTTTAATGTCACGGTGACCAATTTAACCCATGGCCAGCCAATGGCACCGTCTGCCATCATTGTGCATGAACCCGGATATAACGCCTTTATGTCGGGCACTCCCGCTTCCTTGGGACTTGAAAACTTAGCAGAAGGAGGCTCGCCTATGATGTTGATTAGCGAAGCTCAAGACGCCATTCAGTTTTTGGATGCACAACCAAGTTCAGGTATTAATGGACCGGGCCAGACTACACAGGTAGTAACGGTATTAGTACCTGAACTCGACCTAGACAATGTGCGTCTATCAGTGGCTACCATGTTAGTTGACACCAATGACGCCTTTGCTGGCATCAATAGCAAAGATATAAGCAATATGGAAGTTGGTGCAAGTATGTCCTTCATTGCTCCAGCATGGGACTCCGGCACTGAAGCAAACACCGAGACCGCTGCTACAATGCCTGGTCCAGCAGCTAGTGCAGCAGGCGGTGGCGGTGATGCTGCTGGCTTTGATGCTGCACGAGACGACCTAGTTAATGCAGTACGCATTCATGCTGGTGTTGTTACGTCTGCTAATGCAAATGATTCAAGCTTAGAAGGCCTATCTACTTCAGTCTTAAATCAAAGTGATAAGTTTGATAACCCAACGGCTAGAATTGTTATCACTCGAACTCGCTAGTTTTTGCCTGTGATGAGTGTTTGGGCAATGTAAACCGGGTTAGATTTCAGGATCTAGCTCGGTTTTTTTATGTCAAAAGACTGCCTTAGCGTTTAATCTCCAACGCTTCAGAGGGGATATCCAAATAGAGTGTGATCATTCGGCCTTTCCGCATCACTTCAAATACGAGTGTACTGGCATTTAGCATCTCTTTTTTTATGTCATCTAACTCAGCCTCAATAGTCACACTTTTACCATTGATTGTTTTTAAAACATCATCTTCTTTAAAACCCGCTTGTTGAAAAAGCGCTGGATTTAAACCTGGGTAAATAAGCTGACCATCGGCAATATAGGGAGTAGGCGTTAATATAATTAAATGTTCAAGTATTCGAGGGCGACTGCCTATTTCCTCTGGGGTCATTTCTAAAAAGTCTGAATAAGATTTTTCCGCCTCTCTGAAATCAGGCGCTAACAAATTTGGGGGGCTCAAAGCAATAGTAAAAATACGGTCTTTGAAACTAATATCTATTTTGCTTTCATACACCATTGCGAGCTGCATATCGGTATTCAACAAGAAATCATTTTCAAAGTATTGATGCAAATCACCTACGTAAGACAACAAAACCATACTTTGCTCAGTGTTTGAATCAGTCTTTAATCGAGTACCCACCAATAAAAATTGTTTTGGAAGTTCAAGTTCAGTATTAATGGTTGTTGGTTGTTCAGAAATTGAGTTTAGTTTCTGGGTGTTTTTTTTAGTCAGCATGTCTGCGCCATTCAAATGATTCCCATCATCTTTTATGGGTTTTCTATCTTCTGAGCTAACACTCTCTCTAAATGAATTTTTGTCAGTTTGGTCATTAACTAAAAAAACACTTAAAAGTGAATATATAACGCTAATTATTAGCAACAGAATTAATATTTGAACACGTTTGCTCTGCATAACAACCTTTACAATATAGATTTGAAATAGATCCGGTTCCTGTATTTGTTGTGATGACAACCAAGCATTAAATGGCTGCCTGACATCCCATTTCTAATATCGGTCAATTAATATTTAACTGAACATTCAATGACCCTTAATTAACATATATTTTATATTCTGCAGTCACGCAATTAGCGTGCTATTCATTAATATCGCTACTTGTTCATTTATTTAATCAATTTAAAGAAATGGAGTTCAATTATTTATTTAAGCTGTTCAATTCTTTGTTCATTTTTTAATTTTAAATTAATCAAAAAAATATCCATAAAAAACAATAAGATAAAAAAATAAGAATGTTGGCACAGTTGGTGCTTTAGTTGGATACATTCGCAGTAAAGTGCTCACTGTGCTTACATTCAGAGGTAGTAAAATGAAAGCTTTTAATAACACCCTTATCGTTCTCTTGATAAGCTTTATTGGCGGAGCGATATACTTTGCCAGCAAAGGTCACATAGGACCTGAGCAGGAAGCAGAAAACCATTGGGGCAATGAGATTGAAACAAAATCATACATTTTGCAAGGTTCAAGCGCTCAACGATTAAATAAAGTCGTTACGCAAGTAGGGGGTGACGTAAGCCGAGAATTTCCCATCATCAACGCTGTGAGTGCGATGTTAACTCCTAGTCAGGCTGAAAAAATAAGAGCACTCGGCAGTGTCACTGTACAAGATGACCGCACTGTGATGACAATGAATAATAGTATTTTAAACAAAGGCCAGACAAAGAAACTCTTAAAAGAGTTTGTGATTAATAACGATATCGTTGAACAATCAAACGCCAAATCTTTGCATGAGATGGGTATTAAAGGCCGCGGTATAACGGTTGCTGTTATCGATAGTAGTGCTAACCTTGGGGGGGCTATCGGCCGCTTCCTATTCAGAGACAGCGCTTCACGTCCGCGTATTCCTGTAAAATACGACGCTATGCGTGGTCGTAAAAATTTCCGTTGGAACGATGACAAAAATGGTCATGGTACTCACGTAGCAGGAATTATTGGGAGCAGTATTATCGACCGTAAGGGGACACATAATGGCATTGCACCAGACGTGACAATACTACCTGTAAAAGCGTTTGACCAAAACGGTGAGTCAAGTTATTCAAAGGTTTTAGACGCATTGAACTGGGTATTCGAGAATAGATATAGATATAAAATCCGGGTTGTAAATATGTCTTTAGGAGCTGATGCGGTTAGCCACTATTGGCAAGACCCAATTAACCAAGCAGTAATGCGCTTATGGGATGCAGGTGTCGTAGTTGTTGTTTCAGCAGGAAATAACGGCAAAGAAATGGGTATCACAGTACCTGGGAATAACCCATATGCCTTGACTGTTGGAGCCGCATCCGACAACGATACACCACTTGATTATACAGATGACCGTATTGCGTCGTTCTCAGCAAAAGGGCCAACTATTGAAGGGTTTATCAAACCGGAAGTAGTTGCATATGGAACAGGAATAGAGACTAAAATGGATGAGCGATTCCTTGTGAAACTATTGCGCAAAAGCTTATGGGGTGAGAATTACTCGGTAGTATCGGGCACATCACAAGCGGCTGCTTTGGTGTCAGGTATTGCGGCACTGGTATTGTCAGAAAACCCGTATCTCTCAGCAGACGATGTCAAATGTCGTATTATCAGCTCAGCTCAATTAGCACATGATGGCGAAATGATGACTTACAGCCCATTTGCGCAAGGAGCAGGAATGGTGGATGCGTACAAGGCTGTAATGAGTGACGCGACCGGATGCGCCAACAACGGCTTGGATATTCATCAGGACTTATTAGGCACGCAACACTTTGCAGGTCCAGCTAGAGTCGATGATGATGGCGAATTTTACATTGACCTTGGTAATGGCAAAGTGTTTGTTGAAGGGACTCATTGGGGTAATGAGTCTATGGGACTACAAGGCACTCACTGGGGTAACGAAACCATGGGTCTGCAAGCAAGCCACTGGGGCAACGAAGCAATGAATTTGCAAGGTACTCATTGGGGCAATGAAGTGATGGGTTTACAAGGTACTCATTGGGGTAACGAGACCATGGGTTTACAAGGTACCCATTGGGGTAACGAAGTGATGGGTTTACTTGGTACTCATTGGGGTAACGAAATCATGGGTTTACAGGGCACTCATTGGGGTAATGAAACTATGGACCTACAAAGCACTGACCTTAACCCTGAGCCAGTTGACCCTAATATCGAAGTAGTGGTAGATGAGTCTAGTTGGGTAGATTAAAGACACGTTGAAAAAGCTAAACAAAAAGCCATCATTTGATGGCTTTTTTATTGGAGAAATTTATTTTAGTGACGATAACCTGTATTAATCAAGACACAGAACTGGCCGCATGAAAATAAACGTGTTGTTGCATAAACCCATTCAAACGACAAAAATATTATTTTTTGTGTGCTTGGCATTTTTAAGTCCATGGCTGATGGGTTCTGCCGATAATATTCGGTTTGAAAAAATAAGCACTACCAACGGATTATCGCAGCAGTCAGTGATTGATATCTTCCAAGATTCGCGCGGGTTTCTATGGTTTGGTACACAAGAAGGCCTGAATAAATACGACGGCATCGGTTTTACAGCCTACATTACTCAGTTTAATGACCCTACATCTATCTCATCCCCGTGGATAAAATCTATTGCAGAAGATGCAAATGGCAATATTTGGACAGGCACCCGAAACGGCGTAAGTGTTCTTGACCACAAAACAAACAAGTTTACTCGTTACTTAGCTAATGGCACTCGTAGTTCAATTAATGACAAAGAAGTGCGTGCGGTATTGCGTGATTCTAATAACACCATGTGGGTCGCGACCAAAAAAGGTTTAAATAAATTTATTCCCGAAGAGAATAATTTTAAGCAATTTAATTTCCCCTTATTAGATGGCTCTCATACCGACATCTGGACACTCATTGAAGATTTTGCAGGTAATTTGTGGCTTGGTACTGATCGAAATGGCTTATTAAAATTCAATATTAAAACAGAACAAGTGAGTGTGGTTATCCCAGACTTCAATACGAAAGATGAAGGCATAACTTCAGGTATTCGTTCTTTGTATATTGATCATGAACAAGTTTTGTGGATAGGCACATTTAAACAAGGCCTCTATCGCTTCGATTTAAAAGGCCCAAAATTAGAAAATTTTGAAGATATGATTCAAATGGTGGCAGGGTTTGAGGATGATTCCCTTAACGCGATTGGTCAAGATGCCATGCAAACATTGTGGATAGGGACACGAAACGGCCTACACTATAAAAAAGTAGGCACTGAAAAGTTTCAGCTACTCCAAAAGAATGTGCAAGGTAAAGCAGGTTTAACAGACTCTAGGATATGGAGTGTATTCTTAGATAATACTGATGTATTTTGGGTTGGAACCTTTGATGGCTTGAATAAGTGGAATACTCGAACAACGCAATTCGACCACTATTTTAAAGCGGATGGGAAAGCTAACTCATTATCATCAAATATTACCACTATGATTGGCACGCACGCGGGCAAGATGTTTGTTGGTAATGATGCAGGCTTGGATATTGTCGATTTGAGTACTTCAGAAGTTTCAAAGTTACCCCTTCAAACAGACACTCAAGCTGGACTGATTGACGACAAAGTCATGTCAATGTTGAAAGTGAATGACGACGAAATTTGGTTTGGTTACAGAATTTCAGGGGCGACCAAATATAATCCAATAGAAAATCTATTCACCCATTACAGATACGATAATGCTGATGAAAATAGTATTGGTGCAAACGGTATAACGTCTATTATTAAAGGAACCGACGGAACAATATGGTTTGGCACCTTTAATGGTGGTTTAAATCGCTACAATAGAAAGACTGATAATTTTACCCGATATAAATTTGATGCTGATGATATCAGCACACTTAGTAGCAATAAAGTGATGACCTTACACGAAAGTTTCGATGGTAAGTTATGGGTCGGTACGTGGGATGCTGGATTAAACGTATTTGTACCAAAAACAGAAACGGCGTTTAGAATGCAGCGGCGCTTAGATGACCCTGATAGTCTTGGTGCCAACTCTATCCTGACCATACATGAAGATTCAAATAGAAATATTTGGGTGGGCACGCAAGGTGGCGGGCTAAATTTACTCAGCGCCTATAACCTCGACAGTGGCCGAATTACTTTTGAAAAACTGCACACTGGAAATGGTATGCCAAGCAATGTTGTATATGGCGTGTTGGAAGACGAAGAAGGCTTTTTATGGGCCAGTACCAATAAAGCCTTAGCAAAGATAAATAGAGAGACAAAGGAGATCGTCAACTATACGGTTTCACAAGGGATTCAAGATAACGAGTTTAATTCTGGCTCATATCATAAAGATGAAAACGGATATTTATATTTTGGCGGAAATGAAGGTGTAACTCGTTTTAACCCGGCGGAAGTAAAGCCAAACCCCACACCACCGCCCATAGAACTGACACACTTCCAACGTCTTAACAAAGTCTTTTCGGTCAGTGAGTCAATAAACCAAAAAAGCCAAGCGATAGAGATTCGTCATACAGACTACCTGATAGGTTTTGAGTTTGCTGCATTAGATTTTGCGTCTCCTTTAAACAATAACTACAAATACAAACTTGAGGGTTTTGATACAGAATGGGTTGAAATTCGTGATGTGCGCAGAGCGACCTATACTAATTTACCGTCAGGCACATATACTTTTAAGGTGGTCGCGTCTAACAGTGATGGAATTTGGAATAATCAAGGCACCAGTATCGAACTAATAGTGCATCCAGCGCCATGGTTATCGTGGTGGGCCTATACTATTTATTTCTTAGTGACAGTTATTTTTGGTTGGCGAATTCGTTGTTATTTTCACCAAAAAGAAGTAATGCAAAAGCAATATCAAATAGAATTAGAGCACAGCGTTCAAGAACGCACAGCCGAGTTAAGGGAAGTGAATGAAAAACTGCTTCATATCAGTATTACAGATCAGCTAACTGGCTTGCATAACCGCCGACATTTATCGGAAGTAATTATCCCTCGCATTGATGAGATATCGCGAAGATTCGGGCAGAACCTTATTGAAAGTTCGCTTACCTCAGAATCAGGCCCCCGTTTGATGGCACTAATGTTTGACCTTGATGGATTTAAGCCCATCAATGATAACTATGGTCACTATGCTGGTGACAAAGTCATTATTCAAGTGGCTAATATATTAAAAAGAGAATGTCGTGAACATGATATTGTCATTCGCTGGGGTGGAGATGAATACATGGTAGTCGCTGAGGTTGATAATCTAAACGAAGCGCAAACCCTTGCCGAACGAATAAGAATAGCCATTGCTGAACATGGATTTGATGTTGGATTACCCAATAAATTCCATCTATCTAGCTCACTTGGTTTTGCACTTTTCCCATTTAGTCATCATGCGCCGCAATCTTTGTCATGGGACCAAGTTCATCTTTTAGCTGACAAAGCGCTCTATAAGTCGAAAGAAGCAGGTAGGAATACGTGGACAGGGATTGTGCAAATAGAAAAAGAATTGCCATTTAGTACGCTTAATTCTTTGGTTGTTAATTTAGACAAAGCTATCAAAGAAAAAGATGTCAAAGTACTGCGACGCCGCAGCCAAAAATCAAAACCTAAGAAAGATAACTCCTTCGAAAACTAAGTAAGTAAAAAAGAGGATATTCTATTTAAAGCCCTAAATAAGATAGATTTTTACGTAATTTATACATAGTAGGTTCGCTTACTCCCATTAGCTGAGAAGCTAAGGTCATATTGCTACTATAAGCTGAAAGAATTCTACTTGCCGTTATCAAACGAATCACTTCCATGGGTTCTTTAACATAAAAGTCGCCACGAACAATTTGCTTTAACAGCGCCAACACATTTTGCCACTGTGATGAATGTTCAATTGCACCAATATTAATTCGCGGTTTCATTAAACGTCGACGTGCTGTACTGACAGGGATTTGTAGTAAAAGTGCTGTTTTATTAGCTGATTTACACATTGCAAATGCTTCATGTAGAAGTGCATTCTCAACTGCATTGCCAATTGCAATTTCTAAGGCATGCCCTGGGTTCAATGCAGCAACGAGTGCGTCTAATTTTTGTTTATATTGGCGTTCCCATGTTGGATTGACCGTAATAAAGTGCTCAGACTCAGTATTTTCTTGCGTATGAATATTAACATCAGATCTTAGTTCAGCTAAATCATGAGCGTTTATATGAATATCAGGTGCCTGTCCATTTAAATGGTTTATATGAATATCAGATGCCTGTCCATTTATGGGCAATACTTCATTTGAATTTGCTTGTGTCATATGAGTTTCATTATTAACGGCATTATTATCTATATCTAAATTGAGGTCATTGAAAGTAATCTCGTCTTGTATAGTTAACAAACTAGCTTGCATAAGCGCATTTTCTAATTCTCTGACATTACCTGGCCAACTATAAGTCTGCATTAAGCCTATCGTTTGAGGACTAAGAAACTTATTACCAATATCAAACTGCTGCGAAAACTTACTCAAAAAATGTTTAGATAGTAAATCAATATCTTCCTTTCTTTCGCGTAAGGGCGGGTTATGCAATGCAACAACATTTAGTCGATAATACAAATCTTTACGAAAGTTCCCCAGGCTTACTTCTTTTGCTAGGTCGCGGTTAGTGACTGCAACTATCTTGACATCCACATCAATAGGCGTGTTGCTACCAACGGGTGTATAGTTTTTTTCTTGCACAAATCGAAGTAATTTGGGTTGCATAGAGAGCGGTAATTCGCCTATTTCGTCCAACACTAATATGCCACCATTAGCGGCTTGAATTTTTCCTTTACTATCGCTTTGTGCGCCGGTAAAAGCGCCCTTAGTGTGTCCAAACAACTCAGACTCAATTAAGGTTTCGGGAATAGAACCACAGTCGACAATAATTAATGGACGTTCGCTTCTATCACCTAGTCGATGTATTGCATGCATTAACTTTTCTTTTCCTGTACCGCTTTCTCCAGTGACTAATACCGTCGTATCAGTTTGTGCTGCACGCTGAGTTAATTCGACTATTTTGCGCATTTGTAAAGAACGATACACTAGCGCACTAGATTTAATCCCAGCCTTAAGTTCGGTCAGTTCTTTTGCCAATTTAGCGTTTTGTCGTTCTAATTTTTTGTTGAGCTCGTCTTCTAGTTGACTGCGTTTTAGTGCCTTACCGATTTGCCGTGCAAAACCAACAAATAGCATAATCGAATCGTGAGTTAAATCGAGTCGGTCACTCTCACCCATGATAAAAAAGCATTCATCAGCTTCAGTACCTAAAGGTATAATAAGTGATTTAAATTGGTTTTCTTCATGCTCTGTGTGTTGCGAGTTTTTAATGGCATTTTCGGCGGCTTCGCGCAGTGGTTCGCGGTATTCACATTCATTCCAGTCTAAATTGCTGATTTCGGTGTTTTGGTCTAATTTAAAACCATGATCAGAAATTTGTTCTCCTTTGCTACAAATAATACCGGCATAAGTAAACTCAAAGGTATAAGCAAGTCGTTCAATCACGCTTTTCAATAAAGGAGGAAATGAATGTTCGTCAGCGATAATAGAAGAGATGTCCCATAGTAACAGCATATTTCGATAATTAGTGACATTATCGGGCGTAAATATACCTCCTAAATAATTAAACTCTTGTTCGTCTAATCTAAATTTATCAGGCTCCCATTGCACAATACTTGGTTTTTCGGCATTTTGAGCCGCTTTGAGCGCTTGTTCAGCGCGGTTAATCAAAATACTTGAACTGACATTATTGTCTAGTGCTGCTTCTTGTTGGCTGACAAAAGAAATACCCACATTAAATGTTAAACGAACCGAATTTTTCAAATATGGTTTACTATGCAAGGCGTTTTGCAGTTTACTGGCAATATGCATCCCATCGCTTATTTCGGAAGCTTTAGTCGCAACACCAAATAATGCACCACCAAATCTTCCTGAGATATCTTCAGCGCGAGTGTGTTTCTCAAGAATAGCTGCAATTTCATGCAAAACTAAATCGCCTTGTTCTTGGCCAAATTTTCGATTAACTTGTTGGAAGTCGTTGCAATGCACTAAGCACAAAGCAATACCCGAATGCGATATTTGTTCATCAATTTCACCCTGCAAAGATGAACGTGATTGCAAATTTGTTAGGCTATCGCGGGTGTATTTTTCGTATTGATTAATCAGCTGGAGGCTTTCTATCGTTGCACACAAGGTCGACAACAATAGTTGGGTTCCTTCTGCGTTATTAATGTCGGTGTTATCGCTTTCTGGGTTTGCCAACTTAAACAAAGTGGCCGGTAGGCCTGTCTTGTTCATCAAATCAATAGAAAAATGCTTGCTGATTTGCGACTCACTATAATGTGATTTTCTATTTTGAAGTACTTTGTTGGTGGTGCTATTGGCCTCTTCACCGTCTGCGTCAGTTATTTTGTCAAATTCGTGAGCACAACAATCTATGTGTAAATGATGGGAATTAAATATACAAAAACTAAATTCATAGTTATTAAAAATGTAAGTTTTTTCTGCTACGAATTGATCTAAAGCATGAGTAAACTTTTGAAATTTATCTTCATATATTCCAAACTCACTTCGCTTATCGCCGTTTACGTTGGTTTCAGTTACCCGCACAAAATCGCACTGTGTTACTTGTAGCAACACAGACAAAATAGTATCCGATTTATAGTGGCTATGTTTCATGTAAAAACGTAAAGTACTGCATTAACTTTCATATAGAAGTTTATCGGCCAAAAGGCCCTAAAAATTAGTGCATAAGGTAAATCAGACCCTAGTATAAAAAGCGTATCCGATTTATAGTAAGTAGACTGCAAATTATTAAATAATAAAGGTGTTTTTTTGCTAAGCGATGGATTTGGTCGTCAATTTGAATATTTACGAGTATCACTAACGGATGTTTGCAATTTTAGTTGCCAATATTGCTTGCCCGATGGCTATCAAAAGACCCACAAAAGTCGTTTTTTAAGTTCTCATGAAGTACTAAATCTTGTTGAAGTATTTGCTTCATTGGGTACAAAAAAAGTCAGAATAACAGGCGGTGAGCCCAGTTTACGTAAAGATTTAAGTGATATTATCGCAGGTATAAAGCAGAACCAACATATTCAAACCATCGCATTAACAACCAATGGCTATAAGCTCACACAGAATGCGCAAGACTGGTACAATGCGGGTTTAGACAGTGTCAATGTAAGTGTCGACAGTTTTGATGAGCACCAATTTAAAGTCATAACTGGTTCAAGCAAACTCAAAGAAATATTACTGGGAATAGACCGCGCCATCGATGTTGGCTTAAAAGTGAAGATAAATTTAGTATTGATGAAGCAGTTTAACCACAAAGTATTGGGTCAGGTCATGCAGTATATTAAAGATAAACCGGTAAGTTTTAGGTTTATCGAACTTATGGAAACCGGCGATAATGCGATATTTTTTAACCAACAACATGTCAGTCCCGCAGGTATACAACATAGCTTGATAGAAAATGGCTTTGTACAGACTAGTCGTGATAAGTTTTCAGGCCCAGCGAGGGTTTATTCTCACCAAGATTATGTCGGCACTATTGGACTTATTACACCATATGCTTCCGGGTTTTGTGACAACTGTAATCGCTTAAGAGTTTCGTCAACGGGGAAGGTGCATTTATGTTTATTTGCGGAAAAAGGTTACGACATCAGATGGGGTCTGAGCGATGAACGCAAGCATGAATTAGCCAGTCATATTGAAGCACTTATGCCGTATAAAAAGCCAACTCATTTGCTGCAAGAGCATAAAACCGGTGCAACTACCCATTTAGCAATGTTAGGCGGATAATGTGCGCGGCAATCTCCAAGAAACTTTGCTGATCACACGATTACTCCGAACGCACGCCAGAAATTTATGAGTAATATGCTTAAATCCTTTTTGTTACATACTTTTCTTCGTTACATTTACAGCTTGTTTTTGTCTTTGGCACTACCTTTTATGTTGGTGTTGTTTCGTAAAAAATTGAAACACAGCGAAGCTGAAAAAAAACAAGAACTAAAGTCTCGGCGTTTTATGGAACGTTTTGGGTTGCTAACAAACCACTTTGAGCAGAACGGGATATATATTCATTGCGCATCTGTGGGAGAGATAAACGCGGTTCATCATCTTATTGTTAATTTACAAAAGCAGCATCCTGAGAAAGCAATTACCTTATCCACGTCTTCAGTAACAGGCGCCGTGCATGCTGCCAGGCTTTATCAAAATAAAGTTCAGCACTGCTACTTACCCTTCGATGTGCCTTTGTGTATGCAGCTTTTTTTTAACCACATCAAACCTTGTTTGTGTTTAATTGTAGAGTTGGAAATTTGGCCAAATATGCTTCATCAATGTCAATCGAGGAACATTCCTTGTTTACTTATCAATGCCAGAATGACAGATCAATCCTTGGTAGTGTATAAAAAATTTGCTTGGTTGTTCAGGCCCAGCATGAGGAGCATAGAAGTAATTTGCACCCAAAGCACTGAATCTTTTAGTAATTTTTTGTCGCTTGGCGTATACAAAAAGCAACTTGTTAATACCAAAAATATGAAATTTGATATTAGTGCGGTAGTCAGTGACGCTGATTTAGGCGAAAAAATACTGGATAGTTATGGGCTCCAAGGGCGACCAATTTTATTAGGTGGTTCTACTCATGCTCCAGAAGAAAAGGCACTATTAAAAACCTTTACTAAGCTAAAACAGCAAGTACCAACACTATGTTTGATTATTGTACCTCGACATCCTCATCGGTTTGATGAAGTTGAAAATATATTAAGGTCGGGCGGTTTGTGTGTGGAACGGATCAGCAAAAATAAGCAATTTAATGCAGATGAGAATAGCCATAAACAAGTAAATAAAGAACAAGCAAAAGAGCATTCGATTGACTGTGTTTTGGTCGATATTATGGGGTGTCTAAAGGCGTGTTATAGCATATGCGATGTTAGTTTTGTTGGGGGGAGTCTTGCTCCCAAAGGTGGGCATAATGCGTTGGAGGCGGCATTGTATTCTAAACCAATAGTGATGGGGCCTAGTACCTACAATAATCCCAAAATTTGCGAGTATTTAGAGAATGAAGGTGCCCTAGTGATTGTGAATAACGAAGCTCAACTCTATGAGCAATGCAATGCATGGATAAGTGATAATAAATCAGCTGAGGACGCCGGTAAACAGGGTGTTAAGGTACTTCGAGCCAACGCGGGCGCAGTTCAGAGCACACTGCATATTATTGATAAACTACTGGCGACAAAAGCGTAAACAATGGTGAGCTCAATTAAAAACGATGGTTTTATTTTGGCAAATAATCACTCTATCTTCTAAATGGTAACGCATCCCGTTTGCCAAGGCATTTATCTCACAGCGCTTTCCTTTTCGGACCATATCTACACTACTATCGCTATGAGATATCCGCATGACTTCTTGTTCAATAATAGGTCCTTCATCCAAAGTACTAGTGACATAATGACAAGTAGCGCCTATTAGCTTTACACCTCTATCATATGCCTGTTGATATGGTTTCGCACCTGCAAATGAAGGTAAAAAGCTATGATGTATGTTGATAATTTTGCCGGCTAGTTTTTCACATAACTCATTGGGCACTATTTGCATAAAACGAGCAAGCACTGTCAAATCAATTTTATAATGTTCGAGTAAATGTTCGATTTCTTCAAAAGCCTTTGTTTTATTTGTAAAATCGATTAAATGGAAAGGCACCTGATGCCAGTCAGCAAACTTTTGCATACTGCTATGGTTAGCAATAATACATGGAATATCACACTGCAACTCACCGGTATGCCATCGGTGAAGCACATCGTTTAAACAATGAGATTCTTTACTTGCCAACAAAGCAACTTTGCGTTTTTCGGTTGAGCGGCTCAAGGACCATTTCATATCGTATTTTTGTGCGAGATCTTGTATACCGATGCGTAATTCTTCATCGGAAAGCGTAATGGAGTCAGCCGCTATTTCATGTCGCATAAAAAATCGTTGTAGATGTATATCGGTGTGATGACTTGCTTCTAGAATGCTTGCTTGAATAGACGATAAAAACTGCGATACAGCAGCGACCAATCCAATTTGGTCGGGACAATCAAGAACAAGCCTAAAGGTAGAGTGCAAAAGATTTCTCCAAAAATTTACTGAATAAATGTATAAAAGTCAGAACTAGATCACTACAAAAACTCGACGCTAGACAAACGAAGACTTTGCTATCGTCATCATTTTTGTTTGAACATCAAATCAATAAGTGCCAATTCCTAATTATACAGCTCAGGTAAGTAGTTGACACCTTATATTCAAACTGACTTCAAGGTTTACTGTCATAAGACTTAAAAACAAAAGATACGTCATTTTATTGATTTATATCAGTTAAGTCGCTGACTATTGAAGCTTCCTACTAAAGTCGAATTTAGTCATATTAATTAAACCTTTATAACTTATTCTAATAATAAAACATATTATCATTAATCTGAGGATATTAAAGATGACAAGAGTGGCATTAGTAACAGGCGGTACCCGTGGTATAGGCGAAGCAATTTGTACAACCTTGCAAGCAAAGGGCTATGTGGTCATAGCAAACTATGCTGGAAATGATCAAGCCGCTCAAGAGTTTACAGAAAGAACGGGCATTCCAACTGCAAAATTTGATGTATCCGATTTTGATGCGGTACAAACTGCAATTGCTGGCATAGAATCTGAATATGGGGCAATTGATGTATTAGTGAACAATGCCGGCATTACTCGCGATGGTACGATGCATAGAATGTCTTTCGATAAATGGGATGCGGTAATCCAAACTAATCTTGCTTCTTGCTTTAATACTTGTAAAGCGGTTATTGATGGCATGCGTGAACGGAATTTTGGTCGAATCATCAATGTTGGATCAGTTAATGGTCAAGCAGGTCAGTATGGACAAGTTAACTACGCCGCTGCAAAATCAGGAATACACGGTTTTACAAAAGCTCTGGCTTTGGAGAATGCAGCAAAAGGGATCACTGTAAATGCAATTGCACCGGGTTATGTTGATACTGACATGGTGCGAGCGGTGCCAGAGGATGTATTGGTTAAAATAATTCGTACAATTCCTGTTGGAAGGCTTGGGCGTCCAGAAGATATTGCAAACAGTGTAGCGTTTTTGGTCGATGATGAGTCCAGTTTTATTACGGGTTCTACCCTGTCCATAAATGGTGGTCAACATATGTACTAAGCATTTTGCAGCTGTAAAATGCGCTTAATCAATAGAGAGGCTTAAGCGGGAACTTAAGCTTCTATGTCAATTACTGTAAAATAGCTGCAATAGTATCTGGCGAGGGGAAACCATCTGCTACCAATCCATTTTCACCTTGGAATTGACGAATACCCTCACGAGTTGCAGGCCCCATTATTCCGTCAGCGCCTCCTACATCGAAGCCTTTTTCGTTAAGTTTTCGTTGTAATTTTGCCATATCGGCAATGCTGTAACGTGGCAAATCAGGTAGTTTTGCATGCAAACCTGCTCCACCTGCTATGCGATTAGCTAATTGCCCTACCGCGATTGCATAGAATTCTGAATTATTCCAACGCATAATAATTTTAAAATTGTCATAAGATAAAAACGCGGGCCCTTGATGACCGGCAGGGACTCTTAAACGAGCGCTGATATCACTGTCAGGTAAATTTTGACCGTCTCCACGACTTATTCCAAGCGTCTTCCATTCGCTTATCGTTTTGTTGTGGCTATTGGCGAGCGTATAATCGAAATTTTCGGGTAATTTCACTTCTCGACCCCAGCGCATACCAGGCTGCCAACCCAAGCGCCATAAAAAATGCGCAGCTGAAGCAAGTGCATCCTTTTCGCTGGACCATAAGTCAACTTTGCCATCACCATCGCCGTCTATCGCATATTCAGTATAGGTGGTAGGCATAAACTGAGTGTGACCCATTGCACCGGCCCAAGAACCTAACATTGATTCGCGTTTGAGGTCTTGCGTATCCATTAATTTTAGCGCTAAAAATAACTCACTGGTGAAAAATTTTGAACGGCGTTTATCACACGCAAGCGTAGCTAATGAGTCTAAGGTAGACATGTTTCCAGTATAGCCACCATAGTTTGTTTCTAAGCCCCAAATAGAAACCAAGTAGTGCCCGGGGATACCGTATTGTTTTGTTAATTCATTTAAAAATTCTTTATGTTTGGCATATTTTTCTTTGCCTTTATCAATACGCCACTGATTAACGCGTTTCGAAAAATAACTGGGAAAAGTGGAGACAAACTCAGGTTGGCTTCGGTCAAGTTCAATCACTCTTGGAATAAACTTCATTCGTACAAATTCTTTTTCAGCACGCGCTTCACTGACGCCTGCTGCTATGGCATCAGCTTTTTTTTGTATTAAGCACTGGGTAAAATTAGCTCTATTATTTTCAACAAGGGCTTGAACATCAGTATTCTTTGCTGTTGCCATAGCTACTGACATAGAGGTTGAAATAATGGCAGTAAAGAAAATAATTGCAAAAAAACGCGTTATTTTAAGCAAAGGTTTAGATACAAACAAAGAAAAATCCAACTAGGCCATCCTTGAAACATTTATATAGGTATATATTGGTCTAACTGTACCCAGAATTAGTTCCGGGTACAATCACAAAAACTGGATATTTTAATTATGCCTATGCGTATTTATTAATGAATTCTGTAACAATGGGGCGAATGTTTTTTCGGTACATTGAACCACTAAAAATACCATAATGACCAGCGCCTGCTTGTATGTGATGTTTGCGCATATCTGCTGGTATATTCTCACAAATATCTTGAGCTGCGTGCGTTTGACCCAAGCCACAAATGTCATCATTTGCACCTTCAACGGTCAATAGAGCCGTATTCTTTATCGAACTAAAATCTACGGTTTTGCCTTTATAGCTAATGGTTTTATTTGCAATTTCATTGTTTTTAAAGATTCGCTCTATTGTTTCAAGATAAAACTCGGCCGGCATATCCAGTACAGCCATATATTCATCATAAAAGGCTCTAAAACGTTCAGCGTCTTCTTTTTCGCCAAATAATAAGTTTTGGAAAAAGCTAGCGTGTTTTTTCATGTGACTCTTATGATTCATAGAAATAAACCCTCCCAATTGCATAAAGCCAGGGTAAACCTTGCGTCCTGCACCAGGATATCCTGTCGGTACTTCCATTATTGCAACGTTTTTGAACCATCCCATGGGTCTTTTTTGAGCAAATTCGTTTACCCGCGTTGGGTTTTGCGTGGTATCTAAAGGGCCGGCCATTAAGGTTAATGACTTAGGTGTTAAGGAGTTGTTATCTTCAGCCATTACAGCGGTGGCGATCAGCGCTTGCACAGTAGGTTGACATATTGCGATAACGTGGGTGTCTTCCCCTAAATATTCGATAAAATCAATCAAATAAGAAACATAACAATCAAATGAAAAAGGGCCCTCATCCAGAGGGACTTCTCGCGCATCAGCCCAGTCTGTAATATAGACTTCATGGCTAGGTAATAGCGCCTCAACAGTGCCTTTTAATAAAGTAGCATGATGTCCAGACAAGGGTGCTACAAGCAAAACTTTGTTTTTTTCGGTATGTCCGAGGGCATGAAAATGAACAAGCTCGCAAAAAGGTTTGGCCATTGTCACTTCTTCTCTGACTTTGTAAACGCCAGAACCGTCGGCAACTTCCACTTCGTCAATATTAAAACCCAATTTATCGTAACGACGAGTTATCCGCATTGCGGTTTCTAATGACGCACTAGCCAGACGGCCTGTCCAAGTATATGAAAAAGGGTTAGAAGGATGAGTCACGATATCATTAACAAGACTGAAGCCTTCATTCATCATTTGACCAGTACGCGCTAAATAATCATAGGTTTGATAATTCACAATAATACCTCAGAACTAAAATAAAAAACTTCAATCACATGAATACTGCGGTGGTGCCGCCGCATCCTTATGATTGAAGTCCAACGAATACTTAAAAGGTACTCGATAAAAGCACGCGTAATGTTTAATTACTTAGCGGCTGCAGTCAATTTCGACGTGACTTCTTCGCTAATGTCTTTCATCATGGCACCAGCTTTTTGCTGTGCACCAGACACTAAAGTATATGTTTCTTTTGCAGATTCGGTGATAGTCTCTTGCAAGGTTTCTAAATACGCTTTTTGCGCTTCAGCTAGGCTCATAACATCTTTTTGCTGGCTAGCCGTTTCTGCAAATGAAGCTCCGCCCGCGAGCAGACTTGTAAACAAGGCGTTTTGCTTTTCAGCAAGAGATTGCAAAGTTGTCATGTTAAGCGTAGCTAACTCAGTAACTGGCTTCAAAGACTCTTTGAACTGTTCATTGATTTGGTCAAACATAATATTCTCCGTTAAGATTTAATGGTTTTTAAGTAAAAATTATTTAGTGTTGTCTGCTTTTACATCAGCAGGCGCTAATTTAGCAACTGTTTTCTTTGCTGGTTTTGCTTTGGGCGCTGCTTTCGCCGCTGGCTTTGCTTTGGGTGCCGCTTTCGCCGTTGGTGTAGTTGCTTTCGCCGCTGGCTTCGCTTTAGGCGCTACTTTCGCTGCTGGCTTTACTTTGGGCGATGCTTTCGTTGCCGGTGTAGCTTCTTTAGTTGTTGGTTTTGCTTTAGGCGTGGCTTTGGTTGTTGCTTTTTTAGTTGCTGGTTTAGTTTTGACTGCTTTAGTTACTGTAGGCGTAAACGCCGCTTTTGTTTCAGTACTAACGTTTTCAAGACTTGTCTTAACAATGTCAGTCATTTCAGCACGTAACGAATTTAATTCCGAATAAGTTGTTTTTGTGGCACTAGTCATTCGTTCACGAACAGATTCGGCATATACACTTTGTGCAGCAATAACACTATTAAGTTCAGTTTCAGCCGATAAGGACTTAACAAGCTTTACACTGTCATCCATTAGCCCGCTAAAGAATACGGTATTTTGCTGAGCCAAAAGCTCTAACGCTTTTTTGTTCATTTCAAATAGGTTAGAAGCAGGTTGAGCTGACTTCTTCATTTGTTCTGAAAATTTGCCAAACATGTGTTAATCCTCAATCTATATAATAAAACGCAAAGTGATTGCTGCAATGCAACATGAGCTTTAAGCTAATAATAGTGATTAATTTCACAAGATCAAGGAAAAAAATGCTGCAAAGCAACATTTTTTTCTAAATTTGTTGTAAAGGAGTTTTAAGGTACTGAAAAAATTGAAGTTATTCTTTATTTCGACTTTTGTCGTAGGACCAAGCCGCTAGGTTTTGTTCCATCATCTTAGTAAACATAGTCATTGGATTGCTATCAACCATGTTTTTCATCAAGCCCTGAACTTTTTCTTGTTGCTCCATAAATTGAACAAGACTTTGTTCGAGGTATTGCCTGACATATTGTTCCATATCAGAATCATAAAACCTGATTAATTGCTTTAATAGCACGTCGGTCAGCAAAGACTGCTGATCATTGCTTTCTGATTCAGTAATTATTTGTAGCAAGACACTTTTAGTTAAATCGTCACCTGTCTTAGAATCGACAATCTGAAACTCGCTATGAGCATTGATCAATTCTTTTATGTAACTCAAATTTACATATTGACTATTCACCGTATCGTAAAGGCGTCGGTTGGGGTATTTTTTTATGATAATCAATTGGGTAAATCCTTAAAGTCTTATAACAAGCCTGGCAAGAGTACTTTATTTTTGCTTCAAAGAATAGACAAGCATGTTACGGCAAGCTCTATTTTACTCACAGCACTTTTCGAACATAGGTACCCGGAGCATCACCAAGCGCTGGCAAGTATTCTGACTGACCGGGAATAGGTGCGGTGACCTTTCTTCCAGACATAGGTTTCAGCCAATTATGCCAATCTACCCACCATGAACCAGCTTGTTCACTTGCACCTTCAAGCCACTCTTCTGGTGTTTCAGGTAAGTTATTATTGGTCCAGTGCGGATATTTACCGCCCTTTGTGGGATTGATTACGCCAGCAATGTGACCCGACCCAGCTAATACAAAACGAGTATCACCACCAAGTAATTTGGTCCCTTCGTAAGCACCTTGCCACAATACAATATGATCGGCTACCGTGCACAGAAAATAAGTGGGCATATCAATGTTAGAAAAATCAATATCGACGCCATCTAATTGGATAGCACCCGGATTTCGTAGGGTGTTTTCCCAATAAGTCAGTTTTAGATATTGCTTAAAACAAGCGGCAGGGATATTAGTTGAATCGCTATTCCAATATAGAATATCAAAAGGAGCGGGATCTTTGCCTTTTAGGTAATTATTGATAAAGAAAGACCAGAATAGACTATTCTCTCTTAACAAACTGAAGCTCATGGCAATAATTCGTCCATCGAAAACACCTTTGATATCAGCATTCTGCTCGATCATGTTGAGCATATCTTCAGTAAAATAGTTAGCAAGTTCACCCGGCTGAGAAAAATCAAGTAGGGTAGTAAGGAGGGTTAAAGAGTTAATACTCTCATCCCCTTTGGCACGTAAATAAGCGCTTGTAACCGCGGCTAAAGTGCCTCCAACGCAAAACCCGGTTAAGTTGACTTTGTCTTTTTTGGTAATTTCTTTAACCACGTCGATTGCCGAAATTGGCCCTTTTCTCATGTAATCAAAAAAGTCGTTGTCAGACAAACTCGCATCAGGGTTAACCCATGAAATCATGAATACTGAATGGCCGCTATCTAGCAAGCCTCCCACTAAAGACTTTTTCTCTTCTAAGTCCATTACGTAATATTTATTTATAAAAGGTGGAATAACCAGCGTTGCAACAGCATGAGCTGTTTTTGCTTTTGGTTCATAGTGCAAAAGTTCTATTAATTCGTTTCGGAATACTACCTTACCGGGTGTGTATGCGAGGTTTTTACCTAACTCAAAGGCATTGGCGTCACTCTGACGCATTTTAAATGCTTCTAAAGGGCTTTTTTCGAGGTCTTCTAAATACGCTTTTATACCTTTCAGAATACTTTGCCCTTCGGTTTTGACGATTTCTTCGCATACTTCAGGGTTAGTTAATACATAATTGGTAGGGGATAGCGAGTTGACATATTGTCGCGTAAAAAACTTAGCTTGTTCAGCGCTTTTGGGGTCACTAAATTCTATTGCGTTTACCATGTTGCTAAGCATATCTGCGTTAATCAGGTAGGACTCTTTTATATAGTTGAATACTGGGTTACTTTCCCAATCTTGATGGGCAAAACGTCGGTCTTTTTTTATATCGCTTTTAGCTTCGTTAGACCCGTTTGGTGAACCATCATTTACCATCATTGCTTTAGACGCCATCTGCCACAATTCTGATTGTTTTTTCATGTATTCGACTTGCTGAGTAAACAACTTATTTGCGTCTATTTTTGTCTCGCCCGATAGCAAAGCTTGCAGTTTTTCTAAGTCGCCCAAAAATGGACTGCTTTGTTTGTCACCTATACTGGCGCGTTTAACAATATCTTCGGCGACGGAATTGAAAATACCTGCATATTTTTCAATATATTTTAATACTTCGCTTTGGTCCGTTCCCATTGTCATTTTCTTCAATTCCTCTTTTTCAATAGCAAAGATAATCTATATAATACTATGCGCAAAGCACCACCATAAATCTGTTCATATATTTTACAAACTCTATGATTGAACTAACAGACTAATGTGGAGCCTAAAACTTGTCCAGAAGTGAAGGCACAAGCTAGACTAAGGTAGCAAGTTGTTGTTCCATACAAGTTCATCATTTTTTGTCATCCATCAAAAGGGAAAGGATTGAAATTTCTTAAGTTGTTATTAGCGCCATTTAAATGGATAAAAAGACATTTTTTCAAGTTGACGTTTATATGCTTGGCGACAACGACCGCCTATCTCGTATATTTAGATGCGCAAATTCAACCACGTTTTGAGGGCAATAAATGGCAGGTACCTGCACAGATATACGCTCGACCATTGGTACTTGAGAAAAAACAAGAAATTTCCATTCAAGAAATAGAAGACGAACTTGAGTTATTAGGATATCGCTTACAAGATGCGGCAGACGAAGTAGGCGAATATTCAAAATCTGATAAGCAACTTATCATATACCGGCGCGAATTTTATTATCCAGACAATATTTATCCGGCCCAAAAAATACTCATTGGATGGGAAGGGGATAAAATTTCCACTTTGGCGAGAGTTGATGATGGCGAAAATTTTAAGCGCACTAGTCTTGAACCATGGTTAGTATCGAGACTTGTGGGTGGCCTTACTGAAGACCGCATGCTCATGAGTGATGAGTATATTCCACCGCTTTTAAAAATAGGCTTGATAGTAGTAGAAGATAAAAATTTTTATAGCCATCATGGCGTTGCACCCTTGTCGATTGTTAGGGCTTTAATTGCAAATATCAGTGCAGGGCGCACTGTGCAAGGGGGCAGTACCTTAACTCAGCAACTGGTAAAAAACCTATTTTTAACACGCAATCAAACCTATATTCGGAAGCTTCGTGAAGCCGCCATGGCGATTGTTATTGATGCCAGATATAGCAAAGAGGAAATCTTAAATGCATACATTAACGAAGTATTTTTAGGTCAAAATGGTGCATTAGCGATTCATGGTTTTGGTTTGGCAAGTCACTACTATTTTAATAAGCCCTTAGACGAACTGGAAATCCACGAAATCGCAGTATTAGTTGGCTTAGTTAAAGGACCTTCATATTACGACCCCAAGCGCCATGTCGAACGCATGACAACAAGACGTGATTTAGTCTTACGGCTTTTGTTTGAAGCAAATGAAATAAACCGAATTGAATATGAAACGGCCATTAACTTACCATTGGAAACGCACAACGCGCCTAGTTTAGCATCAGGAAAGCATCCCGCATTTATGGATAAAGTTAGGCAAGAACTGTCGAAGGTCGTGCAAACGGAAGAGACTCGGCTTTCTGGGGTTAAAGTATTTACCACTTTAGATATTAATGCACAGCGCCGTGCAGAAAATGCAGTCACAGAAGTGGTGGCTGAACGAGCACAAAAATATAAGCAAAAAGACTTACAAGCTGCATTAGTGATGTCAGATATTCGGTCGGGCGGTATTCGTGCAATGGTGGGCGGAAAAAATACCGCTTATGCAGGTTTTAACCGCGCCCTTAATGCTTCTCGTCCAATCGGTTCATTAATGAAGCCAGTTGTTTATCTGCGTGCCTTAGAGCAGCCAGAATCCTATAACCTTGCTAGTTTACTTGAAGATAAGCCTATCAGTTATGATGACGCTGATGGTAAAAAATGGGCGCCATTAAATGCTGATAAAGAATTTAGAGGGCAAGTCTCGCTAATGGACGCTATTGTTAAATCGTACAATGTCCCTACGGTTAATTTAGCTGCTGAGGTAGGATTTGATGAAGTCGTTGAAACCTTGAATCGACTTGGTGCTAATAAAAGGATTAAAGCTTTACCATCTATTGCGTTAGGTGCGGTTGAATTAACGCCATTACAGGTTAATCAGGTATATCAAACCTTATCAAATAATGGTGAACTTAGACCGCTTTATGCGCTTCAAGCTGTGAGTTCTCATGAAGACGAATTAATTTGGAAACGGAATCCAAGCTCTCAAATTAGAGCTGACGAAGATGCAAGTTATTTACTTAACTATGCATTGCATAAAGTCACTTTAGAAGGCACTGCACGGAGCATAAAAAGTGAGTTTCCCAATATTAATATGGCGGGTAAAACGGGGACAACAGACGATTATCGAGATAGCTGGTTTGCTGGATTTGATCGAAACTTGGTGACCAGCGTGTGGTTGGGAAATGACGACAACCAACCTATCAATATGTCTGGTGCTACCGGTGCCCTGCGAGTCTATATTGCATTGCAAAAAAAGCACAATCCCAAAACCCTGGTGCGTCGTTTCCCTGATACATTGACGATTGCACATTTTGATAGTCAAACGGGTGTGCAAACTCTACCGGGTTGCCCTAACGTGGTTAGTGTACCGGCGGTAAAGGCGAGTTTACTTGCCCCAAAACCTTGTGCTGCTCAACCAGCAGAAATTAAGCAAACGATAGAAAAAGAAAAATCATGGTGGGAAAAACTTTTCAGTTGAGTAATATGTATTACTAAATAACCTAGGATTTGAACAAACATAGGCATAGGTCGCTACTTCATTTGGGAGATCTGAATGTATTTGAATAGCAAATTTACCCGTAAGGGCTTTTATCTTTTGATTGCTTTTTTATGCATACCGTTAAAGTCAGGTGCTTTGCAATCTAATAATGAAAATTCCAAAGAGCCATCAACTGAGCTCGTCCAAAATGCAAAAGAAGCAACTGAACAAGACGAGGTAATTGAAACAATTATTGTAGAAGGTAACAATTACAACGACGCTTTAAGAGCATTTAACCGAGGAGATTTTGCTTTAGCTGAAATTGAATTTAAAAAGAATGCAAGGTGCGCGCACAGAATGGAAAGAAATAAACGTGCTTTTATCAACGGATTACAAACATCATCTATTAATAACAATGTGCAAAGCAGCGCATCCTTAGGCGGCGGTGGTGGACCTGAAGGAAATTCGACGATACAAACAAATACCACTGCTTCTCCTGTAACAGGAGGCAATGCAAGAAGACAAAAAAGTAAGTCTCAGCAACAAGAACTAACATGTGAAAATCGTGCTTATCAACTCTATATGACAGCATTATCCCAGATACAACTAGGCCGCAATGAAGAAGCAGAAGAAAACCTAGAAATTGCGTCGTTTCTGAATAAGAATATTTATGACGCGCACTACCGCTTAGCGTTAATGCAATTACTTCGAAATAACAAAGATGAAGCAGAAGACCGTTTGGATAATTTACAAGACGTTCTCAAGCGGTGCCGTGATTGCGAAGCCAAACCCGAAATTGTCGCACGTATTCAATTTGTAGAAAAAGCGATAGCGGGCGAAATAAAGCTAGAATGATTTTATTTTCAACCTAACCTGTTTCGTTTTATTGCCTCGGTATTGATTGTGTTGACGCAACCGTTTTGTTCAATGAGTCAATTTCTGCACTGAGTTGATATTTTTTATCTGTGACGATGGCCTCTAGTACTTCTAATCGACTTTTGATCGCTGTTAATTCGGTAGTCACTTGAGCTGTCTCTGCATTACCTAATTTCAATTGAAGCTCAGCCATGGCTTTTCGATGACTAGCCACGGTGCCAATAATCACAATGGGTAATACAAATAAAAACAAGATTACTAAAACAAATTCTGGACCATCCATATTCACTCTCCAAACAATTAAATTTAATACGGGCTATTTTGCAAAAGACTTCAGCGCTTTAGTTTTTCATGATTAAGCATACGATAAATACACAAAAGGTAAATGTGCCTTTGGTAACAAAGTGTGTTTTTAGTTACATTGACTTTTCACATAAAAAACCTATGCCTTTGCACCATTTAAACTCAAATAATAAACATTGCACCGAAAAAGTGCTTAGATTTTTATAGTTCATTAACTCATTTCTTCTAAGTGATTGAAAATTAAATATAAAAAATATTGGCACTGCTTTTGTATTGTGAATGGATAACTCAACATAAATTTCTTTTAATGAGCAGGAGCAACATATGAAACTAGTCACTGCAATCATCAAGCCTTTTAAGCTAGATGATGTCCGTGAAGCCATCTCTGAGATTGGCATCGACGGGTTAACCGTAACTGAAGTAAAAGGCTTTGGTCGCCAAAAAGGCCATACAGAACTTTACCGAGGTGCAGAATATCAAGTTGATTTTTTACCGAAGGTAAAACTTGAAATTGCTGTACAAACTGATCAGGTCGAACGTTTAGTCGAGGCCATTGTTGGTGCAGCTAAAACCGGCAAAATCGGTGACGGAAAAGTATTTGTTTATGACTTGCAACAAGCGGTGCGAATTCGTACTGGCGAAGTCGACAACGAAGCCCTTTAGCCTTAAGCATTTCTCGGAGAATACACAATGGAAATAACATTTGAACTAGGGTATGCATTAGATACCTTTTACTTTTTAATGAGCGGCGCCCTCGTAATGTGGATGGCTGCTGGTTTTACTATGTTGGAAGCGGGTTTAGTACGCGCTAAAAATACAACTGAAATTTTAACTAAAAACGTGGCTTTGTACTCGATTTCTTGCATCATGTTTATGATATGCGGTTATTGGATAATGTACGGAGGCCCAGATGGCCTGCACGCTGCTGTTCCGTTTTTAAGCGGTATTTTGGGTGACGGCGTTGCTGCTCACGAAGATACCTATGCACCTGCGGCAGACTTCTTCTTCCAAGTAGTGTTTGTTGCTACAGCAATGTCAATTGTATCTGGTGCGGTTGCAGAGCGCATGAAGTTATGGGCTTTCTTAGCCTTTGCTGTTGCGTTAACTGGCTTTATATATCCAATGGAAGGTTCGTGGACTTGGGGTGGAAGCTCTGTTTTCGGTCTATACACACTTGGTGATCTTGGTTTTAGTGACTTTGCCGGTTCAGGTATTGTGCACATGGCTGGCGCCGCTGCTGCTTTAGCAGGTGTGTTAATACTAGGTGCTCGTAAGGGTAAATACTCAGCCGACGGTAAAGCTAATGCTATACCAGGTGCAAATTTACCACTCGCTACCCTTGGAACATTCATTTTATGGATGGGTTGGTTTGGCTTTAACGGTGGTTCAGTTTTAGCGCTAGCTAGCGTTGAGAGTGCAAACTCTGTTGCAGTAGTATTCTTAAATACTAACATGGCTGCTGCTGGTGGCTTGGTTGCGGCTCTTATACTTGCTCGTATCATGTTTGGCAAAGCCGACTTAACAATGGCGTTAAATGGTGCCCTAGCAGGTTTAGTGGCAATTACTGCTGAACCTTCTACTCCTACTGTGCTACAAGCGACATTATTCGGTGCAGCTGGCGGTATCTTAGTGGTCTTCAGTATTGTTGGATTGGACAAACTTAAAATCGATGATCCAGTAGGTGCTATTTCTGTTCACGGAACAGTTGGTTTACTTGGTCTATTACTTGTACCGATTACAAATGATGGTTCTTCTTTCAGCGGTCAAATCATTGGTGCATTAACTATCTTTGTATGGGTGTTCGTAACGAGCCTTGTAGTTTGGTTAGCACTTAAAGCAGTGATGGGTATCAGAGTCTCTGAAGAAGAAGAGTACGAAGGTGTTGATATTAGCGAATGTGGTTTAGAAGCATACGCAGACTTTACTACTAAGTCATAAATACCAAAGTAATCCAAATTAATATCATGCAGTGTTGACACTGCTTTATTAAGACGAAAAAAAACGCTCACCTTGTTGAGCGTTTTTTTTCGGTTTCGATTTATTCAGTATGAATTGCTTTGTATTGTTTTTAACATTTCAATGATACTTTTCAGCAAACTTATTGTGTGCTTTACTATTAATCAAGGATTATCAACAGAGTTAATCAGTCATATGAAAATACTTGCCAACTCAATCAAACTGCGTCTGTCAGTTACGTTTTTGTCCCGTTTTTTCTTTGCTGTATGCATAACAATTTGCGGCATTGCCCAGGCACAAAAAAATCAAGTCGAAAAAACAGAGCAAGAATGGTTACCCATTAGTGCCGAAAACACGGTTTATTTAGAAATAGACACAGGTCTAGTGGTGATAGAGCTTGCTCCTTTTATGACACCTCAACAGGTTCAACGTTTTGTTGATTTAGTTAACGAAGGGTTTTATGACAATACCGATTTTTATCGGGTTATTGATGGTTTTGTTGCCCAAGGTGGTGACATGTCTGAGGCAAAAAAAACAATGTTTAGAGACAAAATGCCGCCTGAGTTTACACGTAAGATTCCTAAGCCGAGTGCATTTTTTAGTTTACAAAAGCCTGCTTTGTTGGCCCCAGAAACCGGCTTTTTACATGGATTTCCTGCAGGTAGAGACACAAGCACTAATGAAGAGTGGCTATTGCATTGCCCAGGTACTGTTGCTTTTGCAAGAAGTAATGAGGCGGAGTGGGTCACCCCTGACTTTTATATTGTGATTGGGCAGGCTCCTCGGCATCTAGACCGCAACATGAGTACGCTTGGGAGGGTGGTATATGGTATGCCAGCGGTACAGCAAATTAAAAGAGCAAATGCCGATGCAGCTGGCGGTGTCATCACCGAAGTCGACCAACGTACAAAAATTATTTCGGCTAAAATGGGTAATAAAGTCGCTAGCGATAAACGTTTGGCGATTTATGTACAAAATCAGCTTTCTGAATCAGCAATAAATAGAATATCTAGTTCGAGAAGCCGAGAAAACGAGTTTTTTCATTTTAAAGGTAATGGCAATCTCGACGCCTGTTATTATCGGCCACGTATTAAAATTGGAGAGTAGCTTTGAATCCAGAGTTCTGGCATAAACGTTGGCAAAAAAATGAAATAGGGTTCCATGAGAAAGAAGGTAGTGCGTTGTTAAAGAAATACTTTCACCATTTGGATATGCCAGAAAACAGTAAGGTTTTTGTTCCCTTGTGCGGCAAAACAAGAGACATCGCTTGGCTTTTATCACATGGTATAGAGGTGGTGGCCATCGAGTTAAACCAACAGGCCGTCGAGCAATTGTTTGTCGAGCTTGGGGTTACACCAGACGTCAGTGACCAGGTCGACCCCGAGAGCAATTTAATATGTTATCAAGCTCCCTACATTAGCGTATTTGTCGGAGACTTTTTTGCGCTCACGCAAACACATCTTGGTCAGGTGAATGCCGTTTATGATAGGGCCGCCTTGGTAGCTTTGCCATCTGATTTAAGAAGAGAATATAGTCAACACTTACTAAAAATAACAGCTAATTGTCAGCAATTATTGATTTGTTATGACTATGCAGAAAATTTATTGAATGGTCCGCCGTTTAGCGTCAATGAAAAAGAAGTGCTAGCCCATTATCAATGTCCATTTTCAATTAAGCAACTATACTACGCTAGGATAGATGGTGGATTCCGAGGACAAGAAGCCGTATTTGAAGCGGTATATCTGTTAGCGACTTAATAGTGTGTTACTTGAGTTAAATATATTGCAATTTAAATTGCAATATGCGAATTTATCTACTCATTTTCATTCTTTACTAATAAAAAAATGAAGTGTTATAAGTTATTAAATTGACAAGTCGCAACAGACAATGGGAAGCCAGATGCAAGAACAACGCAGATTACTTATGGTAGAAGATAGCTCAGTGCTTTCACAATTATATGCGTCGTACCTTGAAACTAGCTTTTATGAAATTATTCAAGTCGCAAGTTTACAAGCGGCAGAGCTTGCATACGATAAATATAAGCCGAGTCTAGTGTTGCTTGACATACAACTACCGGATGGCAATGGCTTAGACTTTCTAGGTAAATTAATAAAGTATGATGAGCCTCCCGCAACTATTGTAATGACGGCGCATGGTACTAGCGAAATGGCTGTGTCTGCTATTGAATTAGGCGCATTCGATTTTTTGACCAAACCTTTTGATGCCAGCAGGCTTAAAGTCACCTTAGATAATGCTTATAAACGAATTAGCTTAACCCGTAAAACTAGAGATTTGAGTTCATTTGAACGCTCAAGTTATGGTGATTTTATTGGTGGTTCATTACCTATGCTGGCCGTCTATAAAATGATCGACGCATTAGCAGCTACCAAGGCTAATGTGTTTATTGTGGGTGAAAGCGGAACAGGTAAAGAGCTAGCTGCGGAAGCGATTCATCAAAATAGCGATAGGGCAAAAAAACAGCTGATAGCAATTAATTGCGGCGCTATTCCCAGTGAATTAATGGAAAGTGAATTATTTGGTCATTTAAAAGGCTCATTTACCGGTGCAAGCAATAATCGTGAGGGAGCAGCAAAGCTTGCTGATGGTGGCACCTTATTTCTTGATGAGATTTGCGAAATGAGTCTTGAGTTGCAAAAAAAATTGTTACGTTTTATTCAAACTGGTATGGTTAAAAAGGTAGGTAGCGATAAGCTCGAGAAAGTCGACGTGCGTTTTATTTGTGCAACGAATAAAGACCCATTGCAAGAGGTTAAGTCCGGACGATTTCGTGAAGACCTTTTTTATCGCCTCCACGTAGTTCCATTGCGTTTACCTGCATTGAGAGAACGCGGGGATGATATCGGCAAAATCGCCCATGCATTTTTAAAGACTTACAGTAAGCGAGATGGTAAGTTTTTTAAGACACTGTCTAAAGACACATTGGCAGCTCTGTCTAGCTATCCTTGGCCTGGTAACGTGCGTCAACTGCAAAATGTTATGCAACAAGTAGTCGTACTTAACAGTGATAAAATCGTTCAAGTTAATATGTTACCTAAATACATATTAAATAAAAAAATAGAAAATGATGGACCGGAGTTTTCAACCTTTTCTAATGATTCAGATACTAAAAAAAGTGATTATAAGCAAAGGCGTTTAGATATAGAACCGCTTTGGTTAACTGAAAAAAATGCTATTGAGGCAGCCATCAATAGTTGTGCGGGTAATGTGAATCAAGCTGCTGGATTACTTGAAGTCGCTCCGTCAACTCTGTATCGTAAATTGCAGTCGTGGTCTAATAAAAGCGCTTGAAATTAAGTAGGAGCATAAAATGTACGGTCTAATAAATAGTGCCTTAAAAAACATGATCACTGAAAAATTTGGTGACGAAAAATGGCAAGAGGTTTTAGTTACATCAAAAGTGCCTGAGGATTCTTTTTTAACTATGCGTAGTTATGATGATGCAATCACTTATGCATTGGTTGAATCAGCATCGATTGTATTGGGTGAGAGTCCTGAAACATGCTTGGAGTTATTTGGGGAATACTGGGTACTAGAGACTGCCAGTAAAAATTATACCGCTCTGTTAGATGCTGCTGGTACTAATATGCTCGATTTTATAAAGAATTTAAACGCCCTACATGACCGAATTACAGGTACTTTCCTTAGCTATATTCCTCCTGAGTTTAGAGTAGAAAATGTCGGCGAAGATTTGTACATCATCCATTACATTAGTACCCGCAAGGGCTTAACATCGTTTGTAGTGGGTTTATTAAAGGGTTTAGCAATCCGTTTTAATGCTGATCTAGACATTATCGACATTGATAATAGGCAGGTGGAAACGGGCACGCACAACGCCTTTAAGATTAGAGTTACGCAGATTGAAAACTGAGTCGATGTGGGAAACCTTAAATACATTGTTTTCAATGGTGCTAGTTTGCAATAGTAAATTAGCTATCCTGCGAATAAATTCTCCGCTTCAAAAATATATTCCAGAATCTACTCTTGGGAAATCGATAAACGAGGTTTTTACATTTAGTCGACCCAGCAATGTCAATTCACTAAAAGATATTCTGCAACACAAAAAATCTTTGTTTCTCTTAATCAAAAAAGACAAATCCTTTGCGCTTAGAGGTCAAATGCTTAGCGTCGAGATTGATGGTTCTATGCAGATTGTTTTTGTCGGTTCTCCGTGGTTAGCCTGGTTAAATATTAATCAACCATCGCTTAAGCTCGGCCTTCAAGATTTTGCGGCTGCAGATGCCCAAATGGATCAGTTATTCTATATTTCGACAGAACAGCAAATGGTGAATGATCTTGAATCTTTAAACCGTGAGTTGCTTGCAGCCAAAGCTGAGGTAGAAGCCGCACAGGCAGAAACTAATGCTATATATGCACAAATGAGTCATGAAATGCGCACACCTTTAAACGGTGTGGTAAGTGCACTAGCAATTCTTGCGGAGCAGAATTTACCAAGCCGTTCATCTGAACTGGTTAGTATGGCTAACCTTTCTTCTAAAAATTTACTCAAAATAATTAACTATGTCTTAGATACGGCAAGATTAGAAGCCGGCTATGTGGACGATATACGCGAATCATTTGAATTACGAGCGTTGTTAAAATCGTCCATAAAAATCGTTAAGCCGCACACGCTTGATAAACAATTGCAACTAGAGTTGTCCATTGAGGAAGATCTACCGAGTTATTTCTTTGGATTTAAGGAAAGATTAAGGCAAGTTTTGCTTAATCTGTTGGGCAATGCAGTTAAGTTTACATACACTGGTTCAGTGACATTAATCGCAACAAAGCCTAAAAGTAGTAAATATAATATCCGTTTAGAAGTTAAAGATACCGGTGAGGGTATAGCTGAAAATGATCTTAAAAAGATTTTTAAACCTTTTTATACATCAGGCCCAAAAGACAATCTTAACGAGAGTGGCACAGGCTTGGGTTTGGATATAGTCAGGCGTAATGTGAATGCTTTGGGTGGCGAAATCGGTGTTTCGTCTAATATAGGTGAAGGTTCCACCTTTTGGATGGAAATTCCACTCGAGATTGATGAGCAGGCGTCTTCTGTTAAATCACAATCGACTTTTGAACCTCATAAGTCGATTTTATTAAACGGAGATGTACTTTTAGTTGAGGACAATAAAACAAACAGTGCATTATGCAAAATGTTGCTTGAGAGTTTAGGTTTGACGGTCAGAACTGAGTATAGTGCAGAATCAGCGCTTGCATCTATTGACAAAAAGAAGCCTGATCTTGTGTTTATGGATATTGGATTACCCCATATGAATGGGCATCAGGCCACTGAAATATTGCGGAAAAGCTATTCTCAAGAAGCATTACCCATCTTAGCGCTTACCGCATATACCAACAGTTTAGAGTACGAAAAAAGTATAAATGCGGGTATGGATGATTACTTGATCAAACCTGTAAGCAAAGAAACTTTTAAAGATGCTTTAGTTAAATGGTTACCAAAAATATCAGATACTAAAGAGGCAAAATATTTGCCAGATTTAGCAGTGCTGCGTCAACTTGAGAGTCATGTCAACATCAATAGTTTACAAAAATTAGTTAAACAATTCTGTGATGAGGCAAGCGCAGACTTTACAAGAATGCTGGAATTGGAAGACTTAGTGGAATTAGCGAAAGTAGCCCATAGATTAATTAGCCCATGTGATACTTTCGCTCTATCGGAGCTTGCGCAACAATTTAGGGTAATTGAGGAGCAAGCTAAGCTTGGAATAGGTCTTGACCTTAATCAAATTACAAGCTTTAAGACTGATTTTGAAGAGTCGCTAAGTCTTTTACAATATATTGTAAATAATGAGCTACTCAATGCGTAATATTTTTCTTCACGGTTTAACCAAGCTATAAGCAATGGTATCTGTGTGAATATTGTTCAAATAAACCTCAATGACATATTCTCCCGCGATGTCCTCTTCATTTGTCCTCAAGAAAATTGCTCCGCGTGTCATTACATTCATCGCTTTGCTCATCATCTTTGCTTTTTTACCTTGAGTGTCCTCTGGAAAAATATGAATGGCACCAAGTGTAAACGGGACCTCATCTTTTTTGGTGACGACTAGACCATACAAAGTACCTTCTTTTTTCTCGTGCAATGGAATCTCTTTAGTAGGTTTAAAAGCAATAGGTTCTCCGAGATCATTTTTCATGATTAAACCAAAATTGATAGAAAATTCTGATTCTCTTCCCAAGCTTGTTACACTAAAAATTAATAACATTATAGTTGTTAGTTTTTTCATAATAATACTCCTATTTCCCTTACTTATTTTTTCTGAAAAGAATAACAAATGTTGCTATTACAAACAGAACAATGTTGTTTGGAGAGCTAACCGCAATGGCATCGTTGGGGATAACTCCAGTAACTTCTCCGATGAGTTTCTTTTCAATAGAACCCTGGAAACTCTGAAAGTCTGTTGTGACGAGCAAAAAGGCATCATCACCGCCGATGACATTATCTACAAATTCATCTTCTACATTTTTTTGAGTACTGATGGCAATACCGTTAATAGTATCTATGTTGTTAGACAACGCTATATCACGGGCAACTTCTGGGTCAATTCCACTATTGTTAGTGCCGTCTCCTGAAACATCTATAATTTTTTTTGTACCATTAAAGTCGTTGTTATCAAATTTGGTATAAGAGTAACTGATTGCTTCACCAATGGCGGTCCATCCAGAAAATGGTCGCGCTAAGCTAGCAACCATGTTTGAAAAATCGAGTGAACTATCAACCGAATCTATTAATGTCCAATCAATCATAACTTGTTGTTGTGTAGATCCTGACCACATAATCAGTTGGACAGCTATAGAGCCAATTGGGCCAGAGAGAATACTCTGTTGAAGAGAAGAATTCCCAAAAGCATGACTATACCCATCTAACTGCAATTGATATTCACTGCTATTTACACTTCCTGAAACATCTAAGAGTAATTGTAGTTCAACATCAACTGCAACTTCCTCTATAGCGAATGTGTTCATTGGTATTGAGAACGCTAGCGCATATATTAAATACATAAATTTCGATTTCATTTCACGATTCCTTTTATTCATCTACTTCGAATTGAAAAACGTTTTTTCCGTCTTTTTTCACTGGAGCAAATTCAATGCCAAGTTGAAAAGAATTTTAAGTTATTGAAAATAAACAATAAATTATTTATAGACCCATATAAATCGCATAAAGGAATTCATTATGCGTTGCAAAATGCAATTAAAAATTTAAAGGTTAAATAAATGTGAGTAAAAACAATGATTTAATATATGGCATGGGAGTTGCAAACAGTTAGAGGTAATCATTTGTAATAATTTCTCGGAAGAGATAAATAAAGAAGTTTGAGGTTATAATTATGCCAACACGCGAGTATTATATTGGTAAGGAAAAGCCAAAAAATAAATTAACAACTTCGTCAAAGAGTTTATATATTTTGGGTGTTATCTTTGTCGTTTTGGGAGTTGCTAGTGCGTTATTTCTCTACAAGATAGAAATGAATAATCAGAACTTACAAAAAGAGTTAAATAGAGTTGAGCAGCTAAATGAATCAAAAGAATCTGAGCTCGCTATTTTAAGAACGCTGAACCCCTATCAATTTAAGTATAAGCAAATTTTGGGTTCGTCCGAGATTGTAAGAGATTTAATGCCTGGGTGGATAGCTCGAGTGTATCAAGCTCCAAAAAAGATTTCTGAGCTTGCGACTATGATGGATATGGGAGCTTTTGTCTTAGATCAGTCCAAATTTACCTTGTCTTCTCATGAAAGTTACGGTCTCGATACGCCTGAAAACGCCCTTTATCGTCTCAATGGATTGGTTCCCGCTAGTGTGTCGGGTCGTTTCCAAGTTGGCATGCGTTTAGCGTTTACTCTCCCAAATGTCAGAAGAGCTGAGATGGAAACAAAGCAAGCTTCTTGTTTCGCCAGAGTTGACGTAAATAACAAGAGGGTTATAGAGAAAAAAATTCGCTTTTTAGCAGGCAAGAAAGAAAAGCAGTTGTTGACTGGGGATGTTATGGTTCAAGAAGGGATTCATCCAATAAGCGCTCTAATATATTGTGATGAAGATTCAGTCTATTCTGGTCAGGATGTTCAAATTTCACTAACCTTTAGAGACCCAGGGTCTCGGGCATTCAAAACCAGCTCTGAATCGGTATTTCATTTGTACAAGCAGTCTAAGTCGTAAAGTTTTTGATGTTTTACAGCGCTTAATGTTTAGTTTGAGTCCTATACGCTTAGACCTCCTGCTTATTGTTTGATAATCTATCTGCAATATAGTCTGTTGAAGCCTAGTATGAACTTTGTTTTGTATGCCATCCCATTTTTTTTCTTACTCATTGCCATTGAGCTTATAGCGGAGCGAGTCAGAGGCACGCAATATTATCGGGTTAACGATGCAATAAATAGCTTAATGGCAGGTGTATTAAGCCAGGTGTTTGGGTTGATTAAAAAAATGATTCCCTTCACTGTTTATTATTGGGTATTTGAACATTTTCAGCTAACTCAATTACCAAATAATATATGGGTTTGGGCATTCGCCTTTATTAGTTATGATTTTTTTTATTATTGGAATCATCGATTAGGCCACGAAGTGAATTTGTTCTGGGCCGCTCATGTAGTCCATCATTCTAGTGAAGAGTACAATTTAAGCACCGCACTAAGGCAAACTAGTGGCAGTTTTTTAAACTGGATATTTTTTATTCCAATGGCTTTTGTTGGCGTCGACCCACTCCTTTTAATTAGCGTAGGATCATTAAACTTAATCTACCAGTTTTGGGTGCATACAAGGCATATTCCAAAGCTTGGTTGGTTTGAGTGGTTTTTTGTAACGCCCAGTAATCATCGTGTTCATCATGCTCAAAACCAGATCTATCTGGATAAAAATTATGGTGGTGTATTTATTATCTGGGACCGTATTTTTGGCACATTCCAAGAAGAACTAGACAATCAAAAGCCTATATATGGCGTTAGAAAGCCATTGAGTAGTTGGAATCCTATATGGGCTAATCTACAAGTTTATACACAGCTAATTAAAGACAGCTGGCGCGCAAAGCGTTGGCAAGACAAATGCTCAATATGGTTTAAACGCACAGGCTGGCGCCCAAAGGATGTTGAGCAGACTTTCCCATTGATGCAAACAGATTTAAATAAGTTCACTAAATATGATCCGGCTTTGTCGTCGCGCCAAAAGGTATTTGCAGTGGCTATGTTTATGGTATTGATAGGTCTTGGTCTAGTGAGTCTCTTTTTTGGGCATTTACTTTCAACAGCGAGCTTCGCAAGCTTAATAACTGTCGTTTTATTACTCAGTGTTTCGATTGGTTTTTGTTTAGAGAAGCGGAAATGGGCGAATACTTTTGCCGCCTCGACACTCGCCATAACACTACTACTGCTAGGCTTAATTTATATTCCGTATTGGGTATATCTTAGTCTAACAACAATTAGCATTGTGACACTGGCATTGTTAGCTTTATGCTTTTTTGATAAAACGCCGCGGCTAAGATCTGACAAATAGAGAAATTGTGTGTTTGTAGAATTAGGTTAGAGTATGTTATTTCAAATAAAATGTGCCAAAACCTTAATCCCATACGTACAAGCAAAAGACCAAGGGTGCTTGAACGTGAAAGTCGATCGATTACAACTTTTTCAATCGGTCGTTGTTAACCCTAAATTCGGCACAATTGGATAATAAACCCGTTTTAGGAATATAAATGAATAGTAAGCTACAAGCTTTTGTCGTACTGCTCATATGTGCACTGCTGAGTTTTGCCTTAACTCAAGCAACAGGTGCGCATGTTGTGCAAGTGTTTGGCTTACCTTTTATTGCGGTAAGCGCGTTGTTGGCGTTTGGTATTCAATGGATAGCCTTTTTACCCGCATACATAAAACAAACAGAACGTTTTTACGACATTACCGGAAGCGGCACCTTTATATTATTGGCCTGTATGAGTCTAGCTATTATGCCAACGCTTAGCATCTATCAATGGATGCTTGGATTAATGGTTATTATTTGGGCGTTACGCTTGGGTGGTTTTCTCTTTAAGCGTATTCAAGAAGACGGAATCGATGATAGGTTTGAGCATATAAAACCCAACAAATATAGTTTTTTTACCGCTTGGACTATTCAAGGGTTGTGGGTTTTATTGACGTCGCTCGCCGCCCTAAGCGCAATCACATCGGTCAATCAAACTGAACTTGGCCTAACAGGGTTGATTGGTTTTATCGTTTGGTTAATTGGTATGTTGATTGAAAGCATTGCGGATTATCAAAAGCGCGCATTTAAGCACGCTTGCAAACAAAAAACGGCTGGGCAGGCGGCTTTCATTGCCTCAGGGCTGTGGGCATATTCTCGTCATCCTAATTATTTGGGCGAAATATTATTATGGATTGGGGTCGCAATTGCGTCATTTCCGATACTCACGGCATGGCAGCATGTTGTGTTGATCTCCCCTGTGTTTGTCATCCTGCTCTTGTGTAAAATTAGTGGAATTCCTTTACTTGAATCTAAAGCGAAAAAGAAGTGGGGTGAAGACCCAGCCTATCAAGCGTACAAAGCAAAAACACCGGTTTTGATTCCACGCTTATTTTAATCACTCAATTATTCCTTCATTAACTGAACCTGATTAAACCTTGACCTGCTTTTCTGTGTTTTGCACTTTTTATATATTTAATAGATACTCAAGTTGGTAAGGTTGAGCCAAGCTACAAGGAATCTGAGCGATGAATGTCGATAAGCCCCAAAAGAAAGGGTTAGATGCGCAAAGTTTTGATGCGCAGAGTTTCGAAAAGAGCGGTGGTCAAACACAATCCGATGATATGCCTGATGCAGGTAAGCTTGTTAAGCAACCATTTCCTATCAAGCAATTTTTGTTTGCATGTTTGAGTCTGCTTATTGGGGCCCTATTGTTTTGGGTTTTATCTACTTTTGCTAGTTTGGATCCTGATCCATTAAAACAGGACTCTTCCAGGTTTAAAATCGCATCTTTTAATTATTTAATAGAACGCAACGCTCCTTTGCGTTTACCACTTATTAATAGTGACGTAAGTATTAGTCATGTTGGGAGCGTAGCTAAAGACTTGGCCCTTAGGTTTGAAGATGGTCGCCAAGTACTTATAAGCAAACAGGACGAGCAGAGTAAGTCCCCTTATAGCGCGGTAGCCTTAAATACCAGCGATAACAGCTACATACCTGAGCCTTTGGTTTTAGAATTTAACGCTTCTCGAGAAGGTTTAGATGGACAACAAACGAATCAACTTGATAGTTTGTTGCAGCGAATAAGCGAAGCTGGGGAAGATGCTTCTTACAGTATTAGGATATACGCGTTTTCCAATCCGTCAGAGTCTCAAGAAGTTCAGTCCTCGCTGGATGAAGCTGTGTCTGCATTTATACAGCCAATTAAACGCCCCTTTAATGCATTGACATCGGTTACTAGTCTTTTACAAACACGGCAAGATAAAATGCCAAGCTCTTTGTTAAAAATAGCTTTAAATTCTAAGTTGAGTGAGCCTGACACACAAACCCAGAAAGAGGCGCCAATCCAAGACCTTGAACAGAATACCGCTCCTCCTGTTAATCCTAACGACTATACAAGGGTGTCAAATATATTGCTTTTACAGAAGGTACTAAATGTTTCAAATTATCTGCGTTCGGGTTTGCTAAAAAATGGGACTGTTGTTCAGATAAATACAGATAATACAGTTCTCTCAAATCTGAGCTTGGACTTACAAGCCGGTGTAGTGGTTGAATTTTCTAGTGTATTACCCCCCATAGACTGGTCTGACTCAATCAAAAATATTGCAAACTTTGAAATTAATACGCAGGCCGAATCTCGCGAAAAATTTCAAATTGTTAATAACGATATCGTTAATGTAATACACGCTGATTCAACAATAGAGACAATTGCAATTTTACCCTCAGCGTTGCAACGATTTTATGGGAACGGAAATAATTACGCCGAATTGAGCCCAAAATCTTACCCATCTTTGTTGTCGCTTGCCGTTTTATTTGCGGGCATTTTTGGGGCGCTTTATATTCTGTCATATCGACCAGAAAGACCAGATGCCGATATTATTAAAAAACAGCTTCTTGTTGATAGTTTTGTATCAGATGCACCTGCATCAAATCTTAGTCAAGACAGGCTTGGTTTTGCTGAAATCTCGACGGCGTTATCTCGGTTTTTACGCAATGCTGGCACCAAAGCACCTCTAACATTGGCGATTACCGGGGCTTGGGGGAGCGGAAAATCATCGCTGATGTATTTCTTAAAAGAAAACCTTCTTCAATTTCATATGCAACCAGTTTGGGTAAATGCATGGCATCATCAAAATGAAGAACAATTTCTTGCAGGATTGCTTAATGCTGTAAGGCGAAATGCCATCCCTCCTTTTTGGAGCTCAGCGGGCTTACTCTATCGATGGAATTTACTAAAAATGCGCTGGCACGACGCTCCATTCTTTTATTACAGCTTCGCATTTATCTTTTTAGCATCTCTCACGTTTATTTTAACGGCAGATACGAGCTTGCCAACTAGTTCGAATCAAATTTCATTTACCAGTATTCCATTCTTGAGCGCATTGATTGCCGCATTGCCTATTCTCAATGCGGGCATGGACAAGATTTCGAGCTTATCTAGGGCAAGCCTTGTACAAACATTGTTGAAAGGTGGGAAACAGGGCTTGGATTTGCGCGCAAACCTTGGTTTGCGTGAAAAATTTGCAACTGAGTTTGGCATGCTATGCGATGCCTTAGGTGACAGCACACTCACAATTTTTATAGACGATCTAGATCGCTGTAAAGAATCTCGAATAATGGACGTCATGGAAACAATCAATTATTTGGTAAGCAGTGGTAATTGCTTCATTGTTATTGCAATGGAAAGAGATCCCGTTGAAAAAGCTATCGAGTCATACTACAAAAGCACTTACAGTGAACTAGATGCCAATAAATTAAAAATAAAGGCTCGCCGCTACTTAGAAAAAATTATTAATATTGAAATTCCTGTGCCTAATGCTAACGAAGAGCAGTTTAAGGCCTTGGTAAAAGTAAAGGGCTTTGAAGCTAAAACAAGCAAATTAAAATGGATTAAGCAGTTTGTTGTAGTCGGTTCATTGGTAGTTAGTATTATTTTAGGATACGTTTTAGCCTCCGCTATAGAAGCACCTCAACCAATTCCTGTAGAAAATGACACGGAACAAGCGGTTGTTGACGGTAAAAGTCCCAATGGTGAAAGTCCCAACGGTGAAAGTCCCGATATAAATGCTCCTGCAGACCCTTCAAAAAGTGAAGAACAGCAGAACATCGTGCCCACAGAAGTAACAACACCCTTAGAAATCGGGCAAAATAGAAGCCAAAATCGAAGTGAAGTTATTATTATTCCTTTACTCTTGATTGTCGCCATCGGAATGTTAATTAGAACTGAGCGATACCGCCAACGAAAACGGATCGTTGAAACTGACTCAGAACCCTTTTTAGTGGCTATTTCAATATGGGCCCGTGTGATGGGTATGAGCAATAAAACGCCACGAAGTATCAAACGGTTTGTTAATCGAACCCGATTTTTAGCGATGAGGAACGCTGAGTCTGAAACAAACATCAAGGAAGAAAACTTAGTCACTTTGGCAGCATTAATCGATATTGCAAAAGACAAGGGACTGTCAGACTTTGACGATATTGACAAACATTTACCGCCTATTAATAATGCGGATTTAATGCATCAAGTGAGCGTTCTTATTCAAAAATGTCACGCTATTAGTGCTGAAAAACGAGCACAATTACAACGGTGGATAAGAGGGTTTAATGTTAGCTAATTTTTTGTAAGCTCAAAAAATCGTCAAACAAAGGTATTTTTGGGACCGAAATATCAAGATATTGGTCGCCCAACCGATAAACGTTTATGAGAAAAAAATTGCAAACGAATGACGCATATAACACAGCTACAATTATCTCGAATAATTGAGGATTCATTATAAATGAGTCGTTCTCCCACAGTACCAATATTTGCAAAACCATATTTTAGCATTTTAGTGTGCTATTTGGTGTTGACGTGTGGGAATATTGCAAACGCTCAAGATATATCAGTTCAACAAGAAACTAATCCTATAGCGCAAATTTCTGATTCTATCGCCTATCTTGAACAACTACGTTCAGACAAAGACTACCAACAAGTTCACAAGACACTCGACTTTTTGATGTCTGACCTATTGTCACAAAGCGACGAACTGTTAACCGCAAGAGTGTTAAGAATACGCGCATTTACTTTCTACGAACAAGGTCTTTATGAAGAAGCGTTGGCCGCGTTCAATAAAGTACTGAAGTATTTATCGCGAGATGATGAAGAAGCAATAACAATGAGAGGCTCGACATTTCATCAAATAGGTCAAACATACAAAAGGTTAAAGAATTTTGAGCAGGCTTTACGTTTTCACAATAAAGCCCTCGCGGCGCATACCTTTTTGCAAGACAAGACGCTAATTTCAAAGTCGTTGAAAAACGTCGCTATCCTTGAATTTAAACTAAACAATTTGCGTAGCTCTCTTGAATATGTATATCAAAGTCTAGACCTTCAAGAAGAACTAAACAATCCAGAAGAGCATGCTGAATTGCTGGTACTTGCAGGCTCTACGTTCAGGCAATTACAAAGATATGAGACCTCACTGGAATACTTAGATAAAGCCCTACAAATGTATAGAGATTTGAAAGACGTAGGAAAAATTGCTGAAAGCCTTAATCAAATGGGACTGCTATATACTCGTTTAGGAAAGTATGAAGAAGCACAATTGCTTTATCAAGAGTCAATTGCATTGCCCCCCGAAAAAGTGCCAAGCAAAACCCTTGCAGCGGCTTATCGGCAAATTGCAGTATACGAAATGGACAAGGGAAAGTATGACTTTGCAATGGAAATGGTGCAACAAGCACACACTATTTTTAGAAATGCTGACGAAAGAGCTAAGGCTATTATTACGGCTAGGATAATAGGTGAAATTTATCAAAAAAAGGACAACATTTTCCAAGCAAGAGAGTATTACCGTGAATCAATCCGCTTAGCCGTGCTTTCAGATAGTAAAATTGGTCAACTAAAGTCTCTAATTAGATTAGCTAGCAGTTTTTATAATGATGATGTGGAAAAGTCTGAGTCACTATACAAAGAGGCATTGGCGCTTGCTAAAGGTTCTATACACAAAACAGAAGTCGCTAACATTTATAGGCAGTTACAAAAAATCGAAAAAGAAAGAGGCGATTTTCAAAAGGCACTTTTGTGGTCTGAAGCATTAATTGAAATTTCTACGGAAATATATAAGGAACGCGAAGAAAATAAACTGGCTTTTGCTAAAGCTAACTTAGAGTCACATATCATGGAAGTAGAGCTTGATTCTTTGCGAGAAAAAGTCGAATTAGATCAACTTACTCTTGTTAAAAAGAACAACGAAATTGAAATTGCAAAGCAAGCAAGTCGAATTGCCGAACTTGAAATCATTAAAAAGCGCTATACAAATATAGCGCTTTTTGTTTTGCTCGTTATATGTTTTTGTATTGCGTTTTATATTTATCGAGTCTCGATTGCTTCACGAAAACGCAATGTTGAACTCGACTACCTTGCTGATCATGATCACCTCACAAACTGCTTTAATCGAAGAGGCCTGTTTAATATCTTTGAACGTGAGTTTGATGCAAAAGACCAAACGCAAGGTTACAGTATTATTATGGCGGATATTGACCATTTTAAAGAAGTAAACGACACCCACGGGCATGACGCCGGGGATGAGGTGCTAATTAGCTTTGTTGAGTGCCTAAAAGCATCTGTGCGTAAAGGTGATATTGTCGCTAGATATGGCGGTGAGGAATTTTGTCTCGTATTACCTGATACTGCTGTAAAACAGGCAATAGCGGTAGCAGATAAAATTCGTCAAACCATAGAAAATACAACATTCGAAAATATTAGGATAACCTGTAGTTTTGGTATCGCAGAGTCCAACAAGCAAGACGACACGCCTACTAGCATAATCACTAGGGCAGACAATGCACTATATTTTTCTAAGCAGAATGGACGAAACCAGGTCACCCTTTGGCATAAAGATATTGTGATGACAAAAAAAACCGGTAATCGTTAGCATCAGTTTTTAAACAAGCGCAATATGCTTATAACGCTATGCTAGTTAGCTCGGCTAATGTTGCCATTCTTCCTTTAGAACCATTGCTATATTATTTTCAACTTTCACTTCTTTGCGAAATTCTTTTCCGTCATTGTTTACCGAATAAAATTCATAAACAGTGATATCGGTACCATGTTGAATACTTTCAATAATGCGTTTTGCTGAAAAATCAGCAGTATCTTGTAATAGTGCCGTGCTCACGTTTTCAGGTAATTGTAGCCAATCAAGATCCCTTTGGATTTCGACCACTTTCCATTCATTGTCTGTTTGCAACATATCAAATTCTATTTCGCTACCGTCGGCTAAGGTACCTTCAACATCCAAATAAACATTACCATGCTTAAATTCTTTTTCAGCCTCCTTAACCTCAAAATTTGCCTGAATAGCTTTGATAGCAGTAAGAGCGCTAGCCGGTATATCAGCGATGTTAAGTGCTTCTTTTTGATTGAGTGACGCTCCAATTTGGGGTTTCTTAGCTTTTCGAACACCATGGTCTGACCGAGGTTCTGTGCTCTCGCCCAATACTAAACGAGAAAAGGTAACACTAACGTAATCACCATTGGCTTTATCTTCTTCCCAGTTGCCTGTGCCTGGGCAGCCAGCATACCAAAAACCTGGCGCATCTGAGGTGCTGCACTGATTGTAAGCGCCGGCTTTAAAATAATTCCAATCCAAAGTGTAACCATAAGGATGGTCAAATTTATCTAGTTTACCGTAGGCGTCAACGGCATTAGCTAAGTTGATTTTATATTCAACGGTTTCGCGACCTTCTGCAGAAAAACTCAAATACATAACATCTTTATGTACGTTAACTTCGTAATTTATAGACTCACCTAATGCAATACCATTGTCTTTAGGATCATTGCTATCAGTCCACAAATTGCCCCATACAGGGTATGCAATGTCTGTGCGATTGGGGTCATCTTTAGGTAAGTTGCGCTCGTAAGTCCAAAAAACTGAGCCTGTTTTATGTTCAGGCCATTTTTTATAATAGATCTTTAAGGGTTCATTGCCCCATCCAAAGCCTTTTACCTTTTTTTCCCATTTAGTGGCATGTATTTGACCAATAACAACCGAGTATGCAGGTGGTTTATTTGGGTATTTTGCACGCAAAGATACATGATTTACCTTTACGCTAGCTTCCATTTTGCCACCTATTTGTGCAAATCGCTTGGCAATAGGGCTACTTGCGACTGTAAAGCTATTTTTGGGTGACTGCGTTTTAATGCGAGAGCTAGTGCCTTTGAGCATCTGACGTAATTCACTGCGAGAGTTGGTAGTGTTTGGAGTAGTAAAACCATTATTTGGAGAAACAAACACCATGCCGCCATTATCGTCGAGATAGAAAAAATCTGGGTGCGCGAAGTCTTGTAATTTTTTTACCGAAATAGTGTCGGGTTTTTGATCATTATTGCCGTCTATGGGAAGGGTTATATTCCATTCACTGAGGTCAAATTTATCGCCTGGCACACCATGGTCATGCGCATTCAAAGCCGAGGTACTGATTATTAACGCCACAAGTGAAAAAGTTTTACAAACGACAACACGATTTAATTTATTAAACATATTTATATACTGCCTTATCTAAGTTTAATTATTTTCATATCTTCATTAGGTACATGGGACCATTTTACAGGGTATTTGTTCCTTTACCAATCACCTATATTCTCCATAGATGCCCATGGTTCTGTTTTGGGCAAATTATCTCCTTTTTGCAATAGCTCAATCGAAATATTGTCAGGTGATTTTACAAATGCCATATGACCATCGCGAGGAGGGCGATTAATTATCACGCCAGCTTTTTGCAATTTGTCACAAAGCGCATATAGGTCATTAGTTCTAAATGCCAAGTGCCCAAAAGCTCTACCTGTTGTGTATTCGGGCTGTGGATCCCAATTGTAGGTCAATTCCATCAATGGAGATTGTTTACTATTAGCGCTTTCAGAATCTTCCGGGGCACATAAAAATACAAGGGTAAATCGGCCTTTTTCATTTTCATAGCGTCTGGTTTCAATCAAGCCCAATAAATGACAATAAAAGTGTAAAGAGGCATCTAAGTCTGTCACTCTAACCATGGTGTGTAGAAATTGCATAAATATCTCCTTATCAATAGCGCAATAATTATTTTATGCTTGGGACGTCTGGTTTTTTATCTGTCTGTCCAAACTGCGAGTTCATTACCGCATGGGTCTATAAAATGGAAACGTCGGCCACCGGGAAAGTCGAAAATTTCGGTTTTAATAGTTGCCCCCAGGTTTTGAACTCTTGCTTTGCATTTTTCAAGTTCAGTTGAATATAGCACGACTAGCGCGGAACCTTGGTCAGCGTCGGCGAATTTGTCGTGTTTGTAGAAGCCCCCACAAATGCCAGATTTTTCAAATGCGGTGTAATCAGGGCCATAATCGGTAAACACCCAATCAAAAGCAGCGGTGTAAAACGTTTTTATTTTACGTAAATCGTTAGCGGCAAATTCAATGTAGTTGATTGGGGTAAAGTGTTTTCCAGAAGCAGACATTGTCTTTCCTTCATTGTGTTAACTCATTGCTAGGGTTACACTTATACCTAGTAATAACAAGTAAATATCCATGTTTGCACTATCAAATTCAGCACAAATAGACTAACGTTGAATATAAGCCTAAACATGCTGATTCACCTAATCAAGAGACAAGCTTTTTATGCATAAATCAATATCGTTTTTATTTAGTATTCTTGTGGTCACTAGCTTCCAATGCGCGCATGCCTATGATCGTATTACGGGAAAACCGTATGCTAGTCGCTCAGAGGTTATTGCGCAAAACGGTATGGCTGCTACTAGTCAACCACTCGCGACTCAAGTTGCACTCGATGTCTTAAAGCGAGGTGGCAACGCCATAGATGCTGCTATTGCAGCGAACGCAATGTTAGGCCTAGTAGAGCCAACAGGCTGCGGTATTGGAGGTGATTTATTTGCCATTGTATGGCATGCAGAGACCAAAAAATTATATGGTTTAAATGCATCAGGCCGGTCTCCTCAAGGTTTAACGTTAGAGACATTTGCTGAAAAAGGCATCACTGAAATACCAAAGTTTGGGCCTTTACCAGTATCTGTGCCCGGTGCTGTAGACGGTTGGTTTATGCTGAATGAGCGCTTTGGCTCATTACCTATGCAAGATTTACTAGCGCCTTCTATCGAATATGCGCGTTCTGGTTTCCCTGTGACAGAGCTGATTGCTTACTATTTTGAGATAAATCAAAAGCGTATTGGGCAATACCCTGGTTTTAAAGAGACCTTTACGATTAATGGTAAAACACCGCAAAAAGGACAAATTTTCAAAAATCCAGCACTTGCCAACACCTATGAAAAAATTGCTACTGGTGGTCGTGACGCTTTTTACAAAGGCGATATAGCTCGCACGATTGGCGCGTTTATGGAGAGCCAAGGCGGCTTCTTAAGCTATCAAGACATGGCTGCACATTATTCTGAGTGGGTTGAACCTGTGTCGAGTAATTATCGTGGTTACGATGTGTGGGAGCTCCCTCCCAACGGACAAGGTATCGCCGCGCTACAAATACTCAACGTAATGGAATTATACGATGTAGAAGGCATGCAACGTGACTCCGCCGAATTTGTACATACTTTTGTTGAGGCAAAAAAATTGGCCTTTGCTGACCGCGCAAAATTCTATGCAGACCCAAGCTTTAATGAGCTGCCTGTCGATTGGTTGATTTCAAAAGAATATGCCGCTGAGCGTCAAAAGTTAATATCGCCAGAAATTGCGGCCAAACGTGTTGATGCCGGCAAAAACGAAGGTGATACGATTTATCTCACGGTTGCGGATGGGCAAGGAAACATGGTGTCGCTGATTCAAAGCAATTATCGTGGCATGGGCTCGGGAATGATACCAACTGATTTGGGCTTTGTTATGCAAAACCGCGGCGAAATGTTCGCTTTAGAAGATGGGCATTTTAACCAATATGCACCAGGCAAACGGCCTTTTCATACTATTATTCCAGCCTTTGTTACTCGCAACAATAAGCCTTTGATGAGTTTTGGCGTAATGGGAGGGGGAACACAACCACAAATGCATGCACAGATCATAATCAACATGATTGATTTTGGAATGAGCTTACAAGAGGCAGGTGATGCTCCAAGAATTTTACACACCGGCTCGAGCAGCCCAATGGGAGCGGTCATGGAAGATGGTGGATTTGTCAGTTTAGAATCTGGCTTTAGTCAGGCTACAAGGCGCGCATTGCTTAAAAAAGGGCATACTCTTACTGATAGTCTTGGCGCCTTTGGAGGTTATCAGGCCATAATGTATGACGATAAAAACAAAGTATATTATGGCGCATCTGAAACAAGAAAAGATGGTCAAGCTGCGGGATATTAATGAATCAAGCTCAAAAAGGAATATGTGCTGAACCTAATCTGCACGCTTTATATTTACTCTTTAATGTGGTTGATGATGATGTTGCCAGTATGCGTGTAAAGCTGACTACATTGCTTGATATTTTTGATCATTTTGATGACGAACATTATGAAGCTATGATATCCGGTATAATAGGCGTAGGTAATGCCTTTTGGGATGAGTTATATCCTCATAAACGTCCTAAATATTTGTCTACTTTTCCCGACATGCAATGTGAAGACCGCTGCGCACCAGTACTTCCTTGTGATTTGTTTATTCAAATTAGAGCTGATCGTTTAGACATTTGCCAAGCAATTGGTATTGAAGTGATGCAAGCACTTAAACTGCACACTGAACTCATCGAACAAGTGCAAGCATTTCGATACTTAGATGGGCGTGACTGGACTGGTTTTGTCATTTCTGATGACAGTCCTAGGGGAAGCAAGAAGTTCGCAATTAGTTTAGTTGACGAAAATGACGCTGATTTTAGCGCAGGCTCATACGTTCATATTCAGCGGTATCGTCATGACATGTCAAAGTGGCAAAAATTGTCAGAGAAAAATCAACAACAAGTGATGGGTAAAACCAAAGAACACAACTTAGATGTGGTAAATACAGGGCTAGATTCGCACTCATTTAGAACGAAATTAGTCGGTCCATTAGGCGAATATCCGACTTTGCTTAATCAGAGCATGCCTTATGGAGATATGAGCACACAAGGTTTATATTTTGTATCGTGCAGCGCTCATCCAAACGCGTTTAAACACTATTTGCATAGTCGCATCTATGGTGATGAAAACGGCCATTACGATAAGTTATTAGATTATTCTAATGCAGAAACAGGTGCGGTATTTTTTGCGCCTTCTATCAGTTTTATACGTAAAAACGCCATACTAGAAAGTAATACCGAACCTGATCTCGAAAAAACTCCGCAAGATTTTGGCAATGCTGAATAAAAACAAACAAGGTAAATTGTTTTGAAAACGTTTATTAAATGGTTAGCAATATTAGCAGTGACTTTTTTTCTGCTAGGTGCCATAGGCTATAAATTTATTGAGTATCGTATGTTACCTAGTTTACCTTTTGTTGAGGATACCGTCCCTCAAGCACCCGATTACAAGAATAGTGATTTTTGGTTTGCGCACCCTGAAATACAAGATACCGCAGACCTTATTCCAGCAAATGCAGATACTAGTCAAGATATTGAGAATAAATCCATAGATGTATTTTTTATCCACTCTACCGGCTATGTTGGACCTGGTGGCTGGAATTCGAATATGGCTCATGAAAATTCTGAAACTCAGTCGTTAGAATATATGCTGTCGAGTATGGCCAGTGCTTTTAATGGATGTTGCGACATTTACGCACCTAATTATCGGCAAGCTCATTTAACTGCTTTTAGTAATGAAGATAGTACATCTAGTTTTGCTGCATTAGATTTAGCATATAGTGATGTTGAATCTGCGTTTGAGTACTTTATTGACAATATAAGCAATGGTCGCCCGTTCATGATTGTGGCACATAGCCAAGGCACATTGCATGGCTTACGCCTAATCGCAAATAAGATTGATAAGCACGCTTTGCGTGAACGTTTAGTGGCAGCTTATACGATAGGCTACTGGTTACCGAAAAATATGTTTGAGCGAACATTTTCAAATATTTCTTTATGTGAATCCGCTGAGCAAACTTCGTGCATTGTGTCGTACGATACTTACGGTGAGGGCGGCGCAATGTCTGTGGGCTTACGACATTGGTACCCCGAGGGCTGGGAAACAACGCAAGTTGGAGATATTGCATGTGTTAATCCTTTATCGTGGAATACCAATACAGCAAAAGTCTTCGCTGATCAGCACAAAGGTGCTTTTCCGGTTGAGTTCAAACGCACACCGGTCGATATGGTTATGGCCAATAATCCAGAGTATATATTTGAATCGCTTCCTGATTTAAGTCCTAATCTGACATGGGCGAAGTGTGATGAAAGTGGTGTATTGCACATTGCTGAACAAGTCGACAATGCCTTTTCTAACCATTTAAATAATGCAGACAAAAGTTATCATGTGTTAGATTTTGGTTTATTTTATGGCAATTTGAGACTCAATGCGATAGAGCGCAGTAATGCTTATTTGCGGAAAATAGAGTCGCAGTAGTAATGAGTGTGTAGGTTAACTCAATAACTTTTGGCAAACATCAATATGATGTGCAAAAACCTTGTCATCTTGGTGCTCTTGATAAGCCTGACAAAATAGAGCTAATGCTTGTTCGTATTTTTTTGCTTCTCTAAGCGCTATGCCTTCTTTAATAGTGGCAGCAGTACTCTGTTTACGCGCGATTTCTTCAACTGTTTCATGTTCAAAAATCTCTATTAATTCGATACTTGTCGTTTTTCCCTTTAAGACGATATTGTCTACTAAGCGATGCGCAAACCTGAAGGTCGAATACGCCGCATCGCATAAATCTCTACTAGCCAATATGTCTACATTCAACTGCTCAGTCATGGCTTCTATGCGTTGGGTGATGTTAACAGAGTCACCAATTACTGTTGTATCCATTCGGTCATCAGAGCCAACGGTGCCAATAACAACCGGGCCTATATGCAAACCAATACCATTTTTTATGGTGTGATATCCGCTGTGTGAACGATGGTCGTTATACAATCGTAGCGCTTTTTGCAAATCTAAAGCTGCTCTTACCGCGTCTGCTGCTTTGTCAGCAGAACTGCCAGTAGGGTGGTCAAATAAGGCCATTATTGCGTCACCAATGAACTTATCAATAAAGCCATTGTTGGCATGTATTGGTGCATTCATACGTAAAAAATACGAATTTAAAAAATTCATTAATTCTTGCGGTGACAAGCGTTCTGACAAACCGGTAAAACCACGAATATCGCAAAACATGACGGCTACTTCGTCTTCATCAGCATATCCTAGCGCAAGCTTGTCAGCACCACCTTTATCAAAATGATCAACAAATTGGCGTGGTACAAATTTTTGGAAGGTTTGGTGCAAACGCATAGCTTCGTTTGCTTTATCGATAATTTCGGGTTCGTCTTGTGCGGCATCCCAGTCTACCGTTTTGCTGGGACTCAGCGGTAACTCTCCACGTTGCGAGCGTTTTAACAGCTGAAATTCTAACATTGCGTCTAAATGACCAGCAACTTGTGTTTTTAAGCGCCACCATAATAATGTCATGCCAAGGGCGTATATCGCTAACACTACTACAACATATATCATCGATTGTTTATCCGTTTACCCAATAGAAAAGTGCACTAAAACAATAACCAAAATGCTACTTTTACACAGTCTATTGTCGTAAAAGTCCTAATCGTTCGCTGATGCTGTGATTCCAGCAAAAGCTCGATCGGCTGCTGCGAGTGTTTGTTCTACCACAGTTTTTGTATGCATCTTTGAGACAAAACCGGCTTCAAATGACGCGGGTGCTAAATACACACCTTCATTTAACATATTGTGATAAAACTGATTAAACTGCGCTTGATTAACGCTAATTGCCTGTTGATAATTAACCACTTTTTTATCGCTAGTGAAAAATATACCAAACATGCTACCCGCCACATTTGTGGTCAAACTTATGGCATTTTTATCGGCCATTTTCTGAAAACCATCAGCTAAAGCTTGGGTATTTTCAAAAATACTTTCATAAAAACCAGGCGCTTTTAATTGCTTTAAGGCACAGAGCCCAGCCGCCATCGCTATTGGGTTACCCGACAGGGTGCCAGCTTGATATATGGGACCGGTAGGCGCTACATGAGTAAGAATGTCACGTTTACCACCAAATGCTCCAACTGGCATGCCACCACCTATGACTTTGCCTAAGCATGTAAGGTCAGGCACAACATTGTATTTTTCTTGTGCACCACCAAGCGAGACTCTGAAACCTGTCATCACTTCGTCAAAAATTAATACGGCTCCGTGCTGATCACATAGTTTGCGTAATCCTTGTAAAAACCCGTCTTCAGGTGGTATGCAATTCATGTTGCCAGCCACAGGCTCTACTATAATGCACGCAATGTCGTCACTATGTTGTTCAAACGCTTCTGCAACAGAATCTAGATTATTAAATTCAACAGTTAGTGTGTGTTTTGCAACATCATCGGGTACGCCAGGCGAACTAGGCACGCCAAAGGTAAGAGCACCTGAGCCAGCCTTTACTAGCAATGAGTCGGCATGCCCATGATAACAACCTTCAAATTTTAACAGTTTATTTTTGCCGGTGTAGCCGCGAGCCAAGCGAATAGCACTCATAGTCGCCTCTGTACCAGAATTCACCATCCGTACCATTTCCATCGACGGCACAATGCTACTCACTAATTCTGCCATTTCAATCTCGGCTTCAGTTGGTGCGCCGTAGCTTAACCCGAACTCGGCAGCCTTGATTACGGCTTCTCTTATGGCTTGATTATTATGACCTAGAACCATTGGGCCCCAAGAATTAACATAATCTATGTACCGTTTGCCATCTACATCGAACATATAAGGACCATCTGCTTTCGCAATAAAGCGAGGTGTACCACCCACCGCTTTAAACGCTCGAACAGGAGAATTAACGCCACCTGGGATAGTGAGTTGCGCGCGTTCAAATAGAGTTTCTGATTTATTCATACTGATTATTGTGTTACCAAATTAAATGTAAAAGTTATTTGTTTTTTGTATACCAATATACCGGCTTTATATAATGCTGTACTTTCTCTGCTACGTCTAAGGTCAGTGCAAACAGTGCCATGCGAACCAAAACGCCATTATCTGTTTGCCTAAATATGGCTAGGTTAGGATGCATATTCAAATCGTTATCAAGCTCGTTAGCTTCGGCTCGTGAGTCTCTTGGCAATGGATGCATGATTACGGTTTGAGATTTAAAATGCTTAGTGTAAATTTGTTGGTTTAGCCTAAACTTACCACGAAATTGATTAGCTAGTTCTTGGCTAGCAAAACGTTCTTCTTGTATCCGTGTTTGATAGCAAATATCAGCCTCTACTGAACCCTCTATTTTTTCGGTAATAATAAGCTCATGACCAGCATTAGAGATGGTATCGCACACTTTTGAAGGCATGCTTAAATCTTTTGGGGATATTAGCGTAAATTTAACATTGTTAAATAAGCTAAGCATGGTCGCTAAAGAATGCACGGTACGTCCAAAGCGCAAATCCCCAATCATCGCGATGTGTAAGTCATCTATTGTTAAGCCTAAAGATGCCCGTTCTTTGGCAATGGTGTATAAGTCTAATAAGGCTTGAGTTGGGTGTTCGTTTGCGCCGTCCCCGCCATTAATCACCGGTACCCGACTTCCCGCAGCAAATTCAGCAACAGAGCCAGTATCGGGGTGACGCATTGCAATAACGTCACTATAACCACTTAAAACTCTGGCAGTATCGTACAGCGACTCACCTTTAGCTAATGCAGAATTGCTAATGCCTGTTGTTTCGCGAACATGCCCACCAAGTAAATTAAACGCGGTCCCAAAACTTACACGGGTACGGGTGCTTGGTTCAAAAAAGAGGTTTCCTAAAATGGCACCTTCTAGCACAGTGGTGCGTTTTTTTCGGGAAGCGTACGGCAGCATTTGGTCAGCAACCGAGAATACTTTTTCGACGGCTTCGCGGTCAAACTGATTGACACTTAGGATATGTTGTCCGGCAAATGAATTCATTTCTATGTTTTTTTGGCAGGTTTATTACTGAGCGCATTGTATCAAAATTTGATTTTACTGGGGCGCTTTTTTAGCGATTTATACAAGTGTGATGTAAACTTGAAAATATCAGTAACAAGTTATAACAATCTTACACTTGTTTTTAGCCAAAATAGTTGATTACCAACCTTGCACATATCTTCCAAATTAACAATGTTCTCCGCCACTATCTTTGCGTTGCTAGCTTTTGCTGGTAATTCGGTATTGTGTCGCTTGGCTTTATTGCCTGCTGAACTGCCCAGTGCCGGCAACGACCAAGTATTGTTGGCGACAGGGTCTCAGGCCATAGACGCCACAAGTTTCACCGTACTACGTTTATTGTCAGGAAGCATTGCTTTATTTGTTTTTGTGACAATAAATAACGCCCGTTTAAAGCGTAATTTGACTGCACCAAATGTCAACTTCTCAAGTTTATTTACAATTCGGTCATGGCTTGCATCGTTTTGTTTATTTGTTTATGCCGCAACATTTTCTTTTGCTTATATCAGCTTACCTACTGGTGCTGGTGCCCTACTATTATTTGGATGTGTGCAACTCACTATGATTGTCAGCAGTATCATGGCAAAAGAATCATTGAACACCCAAAAATATATGGGAGTTTGTTTGGCTTTTTTGGGCTTATGTTTACTAATGTATTTTCAAGGGAACACTAATTCAACAAAAGAGGCTACTGGTTTAGCACTAGATACTTCACTTATAACTGGCTTCATATTAATGGTTGTTTCGGGGATCGCTTGGGCCATTTATACCTTACTTGGTCGCGCTTCAAAGGACCCAATTATTGATACTTACGCTAATTTTACGAAGAGCTTACTATTTTGCGGCTTGTTATGTTTTCTTTACTTAATGTTGCCCGCTACAGTGACAAGCTACGGTATAACATTAGCGTTGCTTTCTGGCATTGTCAGTTCAGCATTGGGTTATGCAGTTTGGTACTACGTTTTGCCACAACTATCACGTATTCTCGCTGGCGTTATTCAACTTTTAGTGCCTGTTATTGCCGCTTTTGGTGGCGCTATCTGGGCGCAAGAGGCAATTACCCTTCCTTTAATTATTGCGCAAATAATGGTGCTCGGTGGCATTGCTTTAGTTATTATTAATAAACGCAAATCGTAATATATTTATACTTTATTGAGTGAATGTTGCGTTTCATACCACCGTTTGTGTCTTTCATCACTTAGAAATTTTTTTAGACTTTGGTAGAGCTAAAGTAAAGCCTCGATAAACAAATACAGTTGAGAGCTTTTTATGAAAACCATTACCCAAAATCAAACTTCATCCACCTTATTTTTTCGATTGTTAAGCGCAAGCACACTTTCGCTTTCTCTACTTTTTGCTGCCAATATTCAAGCAAAGACAGGAGCGCAGGAACTTAGGCTAGTCGATCTGTGTGAGACTGTTCAGGCTGATAAACCGCACGAACTTAGAAGAAAAATGAAAAACTTATATATTAGTCCCCGAAAAATCATGGCAGATTTAAAATGTAACGGTATGGATCCACTTGAGTTTGCAAGTATCTCTGGTTCTGAAAAAGTGGTGAACTATTTAAGCAAGCATACAAATGACGATACGCTGTTATCCAAAAAGTAGAGACACTGGGCGAGTACGGTTTGTTTTTGAGATACATTAATAAGCCGTACTTTTTTAACACATATCAAAATATCTTCATTTAAATTTATGTGTAAACCATTGTGAAATTGAAAAACGCATTGGATAGTTTGTCGCGATTTGCGCTGCTAATACATATCCAAGGTATGCGACGATTAGCCAAATCCAGCCGTTTTGCATGCTTATGACTTGCGGCCAATATCTAAACCAAACAAAAGCATCCACTAAATTCATAACAGAATTGATAATAAAATTAATCAATAAATCGATTGATAACTGACTCCAAAATTGCGCCCACGTGAAATCGATAAGGCCAAATAAGAATGCGCCTATTTCACCCACTTCAATAAATACGTAGGTGCCGAAGGCCACTAAGCCATAAAATCCCCCACCAAAAAATAACCATTTATTTGTTGCGGTTTCGCCAATGGCTAATTTTTCCTGCCCTTCTTTTTTTTGAGTATTTTTACGGTCAGTTTTCATGTTCTTCATTGCTTTTTTTAAGCTTTGTTTGCCTGAAGGGTCATTCAACTTGCCAGTTACAGCGACTTTACTTACCAATAAATAAGTCAAAATAAATACCGGCAATGCCGCAATAACAGTCGCTTTTAGGATTTCTATTATCATTTGTTGTATACATATTTAGCTTGTGCTTTAAGCCACAGGAGCACAAATTGATGGCAGGTCCCAATCAAATTACCGAGAATAGTTAGTTTTTGCAAATTTTAACTAAAAACTGCAAGGCTTAAACCTTTTTAGATTTTTAAGCGTCTATATTATTTGTGAATTAATTAGTCGTGGTGCAAACTGCGGTTGAGCATAATAGGAACTATTTTGAAAGTAACTAGCTTAAACATATCACGCATATTAGCACTTGTTGTTACTCTTCTATGCGCTCATCCCAATTTGGCTGAAGCAAATAAACATATTGCTGTGGAATTTGAAAGTCAATCTGCCAACCTCGCTGGCACAATAGTAATGCCGGTAAATCAAAACATACATGCAGCAGTAGTGTTTGTGCATGGTTCAGGTAAGCAAACGCGCAATTTATATTGGGCAGAACAATTTGCTAACAATGGTATTGCTGCTCTAGTTTATGACAAACGCGGTGTGGGCAAATCTGGCGGAGAATATGAAAGCAAGCAGAGCGTAAGTGGTATGAATATTAGTTTATTGGCGGACGATGCAGTGGCAGCACTAAATGCGCTCGCGATGAATGTTACAAACGACGTCCCATTGGGTTTAACTGGCATTAGCCAAGCCGGCTGGATAGTCCCTATGGCAGTTGAGAAAACCGATAAAGCCGACTTTATGCTTTTGTGGAGTGGGCCAGTTTGTAGGGTCAGTGAAGAAGATATATTTAGCAAATACACCCGTGATAAAGACAGCGAAAAAAATCCGAGTTATGCGACAGCGCTAGCGGCTAGAAAAGCCCCTTATGTTTGGCCCGATTTTTTGGGCACAGATAGCGACCCAAGCACTAGTCTTGCCAATATTGATATTCCTGGCCTTTGGATATTTGGTGAAAAAGATGGTTCTATACCGGTTGATTTGTCTATTGAACGTCTGCAGTTGCTTAACAATAATGGCAAAAAGTTCGAATATGTTTTGTTTTCACATCAAGGCCATAATAATATGTCATCAACGTGGTCAACAGCAATGGATTGGATAAACTCTTTAGAATAAAAAAAAGAGTCTATGCTTGATTAATTTCTTCATATTAGAAGACTGAAATAAAACCTATCACTTTAATGATCGTTAAGACTTGCTTTAAACTATAAATATCGTCGTTTAAATAAAATAATAATTAAGGGGAAAGGTATGTTCAGCCACATTATGATTGGCGCAAATGACATAGAAAAGTCGAAAAAATTTTATGATGCGGTGCTTGGTGCTCTTGGTCACAAGCCTGGCGTAATAGATGAAATGGGCAGGTGCTTTTACTTTGCCGATGGAAACATATTTGCCTTAACGAAACCCATCAATGGAGAAGTAGCTTGTCATGGAAACGGCTGTACTTTTGGATTTGCAGCGGCTTCAGCGGAGCAAGCTGATGCGTGGCACGCGGCAGGCTTAGATAATGGTGGCACCGAGTGTGAAGATCCTCCAGGTGTGCGTGAAGGTGCGGGCCGCAAGTTGTATTTAGCCTATTTACTTGACCCCAGTGGTAACAAAGTGTGCGCGCTTAAAGCGGTAAGTTAACAAACTTGCTTTTCTACAAAAAAGGTATCAGCCCAACGGTTTTTTTGGCGACCTTCTCAGCGTGTAATTGTGTTGCTTGGGTATCTAGATCGTACGGTAAGTGCAAAATACTTCGCATGTGAAAATCGCCCTTCAATAGATTAAAAAAATCACCTGAGAGTTCGCGAGCTTTATCGAAGGGAAGGGCGCTAGATGGATGTTTTGTTAGCAGATCTGCGACTATATTTACGCTGTGCACAGGGCCAGCTTCGTGAAACAGGCTACCGACATGAGTATCTTGCTTCGATTCACCAATGACCAACTTATACATTGAAATAACATTTTCGTCTGTGAGTAATTGAACAAACCGTACGCCAATAAGAGTTAAAATGTCTTCCAGAGAATGGGTTTGAATATCGAAACTAGAAATTTCAATTTGGTATTCATCACACTTATTTTCAATTATTGCGTTATAGAGGGCGTCTTTGTTTGTGAAATGTGAATAAACAGTTTGCTTTGAAACACCGCTTTCTTTTGCAACAGCTTCCATTGACGTACCTGCGTAACCATGCGCCAACAACAACTCAGCTGCAGCATGCAAAATACTGTCGCGTTTTTCTTTACTTTTAGGCCTGCCTGCCCCTTTTATTTTTCTATTGGCCTGCATTTTAGCGTTTACTGTATTCAATTTTCATCAAGGGTTTCATTACTCTATTTAACCTGAACTTAGAAAAATAAACAACACGTCATATTTAATGCGAGTTCACCCACCTTACGTGCATGAATTTATTGATTAAATGCTATTCTGTTGTGAGTTCTACTTTGTCATTGTGGCTCAATTAATCAAAACATTTCAAAAATTTAACATTACTAGACTAGACAGTCCAGTATTTTTATTCTAGGATGCTTACATAGCAGGTATATTTTTAGTCTTTCTGGGATTTATTGCATGTCATTTTCATCTGATGTATCAGGGTCAAAACAAAGCTCCAACAATCTAGAACGTGCAGATAACAAGCCAAATAAAGCGCTGCTGTTTGGCGTTTGTGGAGTATGTTTTGTGTTACTCATGGTTTTGATGATGTTTTCAGGTAACCACGCAGCTCAGGCGCTGAACAACGAAGATTTATTGAGTATGCAAAATGCTAAAGTCGAAGTGCTTAGCATAAAGGTTCAAAATTCCTACACTAAACCGCGCAGTGTATTTGGCCAGATTGAAGCAGTCAAAAAGTCTGATATTGGTTTTGAACTAAGCGGCTCCTTGCAATCAATAGAGGTTTTAGAAGGGCAAAATGTTGTCAAAGGACAAGTATTAGCAAGTCTAGATACAGCAAGGCTTAGCGCTCAAAAAAGTGAGCTAAAAAGTGCACTCGCACGGTCAAAAGCCAATTTAGCATTGGCTAAAGTATCACAAAAGCGTGTGGTGAAATTGGTAGACAACAAGTTAGAACCACAACAGTCTTTAGATGAAGCACAAGCTCAGTTAGATGCAGCTATCGCGGCGGTTGAAGAAGCGAGTGCGCGAGTCAACACCTTAGAAGTCGAAATTAGAAAGTCAATTTTGTATGCCCCATTTGACGGCCAAGTAGTGCAACAATTTTTTGATGCAGGAACGGTAATAAGCCCAGGCCAAGCTATTTTCTCTCTCATTGCGAGTGATAATTTAGAGGCACGTTTTGGCTTGCCAGATAACACCGCATTTGGCTTAATGAAGGGGCAAAACTATACTTTAAACATTCAAAATACCCCATTTACGGCGACCGTGAAATCGGTTGCTCAACAACGAAATCAAGCCACAAGAACAATAGATGCGCTTTTTTCAATAAATATAAACGACCTGTCATTGCAACAGCGACAATTCATGGTAGCGGGTGATTTAGTATCACTGAGCGTCGACTTGGCATTACCCAAACAGGGCGCTTGGGTGCCTATTAGTGCTTTAGCATCTGGAATTAGAGGGCTCTGGACACTCTATGTTGTTGAAGGCGACAAGGTACAAACTCGTCTAGTTTCCATAGAATATAGTGATCAAGAAAAAGCATACGTTAGTGGCGCTATCAAAAATGGTGATTTAGTTGTGCGAGGCGGTATTCAAAGACTCACGCCAAAACAAACGGTGAAAAATGTTGTGCATTTGGAATTACAGGATGTGTTAGCTGAGCATACATTTGCCAATATTCCTGAGTCCTCTGGGCATATTTTAAATATAGAAAGTAGTTACTGATTATGGCTGTAAATATGTCAACTAACCACGATTCAACTTGGTTTAGCGCATTTTTTAGAAAAGGCCACTTACTTGCGCTCAGTTTAATAATTATACTGGTCGCAGGTTTATCAGCCCTTAGTAACTTGCCGCGTTTGGAAGATCCGCGTATCGATTTGCGAAATGCTTCTATATTTACAAGTTATCCCGGTGCTTCAGCGGAACGTGTGGAAGCCCTCGTAACTGATGTTATAGAAGATGAACTACGGCAGTTCTATGAACTAAAAGAAATTACTTCAACGTCTAAGGCCGGTTTCTCTTCGGTATCGATATCCTTACAAGATTGGGTTGACAATAGTAGCAATCAACAGATTTTTTCAAAAGTACGTGATGCCATAGACGACGCTGCAAAGAGTTTTCCGGCGGGGGTAAACGCGCCAATATTGGAAGACAAACGCGGCGCAACAGCATTTACAGTCCTACTTGCCCTTAGTCCAAAATATGCCCAGCAAAGTGATTTAGCATTAGTTGGGCGCTTAACCCGTGAGCTAGCTGACCGTATTCGTAATGTACCCGGCACCGAGTTAGTGCGTATTTATGGCGAACCAAAAGAAGAAATCACGGTTACCATTGATCCCCAGCAACTCGCACTCAGCGGTATTAGTTTGGAGCAAGTTAGTCAGCGAATTCAAAATGCTGACGTAAAATTACCTGCAGGCGTTCTTTACAGCGATTTACAAGATATGCGGGTGCAAGTAGCAGAACCCTTAGCGAGCACAGCGTTATTGGCGCAAGTCCCATTACAAACGGGTGACGGCCGTTATTTACGCTTACAAGATATTGCGAATATAGAAAAAAGCCAAATTAATCCAGAACAAAACATTGCGATAATAGACGGTGAGCAAGCTGTTTTTATTGCAGCGCGCATGCAAACTACAGTTAGGGTCGATACTTGGACCCAAGGTATTTTTAAAGAACTAGAAGACTTTGATAGCGAGTTTGGTAACTCTGTCAAATCTGACGTTATTTTTGAGCAAAATAAGTATACCGATGCACGTTTGGGTGAATTAAGTGGCAATTTGCTGCTAGGCTCATTGGTAGTGATGTTGGTCATTCTGTTTTTCATGGGCGCAAAAGCGTCTTGGATTGTGGGTTTGGCTCTGCCTCTATGCGCTTCATTTGCTGTTTTCAGTCTGACTTTCTTTGATCAACAAATTCATCAAATGTCTATATTCGGTATCATTATTGCGATTGGATTATTAATAGATAACGCCATAGTAATCACTGATGAGATTAGAATTAACTTGCTCGATAATTCCATTAGCCGTTTACAGGTGTTAAATAAAAGTGTTCGGCACTTGTTTTCACCTCTATTGGCGTCAACATTAACCACTATTTTAGGCTTTATGCCCATATTTCTACTAGCTGGTAATATTGGTGATTTTATTGGCCCCATCGCTATTAGCGTTGTAATGGCATTAATAGGTTCTTTGGCGATTTCACTTACTCTAATAGCCGCTTTAGCAGCCCGATATTTGCCTCGCGATGCTAAGCCAGAAGCCCCTTGGTATTTGCGGGGCTTTCAATTACCGTCAGTATCGTCTGCATTCAGGGGTGTGATAGCTAAGGCCATTCACAAACCTTTATTAATATTACCATTGGTGGTGGTGTTTTGTTTGTCAGGCTTTGTATTATCGCAGCAATTAGCAAATGTGTTTTTCCCCAGTGCCGACCGTGATCAATTTGAAGTGTATTTATTCACACCAGCGGGCAGTAGTATTAAAAACACACGAACTCTCACCTTGCAAGCAGACGAATATATTCGTGCGAAAGACGGTGTTGAACAGGTCACTTGGTTAATTGGCGCTTCGACTCCTTCCATTTATTATAATCAAATAATGACGCGTGAAAATAACCCTAATTTTGCAAATGCTGTTATTACTGCAGACTCCGTCGAAAGCGCCGACAGTCTTATTTTTGAGCTTCAGTTAGAATTGCAAGACGCGTTTCCTAATTCAAAGATAATCGTGCGGAAATTTAGCCAAGGGCCTCCCATAGCTGCGCCAATAGAAGTAGATATTTTTGGTCCTGACCTTCAAATATTGGATGAGCTAGGGCAACAAGTTAATTTAGCAATGAGTAAAATACCGGGTATTACTCAATCTTTAAGTTCTGTAAGTACCGGTGAACCTGAATTAGTCGTAGATCTTAGTGAAGATCAATCCTATTTATCGGGTTTAGGATTGTCAGACATTGCTCAGCAATTGCAAATATCTTTGGCAGGCAAGACAGGAGGTTCAATATTAGAAGGCACCGAAGAACTGAAGATACGCGTGCGAGTTTCCAATGAAAAAAGGAGCTCATTGCAAGAACTCGATACCTTACCGCTGATAGGCAGAACGGCAAATAGCAATGTACCCAATGTAGTTGGCTTAGGCGCTTTAGGTGAACTTAATATCAGACCAAGTATTAGCGCAATAACTAGAGTCGATGGCGAACGTGTAAATAAAATTCAAGCATACTTGTTCCCTGATATACCAGCGATTACCGTAAGTGAACAACTACGCCTCTTAATAGAAGAGATGGTGACTCTACCGCAGGGTTACCGTATAAAAATGGCTGGTGATGCCGATGAACAACAACAGGCATTGGGGCAACTTGCTACCTATTTACCAGTGTTGCTGGTATTAATGATCACTTCATTAATTTTGAGTTTCAGCAGTGTGCGCTTTGCGGTCGTGATAGCATCGGTGGCAATGCTGTCAGTTGGCTTAGGCTTTTTAAGTCTTTGGTTATCCGGTTTGCCAATTGGCTTTAACCCCTTGTTGGGCAGCGCGGGACTAATTGGTGTTGCGATTAATGGATCGATAGTTGTGATTGCCGCAATAGCGGCCAATAAAGATGCAATGCAGGGTGATACTAACGCGATAGTGTCTGAAACTATGAGTTGTAGTCGTCATATATTATCAACCACATTTACCACTGTAGGCGGTCTAATTCCTCTGTTACTTTTTAGTGAAGGGTCGTTTTGGCCACCATTGGCGGTAGTGTTAGCCGGTGGTGTTGGCTTTTCGGTTATTTTGTCACTATTATTTACCCCAGTACTAGTAGCAACTCTCAACCGTATAAGATACAGAAAGCTCTGCAGATTGGCTGGAGCTTAGGTAAGTTGACAGCTTAAATGAAAAAATTGATCAAATGGTGGCAAACAGATTGTGCTTTTTGCAAGCGTACAAGGTATATCATAATATGGGCTATCATTATGATCGTATTTTATTTTTATGTCTGGCAGTGAATCTGAATCTATTTATATCCGCAGTAGTGCGGCGACAAACGGTATTACGACACTAATTATTGGTGCTTGCGTTGCTGTCTTCGGCTTTTCGATAATTACCTTTTTACCAAAATTGTTCTTTTTAGTAGGAGTATTGTTTGTCAGTGGCAGCATTATTGCATTTGTAATGGGCTTCTATAAACTGAGAGAACCCAAATATAGCTTAGAAATTACCAAAAAGGGTATTGTATACCATCATCGCAAAGGGCAATGGAGAATGCCTTGGGAAAATATACAACGAATCGATGTACCCCGTGTGCATAAAGGTTTAGAGCATATCGATTTAGAAATGGTTGGTTTTAGGCTTAAGCAATCTGAAGCCTTTTTAGATAACATATCACCTCGTTTAGTCACGCATTTACTCATGGAGCAGCGTCCCTTGGTCGCACAAATCATTCAAAGTGGCTGTGAAACCGGACAGTGCTATGGCGACGATGTGATTGAAGATACAAAGTACAAATTATCCGATGGCACCTTAATAAAAGGTGTAAGCGCGATGTTCGCTAATCGTATGCGCAAATTACAACAAGGCCTTGGATATGATGTGTTTTTGTCGGTTAATGAATTAGACCGTGGAGCATCTGAATTTGTAACTTTGTTGCGTGAATGCCAAGAAAGCGTAATATCTAAAAACGCGTTAACCGAGTAAGACATTATTTATCTACATAGGATATACCGAAAGCATGAAAATACTCGTACGAAATTTAGCAAGAACAAGCACACAAGAAAACCTGGAAGTTCTTTTTAGCAATATTGGAGCGGTTCAATCTTGTAACATCGTAATGGATCAAACAAGTGGGTTGTCTAAAGGCTTTGGATTTGTCGAAATGCCAAAGGTTGGTGAAGCTAAACAAGCTATCAATAAATTAAACCACCATGTGTTAGACGGCAATAAAATACGGGTGAAAAAGGCCGAACAGAAGCCGGGCTCAGATACTGTCAAGTCTAGTGAAGCCTCATGAGTGAATCCGCAAAACCAATCATGAGTCCAGACATAAATAAAGATCCTTTGCATGGCGTGACTTTAAAAAAAATTGTCGAAAGCCTAGTTGAAAAATATGGCTTTGAAGAGCTTGGAAGGCGAATCAATATACGTTGCTTCACCCACGATCCAAGCATCAAATCGAGTCTAACTTTTTTGCGCAAAACACCATGGGCGCGCAAGAAAGTCGAAGACTTATTTATTAAGCAAAAAAGTCTGTTCTAATCAAATAGACGTTCTTAATTGAAGTTGTGAAGTTGCCTCACAAAGTTTTTACCTCATCAACATTCGTTGCATGTGAGTTTGCGCGACACCATATGTTTTAAATGCCTTAGTGTGCTCAACAGAAGCTCGCCAAAACTGGTAAAAGAAGCATATTATTGCGTTTTACATATGTAAAAATATACCTAACCCCGCTTAATATGAATCTTTTATTAAATCATACTTTCGCCGCTAACCCACCTGTTGTATAGATCAGGAAGGTCGTTTATGCTCTTGCTTCACTTACGGACAAGACAAAGAAAAGTATGAAATTAAAACTCTCTGCATTAATCACAATGTTTGCCGCTTTTGGGGCTCACGCAAATCCTTTTATCAACGAAATACATTACGACAATTCAGGCGCCGATTCCAATGAAGCAATAGAGATTGCTGGACCTGCCGGTACTGAGCTCTCGGGTATGAGTGTTGTTTTATATAACGGCAATGGTGGTGGCACATATGGTACTATTTCGTTATCAGGCGTTTTACCCAATGAAGGTAACGGTTTTGGAGCCGTTTCAGTTTTTCGCGCCGGCATTCAAAACGGCTCGCCAGACGGTTTAGCCTTAGTTGCTGCCGACGGAAGCGTAGTACAATTTTTAAGTTATGAAGGCACACTGACTGCTTCAAACGGCCCAGCTAGTGGCATGACGAGCATTGATATTGGCGTAGCTGAGTCAAGTTCGGCTGCGGTCGGCACTTCATTACAATTAGTTGGTGAAGGTAGTGTTGCTAGTGACTTTACTTGGGCAGGGTCAAGTTCAGAATCATTTGGTTCTATCAACGTTGGTCAAACATTTACTGGCGGCGATGGCGGTGGAGATGATGGTGATGGCGGCGATGATGGCGGCGGCGATGGCCTGGGTATCATCTCTGGCAGTGCATGTCAGATAAACGACAACGCGAGTCAGTGTCCTGATTTGCCTATTATCAAAGACCTTTCAACGTTCGACGCAAATAGTTATTATCAAGCTGCGCAAGATGAAATCGCAAACGGCTCTTCTCAATCCGCTATTAAAGCGGCAATTAGTAGTGTTGTTAGCAATGAACAGAATGTATTAACTTACAGCGAAGTTTGGACAGGCTTAACTTACACAGATGAAGACCCTAGTAATACGGATAATGTCATTTTATGGTACAGCGCGCGTTCGCAAGCCAAACTAACGAATGGTAGTGGGTCTGCAGCATCTTCAAATGGTGATAACTGGAACCGTGAACATTCGTGGCCACGCAGTCGTAACTTTGACAACACGTCTTTAGCTGCTCACAATGATCTACATCACTTAAGAGCAACTGATATTTCAATTAATGGTTCTCGTGGTAGTTTAGACTTTGATAATAGCGAAAACCCCCTAAGCGAAAGCCCAATAAATCGTATCGACAGTAATTCCTTTGAGCCAAGGGACGACATCAAAGGCGATGTAGCGCGCATGATGTTCTACATGGATACACGTTACGAAGGTCTCGACGCTGATGGCTCACCTGACTTATTGCTAGTGAACAGGTTGACGTCTTCTGGAGAACCTAACCTTGGCTTAGTGTGTCGTCTAATTGCATGGCACGAAGCTGACCTAGTTGATGAATCGGAACAATTAAGAAACGATAGAATTTATCAGCTCCAGGGTAACCGTAATCCGTTTATTGATAATCCTGCTTGGGTTTCGTTACTTTATTCTGCAGATTCTTGCGATTCGACTGGTGGCGGAGATGATGATGGCGGCGATGACGGCGGCGATGATGGTGGTAACGACGGCGGCGACAGTGGAACAGGCAGTTCAACTTTAGTCTTCATAAATGAAATTCATTACGATAACAGTGGTTCAGATACTGGTGAAGCAGTTGAAGTCGCGGGTCCAGCTGGGACTGATTTGAGTGGTATGACGCTTGCGCTTTACAACGGTTCTAGTTCACAACGTTCCGTATATAGAACGATTGACTTAAGTGGTGTAATCGGAAATCAACAAGGTAATTTTGGTACTATTTCTTTTGCTACTTCTGGTCTACAAAATGGTGGACCTGATGGTCTAGCTTTAGTGGATGCCGAAGGCGTGGTAATCCAATTCCTGAGTTATGAGGGTAGTTTTGAAGCAGCAAGCGGCCCTGCTGAAGGAATGACTAGCACTGATATTGGTGTGTCAGAAGCAAGCAGTACACCAGTAGGTCAGTCTTTACAGCTTTCTGGAACTGGATTTAGATACGAAGATTTTACTTGGCAAGCCGCGGCAGAAAATACGTTTGATGGCGTTAATAATGGTCAAACATTCGTTGCACCATCTCCATTTGTAAATGAAATTCATTATGACAATAGTGGCGGAGATGTTGGCGAAGCGATTGAAATTGCAGGTTTGGCAGGAAGTGATGTAAGCAATTTGAGTTTGGTTTTATACAACGGTTCTAGCAGTCAACGCAGTGTTTATAGAACAGTCGGGCTAACAGGTGTGATACCAAACCAGCAAAATGGTTTTGGAACGCTGTCTTTTGATATCTCAGGCATACAAAATGGTGGGCCAGATGGTTTGGCACTTGTAGCGGCTGATCAGTCTGTTATTCAGTTTTTGAGTTACGAAGGCAGTTTTGAAGCAGTAAATGGTCCGGCTCAAGGCATGACAAGCACAGATATTGGTGTGAGTGAAGCGAGCAGTACTCCAGTAGGTCAATCACTTCAGTTATCTGGTAACGGCTTTGGGTATGATGACTTTACATGGCAGGCGCCAGCAGCAAACACCTTTGGTGCGATTAACAATGATCAAAGTTTTGGGTCAGGTGATAATGGTGGCGGAGATGGCGGCGGTGACAATCAAATTGGCATATGTGGTGACTCGGCTACCTTAATTAGTGCAATCCAAGGCAGTGGAGATGAGTCACCTTTATTAGGCCAAGTACATGTTGTCGAAGCTACAGTTACGGCAGTTGTCCCAGCACTAGGAGGCTTTTTCCTTCAAGAGCAAGACGCTGATGTAGACGCTGACCCTACTACTTCTGAAGGTCTATTTGTCGCATATACTGGCGGCGATGTGTTACCTCTATCAAATTCGGTTGTCAGAGTGATTGGAACAGTTGAAGAATTCTTCGACCGGACTCAACTTAATGTCATTGATAGTTTTGTTGAATGCGTGGACTTTGACTCGTCGGTGAGTTCGTCGTCATTGTCGTTGCCTTTTGCCAATGCCTCGCAGGCTGAAACCCTGGAAGGTATGTTAGTAAGTGCGGCTTCTGAATTAGTTGTTTCTGATAATTTCAACCTCGCTCGTTTTGGTGAAGTTAGTTTGTCAAGCAAACGTTTGTTTACTCCGACTAATCAATTTAGCCCGGGTTCACCAGAGGCGCTTGCTTTAGATGCTGAAAACGAACTTAACACGGTATTGTTGGATGATGGTGTAAATGGCCAGAATCCGGAAGATGTTATTTATCCTGCAGGCGGTTTCTCTGCTAATAATACGCTGAGAAATGGTGACACAGTCACTGACTTAACAGGTGTATTGGACTTTAGTTTCAGCAACTACAGGGTCATTCCAACGGTATATCCAACCATTGTTGCAAGCAATGAACGTGAAGAAAGCCCGGTTTTAACTGCTGGCAATTTGACCGTCGCAAGTTTGAACGTACTCAATTACTTCACTACCATAGATGAAAATGGCAATCTATGTGGACCTAACGATTTGGGCTGCCGAGGCGCAGATAGTGCAGAAGAGTTTGCGCGACAAAAAGCCAAAACGGTAGCAGCTATCGCAACTATGGACGCTGATATCGTTGGTCTGATGGAAGTCGAAAACAATGGCTTTGGTGAAGGCTCTGCGATTCGTGATCTTGTTGATGCTATCAATGCAGAACTAGGTTCCCAAGTTTATACCTTCGCTGATGCAGGTAGCACTTTAGGAACGGATGCAATTATGGTTGCTATGCTTTATAAGCCTAGTGTGGTTGCACCTGTGGGCGACTTAGCCGTTTTAGGGAGCGCCAATTCGATTAGTGATGAGTTTGGTCCTTTATTTGACGAACGAGCTAACAGACCAACCATTGTGCAAAAATTTGCGTTAGTTGAAAATGGTGCAGAGCTTACGGTAAGCGTAAACCATTTCCGCTCTAAGGGTAGTCAATGTGATGATGATGATGGTCCGATTCCTGGAGATGATGACCTCACCACAGGACAAGGTTCTTGTAATCTAACTCGTGTAAGGGCAGCTCAAGCGGTATTAGCGTTCTTGGATGCTAATTTTGCCGACACGCCTACCTTAATTATTGGTGATTTAAATGCTTACGCAAAAGAAGATCCCATTACTGAGTTGGAAAATGCTGGATTTACTAACTTGATAAATTCATTTAATGGTGATGCTGCATATTCATATGTATTTAATGGACTCTTTGGCTATTTAGACCACGTGCTAGGCAACGATTTAATAGTCGAAAGTGTTGTAGATGTTGCTGAGTGGCATATCAATTCTGACGAGCCAAGAGCATTAGATTATAATGTTGAATTTAAGTCTGATACACAATTAGAGAGTTTCTATTCAGCCGACCCTTACCGAATGTCAGATCATGATCCGGTATTAGTGTCATTAGATATTCAAGCCCTAACGGTCAAAGGCGACTTTGATGGTGACGGTGATGTAGATACAGACGATATTCGTGCGTTCATGCGCGCTATTTTGAGAAGGCAGGACATAGATATTGCGTTCGACCTGAATGAAGATGGTGTGGTGGACATTAGAGATGCTCGCGCTATGCGCAGCTTATGTACTCGTAGCCGTTGTGCTCGATAATTAAAAAGGTAGTAGTAAGAATGAAAAAACTAATAGCAGTATTTGCTTTATTATGTAGCATGCAGAGTTTTGCTAATGTAATTAATATAGACTTAAATGGCGGTGAAGATGTTTCAGTCGGTGACAATATCACTGTCACTTTGAAACTCGATAATTTTGACCCATTCGATACGTTTAGCTTCGACTTTATCTTTGATGATAGTTTGTTAGACTTTGTGGCTGGCAGTGAGTCTTCAGACTTACCAGATGATGGTATTGATACCTTTTTAACCATTGCAGATGACATGGGTTTTGTAGGCATTGGTTTTCTCGATTTTGTTGGTACACAAGATGGTAACTTTTTCGTCGAGTTTGACTTTGTCGCTACCGCTGTCGGAGCTGCAGTATTTTCGCTTGAAAATGTATTCTTTGAAGACTTTTTTGGCGCAGGTGTATTAGTAGTCGACGATACCGCGTCAGTTGATGCAACGATAAGTCAAGTATCAGCACCAGCGAGTATTGCTTTATTGTCGATCGGTGTTGCCTTAATAGCAGGCTTTCGTCGCAAAGGATAATCCTTACGTAAAGTAGGAAACAGATAGTGTGAATAAAAACCGGATATTAAATGTCCGGTTTTTTTATATCTAAGCTTTAAATGACGTGCGAATAAATGGCAAAAAAGTGACAGGCTGCACCCGCAACAACTGCTAAGTGCCATAGAGCATGCGAGTAGTGTCGCTTTTTCATCATATACAAAGGAATACCGGCGCTATAGCAAATCCCCCCCATAAGCAGCAAAGTAAATCCAGCGCCCGATAAGCCTTGATAAATAGGATATATTAAAAATAGCGATAACCATCCCATAATTGCATAGGTGGTGACGCCTATTTTTGGATATTTGTGACCAATGGTGAGTTTAAACAAAATGCCTGAAAGCCCAACCGCCCAGATTATGCCCAAACCAATCCATCCCCAAGTTCCGCCTACCGTGAGCACTAAAAACGGAGTATAGGTACCTGCGATTAACAAATAAATAGCAGTATGGTCGACTTTTCTAAGTAATAGTCGCCAATCTTTGTGGCTCGTAAAATGATAGATTGATGAAGATAAAAACATAAAAGCGAGACTTGTCCCATATACCGTAGTAGAGACGGATTCTGTAGTAGAAACTGATTTACTCGATAAAAGAAATAAACCAAGCAGCGCTAACAAAAAACCAAAAAAATGGCTCGTAACATTCAATTTTTCTTCTAAAAGGGAATATGAATTTGGATCTACGCTGTGGTGTTTTAAGGGAAGCATGCAATTATTCTCAGTTGGGATTTTACAGTATAAAGTTTCAGCGTACACTTGTACACTGAAAAATAATAAACCGTAACAATTTGTCTAATAAGGGTGCAAGAAAGCTCTTTTAATGAATGTAATAAATACGAGTATTAGCTTACTTCTTTTGTAAAAGCTGGATATCAAAATTAATAGTGACATCCGTTAAAGACCGCTTTAACAAGTCTTTTTTGTTTTGAGAAATGCTCCAATAAAACGGAGTCATCATCAATAAGTTTGCTCGTTGTTCAGGCTCTGCTAGATTTATTTTATAATTGAGTATTTGCTTATTAATTAGCTCAAAACCTTGCGGTAGTTCAAGCTCAGTATTATGCAATTTGGGTTGGTCATAGACTAAATGTTTAAGCTCTTTTAAGTGTTCTGTATGCGGGTTTACCCAAATCCAAAACGCTTTAGTTTTTAATACTCGTGCGAGCTCACTGGTTTTTGAAGGTGCGAATATTTGAATCGCAATATCTTGACTATCATCACTTAATGGTAAGTTAAAGGTGCTTGCTACAGCAAATTGTTTATTTGTGTTTCGTTTTGCTGCTTTTTGTACTGCTTTTTTAGAGATGTCTATACCACCATAATGTGCTTTTAGCTCATCGTGGAGTATCGCTTTTATTGTGTATAGGTAATAACCTTCTCCACACCCGAGGTCAAAAATATTAGGTGTTGCACTTGTTGGCTTGATACCGCTTGCTGACATCTTGTTTCTCGTGAGTCCTTTGATAGTTTCAGCTATCGCTTGTGCAAGTGGGTAATAATGTCCTTCGTTTAAAAACGAACGCCTTGCCAAGACCATTTCGGGACTGTCTCCTGGAGCTTTGCTGTTTTTTTGGTTGGGCAGAAGTAAATTTACATAGCCTTCTTTAGCTTTGTCAAAAGCATGTTTATTATGGCAGCGCCAATCATGCTTGGTTTCTTTTAGTGCCTCCTGGCATAGGGGGCACTGCCAGTTAAAAGACGTCATTTATCTTTACTTTTAGACATGTAATTTTTACGGGTAGCTGACCACACTTCGATAGTTTGTTCTATTTCGAAAAGTAAGGTTGAGATAGCTTTTGAGTTCTTTTCTAATGGCGTGGTTTTAAGTAGCGTCTCAGTTTTCTGACAACATTCTTCTAGTCTTGGTAGCCCAGTGTAATAACATGCACCATGTACCTTATGCACTTCATCTTTTAACAACTGACTGTTTTGCTGTTCCCATGCTTGCTCTATTGTCACCGCAAAGTCTTTTAATTGGCTAACAAAGTCATCTAAAAATTTGAATGCTTCATCTGCTTTATTGCTTGTTCTTTCTTTAGCCATCGCCCAGTCAACAGCAGGTTTAAACACTTCGGTATCGCTATTATTGTCAATATCATTTTCAATAGACGGGCACCAAGTATTCACTAACCCAATTAGATTATCTAAATTAATCGGTTTTGCTAAGAAGTCATCCAAACCTGAATCTAAAAAGTGTTGCTTTTGAGACTCAAGTGCATGGGCGGTGACGGCAATAATTGGGGTACCAATATTGAGCTCAGATTTTCTTATATGACTGGTGGCTTCTATGCCATCCATGCTAGGCATTTGTATGTCCATCAAAATCAAATCGTATTCAAAGGTCTGACATAATTCAATAGCACTTTCACCGCTGTAAGCTAAATCTAAAGAAACTTTTGAATGAGTGAGCCAAGTATCTAAAAGGCGTAAGTTTAATTCCATGTCGTCCACCGCAAGTATGCGAATATCCGGAAGAATTGCTAACTTGCTACGTTCTTCACTTGGATGATCGGTAATTTGGCTTTTGTCGATATCATTTAATTTTCTAGTACTTAATGGCAAACGGATTAATTTGGGGAAGTTTCTTACTTTATTGATTTGTTGGCTTGTAGGTGATGGACCAGAAAATAACAACACTAGATTTTCTAATGACATAACACTTAATTTTTCTATTATGGTACTTCGCTCGTCAATCGACTGATATGGTATTGATACAAATACAAAGGCCTGTCCTACATTGAGTTTTTCAATTTCGGCAATACTGTCTACGCTAATTACTGAAAAACCAGCGGCCTCGAGGGTTTGTATGTTTGTTTCTTTTGAAGGTTGCCAATTATCGAATATATAGGCAGTTTGATCGGTAAATTTGGACGCCAGCGAAGCATGAGTGGTTGATGTATCAATTTTAAACGGAATTGACGCAATAAAAGTACTGCCTTTTGTAGGTGAACTCAGTACTTTTATTGTGCCACTCATCAAGCTTGTAAGCTCTTGGCAAATCACTAAACCTAAGCCAGTTCCCTGAAAAGAACGGTTTAATTCATCGTCTAATTGGTGGAAAGCAGTAAAGAGCTTTTTCATGTCTTCTTCAAGAATACCAATACCTGTGTCTTGTACGTGAAACTCGATGTTGCAATGGGTCTCCGTTACGTTTGATGTGCGAGCACGTAAGGTGATATGCCCATAATTAGTAAATTTTAGTGCGTTACTTAATAAATTACTCAATAGCTGCTTTATTTTAAATCCGTCACCTAATAAATATGGCGGCAGATCTTTTACGTCAAAAATAAATTCTAGTTGCTTCAAGTGGGCAGATTTGGACATTAACGCGGCAACGTCTTCTAGTAAATCTCTGGGAGAAAACGGTTTAATATTGAGTGTAAGCTTGCCTGCCTCCATTTTTGAAAAGTCTAAGATGTCGTTGACAACAGTCAGTAAATCAGTGGCAGACGCATTGATGATACGCACATGTTCATCATGCTCCGCTATATTTGGACGAGCCTCTAATTCTTTACTAAAACCAATAATAGCATTCAATGGCGTTCTAATTTCATGTGACATATTGGCTAAAAACTGGGATTTCACTTCACTCGCTTTAACCGCCTCTTTGCGAGCGATATCTAAATGTACATTTTGTTCTTCAACTAAGTAAAAATTATTTTCAGCATCGGTTTGTGCTTCTTTCACTTCTTGTTGCAAGTGAAACTGTTTATTCATGACAATACTGAGTAGGGAGGCAACTGATTGAGCTACTACCGTAAAATGAAAGATCATTGGGTGAAAATGATTGGTAGAAAAAATGCCAAAAACGAAAAATATACTAGTAATAGAGCCGAAAACGGCGATTATCCATCCCGCTAGCATGGGCCTTGCAGGGAAATAATCACATTTCAGTGCACGATAATAAGCCACAATATTTAATAAGATGGTGCCAAAGCCCAATAAGTAAGTCAGAACCGGCGCAATCCCATTAGGCAGCCACTTAGTTAAAAAAATAAGGAGAAAGAAAGACTGTAGGGCAATTAATCCTAATATGGCTTGCTTAAGTTGATTTGAAATTAGTTTTGGAGGCACTAAAAAGAGTGTGAAAAATGATGTCGTGATTGTGCCTAACAAAATGAGAGACTCGAGTTTTAAAAACAAAAAGAAATGAATGACCGCGGTTGGCATTAAGCTAAAATGGCCACTCCAAATAATTTGAAATAAGAAAATGACCACTAAATGGGCAAGATATACTGCACTAGTGGTTCGCCGACTATAAAATAAAAATGCACCAGCACAAAAAAATAATACTGTGATAGCGCCATAAAAAATCCCCCATGCGCTATGTTCGGCCATTTCGATAGAAGCATGTTTTTGTTGGGTTTGTAAGTACACTGGTGCCATTAGGCTCATGCTTACATTGCGAACATATATGTATATATCCGTAATTTTCTCTTGAGGAATATTTACTTGAAAATTAGGGGTGGCGTATGGACTTTGTTTATTACTGATGCCATCTGTCCCTTGATAGATAATTTCGCCTTCAGACAATAAATACAAGCGAACATCTTGTAATTGAGAGTTGCCAATGCGTATCATCCAATCGTTTATATCCGATTTATTTTCAATACGTGCATATAACCAGACGCCGTTGTTTACAAAACCATAATTTGGGTTTTCATATATATGATAGGGCATGAGACTTTTTGTTCGCTGGAATTCGTCAAAATTAAGTTGACGAGCTTCTTGGTGATAGACTCGAAATTGACTAGAAACAAGCACATCCTTGCTATTATTGTTTATCACAATAAGCCCATCATTTTGCTTGGCAAAACTATAGCTTTGTATAAAAAAACAACAAATAAACCCAAATATCTGAAATAAGCGAATATGTTTGCTCAAGGCTCTATTATGCTTTTGTTTAAAATGCGCTACCATGCATATAATATACCCTGAACTTAGCGCAAAAAACATTGTAAAAAAAATGGCTTTGCATGCTTAATCAAAATTAGAAGAAAATTTACCGAATAAAAGACGCTTCATATGCGCAGGTGAAATAAAAAATGAATAACGACACCATTATCAATAGCGACGGAATCGAACAAATGCCTATGGGGCGTTTTACCGAAGATGCCTATTTAAATTACTCTATGTACGTCATTATGGATAGGGCATTGCCCCACATAGGAGACGGCTTAAAACCTGTGCAGCGTCGTATCATTTATGCAATGTCTGATTTAGGGCTAAGTAACAACGCTAAATACAAGAAGTCAGCACGTACGGTTGGTGATGTGTTAGGTAAATTCCACCCGCATGGCGATTCTGCCTGTTATGAAGCCATGGTATTAATGGCGCAACCTTTCTCATATCGCTATCCCTTAGTAGATGGTCAAGGTAACTGGGGTGCCCCCGATGATCCCAAGTCTTTCGCAGCTATGCGATATACCGAAGCAAGATTATCAAAATTTAGTGAAGTATTACTAACAGAGTTAGGCCAAGGCACTGCCGATTGGCAGCCAAACTTTGACGGCGAACTAAATGAGCCAGTTGTATTACCAGCCCGGCTTCCGCATATTTTATTGAACGGAGTAACAGGCATTGCTGTCGGTATGGCAACGGATATTCCACCGCATAATGTACGCGAACTGGCCGATGCCTGTGCTTTACTGCTTGACAACAGTCGCGCTGAATTAACTGAGCTCTTAACCATCGTACAAGGGCCTGACTACCCAACTGATGCCGAAATTATTACGCCCAAGGCTGATATAAGTAAAATATATGAGACAGGTCGCGGCTCTATAAAAATGCGAGCTGTTTTTGCGCAAGACAACGGCGAAATTATCATTAGCGCGCTACCTCATCAGGCCTCGGGTGCAAAGATCATTGAGCAAATAGCTAACCAGATGCAGGCTAAAAAGCTGCCTATGGTAAGTGACTTGCGTGATGAGTCTGATCACGAGAACCCCACTCGATTAGTTATCACGCCGCGGTCTAACCGAGTTGATACAACACAATTAATGAATCACTTGTTTGCCACTACTGACTTAGAAAAGAGTTATCGTGTAAACATAAATATGATAGGCCTTGATGGCCGACCTCATGTAAAAGATTTAAAAACTATATTGAGTGAGTGGTTGGTATTTCGGAAAACAACGGTTACTCGTCGTATCCAATATAGATTAGACAAACTGCTGGCTCGTCTGCATATTTTGGAAGGTTTGCTTATTGCCTTTCTGAATATAGACGAAGTTATCGAGATCATACGTACTCACGATGAGCCTAAAAAAGAATTGATTAGTCGCTTTAGTTTGTCGGAAAAGCAGGCAGAAGCAATATTAGATTTGAAATTAAGGCATTTAGCCAAATTAGAAGAATTTAAGATTAAATCTGAGCAAGAAGAATTAGCTAAAGAGCGTGATTCCTTGCAGTTACTGTTGTCGTCTGACCGTCGTTTAAAAACACTAATCAAAAAAGAAATATTAGCCGACGCCGAAACATATGGTGATGATAGACGCAGTCCTATTGTCGCGCGTGAAGATGCTAAAGCATTGACAGAAAAAGAACTTATTCCTTCCGAGGCGGTAACCGTTGTTTTATCTGAAAAAGGATGGGCACGGTGTGCAAAAGGACACGATGTGGATGTTGAAGGGCTCAGCTATAAGGCGGGGGATAGTTATTTAGCCAGTGCTAAAGGTCGTAGCAATCAACTTGCTGTATTCTTGGATTCTGGCGGCCGCACATTTTCTTGTGATGCACATGGTCTGCCTTCTGCTAGGAGCCAAGGGGAACCTATAACAGGGCGCTTTAATATTGTAGGTGGAGAACGCGCTGAATACGTAATAATGGGACAGGACCAACAAAGTTATTTGGTAGGGTCTGATGCCGGTTATGGTTTTGTTTCAAGCTTTACTGACATGGTAACCAAAAACAAAGCGGGCAAAGCTTTTGTTTCTTTACCTACAGCGGCAAAAATACTGGAACCTCGGCCTATCAGTGGTGTAGACACCGATTGGTGTTTGAGTATCTCCAATCAAGGCCGCATGTTGCTTTTCCCATTGAAGGATTTACCTGTGTTAGGCAAGGGTAAAGGTAATAAATTAATGAACATCCCGTCAGCTAAAGCCAAAATTAGAGAAGAGTATTTGACTCAATTGGCAGTAGTGCCCGACGGCGCTAGTGTTAAAGTAATTTCAGGCAAACGCGGTATGACATTAACAGCCAATGATTTAAGTCATTATCAAGGTGAACGCGGCAGGCGAGGAAACAAATTACCTCGAGGCTTGCAGCGCGTTGATGATATCGAAATTATTTTACCGCAAGCCAAAAAGAACGAAGATACTGAAAAACCAGACCTTAGTTAAGGCTTTAGTGTTTATTTATTCTAACAATAAGCCTGGGCTTAAACTTCCAGGCAAAGTGACTTTATCAAGCTCTACGGAAGCCACAGGGTATGCACAGTAGTCAGCGGCATAATAAGCGCTTGCTCGGTGATTTCCACTGTCACCTATGCCACCAAACGGGGCTGCACTGCTGGCTCCTGTAATGGGCCGATTCCAATTCACAATCCCAGCTCTGATGCGGGGTAAAAAGTAGTCATAATCGGCTTTATCGTCGGCTAATAATCCAGCTGAAAGCCCAAAGCGCGTGGCGTTTGCTAATTCAATCGCGCGGTCTATATGCGTGTACCTTATCACCTTTAAAAGTGGTCCAAAATGCTCTTCATCGGGAAGTGAATCTACAATGTCGGTTACATCTATAATCCCCGGGGTGATTAAGCCAGTTTTAGCATCTAAGTGCTCCATGGTGACTAAACTTGTGCCACCTAATGACTGTAATTGGTCTTGTGCTGTCATCATCATGCTTGCAGCTCTAGACGATATCATGGCACCCATAAATGGTTGCTGTTCAGCGTCATAAACATCGGGCTTTAACAGCTTTGTGGCGTGAACAAGTTTATCGATGATTTTGTCACCTTCGTCGCCGACAGGAACAAATAATTTTCTTGCACACGTACAGCGTTGCCCTGAAGTAATGAAGGCAGATTGTATTATGTCGTGAACAGTAGCCAAGGTATCTTCGACTTTTGTCACAATCAATGAGTTATTGCCGCCCATTTCGAGTGCTAATATTTTACCTGGTTGCCCAGCAAACTGTTCGTGCAGAAGCTTACCTGTTGTTGAGCTACCGGTAAAAAACAGACCATCAATTTGATCGTGGGTAGCCAGAGCTTTTCCAGTTTCTACTTGACCTTGGACTAAATTTAGAACACCTTCGGGTAAGCCTGCCTTTTGCCACAACTGAACCGTATACTGAGCCACTAGCGGCGTCAAATCACTGGGTTTAAAAACCACAGTATTGCCAGCCAAAAGAGCTGGTACAATATGACCGTTGGGCAAATGCCCAGGAAAGTTATAAGGACCAAAGACTGCAACAACGCCATGCGGCCGATGACGAAGCATTGCCTTGCCAGCTGGCATTGGGTTTTCTACCGTGCCGGTTCGTTCCAAGTAAGCACGTTCAGAAATAGTAATTTTACCAATCATTGCGCCAACTTCAGTTGCAGTTTCCCAAGTTGGCTTACCTGTTTCTTGAGCAATAATAGCGGCAAATTCAGATTTATTCTCACCCAGAAGTTCCGCAAAGCGTTTTATAATATTAAGCCTTTCTTCAAAAGAGAGCATAGACCAAGAAAGAAAAGCTCCTCTTGCTGATAGTATTGCTTGTTCAACTTGCCCTGAACTTGCACAATTACCTTGCCATACTTGCACATTTTTTGCGGGATCGACAGATACCATCAATTCACCATTGCCCGATACCCATTGCCCATTGATAAAATGAGTGTTGTCAGTTAGCTGAGTTTGCAACATATGGATGACTCCCGTATTTTGATTTGTTTATTTGCCGAATTAATAGTGTTGAAGGCTATTGTGAGCGTATCTGATGGTCGCACCTTCTTTTACCAGCAATGCTTTTGCTAGTTTCTCAGAAATGGCAACCTTGTTATTATCAAGGATTTTTATTCGCCCAATACAAGCTCTGAAAGATGCCACTTCCGAATTGATAATAAAATGCTCATCACAATCGTCTAACTCAGTATTTGTACTGATTTCCACGCTTGCCTCATGACTTTGCCGCACTGTTGCAATGTTACTAACATCGGCTTCTACAGTCGGTCCTGCGTCGAAAATGTCAACATAACCTCGACACTTAAATCCTTCTTTTTCTAACATGCGCAAAGCAGGTAATGTTTTGTCATGAACCTGGCCAATACAATTCTGGGCTGCTTTTGAGAGTAAGTTGACATATATGGGGTATTTGGGCATTAATTCAGCGATAAAAACCTTGTTGCCAATACCAGTCAAATAGTCTGCTGTTGGAAAATCAACTGAGAAAAAATGGTCTTCAAGCCACTCCCAAAATGGTGATTTTCCGCGTTCATCTGATACACCGCGCATTTCAGCAATGACTATGTCAGCGAAACGTTGCTGATGCTGCGCCATGAATAAAAATCGACATTTTGACAGAAGTCTGCCGGCTAAACCCTTGCGCGCTTTTTCTTGCAGAAACAGAGTGCAGATTTCGCTAACCCCAGAATAATCATTGCAAAAAGTGAGAATGTCTACTGTATTGTGGACATTTAACTCGCGAGATGCATGAACGACTTTTCCCACATGGTAATGATAAAAAGCATCTTGCAAACCTACTGTTGCTTCAATCCCTGATGTGCCTACTACTTCGCCAGTTTGGGTGTCTTCCATGACCAACAAATAACTTTGTTCACCAGCACGTTGAGGATTAGAATTAAATGCTTTGATAGACTCCGCAATTTTGTTTTTCAATAATTCTTCGTTTACCGGAAGCGATGTAAACCCAATCCCCGAATCTTGGGCAATCTGATACAAAGCTGGATAATCATTTGTTTCAATAGGGCGAATAATTAGCATAAGGCGCGCTATTTCGAGTCTGAAGGCGTTGAAACTAGTTTCGCGATGCCTTTTTCGAATCTAGCTAGGCCCTCTATAATGTCTTCTTCGGGTATAACCAAACTAGGCGCAAAACGCACTACATTCATACCTGCAACTAAACACATTAATCCTTCGTTATTGGCAGCAACCATAAAATCTCGAGCACGACCTTTATATTTTTCGTTTAATGCACAACCTAATAACATTCCTTTGCCTCTGATTTCGGTAAACACCTCATATTTATTATTTATTCGTGCAAGGTGTTCACGAAAAAGCGCTTCTTTCAGCAATACTCCATCTAGCACTTCTTGTTGATTGATGACATCAAAAGCAGCTTCGGCTACCGCGCATGCAAGAGGGTTTCCGCCATAAGTGCTGCCATGGGTGCCCGGTTTTAGACTTTCTGCGATTTTGGCTGTGGTTAACATTGCACCAATTGGAAAACCTCCGCCGAGAGATTTGGCGCTAGTTAAAATGTCGGGTGTAACGTCTAAATTCATGTATTCGAATAATTTACCCGTGCGCCCCATGCCAGATTGTACTTCGTCAAAAATCAGGAGAGCATTGTGTTTGTCGCAGAGCGCGCGCACGCCTTTTACAAATTCAGGTTCAGGTACAATAATGCCTCCTTCCCCTTGCATCGGCTCCATCATAACGGCACATGTTTTGTTCGACATCATGTCTTCGAGCATTGCTAAATTGCCGTATTCACCGTGTATTATGCCGCCTGGCTTGGGTCCAAACCCATCTGAATAGGCAGGTTGTCCGCCCACTGTTACCGTGAAAAACGTTCGTCCGTGAAAGCCTTGTTTAAATGCAATAATTTCATCTTTGCCTTCATCATGATGGTCGAGCATAAATCTTCGTGCTAATTTAAGGGCGGCTTCGTTGGCTTCTGCCCCCGAGTTTGCAAAATATACTTTGTCTGCAAAAGTTGCATCAACAAGTTTGGCCGCTAAACGCAAAGCAGGTTCGTTGGTGAATACATTGCTAAGATGCCAAAGCTTATTTCCTTGTTCCAGCAATGCGCTGGTTAATGCTGGGTGGCAATGCCCTAACACGTTAACTGCGATGCCACCAGCAAAATCAATATACTCAACATTTTCTTGATCCCATACGCGTGAGCCTTGTCCTCTTACGGGAACCATAGCTGCTGGATTATAATTTGGCACCATTACATCGTTAAACGTTTCGCGATTGACTTGCATCTTAAACCTCGTATATCGGGAGCTATATATATTATATAGCTTTAAAAAAACTCATAAAAACCACTGTCATTGAAGCGGTGATTTGTCATGTTTTTATGCAGTATCCAAGTTGCTCTGAACCACACATTTGCCACTGAGTATGCCAGAAAAAAAAACATAAGTCGTCAAGATAATTGCGCTACAAGCCTTGTTTTTACTGCGGATTGATGTAATTACGAAAAAAGTGAATAAATATTTTTAGGCATAATACAACACAATATAACGCCAAATAGTAAGGGTAAAAGTAAGTTCAGGATGATATGATTTTTATATCGTTCAATATGCCTGCATAAGTATGCATTAAAATATATTGGGAATTTAGTGACCGACGTTAAGTAATTTAAGATGAATTTACATCATCCGGTAACTTTCCACTAATATTTAGCTCTATGCCTGTTAAATTGACCTTGGACACAATCGCTACGTCGTTTGAACCAATGCCAAAGTTACGTAAAAAAATCATTGACTCTTCTTTGCCAATGAGTTTGTCTTTACTTAGCATTTTATATTGCATAAACCCTTGAGCATTAAACAGTAACTTTGTTAAAGGATGCACATCGATTTTGTCAACATGGGCAATCGTCATTTCGCGAATTTTACTATAATCTTGTAATCCAGCAGCAATGGTCAACCATTTGCAATTGAGACCAGATATTACGTCACCAGTAATTCGACTCGCATGTTTTTTCCACAAAGAAATTAAATATTTGTGTGAGGGTTCGAGGGCGGAAAGTGCTTTTGCCTGATTAGGATTATTGCTTTTTCGTGCCTTGATAATTTGTTGAGTAAGCATGCGGTCAAAAGTACGTAAATAAAGATTGGCAATAATTGAGCGACCAATATTCGAAAATAAGCCAATACAATAGCCAAAATGTGGCCGCAAACCGTTTTTCTCGGCTAATGCCTGACCTATATTGCCGCAACCGATGGTGTACATCCAAAGGTTTCTAGGTAAGTCCGGGGTGAATTCAGACTTCGCTGGATTAGTATGTTTTGCTACTAAAACAGGTATTAAAATACGCAGGCTTTCAATTCCGATAAAACTTAAAGAGGCTCTTATGGTTTTTAATATAACGGGACGTCCTGCTGAATCTACTCGACGATATTTTGGTTGTTTAACAAACATCATGATCGACTCACTTAACCAAGGGATGTTTTCTAAACAGGCGACTATACGACTAATCGAACAGGAATCAGTATATAAAATATCGAGTAGACGTCCTAAGTTACTATCAAACTTAAGGATTTTATTCATGATGATGTCGATATTACGAAACTCTAATTCGAGTTCAGGAAGCAGGGCTTGATGAAATTTAGATTCAATTTGTAACAAAAACGCATTCTTGGCTGAAGCTTGTATCTCTCTTTTCTTATTAGCAATTTCTTCTACCATAAGCAATTCGCGACGCGCTTCAAATTGCTCCGAATCTTCAATTATTTTTTGACGTTCTGTTTTGCGCCCAGCATCGATTATCGCCTCATCTAACGATAATAAGAGTTTCTCAAACCGTTCATTGTACAATGATGTTAGTTGAGACACTTGTGGATCTTCTTGAACCTTCAATCTATTTATCCTTGCAACAAAAAATTCTTTAACACTTTATGCCCGTGTTCGGTCAACAATGACTCGGGATGATATTGCAGTCCATATATACGGCATTGTTGATTTTCAATAGCCATCACTTCTCTATTGTTTTCGGTATTACAAGTTGCCGTGACCAAAAACGCTTTGTCGAGTTCACTATCGTCTACAATAAGAGAATGATAGCGCGTCACTATAAATGTGCTTGGGCAACCTTTAAACAATTGACTTGTGTTCGAGGTGACATTTAATACTGACGTTTTACCGTGCCTTACGTGTCGTGCTCTAACCACTTTACCGCCAAAAACCTGTGCAATAGCTTGATGCCCTAAACATACACCTAAAATTGGTACAGAACCCGCAAATGTATTAATCGCTTCGATACATATTCCCGATTCATTTGGTGTACATGGCCCAGGTGAAATTACTAAGTGAGAACATTTTATTTTGCTAAGTTGTGCAATATTTAACTCGTCGTTTTTAATGACGCGAGTTTGATGGCCTAACTCAACAAAATATCGCTCTAAGTTATAAGTAAACGAATCGTAATTGTCGATAATGACTATCACATCATACTCATATTAGACGCTAGTAATAAAACCTAAGGCTTTGTATACCCTAGATAATGTATCGGACGCTTTTTCTCTAGCTTTAGCACTACCTTTGTGCATAACATCAGAAAGATATGCTTGATCGCTTCGAATACGACTGTATTCCTCTTGAATAGGGTTAATAAGCGCTACAACGGCTTCAGCGACGTCTTTTTTAAGATGCCCATACATTTTATCTTCGTATTGTGGTACCAATGCTTCGATTGATTCACCCCCAGTTGCACTTAAGAGGGACAGTAAATTAGATACGCCGGCTTTCTTTTCAATATCAAAAAAGATGTTTGCTTCTTCGTCACTGTCTGTCACGGCTCTTTTAATTTTTTTGGTTAGCTTTTTTGTATCTTCTAATAAACCAATCACATTATTAGGGTTGGTATCTGATTTAGACATTTTCTTATCAGGATCTTGGAGGCTCATGACGCGAGCGCCATTTTTTGGAATGCAAGGCTCAGGCAATGTAAATACGTCGCCATATATATTGTTAAACCGCGTTGCGATATCTCGAGTAAGTTCTAAATGCTGTTTTTGATCTTGACCGACGGGCACTTCATTTGCTTGATACAATAAAATATCAGCAGCCTGTAACACTGGATAGGCATATAAACCAACGTTGACATTGCTTTGATTTTTTTGTGCTTTATCTTTAAATTGAGTCATTCGATTAAGTTCACCCATTTGAGTGTAACAGTTTAAAACCCATCCAAGTTGCGCATGTTCGGGTACATGTGATTGCATAAAAATAGCACTTTCATCAGGGTTAACACCACACGCAAGGTATAAAGCTAAGCCATCCAAACAAGCTTGATGCAAGTCTTGTGGATTTTGGCGCACAGTAATCGCATGTAAATCGACAATCATATACAAACATTCGTGTGTTTGTTGCATTTGCACCCACTGCTTAATCGCCCCTAAATAATTGCCGAGGGTGAGTTGCCCAGAAGGTTGACAACCACTTAATACAACAGGCTTGGTAGTATTGTTCACGCAGTAAGTTCCTATTTTAATTGTTGTTTTAATTCTTGTATGGCTTGTTTATAGTTTGGCGCATTAAATATAGCACTACCGGCAACAAACATATCAGCACCGGCTTCAAAAACAGCGCTAATAGTGTTTTTATTTATGCCACCGTCTACTTCAATGCGAGTATTCAAATCAAGATCATCAATGATGGCTTTTAAATGTTGGATTTTTTCTACCGTATGAGGAATAAATTGCTGACCACCAAAGCCCGGATTGACAGACATTAATAATACGTAATCCAACTTTTCCAAAATATAATCGAGCACACTCAATGAGGTCGCCGGATTCAATACTAGCCCAGCCTTGCAACCTAAGCTTTTGATCAATTCAACACTTCGGTCAACGTGCTGCGAAGCTTCAGGATGAAAACTAATCATATTAGCTCCCGCTTTTGCAAATGCTTCTATCATGTTGTCCACGGGAGATACCATAAGATGCACATCGATATCGGCGGTAATTCCATAGTCACGGAGAGCTTTGCATATTGTTGGGCCAAAAGTTAAATTGGGCACATAATGGTTATCCATTACATCAAAATGGATAATATCTGCTCCCGCATCTAAAACAGACGTGACTTCTTCTCCTAAACGCGCAAAGTCTGCTGATAAAATAGACGGCGCTATAAGTGGTGCATGCATAAGAATTCTCTTTTTAATCAAAGTATAAGTTTAACGCATTTTATGAGTGAATATGAAAAGCTTTTTTAAGAAAGGGCTAAGCTTTTTTGTAAGCCGTAACACAAAAGTGTTTTCAGCGGCATTAGTTACCCTGCATTAAAATGGTGAGGGTGACTTAAAAAGGTGCAAAATATTGGTGGTTTGTTGTCGTCTGTGCTATTTTAGCGCCTTTAAAGCTATGTTAAGAATCATACAAAAACCGTAAGCACCTGATTTTGTTTGCAATATTATTATTGTTTAAAGTTTGGCATTGTATTTGTATAAGTCTTCGTAGACCTAGCTTCAGACTTGGTCAAAACAATAAAAATAACAAAAAAACGACACATTGCTTTTTTTTATGACATTTGAATAGGTATGGAGAACACATGAAACATTTAAAGAAAACCGCCATCGTGACTGGCTTATTGGCATCAACAATTATGGCGTCTACTGCGCAAGCAGAAGTCTCGGCAAACGTTGGCTTAATGAGTGAATATCACTTCCGCGGTATCGTGCAAAACGGCACAGCAACTGCTAACGGTGGCATTGATTATTCTAACGGCGGTTTTTATGCTGGTGTTTGGGGTGCTGACGTAGAAGACGGTCTAGAAATAGATGTGTACGGTGGATATGGTGTAGAGTTTGACAGTGGCCTTAGTTTAAGTGCTGGTGTAACCACTTATTTGTACACAGGTGATTTTGATTCGGGTTATGATGAATTGAATCTAGGTGCAGCGTTCGGTAAATTCAGCATTGAATACACTTTCGGTAGCTGGGATGGTGCTGTTGGTGATGAAGCAGCGACTGAAGCAGACTACACGTTTTTGGGTTTGAGTTTTGAGCACGAAGGTTTTTCTGCAACTTTTGGAACATTCGGTGATGATTTCGAAGGCGAATATCTTGAGTTAGGATACGGCTTCGAGTACGAAGGGTTTGACCTTGGTATATCTGTCATTTCTAGTGGTAACGACTTAGACAATGACGAATCTGTTTATTTCACAATAGGACGTTCATTCGACCTATAGTAATCGACTGATTCCTGCTTTGCACAAAATACGTGCAAAGCGTGCAATTGAAAACGCCAATCAGCTTATGCTTTTTGGCGTTTTTTGCTGGATTGATGTATTATCTAAGGTGATAGGAGGATGTTTATGAAATCAACGCAGAAAAATCCAACTAAAATGTTTGCGACCGCAGCGCTTGTTAGTACGTTAATGATGTTCATTATAAGTGCTGTTTTTGCGGAAGCTTCAGCGCCTTGCTTAAATGCATATGAACGTCAAAACAAAGTCATCATTGATACTTCTCATCATCAAGGAACGCAAGCCACACTGGATAAACCCATAGGCTTATGCAATAGAAATGATCAACAAATAGGTTGGTTAACATGGATATTTAAGCAAACAGATGCCGCGGACTTTCACTACTTAGACTTACTCGAGTTACTGTCTAGAAAGTAGTTATTATTTGTAGATATCCCATGAAGAGCTGAAAACTTATCTGGAGCTAAATAATCATGGAATTTGTGAAATACTGGTTTGGGATAGTAAAAAGTGTCTTTGCTAGTTTTATGGGTATCCAAACTAAACAACAATATAATAAAGATACTAATATGCCCTCATTCTTGCCATTTCTTGTAGTAGGAATACTCATGCTTATTTTGTTGCTGTTTACAATTGGCTTGATGGTTACGTGGATTACCTCTCAACACTAGGGTTGAGGGATACTTGTTCAGACTCCGACTCCGACAAATAACGATTTAAAAAATATACCAGTTGATCATGTGGGATAGGTTTCGACACTAAAAAACCTTGAACATAGTCACATCCTAGTTTTTGTAGTGCCATAAATTGTCCTTCAGTTTCCGCACCTTCTGCAACAATTGACACTGAAAGTCCATGTAACATTTGAGTGAGTGAACCTACGATCCTTTGTTGCCTAGGATCCTTGTCTATATTATAAAGCAAAGAACGGTCAAGTTTTACTGTGTTATATGAAAATGCAGTTAAATAAGATAGTGAGGAGTAACCAGCACCAAAATCATCTATGGCAATCTTGTAACCCGCATTTGTCGCATCTTCTATCCATAATTTTGCCGTTTCGAAATTAGTAATCAATGATGTTTCAGTAATTTCTAATTCGATTCTTTTAGGGCTAATATTATGCTCTTCTAGCACATTGTTGATAACACTAAGCGCTAGATCGTTTACTAACTGAGAAGGGCTAAGGTTAATTGAAATAATAATATCGTTGCGTTCGATTGAATCTAAATAATGAATTTCATTGACAACGTTATTGACTATCCATTCAAACAGCATATTCATATTCTCACTTTCTTCTAATACGTCTATGAATATTGGTGGCTCAATAAAACCTAAATCAGGGTGTTGCCAACGGCATAATGCTTCTAATTTAATAACTTTTCGAGTATTGCTGCACACTATTGGCTGAAATACGACAAATAGCTGATTATCTGCAAGGGAAGCAATAAAATCATTTTTAATCGTAAATCTTTGCTGTGCGGCGTCACGCATTGAGTCATCAAAAAACTTATAACAGTTTTTACCATTTTCTTTTGCTTGATACATTGCGATATCTGCGAATCTAAGCAATTTGTCGGCGTCAATTTCGTCTCCTTTTTGCTTTGCAATGCCAATACTAGCGCTAATAGAAATTCTGGTGTCGTAAATATGAAAAGGTGCTGAAAAGAGGTCAACTACTGAATCAGCCATCATGTCCAAAGATTCGCTTGAAGAAAAATTACTAAAACAAATTACAAATTCGTCGCCACCAATTCGATATACCTTAGTAAATTTATTGACAACACCTTTCAAGCGATAACCAATCTTTTTTAGCATGATATCGCCGGCTTCATGGCCTAAGTTATCATTGACAGGTTTAAAACCGTCGAGGTCTAAGAAGAATATCGCAACCTCGTTAATACTCGGATCAGTATTCATATTGATGAGGTCTTCAACCAATACATTTCGTGTGAATAAGCCCGTTATTTGATCTATGGTTGCTTGTCTAACCAAGCGCTTTTGAGAGGCTTTGAGTTGTTGCTCATAGGTTTCTAGTACGTCTATAGCGTGTCTAAATTCGTCTTCTAATTCATGTAATTCATCATTGAAATGTGATTTTGTTGGTTTGCCTAATCGATACCGCGCGATATTATATTCTTTTGCACCAATCAGCTTGATGGCGCGTTTTAGCTGATTGATTTTTGAAATTGGAATAAAAGAGAAGAGAATTAAAAATAGTAAAATACCAAACGTCATTGTAGCGAAAATTACAATCACTTGTTCTTTCTGATTATTTTGTTGCTCCAACAACAAAGATATATCTCTAATAAATAACAGTCTGATATCTTCGCCAATACCATCTATTGTTTCAAACCATACATAGTAATCACGTACATTAGTTTTAAAATGCATCCCTTCACTCTCAAGTTGCTCAAATTGAGAGCTTGAAAGTGGCATTTGGAATACTTCGCCGTTTTTCTCAGAACCGGTCATAATATCAACCACATATCGTGAAAGCGTATTGTTTTGGCTTGAGTAAGCCGTCGACGGAGAAATAATGCCAATATCGCTGTTTACCACTGAACTCAGAAAAATGATCGATGGCGCAATATCAGATAATAATGATAAGGCCCATTGGTCACCCTCAATGGTTACTGGTATGGAAGATGATAACTCACATACAAAATGACAAATGATGCCAGATTGAGGTCGTAACTCTTGGGCTGCAGACATTTGCATTTCAAACATATCTTCTCTTGGAAAACGGCCATACTCGATACTCTGTTGTCCGTTTGAAAATGACATCGAGGACAAAGAAAAACTAAGTTGAATACGTGACCATATAGGATCAAAAAATGCTTTAAAGTCCTGTGATGGGCGGTTATTTAAGTCGCTCAGCATTACGATTTCTTCAGCCGAAAGAATCTGCTCTTGAAGGTGTTGTTCAAGCAACTGACGTGCTGATTTTCGATGGGTATGTTTAATGCTACTAATATTTTCGTCGAAAGAACGTTTTTGTTGTATAGACACAAACGTATATGAAGCACCCAGTGATATGACTGCTACACAAATAACAAGTATTAAGGTCTTTGCTAAGAGGCCACTAATATTTATCATTTTTATTTTTTTGCACTACATTAGGGATTAACATGCTATGTCTAATAATTCCTTCGTAACCAAAGCTTTTGATCACACTCTTCACTGACATGCGTCTATTGGGCTTGATATATTTTTGCTAAAACTGTGTTCACTTAGAAATTATCGGCCGAAATAATTATTAGATTAGAATCGATTTCAATTTTTTTATCTTTGTTTTCTTTAGTTTTTTAAGTTATTAAGGCGTATAAACAGCCATTAATTCCTTACAAGATTTTCGTATTTTTCCGTTACAGCTGATTGTTCGCGCCACATCAAATTTGACGATTTTATCTGCTTTAATATAAAGAGAAAGTGTATCGGGTAAGCAATGATTCGATATAATGGTAGTGACGCCGGAATGTTTGGCGCGTTCAGCTAAGTCGACTAATCTTTTGTGATCGTCTACATCAAAGTTTGTGCCTGAATACGCGGTGAAACTTGCTGTTTTGTTAATAGGAGAATAGGGTGGGTCACAATAAATAACATCTCCTTTGTTTAGCTTTTCAAAGGCAAAAGAGAAATCTCCTTGATGAAACGAAGCATATTTTGCGCGTTGGGCAAAAGTACGGATCTCGTCTAAAGGAAAATAAGGACGCTTATAACGACCAAAAGGGACATTATAACCGCCACTCTTATTGTAGCGACACAGGCCATTATAACCTGCTAGAGTTGTTTCATTATTGCTAATATTTATGATGTATTTAGCCTAAGTGGTTGAATTACAAATTTATTATTAATCATAAATTGTTCTTATGAGCTAAACTTTGACTTTGTCATAACTTATTGAGTTGAGACGAATAAAAAACAGTTCCGGCAAAATATTATGATTCAACGTGCAATCGCTATTGATTCAATACTATAGTTGATTACACCCACTCAATAAAGACTCCAACTTTCAAATTAATAAGGCTAATAACCTTTTAAAATAGTTTTGACCATATAAATACTTGCGTATTATCAATAGTCAGTGATAATTCAGAATCCTTTTCAACGATTAAACGAGTTAAACTTGATTTCAAAGGCCAATACAAAAAAATTAGCTTACATAGGCGCGAAACCCGGTACCAACTCGACTAAAGGCAGGGATTCTGACTCATGGTATACACCCCCAGAATACTTGGATTCTGTTAGGGCGGTATTAGGTAGCATCGATTTAGACCCATTTTCCTCTGAAACAGCGAACGAAATTGTTTGTGCAGATAAAATTTTTACCAAGCAAGATAGTGCTTTTGATAATGACTGGAACGTTGGTGAAAATATAAGTGTATTCATGAACCCGCCTTATTCAGCGGGACTATGTGGGCGCTCTGTAAATCGATTCATCGACCAATATGAAGCAGGGCACTTTGCTGAAGGCATCGTATTAGCAAATAACGCGACAGATACTCGATGGTTCAGTGCCCTAGTAAGCCGTTGTTCTGCTATTTGTTTTACTAATCACCGAATAAGCTTTTGGAACGCTGATCGAAAAAATGTTTCTGGTAATACTCGTGGCCAAGCATTTTTCTATTTTGGAAGTAAACGGCGGGCTTTTCAAAAGAAATTCGAAAAACATGGATTTGTGATGATTCCAGCCAAATAGCCGTATGTCTGTGAAAGGCATTGATAAAATAGGTGGCAATAAGGAATTAAGAGCAGAACTTTACCAGGGAGCACTATCAATGATTAATGTTTTGCCTGATAAACCAAAAACAATGAAACAAAAGTGCCTGAAAGACTTAGTCCAACTTGCGTGTGTCAAACGAGCATGTATTGCACTGGCTAACAAAACGGTACGATCGGCATGGACTTTGCTGAAAACGAGTGCGCCATATCAACCTCAAATGCTACTTAACTAAGAAAGATAACAAATATAAATTTAGCAAGTTTTAACACTTCTCACATCCATAAACAGCGAATGATATTGATTGAACAATCTGCTGGAAACCTGCAATATCCGCAAGCATACGAAGTTGAAATTTCGAAAAATGCAACAGATGCGAACACATTGAAGGCTAGAGGTTAACTATTTAAATAAAGAATCCGCATACGCGATCTCGACTTAAAAAAATAAAGCTTATTAGATATAGTTGTAAAATAGGTGGAGTCGATATACGGACATTAGTAAGCAAAATTCTCTTAGGACTCAAAGCTCATTTCACCGACGATAAATGAAGCCTTGATAGGCCCCCCTGTGGTGGAAAAGCGGTATTTCGACTTTGTCGATTATCTGTGTGAAATTTTCAATATTATGGACGTTAAATAACACGAAATTTGCTAAAATTCTTAAGCTGATAGTATCTTTTTGTGCATACTTTTACTTATCAATACACATTTTAAAGTTCTGATGTTACTAATTAGGGTTTAATAATAGAATGTCAGTACTCATGATTTTTTGAGAGCTTGTGCGCTTCAACAATATTGTCTAATTCATGTAACACACCGCATTCCCTGATTTTCTTGTCATCATCGCAAGCAGCACGCATTGATACCAGTGTTTTTTGAAGCGCATCTAGTTCAGTTATTCTTTGTCTAATATCATCGATATGTTTGTCAATCGTAGCATTAACACTTTCGCAACTGCTTTCTGGATTAGCTCGTGTTTCTAGTACTAAACTAATTTCTTCAATCGTCATATCTAACGCACGGCACTGCTTAATAAAAAGCAACTGCTTTAACGCATCGTCTGAGTAACTGCGATAATTAGACTGCGTGCGTTCTGGTGCACTTAGTAAGGCTTTTCGTTCATAAAAGCGAATTGTTTGAATACTTAGGCCTGTTTTATCTGCTAACTGTCCTATTTTCATTTTACTTTACCTGATGCGCTTGACTCTATACCAAGTATAGAGTTTACACTTGTGTAATAAGTCAGTAAAGCGAGTGTTTTTTTATGAGTGGGTGTGGGTGCGACATTGAAATCAAAGACCAAGAACAAAAAAAGGTGTTGTATTGGTTATTAGGCATTAATGCCGTGATGTTCGTCGTTGAAATGAGTGTAGGGTTATTGGCTGACTCAACAGCGCTTATCGCAGATTCATTGGATATGCTAGCGGATGCAGTTGTTTATGGTATTGGTATTTATGCAGTGGGCAAAACCATTATTCACAAAGCAAACGCTGCAAAAATAAGTGGCTATTTTCAATTAATACTTGGCCTCATTATTTTATTTGATATTGCTCGTCGATCGATATTAGGCAGTGACCCAGAGTCATTGTTAATGATGGGGATGGGTTTTGTTGCCTTAATCGCCAACGTCATATGTTTATTAATCATTAGAAAACAGAAGAGTGGTGAAGTACATATGCGAGCAAGTTGGATTTTCTCGGCAAACGACGTCATTGCCAACATGGGCGTAATATTAGCGGGCGTGACGGTTTACCTATTTGACACTCGCTGGCCCGATTTAGTGATTGGCCTTATTGTGTCTATCATTGTTTTACGCGGTGCAATTTCAATATTAAAAGACGCCAAACAAGAGCTTCGCAATAACAGTCAATCTATCGGAGAAGCATTATGAATTTCACGCAAGCAGCACAACCTTATGTAGAAGAAAAATTAAGAGATGCGCAACAAGCATTTACAAATAAAGATGATGAAGCAGGATTCAAAGACCTTGAAGATGCACATGTAATTGGGCAGCACTCTACTTTTCATCATACTCGAGTGCACTATGAAATGCTGAAATTTGGATTAAAACAAAGGGACATGAAAGAAGTCGTCGGGCAAATATTTAGAATAATAGGTGCCATAACGAAAACCGCGATAGGCTTGTTGCCAGAGGGCAATACGGGTGGTTCAAATGTAAGCCCTTTTAAGCCCATGCCTATTTCACGAGCAAATAAAGCAATCTTGAATAAGATCAAACATGCACAGTCATAATCATTCACATAGCCATACGCAATCAGATGGCAATTCAGACGATGCATCAAGGCGAATTGGCTGGGCGTTCTTTTTAAATGTGGTGTTCACCATCATCGAGTTTATCGGTGGTTGGCTAACCAATAGCACCGCTATCATGGCAGACGCGGTGCATGACCTCGGCGATAGTTTGTCAATTGGCACAGCTTGGGGATTGAACAAGCTTAGCGATAAATCAGCTAATAAAACCTTCTCATATGGATATAAGCGCTTTTCTTTATTGGGCGCGTTGATTAACGGTTTAGTGCTCACGGTAGGCTCTATTTGGATATTGTTTGAAGCAATCCCACGTTTGGCTGCGCCTGAAATGCCCCAAGTAGAGGGGATGTTAGCCTTATCTTTTTTTGGTATGGCCGTAAACGGTTTTGCCGCTTATAAACTAAGCGAAGGAACGTCATTAAACGAACGAGTGCTTAATTGGCACTTGCTAGAAGATGTTCTCGGTTGGGTGGCAGTATTTATCGTATCCGTCGTATTAATGTTTAAGCCTTGGGCGATTTTAGATCCCATCCTGTCCATCGGCTTTACTTTGTTCATCCTCTTCAATGTGTTTCGTAACCTAAAAGAAACCCTGATGCTGTTTTTACAAGCAACGCCAGATGAGGAGCAGATGTCAAAAATCCGAAACGACTTGCTTGCAAACGATAAGGTAAGCGACCTCCATCATTTTCATATTTGGTCTTTAGACGGAGAGCGAAATGTTATGACCGTCCATCTTGTTCTCGAAGGGGAAGTCAGTGTTGAAAACATTCAGTCATTAAAGGAGAGCATACAGAGCTCATTAGCAAAATATCATTTTGAACATACGACAGTAGAGCTAGAATTTGTCGATGAACAATGTCGTGACGAAGTAGAATAGGCTTGGTACACTCATAACAATGAAGAATCTAAAACACATAAGTTACATCTTGATCTCGCTGATACTCTTTCAGTCTTTTTCTGCTGTGGCCAATTCCTTAGATTTTCATGCAATCGATACACAACATCTGCAACATGAACACCAGCATTCAAAGCACAATCAAGCGTCAAATGATATTCCAACTAAAGCGCTTGGTGAGTCAGCAAAAGTAGATCACCATAACCCTGCCGATTGCCATCATTGTGGCCACTGCCACGGCACGCATGCACAGTGGTTAGGTCAGCACAATATCTACAATTTACAAGCTGTGGTATCTATACACCACTTTAATTATTTGGATGCGATTATCGACGCACCCATCAACCGATTACTACGCCCACCCAAAACACCATCCTAATATCGCTTTCGATAGTGTCGCGCTGAAAAACTTGCGACGCTGAATATTGATAAATTATTAGGATGTTCTAATGAAAATGTTTCATATTTCTGTGCATGCACGCGCCATTACGTTTGCTTGCGCATTGGGCTTAACCTTGAGCCCACTTACCGCTCAAGCGGTACAAACTAATCGCTATATAGATGACGGTGTTCAAGCGCCTATGCGAGAAACGCTGAGCCTTGAAGATACGGTAAGACTTACACTTGCCAATAATCCAAGTTTGTATGAGTTTGAATTTAGACAGCGAATAATTGACGGTGAATCAAAAACCGCCGCGCTTAAACCCGCACTGAACGCTGGGATTGAACTAGAGAACTTTATGGGAACCGGCGAGGTGTCGGGCATTAAGGAGCTTGAAGTCAGTTTGACCTTGTCATCTGTACTACAGCTCAACGACAAGCCTAGCGCAAGGTTGAATGTACTTTCTGAGCGTAAAATACAACAAGAGGTGGAAAAGAAAATACGCACATTAGATGTCCTCGGCGAGCTGAATCGTCGGTACATCAAAGCACTCGTATTGCAGGCCACCTTAGATGTGCTAAACGATGCACAGACACTTGCACTCTATACCTATAACGCAGTTGCTAAGCGGGTTGATGCAGGCGCGTCACCATTGCTAGAGCAAAAACGCGCCCAAGCCGCGCTAGCCCAAGCAAAACTCGATGTTAAATTGGCTCAAGAAAGTCTTCAATTTGCATTGCGCAGTCTTGCCATTATGTGGGGCGAACAAACGCCCACTTTTAAGCGAGTGGAAGGTCAACTTTTTGCGTTTCAAGACATCGGGTCATTCGAGATGCTTTCTGCCGCTATCCAAAGCAGTCCGCATATAGACCTGTTTGCAAAACAAAGCCGCGTTCAAGCGGCGCAGCTTAGATTAGTGCAAGCCAATAATCGAGCTGACATTGAATGGACGGCGGGTGTTCGACGAATACAAGATATTGATGAAACTGCTCTAATAGCCGGGATCAGCGTGCCATTGTTTCGACAAAAACGAAACCTAGGTGAATACGAGGCGCAAAAAGCTCGCCTTGATGCCATAGAGGTGCAAAAACAGAGCAATGTGCGCAGTTTATTGCATTCAGTTAATCAGGCCTTAGGTGAGCACACCCGCGCATTATTAGAAGTTGACGCTATTCAACAAACCGTCATACCGCCTCTTACAGAAGCCTTAGATTTAGTCGAAAGCGCTTATTTAGATGGCAGATTTAGCTATTTGGAATGGGTATCTACTCGACAAGAATTCTTAAATACGCGCCTGACATTAATTGAGGCGGCGTCTCAAGTGCACCTAAGCAAAACTGAAATTGAAACGCTTACCGGTCTTGCACTTAAGGCTCCACAAAGCGGCACTGCAAAAACTGATACCGCAAAGAGCAATGCTTTTAAAAAGCTAGCGCACAACATCACTATGCAGCAGCCATCAAACATTTCGATAAGAAGTAACAATCATGAATAAATTTCCTCAATTACAAGCATTAATAATATTAAAAGTACTCGTTTTAAGCGTCACGCTAATGATGATACATGGGACGGTAAGCGCGGGAGACAAACGAGCAGGCGGTGATTCTCATGAGGACGATAAACACGCTGGTGAAGTCGTTACGATGAGTGATGAGACGGCTGTGCAAAATGGCATTACCACCACAAATGTTATTGCTGGCGACATTGCGCTTTCGACCACACTCTATGGCCGAATAAGTGCAGATCCGAGTTCATTGAGTCATATCAGAGCGCGTTTTGACGGTGTGATCAAAAATGTCAAAGTCAATATTGGCGACACAGTTAAAAAAGGAGATATTTTAGCGGTCGTAGAATCAAATGAGAGTTTAAAAAGCTACTCAATTGTTTCTCCCTTCGATGGCAACGTAATAGCGCGGCATGCCAACAATGGTGAGTTATCAAACGGACAAGTACTATTTTCCTTAGCCAACTACAAGGATGTGTGGGCGCAGTTAACCGTGTTCTCGCAGCACCTCGGCAAAATTAAGGACGGACAAGCCGTTGAATTAAGGCATGCAAATTTTGAGCAGCTATCTGAAATTGCCTACCTTACGCCATCCGCCGATGGCAGTCCGCATTCGCTTGCCAACGTCACTGTTGACAATAGCAGTGGCTATTGGCAATTAGGCACTTTAGTAAAAGCGCAGGTAACCACTGCCACTAAGGCCGTATGTCATATGGTGCCTGTTACTGCCGTGCAAGAGTATGAAGACAAGCAAGTGGTATTTGTTAATCATGATAATGAATATAAACCACGCCCTGTGCAGCTTGGTGTGACTGATGGTCGCTTTATTGAAGTCATAAGCGGCATTGAAATAGGTGAGCGTGTGGTGGCTACCAATAGTTACCTTATCAAAGCAGATTTGGAAAAATCGGAGGCCGGTCATGACCATTAATGCCTCAATACAACCCGAATATACATGTTTGCTACTGCAAGGCTTTAAAGGAGGCTTAACATGCTAGCTTCCATTATTCGCACCGCAATAGACAGGCGCGGTATATTTTTGATGCTGAGTTTTTTAGTCATTGGTTTTGGCTTGTTTAGTTATCAAAAGCTGCCTATTGACGCCGTACCCGACATCACCAATGTCCAAGTACAAATCAATACGCAAGCAACTGGTTATTCGCCGCTTGAAACTGAACAACGTATCACCTTTTTGGTAGAAAACGCTCTAGCGGGTTTACCAAACTTGGATTATACCCGTTCACTATCTCGTTATGGCTTGTCTCAAGTGACCGCCGTATTTGAAGAAGGCACCGACCTGTATTTTGCCAGAAACCTCATTAATGAGCGGATAGGCATTATTAAAAGTCAGCTACCCGAGGGTGTTGAGCCAGAGATGGGACCGATTGCCACCGGTTTGGGTGAAATCTACATGTACACACTCAACGCTGAGCCGGGCACATTGACATCCGATGGCAGAGACTTTGATGCGATGGCTTTAAGAGAGTTGCATGACTGGGTGGTAAAGCCTCAACTCGCTCTAGTAAAAGGTATCACCGAAGTTAACGCCATTGGCGGCTTTACCAAGCAATATCATGTGAATCCTGATCCTCAACGTATGCTTAATTATAGTGTGAGCACTGACGATCTGCTGCGGGCATTGGAGCGCAATAATACCAATCAAGGTGCGGGATATGTTGAACGCAACGGTCAACAAATACTGGTGCGCTCTCAAGCGCAGCTGGCCACAATTGAAGATATTGGTAATGTCGTGGTGACACTCACTAACCAATCTCCAGTGACCGTGAACGATATTGCCGACGTCGCTATTGGCAAGGAGCTTCGAACGGGGGCTGCGACACGAGAGGGTAAGGAAACCGTCTTAGGCACTGCCATGATGCTCATTGGTGAGAATAGTCGTGCCGTGGCCTTGGCAGTGGCTGATAAAGTGGATGAAATCCAAGCTAGCTTGCCCGAAGGTGTGGTAATAGAAACTGTCTACGATAGGACCGCACTGGTTGATAAAGCCATCAACACCGTTCGCAAAAACCTTGTTGAAGGCGCATTACTGGTGATTGTGGTGTTGTTTCTGCTGCTTGGCAACATAAGAGCAGCCATTATTACCGCCGCTGTGATACCGCTGGCGATGCTCGCCACAATAACAGGGATGGTGCAAACAGGCGTTAGCGCAAACTTAATGAGCTTAGGGGCACTAGACTTCGGGTTAATTGTGGATGGTGCAGTCATTATTGTTGAAAACTGTATCAGGCGATTAAGTGAAGCGCAGAGGCAAACTGGCTCAGTGCTGCCCATCAAGGAAAGGCTCGAAGTTGTGTATGAAGCAACCAATGAGGTTATACGGCCGAGTCTGTTTGGCGTGATGATTATAACAATCGTGTATATCCCCATTTTCAGTTTAACAGGGGTAGAAGGGAAGATGTTTCACCCGATGGCAGCCACCGTCATCTTGGCATTACTTGCTGCGATGGTGTTCTCAATCACTATTGTGCCAGCAGCCGTTGCGATGTTTATGTCGGGTAAAGTCAGTGAAAAAGAGAGCCCAATCATAGTGGGGGCGAAATCGGTCTATCGTCCTGTTCTGTTATGGGCGCTGAAGCTACGTTGGTTGGTAATAGGCTCAGCGACATTATTGGTCATTGTGAGCGTTTGGCTAAGCATGCGTCTTGGTTCTGAATTTATACCTCAACTCGATGAGGGTGATATTGCCTTGCACGCTATGCGAGTGCCCGGCACTGGCATTGAGCAGGCTGTGGATATGCAAAAAAGGCTTGAAGACGTCATTATGCAGTACCCACAAGTGAGCACTGTCTTTGCTAAAACGGGCACGGCAGAAGTTGCCACCGATGCGATGCCGCCCAATGTTACCGATACCTTTGTAATGTTGAAACCTATCGACCAATGGCCAGATCCTACTTTATCTAAAGTCGAATTTGTTGAGCAAATGGAGCGTGAGCTTCAAAACGTGCCCGGCAATAATTACGAGTTTACTCAACCTATACAAATGCGGTTTAACGAATTAATTAGTGGCGTTAGAGCTGATTTGGGGATAAAAATCTATGGTGACGATTTAGATAAACTGCGCGATTCGGCCGGTGATATCTTAGCCGTTTTGCAAGAGATTCCGGGTGCGGCTGATGCCCGTGTTGAGCAAGTTGATGAAATTCCCATCTTTACCGTGAACCCCAAACCTTATGCTTTAGCGCGTTATAATTTGGATGTCACTGATCTGCAAACATGGTTAAGCGCATCGGTTGGCGGCAAAGAAGCAGGCTTGATATTCGAGGGCGACAGGCGATTTGAGATAGTTGTGCGTTACTCTGAGGATATTCGCAATAATCTTGACACGCTAGGCAGCATACCTATTATGACAAGGGATGGTAATTATGTGCCGATAGCAGAGGTTGCAACGCTAGAATATGCCAGTATACCCAGTCAAATCAGCCGAGAAAACGCCAAGCGCCGTATTGTGGTTACTGCTAATGTAAGAGAGCGCGACCTAGGCTCGTTTGTAACTGAGGCAAAAATGCAAATTGCAGAAAATGTTTCATTGCCAAGTGGTTATTGGGTCGATTATGGCGGCACGTTCGAACAGTTAGAAAGTGCGAGTCAGCGATTGAGCCTTGTTGTCCCAGCAACGCTTTTCTTAATTCTTGCATTGCTAGTCATTGCCTTTGGCTCGGTGAAAGATGCATTGATAATCTTTACAGGTGTGCCTTTAGCATTAACAGGTGGCGTTTTTGCGCTATGGATGCGAGACATGCCCTTGTCTATATCAGCAGGCGTCGGTTTTATAGCGCTATCTGGCATTGCTGTGCTTAACGGTTTGGTTATGTTGTCGTTTATCCGCCAAAGACTAGAAGAAACAGGAGAGTTAATTAATTCTATTGTTGATGGTGCATTAACACGCTTGCGGCCGGTACTGATGACGGCATTGGTTGCTAGCCTTGGTTTTGTGCCAATGGCGCTGAATGTCGGGACGGGAGCAGAAGTACAGCGTCCATTGGCGACAGTGGTCATTAGCGGAATAATTTCGTCTACTTTACTGACATTGATAGTATTGCCTGTTTTATATCGACTTGTGCACGACAGAAAACTTAAATAAAGGAGAAGAGAACGGCAGATGTATTTAAAAAAGACATCTGCCATGCTAACACTGTGATATCAGGCTCTATATAGGCGACTTTAGGGTGTGACTGAGCATGACGACCAAGGGGTTGTGTCGTTTATACCGTTCGCTTTTGTCGAATTGCCATCATCAGTTATTGTTGATGCTCGTGATGAATTTATGCAAACTCGGTATAAATTATGATTTGATGCTATTTTTTGTTTAGTAAGTGAGTCAAACTATTTAGGGCTTTATATGTACACAATAAGTAAACTCGCAAAAGAAGCAAATGTGGGTGTAGAGACTATTCGGTTCTATGAAAAGAAGGCCTTGTTGCAGCAACCGATAAAACCATCTCAAGGTTACAGACAATATACTCCGCAAGCACTTTCAAGGGTTTTATTTATTAAGCGTGCTCAACACTTGGGTTTTACGTTGGCTGAAATATCGTCATTATTGGTATTAAGTAACAGCAATTGTGAAGAAGTGCAGTCCCTTGCTGAACATAAACTGGATGTAATTGAAGAGAAGTTGAAAGACTTGACGCGTCTTAAAGGCAGTCTTCAATCCCTCATTTCAGACTGCAAAAACAATACTAATGAAAAAGCCTGCCCGATTATTCAATCACTTCAGCCCGAAAAGAAATAACAACGCTTGACTCCGTACCTAAGTACGGATGTTATGCTACAGACTGTTTGAATAACATCACGTCATAACATGGTAAAAAGTAGTCAGGTATCCATCTTAGGAGGTCTTGCCGCGGCAATCGGTGCAAGTGCATGTTGCGCGGGGCCGCTTGTACTTCTTTTGTTGGGCATTAGCGGAACGTGGATCAGCTATTTAACGCTTTTAGATCCTTATCGACCTATTTTCATTTTTGCCGTAGTGGTTTTATTTGGATTAGCTGGGTGGAAAACTTATGGCCGATTGAAAGAATGTGCGGAGGGTGAGTTGTGCGCGAGCCCTAAAGTAAGAGCGCGGAGAATAGTAATTTTTTGGTCTACCGCGCTGTTGGCTTTTCTTTTTGTCACCAGTAACTACTGGATTATATGGTTAGTATAGCTACTATCACTGAAATTTAATCGGAGAAAAAATGAAAAAATTATTATTCACGTCATTATTGTTAGTCAGCAGCACCGAAGCATTTGCTAAAGATATAACCGTTACTTTAGAAGTGCCGTCAATGGATTGTGCTACATGCCCAATAACAGTAGAAAAAGCACTAGAGCGTGTAAAAGGTGTAAAAGAAGTGGATGTTACATTCGAAAACAAACTGGCTGTCGTGATATTTGACGACGAAGTTACTAGCCCTGATGCGCTAACCAAAGCGACAGAGAATGCTGGTTTCCCCTCAAGAATAAAATCGTAACTTACTCTCGAATCGCTTTTTTTTAATCAAATTGGGAGCGCTATCATTTGTCCAAAATAGAGCTTTTATCAACAATTACATGTCCTAAATGCAATCATAGCCAACTAGAGGAAATGCCAACCACTGCATGTCAATTTTTCTATGAATGCACTCATTGCAAATCAATACTGAAACCTCTTAGGGGAGACTGCTGCGTTTTTTGCTCATATGGAACAGTGAAATGCCCGCCAATTCAAAAAGGTAACTGTTGTTGCGAGTAAAAGATGCAGAGAGTAGTTTATTACTTGCATTTTCTGACATTTCACTAAATGTTCGCGCTCTCGTGACTCATCACTTAGAAACAACATAAACCAAAGTCACTTCGTGTTATCAGACTGAGCTAATTTGATTGCAACTGATGCAGTATCGAGCATCCTTCAACAGTATGATTGTTGCACGATGATGCAAGTGACGCTAATGACTTTTCTAACAGGGCGAGCTCTTTCTGAGCCGCCTGAATGCGAATAAGTTGATTTTGAATCATCTCGTCGATAAAGGCGCAAGAAGCGTTTGGGTTATTCTGAACATCGAGCAGGCGCTTTATATCGATAATAGGAATATTAAGCTCTCTACAACGCCTTATAAACACAAGCGTTGCGATATCTTTTTTATCGTAATGCCTGTATCCACTTTCACTTCTTTTAGCTGGCAATAGCAGATTGACTTGCTCGTAATAACGAATTGTTTTAGCACTCACATTTGTAGCTTTCGCTAATTCGCTGATTTTCATGTTGACCTTCCAGTTACTGTAAGCTTTATAGTTATTGTACATTAATAATATTGAATTGGAGCAGTTTTATGTTTTCGTTATCACGCATCGCCTCGCTAGTTATCTTGTTTACGTGTGCATCTGAGGCCATTGCCGGTCAAAAGTTAGTGATGGCGTCAAACGCCAAAGAACCCGCTCTAAGGTCTGGCAGCATGCTTAGCGAAAACAACGATTTGCAGCAAGAAGATGACGATGATGATGAAGACGTCGAGAAAATTATTGTACAAGCAACCCGATCAGGTCGGATTGCAGACGAACTGCCAATGCGTGTAGAGATAATTAACCGTGAAGAGATAATGGAAAAATCAACCATGCGCCCAGGGAATATATCTATGCTTGTTGCAGAGACCGGAGGTGTGCGCGTTCAGACAACTTCACCCGCTCTTGGCAGCGCAAATATTCGTCTACAAGGCCTTTACGGGCGATACACTCAGTTACTTGCAGATGGATTACCTCTGTATGGAAATCAAGCGGCATCTATCGGCATATTACAGATCCCGCCTACTGATTTAGGGAGGGTTGAAATAATCAAAGGATCCGCATCTTCTTTGTATGGCGGCTCGGCCTTAGGTGGCGTTATTAATCTTGTCTCTAGACGGCCAGGCGAAGAGTTTAATGGAGAGACTATCGTTAATCTAACTACCCGTGACGCTCAAGATGTCACGGCGTACATAGAAGCTCCTTTATCAACAGCGCTGAAAGCCTCCTTAACCGCAGGCGCTCACCACCAAAAAAGTGTCGATATTGATAATGACGATTGGATAGACTTGGCTGGGTATGAGCGCTACACCGTTCGCCCTAGATTATTTTGGAACGGGGACGAGGGTGAAAGTCTGTATTTTACTGCTGGTTATATGACCGAAAACAGAAGAGGGGGGACTGTGGATGGCGGTGTGGTAGCAGATGGTGACGCGTTTGAACAAACGCAGGATTCAAAGCGTTTCGACAGTGGCTTGGTTTTTACCATGCCCCTTGGCGACAATTATACCTTCTCAACCAGAGCATCAGCCATGATACAAGAGCATAATCACCTTTTTGGTGATGTTATTGAAGACGACAAACACGAAAGTTATTTATTAGAGAGCAGTTTGTCTAGTTACACCGATAGAAGCGATTGGGTAGTTGGTCTAGCGTATTTGTCTGATATTTATGAATCGGATGCGTTTTCGACATTCGACTATTCTTATGAGGTGCCAAGTCTATTCGCACAAGTAGACTATGAAATGACCTCTGAATTGACGACTTCTGTTAGTGCAAGAGTTGATGAACACAGTGATTTTGGTACCCAGATAAGCCCAAGGGTCTCACTACTGTACAGACCTGGCGATTTAACCATTCGAGGCTCTTATGGAAAAGGTTATTACGCACCGACGCCATTCGTAGAAGAACTTGAAGCCGCAGGGCTATCTAGGTTGGCACCAATCCAAAATTTAGCAGAAGAACAAGCTGAAACTGCGTCGTTAGACTTCACCTATACTTACAACAAAATAGAAACGAGCTTCACACTGTTTGGATCAAATGTTGAAAACGTAACAGAGTTAGAAGCTTTTTCGTCTCAGGAAAATATGATGCTAGACCGAGTGAGACTCGTTAATGCCGATGGAGAAAGTCAAATTCGTGGGTCTGAAGTGTTAGTACGATATTATTGGCGCGATATTAAACTGACTGCTAGTTATCTCTACTTAGATGCTACTGAACAAGCTACTGCCGACGGCGACAGTCAAAAAATTGCACTCACACCCAAGCATTCAGCAGGTTTTGTTGCCATGTGGGAGGAAGAGGAAGAATTTCGAGTAGGGTTCGAAGCTTATTATACAGGTCCGCAGCGCGTGAACGACAATCCGTTTATCGATGAGTCCGACCCTTATTGGCACTTAGGGCTTATGGGAGAAATTACGGTTGGTCGTGCCAGTTATTTTATAAATCTGGAGAATCTTTTGGATATCAGACAAACTGATGAACATCCGTTGCTATTGCCTGCAAGAGCACCAGGTGGTCAATGGACAACTGATATATGGTCTAGGAATGATGGGTTTATTGCAAATGCGGGGGTTAGGGTGTCGTTTTAAACATCAGGGATGATTTTGATTGCCCCGTGTTAAGGACTTTGGAGATTAAAGCATATAAATTCTATAGTATTCTCAATCACTATTGTGTCTTCAGCAGTTGCTATATTTATGTCAGGCAAAGTCAGAGAAAAAGACAGTGTGATTTGATGAATTAGATAAGAAGATTCTTCTGTTTTCGAAATTAAATGGTTTATGTGTCTCGTCAATCTTCAATATCCCCTCATGATGTAAAAATTTATAAAAATCAATAACGATAAGCAGGTATGACCGCGCAGTTGAAAGAGAAATATTCGAACTCTGTGTCGACGGGCGTTTAATTAAATCAATAAGGTAATTAGAAAAAAGCCATACAGGACTCTCTCTATGGCTTTCAGTCACTGAGCGATAGCTGCATTTCGCTTGGCAAAGCCACCTGGTAAAATGTAAGAGGGCATATCCCGCCGTATTAACATTTTTATTTCCTTTTACTTTAAGCAAATAATGTAAGTAATGATTTTGCGGATACACAAGACTACCATCTTCGCGCAGTAATAAGCGCAGTGGCTTCCAGTTCTTAAATTTTCCGGAGACAGCGCTAATACGTTGTTCAGTTGAAAGTAGAACTAGCTTTTTACTAGATATGTCGACCTGTGCATCTATTAGGAATATGTTGAACGAACCAGTCATTACGTTTTACCGTTTTGGAAAAAACACTTAACTAGTATAGAACAATTCTCTTACTTACAAGGTCTCAGTCATAAAAGTTAGACCTTACGAATTCTACTCTAACCGTCATAAAAAACTAGCAACTCTATCCGTGTCTGTTTAAGTAAATAAACATGGCTGACCGTTTTAATGAGTCGTTTGTTCGATTAAACTGCTCACGAATTTGATAATAATTTTCTGATTGATTATTCAGCGGGGTAAATAATGCATTGGCTTGACTAATTAACGCTTCTGGCTCACTTTTTATAGTGTTAAACAGAGAAATCAGGTCAGGATTGCTATCAAAAAGAGTGTAGTTGTCAAAGTTTAAATTTAAGAAAACTGAACCTCCACCTACAAAGGGTTCAATTAAGTGAGAGGTATTATTCTTGGGTAGTAGTGCCGCAATGCGGTGCACGATGCGTCGTTTACCACCAGCCCATTTGAGCGGTGATCGGTAAAGCCTGTTACTTGCTTCTTTGCTCACTCTATTCCTATTTATTATTTTTATATTTTGTAAGGCGTATGCTAGCGTTGTTTAATTTCTAACTGGATCTGATTAACACTTTTAGCGAACGGTTGGGCTTGCCTTATTTCTTCGGGTAAGCTCGTTAATTTGTTAAGCGCTGACTCTATCGACGCAAATGAGTCTTTATACAATACAACATACCAAGCGCCACCATAACGTTCGGTCTGGTAAACCCATGTAGAATTTCTTAAGCTATTATCGTTTAAAAAATCTTCTAAAACGCTGGGGTTTTGTATTCCTGATAATTGCAATACGATTGCATCGGAAGGCAATGATAATAGTGTAGTTTCATCAAACTGATAGTCAATAGCAATCTCTGAATCTGTAATATTTTTGCCATTAGCGATTAAGATTGTTTCATCTTTATTTGATTCAGTTGTTAGTTCTGACTCAAAATTAGCCGCTAATTGGTCAACACTAATAATGTCTGGTACTTTGAAATCCCCACTAGATGGCTTTGATACATTGTCTTCTGTAAATGTATTGGTCAGTGGACTAGCGATTGCTGATAGCTGACTATCATCGGCTTCTGAATCAACCAGTTCAAGGTTGCTTGCATATGTGTTTATCTTATTAGAGTCTTCTTCTTTGACTGTGGGTTTTTTCAGAACAACCGCTTCGTTGGCAACAATATCTAATGCTAAGTCAGCTTCCTCTATATCAAATACCGCTACATCTTCTGGATTTGAGAAGTCTCCCGCAATAACGTCGCTTATTTCTTCAGGGTACTGCCAAGCTATTAAACCGATAAAAATAACAAAAAACAGACCTAGGACACTGCCAATAAACCATTTGTTACTAACAATTGGACGATTGGCCACGGCAAACCATGATTTATCTTCCGCCATTAGTGCTTCTAAGGCATGTACATCAAAGCCTGTTGCGTCAACATTTTGCGACGACAATAAGATAGGTTTATGACTGTTTTGTTTTGGGAGCCATTCTTGTGCAGATTCTGCCCAATTACTTTCAGCAAACAAAATCACGTTGATATGTGTAGGTCTATTTGCACTTTGCGCCTCACTAACCCAATCCCACAATTCCTGTAAAAAAGACTGAGGTAAACACTCGGCTTGGGTAATACATACCAGAACGGCAGCCCCATTGCTGTCGTATTCTTCTAACAAAAGCGGTAATGGCCTAATAAAACTGCCTACTGTTTGGCCGGTTAGTTGTCGGCAAATAGCCGCTCGATATTCAATAATATCGTTGTCTATATCTGCATTAATAAAGGAGATTTCGGTGTTTGTTTCTTGTTCTGCTAAAAAGTCATTTAAGGTTCGATGCTGATCAGAAAGCTTCTCGCTGCTGACGAAAATCAACTGAGATGAGTAATTTACTAAATGTGCTAAGCGATCGTGTAACTCTGACAATATAAACATCCTAAATCAAGCCGTGTAACCTGAAAAAGATGGGTTATCACTGCGAGGTTTTTATTCTACAGACGTGGAATCAAGTAATAGATGTAATTCTTCATCTTTTACATCACTAACAACGTGTGCTTTTCCTATACCGATGGGCAATATAAAACGCATCGTGCCACTGACCACTTTTTTGTCTCTTTGCATATGCCCTATATAATGCTTGGCTTGCATCGATGTTGGCCCTTTAACGGGTAAAGAAAAAGCACCAAGTAGTTGCTCAACTTGACGTAATTCTGACACCAGCATCTGTTTGCGCATAACTGCTAGCTCACAAGCAAGCATTGTGCCAGCGGCTACAGCCTCACCATGAACCCATTTACCATAACCCATTTCTGCCTCTATCGCATGACCAAATGTATGGCCTAGATTCAGCAATGCGCGAATCCCATGTTCTTTTTCGTCTAAATTAACGACTTCTGCTTTTATCTCGCAACATCTAGCAATCATGATGCTTAAGGTTTGGAGTGATTTGGATTGGATTAATTCAATATTTTGTTCTAACCAATTAAAAAATGCTAAGTCATAGATAATGCCATATTTAATGACTTCAGCCATCCCTGCGGCAAATTCACGGTCAGGCAGCGTAGATAAACTCTGAGGGTCAATTAATACTGCTTTTGGCTGGTAGAAAGCGCCAATCATATTTTTACCTAAAGGATGATTAACTGCTGTTTTTCCACCAACAGAAGAATCGACCTGGGAAAGTAAGGTCGTTGGCATTTGTATAAAGTCGATGCCACGCTGATAGCAAGCGGCAACAAACCCGCTCAAATCACCAATAACACCTCCGCCCAAGGCCAATACACACGCATCTCTAGATATTCTAGCTTCGAGCATTCTACTCAATACTAATTCAAAATTCTGTAGGTTTTTCTGCGCTTCACCGTCAGGCAATATAATTGGGATAGATGTCTTGCCGCCTTGCTCTAAAAGTTTCAATAATGGGTCAAGAAACAGTGGCGCAACAACTTCATTAGAAATAATGACAACATGATTCCCCTTAATTGCGGACAACAAAAAGCCGGCGTCTAAAAATGCACCGGCTTCTATTTTGATGGGATAACTTCGCTCTCCAAGGTCAACGCGAATATTGGGCATAATATTGGCCTACTATAATCCTATTTTACCAATGATTTGATTGGCAACCGCGCGTGCACTTTGCTCGTCTGTGTCAATAACATAATCAGCCACTTCTTCGTATAGTGGATTGCGTTCTTCTGACAGGGCAATTAGAACTGCCTCTGGGTCATCATTTTGCAGAAGAGGGCGCCTTTTATCTCGTTGTGTTCTCGCGACTTGCTTATCGATTGTCGTTTGTAAATAAACGACAATACCCCGAGCAGATAAGCGATTTCTTACCGCTTTTGAAACGACTGAACCGCCGCCTGTTGCTAATACAATACCTTGCTTGTCAGTAAGATCATGAATCACGCCTTCTTCGCGTTTGCGAAAACCGTCTTCTCCCTCTAGGTCAAATATCCAAGCGATATCTGCCCCAGTTCTGCGTTCAATTTCTTGGTCTGAATCAAAAAAATCTAAATGTAATTCTTCTGCTAAGTGCCTGCCTATAGTACTTTTACCAGCCCCCATAGGTCCTACAAGGAATACGTTACGTTTCTCTGCCATATTTGTATTAATTCACATCTAATATAAGTGGTGTCGGCACAGTGTTTTGTGTTTGGTTACCGACAATTACCATAGCCTTCTAATGCTTCAATAAGCCAGTGCTATGAGCGCAAAAATCCTCGTCTTTAATTCGAGCCGCGGGATTATCTCAAGTAACGGGCTGTGTTTGCAAGCCCTGTGAAGCAAATGCTTGTAAGTAGATGTAAAAATAGCGCTTTTAAGCGCTATTTTATTCGATAAAGTCTAAAAAATAGACTTATTCGGTGGTAATTATTTTAGGTGTAACAAAAATTAGGAGTTCACGCTTCTCTTCAACGACACCTCGTGTGCTAAATAATTTTCCGATAACAGGTAAGTCACCAAAAAGTGGCACTTTAGTATGGTCGTCCGAACTTATCTGCTGAAATATTCCACCAAGTACAATTGTTTCACCGTTTTCCACTAAAACTTGTGTACTGATTTCTTGCGTGTCTATGGCCACAGCAGGTCCTGTAGAGGTAGATACGGTTTCGCCTCTTGTATCTTGCGTAACGACTAAATTTAAAATAATGCGATTGTCAGGTGTGATATGGGGTGTTACTTTTAGACTCAACACCGCTTTCTTAAATTCGACTGATGTTGCGCCACTTGACGTTGCTTGTACGAAAGGAATTTCAGTTCCCTGTTCGATGTAAGCTTCTTGCTGATTTGCAACGGTGATGCGCGGGCTTGCTATGATTTCACCTTTGTTTTCAGACTCCAGTGCACTTAACTCTAAATCTAAGATGTTTCCATCGATGAGGCTGGCAATCTGGAATCCAATTCGACCCGCAGCATTTGCGACCGGTAAATTTACGTTAAGTCTATCGGTTATTTCACTTGGCACTGTACCTCTATTGGCAATATCTGCGCCCACTAGAGAGCCAGAACTTGCTCCATCACTAGAGTTGGCCGTGAATCCCCAACGCACTCCTAGCTGTTCTCCTGCATTGTCGCGTACCGTTACCATGCGTGATTCGATCAGTACTTGTTTGACTGGAATGTCTAACGAATTAATGATTTCTCTCGCTTCGTCAATTGATGCTTGAGTATCGCGAATGAGCAGCGTATTGGTTCTTTCGTCCACGCTTACTGCGCCTCTGTCTGACAATATGCCACCATCAGCTGTTTTTAATATGGCCGCCAACTCTGAAGCACGTGCATAATTAATGACAATATTAGCCGAGGTCAAGTCAGCTAGGCGCTGGACTTGTTGCTTAGACTGTAAGGCTGCAGTTTCACGAGCGGTTAATTCTTCGCTCGGTGCGATAAGTAAAATATTTCCTTCTAGGCGTTTATCTAATCCTCGTATTTTAAGGATCATGTCTAAAGCTTGATCCCAAGGAACACCGCTTAAACTAATAGTCACATTGCCGCTAACTGTGTCTGTGGTGACTAAGTTAAAACCGTTTACTTGCGCGATTATTTGTAACACTTGACGGACAGGAACATCTTGGAAATCTAAGCTAATTGGCTTACCGATATATTCTATGCCTTGGCTTTTTTCAACCTGATCTTGACTAAGAGGTGAAAGCGTAAACACTAAAGATTGGTCAGATGTACTTTTTTGTACTTTTACACTGCCACTGTATAAAATTTCCAAACGAGAAATGTCGTCAGTCTGGAATGTTTCGAGTTTATTTACGACGGTGCCAAACTGACCCACATCTATTTGAACGTATTGGTCATCGTTCAGATGAGTATTTTCAAAACTAATATCCAATTTACCTTCTGCTTCAATATATGAAACACTGGGTGCTTGTTGGTCAAACATGATTGTAACAACAGCATTATTGCCGTCTCGTTTAAAATCGACCGAAGACAGTTTTGTTAAAGTTTGGGTTTCAGTAAGGCCTTCTGGGTCAACCAGATCAATCTGTTGTTCTTGAGCAACTACCCCAAAAGTAATAATACTAAGCAAAAGCACGATGGTAAGATACCAGATCGGTTTTCTTCGGTTTAACTTAGTATTGAATATATATTGTCTAGACATTGCTGCTTTCCCCTACCATTGATGACATGTTTAGCGTTGTATCTTTGCTTTTCCAGCAACCAGCGCCATCTGGCAACATCTCTTGGATTAAAATTTCACTATTTGTAATTTGCGTGACTCGACCGTTAAATAAACCTAAATAACTGCCACGTGTCACTTTGTGTAGACTTCCGTCGTTTGCTTTTATGAGCGCATATTTATTACCATTGGTGGTAAATACCCCTGCCATTTGTAAGCCATCTATACCAAAGTTTTCTAAGGCTTGTTTATTGCGTGCCGTATTAGGTTGTTTGCAGTTTGGCGTTTGCACTGCCGCTGGAGAGGCTGCTGTATTTACTGTGCGCAAAAATGGGCTTCTCAGCCCGCTAGCTTGGTAATTCACAGTATCCATGGCTGCAAATTCTGGATATGGGTCAATGTTCACTTGCGTATTGCTGCGAACCTGATCAGTGTATTGAATTAAATCATCAATATCGGCTCCACACCCTTGAATGAGCAAAATACAACTAAGGGTAATAAATAATTTTTTCATTATTGCTCCGTTGCCTCTGCTCTGTAGGTTCGTGCTTGCATAGTTAACACCAATGAATCACCCGCCACATTGATGTCAAAATCATGTAGTGTAACAATGCGAGGTAGATTCGCGACGTTTGATGCAAACTGACCAAATTCATGATAAGAGCCTGCGACTTCCAACTGAATGGGTAGCTCCGTGTAAAACTCTTTGGGAATCTCCTGTTGCCAGTTTAGGAGCTTAAATGAAAGTCCAGCATCAGTGCCAACAAATGTCACGTCATCTAACAATCCAGGCGTTTCGTTGCTATTGGGCAAAGATTTAAGCATGGATGAAAAGTCTTGCTCAATACGCTCGAGTTGTTCGATGTAGGCGTTTAAATTTACGGCCACTCTATATTTAGCTTCAAACGTTGAACGAAGCTCGGTTTCTTTGTTTTTTGCACCTTCTAAAATAGGTAGCTTGCTCGAAATAATCGCGTAATAACATATTGCTGACACAATAATTGCACATACAAAGCCCACTACAATTTTAATTTCTTTTGGCCATATTGCGACTTGTTCGAAATCTAAATCGTTTATTTCTTTAAGTTTATTGACATCAAAATCCATGTTTATTTTTCCTTGTCTTCGTCAGTTGTTTCAACATCAACCGATGCATACTGAGGGGCAATAGAAAACTGTAGCTCAAAATCACTTATCGCATTTATGCCTGATTTGTCAGCAACGATTGATGATAGCTCTGGGCTTACAAATACCTCAGACTCTTCAATTTCGCGCATAAATGCAGACAAACGGTTATTTGATTCACTGACACCAATAATTTTGATGTTGTCTTGTGTACGACGCATACTCGAGAATGAAACGCCTGCCGGTACTAAGCGAGCTAATTCGTCGAATACAAGAGGGGTTAAGTTTCGACTAACCTGAAGTTGCTCAATTAGGGCCATGCGCAAGCTTATTGCGTCTCTGGCTTCAGTAATTTCGCTTATTTCTGATATTTGTTGATCAAGTACACCAATTTGCTGCTTTAAATAATTGTTTCGTGAATTTTGGTTTCGAATCTGCTGGTCAAAAATCTGGCCGGCTAGCCAAAATAGAATAAACACACCCACCGAAAGACCTACCAATGAGCCAATGTATTGTTTCTTTTGTGTTTGTCTTAGGCCTTCACGCCACGGTAGTAAATTTATTTTTGCCATGCTTCCAATTCTCTCGTTGCAAGGCCCACCGCAATGGTAAGTTGGGGAGCAAGGCTGTAAAGTCGCTCGGCGTCAAGTTTGTCACTGAGTTTCATTTTTTTGAATGGGTTAAACAGGCTAACGTCTAGTGATAATTCTTTTTCAAGCTCTTCACAAACGTTAGGCAGGTTTGCAATACCACCGGCTAGAAACAGTCGGTTAGGCATTTTTTTATGAGTCGTTGCTGTGTACATCTGTAGAGAGCGTTGAATCTGTTGTTGTAAGCTTGCTATAAAGCCTGGTACAGATTGCACCAACCATTCTTCAGGTGCAGTTCCGTTTGCTAATTGAGTCTCTACTTCTTGTATTTCGACCCCAAAGATTAGCGATAAATCTTGATTGAGTTTATTTAGGCCAAAAGCGTGTTCTTTGGTATAAATGACCTCTTGGTTTTGCACAACACTTAACTGGAGTAAAGTCGCACCAACATTGACACAACAAATTATCTGTTCGTCTTCATCGTCGTCTAATTGATTAATAAATGACTCGCCAAGCGCATTAGTTTCTACATCAATGATTTTGGGATCAAATAATGCTTCTCTTACAACCGTTATTCTGCTGTCGACTAAATCGCGATGTGCGGCACTAAGTAATACTTCTACTTTGCCTGTATGCGTTGCGCTCGGACGAAGCTCCTCGAAATCTAGATAAACTTCGCTGAGTGGATAAGGAATAAGACTATCTGCTTCGAGCTCAATTTGGCTTTCTAGCTCAAAATCTGTTTGGTCTGGTTCCATATATACCAACTTGCATATAACAGAAGAACCAGAAACAGCTAATGCGCATGCTTTACTATTTACCTTAAGCGAATTCTTAACTTTCTTTAAGGCAATACTTACTGCGTCGAAATCTTTAAGTTCTCGCTCTGTGAATGCGTTTCCGAGTATGGGTTCGCATGCAATACCCACTACCTCGGTAGCGCCACCCTTTACATCAAGACTAACCGCCTTAATGTATTTTGTGCCTATGTCTAGACCGATTATAGTTTTAGCCTTTTTTGAAAAAAGCGACTTCATTCGTGGTAGCCTAATCTGGATTAAAGTATCATATGCGTCGCATATTACTGTTTTTTGTTAATAGGTATGTATGTGTTAACGACACATACGTATAAAATTTAAGTCATTTTCGTTAATTTTTGAGAAAAGTAGCTATTGTGAAGTTTGTAAAGTCCGTATTCATTTTCAGTCTTGTCCTTATATTATTGGGCGTTGCCTCTGTGTTTGGCTTGTATCTCTATTATGAAGATGAGTTGCCAAGTGTTGATGTTTTGCAAGATGTTGAACTGCAGACACCTATGAGAATTTATACCCAAGATGGTGCGCTTATCTCGCAATATGGTATTAAAAGAAGAATACCGGTTTCGTTAGAAGATGTCCCCGAGACCTTGGTACAGGCTTTGATTGCGACAGAAGATAGTCGTTTTTATGAGCATGTAGGGGTTGACCCCATTGGTGTGTTAAGGGCTGTAGTGAATTTAGTCGCCACTGGTGAAAAAGGCCAAGGTGCAAGTACTTTAACCATGCAATTAGCAAGAGGTTTTTTTGGCTTAACTCGGAAAAAAGAATATTCTAGAAAAATAAAAGAAGTTTTCATTGCGTTAAAAATGGAACAAGAGCTTTCTAAAGATCAAATATTAGAGCTCTATTTAAATAAGGTCGAATTAGGTCATCGCTCATTTGGAGTAGGTGCCGCAGCTCAAGTTTATTATGGCAAATCATTAAACGAACTTACCTTAGCGCAATTAGCCACTATTGCTGGGCTCCCTCAGCGACCTTCCGCATCTAATCCCATTACTAATCCTAGATTATCGAAAGAAAGACGCAGAGTCGTTTTATTGCGTATGTTAGATGAGGGTTATATTACCAGAGAGCAATTCGATGAAGCTGCAGCCGCGCCGGTTACAGCTAAGAAACATGGCGCCGAAATTGAAGTAGACGCACCTTACCTAGCCGATATCGCGTACAATGAAATGATCGAAATATACGGCAAGGAGATTGCTGAAAATAGCGGTTTTCAAGTTTATACTAGTGCGTATTCTCATACTCAAATTGCTGCCCAAAAAGCTGTATTGCGAAATTTGCATGACTATGATGAACGCCATGGTTATCGAGGACCATTGTCATATATTTGGAATGCACCTCCCGCCGAAACAGATAACGAAGAATTATCGACAGAAATATCAGAGTCAGCATTGCAAGAAGCCGTGCCGAATGAACAACCCGCATTAGAAGTAATACAACATGCGCTTGGCAACACAGAAGCAATTGATGCTTTAATTCCCGCCGCAGTAATGCAAGTTGAAGAACGTTCAGTGCAAGTGCTTACATTAGAATATGGAGAGATAACACTTGATTGGGACGGTTTAGATTGGGCCCGCAAATACATCGATGACAATAGGCAAGGTTCAGAACCAGAGCAGGCTGCTGATATTCTTAGCGAAGGGATGTTGGTTTATGTGCGTCAACGAGAACAAGACAAGGTTTGGCAATTGTCTCAGTTTCCAGTTGCGTCTGGGGCGTTTGTGGCTTTGAATCCGTTTGACGGAGCTGTTGAAGCAGTGGTTGGCGGATATAGTTTTTATCACAGCCAGTTTAATCGAGCGACACAAGCAAAAAGGCAAGTGGGATCTAACATCAAACCATTCGTATATGCTGCTGCCATTGATTCTGGATATACAATTGCTAGCTTAATTAACGATGCACCTATTAATCAATGGGACGCATCATCTGGGGTCGCTTGGCGCCCGCAAAATTCACCAGCTGTGTACGATGGTCCTATCAGGATGCGTGTGGCTTTAGGTAAATCAAAAAACGTAGTGTCAGTGCGTTTACTGCGTGGCGTAGGGCTTGAAGATACACGTGATTACATTACTCGCTTTGGCTTTGACCGTAATGAGGTGCCACTTGATGAAACAATGTCACTAGGCTCGGGTGCTCATACACCCTTAGAAGTTGCCTCGGGCATAGCAACTATCAAAAATGGTGGGTTTGCGGTTCGTCCATACTTTATTGAGCGTATAGAAAACAGCGATGGGCAAATTATTTGGCAAGTTGAGCCCGTGTACGCCTGTGATCCTTGTGAAGGTTTTGATCGAAGCGGTAAAAAATTAGTTATTGAGGAGGATGTTCCTCCAGAAGAAATTGTCATCGCAAGTACTGATGAAGATTTAGAAGCGCAGCTAGCGGCTCAATTTGCAAATGACAATCAACTTGATCTAGCACTGCCGACAAATGATGACGCTTCAAGCCTAGTAGGCGAAAGACCACCTATGCAACCTGCACCAAGAGTCATTTCAGAACAAACCGCATTTTTGGTTTCTGAAATGATGCGAACCGCTGTCAGGGCAAATGGTAATTGGAATAATAAAACGTACTGGCTTGGTACAGGTTGGCGTGCAAGAAATATACTAGAGCGTACTGATATTGGTGGTAAAACGGGTACCACTAACGATTCGCGCGATACATGGTTTAGTGGGTTTGCTCCAGGCTATGTTGCGACTGCTTGGGTTGGCTTTGATGACAATGTAAGACAACTCGGAAGAGCTACCCGAAACCCCAATTTAATTGCGAAAAATCCAGACAAACATAGATGGATTGGAAACGCGATGATTGGTGTTGAAGATGGTGCAAAAGCAGCACAACCTGCGTGGATATATTTTATGAAAGAAGTATTAAAAGACACGCCACAAACCCAGAAAAGCATACCTGGGGGAATTGTTAGAGTAAGAATAGATCGCAACTCTGGTAAACTTTCGCGTAATATAAATGCATCTTCAATGTTCGAATACTTTGTAAAAGGCACAGAGCCGACTATATTTGAATCAGAAAACTCACTTGAACTTCCTATTGAAGACGGAACAAAGACGACGGAAGCAATAGAAGAATTATTTTAAATCATTGCTCCTATATTTTAGCTACTGATAGCATCTAAAGGCACAACATGTCAGCAAATGATACGCAACCTTATCTTTATACCCACTATGCAGGCCCTGCACTTCTTGAGACACCTTTGTTAAATAAGGGCAGTGCATTTACTGAGCGAGAACGTAAATCGTTCAATTTACTTGGCTTGGTTCCACCAAGATACGAGTCAATTGATGAGCAAGTCGAACGTGCTTATATGCAATACAGTAGCTTTGTTAGTCCGCTCAACAAACATATTTTTCTCCGGGCGATACAAGACAACAACGAAACCTTATTTTTCCGATTGCTGCAAAAGCACATCGAAGAGATGATGCCAATAATTTATACCCCAACAGTGGGCGAGGCCTGTGAGCGTTTTTCTGACATCTATCGTTCTTCACGTGGTTTATTTATTAGCTACGACGAACGGCACATGATGCAAGACATATTGCGCAATGCAACAAAACGTAAAGTCCGAGTAATTGTTGTGACTGACGGCGAAAGAATTTTAGGTTTGGGTGACCAAGGCATTGGTGGCATGGGAATTCCAATTGGAAAACTCTCTTTATACACTGCTTGCGGAGGTATTAGCCCTGCTTATACTTTGCCAGTAATGCTAGATGTTGGGACAAATAATAAAAAACTACTAGATGACCCAATGTATATGGGCGCGCGTCACCCTCGAATCGAACAACAGCAATACGACGAGTTTTTGGACATGTTCATTGATGAAGTAACAGCAAGATGGCCAGACGCGATGATTCAGTTTGAAGATTTCGCCCAGCCAAATGCCATGCCATTATTACACCGCTATCGTGATAAAGTTTGCTGTTTCAATGACGACATTCAAGGTACCGCTTCGGTTACCTTAGGAACTATCTTAGCCGCTTGCAAAGCGCGTGGTGATATGCTTTCTAAGATGAATATTGTATTTGTTGGAGCGGGCTCAGCTGGGTGTGGTATTGCTGAGATGTTAGTTCAACAAATGGTGTTTGAAGGGTTAAGTGAAAAAGCCGCTCGTCAGCGGGTCTTTATGGTTGATCGTTTTGGCTTACTTAGCGAAGGGATGCCTGATATGCGAGATTTTCAGGCTAAACTAGCACATTCAAAAGAGGACTTAGTTGATTGGAGTTATAGTGGCGAGTATCCGGCTTTATTAGATGTGATAAATTGTGCTAAACCAGATGTTTTAATTGGCGTTTCGGGGCAAGCGGGCTTGTTTACAGAACAAGTTATTAGCAGTATGAGCCAACACTGTAAAACGCCTATCATTTTTCCATTAAGTAACCCTTCTCGGCAGGTCGAGGCGCGACCTGAACAAGTTATAGAATGGACTAAAGGTAATGTGGTATTGGCAACAGGTTCACCTTTTGATGATGTAGAGTATGAAGGGAAAATATTCCCAGTCGCACAGTGCAACAATAGTTATATTTTCCCTGGTATAGGATTAGGTGTGATTGCGGCCAAAGCACGTTTAATCAGCGACGAAATGTTAATGGCAGCGAGTAATGCGCTCGCCGATGCCTCTCCTCTAGCCAATGGTGAGTCAGAATATTTACTACCACGATTAACTCAAATTACCGAATTGTCTAAAGATATAGCATTTGCAGTTGCCAAGGTTGCCATGGAGCAAGACCTTGCGCTTACCACGAGCGATGAAGCCCTAAAAGCGCGCATCGAAAAGCATTTTTGGGAAGCCGAGTATCGCCCTTATAAACGCGTTAGCTGGTAGGGCATGACTGCATTACTTTTTATGGCGTGAGTTAAAGCGTGAGCATAAAGACTTTTGAGTTTCGTTGATAGTTATAAAGTTGTTGCTTGGTTTCTGGCAGTGAGTCGATATTCTCTTCTACAAAGCCTTGTTCTAAGAACCAATGACTGGTGACTGTAGTTAGTACAAATAAGGTACTAATATTATGCTTTAGAGCTTGTGTTCTTAATGCGTCCAGTAAGCGCTCGCCGCGATTTTTTCCGCGGTAATCATTATGTATGGCAACACAAGCAATTTCTGCCATGTCACTCTCTTCAAACATATGCAAAGCAGCGCACGCTATAATCATACCATCACGCTCAATTACGCTGTATTGGTCAACTTCGCTTTCTAAGCGTTCTCGAGAACGTGGTAACAATACACCGCTTTTCTCTAATGGTTGGATTAATTTAAGAATACCACCTACGTCATCAATATTTGCTGTTCGTAGTTGTTCGTAGTGGGTTTGCATCACAAGGCTGCCATGACCATCACGGGTAAATAACTCTTTTAATATCGAACCATTATGATGGTAACTAACACAATGGGAGCGTTCGATACCTGCTTCGACTGTTGCCAACATAGCGCTTAAACAGGTTACGTCTGCGTTAATTAAACCCTCGTCAATTTGCATTTTTAAGGCGTCTAATTCAATTGTTCTGATAAGCTTTTGGTCGGTAAAGATACCGTCTTTGTCTGAAAGTGTTATTAGTTTGTGGGCATCTAAGGCAATTGCCGCTTGCGTGGCAACATCCTCATGGGACAAATTGAATACTTCACCAGTTGGTGAATATCCCATTGGCGATAACAACACAATTGAGCCATCTCCAAGTTGATTTTTTATTCCTTCCACATCTATACGGCGAACCTTCCCCGTATGCTCATAATCAATGCCATTACGAACGCCAATTGGTTTCGCGATGACTAAATTGCCCGAACAAACACGAATACGAGCTCCATGCATGGGTGAATTGGGCAGTCCCAATGTAAGCAGTGCTTCAATTTGACTCCGCAACGAACCTGCAGCATCTTTTACACACTCTAAGGTTGATTTATTAGTAATGCGCACACCATCGACAAATTGCCCTTGTATGCCTCTAAAACCGATACGTTCGTCAATTTGCGGCCTTGCTCCATGCACAATAATAATTTTGATACCCAAGCTATGCAGTAGCGCTATATCCTGTATTAAGCGAGCAAAATTATCGCTTTGAGCAGCTTCACCACCAAACATTATTACAAAGGTTTTTCCTCTATGCGCGTTCATGTATGGCGCTGAATTGCGAAATAATTTTACACTGTCTTGATGGGAAAGGGTCATCGCTTTTTATGCTCCGCTACGTTTAACAGCGTCGAGGTTTTTGACTTCTTTAGCTAATGCTGAAAGTACGCATTGATGGTTTGTTCCACCGAGTTGATTTCTTTTATTCAACACTGCTTCTAAACTTAAACATGCGTATACGTCATCGCCTATATCTTCATGGATGGCTTTAAAATCATCTAAAGACATTTCTTCCAGCGCGCAATTTTGCGCAATAGCGGCAACTACTGCTTTACCGGCAATATCGTGTGCTGTTCGAAAAGGAATATTTTTGGCGACTAAGTAGTCGGCTAATTCAGTTGAATTTGCATAGCCTTGTTGAGCAGCTTTGCGACAACGGGCTTGGTTAAGTGACATACTATTTAGTACTTCAACACCAATACATAAACAGATATGCCATTGATTGACAGTATCAATAGCGCCTTCTTTGTCTTCTTGCATATCTTTGTTATAGGCTAAGGGTAGACCTTTCATAGTGACCAATAATGCTTGTAAATGACCAAAAACTCGTCCGCATTTACCACGCATTAATTCCAAGGCGTCGGGGTTTTTCTTTTGGGGCATGAGTGAAGAGCCTGAAGTGACATCATCACCTAATTGCAAGAAGCCGGCTTCACCAGAATTATAAAAAATCAGATCTTCCGCCAGCCGCGACAAATGCATCATGCTAGTACTCGCTACAAATAATAATTCAAGCACAAAGTCGCGGTCAGAAACGGCGTCTAAGCTATTTAGACATGGGCCATTGAAGCCAAGGGTTTCTGCGATTTCGTATCGATCAACTGCAAAAGTGGTGCCTGCTAAAGCGCCGCTGCCTAACGGGCATTGATTCAAACGTTCGCTTAAATCGTCAATCCTGCTAACGTCGCGTTTTAACATTTCCACATAAGCTAAACACCAGTGAGCAAAATATACAGGTTGAGCACGTTGCAAATGGGTATAACCTGGAATGATAGTTTCTTTTTCGCGTTGGGCACAATTAAGCAAGGCTTCAATTAAATTAAGGCAATCTTGTTTTAAGCCCTTCAGGTGCGTCCTGACCCATAAGCGGAAATCGGTAGCTACCTGATCATTACGACTTCTCCCAGTATGTAGCTTGCGACCCAAATCGCCAAGGGTGTCAGTTAAGTAGGCTTCAACAAAGCTGTGAATATCTTCTTCAGAAGAAGCAGAAACGTCTATTTTTCCAGTTTCAATATCGTCACTTAATAATGCGAGAGTTTGTTCGATCTGGCTTTGCTCATCAGATGATAAAACGCCTGCTTTTTTCAATGCGCGAGACCAAACAATAGAGCCAAAGATATCTTGAGACGCCATAACATAATCAAAAGGCAGCGAGTCATTGACCTGTTTAAACATATCACTACTGCCCGATTGAAACCTTCCTCCCCACAAAGCCATTAGTCTTTCCTTGCTTGTTTGTTCAAATAATTGATACGACTTGATAAGCTAAATAAGCGAATAAATCCTTCAGCATGTGATTGATCGTAGACATCATCGGCACCAAAGGTGGCAAAATCTTCAGAATATAGACTATTAGGTGACTGGCGTTGAACAACCATTGCATTGCCTTTATACAGTTTAATGACAACCTCACCTGTTACTAGTTGGGCAAAACTTGCGGCACCAGCTAACAAGGCGTCATTCAGGGGTGTAAAATAGCGTCCGTCGTACATGACATGAGCATACTCTAAACCGATTTGTTCTCGATGTTTAAATGCGGCTTTGTCGAGCACTAAACATTCTAGCGCTTTATACCCTTTCATCATTAATGTGCCCCCAGGTGTTTCATAACAACCTCGAGACTTCATTCCTACCAAACGGTTTTCAACAATGTCGATTCTACCAACTCCATGAGCTGCAGCTATTTTATTCAATTCAACAAGCACATTGTAGGGGCTTAAGTGTTGACCATTTACTTTGGTCAAACGGCCTTTATCAAAAAATAAACTGACATGTTCAGCTTTATCTGGTGCATCTTCAGGGTCAACTGTCATCGTCCATACTTGTTTTGTAGGTGCATTCCATGGCTCTTCCAATTCTCCACCTTCATGAGAAATATGCCAAGCGTTGGCGTCGCGACTATAAATTTTAGTCGCAGAGGCGCTGGTTTGAACGTTTCGGCTAGCGAGATAATCGAGTAAATCTTCACGCGAGACCATGTCCCATTCACGCCACGGAGCAATAACTGGTAAGTCAGGTGCTAGCGCTGCAAAGGCACCTTCAAATCTGACTTGGTCATTGCCCTTGCCAGTACAACCGTGACTTAATGCATCGGCACCTACTTTTCGCGCAACGGCTACTTGTGCTTGGGCAATAATAGGGCGTGCCATCGACGTACCTAATAAGTAGTCATCTTCGTAGACTGCGCCGGTGGTTATTGTGGGGTAAATGATATCGTTAACAAAGGCCTCTTTTAAATCGACAATGTGGCACTCACTCGCACCTGAGGCGAGAGCTTTTTCTTCTAAGCCTTCAAGCTCAGCATCGCCTTGACCAACATCAGCCGCAAAAGCGACTACTTCACAAGCGTAATTTTCTTTCAGCCAAGGCACAATTGCGCTAGTGTCGAGACCACCAGAATAGGCGAGAACTACTTTTTTTATATTTGACATATGCGTTCCTGAAATATTTATTTAGTTAATTTGTTTGTTATATCGCTTAATAAATAGCAGAGAATGGCATTTTGCGCATGCATTCTGTTTTCTGCTTGTTGCATTAATAATGACTGCGGAGAATCCATCAATTCGCCTGTAATTTCTAAATCTCGGTGCGCTGGTTGGCAATGCATGACATAGTCGGCTTTGCAATGTTCCATTAATGCTTGATTGACTTGGAACGGCATAAAGGTAGTTTTGATTTGCTCCAAGGGGGTATCGTCTCCCATAGAAAGCCAAGTATCTGTGTATATCACGTCAGCTGATGGTGCTTCAGCTAGAGATTGATGAAAGCTGATCGTTACGTTGTTCGCATCAGCTAGGGCGACGATATCGCTTTTGATACGAGGATCAATTTCGTAATTTTCAGGGGTAATCACCACTTGATGGCATCCTAATAATATACCCAATATATTGAGTGAATGGGTCACATTGTTGCCATCACCTATATAGGCAATCGTCTTACCGCTAATGTCGCCATAGCATTCTTGCAGCGTAATATAATCTGCTAAAGCTTGGCATGGATGATACTTATCGCACAAAGCATTTACAACGGGTACACTTGCGCCAGAACTTAAAGCCACTAAGGTGTTGTGTGAAAACACCCGAGCTACTATTGCTTGTGCCCATTGACTAATGTTAGCACCAACATCTTTAGGATCCTCACGTTTTTCCATAAGCTGACCTTGGCTGTCCACGTATACCATATGGCCACCTAAATTATGAATGCCAATATCAAAACTCACACGTGTGCGAAGTGATGGTTTTTCAAATAATGCGACAATGGACTTACCAGCCAAAGGTTTACCATACTCTGCAGGGTTTTGTTTTAAATCTATAGCAAAATCGAGGAGCAGTTTAGCGTGTTCAGGCTCCCAATCGGTAAAGCTTAATAAGTTTTTTGTATTGTTAGTCATTTTATATCTCATTCAATTAAGGCAAAGTAATAAGCTATTGATGGCTTAAGATCTTTGTCCCTATCAATTTATCCTCAAGCAATATATTGGACGCATGCTTACAAGCAGCAATAGTCACTGCTTGTTTTATTTTATTTGCCGCAAATAGTGCAGCTTGTACTTTAACGATCATGCCATCGGTGATCACCCCATCAGCAATCAATTGCTGGGCGTTAGAGGCATTTAGTTCTGCGATATTGTTTTTATTGGCATCTAACACGCCTTCGACATCTGCAAAAAAGTATAAGCCAGTTTGCAAAAGGGATGCGATGCAAATGGCGGCATGGTCGGCATTAACGTTATATAAGCGCCCGTTATCATCTTTACCAATCGAAGCGACCACAGTTAGCATGTTATTACTCAGTAAAGTATCAATAAGTACGCTTGACTTTGCATGCACTTCACCCACCGCACCTATGTTATCTGGGTGTTCGGTGCATTTAGCTATGTCACCATCGGCGAGGCTAATACCTACAGCGTTGACGCCAACAATAGCAAACTGAGCAACTAAGCCTTTGTTCAACTCACCGGCTAAAACACTGGTTACAATAGGCATGTGTTCATCGGGCGTCACTCTTAAACCATTTTTACGTTCACTAGTAAAGCCAAGTTTAGTTAGCCTATCTAATACTTGCACACCACCTCCATGAACAATCACGATAGGTCGGCCTTTTTTATGAAGGATGGCTAAGGTGTTGAGCAAAACATTGGCCCCGCTTTCACTTTCTTGCAACTCTTCAAAAAAGCGGCCGCCAACTTTTATCACTAAGGGTCTATCATGACTTATCTGTTTCATTAAATTAAGCCTGTTTCTTGTGTGATACCTTGAATATCGCCCATTTTTAGATTACAGCATTGTATGGCTTGGGAAGCAGCGCCTTTAAGCAAGTTATCAATAGCAGATGTCACTACAATACAGTTTTTTTCTGCACTATAGACGTAAGCAATATCGCAATAGGGTGTATGCACAACATTGTCTAATTTGGGCATTGTGGGTAACAGTCTTATCAGAGGCTGGTTTTGATATGCGCGATTATAAGCATTATCGATGTCTTCTAGACTGACACTTGGTTTTAGAAAACAGGTTAAGGTAGCCAAAATTCCCCGTTTAAAAGCGCCTAAGTGAGGCGTAAATACGACTTGTTGATTAGCATATTCTTCTATTTCTGGCATATGTCGATGTTGTAATACGCCATATGCTTGTAAACTTACTTCTTGAAAACTTGTGGTAACACTGGCTTTACGTCCAGCACCACTGACACCACTAGTGGCGTTTATGACAGGCAAACTGTTGTTGGCTAGTAAATTGGCGCTAATTAAAGGCTTTAAGGCTAGTAAACTAGCAGTAGGGTAACAGCCAGGTACGGCAATGAATTTAGCGTTTTGAATTAACTGTGCATGCCACTCTGCTAATCCGTAGACTGCTTGTTTTAAGGCATTATGGTGTTTGTGTTCAAAGCCGTAATAAGTCTCAAATATTTGTGGATTAGTTAAGCGGAATGCACCGGATAAATCATACACGTTAGCCTGGCCATTAAGTAAGCTGGGTAAGTAGTCGTGGCTAAATTCGTGAGGTGTTGCGAGAAATATATGATCAAATTCGTTTGCGATATTATCTAACATACTTTCATTAAACGCTATCATTGTGCCAAGTTGAGCGAGTTTATCATCGCCGCTAAGTTGCTCATGGACTTGTGCAAGGGTTTTACCAGCAAAGTTACTATGCTCAGAGACATAACAAGCACGCAATTCAAGAATTGGGTGGCGATTGATGAGTTTAATTAGTTCAGCGCCAGTGTAACCACTCGCGCCAATAATGCATGTTTTGTTCATATGTTAATTCTGAATATATTCTGTTAAAAAAAGGTGGCAGGCAACAACGATTGTAATAACAACTTCATACCATGCGCACCAAGCGCTATATTGAAATTTTTGAGGCTTAGCGTCGACCGCCCCATAAATAATAGCGAGTTAAGGGAAAGAGTGTAAGGTGCAATGTCAGTGTAAGAATCACGGGTGTTTCCAAATAAACGGCAAAACAAATAATTATAAGCGAAGTTTACTATATATGAATTAAAATTCAATTATTATATATAAATATTCATAAAATAATTTCAATGCAGTCACCCTTTTGGCTAAGTTTTGGTGTGAAGTGGGGTGAGGTAAGATTGATTAAATTAAATTTAAGATTGCGTGTTACAAGCCGATACATTTCAAAGAGAATCTGTATAACAAATTCAATACGATTACCCAAAACACCTCGAGATTTTATTATGATTGATGTAGCAAACTTGGCAAACGACGACCGCAAATCACCTTTGGCTAAAACACAAAAACTATTTTGTGGTGTGATGATTGGGCAGATATTGTTATCCATCTTAATCGGCTTGTTTACCGGAAATATAGTGGTGGGTTTATTAGCCAGCGTGACAATTGCTGCTGTGCCAATATATTTTTGCTTAAAACAACCCGATAAAGCGCTTACTAGGCATCTTGTTGCAATTGCGATTCAGTTGCTGGCAGCATTGCATATCCAAATGACAATGGGTATGACTGAAATGCACTTTGGTGTGTTTGTGATGTTAGCTTTTTTGTCTTTTTATAGAGATTGGATGGTAATTGTAACTGGCACACTAGTAATAGCGGTGCATCATGTACTGGGCTTTGCTTCGCAACTAATGGGAGGCTCAATTATTGTATTTGAAGATGCTCAGCCTGCTTTTATGATTCTAGTCATTCATGCATCATTTGCCGTGGCAGAGTGTTTAGTATTAGTCTTCATGGCTCATCAAGCCAAGCAAGAGCATGCTATAGCCTTGGATACCAACATAGCGATTGGAAAAATTACTAAACAAGAAGGGACGCTGGATTTAAGAGATGAAAATATTCCCCAAAACCCTAATTTGAAAGATCTAGCAGCTATGCTTAATGCGTTCAAAAGTTTGGCGATTCAAACTCAGGAAGTGGGCGCGCAAGTTGCAAATGTGTCTGATAAAGTTAAACAGTCTTCTAATTCCTTAACCGATACAGTTGTTGATCAGAACGGACAAGTCAATAGTATCTCAGACTCTATAAATAGTATCACCAGCAGTATTAAAGAAGTGGCCGACTTATCACACAACGCGAATGATATTGCAGATGCCGCCAAAGAAAGCACAAATGAAACCACAAGTGCTATTAATAGCAGTCAAAGCAACATTGCTGATTTAAAATCAACATTAGAAACGACATCAAAAGCCATCAGCGATCTTAGTCAAAAATGTGAAAATATTTCTACTGTGATGCAATCAATTAAATCGGTTGCTGAACAAACCAACTTGTTAGCGCTAAATGCTGCTATTGAATCTGCTAGAGCAGGTGAGCATGGCAGAGGTTTTGCTGTGGTAGCCGATGAAGTGCGAAATCTAGCGATTAAATCTAAAGAGAGCGCAGAAGAAATCGAAAAAATAACCTCTCTCTTAACAGAGAGTGCAAATCATTCAGTCGAAAACATGGATCAATGCGTGGAAGTCGTTGATCGTGCGGTTTCTTCTTCTGAAAACGCTACTTCAAATATGGCCAGCGTGCTCCAAAGTATTGAACAAGTTAATCATAATGTTACTAATGTTGCTACTTCAGCTGCGCAACAAGCTAGCGTATCTGAAACAATCAGTGAAAATGCGATACACCTCCATGATTCGTTTGATCTCGAGCACAAACAAGTTGAATCTCTACAAGATGAAGTCACGCAACTTAACAACTTGGCAGATCAGCTTAATCTTCAACTGCAACAGTTCCGGTTGGCATAACGAATAACCGTTTTCATTTGCACCGGTTTACACTAAAGTGATCAGATCATCAGTTATCACATGGTGTGCCGTATTACTTTGGTTTACGGGTTGTTCCATGTTGGTTTTATGGATTGGAAGCATTAACAAAAGTGCGTTTGATCCATCATCAAAACTCGCAATAGCGATAATGGATCTGGAATTTGAAAAATCTCTAATCAATGCCATTGATTCTCATGTTAAAGGAAGGGCTGAGCCCTCCACGGTAGAAGCCGCTAGCGGCAGAATATTCCACTTTACGCAAGGTAATTGTTATTGTGAATGGTTGGCCAAATCTCATAAAAACAACTTAAACCAATGGTCAGAAAAAAATGGTTTTTCTAGCGTTAACATTGACCTAAATCTGCATTCGGAATTACTACATTTAATACCATCGACACCCGCAGTATTGGCATTAGATGATAACGGGGAGCTGTTGTATTTTGGACCATATTCCCAAGGAAGTGGCTGCTTCTCTTCAAGAGGCACAATAGACAAGCGTTTGGAAGCATGGAAGGACAGGCAAGTTTATGGCGATTCGGATGCAAGTACAGGTTCGCTAGGCGCTATGATTGACACTGACGCCAGCGGATGTTACTGCCAAACTTAGGTAATACTCAGCTAATATTAACCGGTATATAAATTTGCGTTTTTAATACTTTTAAAATCATTAAAACGCACACCTTGTTTGCGCATTACTTCGTTTATTTTTGCACTAATAAATTGGCGCAAATAAAACGGTTGGTTAGGCACAAAATGATGGATAGTATGTGTTTTACCGAAGTTGAAACAAAACAATTGAAACGGAAGAAACCAGCGACTTGTCAGCACGTGTGTTTGTTGGAAAACGTTATTTACGCCGCCGTAATAGTGCATTGACGAAGTAATGAAATTTAATGATGTTGAGCGCACAATATTAGGTATGATTAATACCACCATCATAAACTCAAATACGTTCATTGTTGCTAAGCCCCATGCGGGCATATAAGAAGCAACCGGCAAAAACAACGCGGTTACATGATAGACAATAACACAGTACAAAATCACAAAGTAGGCCGTCGAAATTGGGAAGGCAGCGTGAAACACCCGGCCAAAACTAAAGCCTTTAATTTCTTTGTTATAACGTTTTCTAAACACGATTAAGCCTATCAAACCGTCCATGATAACGAGCATTCTTTTAAGCGGATTTTTTATGCCGTTACCTACTAAACGTTCTTCTAAGTCTTGTTCAGTTCCAGATACCGCATGATGGTGAAGGTGTATTTTGCGTCGATACCATGGATTTATCGTGTTAGGTCGCATTAACCAAACGGTTAACATCATAAAATTATGAATAAGAGGCTTTTTGCTAAAGTACTGTTTGTGAATCAGGTCGTGTTCAAGTTCATGCGAAATTGAAGCAAACACCGCTGCGACAATGATACAAACCCACGCCGGGATGATGGCTAAATAATACAATACACCAGTGCTTATCATGCCTGCCAATGCAACCATCATGATAACCATGCCTAAGGTATTTTGGTGGGCAAGGATAGGGTACTTTTTACGCAATAGAGCTTCTTCGCTTTTAATCGCTTTAACGATTGTTTTAATGGCTTCTTTCGCGTTATCCCTTACTTTTTCTGGGCTTTTTTCACTGATATTATTCATAATTCTCAAACATTAAACTGGGTAATAAATAAGCAACTTTCTCTTCGGCGAAGAATAGACGCAAAAAAGTCGCGATGCAAGTTAGATAAACGATATAAATATACGTACTTGTACCTATATCGGCACAAATTTTTTTAACTTTTACGGTTGATTTGCATTTACATAAAAAAAGCCCATGAAAATCATGGGCTCAAAACAGATGTTAACTATGAATAAGGGACAAGTTAAATCTACACAGGGAAAGGTAATCTATTTGAATTAACCTTGCCTTAAATAACCGGATGAGCGTCGCTTATCTTTCATTTTTTTCAACATTTTTTTCTGCATGCGCTCAAAAGCTTCTATTTGCTCTTCAGACAATAGCGCTCTGCGGTCAAACATCGCTTTAGTTTGAATTAAACGAGCTGCCTTCATTTTAGTGCTCGCTTCGGCATGCAAGGTCAACCAAGCGTCTTCATCAAAACTTTCTGCTTTAATGAGCTCGCGTTCCATAGTGCGATAACTTTTGCCATCTGCTCTTAATGCGCTTTTCTCTGTTTTTGCGTTCGCATTTATCGCTTTCCATTGCTCTATCTGCTCTTCGCTTAGGGCCAACTTTTTGCTCATTTTTTTGAATTGTTTTTGCTTGGCTTTCGCAATTTTTGACTTTTTGCGGTCTGCTTTATTTTCATCAGCCTTTGCTTCTCGCTTGGATTTTCTTTCCTCAGCCCGCTGGCTTAACTGTTCTTTTTGACTATTGTCCAACAGTTGATATGCCGCATGCTTAGCTTTCGCGATGTTAAGTTTTGCTTGCTGGCTTTTTTCAATATGCGCGTCGATAACCTGAAGGGCAGCTTCTTCGTCCCAAGCCGGTAATTGCATCACATATTGCATGTCTTGAAAGCTATTTTTGCGATCAGCTTGGAAAACACTGTTGTCAGCTTTGACTTGCTTAAACAGTGCTTTAATATCTTCTTTTTGTTGAGAGTTCAAAGAAAGACCACGAAACATATGCATGGCTGACCTTGCATCTCTGGCTTGAGCTTTACCAGCTCGGTCACTTTTCATACCGTCTGTATCTGCAGGCATGTTTGCTGCATTCGCATTCGACAATAAAATTAAACTCACTATAGCGGCAATGGTGCTGATAGATATTTTCATCTTTTCTTCCTCTACGTTTAGCTTGTGAATCTGTATATCTGTGTGATCACAATGGCGTTTGAAATTCTTTAAAAGTTAAGGCTTAATAACAACAACTCTATACTAACTAATTATACGCAAAGTAATGCAAAGTGAGTGTAAAGCTTGTGTAAAGATGGTTTGTTTTATCGCTTTTTACTTAGAATATATGGCAAATCATAGCTGAGTACATACTCGCACTTTTTATTGTTGCTACAAAACTATGGTAGATATAGCTTGTTTAAAGCTAAATAAAATCGCTAACTGACAAAATGTGGAATAGATGGCAAATAAATTACTATTAATTGATGATGACCAGGCACTTACGGCCCTTTTAGGTGAGTACCTAGAAAGTCAGGGTTTTGATATAAGTATCGAAAACAACCCAAGTGATGGCATAGAATGTTTGCAAAAATATCAATATGACTTGCTACTATTAGATGTCATGATGCCTGAGATGGACGGTTTTGAAGTGCTCAAAAAGATCCGTTTGTTCTCTTCCATTCCAGTCATAATGCTTACGGCAAAAGGTGACGACTTTGACAAAATTTACGGATTAGAATTAGGTGCTGATGATTATTTGCCCAAACCTTTTAATCAACGAGAATTAGTGGCTAGAGTCAACGCATTGTTGCGACGTATAGATAACAAACTGGGGTTTAATCAGCCCCAGCAATTTACGATGCATGGGATATTTTTAAATGAATCCAATCAGCAAGTTAGTGTTGGTGAAAACGAAATTGAAATGACGATGACGGAATTTATGCTACTTGCTCAATTAATGAAAAATGCGGGACAATTACTCAGTAAAGAAAGTTTGAGTGAGACGGTATTAGGCCGAAAATTGAGTGCATACGACCGCAGTTTGGATATGCATATTAGTAATATTCGAAAAAAATTAAAATCACATGGTGTGGACGAGGTAATAAAAACGGTTAGAGGCAATGGTTACCTGTTGCAATTGGCATCTTAATTTTGAAAGCATTTCACTTCCTTAGCAAGTTAAATCCACGCAATTCATTATTGGGCCGTATTTTTGTATGGTTTTGGGTAGCAGTCACCATTATGGTGATATGCACCTTTGTTGTATCGCGTTACCTTGGTCAAGCTTGGGAGGTAAGCACGCTATCGCCTCAACAGCTAAAACGTGCTACTAATGCGCAAAATAACGTACAAAAAATACTGCAACGCACACCTGAAATAAATAGAGCTCTGCGCAGGACGAGCAACCGAGAGCCATGGCAACTTATGGCGATTAGTAAGAAGAATCAAAAATTGGTACTGGGTTTTCCACCGCCATTGTTACCGCAACGAGATCGTTTTATTGCATTGGTCAATGCACCAGAACCTTATTTGATAAGAGCAAACAATATGGAGTTTTATGGGCCTCTTACCCTTAATCACCGTGGCGAAGAATATGCTCTCTTTATTGGTAAGCTATTGGCTAGGCGAGATCGTCCAGCGGATGCGATAGCATGGTCTTTAGCCGTATTTATTTTATTGGGCACGGTTGCATGTGTCGCAATCGCTTATACTATTGCGAAACCCATCCATCGTTTGCGTTCGCTTAGCAATGGTTTTGCCAAGGGCGCACAACCAGCCCCTGATAAAGCCTTATACAATCGAAAAGATGAGTTAGGTGAGCTACATAATGATATATATTCAATGGCAAACAAACTAGCCAATAGTCTTGAACAACAAAAGTCCTTGATGGCTAATATCTCACACGAATTACGTACACCTTTAACTCGCCTGCAACTGGCCGTTGCGATGCTCGATTCCGATTCAGCTACTCAGCGCACTCGCGATAGTTCAAAAGAAGAGACTAGTAAACGACGATCATATAGCGAACGTGTTGAGAAGGAAATTGCCTTGATGGACGGCTTAATAGGTCAGGCTCTACAACTAGCTAGGTTTAATGATGAAGCTCACGAGCAATGGGCGCATAAAAAAGTATTACCAATAAATGAGGCTCTAAAACCTATTGTCGATGATTTAGTTTTTGAAGCTAAAGGTCTCAATATTAACCTAAAATTTGAATCTGAGACTGATGTTAGCTTGGCAATTAATACCATTAGTTTTACGAGCGCCATAGAAAATGTAGTACGTAATGCTATAAAATATGCAAAGCAAAATGTGTTGATAAAAGTATCTAATGAATCAAGCGGCTCATCCAGTGATAGCAAAAATAAAATATCGGATAGAGTAGTCATTTCCGTTCATGATGATGGAGATGGCTTAAACGATTTCCCGGAAAGTGAACAAATCTTTCAACCCTTCTATCGAGCCAGTTCTAGCGAAGACAAACAGGGTACCGGCTTGGGTTTAGCCATTGCAAAAGCTGCTATGGAACAGCATTCAGGTAAGATTTCACTCAATACTTCGATATTAGGCGGATTACAGATTGATCTGAGCTTTCCAATCAAGTCTAATTAGCTTACTTTTTTTCAGCGGCGTTCATCTTTTAGTTGAGCGCGGCATAATAACCAACAAGCAATTACTTAATGTCTTATTTTTTTAGTGACGAAAAAACAGTTAGTCAATTCCCAAATACACCCTATATGGATATGTTTGATGGTCTTGAAAAAGACTATTATGTGCAAGCAGATGGTACAAACAGCTTCTATTGTTTTGCCGCTTGTGATGAAGCGAAAGGCGTTATTGTTCTGTCTACAGGTCGTTCTGAATGTTTACATAAGTATGCCGAACTCATCTATGAATTTAAGCAAAACGGGTATAGCACGTTTATTTTTGATCACCGAGGTCAGGGTTTGTCTTCGCGCTTGACCGAAGACTCTCATATTGGTCATATTGGTAGATTTGATGATTATGTTAATGATATGAAGTGTTTAATAGATGAGGTGTTGCCTGAGAAGTTAAATAACATAGGACAAACACATCTACCGAAGTATCTGGTTTGCCATTCAATGGGGTGTGCGATTGGGACTTTATTCGTTCACAAGCACCCTTCGTACTTTTCTAAATTAATATTAAGTGCGCCTATGTTTGGGGTTCAGGCGCCTGTTCCAGAATGGTTTAGTTATTTTGTGGTTAGTACGGTAGTTTTTGTGCGTCAAATCTTGCGTATGCCAATTGTCTATTTTTGGGGGCAAGGTAAATATATAGACTTGCCGTTTGAGGCAAACACACTGACTAATTGCCCAATTAGATATAAAGCGTTTAGAGAAACAATGACAACGCATGCTGACAATCAGTTAGGCGGCATGAGTTTTGAATGGTTTAAACAAGCAATAATTGCGATGCGTGAAATACGCAAACAAGCTTCATCAATAAACACTCATACCTTAATATTACAAGCCGAAGAAGAGCAAATTGTTGATAACAACAATATGTCAGATGTTGCAAAAGCTATGAATAAATCACAACTCACGATAATCCAAAAATCGCAGCATGAGATATTTTTTGAAAAAGACGAAGCACGCAAAGTTGCGCTCTCACACATATACGATTTTATAAGAGCTTAAATATGTTAGATATTGTTTTATATGAACCTGAAATACCGCCCAATACCGGCAACATTATACGCTTATGTGCCAATACAGGTTACAAGTTGCATTTAATTGAGCCTTTAGGTTTTGATTGGGATGAAAAAAAAGTGCGTCGTGCAGGTCTAGATTATCATGAGTTTGTTAATACTCAGCGGTATCCCAATTTACAGTCTTATTTAGACAAACAACAACCAAAGCGTGTGCTTGCGTGCACAACAAAAGGCAAAGTTTTTCATCATGAAGCTAAGTACAAAGCGGGTGATGCTTTGCTATTTGGTCCAGAAACCCGAGGATTACCCAATACGGTAATTGAATCCTTACCTGAAAATTGTCGAGTGCGTATTCCAATGACTGCCAATAGTCGAAGTATGAACTTGTCTAATGCAGTTGCGGTTTTTGTATATGAATCCTGGCGGCAATTAGACTTTGTCAATGCATGTTAACTAGGCAGGTGTTTGAAGTTAATGCTCTGAAGTTTGTTCTCTGCTTAGTAAGGCAATAGCGGCCTCTTTGGCCGACTTATCGTTGTAAAGAACCTGAAAAATTTGTTCGCATATGGGCATTTCAATGCCTTGCTTTTGCGCTAATATATGGACTTCGTCAGTATTTCTATAGCCCTCTACTACTTGTCCAATGCTAGCTATCGCATCATGCACGCTTAAACCTTGACCTAAAGCGAGTCCAAATCGACGATTTCGCGATTGGTTATCAGTACAGGTAAGTACCAAATCACCTAAACACGCCATCCCCATGAATGTTTCATCTGTTGCACCAAGTGCTACTCCTAAACGCTTCATTTCAGTTAGGCCACGTGTGATAAGAGCGGTACGTGCATTAGCACCAAAGCCAAGTCCGTCAGCAAGGCCAGCACCTATAGCAATAACATTTTTTACTGCTCCGCCCAATTGCACGCCAATCATGTCTGAATTTACATACACTCTAAAGCGTTTTGGGTCATGAATTAAGGTCGCAAACTCTTTTGATAATTGTGAATCTTCACTAGAAAGCGTAATAGCAGTGGGTAAGCCAGCTGCCATTTCGGCAGCAAAAGTTGGCCCAGAAAGAACACCAAAAGGTAGGTTTGGCGGAAGTATGTCTGTAGCCACTTGGTGTAACATTCGTCCCGTTTTAGGCTCCAAACCTTTGCTTGCCCATATCACCTTATGATTGGTATGCAATAAAGGAGTGATTTGTTTTAACATGCTTGCAAAAGCATGACTAGGCACTACAACTAAGATATATTCGCTTTCAGCGATAGCATGTTCAAGTTGAGGTGTTGGTTTTAATGACGCTGGAAAGCTAAAGTCTGGCAGGTATTTATCATTACACTGAGTCTTTTGCATTTGCGAAATGGCTTGCTCATCGCGCCCCCACAAATACGTTAAGTGTTGATTACGCGCTAAGCAAAACGCCAAAGCAGTGCCATATGAACCTGCTCCTAATACAGTAATTTTATGTTGCGATGCCATTTTCTGTATTAGCTCCTTTGGCGCAAAAAAGGCTATATATTACGCGTCTAGTTTTGGTGCGTCATCTTGACCGTTTTCGGCTTGTTCCGCTTGACGTTTTTTAACGTATTGTTGGAAAATTGCATCAAAGTTAACTGGCGCTAAATTAAGCGGTGGGAACGTTCCTCTATTCACTAGGTTTGAAACAGTTTCTCGAGCATAAGGAAACAACAAATTTGGGCAATATGAGCCAAGCATATGCGCTTTGTTGTTAGCAGGCATTTCGCCTATTGCAAAAATTCCAGCTTGTTGTACTTCACATAAAAATGCAGTTTGTTCTGCATTTGTTGCAGTGACTGTGACCGACAACACCACCTCATATAAGTTTTTTTCTATCTCGTCGGTTCGAGTGTCAATATCCAGTTTTACTTCAGGTTTCCACTCACTTTGAAATACCGATGGTGAGTTTGGCGTTTCGAATGAAATGTCTTTGGTGTAAATGCGCTGCATATTGAATTGAACTTCTTGGGGGGTTGCAGCTTGTGCTTGTGCTTCGTCAGCCATCGTATTTCCTGTAATTTACTTCTAATTGTGCGCGTTAACAATATGGAACGTCGCATGGGTTAATAAAAAAATGTTTAGCCTGCTAATAAACTATCAAGTTTCCCAGTAGATTCTAGGGCGAATAAATCATCGCATCCGCCAACATGCATATCGCCGATAAAAATTTGCGGTACGGTCGATTTGCCATTAGCGCGCTCTATCATTGGATCGCGTAGTTCAGGTTGTTTGTCTATTTCAATATCGTTGTACTGAGCGCCTTTTGCATCAAGCAGTGATTTAGCGCGACGGCAATATGGGCAATACCCTTTAGTATAAATGTCTATTTTTTGCATAGTATATTCTCATTATTTAAACAGATAGTTAACCGCCGTTTTGACTTGCTTCATATCGCATGCGTTATCTTGGTCTCAATTTACTTTGTGACAGGTAGACCAGCGCCTTGCCATGCATTCATACCACCAGTTAACACATTTACGTTGGTAAAACCTTGCTTTACCATTTTGTTAGCGGTGCCAGCAGCCAAGTTACCCATCGCACATACCACTATAATGGGTTGTTCTTTGTGTTTTTCAAGCTTAATAAAGTTACCTTCTTTGACTTCTTGTGCTTTTATTTGGCGGGAACCGATAATATGACCTTTTTTAAAATCAGCAACAGGCCGAATATCAAATACAATGGCGTCTTCTTTATTCATCAACAAGGTCGCTTGATGATTGTCCACGCGTTTTGATTTAGACAACAAGGGCGAAATAAATGAAAACACTAATAAAATAACTAGGGCTACCCATACGCCTGCTAAAATAATATTGTCGCTTGCAAACTCAACGAGTTGTTCCATGAAATCGCTTCTCACTATGCATCTTGATTAAATTAAGGTCGTGGATTATAGCGAAAGCTGCACTAAATAACACCATCAGACATATTATATTCTCGAATAATTGCGCAATTTTTTGCCTATTATATTTAAGACAGCACAAATAACTGCTAAATTACACGCATCCCAATCTAATTTTCTTCTACTCGTGCACAGGAATCCTATGACAAGCAACAAAAAAACACTCGCGTTATTTATTTTAGACGGTTGGGGATATCGAGAAAATACAGACGATAACGCCATTGCTGCGGCAAAAACGCCGCATTTAGATAGGCTAGCAAAAGAATATACAAGTACACTTATTTCGGGTTCGGGACTAGATGTTGGTTTACCGCCAGGACAAATGGGAAATTCTGAAGTTGGGCACGTTAATTTAGGTGCTGGTAGAGTGGTTTATCAAGACTTCACCAAAATAACGAAAGCGATTGAAGATGATACGTTTAGTCAAAATGAAGTGTTATTAGACGCCATCGATAAAGCCGTTAGTGCAGATAAAGCTGTACATATTATGGGCTTATTATCTGACGGTGGTGTGCATTCTCACCAAGATCATATGCACGCCGCCATCAAACTGGCAAAAGAGCGCGGAGCAAAATACATATACTTACATGGCTTTTTAGATGGCAGAGATACACCGCCGCAAAGCGCTGCAAAGTATGTATTAGCCGCCGAAAAAGTTTGTGACACTATAGGAAATGCACAAGTTGCTACGCTGATCGGTCGTTACTATGCCATGGATCGGGATAAACGCTGGGATCGAGTAGAATTAGCATACAACTTAATTGTAAGTGGAGAAGCTGAATATAAAGTGGCTACTGCTAGCCAAGGCGTTGAGGAATCTTACGCAAGAGACCAAAGTGATGAGTTTGTTAAACCAACTGTGGTTGACGGATACAGCGGTATTGCGGCTGGCGACACGATTTTATTTATGAATTTTAGAGCCGACAGAGCGCGAGAGTTATCACATGCACTGATCACCCCAGACTTTGATGGTTTTGCACGCACCGGCGATAACGCCCAGCCTGATATAAACTTTGTAATGCTGACAGAATTTGAATCTACACTTTATGCGCCAGTAGCTTATCCAACGGAAAATTTGGTTAATGTATTTGGCGAATGGTTAGCAAAACATAACAAAACGCAACTTCGAATCTCTGAAACTGAAAAATTTGCACATGTCACATTTTTCTTTAGTGGTGGAAAAGAAGACGAATATCAGGGCGAAGAGCGTGTATTAATTCCGTCTCCAGATGTAGCAACCTATGATTTACAACCTGAAATGAATTCTGAAAAACTAACCGACGCTATTGTGCAGTCTATACAGGCTGGTAAACACGATGTCATTATTTGCAATTTCCCAAATGGTGATATGGTAGGACATACCGGTAAGTTTGATGCAGCTGTTAAAGCATGTGAGGCAGTGGATGCATGTATAGGTCGAATCATTACAGCCTTAGAAGAAAATGGTGGAGAGTGCCTGATCACAGCAGATCATGGAAACGCAGAACAAATGAAAGACCCAGAAACGGGAGTGGCACATACCGCACATACCAGTGAACCTGTGCCGTTTATTTACTTTGGCCGCCCTGCAAATGTTAGGCAAGGAGGGACCTTGAGTGATGTTGCACCGACTATGTTGCATTTGATGGGTATGCAACAACCAGAGGAAATGACTGGTACTCCGATTGTTACCGTCAAGTAAGCTTGGTTGATTATTCAAAGCGTTATGATAAACATACCTCACTGGCGCAACTGCAATAGCATGCGCTTCTGCTCGCTGAGGTTTGCTTTTGCGATTATTGTGTTATTAAACACGTGTCTGTTGCCAAATGTTTTTGCCCAGAGTGATAATAGAAGCGAAACTAAAGATTTGGCTAAAATTAAAACGCTTATTGAGCAAACTCAAGCTCAATTGAATAAAAATTTAGTCGATTCGGAGCGCTTGCAAAATGAGCTAAAACTAGCCGAATTACAAATTGCTGAAACCGCCACAATACTCAATCAAACTGATAAAAAGCTATCACAAACTCGCATTGAACTATCTAATTTGCAAGCACAAAAAAGCAACATTGAATTAGATATAAAACAACAACAAAACGCCCTTGCTAGCCAATTGAAAAGTGCATATATGGCGGGTGACTATGATTTTGCCAAGATGGTTTTTAATCAAGACCAGGCGGGAAAGTTTGAACGCGTCTTAACCTACTATCAATATTTGAATAAGGCCCGGCAAAAACAAATAAATCGCTTTAGAAGCCTCATAAAAACCCTAGAAGACGTGCAACAAAAGCTCGATACTCAAGAATCTGAGCTTGCTATTTTAATCGAACAACAATCCAGTCAATCAAAAAAATTGAGTTCTCAACAGCAAAAACGGTTTGCCGCTTATACTGCCTTAGAAAAACAAATACGCTCAGATCAAGCGCGGGTGTCGCAGTTACAGCAACAAGAAAACGCCTTGGTTGCCGCGATAGAGGCTGCCGAGCTAGCGGCAAAGGCCGCTAGAGAAAAAGCGACTGCACAAGACATTGAGCTAAATGGGTTAAGCACGGCAAAAGGTGAACTAGGCAAACCTGCTAATGGACGAATGCAGGCTTTGTTTGGTAAACGTAGGCAAGGCCAAGTCAGATGGAAAGGCGTTATCTTTGATGCTAGAGCTGGCAGTACAGTGAGAGCTGTTGCCGACGGGATAGTGCTCTATGCTGACTGGTTAAAAGGTTTTGGATTGGTCACTATTGTCGATCATGGTCAAGGCTACATGACAGTGTACGGCCGCAATCAAGCATTACTCAGAAATGTAGGTGATGTTGTTTTACAGGGGCAAAGCTTAAGTCTAGCTGGCACCAGCGGAGGGCAATCTAAATCGGGTTTATATTTTGAGATTCGTCATAAAGGCAAAGCGCTAAACCCCAGCCAATGGCTGCAAAATTAAAGGTATACTAATTTTTTTGATAGTGCCTATTCAAACCGTTTATTAAGACCTGAATTTCAATTGGTTTGGCAATGAAATCATCGAAGCCAGACTCAAGATAGTATTCAATATCACTTTTCATAACATTAGCCGTTAATGCGATAATGATGGCATTGGGATTTATCTTCTTGATATGTTGTGTTGCTTCAATCCCGTCCATTACTGGCATGTGTATATCCATAAACACCAAGTTTGGTTTTAAGCGCTTATAAAGGTTGATACTATCCTTTCCGTTTACAGCGGTAAATATTGTGGCTTTGCTGGGGGCGATCATAGTTTTGAAGATTGTCGCGTTAATTTCATTATCTTCTACTAACATAATTTTACAAGCCGATAAATCTGGCATGTCTTGCTTGATGCAATCTTGACTCAATAATTGGATTTGATCGCTTTCGGTAGATTCAATTGCCAGATTAACAATAAATTCTGTTCCTTGGTTTAGTGTGCTTTTACAAGAAATATCACCCTGCATCATGTTCACAAGATGTTTAGTTATTGCTAAACCTAAGCCAGTGCCACCAAATTTTCTTGTGGTCGATATATCTGCTTGAGTAAAGCGATCAAATAAGGAATCAACTGCTGATGGTGATATACCTATACCAGTATCCTTTACCACAATAGAAAGACCTTGTTCAGCACTATTCTTGCGTTCGGTAAAGGAAATGCGGATTTCGCCACTTTCCGTGAATTTAACGGCATTAGAAATTAGATTGGCTAAAATCTGTCTGACCCGAACCGGATCACCCACCCAATATTTGCTATTGAGCTCATGAGTCTCAACAAAAAAATCGACACCTTTTTCATTTGTGGTTGAAACATAGTCACTTCGCACGTTTTCAATCACTTCTAGTAAATCAAAGGGTATGTTTTCTAAGGTTAATTCATTTGCCTCAATTTTACTAAAATCCAACACATCATTGATGATAGTAATGAGTGAACGGGAAGAGAACAGGGCTTGTTCCGTTAACAAATCTTTTTGATGTTTATCTGAAAGGTCATTTTGTAATATTTGCAATGTGCCAAATATACTATTGAGTGGTGTCCGAATTTCATGGCTCATATTTGCTAAAAAAGCAGACTTAGCTTGGCTTGCTTGTTTGGCTTGTTTTAAGGCTCTATTTATATCTTTGGTCTGTGCTTGTATTTCTTTTTCTTGATTTAAATTTACTAGCGCTAGTTTAGAATTCGTTTCCTGGGTTTCTTTAATAGCGCTTTTGAGGTCTTGAAGTATCACAGCATATTGAGCCGAAAACTCATTAATAGTTTTGCTCAGCGAATTAACCTCTTTGACGGGTGTATTTTCATCAACGTGCATGCTCTCAAAAGCGCCGCTATGTGAGAATTGTGTTATGTTGCGCGCCAATATTGAAAAAGGATAACTGACTCTTTTTGAGACGCTTAAGCCCAACATGATGGTAAGCATTAAAAAGAGTATTAATAATCCTAGTGCATTGATAAGCAGTTCAATCATTTCTCGCTCGTAAACACTGCGGGGAAGGATACTTAGCGCACGCCAATTTGTATCGCCTATAGATTGAGCATTAATAAAATAATGGTCATTTTTTTCGTCAATAAAAAATGTATCAGATACGACGCTAGTATCATCAATAAACGCCATTAAATTTGATTCAGTCAGATTTTCTAAATAGTCAAACTCTAGTGCTTCCGACCTATAAACCACTCGATTTACTCCATCCAAAATTAATAGGCTTTGTTCATCAGAAAGTTGTTTTTTATCTAAGGTAGAAAAATAACCTAAACTCAGTGAAGCCTGCAATATGCCGATAAATTTACCCCTTGCAAATAATGGTGCCGATAGCGCCACGATAGGGTCATTGCCAAAACCTCTACCTTGAAAAGCATCTGATATATAGGGAGTTTGATTATCTTTAACTGAAGAAAAGTATGGCCTATCAGCAACACTAAACGCTGAAGCATCAATAGAATCAAGTAAGCTAGCGGGGTACGTATTGATTAACTTACCTTGTGCGTCGGTCACTAACATGGTGAGTATACCTGGCAGCTTGGCAGATATTAGGTTTAAGTTTTGTTGGGTAACTGGTGCATTTAATAGAGATAAATTTTCAGCAACTGTGCTCAATTGGACCAAAGTTTTATCCAGATAATGGTGTACTTCATTTGCACTGTTGCTGGCCTGGGTGAATAACTGAGTATGTATATGGCTTAGTTTTGTGGTTTTAGTTTCGGATAACCAATAATATCCATTTATGCTCACCCCAATAAGTACTGCGGCAAAAATAGTCAGGTTGATGACCTGATTAAACGAAAAAATTAACGCGTATTTATGATTTTTGAATGCAATTAAATACAATAAATAGCCCAAAGTAGAACTTAATATTCCATTTATTACATATTTCAATGTTATGGCATCTTTGGTCAATGTAAAGTACGTCGTAAAATATTGATAGCTAAAATAGACGATAATGGCACCAAGTGTTGACCAGTATATTATACAGGGTATCAATGGGTGTTTACGTTTTACAATAGCGATATATACAATAAGGATTTCTATGAGGTTTGGTAAAAGTGATAGATAGTGCCCCCATATTTGTGATATTGCCAAACTCGCACATATACTTACTAACAAACCTGCACTTATGCCATAACGAATGGTGATTGCTATGGCAAACATATTCCCGAAAATGAGTTCGGCGCCTGATACCAGTGAAATAGGATAACTGTTGACTAAAAACGCACTAATACAAGCAAGCGCTATCATTGCAAAGTCATCAACATTCCATTCCAGTAAGGAAGTAATTTTTTGGCGAATTGTTTTCACACTAATCTTCATGTATTTATCTGGCATTTAGTCCTTGTTTATAAAGTAAACAAATCTTTACAATACATATTGTTATCGGCCACTTTATGTAATTATTTACGCTTGTCTTAGGACACAACCAACGTTTTTGGAATGACTTAATTCACTTATGCAATAAGCTTCACAGCGGCTAACAGTAACACTAAACATACAACGGCAGCCCCTAGCACATTTTGTAACCAACTATTGGTGTAGTCACCGAGCAATCCTGCTTTATTACATACCCATAATAGTAAAATAGCTGAAATAGGCAACAGCAAAGCATTGGCTGTTTGGGCTAATAATATTAAGGTAATTGGTTGAATACTCAAAGTGGCTACTAGCGTGCCAGTGATTACTATTAGCAGTGCTGTTAGCTTAAAGCGGATATCACTTAAATTCGGTGTCCAAGAAAATAGACCACAAATAGCATATGCAGCTGCAAGTGGTGCCGTTATTGCGCTAGTTAACCCAGCTGCGAACAGGCCTAGACCAAAAAACAATTGAGCGTTGTCGCCAAGAATAGGGGCAAATTGAGAAGCGATATTACTTCTATCAACATCTATTTGGCTTATGAAAAATGCAGTTACCGAGCTTGATAAAATAGCAAAGGTCACCAAACCGCCTAGTCCTATACTGGCAAACAATTGGCTTTTTTGTTGTGACATTTCGCGTTGAGTGATAGACGAATTTGCGTCTTGTGCGCTCAAGCCCGCATGCAAAAATAAGTTATATGGCACAATAGTCGTCCCAATAATAGCTAAGGCAAGTGTCGTATTGTTCATGATGGGTTGATGCAAGAGCACGCCTTGCATCAAGAGTTTACTATTAATGCCTACCATTATCATAAGTGCAACAAATACAATACTCATTAGCAGCACCAAGGCAATTAAACATTTTTCTACTAGTTTATAGTGGCCGGTCAAAATAAGTAAAAACGCAGTCAAACCTAAACCAAGCGCCCAATAGTTTAACGAGCCCCCAAAATTTTCACTTAGGCCTAGTGCAGCACCTGTTATATTTCCGCCTTCGTAGGCAGCATTACCCACCCCTATTGCGGCTACTATTAACGCGCCGAGTATCCATTTTGCAAGCGTATTGTTAACAGCATACATGATTGCTTCAGACAAACCCTTGCCTGAAATAGTACCTAAACGTGAGGCCATTTCTTGCAATATATAAGTTGCAACAATAGCGAAGACTAACAACCAGACTAAAGCATACCCTGTATTTGCTCCAACCAACGTGGCAGTGGTAACAGTGCCCGGGCCAACAAATGCCGCCGCTATGATAAGTCCTCGAATACCTGCTCGCATGATATGTCCTTCTTTTTATTGTTTTTTGTTGAAAGGTGCTGGCGAGCCAGTATCATGACATGCAAAGATATAAAAAGACAATATCGAGTTTGAGAGAATATGGGCTTATCTGAATTGTACGACAACCCGAAGCAAGCCGCATTTTTGCATCCACAAGAGTATCTTGAAGGATGCTTGTTGGGAGCTTGTGCGTGCCCAGAGATACCTTTACCAGATGTATGGATGCCGTGGGTTATTAAACAGCACAAACAGATCGAATCGCCTGAACAGGTTGAGCGTATAAGCGATGTGTTATTTGCTTTTTTTAAAGCCCGCTTAGCTGATATGCACAACGATACCGTTAAGCTGCCAGAATATGCGCGAGTCGCAAAAGAAATGCCCTATGACAAGAAGGATTATCGAGCGCTAAGCTTATGGGCACAAGGATTGTTGATGGCGCATAGTGCGAGGGAGGCGTATTGGCAAAATGCATGGGATAAAATGCAACAACAGGTACCCGACAAAGCACCTGTCTTGGCTAAGGATTTATCACATTGCTTATTGATGTTTAGCACCTTTGCCGACCCACAAAAAACGATATCTGAAGCAACCAAGAAAGGGGATAAGCAGTTACTGGAAAAACTCCCTATAATCGCGCAGAGCTTGCAAAAAGCGCTAGAAAAATACGTCGCGATTTCAGGGCAGCTTGCGCAATATTTACCTAACCAATTTGAAACATTCTCAAATGGGCCTAACCACAACTAATATTACGATTGCCAGCAATACTAAAACAGGAGCCTCATTTAAAAACCGATAAAATTTGGGGCTGCGAGTATTTTTGCCAGCCAAAAATGTTTTCACTATCTTGAATAAATACACATGATAAACATAAAATAGTGCGACTAAGACTAATTTAATGTGTAACCACATGCCTGCCTTGAATATAGCTAAGCCATATTCAACAATAATCAAAATGCCGAATACAAGCGTCAGCAAAGCAAATGGGCTAATAAAATACCAAAGTCGTCGTTGCATGATGTTAAGTGTTGCTTTAACTTCAGAATTATGTGATTCGGCATTATAAACAAACAGCCGTGGCAAATAAAAAATACCCGCCATCCACGCAATCATAAAAAATATGTGTAATGCTTTGTACCAAAGAAGCAAAGTCATTTATGCCAAAATCTCCTAGTGCTGTTGTCGCAACAAATACTTGTGCAACATACCCCATGTAATTACACCATAGACATTATTATCGTCGTTATGCGCTACCACTACAACACCACCATTGCGTTTTATGTATAGGCATTCGTACACTTCAGCTAAGGTGTTTTGTTCAGAAAGAGCCTGCAAGTCTTGGCGTATGATGGGAGATATATTTTTTTGCTGGCCTACCGCTAGACTGACTTGCTGCCATTTAGTTGGTTCGTATACTGAATCAGATGGGCGTTCTTTAAGTGATAACTTATTGGTAACCCGATTGACGATAAAGGTGTCGGGATTAGCTTGTAAATCACTATACATGTCGGGGTCAAGACCGTCGGTTGTTAGCGTGACATTAGTTTGCATAAGCGCCATTACTCCAGTGTTTTGTAATTCGTCTCGAATAGTCGTAGTTGTATATGGCAGTTCTTGATACTCAAGTTGTTGCAAGAAGATAGACCTATTATTACACAATTGCTTAGAAGTAATGTGAGCACTTACTATCGTAATTATAGCTGGCAGAATAACCTGTTGAGTTGAACTGAGCTCCATTGCCGCAGACAGTGCAGCCATTGGCGCATGCAAAACAGCGGCAAGTAACCCTGCTAAACCTAAAAGGGCATAGTTAGTGCTGAGATCAGGTAAGTTGAAAAGGTATTGAATTGGCTGCAAAAAAAGCACACCTGCAAGAATACCAATAACCATTACTGCGCCTATAATGCCGCCAGGAACACCTAGTGCAATAGCCACAATAGCTAACACAAATTTCGCCACAAACACGGCCAATATCAATTGACTCGTTGGTGAGTTTTGTAAAAATGTGTTCACGCCAATAAACTCTGCGCCTAAAGCATGAGGCATAAAATAAGCAATGGTCCCGGTAATTAGGCCGGCAATTAATAAACGCGATATCATATTTAATGGACGTGTTAATCTCATTAACCACATGAGTTGCTTGTTAAAAAGTGTGGCTAATATTCCTAAAAATATCCCAAAGATAATCAGCACCGGCAATTGCCAAAACGCCATGGCTTGAAAAGATAAAAAAGCTAACTCAGAATAATCACCGAAAACCAATCGAGTAATCACAGAACCGCAAGCAGCGGCCAACATTACTGGAACAAACACATGCACTTTATAGTCTCGAATAACCACTTCCATAACAAATATTACGGCGGCAAAAGGAGTATTAAAGGCGGCAGCAATCCCCGCAGCAATCCCACAACCAGCCAATATACGTAAGCTATTAAAGGGGAGTTTGAACCACCTTCCTACATACTGACTAGCCGCGGCGGCCAAATGCACAGTGGGTCCCTCTTTGCCCACAACAAAGCCACTGGCTAAGGCTAAAACACCCCCAAAAAATTGATTGATACTGGTGGCAAAAGGGATGTTTCCATAATGCATTTTAAGTCGATGTATAACAAAAGGGACGCCCAAGCGGTAGTGTTTGAAGCCAGTCATCTTTGCAATACCAATAATGAAAATAACAGCAACTAATGGCAATAAAAATAACTGCCAGCTCATCAATGTTGTATAATTTGCGCTAGCACCTAAAAAGATGTTTTGGATAAAACCAATGCTAAGCCTAAAAAGTACAATGATTGCGGCTGCACTTAAGCCTCCCACTACGCCAATTAAGCATAGCTGGATGGATGTGCTAGGTTTTGATAGCGCTATACGTAGCGATTGAATAAACACAATTATTGAAAAAACACTCTATGTTGAGTTTGTTTGGTATTTGGTCGAAAAGATACGTAAAGCATACCACGAATTTTAAGGTTGATAAGAATTTGAATATTAAAAAACAACGAGATAAGCTTGGTTTTGTGGGCTTTTACCTTACAGGCTTGGTCGTTTTAGTCGTTTTTTTTATTGCAGGGTTTTGGTTTGCTGATTCTCTTGAGCGCGCGACCATTGAAGAAAATAAAGCGTTAAAGAGGAGTTTAGCTAACCTAAGACAAGCCCATCAAGAGGCTGTTTCTCAACTTAATACGACGCAAGTTGAACTTGAAGTTTCTCAATTGACCAACGAGCAAACAAATAATGAATTGTCGCGTCGCATTGAAAATGAGCAAAGTTTAAAAGAAAAGATATCGTTTTATCAGCGTGTATTAGCGCCTGAAACGACGCAAGATGGTTTTGTTGTTCAGCGCACGGAGGTGGTGCCAACAGCAAGTGAGAATAACTACCTTGTAAAAATGATTCTACTACAACACGAGGATATAAAAGCGGTTATTCGTGGTCAATTAGACATTGTAGTGAGCGGTAGCCAAGACGGCAGAGTCAGCTCTATTAATTTGAGTGAACTAGAAAACTACAGTGAGAGTGCACTGGAGTTTGCGTTCAAGTATTTTCAAGTATTAGAAATCAACCTTACGCTTCCAACAAACTTTAAACCTGAAGCGTTAGAAATAAGCACCGACGTTTATAAATATAAACGAAAACGTGGCTCCTATAGCACTAAAATAACATGGTCAGAAGCATTTAGCTTACCAGAGTAGTAGGCGTATTGTTGTGTAATACTTGACTAAAACACTCGGGTATTGGATAATCTGCGTCCTTAGAAATAGAATGATTGTCGGCAATGCAGAGCTTGGGTAACCAGCCAGCTATTGTAGAAGCAAAACAAGTTTGTGGAGAAATAAATGACTGTTGAAACAGCCATGCCGATCGAGTTTTCAGATGCGGCAGCAAATAAAGTAAAAACCTTAATTGCAGAAGAAGAAAATCCTGCATTAAAGTTGCGTGTTTACGTGACCGGTGGAGGATGCTCTGGGTTTCAATACGGATTTACCTTTGATGAGAAAGTCAATGAAGGCGACATGACTATTGAAAATCAAACAGTTACATTAGTTATTGACCCAATGAGTTTGCAATATTTGGTAGGGGGTATTGTCGATTATACAGAAGGCCTCGAAGGTTCAAGATTTTTTGTCAACAATCCCAATGCCAGCACGACTTGTGGCTGTGGTGCGAGTTTTAGTATCTAAATTTTGTTTATAATATCAAAAGAATAAAGGGAGTCGGTTTTATGCAACTCTATGGTTCGATAACTTCCCCTTACGTTAGGCGTTTGCGTATTTTTATGCACGAAATGCCATATGATTTTGTCCAGTTGGACATATTTAAGCCTGAAGACCGGGCGTTGATAGCGAGTGTTAACCCTACTTTAAAAATTCCTATGCTAAAAGACGTGATAAAGGGGAAAGAGCAGATAATCCTCGACTCTCGTCTGATTTATCAATACTTGCAGAAAAAAAATCAGCTCGCCGAGCTAAGTTGGGATCAAGAAAATGTAATGACTAGTATTGATGCTGCCAATGACTCGTTAGTACAAATGTTTATTCTTTCTCGTTCTCAAATTGATGTAAGCGAAGATAAACTTTACTTTACAGTGCAGCGAGAGCGTATTGACGTGATATTTGTAGAACTTAATAAACAGGCTATCGCAGGCGAGTTTGAAGTATGGCATTACTTGAGTATGTGTTTGTTTTGTTTACTTGATTGGGTAAGTTTCAGAAATTTATATGATTTTTCTGAACATACAGCATTGGTTGAATTATATGATTCTTGGCAGCAACTGGCGATTTGTCATCAAACTGACCCAAGGCATGCTACATAAAAGTATTAAGATTTATTTGCTAGTTTAGTTCCCTCTAAATAATTCCATCGACAACATGACGCTAGTGCGCGTGCTATTTCGTCAATCCCGTCTTCTATCGCATTTTTGATTTCACGATTGATTCGGCGGTCTGCGTATTCTAAGTCTACTTTGACTGACATAATGTGCTCAATTTGAAACTCAAAATGTTCTTTACGTAAATTTGAAATACCCTCTGCAGGAAGGTCTTTTTCTGTTTTGAATAATTGTGGTGTAGCTAGTCTATTGTAATCGATAAATTCTAAATTGAGCTTATGCGCACCACTTAAACGCAATAACTTTGTCCCCAATTGTTCAACAAACACATCCAATGCCTGTATTTCTGCTAACACCAATATGTCTTTTGAAAGTAATTTTTTAAGCAGGTGTAAGTCTTTATTAAAAAAAGCATCACACGATTTAGATACAAAATTATAAGCCGGCACCGCGAATAAGGAACTAATCGCAGCAGCTAAAAAAGCTGTTACTGTTTTATTGCTCAGGCCAATAGTTTGATTGAGTAAAGCTTGTAAACCTTGGTCTAAGCCGGCCCATGCCGAAAACGCAATAATAGAAAGTAAACTTAAGGTCGCCGATTTTGAAATAAGGGTTTCGACCTGCCATAAACCGTATCGCATCAGTGCGATAAATATCCCAATCCCAAAACTTAGCATAACGATGTATCGGCCCAACAGTGCCGAGTATTTCCCACCAAAATTAATCAAAGGGAAATATAAAGCCAAACCAATAACAGCACAAAATAGCATGGTGAGAACTTGTTTTTTCTCTTTTGCGTTGAGTATTTTACGATATTTAAGAATTAGTTGAATAACTACAATCAGTAAGGTAAACGACGCAACATAGCTATAATAGATAAAGGGTAATAGATGATAGCTTAAGAATAAGGCAATAATACAAGCGACGATGATGGCAAAAGATGCTCTTTTCCAAAATGCCTTATGAAAAGCTTGTGGGAAGAAATAGATCCCCAATGGGCCGGCTATAAATAGCAAACCTAAACGTATATTTTCTATATCGTAAGCACTGGCGATATTGGCACCTAAGAAAAATAGCTTACTTTCACTGGCGGTCAACATCAACGTAAATGCAATCAGATACCCCGAGAGAAATCGCCGCACTTTAAAAAATAATAACAAAGACAACATCAGAGATAGTGCCAATAACAAAAGGTCTAAAGAAATAAGCGGGATATCTAAACTAGGCTTAATGGGCGTGGCTAACTTTATTGCCTCAAATGTCTGCTTTTGGCCCGCTTTCACAGACACTAATTCAAAGTTATCTATGTCTCCAACCTTGGCGCACATTAGTAAAGCGTTTAATTTGTCAAATTCTTCTGCTTTGCAGCCATTTAATTCTAATACTGGGCCTACGTATAGCCTCTGTCGAAATAAGTTAGAGCCTCTTTCTGTGCTAATAAGGTATTTATTGACGAAGGGGTATTTGTGAATAGAAGCGCCATACACATGAAGTTTAGTAGAGTCACTTGAATTAAAATGCAGATTAGCCCAAGTACCTATGGCTATAAAAAATAATACAAACCCTACACATAAAAAATAAATTAGCATGCTTAACAAGCGAAGCTTATTTTTAGTATTTTTATATGTTGATTGAGCTTGCATGTAAAAGACGATGTCCTATATTTTTATTGTTGTCACTCATATACGCACGAAATTAGCGTTTTCGCTGGGGCTTTACATTTATTTACGTATAACAAGTATATCTTGAGTAGTTGGCAATTGCATACTAGCTAGCATATACTGAAATTGACACATAAAAAAAGGAAATATCATGTCAAAAGAAGACCATATCCACGAAAGAGAAAGAGCCGGGGAAGAAGAAGCGGCAAATCAACCTGATAGTCAAGCACCAGCACCAGCACAAGCACCTGCTAGCGATGGTGTAAGCTCTGGAGACGAAAATACAAATTCATAAGTGAGCGTTTGACGTAACATATTTGGTAGCTTTCAAATCTAAGACTTAAGTATGCTAGGTTTGAAAGTGTATCTCTGCTCGTACAGCGATTCCGGGCGAAGAGCGAAACTCCTCTTCACGCAACCACAAAATAAAAGGTTCAATTTCAATAAATAGCCATTCTCTTAAAAAACGTCTTTTATACCGCACGCTGACCAGCATTTGTTCTTTTTGATAGCGCGGTTTCGATAAACCATCAATTGCGGCTGTGAATAGGTAGCTTGTTTCATCATCGGTTACGTAAAGATATTGAAATTCATGACGCCAAATCCAATCATTAGTGCGGTCTCGAAAACGAAAGCTATTGCTAATTTCATAGGCAGAATTTTCATTAAAAACATGTCCAAGTTCGGCATTGGCTTCAAAGCCTAGGCCGTCTGTTGAATAAAAATTAGATTCAGCAAAATAACGCATGTTTGTGTTGGCGCCGAGTTTAATATTGTCGGTGTATCGGGCCCTGGTGTATATCTGACTACCCCTGCCAAATCCAACTCGGTAAGACATTTTGTCTTTTTCATCTTTTTTAAACTGCAAAGCAAGTACCGTTTGATCACGGTTACCTAACTCATCGTTTCTTGCTGCTTTTACCGCTTGTTGGTTGAGGTCGTCTTCTTCGTCTGAAAAGAACAATTCTACCCGTTCTTCTAATGCAGGCAATTTAACCCTTATTCTAAATCTAAAATCAAACTCACTTAAATCACCTGAGCGAGGCTCCCAGCCAAAGCGTACTCGACCCCTCGTGGTTGCCTCGCTATTTTGGTCATCGCCTTCACGCTTGAACCAATTGTTGAGTCTGCTGGCAGTTGTATCGACACCATAATTTAGATAACAGTGGGCGTCATCTATCCAGCCGAATTCCCCACAAAAATCGTAGTTTATGGTGTTATTCTTTATGTTTTCAGTCGTTGTATTTTCGTCATCAGCCGCGCTTGCATTTGTTGACATCGAAAACATTGTAAAAAGCATCATAAAACAGAGCATTCCAGTATGCTCTAGCCATTTACTTTTCATTAATTAATCGCCAATTTACCAATAAATTTTCCTTGGTGAGAGTAAAGCCAGTGATATTCGTCAATAACTGCGTATAATACCAACACAACATTAAGTTTAATTCAATACGTTATACTTTAACGATTGTACAAAAGGTATTAAGGAAATTTCATGGGCGGCATTAGTATTTGGCAAGTTCTCATCGTGCTCGGTATAGTGATTTTATTGTTTGGTACGTCGAAACTTCGCAATGTAGGGTCTGATTTGGGTTCTGCGTTGAAAGGTTTTAAAAAAGCCATAAAAGAAGACGATCAAGACCAAAGCAAAGATGCAGAATTTGAAAGTATCGAAAAACAAGAACAAAATACTGAGTCTGTTGAACCTAAACAGGCTAGCGCTGAAAGCACTAAACAGGCTAGCAAAGACTAAACTATGTTTGATATTGGTTTTTGGGAACTGTTAGTCATCGGCACTATGGCGCTTGTCATTCTTGGCCCTGAACGTTTGCCTGGTGCAATACGTTCTGTTGTATCGACTGTGCGCAGTGTTAAGCAAATGGCAAATGGATTTAAAGAGGAGGTGGTGTCGCAGTTAGATGCTCATGAATTACATGCTAATTTGAAAAAAGCTGAAGAATTAGGCATGCAAAACATTGGCAAAGACTTGCGTGAGTCAGTGGATGAGTTAAAAGCCGCTGCTGAATCGGTTAGGCAACCATACAAAGCAGGGCAAGAGAACCAAGATTTTGTGCCTCAAAAAACGATTGCTACATCACATTCATCAGACACCCAAACTCAAGACCAAATTGACACCTTTGATGACGAATTTAGTCATGCACATGGCCATTCAAATGAGCCCGCTGGCGATGAATATTTGACAGACGATTTTGTAAAAAGTGATACTGCGCCAATCGAAGACCACAAACCCATCCTAAAAAAGCCCAAACAGAGCATCGAAGGTTCAGCTAGCCCAGAATACCATATTCAACCAGACTTGCTCGATTCAGCGCCAGAAGCCACACCACAACGTGTTTCTTCGTCAACGCCTAATGTAACTGCCAAGCAACAAGAAAAAAACCAAAATGAGTGAGCCGTCAGGACTGATTAGCCATTTGATCGAATTGCGTTCGCGTTTATTGCGAGCGCTTGGCTCGGTATTGTTAGTATTTTTGTGTTTAGTTTATTTTGCACAAGACTTATATCATTATTTGGCTATGCCATTAATCGCCAGCTTACCCGAAGGTGCGAGTATGATTGCAACAGATGTTGCGGCTCCATTTTTAGCGCCCTTCAAATTGACTTTGGTGCTATCGTTTTTTGTGGCTATTCCTTATGTTCTATATCAGATATGGGCTTTTGTCGCGCCTGGACTATATAGTCGTGAAAAAAAACTTGTTGCTCCATTATTGGCTAGTAGCACTTTACTATTTTATGCAGGCATGGCTTTTGCTTATTTTGTCGTGTTTCCACTTGCGTTTTTGTTCTTCAATAGTGTGGCCCCAGAAGGCGTTTTGGTAAGTACCGATATTTCTAGCTATCTGAACTTTGTTCTAAAGTTATTTTTTGCTTTTGGTTTAGCCTTTGAAATCCCAATTGCTGTTATATTGCTGTGCTGGACAGGCGTTACTAATGCCGACAATCTTAGGAAAAAGCGCCCTTACGTTATTGTAGCTGCCTTTGTGGTCGGCATGTTACTAACGCCACCCGATGTCATATCGCAAACCTTGTTAGCCTTGCCAATGTGGGTGTTATTTGAAGTAGGTGTTTTAGTTGGCAGTATTTACAGCAAAAATAATGAAGAAGAATTGGAAGAAAATACCATTCAAAATGGTCAAGAAGCCGATGATGATAATGCTTCTGGGTAATTAAAGCTCGTTTGTAGTTGTGTTAGCATAGGGAAAATTGTGCGCTTTTTAGTGTTCAGTAAACAATAAGACGAAGGGTTTGCAAGTGATGAAATTTAGAAAAATATCGACAGGTTTCCATGGGTTTAATATTGGTTTTTGTTTGACATTGCTATTGGCTACTACTCTTAGTTTTACCGCATTTGCTGGGCAAAAAGATGACGAAGTCGAAAAATGCGTATCAGTCGACAATGATATTGCTCGATTACTATGCTATGACACCCTTTTTGGTCGAGGACCAGCCAAAGAGCCTAAGCTCGTCAATCAGAAAACAGATAAGCCCGAATCGCTTGCATCACAAAAGCCTCTGGCACCGATAACTGACAAGGCTGCTCCACCGCCAAAAGAGCCACTTAAAACGACTTCAGTAGAAGAAAGTTTTGGTGAAGAACAACTAAAGAAAGACAAAGTAGACGAAGGCCCAACAGAAATAAAAGCGACGGTAAGCACTATTACTGAAAATAGTAGGGGCTTGAGAACATTCACATTAGTTAACGGCCAAAAATGGCGAGAAAAAGAGTCTAGTCGTTTGAAGATTAAAGTTGGACAAGAAGTTACCTTAAAAAAGGGTTCGTTTTCAGCTTATTTTATGAAAAAAGAAGGCAGTAATAGAACAATCAGAGTAAGACGAATTAACTAATTCAGGATTAATATTGTGGCCTGGTGCGATGCTGGTGTGAATTTATTCGATTCTAGATTCGATAAGTTAGAAGTCTTAAACGGGTCGTTGGCCCATGATGTAACTCATCTGCTTATTATATCGTCGGACATTGCAGAATCGACAGAAGCTGAACGCTTTTGTGCGCATTCCACACAAGCATGCAAAACTGCCTTTACGGCAGGTGTTCACCCGCACTACGCTGATGCCGTCAATGGTGATTCATGGACTAAACTTACCCGTGTTATTGCCGATAAACAATTAGCAGCAATTGGCGAATGTGGATTAGACTTTAATCGAAATTTTTCTAGTCAAAACAACCAGCGCTATGTTTTTGAAAAACAACTTGAATTAGCCGCCGAACATCAAGTGGGTATTTACCTGCATGAAAGAGAAGCGTTCGATGAGCAAGTCAATTTATTGCAGCGATACACACCCTATATTCCATTTATGGTTGCTCATTGTTTTACGGGTAACAAAAGTCAGTTACAGACATATATTGAACTAGGGTGTTACATTGGAATAACCGGTTGGGTATGCGATCCCAAAAGAGGTAATGACTTGCGAGAGGCTATTACGGCGCTGCCGAAGGAAAAAATGTTATTAGAAACAGACTCCCCATTTTTGTTTCCTAAAACCTTAAAGCCAAGGCGTTCTGTAAATGTGCCCGCAAATCTACCTCATATAGCACAACAAGTCAGTTTGTTAACCGATTACTCCTTATCTGAAATTCAAACAGCAACATTTGCAAATGCTTGTCGTTTATTTTTCGATAAGGGCGAGTAAATGCAATTCAATAAAAAGCCCACTCTACAAGTAGTCAGCATTGGCATTATTCTGCTTACCCTCGTCTTTTTAAGTGTGTTGATGGGGATCCCTTATTACCTTTCAAAAATGAATGAAGAAAACGGGCAAATCTTGGCGTCCCAGTTCTTCGTTGATACTCAACAAAGTGTTGATGCCAATAAATTCTATGGTCCTGAAAATAGTATGCTTGATTGGCAAAAACTAGAGAATGAAAACTTTGGTTTATCCAATGCATCGTTTTGGATAAAATTAAAAATTGAAGCCGCACAGACGCAAAATGAACCTTTGCTCTTAATTGACTATAGCTTACTAGACCAGGTCAATGTTTGGTTTATCGCGGCACAAGCTGACTCTGGCGAACGCGATACTGTTGCTGCATATAGTACAGGTGATTCCTTTCCCTTTTACAATCGTATCGTTGAACACGAACAGTTTTTGTTTAACGTACCGTCGTCAGAAGTTGACCTTGAAGTATTTATAAGAGTAAGAAGTGAAGGGGCGATTAAGATTCCAATAACGCTTTGGGATAAAAATGAATTTATTGAATATTCAGGTTTATACAAACTGTTTGCTGGGATATTTTTTGGTTATTTGATCGCCATGATTATAACAAGTTTATTTGTATACTCCACAACACGTAATCCACTTTTTATTATTTATTCAGGCTTTGTTTTTTCGATTATATTGGGGGTTGCGTCTCTTGAGGGCTTTGCTTTTCATTACTTGTGGCCCAATTGGCTATGGGTACAGGAATACGGAGTAATTCTGGCTTTTAGTATGACTGCGATTTTGGGCATAAGCATGTCTTCTCGATTATTAGAATTAAGAGATTGCTTTCCAAATATTTACCGGCTATTTAGCGCGCTTCGTTTAGTTTATATTTTTATCATCCTGAGTTGTTTATTCTTTTCATATGCACTTATAGCACCCTTGTTTATGCTGTTGTTGTGTATCACGATTCCTCTTATTTGTTGCCTTTCTCTAGTGTTAGCGCTAAGGGGTAATCGCATAGCAATGTATTACTGCGCTACTTGGTTAGTGTTTTTTTGCTCTTGCATTTTGGCTGCTTTGGAGAACTTTGGCATCTATTCTACGTTTGTGGATTACAGCGTTATTATTATGGGCGGCGCATTATTAGACTCCATCATATTGTCATTTGCCTTAGCGACAAAGTTTAATCAGCAACTCGAACAGGCCATTCAAACAAAAGATATTGCAATTAATAAAGAGATAGAAGCCCTAGAAGCTCAAGAAGAGCTATTGAAGTTGCAGGAACAAAATAAAATTGACTTAGAATATAACATTGAAGAAAGAACGCTCGAATTAGAAATAGCATTGAGAGAGTTGGCCGAAAAAAACCAAGAACTAGAGCGATTAAGTGCTATTGATCCTCTAACCAGTGTGATGAATAGACGTTATTTTGATAAACGATTGCTAGCAGAGTCTCGACGAAGCCGACGTGAAATAACTTCACTGGGTATTTTGATGTTAGATATTGATCATTTCAAAAAGATAAATGATAACCATGGCCATCTTTGTGGAGACTATTGTTTAAAGTTGTTTGCGCAAATGCTCAAAGATACTATTAAACGTCCTACCGACGTTATATGCCGATACGGCGGCGAAGAATTTGTGTTGATTTTGCCAAATACAAGCCTTGAAGGTCTACAAGTGTTAGCCGAGCGTATTCGATTGGCTATACAAGAAAAGACAATCTTATTTGAAAGTAAGCAACTTTCTATGACCGTTAGTATTGGTGGCTGCTCACGTGTCATGGGCAGTGAAGAAGAGCATGCCATCATTATAGGTTACGTCGATAAACTATTGTACCAAGCAAAAGAAACGGGTCGTAATCGCTGTGTTATAGAAGAATATCAGTAATGACAAAGTTGTTAGCTAGTATACAACACCCTAGTAAATCAAAACTTGTATCAAGCCAAACAGAAAGGACGCAATTTGATTGTAGCTTAGGTATACTAAGAGCATCTCATAAATCAGGCCTTAGTTGGGTACAAAATGTCTTTGTTATTATCTTCTCGTATGCGTCGTCTCCGTCGCACCAAAGCGCTTAGAAGTTTAGTTAGTGAAAATAAACTCAGTGTGGATGATTTGATTTATCCAATGTTTGTTATACCTGGGCTTGGCGATATTGAAAAAGTCGATTCTATGCCAGACATTAATCGATTTAGTATAGACAAATTAATTGACGAAGTGGCGTCGTGTGTAAAGCTTGGCTTGTCGCATTTCGCTTTATTTCCAGTCGTCGAAGCGGAGCAAAAATCATTGGACGCAAAGGAGGCGTTTAATGCTGATGGGCTAGCCCAGCAAGCAGTCCGTGCATTAAAAAATAAATTTGGCGATGATATTTGCGTCATAACCGATGTAGCCTTAGACCCTTTTACAGTGCATGGTCAAGACGGCCTTATTGACGACAGTAATTATGTCCTCAATGATGAGACAATTGAAGTCTTAGTCAAACAAGCTTTATCTCACGCTCAGGCAGGCGCAGATATCGTTGCACCATCCGATATGATGGACGGCCGCATTGGTGCCATAAGAGAAGCTCTCGAAGAGGCTGATTTTAAGAATACATGCATCATGGCTTATTCGGCAAAGTATGCTTCGAGTTATTACGGGCCATTTAGGGATGCGGTGGGTTCTGCCGGGAACATAAAAGGTGGCAACAAATACTCTTATCAAATGAATCCGGCTAACACCAATGAGGCTTTGGCAGAGATTGCCTTAGATATCGAAGAAGGCGCTGACATGGTGATGGTTAAACCAGGAATGCCTTATTTAGATGTTGTACATGCCTGTAAGCAGCAATTTAAGTTTCCTACCTTTGCCTATCAAGTCAGTGGCGAATATGCCATGCATAAAGCGGCATTCGCCAAAGGCTGGCTCGACCAAGATAAGGTCATATTGGAGTCTTTAATGTCTTTTAAACGTGCCGGTGCAGACGGCATTTTAACGTATTTTGCAAAAGACGCCGCTAAACTTCTTCAATCGCCAATAGATTATTAGTCCTGAATTTTATGCGAATAGATTCTATTGATGCGCTACGAGGTATTGCCATTCTAGGCATTTTGTTTATGAACATACCCTACCATGCGCATATTCTATTGGGTTATGTGCCATTTGAAACGGTGAATGTAGGTGACCAACTAGTTTCATTCGTAAATACAGTGTTTTTTGATGGGCGATTTCGCACGCTTTTTTGTCTCCTTTTTGGTGTTGGCCTTGCGATACAGTTTAGTGCTTCGCAAGCGAAAGGTATCGACTCTACTTCTTTCTTAAAATCACGACTGCGCTGGTTATTGTTGTTTGGTTGTATACATGCGGTCTTTATTTTTGGCGGCGATATTTTAATGTTATATAGCATTACAGGTATGTTGATCATTAGTAATTTAGCTCTATCTCAAGGCGAAATAATAAAAAAAGCAAAAAAGTTCATCATTATTGGCTCTATACTAAGCCTAATAATGGGTGCTTCGAGCGCTATACCCTATGCAATGGATATTTCTGCATTAGTCACTAGAGGCAGTAGCAGCTTTATTGAAAGTTACGATGCTTGGTTTTTTAATTATATTAATCAAATACTAATGCAAGCGGGTTTTGCGGTTTTACTTTTGTTACTTTCACCGCTTTTTATTTTGTGGCAAGCATTAGGCCTCATGTATTTAGGTATATATTTATACCGCGATGGCTTTTTTGAAAATGGATTTGCCGCAAATACCTTTAATAAGTTGTTAATTGTGGCAGTTTTAAGCACCTCAATTTGCGCAATCTTGGAATGGTCATTCCCTTTGATATTGAGTGAAGCGATGCCAGCATTTTCTAGTGTTTCAGCCATTTTTGTTGCCTTAGTTTATGCACATATTGCTATAAAAATATGTCAAAAAAACAAACCAAAAAGTATGTTTGTCAAGGTGTTTAGCGCGCCTGGCAAAGTGGCGTTTAGTCTTTATATTTTTCAATCAATTTTGATGGGCTTATTATTGCGTTGGGTAGTACCTGAATTTTATAAAGTAATGACACAGTTCGATTTTTTTGTTTTGGTAATATTGATGACAATCTTACAAATTATGTTAGCGAAGCTTTATTTGAATCACTATAAACAAGGGCCTCTCGAAAAACTATGGCGTTTTTGCTATGCGTCTAGTAACAGAAACACACATAGCTAATTTTTCTAAACTTGTCAGACAACGTAGTTTTTTAGTAAAACCTCCACAATTACTGCATGTAATCTCCTTAACAATTGCACATTTGAAGTCTATTTTTTTTATCGAATTTATATAAGCTTATATTAACCACGATTTAACGGTTTCATATAAAAGGTTAACGAAGATGACAAACAAAATTACTATATACAAACTTGCAATAATCACCAGTGCATTAACACTGGCTGCTTGCGGCGGCGGTTCTTCAGATATGGAAACCGAAATCATTGATGATGGTGTTGGCTCAATTGAGCCTGATAATTCAGGGTGCAGTAACCCGGCCTCTGAACTTTCTAGTGCATTTTTAGAATTTGTTGCGGCGCCTAATGTAACAGTTGTATTATCCTCAGATGGTTGTTCCGTAACGCTTGAATCTGATGGAAAACCAGACCATACATCATCTTATTGGGATGCTGGTAATGCAAGTGGATTATATGTCGAACCTGAAGATCAAACTCTTTTTGATCAGCGTCGCTCACCAGGCGACATTGAAGACTATGTAAATGTGTTCGAATTAAATGTTCCGGTTGAACCTGCCCTAGCCGATAGTACTTCAGCTACACCGTTAGGGGCTATTGGCATAGCAATTAGTGGCACACCTATTTTTAATGATTCGGAAGGAAACGGCGATGTATCACTTGGCGTTATTCAAGGCTTCGATCGCAATGGGGCACATACGGGACCACAAACCTACCATTATCATTTAGAGCCCAAGGCTATTTCTTTTGATGATGACAAGTTGGTAGGAATTATGTCTGATGGTTTCTTGATTTTTGGCCGTAGGTGTTTTTCTACAGGTGGCTACCCAACTGACTTAGACGCATCAAATGGTCACTCAACGACTACTCTATACACTGGGTCAAGTGCTGAAGATGCTGAGTATCATTATCATATATCAAACGAGCAATATTTAAATGGTGAGAATTATTTGATTTTCCCGGGTAACTTTCAAGGCACACCAACCGGAGTGAACTAAAGTTGTTCATTAATATAATTAAAAACCGAGGAAGCATTGCGCTATTGTTGTTATGCGCGGTCAGTGCTTTTTCTTTAGTGCCTGGTTTTTCATCATACCAAGTGGTTGATGAGTCTGAAATTAGCCTCAATGAACGTGGTGAACGTGTCTACAGAGGTCAGCTTTTTTCTGGAGAAACGCAGACATATTTTCAAAATGGCAAGCTAGCTTCGGCAGATCAGTTTGAAAAAGGCAGGCGCCAAGGCTTTTCAAAAAAATGGTTTGAAGATGGTGTTTTAGCATTTGAGTCTCAGTATAAGTCTGGTTTACGAGAAGGCTTTGTTCGCAGTTGGTGGTTTAATGGCAACAAACGTTCAGAAACGTTTTTTAGGCGCGGAAAAGCCGAAGGTGTGGGGTGGCGTTGGTACCGCAACGGCAAGCTATTTAAACAATACAACTTTGTGCAAGGACAACCACAAGGCCTGCAAAAAGCATGGCGTTTAAATGGCAAATTGTTTAGTAACTTTGAATACAAAAATGGACGTATTTATGGTCTCCGAAAGGCAAACAACTGTGTTGGTCTCGAAGATGAAATGTTGTCTGTTGGCTATTACAAAAAGCAATCAGAAGGATAATTTATATGATGAAAATATTCACACTCACAGTAATACTATTGTTTTTAACACCATTAAACGCATCTGAGGAATTACCGTATTACCAAGATGAAGCGTTTACACCTAACTGGATAGAACCAGATAGTCCAGAACTAAATGGATTTCATAAAATACCTGCGTTTAGTTTCACTGATCAAATGGGAAATACTGTTACACAAGATACTTTTGAAGATAAAATCTATGTGGCTGGATTTTTCTTTAGTACTTGTCCCGGAATTTGCCCCGCAGTGCGATCTAAACTTAATAAAGTGCAAGAAACCTTTATTAATGACGCAGAAGTTAAAATTGTACAACATTCAATTAGGCCAAGCACCGATAGTGTTGAAGTCCTGCAAGCTTATTCCGAAGAAAATAATATAGTAAGCGGTAAATGGTATTTGCTTACAGGTGATAAATCAGAAATCTATAGTCTTGCAAAGAGTGCTTATTTTGCTAGCGAAGATTTAGGTAATATTCAAAACACCAATGATTTTTTACATACAGAAAGCCTTCTTTTGATTGACCAAAACAGGTATATTCGAGGTATCTATAACGGTTTGAATGCAGCTTCGGTTGATTACTTAATTGCTGATATTCGAGCGCTAAAAGAACAAAAGGCAAAATGAGCGGGTGAACACTAGCATAAAAGCCATATCTTACTTGACCCTTTTAACCTTAGTTGCAGCCTGCACAACAAATAAACGATTAATGACACCTACGATTAAAGTCGCTTCTTTTAATGTGAGTATGGACGCCACTAATTATATAGGGCGTGACCCTGAACTAGCCACTAATCAGGTGCTAATAGAACGTTTAAAGGCTAACCACCCACAAATAAGAAATATTGCCGAAATTATTCAACGAACGCGGCCAGATATAATATTGCTTAATGAATTTGATTTTATTGCTGACCCGACCCAAGGCGTAGAATTATTTATTAACCACTATTTGAAGCAAGCACAGCACGACGATTTAGCAGCAATCGATTATCCTTACTATTATTATGCACCAGTCAATACGGGAAAGCCGAGTCCTTATGATTTAAATGGTGATGGCAAAAAAACCGGTACCCAAAGTGATGCCTGGGGTTTTGGCTTTTTTGAAGGGCATTATGGCATGATGATATTGTCGCGATACCCTATTGATAAACAAAATGTCCGTACTTTCCAAAACTTTAAATGGAAGGATATGCCAAATGCTTTAAGACCAATAGCACCAAATGCGACTGAACCTTTCTACAGTGATGAAGTGTGGGAGCAATATCCTTTATCATCAAAATCACACTGGGATGTGCCAATTGATATTGATGGCAAAGTCTTACATTTATTGGCGTCTCATCCCACGCCTCCGGTTTTTGATGGTGAAGAAGACCGAAATGGGACTAAAAACCATGATGAAGTGAGGTTTTGGCTTGACTACATTACCCCTAATAATAGTGCTTATATCTATGATGATAATGGCAAAAAAGGTGGCTTAGTAGCACAATCTAGATTTGTCATACTCGGCGATCAAAACGCTTCTAACACGGAAGGAGATGCTCGGCAAGAAGCAATAACCGCTCTTTTAAACAGCCCTTTTGTGAATGATAACAAAATTCCTCAGAGTGATGGCGGTGATGCCAATGCCCCTGAAAATCCATTATCAAAATATCATACGGCGTCATGGGGAATGCGAGTTGATTATGTTTTGCCCGCTTCATTCGGTATTGAAGTGATTAAAAATGGCGTTTTCTGGCCTACCCAAACGGATGAAACTTATCGACTAATCAAAGACAGAGTATCTTCGTCAGACCACAGATTGGTGTGGACTGAGTTAACGCTTAAATAAAAAAATAATAGGCTTCGCTTCTGTCGATCATTTATAAAACTTGGCTGGCTTGTATATGATCAATCCTGCTATTGTTAGCTTTACTAGTTTAGGGAGCAGTTGTGACGGATTTTTCCTGAAGCTTTTCAATTGGAATAAAATCAAAGTCGAAACCAAAATGTCTAGGTCCAATTAGCTCTATCCCTTTTTTACTGCGCCATTGAGCAGGAGCGGGCACAGCAACTATGGCAACTTTTTCTCCTACCACATAACCACCATACCCTACGCCAAGAGTAGATTCTCCAGTTTCTGGATCGAGATTGTAAATATAGTCAGGTGCCATAACGTTTAGTTCGCCATCAAGCCAGCCTACAATGTTTTCGTTTTTCACAAACATTTTGTAATTTTGGCCTGAAAATTCGCCTGTTCCTTCAAATTCTGCATCTACCCAGTTAAAGCCTCTATCACCGTTTTCGGTTGATTTACTCACTACACCTTCAAATAATTTATAAGCCCCTGCAACATCAACAAGCGCGGCAATTGGGTCTTTGCCGTTTTCTCTTGCTTCCCGTACTGTTCGACCAAACAATTCAGCTTGTGAAATATTACCCGCTAGCACCCCGTTGCCTAATTGGCTCCCCGACATTGGTGTCATGCTAATCCATGCATCTCCAGCACTTGCTACGGCAATAGCGCGAGCAATATCTTCGACTCTATACTCATCGACAGCTTTGGCTATTATAATTTCATCTCCCCAGGGAGTAATAATAGCGGTTGGTACAGAGGAAATACCGTTTATCCAAGGAATAGATTGCTGAACTTCTGGTACAGCTCGTCCTGTGATACCACCATCTAATATTGGGATATTCATTTGGGCACTTAGTAGCAATGCAGTAGCTGTGGCGCCAGCGGCTTCCGATCGAACGAGAGCGGCTACATTTTGCTTGGAGTAACGCCTGAATAACTCAACAACACTTTTCCTTGGGTCGGCTATATTTTCTAAGCCTTGTTTTGTCGTTCTATCAATAACATACTGCCAAGGCCCACCACCACCAATACCCTGAACCGCAATTACCATATCTTCAGCGGGTATATCCTTTGCTTGAATAAGTGTGAAAATTTCTCCTGCAGCCAGCGCTTTTTTGATTTCAGCTATGGATTGACTGGGATCGCAGTTTCGTGTTGATTGAATGCAAGAGCCAACCAAAATATCAACCAAGTTTTGCTCACTCAGTGTGCGCACTTCGGGCTTGTCTTGACTAACCTTAGAGCAAGCAGCTATTGATATAATCAGAAAAAATGCGAATATCAAGTTTACAGATAGGGTATTTTTCATAAAGGCAACTATTAAACTCTTAAATATTAGTAATGGTTATTATTCTATTTGCTATAACCTAGTGAGCAGAAAGACTATCTGTTCCCTTCAGCCTAATCAAGCCTTATCCATTATGCAGTGAGGTTTAACTATCGATGGAAAGGCAGTTATCTATCGTTGAACAAACAATTTACCCCCCTGTTTTATGGCTTTGAGGTAAGGGGGTTCAGTTATTCTCGTATAATAAACAATACGCCTATATTTTCCGCAATACGCATATTTTCATAAAATCCGGCAATATCAACTTTGAAAGCAGTACGCAAGCGTCGGATTCTCGCATGAGTGGAAATTACCATGTTTTTTCATAGCGATTTCTCAACTTCGATTTTGCGGTATAACTGTATATCAAAACCCAAAATGAGGAAGTTCCAAATGAAGTATTTAAAAGCTAACAAAGGTTTTACCTTGGTTGAGATGATCGGTGTAATGGCGGTTATCGCAATACTGGCGGCAATCGCTGCCCCACGCGTTTTTGACGCAATACAAGACGCAAAAGTGACTAGTCTTGTACAACAAATTAACTCGTTTCAGACTGCTGCAACACAAATATACAAAGATACAGGACGTTTCCCAAGGTACCTGTCTACTAACACCAACGCATTTTACAATACCTTTATGAATAAAAATTCATTAAATACGGCAAATGCAGACATGCCTGGTTGGAATGGTCCTTATCTTGATAATATGCCTGCACACCCTATCACGCCTGGGGCAAGACAAGAAATTGTTAACACGAACAACAATGCATACATTTGTGATGCAGACGGCGATGGCACCAACGAGGGGCCATGGTTAACTTATCGTGTTGACGGTTTAGACCGAAAAGTAATGGAAAAAGTGAGTAATATTATAGATGGTGACGGTGGCACAACTAACTGGGCAACCACTGGTAAAGTTAAAGAGTATAATGGAAACAACGCTAGGATTATGGTTGTTTGTTTAGTCCGCACTTAAACTAACCTTATTGGCGCACTAGCTACTATGAATGATTTAGGGTTTGAAGCAAGCACAGACAGCACTTTTGAGGCACCTTCTAATCAAGGTGCCGCGTCAGCAAAAAAACTGCCACTTGGTGAGCGTTTGGTTGCTGAGGGTTATTTAACTCAAGAGCAGTTAGAACTTGCATTGAAAGTAAAATCTCGTAACGGGGGTTTTTTGGGCGAAGTGTTGGTCAAGCTTGGTTTTATTACCGACCAGGTATTGACCGATTATTTAGCCGCTGAAACAGACACCAAAGTTATTGACGTAAGCCAAATGGTGATCGACGACGACTTACTAAAATTGGTGCCTTACGAAGTAGCAGTAAAATTTAAACTATTGCCTGTAGGCATGAAAGATCGACAATTAACAGTGGCAATGGCAGATGCGTTCAATATTATCGCAATTGATGCCCTTGAAAAACAAACTCGATTGATTGTTGATGTCGTAAGTGCCTCGGAATCAGAAATTATTGAGGCAATTGAGCGAAACTATACTCAAAGCGCAACGATTGACGATACTATTTCCAGATTAATGGAGTCTGGTATTAAACCAACCGAAGAAGAGGGGGTTGATGGTGAATCTCCCATGGTTCGATTGGTGGATCAAATTATCGCGTTAGGCATTAAGCAAGGTGCAACCGATATTCATTTTGAACCGGAAGAAAAAATTCTTAGGGTAAGAATGAGAATAGACGGTATTGTGCGTCCAGAAGTATTGTTACCAAGCGATTTACGCCCGGCATTAACGGCTAGAGTAAAACTGATTTCGGGTATGAATGTTACCGAGAAAAGAGTTCCTCAAGATGGCAGGGCTCGCTTTCATTTTGGCAACCGAGATGTTGATTTACGTGTATCGGCATTGCCGACTAGCCAAGGTGAAAGTATCGTCATTAGAATACTAGAGTCGGCAGACAACCGACCTCAGTTTGCTAATTTAGGCTTACCGAAAGATCAGCAAGCGGCTGTTAAGAAGATTCTTGAGCAACCCTATGGCATGGTTTTAGTGACAGGCCCAACGGGTAGCGGTAAAACAACCACTTTATATGCAGGTTTGTCTGAAATAGATAGTATTCAAAGAACCATTTTCACCCTAGAGGATCCGGTTGAATACGCAATGCCACAAATTAGACAGACTCCTATCCGAGCGGATGTAGGTGTTACCTTTGCTTCGGGTTTACGCTCGCTATTACGACAAGACCCCGACGTTATTCTTGTGGGTGAGGTACGTGACCAAGAAACAGCTGAATTGGCCGTTCGAGCATCTATGACAGGTCACTTAGTGCTTTCTACACTGCATACAAATGATTCGATAGGTGCTATTCCAAGGCTTGTTGATATGGGCATTGAGCCGTACTTAATAGCGTCTTCATTGTCGGCGGTAATTGCCCAGCGTTTGTTAAGGAGCCTGTGCAATGATTGCAAAGAACCACATCTTCAAGCGCCTCAATTGTTAGACGATTTAGATTTATGTGACGAAATTGACAAAGGAGCTACTTATTACAAGGCTTCTGGATGTACATCTTGTGCAGGTACAGGGTACAAAGGTCGAGTGGCAATATATGAAATTCTTATCATAGATGAGGATTTTCATGAGCCTATCGTGTCTAGAGCAAATACAAGTATTCTTTCAGCGCTATTTAAATCTAAAGGCTTTAATAACATGCTAGAAGACGGCATTTTAAAGGCCGCGCAAGGTCTTACGAGTATCGACGAGGTGCTACGTGTTGTCAAAACATAACAGTTTATACTACTAATGCCTGAATATAATTACAAAGCAGTTGACCAAAATGGAAAGCAACATAGTGCTTCTTGCTATGCGCTTGATGAAACAAGTTTAGAGGGAGAACTAAAGGAAAAGGGATATTGGTTAATTGACGCAACAAAAACGAAAAAAAATCGCAAGAATACAAAAGTAAAAGTTACTCGGCCAATGTTGATTGAGTTTTGTATCTCAATGTCAGCAATGTTGGGATCAGGCATAGGTATTGTAGAGGCTATTCAATCAGTATTAGAAGAATCTGACAACGAAGGATTTCAAACGGTACTTAGAGACATTGCAGATAACATTACCGCTGGTAATACGCTGGTAAGTGCTCTTGAGCAGTACCCTTCTGTTTTCCCCGAACAAATGTGTAATTTAATTAACGCAGCTGAATACAGTGGAAATTTAGTAGAAGCCTTCAAAGAAATCTCAGATTATTTGCAATGGACAGAAAGCTTAGTAAAAGACGTAAAGCAAGTCAGTCTTTACCCAACCATTGTATTAATCGTTGTTGGCATTTTTATTTTGGTATTATTCACCTTTGTTGTACCAAAATTTACCGAATTACTAATGAGTGTAAATGTTCCCCTCCCACTTATTACTCAAGTTGTGATTGGTATTAGCGATACGGTGCAAGCATATTGGTATCTATTTTTATTAATGCCATTTTGCTTGTTTAAATGCAGTCAATTTTGTATTCGTCGTTTTAGTCACCTAGCGCTGTTTGCCGATCGGGTAAAACTCAAGCTCCCAATCTTTGGCGAAGTAATTAAAATGCTATGTCTCTCAAGATTTACACATAACATGGCTATACTCACGCGTTCTGGCATACCCATTTTACAAAGCTTATCACTGTGCCGAAACCTAGTGGGAAACAGAGTCATCTCAGATGCGATACTAGAGGCACAATCGGCAGTTAACCAAGGCCGCACAATGACTGAGGTCTTTAAGAGTTATGCTGTATTCCCGCCAACGCTGCTGCGAATGATGGTAATAGGCGAAGAAACTGGTTCGTTGGAACGTTCATTAAATCACATCTCCGACAGATATGACGATGAAATACCGAGAAAAATTAAAAAAATAATGGGCATCATGGAACCAATGATTATGGTAATGCTAATAGGTATTGTAGGTACTGTCGTAGTGGCAATCTTTATGCCATTGATGAGCTTAATGGGGAGCGTAGGTTAACTTTATTTGTACTTATTTTAAGTACAAGGCTTAGTTAAAGAAAAACGTGAATAAACCGATATAGACAATGATAAAGACGGGTTCACAACATACTGAATAATATAAATTTTTGGATCAAAGGTAGCAAAAATGAAGGTTTTTTATAACTCTAAAGGGTTTACCTTAATCGAATTAATTGGGGTGATGGCCATAATCGCCATCCTAGCGGCGACAATTGCACCTAGTGTTATTCGTGATATTGATAGATCGCTTGGTGAAGTGGAACAAGCCCAATTACGAAATCTTGCAGCTGACCTAGAAACCTATATTAGTATCAACAAAAGCATCCCAGCAGCTGCAAATTGGGCAACTTTGATAGCCAGTATGAGCTCGTTACCTGTTAACCGCGTAGCGCAAAACGAGCGTTTGCATAATCGTGCTTATTATGTTGATCCCAGGTTTTTTTCAAATACCGATACTAATTTCAGTCAATATTCTCAATCAAATGGTTTATCAAGCCGGCCGGTATCACCACGTATTATTATTGCATCAAATATAAAAGGCAGTTTGCCAGCTAATCTGAATAACTCTACGAATTTTAATGCTGTATGGAATCAAACAAGTGGCGCACCAATATTAGAAAGCCAAGATGTAAAAATTCAGCGGGTTAATCTGCAGGGGTTTTTTCATAGAGTGTTGCTGACAAATAGTAATGTCACAGATTCTCCGGGATATCGTTTGGAAACCGGAGTCACACAATCTGTTAGTTCAACAAACACAGAGATTTTTGTTTTAAAAGATACAAAACTCAGCCTTATAGAGGCACCGTTTACTAATAACATAGTTGCACAAGCTTTATTAGTGACCGATGCCAGCAGTTTTGCTTTTACTGATGACAGCGGGAGTTGGCAATGGCAGAACTTATAAGTGCTAAATATGGCATAAGTTGGATATATGATGAGTGCGTAATCTCCAAGTTTGTGCGCAATAAACTCGTTGATTCGTGGTCATCAGATTCTGCAATAAACACGTTTGAAGATTTGGAAACGTGTTTAGTACAAGCAAAAAAACACTTCAAAATATCAAATTATTCAAAAGTGTCGGTGGTTTTTAGTTCGGAAGAACTCACTCATACATTTGTTGAAATGCCGCCGATGTCAAAACAAAACACTAAACGATATCTTGCTAGAAATATTGACAAAGAAAAGAGCTTTACTGACGAAGCCGAATGGAGTTATAACAAAGTGTCAAAGGGCGCATTTACTGAGGGTGCTCTCGTAAATATTATGCCCAGACAAACATATAAAAAGATAATCGACGTTTGTTATAAGCACAAACTTGAGGTTGTCAAAATTGTGCCTTTTACTGAAATAATGGGCCAAAGGGTATCAAAATTAAACGACGATGAAAATGGAATAACGGTCGTTGTGAGTGTATTTAAGCATAGAATTGAAATAGCCGTATTGAACGCTTTGGGAGAAATATTTTTCGTCAGAGACTTGAGTATTGAATGGGACCGATTCCAACCTGAAAGACTAAAGTTAGACATTGAAAGGACACTTCTTTATACCAAACAGCAAAATGCGGTCGCCAGTCAAATTGTGATTATGGGTATACGAGCCTTTGAAGTTGCTGCTTTTCTTGAGAAAGATTTCAAAATTCCCGTTCAAGCCGATGAGTTGTCGACAGAAGTGAGTTTTTGGGCTCATCAGGTACAGTCAATTTCAACTCGTTCTACCAATAACTTTATTCGTTCATCTATAATCGCGACCTTAACGCAAAAGAGTGTTTTGAACGTTGGAGCATGGACAGCAATTGCGTCGGTATTTATAGCGGTAGCGGTTACCCTTGCTATTAAATCAATGCAATTAGAGGGCAGTACTCACTTGCAAAATCAGTTGAGCAACATAGAGCTAGAGCTAGAATCTTTGCAGCGCCAATATAGTGAAATAGAAAAACAAAACCAACTCATAGAGAGGTTGCTTGAACAACCAGAGCCTATTCCTGCATGGTTTCTTTATAACTTAAGTAACCAAGTGCCCAATTCAATGGTACTGAGCTTGGCTGCCATCGAACTGAATGATAAGGCGTGGAAATTTGTTCTAGAAGGGGCGAATAAGCCTACCTTGAGTTCTTCTATTCATCAACTACAGGCGCTCGAAGGTGAACTCATTAGCCCGCCTTGGAATGCCACGGTGAACCCAAGTTGGCGAACTGTTTGGCTCGAAAATTTAAAGCAAGGTAAAGCTTATGACAATGGGGCTATCGCATTTACGATGGAGGGGCACTTATAATGGCTACTGAAACATTAAACTTAGCAAGTAACGATTTTGACACTTTGGAAACATCGGTAGAGGCCAAGACAAGTAAACAAAAAAAGCCATCGAATAAATCAACGCCATCTGCAAATAAAAATTTAATCTATTTGATTCTTATTTCGATAGCGGTTGTGGTGTCTACGTATTGGACACATTCAGTACTTACCAATAAACAGACTAGCTTAGAATACAAACAAGCTCTTTTGCAGCAAATTAATGCAATAGAGCTTGAAAAAACCATGTTGGTGGAAAAACTTGCAGCGTATAGTCAAGAGGATGCTTCTACACAAAGAATGGGCGCAGAAACTACGGTATTTAGTGGTTATCTTGAATTAGCCGATTGGCTCTATTCCTTAAGTGCATTAGGTGCGCAAAACGGTATGAGAATGGAATATGAGTTATATGATACCAAACAAGATATTACATTAGGCGATGTTCAAGTAGTGCCAATGGAGATACGCATTATTTCTACAGTTACGCAAAATAATGAATCTAACTTCAATAAGTTTATCAGCTTTATACAAGTCCTAGTAAGTGATGATAAATACAAAAAATTTACCGCGGCGAGCATTGAAAAACAAGGTCAAGACGGCGCACAAATGTCGCTAAAGATCGAAGTAAGAAAACGGGAAGACACGCTAGTTGTAAATAAATCGTCATAAATTTCAATGTTGGTATCATTCTTGAAAGTAGCGATTCACTATGAAAAAAATACTAAACAATCCATTTTTTGTTGCCGCGTTAGCGATATGTGCTTTGGCGTACGTTGGCTACATGCTTGTACCTTTGTTTCTTGATGATGAAATAACCGGTGATGGATACTATGTGCCTGAAGATATTGAAGATCCGATGGCCCTCAGTGAGAGCACTAGTGATGCGGTTTCGCGGATTGACACGCAATCAATCCAAATAGACTGGTTTACCCAACCCATTCGAGACCCTTTTACCACCTTTACTGCCGAAACCTTAGATTTTCATAATGGCGATGAGAGTCATTCGTCACAAGAAAGTGCACTCACACAAGTAATAGAATTCCCAGAGCTAAGTGCAATAATAATAAATAAAAACAATAGATTAGCGATGTTTGACCGAAAAATTTATAGCGTCGGGGACAACGTAAAATCATTTAAAATAATAAGTATTGAACCAGACTATGTTGAAATTAGTGGTGAAGTAGGTTCGAAACGTTTAATGCTAAAAAACCAAATAGGTGAATAACTAACATGAACCTGAAAACATCGAGGAAAATTGTTATCGCAGTATCAATTATTGCGGCAACAGCTTGCCAGTCATCACAAAGACCTGCTGAAGAAGCGGTAAAACCGGCAAAGAATGTCCCTATTGAACTACCAACTTTTGAGCAACAAGAGACAAAGGTTGCAGCTCCTCTGCCTATCATTCCTGTCGAAAATCGTATGATGTTCCCTGACAGTTCTTTTCTTCTGCCTGAAGAAGAGGAAGATGAGCTTTATAGTTTTGTCGCGGAAAACATAGAAATAAGAGATGCCCTGCAGATTTTTAGTCGAGCCTATGGTTTAAATATTGTATCTGACAGTGACGTTTATGGCATTGTCACTGTCGAGTTTAACGATTTAAGTTTAAAACAAGCCATGTCGGCCATGTTATCTAGCCTTGGGTTACATTGGGAAAAGAAAGATAATTTAATTGAAGTAAAACGTTGGCATACCCGTACATTTACGATTGATTATTTACGTTTGATACGCAGTGGACAAGGCACTAGTAGCGCTAATGTTAGCTCATCGGTTTCTTCTTCTGGTAGTTCAGGCGGTGGAAGCAGTGGCGGAAGTGGTGGTTCAGGAGGGCAAAGCAGTGAAGACGGTACCTTTGAACTTAAGCAATCAGATAGTGTTGAATTTTGGGACGAATTGACAGAGCAGCTTGTGTCGATGGTATCTGAAGACGGTCGAATTGCTATCAACAGGATGTCAGGAACCATACAAATTACAGATTCTGTTAATAGAGTAAAGCAGATGGAAAACTACCTTGGCAACATTTCGCGTGCTATTCATAGACAAGTTGAAATAGATGTGCGCATTGTCGAGGTAGAATTAAACGAAGACTACAGTTTGGGCGTTGATTGGTCTCTCATTAGCAGTGGAAGCGCAAATCAAACGCAAGGAACCGCTGGAATAAATAATATTATTAATCAGCCATTGGGTGGTTTTGGCGCGCTTTTACCGAGTGTTTCGTTAAACATTTTTGAGTCTGAACGACGAATAAATTTTGATGCGCTTATTTCTGCTCTAAATGAACAAGGTGAAGTAAGTGTGGTTTCAAAACCCAAAATACGCACAATGAATAATCAGCCGGCCATGATAAAAGTGGGTACTGACCGTACTTTCTTTATTCGCACAGTGACGACCGATACTTCAACAGCAGGAAGTACCAGTTTAATTGAAGATACTCCCTTGGTTGTTACCGAAGGTATAGTCATGGCATTAACGCCACAAATTTCATCATCGGGTTGGATCATGATGGATATTTCACCGGTAATTTCGCGTGTGACTAGCGTGGAAAGAGTGGTTGATAACAACGGGAACACTACGTCGAGTTCGCCCAACTTAGATATACGCCAAACTTCGTCCTTAGTAAGAATGGAAAACGGCAATACAGTGGTTATTGGTGGTCTGATCCAAACCACTGATACTGATACTAACAGAGAAGTACCAGGACTCGCTAAAGTGCCCCTTATTGGTAATTTATTTAAGGGAGATTATGAAGTATCTCGTCGCAAAGAATTATTGATATTTCTCACCGCAAACTTGGTGGATAGTACTCCATCAGAGTTTGTCTACGAGAGTAACTAACGTTGACGGGAACATCATGAAATACTTTATTTTATTGTTAATTGGACTGTTGCCGTTAACTACGTTGTCACAAGAAATTGATATTTCTGTGAATACTGAAGGCATTGTTGCTACGGATGATGGTGCACAAGAAAGCGATTCTGACTCTGCAAAGGAAACGAAGCCTATAGTTGATCAAAGTGTGCCGAGCGTTGCATTTGTGCCAAAGCATGCCTTAGAAAAATTTAATCAACGAGACAAAAGCACAGCTATAGATTTAGAGGTCGATAAACTTTATCGACGAGCTCATGCTCAACAAACTGAAGGCTCAATAGGGCTCGCCATTCAGACCTATTACAAAATAATCAGCAAAAATCCAGACTACGAAAAGGCACGTATATCGCTTGCTCAAGTACTTGCAGTAAAAGGGGATTATTCAGCCATTATTTCTGTACTCATGCCAGCAACTGAAAACAAACATAGTCACTGGTCTGCTTGGTATTGGCTAGGTGTTGCCTTCATGAAGCAAGGGAAATTTGAAATGGCTATTCAAGCAACGGAAGAGGCACTTTCGCGAAATGTGGAAAGTGTTGACCTTTGGTTATTGCGAGCATTAATTGAACAAGAGACGGACGACCATCATTCGGCTTTACAACTTTTGTCAGCCGCCGAACATCTTGCGCCTAATCATCCCAATATTGTGTTAAACAAAGCTATTTCTAACGAGGCAATTGGTCAAATAAACTTAGCTTTAGTCAACTATTCAAATTATTTAAGGCTAGTAAAGGGAACAAGTAATAGAGCGATACCAAACAAAGTTGTATTGGATAGAATTGCTCGCTTAAGAACGTTTAATTAGTGTCTGTCCAGAAGCATTAAATACTGGGGTAGTAATAAACCCTTCGAATCAGCTTATCTTGTAATTCGTAAACGGTTAATGAGCTTTGTGATTGTTGTTGATTAGCATCGTCTAACCAAGAGGCCGTTTCAGTGACGGCAACAAAATTACCGTTTATGCTCCAGTCTCGTAAACTACCTTTGGGTAAATCAGGACTTAAAAACCATTTTTCTAAAGCACTAACCAACTCATCCTTACCTTTCGTTTCAACTGAGATTTTAGACCCTGAAACACTCAACCATTCTATGTCAGGATGCATTAGTGTCGCCATTTTAGCTAAATCTTTGGCATTCCAAGCCGCTGAATAAGCGCTAATGATGGATGCTTGTTCTTTGGGATTGGCATCGCTAGGAGCTGCAAAAATAGCAATTAATAAGCCGACAAAAATTATTAGCTTTTTCATAATCAAACCTTGTTAGACATAAATAGTAGTATTGACTTTATACCGCTATCGCCTAACAGACCAGTTTTAAATTAGTAAACAATGGAACGAGTATGAAATTTATGTAATTTAACATCCAAAACTAGTAATTTTTAGTTCAAAAGTTATCACGAGTAACTATTTATTCGGATATCAATTGAGGATACGACATGAAAAACCTTCTTTTACAATCTTTTAGCGGAATAATCATTTTGTTAATGGCCGCAACACTGTTTGCACATGATCATAAAAATAATGAAGAACCGGGTAATATTGTTCAAACCGCGGCCAGCGCAGGTCAATTTGAAACATTACTGGCGGCAGCTAAAGCGGCCGGACTGGTGCCTGCATTAAGCGGTGATGGTCCATTAACTGTTTTTGCGCCAACTGATGAAGCATTTGGTGCTTTACCTGCAGGTACTATAAAAGCCTTATTAAAACCACAAAATCGCGACAAGCTGGCGCGCATTTTAACTTATCATGTGGTATCTGGACAAATAGCTAGCGATGCACTCGCCGACGAAGTATCTTTAAAAACGTTAGCGGGCCCTAGCGTTTTATTTACTCAATCTGAACAGGGGTTTACAATAGAAGGAGCCCGAATTGTTGCAACAGATATTGCTGCGTCTAATGGCATTGTGCATGTAATTGATAGAGTGATTATGCCGCCACAGCAAATGAGTCGAGCAGATGCTGAACAAATGATTATGTCGGCAATTAGCAAAGGTGTGCCCATGTTTAACCACGGTAACCCGCAAGCTACAGCGGAGATTTACAAGATGACGGCAGAAACACTGATGGAAAATGCTATTTTGAGGCCAGCAGAGCGAGACCGTCTAATGAAAGCACTCGCTGATAATGCAGGTTCTGATTCAGCCGAAGAAATTGCATGGAAACTGCGTTATGCACTAGACGATGTAATCGCTTCAATGGGAGCAGACATTAGTATGTAGTTTGCCATTCTAGCCGAGAAGCTTATTTTTCGTTGTCTAAGTGTCAGCATATTTTACAAATAAACGCGGTGATTGCGCAGGTATGAACGTAACCCTTTAAAAAAAGCCATCCAATTGGATGGCTTTTTATTTTGCACGCAAATAAGCTTGTTCGGTTTGCTTTAATTCAGTAAAAACTTGCCTCATTCTATCGTTTGTTTTTATCAACAACTTGAGTTGCTCAAATACGGCTTTATCTCGCGCAGCTGATAGTTTATCTTTTTCTTTAGTTGTTTTTATTTGCTGCTCCCAAGTAAACTGCGTTTGACACCTTGATGTCTTGACTCCAGACCTCTGGAAGCATCTGAAGTGTAAACTTTGATCTGGCGTATGTTTATTAAATAGTTGCATCAATTCATGTCGTAGATCACTGAGTTTATTACGCAGAATATGGCGATTATCTTCAGAGTTATTATGTAAAGTTGGCTGACGTGTTATAGATGCTAACCTTGAATTTGTATTGTCTTGTGTTTCTAGTTTTGTATATATCGAGGCATGCAATAATTGCAGCACTAACAGGCATAGTGTCATATGTAACATGAGTTGAATCCTTTCAAATCAAAATATTATTTGATTAAAGACTAACTCAGTTAAATGCACTATATAACTGGCTATTGATATAGTTAAGGTACAAAATTAAATAGTGTTAATTTGTAGGTGAAAACAACACCGGTATAGGGAGGGGGTATTCCTTAATGTTTGCTGGGAGCAACTAACAATTCGGGCCTATTCAAATAAAAGCCTTGTGCATAGTCTACTCCGGCTTGCTCAAGTAAATCTAACTCAGCTTGTGTTTCGACAAATTCAGCTACGGTCTCAATTGACATCTCCCGAGCGAGCGCAACAATCGATTTGATAATGGCCAAATTGGAAGCTTTGTTGGGTAAGTCTTGTACAAAAGTACCATCTATTTTAATTGTACTCACTTTCATATCTGCTATGTAAGCGTATGAAGACATGCCAGTGCCAAAATCATCTAGTACAACCTTACAGCCAAATTGTTGAAGACATTGAATTACCAATTTAGCAGAGTCGATATTGCTAATGGCGTCAGATTCGGTAATCTCAAAGCTTAGCCGACTTAAATCAATATCCACATTTTGAAAGGTCGATTTAAAAAATTTCACAAATGAGCTATCAGAAAGCGTTTGACCAGACAAATTGATTGAATAACTAAAATGGTCATCAGGATGCTCAGTTAAGTAGACAAGTAGCTCAGTGATTACATACTTATCAACATTTTTAATTAATTTGAATCGCTCTGCGGTTTTTAGAAAAAGGCCCGGTGATTCATATTCGCCTTTTTTATTCTTTAGTCTTAGTAGTACTTCATAGTAAACATCACTACTTTTCTTTTGAATAGGATAAATACCTTGAAAGAACAATACTGCATCTTTATTTTCTAGAATGTTAGTGATCTGATGCACCATTCTTAATTGTTTCTGCAACCAAGCAATACCACCGTCCTTTTTATTAAAATCTACTAGTGTGCTGTTGGAGTCTTGTTTTGCCACTTGCAGACCCACATACAAATCATTTAAAACACTTTCAACTGACTCTTTTGGTTTTGAATTTACTCGGTATGAAATAACGGAGCATTTTAAAGACACACTAATATCACTCCATTGGAATTTAAAGTTTTCTATTTGCTTCGCAATTTGGTTAAGTTTGTCTATAGCTTCGCTGTGCGGCAAAAAAATGATCACTGCTGTTAAATCAGCGCCGATACTAAACACCTTACCATTTTGTTTTATGAGATCATTTATCAAGATGCCTATCTTTTTCAAATACTCATCGCCACCGAGATTACCACAAGTTTCATTGATTATTTTGAACTCGTCGATATCAATGATGGCTATTGTTGCATCCCGTTTTACTTTTAAGCAATCGTTAACACTTTCAATAAAATAATTGCGATTAGACAGCCCAGTTACCTTGTGAGTTAACGATAAATTTAACAATCTAGCCGTTAAACGCCCTAAAATTAAGCACAAAAGACCTTGTATAGCAAAAAATGCTATTCCCAGTTTAACTTTTGTGTCGTAGAGTTCTGTATTGAAGGTAATTTGTAGGTGCTCCAATTCAAATTCTAACTGTTTAGACAGTTCAATTAATAGTTGATCAGGCTTCCTGTCTATTCCACGCACTGTTTTATCTGCAAGCTTGGCATCAAATTGATTACTAACGAAAACATCTAGAGCATTCTGATATTGAATAAGTAAGTCTTTGTGCTGTTGTTTAAAGTCGGTAGCGTAATTTAATATGCTAGAACCAGCATTAAGACTGGCGATCAATTCATTGGTTTTTTGTTGCGTCAAATCGTGATGAAAACTGAATGATAGATAGTATTTTTCGAGCAGACTTTGATCGTCGCCGCGTAACAAAATGTTTTTCCACTCCTGAACTTGTAGCTTAAATGTATATTGAACATCTAGTGCTAAGTTTTCAATTTGATGGAGATCGCGAATTTTTTGGTCGTAATCTTCTTGAGCGTTTTGCATCAATGAAACGATGGCAAATGTCACCGTAATTATGATAATGCTTGTGATAAAGACGCCAGTAAAGAAAATCGTTCTTCGACGGGTTGCAAAATCAGTCAAATGCGATCCTACTGATTTGAATTATATGAGTATTAATATTATCGACCTTTTATATCTTTTATACAGTTTTTATAATACTAATATTAAAGTTTTATTAACGTCATTGAATTTATTGGGTTTTATTGAAAATTAACCTAGTTTTCACCGCGATAACAAATCTCACTTCAAGATAATTAACAAAGAAATAACATTAAATAAATCGACGATGGTGTGCCGAATGAGATCGCAAGCGCCAAATGCAATTATCCAAACATTTAACCATTGGCATTTATGGAGATTTATAACAACGAATAAACGCCAATACCTTGATTAGCCAATAAGTGATTTAGCCTAAGTTCATTATAATTTCAGTTATTAGACGTTATCACTATTTGGGTGATAAAAAATATAGGTGATAAAAATGCTAGCTAGACTATTGTGTACGGGTATCGTACTTTTGTTTTCTTCATTTGTGAGTCATGCAACCATAATTGAAGTGAGTCAAGGCGGGAATGTGCTTGGCACTATCAGGGCATTTAATGGAACTGAATCTGCACTGCAAAACTGGAATCGAAACGCCAATCCCAATATTGGTCCAGGTGGGATTGCTCGTGCTAGCCAGCTATTTTTTTACAGCAATCCTATCGATGGTGTTACTTTTAATTTTTTATCAGACCGAGCAAATAGTAATTCTTCAGGTGGCTTAAGCTTATTAGCAACGGTTGATTCTACGGGAGATCCATTTGCCCTTTATGGTGATGATGGTTTCCATGAATTTTATGAAACAACAAACAATGATGTATTCAAAGGTAACTGGAATTGGATTAGTTGTTGCACAGATGGCGGGATTATTGGAGGACTAAATGGTAAGTGGTCGATTGATGTTGAAATAACGCGAATCACTAACGTCAATCAGTTTTTAATCCAAGGCTTGGATAACACTATTGTCTACGATCAGTCACAATCAGTAAGCTTTAGAAATGTGAGTACACCAGCCTCCATTACATTAGTGATATTCGCATTAGGATTATTGGCTTATAAAGGTCTGAAAAGGTAACCAAGCGTATAGTTGAACAAAGCGTGGATGTCTATGAGACAAGATATAAGGCTTGAATATTATTTATATCTGCAATTGTAAATTGTCGATAAGCCGAGTTTTCCCTAAAAACGCAGCAGCAAGAATAACCAATTGTTTGTCTTCATGGCCCACCTGCATGAGGGTTTCTGCACTTCTTAATTCGATGTAGTCAGGCTTAAAGCCAGCTTTTGCTAAGTTAGACTTTGTTACAGAAATGAGTGCCGAAAAGTCGCGTCGCCCACTTAAAATGGCATCGCCAAGTTTCTTTATCTCTTGATAAAGCATAGGGGCAAGTGTTCTTTGTTCTTGAGTTAAATAAACATTTCGAGAACTCATGGCAAGGCCGTCTTTTTCGCGTTCTGTGGGCACACCATGAATCGTTAAGTTCATTGATAAGTCGGTCACCATGGCCTTGATAACTTGTAGTTGTTGAAAATCTTTTTCACCAAAATAAGCTTTATTTGGTTGCACCATATTAAACAATTTACATACTATAGTTGCAACGCCTCTAAAATGCCCTGGTCGACTCGCGCCACAAATCATATACGAAAAACCAGGCACTTCTACAAAGGTTTGTTGTTCTAAACCTCGGCTGTATATGTCTTCCACTTTTGGCATAAACAACACATCTACCCCTAAGGCTTGCAGAGCATTCTTGTCAGCTTCTAGGGTTTTAGGGTAGGCATCTAAGTCTTCATCAGGGCCAAACTGCATCGGATTAACAAAAATGGAAACCACAACTTTGCTAGCATTTTTTGATGCTTCGGAGACGAGTTTAAGATGACCATTGTGCAAATTACCCATGGTCGGCACAAAAGCGATGGTTTCATTGTCTTGTTTCCAATCGCGTCTTAACGCTCTTAATTTGTCTATGTCGTCAATAAGCTGCATAGCGCGTTCCTACTACTAATCAAAACTGTGTTCGGGACCTGGGAATTTTTTCGTTTGAACTTCATCAATATACTGTTTAACACTTGCCTGAATATCGCCTGTTTCTGCTAAATAGTTCTTAGAAAATTTGGGCATATAATTAGCGCTTATGCCAAGCATATCATGCATCACTAATATCTGACCGTCGGTGTCGCAACCTGCACCAATGCCTATGACGGGGATGCTTAAAGCATCACTAATGAGTTTAGCAAGTGAAGAAGGTACACATTCAAGTACTAACAGCTGCACACCTGCTTCTTCGAGGGCTAGTGCCGCTGTTAGCATTGCATCAGCTTGACTTTGTTCTCTCCCTTGTACTTTAAATCCACCTAAAACATGCACCGATTGAGGCGTTAAACCTAAATGCCCGCATACGGGCACACTTCTTTCCACCAGACCTGAAATCGTCTCTAACAACCATTCACCGCCTTCCACCTTGACCATGCTAGCGCCAGCTCGCATTAACTTCGCAGCATTGTTATAGGCTTGCTTAGGGCTGGCATAAGACATAAAAGGCATATCTGCGATAACAAAACTTCGTTTTGCCCCCGTTCTTACCGATTTTGTATGATAAGCAATATCGTCTATAGTCACGGCGAGCGTGTCATTTGCACCATGCAAAACCATGCCTAAAGAATCACCAATTAGCAAAACATCTATACCTAGGTCATCAAACAATTGGGCAAAACTAGCGTCATAAGCAGTTAGTGCTGTAATTTTTTGTTTGTCTGTTTTCATTCGCAGAAGGCTGGCAACATTTACTTTTTTCATCGCACTGTAATTCCTAAAACATCCTAAAACGGTTAATTGTATATCTATGCAGCTATAGAAGAATAGTCGATTTTAGTCGACAATCGACGCAATCCACTAAGGCTGCATTTTGCTACCCAAGTTGCTAAATTTCTACCATCCTGCATCAGCATATCAGGTGCTAATTCAAATAAAGGCACTAACACAAATTCTCTATGTACCATATCATAATGGGGTAAAGTTAAGCGGTCATTGCTCATGGTAATATTATTAAATATTAAGATATCTAAATCGAGCGTTCGCGGGCCCCATTGTTCACCTTCACGTTTGCGGCCATGTTCGTTTTCGATAAGTTGTAAAGCATCAAGTAACTCAATTGGCGTTAATGAGGTAGTTATTTTGCAGACCGCATTGACAAATTCTGGCTGATCTTTGGGTCCCATTGGTTCGCTTGCATATAAATGAGAGCAGGCTTGTATGCAAATTTGCGCATGCTTATGAATGCTCGAAAGGGCCGACAGCAACTGCGCACTAGGGTCGTTTAAATTACTACCCAAACCAACATATGCAACATCCGACATCATGTCTTAGGTTTCCTTTTACGTCTTCGTCGTGGCGACTTGTTAGGTAAAGCTGCCACCCACTTTTGCTTTTCGTTATCAGGAATTTTTTGAAAATCTGTCCACCACTGTGCTATTTCAAGTAATTCACCACCTTCAGTTTGTCCTCTCAATAAGAGGAAGTCATATGCAGCACGGAACCTTGGATGCGTAATAAGTTGCAAGCAACGTTTGCCTTGCCTTTTTTGCAAACGTAATTGTAATGTCCACATTTCGCGCACTGGAATGCTAAAACGTTTTGGGATCATTATTCTGCGACTTTGGCGGAACATAATATCTGCACTCGCTAAATTAAGTGCATCGTGCATTGGCATGCTCGATTCGAACATTAACGCTTGCGTTTTTTCTTCCATTGGATACCACAAAAAGGTCGCATACAGAAACGCGGGGGTGATGCGCTGATCATTGTTAATGCGGTTGTCGGTATTTTTAAGCATCCGTAAAACAAGCTGATATTCTTTACTATTTTCATCGCTAAGTAAGTCCGCTAATAAGGGGAACAACTGTGCGAGTAGTTTATGCTTCACCAAACTCTCAAACGTTACTACACCATAACCGCTTAATAATAGCTTATTGGTTTCTTCAAATAGTCTAGCCGCGGGAATATTGGCTAATAGGTGAGCGTTCTCTTTTATACTCTTAGATAGAGAATCTGGCAATTTCATATTTAGTTTAGCGGCAAAACGAATGGCTCTGATCATGCGCACCGGATCTTCTCTAAATCGAATATCACTCGGGCCAATCATTTCTATTTGACGCTCTTTAATTGCCGTCATACCATTTGCAAAATCAAGAATGCTTTCGTCGCTTACATCAAAATACATTGCGTTAAATGTAAAGTCTCTACGCGCCGCGTCTTCTTCAATAGAACCAAATATATTATCTCTTAATAACTGACCATCTTGACTCGTTTTTGATTTTTTATCGGCCTTTATTTTTGCGCTATATTTTTGTTCTCTTGGGCTTAGTTTTCTTCGCGTCGAATCGATTGGATCATCTGTAATTTCCGGCTTAGTTTCGCTTTGATCTTCCTCTTCTTTATGATGGCCTCTAAATGTTGCAACCTCTATAATCTCGCGTCCAAAGGTAATATGTGCCAATCGAAAACGCCTACCAATTAAACGACAATTCCTGAAGCAGGCTTTAATCTGTTCGGGTGTTGCATTTGTTACCACGTCGAAGTCTTTTGGGTCTTGCCCCATTAGTTTATCTCTAACACACCCTCCTACAGCATAGGCTTTGTAGTTATGAGATATTAAGGTTTTTAAAACTTTCAGTGTGTTTGGACTTAAGTCTTGACAGCGCATAGCATGACTCGACGAAGGAATGACTTCGGGATAGAGTTTGTCAGGCATTTGGGTTATTTGCTGAAGGCTATTGTTATTCACTTGTACATTGTCACTAAGTTAAAGACCGTTATTATTAAGCATTGTTATTGAGTATTGGTTCATCAGACATAGAGTATACGCCATTTGTAATTGAAATAAGTAATTCAGTTTGTTTTGGCAGCATTTCTAAATGCCAGTTTTTAATTGCCCACCCTACCATGCTATGCACGGTAGTCAAATTAGCTTGTTTGTGAATTGGAATACCCAAGTAACACAAAGCTAATTTAATGTTTTCTAAAGCCCGGCTATCGTCTATTGCTGGAGAATGGTGCTGCTTAGATAATTTTTGTTTTGGCGCTTGCACCACAACTGGCATATGTCCGTATTCAGGAATGTGAGCTTGCATTGCTTGAAATAAAGACAAGTGAACTGGGGTCATCGAAAGGAGATCATTGCCCCTCAAGATATGGCTTACTTGTTGTTCAATGTCGTCGGCAACCACCACTAAATGATAGGCAAAAATACCATCTGCTCTTTTAACAACAAAATCTTCATTGGCAATGCCATCTTCAATATTTTGCGAGCCTAAAATAAAATCATCAAATTGATTGTTCGTTTGGTCATGTTTAAAACGGATGGCTCGATCTAAAAACGTCAGTTGTAAATGCCGGCAATGTTGGTCGTAAAATTGACTACGCGCTTTAATCTGCTTACGGCTGCACGCACAAGCGTAGATGTCGTGTTGCAGCGATAGTTTATCCAAAACACTTTGGTAATAGTCAAGTCTATCGCTTTGATAAGTAACTTTCTCATCCCAATCAAGGCCATGAGCATGCAATGAGTCAAGAATAACTTTACTCATTGCGCTGTCTATTCGGGGGGTGTCGATATCTTCAATACGCACTAGCCATTTGCCATTATGCTGGCGTGCATGCAAAAAACTAGCAAACGCACAAAGCAAAGAACCAAAATGAAGGGGTCCAGAAGGAGAGGGAGCAAAACGGCCTATATAAGAATGAGCCAAGCCCTAATTATCCCTGTAACTGCTTCTCTTTTATTTCAGCCATGGTTTTACAGTCAATGCATAAATCTGCTGTTGGCCGAGCTTCTAGTCTCTTAATACCAACCTCTATGCCACAAGAATCACAAAAGCCAAAATCATCTTCTTCAATGCGTTTTAGGGTTTTTTCGATTTTTTTGATTAACTTGCGTTCACGATCTCGTGTGCGTAATTCCAAAGAAAATTCTTCTTCTTGAGCCGCTCTATCTACGGGGTCGGGGAAGTTAGCCGCTTCATCTTGCATATGATGAACGGTTCTATCCACTTCTTGACGTAACTGATTACGCCATGCAGCAAGAATTTTCTTAAAATGTTCTAGCTGATTTTCATTCATGTACTCTTCGCCGGCTTTCTCCTCATAGGGAGCGAGTTCAGCGAGTGCTAATAATCCGACAGACTTATTGGTGTTTGGCATTGGGCCAGTCTCCTAAATTCGAACTTTGCCTTATTGATGATTAATGTGACAGCTAACACCATCAATCATTTTTGTTAAGCGCATCATTCTTTAAAATGTGATTAACTATTCAATTAAATAGCTTTCACTGATGCCTAATATTTTACGAGGACGGTAATATGGTGATTTTTTTGAAAAAAGCAATCTTTTTTTAAAAAATAATGGGTATGCGATTTGATAACCTTATGCCGTTAAGGTCTAGTTCGCATCCATAACATAGTAATTCTACACCCTTGTCCACAGCAAACTTAACTGCCTTAGCATAATCTGGATCGATGCTCTCGGCAATCTTAAAATGTGTAATGTTTTCTCGCATCACGCAAAACAATAAAACAGCCTTATGGTTTTGTTGCGCTAATTGGGCTAACTCATAGCAGTGTTTTTGTCCGCGCTTGGTTACCGTATCAGGGAACATTGCGGTTGTTTGTTCGGCTAAAGTGGCTGACTTTACTTCTAAATAACAATCAACAAAGCCGTCTTCTTTTAACAAAAAATCAATGCGGCTATTGTTCACTTTTTGCTCTGGTATAACTTGCCCATAAAGACTTAATTCGGCAATTGAATGGTTTTCAAGAGCAGCCTCAACCACTCTATTGGCGTTTGTTGTATTGACGCAAATTTTATGACCATGTTCGTCGGTAGCATATTCCCATGTGTAGGCGTATTTTCGTTTTGGGTTTGCAGACTTGCTTAAATAAACGGTGCTGTGCTGATCTTGACACCCTGTCATAGCACCCGTGTTTGGGCAATGCACAGTCATTTGGTCACGCTCTACTTTATTTAACGCAGTATTTTGTGCCTGTAGTTCAGGTAAAAAATAAACGTCAGCTAAAAAGCGCTTATAACGTTTTATCAGTTTTGCGGCAGTTAAGGGTGCTGAAAATTCATGCATTTGTTATGCTTAAGCCTTAGATTGTTTTTATCTTAATAATTTGCCTTCCTTAGCATATCACCATGGAGTCAATATGACATTTTTTGCGCTCGAAGTTACTGAAGCGGCAGCACCTGCACCATACAAAGAGTCGAGTTTAGTCTCTTACACTAGTACAGGGGCAAGTATTCATTTATGCACTAGCAATACAAAACGAGATGGCTGGGTGCGCAGTCTTCAAAAAGCAACTCGTAAAATAGCGGGTCTTGGCGAGAACAACATTCTATTTGAAGGTGTTTGGACAAATGAACAACAAATAGTGTTTGTTCAAAGCTATTGCGGGGTAAGTTTTAATAGCGATTTTAAGTGGGCCAAAGATAGTGACGAAAAAACACTGGATAACTACTTGCAAGCGCTATTGTTTACTCGTGATCTGGTCAATCAAACACCAGAAGAAATGAGTCCAGAGTCCTTAGCTGACCAAGCTGAAAAATGGTTAACATCGCTAGATAGTGACAACGTAAAAGCGCGCCGTTGGACGGGTGAAGAATTGAAAGATGCTGGATGGATGGGAATTTATGAAGTAGGTCGTGGAAGCACTCGCCCGCCTGTGCTTTTAGAAATTGACATTAACCCTCACAAGAGTGCAAAGCCTGAATGCGCGTTAGTGGGCAAGGGAATAACATTTGATAGTGGCGGATATAGTATCAAGTCGAGCGAAGGAATGCTCGATATGAAGTGCGATATGGGCGGAGCAGCCACCCTCACCGGGGCTTTAGGTTTGGCAATAATGCAAGGTTTAGATAAGCGCGTGAAGCTTTTCCTATGTTGTGCAGAAAACCTGATCAGTGGTCATGCTTATAAACTTGGTGATTTAATACATTATAAAAATGGCGTATCGGCAGAAATAGTGAATACCGATGCTGAGGGGCGATTGGTGTTGGCCGATGGGCTTATGGCTGCGACTGAATCGGGTGCTAGTTTAATTATAGATGCGGCTACTTTGACAGGTGCGGCTGTAATGGCGGTTGGGAGGGAGTATAACGCTGTGTTTAGTCTACATGAACAAGCCCAGCAAGATTTGCTGAGTACCGCTAAAGCAGTCAACGAACCGTTTTGGCCATTGCCGTTAGAACTTTGGCATCAAGACCAATGTCCATCTCCATTTGCACACACAGCTAATAGTCGTCCACAAAAAGGCGGCGGAGCGGGTGGCGCCTCCAATGCGGCTGGGTTTTTAGCGCGATTTGTGGGTCATGAAAAAAGCGAATGGTTACATTTGGATTTGGCTGCAGCTTATAATCGAAACGGCACAGAATTGATGCCGCCTGGCGGAACAGCAATTGGTATTAGAACAGTGGCATCAATGCTCACTGATTAACGAAAGAAATTTATTTTTCCGATTTGTTTTTTAGGTGGATTAAAGTCCGCCTAAGCGCTCTGCCAATTCTTTATATTTGGCAACGGCATCTTGGTCAAACATGGGTTTGTCGGGTTCAGAATCGGGCACTGAAACTAGTAGGCGTTCTCTTTCTAAACGCGTAACGCGTGCTTCTTGTACGCCTAAAAATTTTGCAACATCTGATACTGTCATCAAAGACATAGAAACTCCTAATACATTTTGTTGTTTTGCGTTTACACTGTAACGACAATGGCATTTAAAACTTGACCGTTTAATGCACTTTTATTGGCATTATTTTTTGGGTAATTTGTAAGTATGTTTGATATATTTTCTGCTGCGACCATGTTGTTTTTGATCATGGATCCGATGGGTAATTTACCCATTTATATGTCGATTCTAAAATCGATAGATGAAAAACGTCGCAAGTGGGTAATCTTGCGTGAATTGTGTATCGCGTTGTTTATATTATTAGTGTTTTTATTCAGTGGCCAAGCCTTGCTCGATTTTCTAAAGGTTGAGCAAGAGACTGTTAGTATTGCCGGTGGTATTATTTTATTTGTTATTGCAATCAAAATGATATTTCCTAAGCCCGGCGGAATTATGAATTTACCAGAGGGTGAAGAGCCGCTTATCGTGCCGCTTGCAGTGCCTATGATAGCAGGGCCATCGACCATGGCTGCTTTGATTTTATTGGCAAATCAGCAACCTGATAAAATGTGGCATTGGAGTTTAGCATTATTAATCGCATGGGCACTCAGTGCGGCTATTTTGCTAATGTCTAATACAATTCATAGATTGGTTACTGATAAAGGTTTGCGCGCTATCGAGCGGCTTATGGGTATGATCCTAATTATGATTGCTATTCAAATGTTATTAAATGGCATCAGCGCTTATATGACGCATCAATTTTCTTAAAGGAGAGCTTTTTTGAAACTGAACACTTTCGCCATGATCCGCGATTTAGCTAGGCCAAAAGATATGCTCTTTTCTTGCGCTCTTATGCAGCGAATGCTACCCAGTTACCAACTATTTTCTGAAGCCAGTGAGTTCGGTGACCCACAAATAGCACAAAACGTGCTTGACCTCATATGGGAATGGTGTGCGACGCCAAAAAATAAATTCAATGCGACTGTACAAGCTGAAAAAGTCGAAGAAATTATACCCGATATAGCCAATTTCGATAGTTTTGGTGTTTACCCTGCACTCGACTATTGCATGGCGCTTAGTTGCGCATTGCAGGCTTTTAACCAAGAACATGAGCAGCCAGCGGTAACCATTGCCAAGCTGAGTCAGGGGTCTGTTGAGGCTTATATTCTTGCAACTGCTGAGCAAGAACTGACATCCCAAGAGATAAAAGAACATCCTTTGATGGTGTTTGAAATTGAAACGCAAATGAGTTTATTGAGCTATTGCCGCGACAACAAAATGACTAAAGACTTAGTGACACAATTAAAAGCCGACTTGATAAGACAAAACCCGAGTAATTTGGGTTTAGAAGTTACAGAAAAATAGTTTAATTAAGTCACTATGCAGAGATCATAAAAGATAACTCGAAAAGGACATCTATGTTCTTCACTTACTATTATGAGCTTTTGTCACTTGGTATTGTGAAATGGCCTTTCAGGTTGTCTAGTGAGCGTTGATGTGACTTGATAAAACGCAATTGAATATTATTTAGGTCAATTATTACTTTCATGGTGTTAAAAATCTCTAAGCGATTTTTATTTAGCTCTTGGTTTGGCAATAAAAAAGCAGTCTTGTCTTCACGAAAGTCTATTGGCGCAATAAATTGCAACTGAGTAATTAATTTGCCTGCTTCTCCCCGGTAGGTTTGCGTCCAAGATTTTGTTGATTCCACCAACATACGATGTGAGTTTAAAGATTTGCGTAGTTCGGTATTTCTGAGGATAATAATTTTTCCAGATGAAAAAATCTCATTCAAAGTACCCGTGTCAGCACGTATCGAAAACAAGACATCGAAACTTTTTCGTAGTTCATAAAACTGAGCAATATTCTCTGCGTTAACCCCATTGTCTAGTATAAGTTCGGCAGCGCCTCGTTGATTTTCCAGCGCTAATTCGATCTGAGATAGGGATCGTTCAATACTGTGACTACTTGTATCGACATCCAATGACAATCGATCTTGAAGTATTTTTTCTTCTTCTCTTTCATTTATTTGGTCGTTCCAATCACTGACTTGCATCCCTAAGAAGATACCTACTATGACGACAAGGACATCTAATCCTACAGCAAACCAATTTTGGTCTTTAATGTGTTTTGCGAAGCGTCTAAGTAACATTGGTACTCTCTGCAGTTAAAGAATGAAAAGAATATAGCTAAGCTTTTGTGAAAGCAAACGGTCACTCTTCGGAATAACGTCCATATTTAGAAGGTAGAAGCTTTTTTAAGGATACAATTGCTTACAGTATCTAGTTAATACTCTATGTTAAAAAAGCTTATAGGAAAATTTTAATACGGAGCATCAAAGTTATGAGCGAGTTCATAAATACGAAAATAAAAAGAGGAGTAATTAAAAAACCTACTTTTTTCAAAGCAATAAAACTACTAATTTTTTGCCTAGGCATTATTCCTTTAATAAGCCCTGCAATAATTATCCGACACGATATATCTGCCGAAAAGTACGATGCTTCCGCGTCTGACTTTCCGCCATTAGCGACTTTATATTCAATTGGAGTTCACGGCACTTTGATTCACCCAGAATGGGTTGTGACGGCTGCTCATGCGGTTTTTTGTTTGCAGCCGGGGCAAAAAATCAAAGTAGGAAATGAAATAGCGACTGTTGCTAATCGTTACAGTTACCCAGAATATATTCTTGGTGAAAAACACGATATAGCCTTAGTTAAACTCAATAAGCCGGTTATGTCTGTTGAGCCGGTTGCATTGTTCGAGCAAAATACTGAAAAGGGCATGGTTACCTGGTTTATTGGCGCTGGTGGCACGGGCACAGGACTTGAAGGCGAAACTGTTGGCTTTGAAGAAAATAAAGGCAAACTTAGAAAAGCGCAAAATAAAATTGTTGAAGTAAGAGCTTCAGATATTGTCTTTAAATTTGAAGAAGGTTCAAATGGCCTACCCTTAGAAGGCGTTTCTGGTAATGGTGATAGTGGTGGACCAGCCTATGTACAAGATGAGAGCGGCTACACCCTTTTAGGAGTAAGTTCAAGAACCGGTTCATGGGATGAGGGTCACAGTGACTATGGTGGCGGCGAATATAATGCGGGAGAATATGGCGTGACTGAATTTTATACTCGGATTTCTTTTTATACTGATTGGATTGGGCAAGTCATATCAGCCACCAGTGAATCGATGAGAAAGCAAATATCGACTCATGATGCATTTTTACACCCGGGGATGGAAGTCGAGAATATGCCTCAATTGTGCAACGCCATTGAAATCAAATAGAAACGCTGAATAGCCGAGCTAAAACTTGGCTAGTTTTTATTTCTTTTAATAAATTCATATTCTCGGGGATGATGTACTCGTCGTCATGGCTACCTTCAATATATACCTTAGCATTGCTGCTGAGTAAGTCATGCGTGAATAAATAATCGAGACTTTTTTTAATGAGGCCCTGACCAAAAGGGGGGTCTAAAAACACCAAATCGAAAGGTGCTATATCGTTGATGTTGACTTGTAGAGCACTTGCTTGAAGTATTGTTGCGTTGTCAGTTTCTTTTAAACTATTTATGTTGCTTTGTATTTGAGCGGCTACTTTTACATCTTGTTCTATAAAACAAACATGCTTTGCGCCGCGTGATAGAGCTTCTATCCCTAAGCTTCCGCTTCCCGCATACATGTCGAGACATGTTGCATCAGGTGTATGCGTCATTAACCAATTGAATAGCGTTTCTTTGACTCTGTCACCAGTAGGGCGTAATCCTTCATGCACCAGTACAGGCAAACGACGAGTTCTGTGTTTGCCACCAATGATACGGACCAAGCCCTTTGAAGCCTTTTGTGTGCGACCACTACCTCTACCAGAACCGCCGCTTTTAGCATGTCGTCGATTAGTATTTTGTTTGTTTGTAGATTTTCTGCTTGACGGGAATGGCGGCATAGGGTGTCTAAGTGCTATCATTGATTATTATCTTTTTTCATCATAGCAATTTTTTATAAGCGAAGCGTAGGCAAAGATGTCAAAACTATTCAAATGGTTTAAAAAAGGCGAAAAAGAAGACGCCAATTTAGAACCAGAAACACAGTTCACCCCAGAAGCCCCAAGTGAAGTTAAACAAGAAGAAGCGCCAACAGAAGTCGCTAAAGATTTTTCAAAAGAAGCAGTAGAAAAACTTCCTAAAGAAACTGAACTAGAAAAATCTAACAATGAAGTTGAAGAAAGTGATCAGGAATCTGGCGTATTATTACAAACTGAGCCTGAGCCTGAGCCTGAGCCTGAGCCTGAGCCTGAGCCTGAGCCTGAGCCTGAGCCTGAGTCAGCAAGCCTATTTTCACGTTTAAAGTCTAGTTTGGCGCGCACCAAAGCTAATATCGGCAGTGGTTTTCGGGCCATGCTCTCAGGCAAAAGTATCGACGACGAATTGTATGAAGAGCTAGAAACTCAGTTGCTATTAGCTGATGTTGGTATGAATACCACCAATGAGATGATAGTAGAGCTAACCGAACAAGCCGACCGCTCTCAGTTAAAAGATGGAGAAGCGCTATCTAATTTGTTGCAATCACAAATGCAAAACATGCTCGATAAAGTGAATCAGCCACTAGATTTCACCTTGAGTACCGACGAATCAGGCAAAAAACACCCCTTTGTTATTTTAATGGTAGGTGTAAACGGAGTGGGGAAAACCACGACGATAGGCAAACTTGCCAAGCAATTTCAAGCCGACGGAAAATCAGTTATGTTGGCCGCAGGCGATACGTTCAGAGCTGCAGCTGTTGAACAGCTCGAAGTATGGGGTGAGCGCAATGATATTGCAGTTGTAGCTCAACATACAGGCGCCGATAGCGCTTCCGTTATATTTGACGCGATTGAGTCGGCTAAAGCAAAAAATGTTGATGTGTTAATTGCTGATACTGCTGGTCGACTACAAAACAAAGACCATTTAATCGAAGAGTTGAAAAAAGTGGTGCGAGTCATGAAAAAACTCGATCCTAATGCCCCTCACGAAGTTATGTTAACCTTAGACGCGAGTACAGGGCAGAACGCAGTAAGCCAAACTAGAATTTTTAATGAGGCTGTGGGTATTACGGGCATCAACCTCACCAAGTTAGATGGCAGTGCAAAAGGCGGTGTTATTTTTGCGCTAGCTAACGAATTTGCCATCCCTGTTCGTTATATAGGTATCGGAGAGGGGATAGACGATTTGCGTCCATTTGAGTCCAAGGCCTTTGTAGACGCTCTTTTTGCTGATTAAGCATAAATTAAATAATGCATGAATAATGATTAAATTCGAAGAAGTAAGCAAAACCTACGCCGGTGGACAACAAGCGTTAAGCAAAGTTAATTTCCATGTTGAACAAGGTGAAATGGCTTTTTTAACTGGGCATTCAGGTGCCGGTAAAAGCACTTTACTCAAACTTATTAGTTTAATGGAACGACCGAGTGTGGGCAGAGTCTTAATCAATGGACATGATCTTGGTAATATCAAACGCAAACAAATCGCGTATATTCGCCGTGACATAGGCATGATTTTTCAAAGTCATCAATTACTGATGGGTAAATCAGTTTTTGACAATGTGGCGCTTCCACTCATTATTGAAGGGCACACGCGCAAAACAATAAGCAAAAGAGTTGATGCCGCACTTGAAATGGTCGGTTTGCGTGATAAAACTCGCAACTTACCCATTACCCTATCTGGCGGAGAACAACAGCGTGTGGGTATTGCAAGAGCCGTTGTAAACCGTCCGCCTTTATTACTGGCAGACGAACCAACGGGTAACCTCGATCCAAAGCTTTCTATGGAAATCATTCGTTTATTTGAAGACTTTAATAGTGCGGGTGTATCTGTGTTTATCGCCACCCATGATTTAGGGTTAATTGCGCGCATGAAGTACCGAACTTTAACCCTTAAAAAGGGTAAAATGATTACCGATGGTCTGTCGCAGTCAGATGAGGAAGCTTGGTCATGAGTTTACTTTTTAGCGGTCGTAAACAAGCATCTAGTGGCCATAAAATCGGGTTTTTCCAGCGTATAATCATGTTCTTTGCTGACCATCTTCGTCAATGTGTGAATAGTGTGGGTGATTTGTATCGCACTCCATTTGCATCTTTAATGACAATCGGTGTACTGGGCTTTAGCATCACTTTGCCTAGTACCTTATATATTATGGTCGAAAATACTGAACAAATTACCGAACAATGGCAACAAGCGTCAGAAATATCCTTGTTTTTGAGAGACGGCCTAAGCGAACCTGAAGCACAGCAGCTTTTGAAGCGTTTACAAAGTTGGGATGAGATCAGCAGTGTCACCTATGTGTCTTCGAAAGAAGCATTAGAAGAGTTCCAAAGGTTATCAGGTTTAGGTGAGGCTCTCGATTATCTCGACCGCAACCCTTTGCCCGCTGTTATGATGGTTGTGCCCACCTCTAAACACGCAAGCCCCACGGCTGCAGGCGTGTTACTCGACAAATTACGCAAAGAAAGAGAAGTCGATATTGGCAAGCTAGATATCGAATGGTTAGAGCGCTTGTATAGCTTACTCGCTATAGCAAAGGAATTAGTATATTTGCTTGGAGGCTTATTACTGTTTGCCGTTGTGCTCATCATTGGCAACACCATTCGTTTGAATATACTGAACAAACGAGATGAGATCTTAGTAATGAAACTAGTTGGTGCAACCGATGCATTTATACAACGTCCATTTTTATATACGGGCTTTTGGTATGGCTTATTAGGCGGTTTAATGGCCTGGGTTACTGTTACGTTAATACTACTTTGGATAGGATGGAGTTTAGATAGTTTTTTACAACAATATCAGCTGGATTTAAATATTACTGGTATGAATATCTCTGCACTATTCGTAATGTTATTCGTATCAATAGCGTTGGGTTTGGTAGGCTCGTTTATCTCTGTGCAAAAACATGTGAGTGAAATAGAGCCTTCTTAGAACAATACTATTGGGTTTGTCCAGTAGAGCGCTGGCGAGATTGCGTTGGTTTTTTGCTCACTGGTGTAGGCCGCGTAACCGGATACATATGTGATACGGCTTCTGTCATTTCATTTTGCCATTTGACTGCTCGTCGGTAGTTTTCAAACATTGAGGCTTGGCTGAGTCCTAGTTCTTTACTCATTTCAATAATGCGTTTCCAATTTGCTGCCTCAATTGCTTTTGCTGCGCCAAGTAAGTCCCAAAACTCACCTTCTTTATTGGCTAAAGCCTTAATGATTTTGTCGTCGAGTTTAAGTGAAGAAAGTAATTCGGCAATATCTTTTTCTAAAATGACATCAATAAGTGAAAAGAGGCCAACTAAAAATGCAGACATTGCATCGTTTTTACTATCGGTATCTGCATTGAGTAACTCACAAAACTTTGCCCTAGATAGAGATAAATTGAGTAATTCGTTTGGTTTATCAGAATTTAAACCTGCCATAGAAATTATAGCAACAAAGCGCTTAACCATTAATTCACCTAAATAATTTAGGGCATGGCGTATTGAGCTGATCTTATAAGATTTATTCACCATGGGGTTGTTAATGAATTTGAAAAGTAAAAACGATAAGGCGGGGTCTGTTTCAAATATTTTTTGCAGGCTATCAATGTTTAGTTCAGGTTTACTGATTTCACTCATTAACTGCATATAAGACATTTTACTGCTTGGAATAGACTTTTTGTTTTCATTGTCTTCACGCTCAAGAAAAAAGAAGCCTTGTACTAAATCTACTCCTAACTTTTCGCACTGTTCAAATTGAAAACGATTGTGTACCTGAGTGGCAATTAGTTTAATGTCGTACGCTATTGTTTGTCGTTTTAGCTTTTCAATATCGGCAGGTGTAACCACTAAAGTATCTACTTTTACGAAATCGGTCGACTTAAACATTTGGACATCGTCTATGTCTTCGTAATTTAAAACGATTTTGAAACCTTGGGACTTTAAATGAGTTAAATGTGCGATATTTTCTGAGGTAGTTTGCAAGGCCATATCAGAAATTTCTACGATGACATCATCTGGCGAAAACCATGCTGCAAAGTTTTCAACATCTTTTGGCATAACATTGACTATTGTCAGGTTGACATGAAGCAGGTCGTCTATACTGAGAACCTGTTCGGGCTCACCATGCAGACTCAACTCTTTCAAATCTACTGGAAACACACCTTTTAAGTTTCGATAATAAAACTGGTAAGCAAATAATTGTTTTGATAAGTCGAAAATAGGTTCTCTTGCAAATATTTTGTTCATGAAAAACCAAAAACCCCGAGTAAATTTTTAAAAAATAGGCATTGCTTGCCGATATGCATCTCTAGTAAAATAGTTATCGACATTTTTCGAACTTTTTTTACTTAAATATGAATTTATAGGGCATTTGCACTTGAGTTTCGGTGTTTAATCCTTATATTGAACAAAATGAAGGAAATACAAGTATTATATTTCAAGTGATCACAAAACGGTTTCAAAAGCATAGTAGCAAAAATACAGTGTTAGAAATTAGTGATGAAATAATTAATGCGAACTAAGTGTCTATTAAAGAGTCATAAGCGAACGCTAGACAAATATTAAGAATTGTTGTTAGTAACACAACATAATTAATAAATAGGCATAGTAGATTTTTACGAGGTAACAATGAAACAAGACATGCAATCATTAGCCCTTACGGTTTCCCATAGCGGAAGCATTGAGAGCTATGTACAAATAGTGTCTGGCATAGATATGTTATCGGCAGAGGAAGAAAAGTCTCTGGCCACCAGACTATTTGAAAATGAAGACTTAGAGGCTGCGCGTGCATTGGTTATGTCGCACTTACGATTTGTTGTTCATATTGCTAAGTCGTATGCAGGCTATGGATTACCACAAGCTGACTTAATTCAAGAAGGCAATATTGGCCTTATGAAGGCAGTTAAGCGTTTTGATCCTAATGTGGGCGTGAGATTGGTCTCGTTTGCAGTGCATTGGATAAAAGCAGAAATCCATGAGTTTGTTTTGAAAAACTGGCGTATTGTCAAAGTAGCGACTACAAAAGCTCAGCGCAAATTGTTCTTCAATTTACGTAAAGCCAAAAAGCGTTTAGGTTGGTTTACGCACGAAGAAGTCCAACACGTTGCTGAACAGTTAAATGTGAGCACCAAAGAAGTACTGCAAATGGAATCGCGTATGGCGAGTCAAGATGCTGCTTTTGATTTGAGTGCCGACGATGATGAGTCTAGTAGCTTTAGTCCAGCACAATATTTAGAAGACAAAACAACAGACGTAGAAATGTCGGTGATCAATTCCGATATGGACGCAAGCGCAGCAAAGCGCCTCCACGCGGCCATTAGAACCTTAGACTCGCGTAGTCAGCATATTATTGAAACGCGCTGGTTAGCAGATGATAAACTCACTTTGCAAGACCTTGCTGATGAGTACGGTGTGTCTGCCGAACGTGTTCGGCAAATCGAAAAGAATGCGATGAAAAAATTGCAAAACGCAATGGTAGCGTAAATCAGCAACCAACTTCGTTTTGTACACAAAACCACGCTTAGCTTAATTGCCAGCGTGGTTTTTTATATTTAACGTTCCTTAAGCGAATCACGGTAACAACACAAACCAATAACCCAGACTAAAATAGTAGTTTGTAGGGTCACTAATTTAAGGACGCTTTGCGCCATCCATGGCCGCTTAACAAAAGGCATCCATGCCTTTTGATACCTTAAATTAGTGACCCTACAAACTACTTTTAATTTTAATCTGAGTTATTGGTTTGTGTTTTCGAGCTTTTAGAAATATTTGAGCTTAATTCTGTTTACTTGGCAGTATCCAATATTGTGCGGTAAATTCTGCGACTGCGTCTTCGTTATCGAAGATATTGACATTAAGTGATGCTGGGCACTTTTTGCCATTGCGTAAAAAATCGAACTTCGCATCAACCGATTCAATATCACATACCGCTCTGGGTTTCATAGTGACGGGTTTATGGTAATGGATATTAGCATCGCCTAACACAATTTCACCACTTAAGCCTTTTTGCTTCATTTGCAAAAATAACATGCCCCAACCGGTTAAAGTAGCAAGCGAATATATGCTTCCAGCAAACATGGTGCCATGTAAGTTGATATTTTTATTTAAGGACGCACGCGTTTCTATTGTGCGCTCTGTATACTGGTGAAGTAATATGCCCATATGCTCTGAGATTGGAATGCGCTCATGCCAAGTGTTTTGAAGCTCTGCGCACCATTTTGGATGCAGAATTAATACGTGATTGTCAGCTAAATATTTGACCACCATCTTGCGCTTTAAGCTGCCTAGTTCGGTAGGCGCGTCTTCTTGGATCATAAAACCGCAAGCAGAAAAAAACGGAATGGATGATTCTCTCGCATTACTAACTGCGCGTTCTGCACCCATCTCACGAGCGACGTCTTCTAAGGTATCGATAATTATTTTACCAACGCCTTTTCGACGATAAGTATTGTCTACCGCAATATGCCTAATTTGCGCTTCTTCAGAGGTATTTAAATGTACACGACCACATCCAATGATTTTGTTGTCTGAACCGATAATAATTCTGTGTTCGCTAACACTTTCATATTCGTCCTTTTCAGAACCTTCAGGGTATCCCCAAGGCTCACGCAAGCATAGCCATCGAAAATGATAATAAGCTGCTAATTCTTTTTCAGTTTTTGGCGTAGTGACAGTATACAAAAAAATTCCTAAGATTAGATTTTAAGGTAAAAAGTGGCCGGGCCATCATTTACTAGCGATACCTCCATATTAGCGCCATATTGCCCTTGATGACAGCGTCCAATATTGGTTTGATAATATTCAATAAAATAATGATAGAGCATTTCACCACTTTCATGGGCCGCCGCGTTCGAAAAACCAGGCCTATTCCCTTTTTTTACATCTGCTGCTAGCGTAAACTGCGATACAACTAATAAGTCACCAGCAACATCACTCAGGCTTAAATTCATTTTATCGTTTGCATCTGCGAATATACGAAGCTTACTAACTTTGTTTGCCATTGTTTTAGCATGTGTATTTGTATCCCCTTTTTCAACACCTAAAAGTAATAATATCCCCGAATTTATTTGGCTAATGATAGTGTTATCGACGGATACTTGTGCCGATTTAACCCTCTGAATCAAGCCTATCATGACTCATCCAATAGTTGACTAAAATAGTGTAAGGATTTGTTGAGTGTTTTATTAATACCCGCTTCTGCCATGCTGTGACCTGCATTGTCTACTGCAAATAGCTTGGATTTGGGTAATTGTTTATGCAAGCTGCTTGCCGCTTCAAATTTGCATACCATATCGTAGCGACCATGAACGATATGCATAGGAATATTAGAAATAGCCTTTGTATTATTTAAAATAAAGTTTTCATCAATGAAACAATTATTCATTAAGTAATAACATTCCATCAATGCAAGGGAATATATTTGTGCTTTACTTGCCTGTTGACTGGCGACCAATTTACTAGGTTTTAACCTTGAAATATTTCCTTCCCAATTGAACCAAAGTTGAGCATATTTAATGCGAATTTCTTCATGCTCGCCGGTTAATTTACCAAAAAAATAATTGCATAATTCTTTACTGTTAGTGAAAGTAAAGGATTCGGTAAATTCTGCATATTCTTCACAAAAAACTTGGGCGGCGCCTCCGCTTGGGGATAAAAACCAGTCAGTGTCGGCCTCCCTTGCTAAAAAAATACCTCTTAAAATCATGCCTAAAACACGTTTTGGATGGGCGATCGCATATACCAAACCTAATGTTGAGCCCCACGATCCACCAAATACCAACCATTTATCAATACCAAAAAAGTCTCTAATTAATTCAATATCGCTAAGATGTGCGGCGGTGGTATTATTGTCTAGGCTTGCTGTTGGTAATGAGCGCCCACATCCCCTTTGATCAAAGGCAATAACGCGATAATTAGTGCCAGCAAATAACCATTGATAATGTTGCCCAATGCCTGCTCCAGGACCACCATGAAGAAATAACGCGGGTATACCATCGCTGGGACCTGACTCTTCAACATAAAGTTGATGGCCATCTTGGCTGGTAATTTTATATGACTTTGTTGTTTTGAAACCATCCACTATTTTGAATTTCCTTTTTAGCGAATATTTTGAAACAAATTGCCCCTTGCGGATTACTGCTTTAGACTACATTTATTGGTAAACTAAAGAATGACAACTCTTGCATGATTTGACTTTTTCGTCAAATGCTTGGGCTCAATGTTAAACAAATAAGGGAAACGAAGGTTTATGTCAGGACAAGGTTCAGGTGGGAATGTACTCGCGGCAATATGCAGTTTTTTTATTGTTGGATTAGGGCAATTGGTTCAAGGTCGAATTTTGTCAGCAATAATATTTTTTGTGGTGGTTTATGTCGGCTACGCGTTATTTTGGCTAGTTATCCCTGCGATAATAGGCGCTATAGTGCATTTGTGGTGTATTATTGATGCGGCAAGATTTAAAGGCGAAAGCTCATAAGCTTATGCTTTTATTGATAATAACTATAAGAGGTTAGTATGAAACAGGTATTGGTATTTGGATTTATTTCCTTGTTTGCGTTAACGGGCTGTAAGTCAACCGTACAAGACGCATATTTTAATATGTGGGAAAAAATTGGTTTTGAAAAGCGCGAAATTTTGGTTGATAGAGTAGAAGATGCGCAAGAATCACAGCAAGAAGCGCAAGAACAGTTTGCAAGTGCCTTAGAGGAGTTTAGTACCCTCATCAATTTTGATGGTGGGGAATTAGAAGAGGTCTATGGCTCATTAAATGATCAATTTGAGGCTAGCCAAGAGAGCGCGCAAGATGTTACTGACCGTATAGATAAAGTACAAAATGTGGCTGAATCTCTGTTTAGAGAATGGGCTGAAGAAATAGAGTTAATATCTAATGCCAATTTAAAGCGTGATAGCGCGCGCCAAATGAAAGAAACACAACGCAAGTATGATGGTTTGTTACGCTCTATGCGCAAGGTAGAAGGAAGCATGCAACCGGTACTTACCGCTTTACAAGACAACGTGTTGTACTTAAAACATAACCTAAATGCTAATGCTATTGGCGCTCTGCAGGGAGAACTCTCTACTATTAAACGAGATGTTAACGTGCTACTCAAAGAGATGAACGCAGCCATTTCTCAGTCTGATGAGTTTATAAAGACCCTACAAAGCGAATAGTGCATCATCGTAATATTCACCGCAATGCTTATGATTTTGACGCCTTAATCATTGCGGAACCTCCTCTTGAAGCTTGCTTGACGGTGAATCATGCCGGTCGCAAAACTATCGATTTTGCTAATCCGCTTGCCGTTAAGCTACTAAATAAAGCACTTTTAAAGCATCACTACGGTATTGATTTTTGGGATATCCCCGATGGGTATTTATGCCCGCCTGTGCCTGGAAGGGCTGATTATATTCATGCTCTGGCAGACTTATTAAGCGATAGTGGCGTAATTGATGATAAGAGCACTAAGGCCATTCGTGGATTGGATATTGGAACAGGCGCCAACTTGATTTATCCGATTTTAGGCAGTCAAATATACAATTGGAAGTTTGTTGCAAGCGATATTGATAGAGCGGCACTGCAGTCAGCGAGCTTGTTAGTTGATGCGAACAAAGCCTTATATAAAAAAATAATAGTACGCCCTCAATCAAACAATAAGCACTATTTTAAAACGGTTGTTGCAAGTCAGGATTCGTTTTCGTTCAGTATGTGCAACCCGCCATTTCATGCAAGTGCCGCGGCGGCAAACGAAGGTTCATTAAAGAAAAAGCGCAATTTAGGCAGGCATAAATTAAAGCGAATTAAGTCCCTAGGATTAAATAAAGAAGCGTCTTCACATATCCAAACGTTAAATTTTTCGGGCCAAGCCAAGGAGTTATGGTGCGACGGTGGAGAATTACGTTTTATAAAAAATATGATTTTAGAAAGCCTTGAATTTAAAAAGCAGATCGTGTGGTTTACCAGTTTAATCTCAAACAAGAAACACGTGGCTCCCATTATAAAATATTTGCAGAAAAGCCAAGTTAAAGAACATAGAGTGGTTGAAATGGCGCAAGGTAATAAAATGAGTCGATTTATTGCTTGGCGTTTTTAATACTAAAATATATAAATTGAATCCCCTTGTTGTGTACTATCTGTCTTATACGCGCAAAATATTACTCTATATGGGCAAGAAAAGGTCGAGGAATTCGCTAATGCATTTGTTTGAAAAGTGTCCAAATATTTTACATCAACGAAATTTTTTATTGTAAGCGCATGAAAATAATAGAAATATAAATTGGCCCAATATTTGCTTAATTAAAGATTCTTAAACAAAATGAGTAGTAGAAAATGTTGAAAAAATTATTTTTAAGCGCATCTTTATTTACGAGTCTTGTGTTTGCGGCAAACGCGGCAATCATAACAGTTGAATACGCTGATGCAACTTTCCCCAACGCCAACAATGACTTGGCAGCGTATTGGGCAACAATAAATTCAAGCGATATATCTTCTGATGATATAGCTGTGGCAACGGGCTTATACAAAGGTTCAAGCAACAACAATACAATCTTTAATATGTCGATTGAAGTCAACACAGCGGTTAATACAGTATTTGATTTGTACGCAGGGCTTGATGCTGGCCGTGGCGCTGAAGTCTTTTTAAATGGTTCACTAGTTGTTGACGTTAACGACAACCTTTGGTGGAGCAATAACTGGAATCCTGTGACAAATAGTGCAGAACTAATTAGCGCAACAGGCATGAATTTAAGTACTGGTTATAACATAATCAACGTACTTTGGGCTGAAAACGGAAATAGCGGCGGTAACAGTTTTGAGTTGGCGATCGATGGTGGTCAAAGACAAGCATTATCTTCAACGCAACTTTCAACAGTTTCTGTTCCTGCACCGTCGTCTATTGCTCTTTTAGGTTTAGCGCTTGTTGGCGTTGCATTTACAAGACGCACTAAATAAATCAATACTATGACAGTTCGACTTTCTGATTTAACAGAAAGCACCAAAAAAAAACCAGTTAACACTGGTTTTTTTTTTTACATAAAATTTAGCTTGAATAACGATTGATGTATCTACCTTATGGCATATTAAGTATGCATTCACACTCGCATTTAAAGTTTAACTCTCAGACTCAACATGAGCATGGATAATAGCAATCTCAGAATTTACATTGTAGCTTAGAGTATTACACTCAATAATGCGCTTAGAACAAAGCCAATCAAGCCAAGTAGGGTAACCATTACAGTCCACGTTTTTAAGGTTGTTTTTTCATCCATATTAAACAAACGACTCACTAACCAAAAACCTGAATCATTGAAATGTGACAGCACAGTTGCCCCGCAAGCAATTGCGATTACTATTAAACTAAGGTCAATACTCGTTAGGCTGCTGTCGGAGATAACTACAGGCGAAAGTAAAGCTGCTGTGGTAGTGAGTGCAACGGTAGCTGAGCCTTGTGCTACCCGAATACAACTTGCAATGACAAAGGCGACAACAATAATTGGTAATCCCATGGTTTGTAGGCTATTTGCCAAAGCATCACCTATACCGGACGCACGTAAAACACCTCCAAACATGCCTCCAGCTCCCGTGATCAATATGACACTGCAAATTGGTTTTAATGAGCTTTCGCATAAGTCTTGGAGTGCTTGCATGCTATAGCGTTGCGAAAACATAATCAAACACAACAACAAGGTGGTAAGCAGTGCAATGGGGGTATTACCAATAAATTGAATGAATGCTATAAATGTTGAATCACTTTGTATCACTTGTGCTGCAATAAGCGTTGAACAAACAGTATTGAAGGCAATGAGTACAACTGGCAACAATAATATCAGCAATACATTTGAAAATTTAGGAGGTGTTTGTTTTGCTTTTGTGGAAGGATCATGGGCCAATAATGTATTCTGCCAGTCAATGCTGTACTTTTTGCCTACATAAATACCAAAAATGTATGCGCCCAAATACCAAGTAGGTAGCGCAACAAATAAACCAACCAGTAGTAAAACGCTAATGTCGGCGTTTAAAAATCCTGCGGCAACCACTGGGCCTGGATGTGGTGGCACAAATGCGTGCATAACCGCTAATGCACCCGCAACTGGTAAGGCATATATCAATATTGGACCATTAAAGCGCTTAGCAACACTAAATATAATGGGTAGCATTACAATAAGGCCAGCATCAAAGAATATTGGGAAACCAAAAATTAAAGCACTGATTCCCAAAGCCAAAGGAGCTTTTTCTGTTCCGAACTTGCTAATTAGGGTGTCTGCTAATACTTGAGCGCCGCCAGAAACTTCTAATATTTTTGCAATCATCGCACCTAGTCCAACTAACAAAGCGACTGCCGCTAAGGTGCTACCAAAACTTTTTGTCATGGTGGGAATAAGTTCGTTACTTGGAATGCCGGCTGCAAATGCAGTCAATACACTCACTAAAATAAGCGCAATAAATGCGTGAAGTTTTAGCTTCACGATTAACACCAGTAAACATACAATGGCGCTTGCCGCCACCAATAACAAATAACTTGTGTTTGCTGTTGTAACAATCTCGGACATAAATATTAGCTTACAAGATGACGTAATAGGTTAGCATAAAGCAAAAAACCTACTCGGGTGAAGATTTTAAGCAAAAAATTTAAATTTATTCTTTGAACATCAGTTGTTTTGCCGATATCTTACGCTTTAAATAAATGATCACTTATAGATAAATAAAATGCTAAAAATCAATCTAATCAAACAAACATACAAGCCTTTCGTTTTTGTTGCCGCCTTAATTTTTTCGAGCTTTGCTTCGGCACAATCATTGATAAATGACATGCAAAGTTGCCAAGCGCTTATTGAGTTTGTTGAGCAAAGATTGTCGTCACCCCCAGCGAGCTATGATAAAACCAAGGTTACGAATATTTTAGAGGGTTTGGGTGCCTACAATACGCACATACAAGAAACAATTGTCACACCAGGTCTATTGCAATTTAATCAAGGCGACAAGGCCAAGGCACAAAACATGCAGCAGCAAGTAGATGCATACAAAAAAACATTAATTGCTAATTTCGCAAAACGCTTTCCTGAAAATAGAATGTATACCGACTACGCTGTAAGCTTAAATAATTGTACAAAAAAAGCGGTGCCAGAAGGCGAAGCATTAGAACAATTGAAAGTTGCTTTAAATACAATGGTTGCTTTGGCCCGGTCTCATTAAGTATTCACGAGAGCATTTTGCTAGCCTGTTTTTAAAAAGTATTGCATGCTTGGCAATTTAAGCCATTATCGTATATGCAATCTATCATGTTAGTCATTTTGAGTGGGCAGTTAGTGCTCATGGTTTGTAACGATTGGTACTAGCGAAATATTCTCTATAATTATTGCCATGAACTTTCATTAAATATGGCTCTTCAATTTTCCGAACAATGACCTCGATGCAAATCCAGCAAATCAAGGCGCATGCCCACAACAAAATACAAGGGAACGTGATGCATATGCCAATCCAAAACAACAAAATACCAAAATATATAGGATTGCGGGATCTCGCATAAATGCCATGTCTAATGAGTGGTGTAGTTTCTAGCTGATCGACGCCAATTCGCCATGAGTCTCCCATTTGAAATTGCGAAATCAGCGTTACTACAACACCACTCATGCCAATCAAAAAGCCAAGTGATTGAAGAGCGAAAGTCGGCAGATACAAGAAGGTTGCTCCTTGTAAAAAACCGAATAAAATTAAGCCAAAAGCAAAACAGAAAGTCAGTACAAATATAGCTCCGGGCATAACTTCTACCCATGGCGCATCTTTAGCGGCGGTTCTGATCCCAAAATCACCATTTCTTTTAAATTGCACAAAGCTTCGACCAATTACGGCTAGCAATAGAAAAGCGCTAATTAATGTAAGTGATATCATGTTTACCCTCTACGATTTTGCTTGTCTTATCTGATTGAGTATCGCCTTGTTTTCTGGCGATATGGGCATTGGCTTAAAAGGGTTAACATTGGCTCCACCTGTATTGCCTTCTGGCAACAATCCAATAGCGGTTTTGGTGAGTGCGCCCATTATCCTAATTATTTGACCAAATACTTCTTTATTGTCACGTTGTTTTAAACCAAATTTAAGCATCTGATAATGCACCACCGTATGATGATATGTTGAGTGTTGCCCAATAACGTGCGCATCTTCCAATGCTTTGAAGCCAGCTTCGAGATCGTGGTTAGAAAAACTGTCATTTGCCTGCTTCATTTTCTTGTTCACATATGGTGTTGCAGATTGTGTGAAATTCATAATTACCCTCTTTATTTTGTTTTTTCATTCGCTTTACCTACCGATAACATAAGTGTAAACTCTATACTAAGTATAGGGTCAAGCAATTGATAGGTGATTATGAAAATTGGCGCATTGTCCGCAAAAACAGGTCTAAGTATTCAGGCAATTCGTTTTTATGAGCGTAAAACATTACTGAGCAAACCTGAGCGAACACAATCTAATTATCGAAGCTACTCAGATGAAGCACTTCAACAGTTAATGTTTATCAAGCAATGCCGTGCATTAGACATGACAATTGAAGAGATAAGCCTAGTGTTAGAGGCTCGCGCCAATCCGGAAAATAGCTGCCAGGATATAAACGAGACCATAGACAAGCATATAGAGAATATTGAACATCGTGTAGACGAATTGAAAGTACTTCAAAAAAAGCTTGTTTCCATACGGTCAAATTGCGCCAGTGATACCAAAATTAAGGAATGTGGAGTATTGCATAAATTGGATAGTATTGTTGAGGTGCAGAGTGCTTCGAAAAGTAATAGTTAATCACGACGAAGTAAGTCAAAGTAAATTCGAAAAACAATGATTTCAAAACAGCGCGCCAACGTCCTCTAAGCGATCAAAAATTAGTTATATCTGGACTACGAATCCTGTAAAAATCGAATAGCTGATTTTCTTATAACATCCCCACAAGGTAACAATGACTATAGAAAAATGCGTTTTAAATTTTGGCGCGTTGTAACGGTTTGCGGTTCATAGGAGTTGTCTGCCAACCTCAAAATACAAAAAGCCTTTTAAACTAATGCGCTCAGATTATTGTATAAGCACCAGTCTATGTATTTCATAGTTACAAACACATTAGAGGCATCAACCATGCAAGTTACAAAGCACATATTATTGTTAGTCATATTATTTGCGCCACATGCTAACGCAAGTGCACTAGATTTTCCTAGCATTGAAAAATGCGCAGCACCTGCAACGTTAATAAACCAAATACAAGGCGATAGCAATGTATCTCCAAAGGTCGACAACGACGTCGTTGTTGAGGCAATAGTGACCTTAGTTGCTCCTGGTTTACAAGGTTTTTTCTTGCAAGAAGAAGTTGAAGACTTTGACACAAACCCAAATACTTCAGAAGGCATATTTGTATTTACAGCTAATATGCCAATTACGGTTAAAGAACGAGAGTTAGTGCGAGTGGGAGGGACCGTAACCGAATCCTTCGAAAAAACGCAATTAAACCTAAAAGCCCTTTCTAATAGTTGTGGCACCGCTAATTATCAAACAAGCGTATTGAATCTGCCGCTTTCTAGGGAGCAGTCTTTTGAAGCTTTTGAAGGCATGGCCGTGACGGTTGAGCAAACTCTTACCGTAGTTAATACTTACAACTACACCCGATTTGGAGAAATAGAAGTCGCTAATGGACGCTTATTTACGCCAACGCACTTATTTGTTCCTGGGTCACCAGCAGCCTTAGCGATAGCTTCTGAAAATACGCGCAATAAAATTACCTTAGACGATTTATTTAACGGTGCGCCGCAATCTGTTGATATAAATGGCGAGTTATCGGCAAAAAATCCACTTAGAACAGGTAGTACAATCTCGGGTATTAAAGGTGTCGTTGATTATAGTTTTAATACATACAGAATCAGGTCAACTGCGGTTCCTGTGGTCTCATCTGCTCCACGCCCAGAAGTACCCAAAGTAAAGGGTGATGTTAAAATTGCGAGTTTTAATGTACTCAACTTATTTAACGGTGATGGTAAAGGTGGTGAATTTCCGACGCCGCGCGGTGCCGATAATATTGCCGAGTATAATTTGCAGCTTTCGAAAATTGTGAATGCAATTTTACCGCTCGACGCCGATGTAGTTGCGCTAATGGAGTTAGAAAATGATGGTTTTGGCTCTCACAGCGCCATTGCTCAATTGGTTGAAGCTATGAATAAAGCGGCGGGTAAGGGTGTTTACGATTTTATTGACGCTGGAGGGCCGCTTGGTACTGACAGTATTGCCGTGGGTATTATTTATCAACCAGCAAAAGTAGCACCGCTCGGTGCGGTCGAAGTTCTTGATGAAAGCAAATCTTTACGCGACAAAGACGGACCTTTGTTTAGCACTCGTCGAAATCGTCCCGCAATGGCGCAAAAGTTTGTGGCAAGGAATAACAAAGATACATTTGTTGTTAATGTGAATCACCTGAAATCTAAAGGCAGTCGTTGCGGAGAAGGCGATGATAGTGCTGATCAGGGTAACTGTAATGGCACCAGAACTCGCGCTGCAAAGGCTTTGCATTATTGGTTAGCGGCCACATTCTCAAATCAGCCAATTTTTATCGTTGGCGACCTAAATGCTTATGCTAAAGAAGACCCGATAACAGAGTTGGCAAAAGCGGGATATACCGACCTTGCTAGAGAATTGAATGGTGCAAAGGCCTATAGCTATGCGTTCCGCGGCCGTTTTGGTTCGTTAGATTATGCCTTAGCCAACCAAGCGGCTAAAAAGTTAGTCCAATCGACTGTAGAGTGGCATATCAATGCTGACGAACCAATTGCACTGGATTACAACGATGAACTGCCGGGTGACCTTAAAAAGCCTGCTAACTTTAACGACAAGTCGGCTTTTCGTTCGTCAGATCACGATCCCGTAATAGTCGGGTTTAGTTTTTAGGCGTAAAATAGTGGAAACAACTAATCTTGTTTTTCAATTTCATCGACGTCTATACCCATTGCTACCATGATGTTTCTAGCCTCTACTGGGATACGGTAGGGGTTATCTTTTTTCAAATCTTTATCATTAGGTAAAGGTTGGCCTGTAAATGCATGCAAAAACGCTTCACATAAAAGTTCGGAATTAGTAGCGTGCCTAAGGTTGTTAATTTGCCGACGTGTGCGCTCATCGGTCAACACTTGCAACACGTTTGTCGGTATAGAGACTGTTACTTTTTTTACTTGCTCACTCTTTTTGCCATGTTCTGCATATGGGTGAATATATTCGCCGTTCCATTTAGCCATTATTTTTATCATTGTTTTGTATTGTTATATTAAAATTCTAACTGGAATACCAAAAAAATCAATCTAGACGTCTAAATTGCTTGACGTCTACGCGATATTTTCGTAGTTTAGACGTCTAAACGTCTATTAGAGTAAAAAATGGTTTCCTATGCACAGGGTATCGATGCCCTAAATCAGTCTTTGAGTGAATTACGCGACATTGAAGTTTCCTTTGAATTTTTCCCACCTAATACTCCAACAATGGAGCAGACCTTGTGGAAATCAGTCGAGCGTTTAGCGCCTTTGAAGCCTAAATATATGTCGGTCACTTATGGTGCCAACAGCGGTGAGAGAGACAGAACGCATTCAGTAGTTAAACGAATTCAAGCTGAAACGGGCGTGACTACTGCGCCTCACCTTACTTGTATCGATGCAAGTCAAGAAGAGCTCAAAACTATTGCACAAGATTATTGGGATTCTGGGGTAAGACGCATTGTTGCTCTGCGTGGAGATTTGCCAGAAGGCATGGACAAACCGGCCATGTATGCATCTGATTTAGTTAACTTGCTCAAAGAAGTTGCTGACTTTGATATTTCTGTAGCTGCTTATCCTGAAAAACATCCAGACGCACCAAATGATCAATTCGATTTGTTAAACCTTAAACGCAAAGTCGAAGCCGGCGCCAATGAAGCAATTACACAATTCTTTTTTGATAGTAGTGCTTTTTTGCGCTATCGCGATCGTTGCGCTGCAGCAGGTATCGGTGCCGAACTTGTACCTGGCATTTTACCCGTTACAAATTACCAGACCCTTGTGCGCTTTGCTGGTATGACTAATGTACACGTGCCGGGTTGGTTGCACAAAATGTATCAAGGGCTCGATGCCGATGACCAAGCAACTCGCAATTTACTCGGCGCCAATATAGCTATGGATATGGTAAAGGTATTAGCAAAAGAAGGCGTCAAACATTTTCATTTTTACACCCTTAATCGCAGTGAGTTAAGCTTTGCAATTTGTCACATGCTAGGCTTAAGAAGATAAGTGAGATGAGAAATTAACGCTAATTTGTTATCATTGTAGTTATGATAAATGCGCGGGCGTCTATTGGGTATTAAGTACCTTGGCTCAACGCTTTTCAGTAGCTTGTACAAATTTACATTTTAAAATGGCGATTAAGATTGTGACAAAAGCAGAGTTAACAGTTAAATTTAGAGATTATTCAAGAAAAAGAATTCCTTTACTCAAAGATATATTCTTTAATTTTTTTAAAGATATAAAAGGTGAACGTGTAACTGTTTCTGCAGGGCACCTTGCTTATGTAAGCCTTTTATCACTAGTACCTGTGATAATGGTTATTTTTACCTTAATGTCTGCTTTCCCTGCATTTCAAGAAATCAAAGTACAATTAGAGGAATTTATTTTTGCAAACTTTGTTCCTCATGCTGGCGACGTGGTGCAAGACTACATGACCAAATTTGTCGGGAACGCATCTGGAATGGGTGCTACTGGCATCTTTTCTCTTTTAATTGTGGCTTTGTTGCTTATAGCGAACATCGACAAAACCTTTAACCACCTCTGGAAAACAAAAGCTAGTCGCCCACTCATTTTTACCTTCGCAATTTATTGGATGATTATAACGCTAGGACCATTACTTATTGGTGTGAGCATCGCAGTTAGTTCATATTTAGGAGCACTTGCCACCTTCGCCGACGACTATACGCCGGGTTTTGGGACGCTATTTTTAAAGACGGTGCCTTGGGGCGCAGCAATTGGAGCTTTCCTAATTTTGTATATGATTGTTCCAAACAGACCTGTTAGAGCAAAATATGCATTTTTTGGCGCCTTGTTTGCAACAATTTTATTTGAAATTAGTAAAAAAGGCTTCTCATTTTATGTTAGCAGCTTTGATAGTTATCAACTTATTTATGGGGCTTTAGCGACTATTCCAATCCTTTTTGTTTGGGTTTACCTCTCTTGGATTGTTGTGTTGCTCGGTGCTATTTTGACTTACAGTATCTCGATGACATGCGAGAAACGCGATGCTGAAAAAGTTGAAGAGCCTACTGACCAAACACGAGGCCATTTAAAACAAGAAACAAAAGAGCATGAGCCTGCTAACTCAGCATCTAAATAGAAAGCGCTAGTCCTCGGTTTTCGTAATCATAATGTGCGATTCTTTTTGGTTTGGATCGCTGACAATACATTCTACTGGGCATATTTGCACGCAACTTGGTTCATCATAATGTCCAACACATTCAGTGCACGCCGCAGGGTTTATCTCAAAAATTTCGACGCCCATGGTAATTGCTTCATTTGGGCATTCAACAGGGCATAAATCACAGTTTATGCATTCGTCGGTGATCAATAACGCCATGCTATTCTCCTTTCAATGATTCAAATACTCGAACAAGTATCCGTTTTACACATACTAAAGGAAGGGCCTTAAGGCAGTCTTGATCAATATCAAAACAAATTCGAACATTCTTAAAAATAGGTCTTTAATGTTGAAAATTATGCCAAAAAGCAAAACGAACACAATGTAACTGAATATATTGCGAATGAAATTGCCCAAATCTTATGTTTGATAGTCATGTGAATCTCCTGAGTAAATATAATAATGTGTTATTTCATAAGTGTTATAAATTCACATAAGCCAATATCGTGCCAATTTTTATATCATTGAAATATATAGATAAATTCTTAATTGAGGCGTTTAAGCGTACACAACAAAACGTCCGCGGACACTGAAAAGTGTACGATTCGGACACTTATTGGCGAATTTCACAACATTAATATTCCCGCAAAATTGATAGCCCCAAATAATTGAAATTTGACAAGATGTTTAAGAGTGTCCAGACTAGAATTCGTTCCCTCTGGAGAAACACATGACAAGTCATAGCGCTATCAATCGATTTTATTTGCAAATGGGGGGCTTGTTACTTGCTTTAGTTATTGTCGGGTTTGGCACTTCAATGATTAGTCAAAATAGAAATTTAGCTGACTTCCCAGTTCTCTTCCATATTCATGCGTTAGTATACATTTCTTGGTTTTCACTGTTTATTTTCCAAGCTTTTTTAATCGGCAGGCCTAATCACCATCTACACAAAAAATTGGGTTATTTGAGTCTTCTGCTTGTTGTAAGTATGTTGGTCACTGCTTTTATGATGGCATCACACACCTTTAGCAACGGTGTTTCCCCAGTCCCTATTATGACTTTGCCACAGTTTTTGTCGCTACCAATACTCGATGGCTTGGGTTTGTTTATTTTTTTTACAGTTGCTTTTTTGAACCGCCACAATGCCCTTGCACATAAACACAGTATGTTAGTAGCATGCATTGTGATAATGGACCCTGCAATTGCTAGACTAGCAATGGCAATTGGAATACCACCCGCCGCTCTGATTATTCATCTAGCATTAATTGGTTTGCTGATAACACACGATTGGCGTGCACGCAGTAAAGTTCACCTGATCACTTGGCTTGGACTTGCTTGGCTAATATTTAGAGTGGTATTCGTATTTACAATGGCAAGCAGTCAAATGTGGGCAGACTGGATGAATAAGCTTTTTAATTAAACGTAATACTTATTTTAAAAAGCGTTATTCAATATTTGTTGAGTAAAGTTTTTGCGTAAATAATACCCTCTTGGTCGCGTGCGTATTTTTTCGCCATTGATGCCAATTGCTTCCGTAAGCGCTTTACCATTAGCGGCTTTCGGTCGCAACTGTAAAACCTGTCCAGTGCGTGCTGTGATAGATTCTACTTTGCCAAGCGCAATTAACTCAACGAGCTCTTCCCAATCCTCTTTTAACAGTTGATTTTGTGCTGGCGTAGGTTGCCACAAAATTGGGGAGCCGACCATACGCTCATCAGGTGGGATTTCGCGTTCGCCTTGCACGGGTATCCACAACACTTTTTGTAATTTATTATAGACACTTGATGTAAGCCAAGTTGTGCCAACTAAATTAGTCAGCGGCGCATAACAAACGTAAGTCGTTTCAAGTGGCTTATGTTGATAATCTAATGGAAGTGTTTTTAATTCTATCCCCAGATCGGCGAAGTCTTGCTCAGGTTTACTGCCCGCTGTGGCGCCCAACGCTTTTTCAATTAACTGCCCAGTCCACCCCTTATGGTGTTTAAAATTAGCTGGAATAGCGATGTTTAGTGAATGTGCGATTTCTCCTAAGGTTGCGCCTGAGAGCTCGTTAGCTCTGTACATTAGTCCGGTTTCAGATTGTGGGGGAAGGGGTAATTTCACAAAAAATCAACATTTGCTTTGCTTCAGCCTTATAGTGTGAAAGAATAATACCATATCAAAAAATAAACGCGCTAGGTAATCTAAGTGATTGATACCGAAGGGTTCCGCGCGAATGTTGGCATAATAATCTGTAATAAATCAGGACAGGTATTCTGGGCTAGACGATACGGCCAGCATTCATGGCAATTTCCACAAGGTGGAATTGACAAAGGCGAGACCGCCGAACAGGCAATGTACAGAGAGCTAAACGAAGAAGTTGGCTTGACTCAAAACGACGTGAGTATAGTAGCCGTATCGCGTAATTGGCTGCGATATAAACTCCCTAAAAGATTGATCCGTAAAGGAAGCGATCCAGTCTGTATTGGTCAAAAGCAAAAGTGGTTTTTATTAACCCTCACTTGTGAAGAAAAAGCAATTGACTTTGAACGCACGGGGCATCCAGAGTTTGACGATTGGCGTTGGGTAAGTTACTGGTATCCTATTCGTAACGTTGTTTCGTTTAAACGTGATGTGTACAGGCGAATAATGAAAGAATTTGTCAGTCATGCCATGCCTCCCTCTAAGCCATTTTCGCCTTCTAAACGTGGTAAAAGACGTTTTCAAAAGCAAAAACATAAATCGCAATAGGGTATTGCACAAAAATTGCTCGTGAGCTGGTATACTTGATTCACCCTTTTTGAGCTAATCCTTACATTAAAATGCTGACAAATCTCAAACAAATTATTCAAGAAATGAATAGCATCCACCAATTGGATGCCGCATTGTCGCATTTGGCCACTAGAGTCAAAACTTTAATGGAAGTTGACTCGTGCTCTATCTATCTGGCCAACTATGAAACTAAGCAACTGTCATTAGCGGCAACTGATGGACTTGAAAAAAGTGCCGTTGGAAAAGTAAAAATAGGTTTTTATGAAGGCTTAGTGGGCCTTGTTGGAGACCGAGAGGAACCTATTAATATTGAGAACGCTAAAGAACATCCTCGCTACAAACATTTTCCTGAAGTAAAAGAAGATAATTATCATGCCTTTTTAGGGACGCCCATTATAAATCAACGTAAAGTTTTGGGTGTTATTTCGATGCAGCAAAAAAATATTCGCAGGTTTAGCGAAGACGAAGAAGCATTTTTGGTTACATTGGCTGCACAAATTGCCTTAGAAATTGTAAACGCTGAAATGCTCGGGGCTTTTGATCAAGAAAATCAAGGCCATGAAAAAGAATCAAGACAAGTGAATGGTATCCCGGGTTCTCCAGGTTTAGCGCTGGGGATTGGGATAGCTTACAACCTAAAACATAAACTCAATCAATGGGTACCTAAAAAGTCTTCTGACACTAGTTCGCAAATTACCCGCTACAGAACAGCAATAGAGGCAACTCGGTTGCAGGTAGCGACTTTGTCAGCATCAGTTAGCGATGATATTCCAGACGATGTCAGTGCGATTTTTCAGCTTTATCACCAACTATTGGATGCCAATAGTCTTGGCAGAGAGGTTGAACAAAAAATACACGAAGGTTGGGATGCCGCTTCATCTTTAAAATTGGTAGTAGATGTTTATGCAGCACGTTTCGAAAGCATGGAAGATCCATACATGCGAGAAAGAGCTGTTGATATAATTGATTTATCTAATCGTATTTTGGTCAATATTATTGATGATAAGCAGGTTGAATTTTCTGCTAATGATGAAGGCGCTTATATCTTAGTAGCTCAAGAGGTTAGCGCACCTATGCTTGCTGAGTTTCCTCGAGAAAAGCTTGCAGGTATTATTTCAATTAAAGGTTCTAATAATAGTCATGCTGCCATTTTAGCTCGCGCGTTAGGTGTACCGGCAGTAATGGGCTTACACAAAGTATCTTTAAACTTGCTGAATCAACAAGAACTTTTTATAGATGGATACTCTGGTGAAGTTACTTTAAATATAAGTGAAAGTAACAAACAAGAGTATTTGCAATTAATCGCTCAAGAAGAAGCCTTACAAGATAAAATTGCCGCCGAGGCTGATAATCCAAGCATTACCCAAGATGATAAACATGTTTCATTATTGGTGAATGCAGGCCTATCTGCTAACGTAGAAATGGAGCAATTTAAGCAAGGTGATGGGGTAGGGCTTTACCGCACAGAAATACCGTTTATGATGCGTGATCGATTTCCTTCTGAACAAGAGCAATGCGATTTATATAAAAGCTTGTTAAGTGCTCACCCGAGTAAAGAAATTACGATGCGCACCCTCGATGTGGGTGGAGATAAACCCTTATCTTACTTTCCAATAAGCGAAGAAAATCCATTTTTGGGCTGGCGAGGCATTCGCTTGACGCTCGATCATCCTGACATCTTTTTAGTGCAAATTAGAGCCATGCTAAGAGCCAGCATAGGTTTATCAAATTTGCATATTCTATTACCAATGATTTCAAATATTGGTGAGGTTATTGAGTCTAAGCGCTTAATTAAACAAGCTTTTTTAGAAGTAAAAGAAGAAGCATTTCAACAAGGTAATATGCTATCAAAACCTGCGGTAGGAGTTATGTTAGAAGTTCCAGCGGTTATTTTCCAAATTCCTCAGTTGGCTGATCATGTAGATTTCTTTTCTGTGGGCACAAACGATTTAACCCAATATTTACTCGCTGTAGATCGTAATAACGCGAGCGTATCTTCACTTTACTCGAGTTACCATCCTTCTGTATTAAATGCGCTCCAGAAAATTTTTGATGATTCAATCAAGTGCAACATACCGGTTACAGTTTGTGGTGAGTTAGCCGGTGAGCCTGCAGGAGCCTTACTTTTGCTGGCGATGGGTTATCGTAAATTGAGTATGAATGCACATAGTTTGCGCAAAATTAATTGGGTTATTCGAAATACTAGCATCTCAGATACGCAAGAGTTATTGCAATTACTGCTTCATCAAGAGTCTACTGAGCAAGTCATCAACTTATTAGAAGACTATTTAGAAGCCAAAGATCTTGGCGGTTTAGTTCGCGCGGGTTCATAAATGGATAACATTATTACAATCATGGCGCTTTGTTTACTCTTGGGTGCTGTTGTGGGTGTATTAGCAGGGCTGCTGGGTATTGGTGGGGGATTAATCATCGTACCCGTTTTGGCATTTATATTCCAAAAATTCTTAGGCGTTTCTATCGAATATGGTATGCAAATGGCCATTGCAAGCTCTTTGTCGACCGTTATATTTACAGGTTTGTCGTCGGCAAGGTCCCATTATAAATTAGGTAACATTGACAAAAAAATAGTGGTGGTCTGTGGTATTGGAATTGCTTTTGGCGCTGTTTTTGGCGCGCTTTTTGCGACTCAAATATCTGGCGTTATATTAAAACGTATTTTTGCTGGATTAGTATTATTGATAGCTTTGCAAATGATATTTGGTCGTAACCGAGTGTCTAATGTGAGTATTGGAAACCCCACATACGCGACAATAGGACTTGGCTCAGGGTTTGTTGCTTCTCTCATGGGAATAGGTGGAGGCGCTATTTTGGTGCCGGTATTAGTTTGGTTTCAAACACATATTAAAACGGCTATTGGGTGCGCAGCCCTGTGTGGTGTGGTTATTGCCACTTTTGGCACGGCTACGTTCATTTTTAGTGGTTGGAACGCAGATTTCTTACCACAATATGCGTTTGGCTATGTTTATTTACCGGCCACTATTGGTATTGCCTTAACCTCCATGATTACCGCGCCAATTGGTGCTAAACTAACGGTTAAATTAGACACGCAAAAATTAAAAAAGATATTCGCGGTGTTTCTTGTTTTGGTCAGTATTCGTTTGATTATAGGATTAGAATAAACATATGTTTGAATTAGTGGGGCTTGCTTTGCCCGAAATTGACCCAGTCATATTTGAAATTGGCCCTATATTTGGCATCGGGCCGCTTGCGTTGCGCTGGTATGGATTGATGTATTTGATCGGTTTTGTCGCAGCATTTTGGTTGGCATCGCGACGCCTGTCGCGCACCACTTGGACAAAAGACGAATTAAGTGACCTACTATTCTATTGTTTTATTGGCGTAATTATTGGCGGTAGAATTGGCTATGTTTTCTTTTATAGTTTTTCATCATTTTTAGACAACCCATTGTATTTATTTAAAATTTGGGAAGGTGGGATGTCTTTCCATGGTGGTTGTGCAGGAGTTATATTTGCGGCTTGGGCTTATTCTAAGGTAAAAGGTTGGTCCTTTTTAATGGTAGGTGATTTTATTGCACCTTTAGTACCTATTGGTTTGGGTGCTGGCCGAATTGGTAATTTTATTAATGGAGAATTATGGGGACGAATCACCGACGTGCCTTGGGCTTTTGTTTTCCCTAATGCAGGACCTGAAGCTCGTCATCCGTCTCAGTTGTATGAGTTTTTCCTTGAGGGGGCAGTATTATTTGTTGTGCTATGGCTATACTCTGCTCGACCTAGGCCAGTTGGTTCGGTGGGTGGACTGTTTTTACTTGGTTACGGCGTATTTCGTTTTATCGTTGAATTTTATCGACAGCCGGATGAACATTTAGGTTTGTATGATATCGGGTTGAGTCAAGGGCAATTACTTTGTATTCCAATGATTTTGGCCGGTATCGCTCTTATTATTTATGCAAATAAAAAGCGACCGGTGTCAGATAGTCATTTTGAAAAAAGTGTACATGCCGGTAGTAATATACAAAAAAACAAAAAAACAAATAAAAAATCAAAAAATAAACATAAAGTGGTTAAAAACTAAGGCTATGACAAGATCCAGTTCTCATCAATACGAAACGCTGTGCCAACGCATTATTGACCAGGGCCAATGGGTAGAAAACGAACGAACGGGTATTCGTTGTCTAACGTTGATTAATGCCGATCTTGAATATGATGTTGCGGCCAATGAATTTCCTCTGGTTACAACTCGAAAATGTTTTTATAAGGCCGCTATTGCTGAACTATTAGGCTATTTAAGAGCTTATGATAGTGCTGCTCAATTCAGAGAAATTGGATGTAAAACTTGGGATGCAAATGCCAATGAAAATAAAGCATGGTTAGCAAATCCCGCACGCAAAGGGCTTGACGATATGGGCCGAGTGTATGGAGTCCAAGGACGCAATTGGCTAAAACCCGATGGAAGTACCTTCGATCAATTACAAAAAGTGGTGAATAATCTCAAAAATGGGATTGATGACCGTGGTGAAATTGTTACTTTTTATAATCCAGGTGAATTCGATTTAGGGTGTTTAAGACCCTGCATGCATACTCATACTTTTTCTATATTGGCCGATACACTATATCTAACTAGTTATATGCGAAGTTGTGATGTTCCGTTAGGGTTGACCTTTAATATGCCTCAGTGTTTTGTATTGCTAGCACTCATGGCACAAATTACAGGATTAAAACCTGGTAAGGTCTATCATAAGATAGTTAACGCGCATATATACGAGAATCAGTTAGATTTGATGCAAAATGTGCAGCTGAAAAGAACGCCTTATGCAGCGCCTTCGCTTTCTATTAATCCAAAGATAAAATCATTGGAAGACATAGAGACTTGGGTGAGCAAAAGCGATTTTGAAGTAACTGGATATCAAGCTCATGAGGCGATAGCATATCCATTTGCGGTGTAGTCAATAATTAAGGCTTTCTAGAGTTTGCTATGATGCGCAAAATCTTTCTTATTTTACGTAAAAAAGTGGTATATAAACTTAACGATAGGTTGGCTAAATGGCACTACCCATTCTTATTTGCGATGATTCATCATTTGCCCGTAAGGCGATAGCTAGGTCGTTGCCGGACGAGTGGGACGTAGAAATCTGTTTTGCGGAGCACGGCAAGCAGGCCATTGAAAAAATAGAACAAGGTTTGGCACACGTTTTATTTTTGGACCTTAACATGCCGGTCATGGACGGATACGAAACCATGAAAGTTATTCGTCAACGCGATTTACCTACTATGGTCATCGTCGTCTCTGGTGATGTACAAGAAGAAGCCCGCAAGCGTGTTATAGAGATGGGTGCTTTAGACTTTATCGAAAAGCCAATAGACAACGCCAAACTCTTCGCAATATTGCATAAATTTGGCATCTACGATGGCCAAAGTTCAAGTGATCAACGTCAATGCTCAATAAAAACGGGTAATAGCCTTGAAGATAAATTAGATGTTTTCAGAGAAATGTCGAACGTTGCGATGGGACAAGCCGGCAACAGTCTCGCTAAACTTTTGAATATATTTGTTGAGCTTCCAGTCCCCAATGTCAGTATTATCCACAGCAACGAAATTGCCATGGCTATTGCCGAGATAGATAAAAATGATGCTGTTTCTGGGGTTTCTAAAGGCTTTACCAGCAAGAACCTACGTGGTGAAGCGGTTATTTTATTTAACGATACTCATGCCAAAAGTTTGAGCGCACTTTTACATCCAGATGAGTCATCTTCTCAGGTACAAAATACAAACGATATAAAACAAGATCATTTAGAACTAGAAGCACTGATGGATGTATCTAACATCATTGTAGGTGCATGTTTACGTGGCATAGCCAAACAACTAGATGTTGATGTTACCCACACTACCCCTAGCATATTAGGGTTGCATTGCGAACTCTCAGAGCTAGTCGAAGAAAACGTGTCGCGATGGGAAGAATTAATTTTGGTAGAGATTGCTTACTCAATGCCATCAGTCAATATCAATTTTGAACTATTGCTGCTATTGCCGGTTGACAGCTTAGATCTAGCTTTTGAGCGCTTCTTAAGCGTTAGGGAGCAATAAGATGCCAATGTCGAATAAAATAAGCGAATCGACAGAATGGGTTAATGCATTATTAGCTTCTCTTGAAATGGGAATAGTGATTGTGAACAACAACTATGAAGTTGAAGTTTGGAATCAGTTTATGGAAAACCACAGTAAGATAGATGCTCAAGAAATATCAGGACAATGCTTGTTCAAGGTTTTTCCCGACATTGAAGAAAATTGGTTAAAAAATAAATGTAAACCTGTTTTTGCCCTTGCGACTCCGGTATTTATGATATGGGAACAACGCAAGTATCTATTTCAGTTTGAAGCAAGTCGTCCTGTAACTTCTGACGCCGACTTTATGTACCAAAATATTACGATTACCCCATTATTAAACGAAAGTGGTGAAGTCGATAAATTGTGCTTTTTGGTCTACGACGCAACCGATCAGGCGCTCAATAAATTACGTGTTGACAGGTTAAACAAGCAACTAAAAACCATTAGCAGAGTTGATGGTCTGACGGGCTTATATAATCGACGATATTGGCAAGAACGTTTTGATCTCGAGTATAAATTAAGTGTCAGAAGTAAGTCTTGTAATACTTTGATGATGCTTGATATTGATCACTTTAAAAAAGTTAACGACACTTATGGGCATCAAGCAGGTGATGCGGTGATCAGGCATATCGCAGATACAATTAAAGCGGCTACTCGAGAAACCGATGTTTGTGGTCGCTATGGTGGAGAAGAATTCGCTATTCTATTGCCTGATACTGAGGCAAAAAATGCAGTCACTGTGGCTGAGCGTATTCGTAAATTGGTGCAAGCTACTGAAGTAGACTATGAAGGGCAAATCATAAAATATACGTGTAGTTTAGGGATAGCACAAAACACCAACGAATATACTAAACCAAGCCAATGGATCGAAATAGCTGATCAAGCTTTATACAAAGCGAAAGAGACGGGTCGAAACAAAGTAGTAGTATTGTAGGTGTTTGAGTATCGAACTATGGCCGCATGCCTACAACATCAAATGGACAAGCTCGGTTAGTTTTTAAATAGTGTAAACATAAATCAATTTCATCTTTTAAAATATCATCTTCTTTTAATGATTTAGCACTTACGTATTGTGTTTGATGCAACAAGTGCCAAAATATCCTTTCTTTATGGGTATAGAGTTGATTTTGTTTGTGTTCAAGTTCAGCCCATTCTTCAAAAGTATCCCACATAAAATTCTCTAATTCAGTGTAAGGCAGTTCATCATGCCAAAAAGCCTGAATATAATAGGTGAGCTGCGAACACTTCTTATCAATGAAAGATTGAACAAGCAAAGTTTAATGGCCAAAATTAATAGGTACCCTGAGTATAGTAGTATTTAAAAATTAAATAGCCGCAAAGCTAGTGTTTACAGTAACTGCATGAATTCAATGAAAAAAAACTTAACAAAAAAGTTAAAAAAAACCTACCATCCCATGAAAGTGGTCCAACCTACGATTTCTTTGGCGACATACTGCTCTGGTAGGCTTTGCAAGCCAGCGCCCAATAAGGTGCGTTGTCGATACATTTTTACCAAGTTTACTCGTGCGGAGTTTTGTCGTTGTTGAGCGTATTTTCTGGCAAGCGCGCTGTCGGACGGACTTAATAAATCAAGCATTGGCATTTGTAATTTAGGAATAAACATGGGAACTTGTTTATGCACTTCATAATCTAACCAATAAGGATTAATTGTTACTAAGCCATCGATTTGAAAAGTATTTTCTTGCTCCATTATAGTCGACATCCCTACAACAGCACTTTGCCCTTCAAGCAACATCAATCGAAACCCCATTTGACTTGCGGGAGCTTTAAGTGCTTCTGCAACGATAGTGTTTAGAAAAACGCCATAACTTTGCAGGTCATATGCCAGCTCTTGCGTTTGCCAAATTGAAGCATGAATGCCGGTTTGTGGAGCAGGAATATTTTCTTCTGCGGTAGTGGAGGTTTCATTATTATCATTATCGGAATCAGATGATTCACTTGCGTTTGTTTCATTGTTAGAAATCGACACTAAATACTCGCTTGTGGGCGTTATCAAAATCGCATTCCACCCCCAATTGGCAAGTTCTTTAGCTAACTTGGCCATATTGGCAACACTGCCCGTTTGAGTCTGATTGTCGCTGACCAAAACAATCGTGCCCTTAGTTGCGACTTGCAATGACTCGAAAGTTAGAAGTGGCACTTCCAAGGTTTTTTCACCCACGGTAATATTTAGCGTTTGAAGTTTTGCATCTTTTAAGAAATGACTCATCTCTTCAGTAAGTTGGGGCGAGTCAGTATTTGCTCTAACCGAATTGGTCAAGCTTATTGCAGTTATGCAGAACAAAAGTAGTGTAAAAGCCTTTTTAAAATAGGAAGTTATCGCGATATTTGGCTTAACGCTTTTATGTACCAAACGAGTAATTTGTAAAGTTGAACAAATCCTCTGTAGAAAAATTCTCGCAAACTTTATGAGACGCTGAAAATCCGTAAACAAACTATAAGACCTAAGCTTAAATGGTGTTACTCCTTATCGGCTATTTTGCCTCAAACTTATCATGATTTAGCATACATTTTTGTCCCATTAATAAAAGTACATGCTCTTCTTTTTTAAAGTCTACCTAACAGTCTAAAACGTAAATGGACTTGAAAACTCCATGGCCGAATGCTTCGTTGGATGCTCAAAGGCAATATGCGCTGCATGCAAGCATAGGCGCTCACTAGCGGCAAGAGCGGCCGGATGCGCATATAAGCGGTCTCCTAAAATAGGATGGCCAATGGCATGCATATGCACCCTTAACTGATGTGAGCGCCCGGTTACTGGTGTGAGTTTCATTAAACTTGAGTCTTGTTTGCTGGATACGCATTGCCAGTGCGTTAATGCGCGTTTACCGTTTACAAGATCTACCATTTGTTTCGGTCTGTTGGGCCAGTCACAAATCAAAGGAAGTTTGACCGAACCTTCAGAAGAAACTGGCTTTCCATACACTCGGGCATAATAAGTTTTGCTAATTTGCCTTAGTTCAAACTGCTTCGAAATATGACGGTGGCTTTCTTTGTTGAGGGCCATTAGCATTAGACCTGAGGTAGCCATGTCCAGTCTATGTACAATAGTGGCGCTCGGCCACACCCGTTGAACGCGTCGTTCGAGCGAATCTTTATGCTCTATAGCCTTACCGGGCACACTCAATAAGCCAGCTGCTTTGTTAAACACCAACACATCATCGTCACCATAAAGCAGTTCAAATGCTGGGTTAATCTCAGGCGCATAGTTCAATAAAACCATTTTTCACCCAACCTACTTAGGATTGTTAATAACGACTCTGACGCTATCAAGTTGTGGTTCAGCGGCTTTAATTATCTCGAATAATTGGGCTTTTTGCTCATTTAAATAATCTATTTCTTCTTGGCGAATAGATGGATTAAGTTGTTTTAAAGTACTTAGCCTATCAATTTCTTCGTCAAGCTCATATTGCATATTGATTAATGAAGCGTCTTTCACTCGGTTTAAATCTTCTTGAGCCAATGCTAAGGCCGCTTCTATGGTTTTCGATATAGGCTCAGCCAATGCGCTTACTAACTGTTTCGCTACTTTTGGTTTGACTTTAAATATTGGTGCAAACTCGGTTTCCTCGGCAGCAAATTTGGCATTTAAACAGACTTTAACAGGAGTTGCTGGCAGGTACCTAAATAGCTGCAGCGCCGGAGGCGCAATTGGGTTTAAAACGGCGATTATTTCAATCCAATACGCTCCAACGGGAGCATCATCACGATTAACAAAACATAAACTACTTTTGCCAATAACATCGAGTAATACGACGTCTAAACACTGGGTTACTAAATGGCTATCGGGATTAAGAAAAGTCAAATGCTCTAACTGTGTAGCAGCTTCTCTTTTATAGGTAACTTCAAGACCATCATCGCCAATTGAGTTAATTGGGAACAAGGTGTTTTCAGATTGTTTAAGGATAAAACTATGAGCGTCTTTTTCTTCTTGGGTAATACCTAATGAGTCGAATAATCGCGTCATAAAGCGCATCATTTCAACTGGATTTTCAGCAATTACAACCTGCTCAAGCGCCGTTTCGCTCTCTTCATCACCTTTTGCATTTAGCTCTAGAAGTTTGTCGCGACCCTGCTCAACTTGGTCTTTTAGTGAAAGGGTCAATGCATGTGCTTGAGCAATAAGATCTTGCCAGTTTTCTTTGTCTAAAGGACTGGCCAATGCATGCTTAAGGTCATCACCCAAACGTTTAAAAACATCTGATCCAACTGCACATGTAGACGCAAAAGCGTCTAATCCATCGTTATACCATGCAAACAGTACTTCTTGTGCAGTGTCTTCAAAGTATGGCAAATGAATATTAATATTATGTTTTTGGCCAATTCTATCAAGACGCCCAATACGCTGTTCGAGCAAATCAGGGTTCAACGGCAAATCAAATAGCACAAGGTGCCGCGAGAACTGAAAATTACGGCCTTCGCTGCCTATTTCGCTGCACAACATGACTTGAGCGCCGAGTTCATGATCAGCGAAAAAATGCGCCGCTTTGTCGCGTTCAACAATGCTCATGCCTTCATGAAACACGGTATGCCGAATACTCGTTTTGGTACGCATAAATTCAGCAAGTTGCAAAGCCGTGCTAGCAAACGCACATATCACTAACACTTTTTCGGTTTTATTGGCTTCTAAAAACTCAATCAAAAAGTTAACGCGCGGATCATAGGCAGGCCAATTATCGTCACTTATTAAATTACGTTCAGGATGCAAAGCGTGGCCAATATCATCCTGCTCTAGCAAGCTAAGGGCAAATTCTTTTGGTATACGCAGTGGCACAGGATGAGCAATCCGCTCAGGGAACCCTTGAATAGCTGACCGTCTGTTTCTGAATAAAAGTCGTCCCGTTCCATGTTGATCAACTAACTGTTTTAGTAAGCGTTTACGATCGCTTTCAAGATTTAAATCAAAATCTTCCAGACTGATATTTGGTATCACTTGCCGCAGTAATTCACGCTCAACACTGCTTAAGTCTTTATTTTCGATAAGTGGATTGACTGCGTTGGCTAGTTCGCTGTAATGCTGTTCTTGTTCCACAAAATCTTGATAATCGTAAAATCGTGCGGGGTCGAGTAGGCGCAAACGCGCAAAGTGGCCGTGATGACCTAATTGGTCAGGGGTAGCAGTTAATAAAAGCACTGATTTTGCAATATTAGCAAGTTGTTCAATTGCGCTATAGGCTTCAGAAACATCTTCTTCTGACCACTCTAGATGATGTGCTTCATCAACGACTAAAATATCCCATGGCGTTTCAATGGCATCGGCAAGTACTTTGTGCTGACTGATGAAACTTTGACTGCATAGAATCAGTTGCTCTTGGTCAAAAGGGTTTTCACCGCTTTCCTTTACCGCTTCGATGCGTTCATCGTCAAATACCGAAAACGCAAGATTGACGCGTCGCAACATCTCAACTAACCATTGATGTACTAAAGAGTCTGGGACGACTATGAGTACACGGTGTGCCCGGCCAGTGATTAATTGCATGTGAATGATAAGCGCAGCTTCAATTGTTTTACCCAAGCCCACTTCGTCGGCCAATAAAACGCGCGGTGCGTAGCGGTGGCCTACTTGGTTAGCAATATGCATTTGGTGAGGAATTAGGTCAACTCTGGCGCCGACTAAACCTACAACGCCTGAGCTAGAAAACTCATTTTGTTTTTGCCAGCACGCAAAGCGAGTATCAAACCAGTTGGGATCGTCAAACTGACCATGTAACAAACGTTTTTCAGGCTGATTTAATTTGACATGAGGGTCAAGCGCGACTTCTACAACCGAAGCTTCCTTGTTGTTATCAGTGCGCACACCAATGTAGGTTAATAAATCGTCTTGCTCTACGATTTTATTGATTGTGATTTCAAAACCGTCAATGTGTTTGACTTTCTCTCCCTCACTCAACACCAAACGAGTCACGTGTGCATTATTTTTTGCGTATGTTCTTTCCTCACCCACCGCAGGGAAAAGAATTTTCACGCTGCGGGCATCAGAAGCCATCACTACACCTAGCCCAAGGCTAGACTCACTATTACTTATAAAACGTTGTCCAACAGAAAAAGAAGTTGCTTCGCTCATTAATTAAATATGTCTTATGTGTTGTGTGGGCGCAATTGTAAACTGTGCATCGGTCGATGTCAGCTTTTTATCAAATACTCATAAAAAAGCGTGAACTCTTTGAGATTCTGGATTAAGGTATCATTTAACCCTTATCCAAATGGAGCTTTTGATGCCAAAAGAGCAGGTTGATACCAACACACCAGCTAACACCAAAGTTTTTGTCCTCGATACAAATATTCTCCTTCACGAACCGCTTGCGTTTACCTCTTTTAAAGAGCATGACGTAGTCGTCCCAATGACTGTTTTAGAAGAACTTGATTATATAAAAGATAGTAAAAAAGATGTCGCTAGGGATGCTCGCGTCAGTATACGAGCTATGGAAGATTTACTGCGGGATGCATCGCCTGAGCAAATGCTCAAAGGCGTTAGCATGAAGGGAATAGGTTCTGGAGATACAGCGCCTTCTGGGCGCTTATCAATTTTTGCTGATTTGTCGATGGACCAACAAGCACAAGTGTTTACTAGCAACGAAAACGACAATCGTATTATTAATGCCGCACTATATTTACAACAAGATTTGTCGCCGATTCAAGTTGTTTTGGTCACCAAAGATATCAATATGCGCTTAAAGGCAAAAGGTGCAGGTATGGCGTTAGTAGAGGATTACTTTACTGACCAGCTTATTACTGATGTGAAGTACTTAACTAAAGGCTACTATGTTTTTGGTGGGAGCTTTTGGCAACAAGTAGAAGCAGTTAACAGCATAACTGAAGGCAGAGACACTGTTCATACCATTGATAAATCCTTAGTGCCCGACCCATATATTAACGAGTTTATAGTCGATGAAAATAAAGAGTTCGCTGGCTTAATAGAAGCTTTTGATGAGAAAACTTTGGACGTACTTGATTTAGGTTACGAACGTTTAATGTCTCGCAGAGCGTGGGGTATTACGCCTAAAAATATTGGTCAAGCAATGGCTTTGCATACCTTACTCGACCCTCACATTGATTTGTGTATTTTGACCGGCCCCGCTGGTAGTGGAAAGACCCTCTTAGCTATGGCTGCAGCCCTTGAGATGGTTATTGAAAAAAACATGTACGATAAAATTATTGTTACACGTAGTACGCCTGAAATAGCCGAATCTATTGGTTTTTTACCTGGCACTGAAGAAGAAAAAATGGCGCCATGGTTAGCGGCAATTACCGATTCGCTTGAGGTACTGCATAAGCATGATGAAAACGTGAAAGGCTCAATGAATTATATTATGGAGAAAGCCAATATACAGTTTAAATCGGTTAATTTTATGCGCGGACGTAGCTTACAAAATGCCATAGTCATTCTCGACGAATCGCAAAATTTAACGGCTTCACAGCTAAAAACCATTATTACTCGATGCGGTGAAGGCACTAAACTCATTTGTGCTGGTAATTTATCGCAAATTGATAGCAATTATTTAAATGCATTAACGTCGGGGCTAACTTATTTAGTTGAGAAATTTAAAAACTTTTCGGGTAGTGCAACTTTGAGTTTAGATGGCGTGGTACGCAGCAGATTAGCGGAGTTTGCAGAGAAAGAATTATAAAGCCTTAGTGTTTTGAGCATATTAGCCAATCCATGTGTTTGGGCTACTTTTTGGCTATAGACAATAGCCGTAGGGAGCTTGCGGCGTCTAATTCTGGGATTGGTTAATTTCCTACAAGCACAATACTCATCAATATAGTTGCCGCTTTTATCTGCGGTATCGAAATTCATGTCCCTTTTTTTCTCTACCTCTTGATCTATATTTCAGATGTTATACTATAACAAAAAATATGTAATAACATAACGTATTCACGTACCACTTTTATCGCAAAATTCATTATAAGAGAATAGAATAAACTACCATGAAATTATCAAACCTTGCCCTTTGTATATCCATAGCCTGTGCAAGCAGCGCGACTTTTGATGTTGATGCCAATACAATTAAAGGTAAAGTCACGGACGAAAACGGAAAGTTACTGACCACTGGTTCGGTACAAATAATGGGCACTAACAAACGCAGTCAAATAAACAGCAAGGGTGAATTCGAATTTTTGGATGTAAAGCCGGGTAGTGTCGAGTTACACGTTTCTTCCAGTAACCATATTCATTCAAGTGAACAAGTAGATGTTGTCGAAGATGGTTTGGTTAATTTAAATATCTCTGTCGATTCTTCGAGTATAGAGGTATTTGATGTGACGGCGAGTGCTTTTCATGCAAGCAATATAGAATCGGCTGCGCCTGTTAGTATTCTAGCTGGTGAAAAACTCAGACAACAGCAAGCTTCAACCTTGGGCGAAACCTTAAAAAATCAAGTTGGTGTGCATTCATCTTTTTATGGTGGCGTAGTGAGCTCTCCCATTATTCGCGGTCTTGATGGCCCACGAGTATTAATTACCCAAAACGGCATGGACGGCGGGGACGCATCTCGCATTGGACCTGATCATTTAGTTACTAACGAAACATCAAGCGCAGAACAAATTGAAGTATTAAGAGGCCCTGCAACTTTATTTTACGGCAGTGGGGCAATCGGAGGTGTGGTTAACGTGGTTGACACTCGTATTCCTGATAATACGGATCAAGAAGGTGAATTTAGTGTATCGCACAATACTAACAACAGCGAAGATGGTTTTAATGGTCGCTTTAAAACAGGTACTGACAATATAGCTTTGCAAGTACAGGCATTTTATCGCGACGCCGACGATTATCAAATCCCGGGGTTTGCAGAAAGTCCTGATGCACATTCAGACGAAGGGCATGATGACGAACACGAAGATGAGCATGACGATGAGCATGAAGAAGGTAGCTTTGGTGTTGTAGAAAATACCGCCGCTCGCACGCAAGGCGCAGCAGTAGGGGCAAGTTACTTATTTGATGCCGGCCATATTGGTTTCTCTATGGAGCATATGTCGAGCTTATATGGTATTCCTGGTCATGGCCACGGAGAAGAACATGAAGAAGAGCATGACGAAGAGCACGATGATGAGCATGAAGGAGAGGAAGAAGAAATTGTAATGGCTGACCTGCGCCAAAACAGGTATCAGTTGGCAGGCGCGTTTCAATTAAACACTGCCGCTATTTCGGCTATTAATTTTGGTTTATCGTATACCGACTATGAGCATACAGAGCTTGAAAATAATGAACCAGGGACAAATTTTTCAAGTGAATCATTTGAAACACGAATGGAAATATTACACCAGCCCATTGCAGGTTGGCGCGGTGGTGTGAGTTTGCATACTAAAATGACAGATTTTGCTGCGGTAGGCGAAGAAGCCTTTACACCGCCTTCAGATACAAAATCATTTGGGCTTGGTATCATTGAAGAAAAACATTTTGGCGATGTATTGGTGCAACTTGGCGCGCGCATAGAGCGGGTGCAAATAGACGTGCCGCGAATATTTGAGCCTGAAATCGAATTTTTACTTGATGAACATCATGATGATGATCACGAAGACGAGCACGATGATGAGCATGGTGACGAGCACGATGACGATCACGGCGAACATTCAGGTGAGCATTTTGAAGATGCTGTTGGTTTTGATTTTACGCCCGTTTCATTGTCGGCCGGCCTTGTGTGGGATATCGCCAAAGGCTACAACTTAGCGGCGTCATTTGTGCATGCTAAACGGGCTCCATCAAGTGCTGAGTTGTTTTCTTTTGGTCCTCACATTGGCACACAGACATATGAAATAGGCTCACTTTATCATATTGAACAGGTGGCAATGTCTGAAGAAGCGCCTATCGTCGAATTTGAACCAAATCGACCAGAACTTGAAACATCGAATAACCTAGACATTTCATGGCGAAAATTTGGTGGTGATTTCGGTGCTGTCATCAACGTGTTCTATAATCAAGTCGACAATTATTACTATTTAGCAGATACAGGTCTCTACGCAGAATTTTCACATGAACACGAAGATGAACATGATGATGATCATGACGAAATTCATGAAGATGAGCATGATGAGCATGAGGACGAACATGGCGAAGAAGGCCTTCCTGTCTTCGCTTATGTAGCAGCGGACACAGATTTGTACGGTGCTGAAGTTCAATTTACATGGCAGGCAATGGAAGGCTTGACCTTTACTGCTCAAGGTGATTATATTCGCGCTAAGGTGAGTAACGGAAATGAAAATTTACCTAGGATTCCACCCATCAAAGCTATTATTGGTGCTGATTACAAGACTCACAATTTTACCGTTTCAGGCCAAATAACGCGAATGTTTGAACAAGACAGGGTGGCTGCGTTTGAAACCACAACCGACGCTTACACATTAGTCGATATCAATGCTTCATACTTCACTAAAGTAAAAGGTATCGAAACAGAGCTGTTTTTGAAAGGTCGAAACTTAAGCGATGAAGAAGCACGAGTGCACACTTCATTCCTCAAAAATTTAGCACCTTTACCAGGTAGGGCTGTTGAAATTGGCGTAAGAATGTCATTTTAAGGAAGGCATGAGAAACACTATTACTGAAACCGTGACCGATGTGCATCATTGGAACAACACTTTATTTAGTTTTAAAACCACACGCGGTCAAAGTTTCACGTTCGAGAATGGTCAATTTGTAATGATCGGCCTAGAGGTTGAAGGTCGACCTCTGCTCAGAGCATATAGTGTGGCAAGTGCTAACTATGCTGAAGAACTAGAGTTTTTTAGCATCAAAGTACCCGACGGTGCTTTGACATCGCGTTTACAGAAAATTGTACCTGGCGACAGTATTATAATGACCACTAGGCCAACTGGAACGCTTGTGCCAGGCTATCTGAACCCCGGTAAACATTTGTATTTACTATCGACTGGTACCGGCCTCGCTCCTTTTATGAGTATCATTAAAGACCCTGACATATACGAAGCTTTTGAGAAAGTAGTATTGGTCCACTGTGTTAGAGAAGTGTCTGAGTTGGCATACCGAAAAGAAATTCAACAAGAACTGCCAAACAATCTTTATTTTGGCGATTTAGTCAAAGACAAACTTGTTTATTTCCCTAGCGTAACCCGAGAAGACTTTGATTTTGAGCAAGCTCATGACTGCAGTGTCAAAGAAGACCATCAACAAAGAATAACTGATTTAATGACTAGTGGCCGCTTAACAAAGTCAATTGGCATGCCTTCAATCAACCCACAAGATGACCGTTTTATGCTGTGTGGCAATAACGATATGCTGCAAGATACTATGGACATATTAAATGCTGTAGGCTTCAGTAAAGCTAATTCGCGCAACCGAGGCGACTACGTTATTGAACAAGCATTTATAGAAAAGTAAAAAGCATCTGTACTTTTACCTTCATTCATTTATAAGCGATAGCGATGATTGATTTATACGGAGCAAGCACAAGCTTGATTACACTGGGTGACGTTAATTGTTGTGAATTCTTTTTTCCATGATATTTGACATTAAATGACTTTTTTCCTGTTACTGTGTGAACGTTATTCGTGTACACTCCATAGTCAGTTTTTTTGCTAAGGACTGCGAGTGTTATCGCAAGTCAATTTTTGATTAAACGCATTTGCAAGCAACCGATATTAGTATTAACTCTTATAATAATTCCGCTTATTTAAAAGGATTAAAAGTGCATCAACAACTTACTCAAATCATCATATTCATTTTATCCATTGTCGTCTTGTCTGCTTGCACTAAGCCCGAAACTACGACAAACGATACCGTTAACACTGCAAATGCTGCCGATGTCATTTATGTAAATGCCAATGTCATTACGTTAGACGATAAAAATACTCAGGCAGAAGCCATGGCAATAAAAGACGGTGAAATTGTTTTTATTGGGACAAATGAAGACATGGCCAGTTTAAAAGGACCAGATACACAAATTAACGATTTGAATGGCAGTACTTTGTTACCAGGCTTTATAGATGCTCACGGGCATTTTTTGCAAACGGGTGTACTGGCAATGTCTGCAAATTTATTACCGCCACCCGATAACGGTGTTGATTCTATTGATAAACTAATTGATGCATTAAAAGCCGAAGAAAACAGCGATATTACTAAATCAGTAGGCTGGATATTAGGAATGGGTTATGACGACGCTCAACTTAGTGAGCAAAGGCATCCTACTAAAGAAGATCTTGATCGCGTTTCTACTGAAATACCGGTCCTTGCTATCCATCAGTCTTCTCATTTAGGCGCTATAAACTCAAAAGCGATTGAAGTATTAGGCATAACCAATGCACAAGAAGATCCCGATGGTGGCAAATTTAGAAGGGATGCAGATGGCAATATAAATGGCGTAGTTGAAGAAACAGCTTTTTTCTATGTCGGTACGCTTGCTCTTAGTAAAATTTCTGAAGAATTAAATTTACAAGCTCTACAGGCGTCTGAAAAAGCGTTTTTTAAATCAGGCTTCACAACTTCTCAAGAGGGACGAGCTAGCATAAACGAAGTTGCTTTGCTAAACATTGCGAGTGAACAAAACTTGCTAGATATAGATGTATCAATATTCCCTGACCCAACCTTTTTTGAAGATGAAAATGTGTTTATAGACGATGTAATGTCTCAGCATGGTCAAGATTATAAAAACGGTATAAAAGTTGGCGGCATAAAGCTATCGCTTGACGGTTCTCCGCAGGTGAAAACTGCATGGTTAACCAAGCCTTATCATGTGCCACTAGAGGGCCAAGATGAAGACTACAAGGGATATCCACAAGTACCTGATGAAGTACTACAAAAATGGGTTGATATGAGCCATGAGAACAATTGGCAAGTGCTAGCTCATGTAAATGGCGACGCAGCTATTGATAAGTATATTGAGATAATTGCGAATGCAAAACAAAAATTCCCCCAAGTTGATGTTCGCCCAGTAGCAATACACGCTCAAACAGCGCGAGAAGATCAACTCGATAAAATGGCAGAACTCGATATTATCGCGTCATTGATGTCGGTACACACCTTTTATTGGGGCGACTGGCATTTTGAATCGGTATTGGGTCCTGAGCGGGCAAGTCGTATTTCGCCTGCGAAGTCAGCCTTAGAGAAAGGGGTAGTGGTGACGTCTCACAACGATGCGCCAGTGACCTTACCAAACTCTCAAATGATTTTGTATTCTATGGTGAATAGATTAAGCCGGTCAAAACGCTTATTAGGTGGGGATGAACGCGTAAGTGTTGAACAAGCCCTCCGCGCGATCACCTCAAGTGCCGCTTATCAAATCTATGAGCAAGATACTAAAGGTACCTTAGAAGTGGGTAAAAAAGCCGACATGGTGATTCTTGATAGTAATCCCTTTGAAATTGAGCCTGAGGCTCTATTAGATCTCAAGGTGTTAGAGACTATAAAAGGCGGTAAGGTAGTCTATTCAGCGACTAAATAAGGTCAAATTGCGCTTGCAAACCATATCCTGCGTGTTTACTTTTACATGTAAGTGCTTGCAGCGCATTTAAATGCACTCCACTCGGTTTCTATTTTCTGAATGATGGCGTTTATTTCTGTTTGTAAGTCTTGCGGTAAATGCGCATCGTGTTGCACGGGTTCGAGGAGTTTTTCAAGACGCGAGGCTTCAATCGATACCAGGTTTGCGCCTACATTCACTGCACTGCCCTTTAAAGTATGAGCGGTTCTACAAGCATCAACTATATCAGCTGCTTCTATTTGCTCTCGTAACTCTCTAAGCAAATCAGGTCGCTGACGTTCAAAAATAGTTAATGCTCGGCTAAACAATTGCGTATTGCGCCCCAAACGCTCAAATGCATCGGCTAAAAAGTCATTTATATTCTTGCTGCTTGGCTGTTCTTGGTCAATGTTAGATTGGGAAACTTTATTTTCTGCACACGGCACAAAATCATTGGAAGCTATGTTTTTTTGCGCGATATATTTGCTGACAGTAGAAAATAGAACTTTAGGTTCAATGGGTTTGGTAATATGCGCATTCATGCCTGCCTTAAGACTTTGGTCATAGTCATCTTTAAAACTGTGAGCTGTCATCGCAATGATGGGAACATGAGTATATGGTGTTTTAGAATTGCGAATTTGTTTTGATGCGGTTAAACCGTCCATGACTGGCATTTGAATATCCATCAACACTAACTTGTATTCATCTGGGGCAGCAGTTTCTAATATATCAATCGCTTCTTTTCCGTTGTTAGCAATTGTCACTTGTAAATTTACCAGTGATAAAAGTTCTCGCGCTACTTCTTGATTGGTAAGATTATCTTCTACTAGTAAAATTTTCTCACCATCAAATTGATAGGCTTTAAACATATTTTCAGTTTGTGCGTGTTGTGTATTGCAATAGACAACATCGGAAAATGCGCTTGTTAATTCAGCCTTTTTGACAGGGCTACTGATCAAAACCAAATTATTGTATTTGGAATATTCTTTGTCCCCTGCGCTTAACAAGACAAAGCGTATTTTTGGGTATTTCTCAACAAGCGAAATAAGTAAGTGTTCGTCTTCTAGGGTTTTTTCATTGATAATTACAACATCAGTCTTAAAACTCTCGAGGTATAATGTCAACATCGATACATCGTTAAAGGTCTCAATCTCGCTGGCTTGCCAATATGTTAAACAATTACTAAGATATTCAAGCAGCATCGCATGACTTTCTATTACAATAAAACGCTTATCACTAAGTCGTAATTGTGGAAATTGCTCAGTGCTCGATGCAACTTGCGGTGATTCTATTGCTTCAATATCAACAGTAAAAGTAGAGCCTTTGCCTATTTCCGACAGTAAGCTAATATTGCCATTCATCAATTTCGCAAGCTGTTGACTAATTGCTAAACCTAAACCAGTACCCCCATATTTTCTTGTGGTACTTTCATCCTCTTGAGAGAATGGTGAAAAAATATTCTCCTGCATCTCTTTTGCAATGCCTATGCCTGTATCTTTTATTGCAATTGTTAGTCGGCCGTTGTGATGCTGAGCAGATACTACGATTTCTCCTGATTGAGTGAACTTAATAGAATTTGATAGCAGGTTCGTCACTATTTGTTTAAGTCGTGTGGGGTCACCTATTAAGGCAGTGTCTAAAGCTGGCGGGAAAAGAGATACCAAGGACAGATTTTTGTTATCACATTGATACTCAAATGTGTTGAGTGTTGTTTCCAGTATTTCGAGCGGATTATATTCGATGGACTCTAGTTCAACGTTGTCGGTCTCTAACTTGGAAATGTCCAGAATACTATTGATTATTTTAAGCAATAAAGTGCCCGATTGTGAGGCCGTATTCAGGCGCTTTTTGTCACGGTCGCTTAAGTTACTTTGGGATAAAATACTTAACATCCCCAACACGCCATTAATGGGTGTCCGTAACTCATGGCTCATGTTTGCTAAAAAAGCACTTTTTGTACGCGAAAGCCGTTCAGCTTCTTCTTTTGCCAGTGTTAAATCTTTTGTTCTTTCAGTTACTTGTTGTTCGAGCGAAGTCGCCAATGTTTTTAGCTCTTCATTCATTAAATAGAGTTCTCTACTTTTTTCTTCCAGTAGATCCTCAGCTTCTTTTCGAGCAGTCTTAGCGCGATTGTAGCGAGTTTTAAGTCTTTCTATTTGATCGCTCATATCGTGATTTTCTTATTTTTTGAGTCTAAAAATAACTTTATGCATGAGCTCAGTTGATTGATCTTCCTTATCTATCGTTACATTTTCTTTGTAATATTTTGCGGTGCCTTCAATCAATCCTTCAGCTAAATCTGCAAAGCCGCGCTTTGATTCGTAGATCAGATTAAGAGTTTGTGCATCAGGTTCTTCAAATGAAAATTTCGGAAGTTCTGCGTCTGGATATAGTTTATATACTTCTACATGAATATGATTATCGATGCGTTTCAGAAACGAAAACGTGTCTGTACACTCATCAAAGAAACTACTGAATTTAGTCGAAAACACCTGTGCTAAATGCAAACCAAATGTTTTTACTAAATCTGGGATGGCGATATTGGTCGCGTTGCTCAATGATGAAACCAACATCACAAGCTCTTCGTGGTCATAAGTACCAACCGATGTATAAGCACCACCTGTCGCTAGGTTTGAAGCATTTTCATCGATGATGTCATCAAGCATATCTTCACCAAATGCCTCTTCAACCATATTATTAAATTCGTCAAATACTATGCCTTTCATGTTTGCTCCAAATTTTTGCTTTGTACGGCTGTTTATAAATATTTTTTTAGTTTATCGCTTAATTTTGATTCAGAAATCGGTTTTACCAAGTAATTAGTCACACCCGTCTTTATCGCTTTGACGATGTGTGCTTTATTGCGATTTGACGAAATCAAAAAAAATGGTATGTGTTTAAGCGTTGGATCTTTGCGAATGATTTCCAATAATTGCAATCCACTCATATTAGGCATGTTCCAATCGCACAGTACCAATATAATCTTATTGTCTTGCGCAATTTGCTCTTTGATGACTGTTAACGCTCGCATTCCATCAATCGCCTGCACGACATTCTTAAATCCTATTTCGGTAAGGAGGCGCGAGTGTATTTCTCGGCTGATCAGATCATCTTCAACCACCAAAACAACATCTCCTTTTTTTTTAGGGTCTGTCATTTAGTGTTCCATCGGTTTTTGTGAAATGATTCATATTTGGATTTATTGCTTAATTTAGGTTAATAATACCAGCGCTTATTAGTACTTATATGTCGGCATAGCACTGATGAACTTTATTATAATAATGAATACCTCTCGCTTGACAGTTAAGCATTGGCTTCTTTAGTATGAGGGCATGACGGCATGTTTATTTTCTCCTCCTTGTCAGTCATACTGAATAATCGTGGTTTTTTGAGCACAATTAATTATTACGTGTTGCACAAAATGCTATCTTTGCGCTTGTTGTCCGTAATTACTGCTTGAGTGTTAAAAAGAAAGTAAGTAAAAGAAAAGGAATGTGAAGGTTAAACAACGGCCTTACATTTTTCGGCAGACATTAAGGAGACAGCACATGGCCTCAACGGAACTCATTTTATTTGCAATTAATACCGCGGTTAAACTAAATGGAGCTGCTCGTAAGCATTTTATCGCAAGTACACAAGCACGCAGTATTACCTTTCCTATCCCTAAAATGGACCCAAATCCAAATATTACGTCTGCACTTAATTTTTTCAAAGATGCTGAAATGGGGCGGGTATATTTAGACAATGCTGAGTTTTTAAAACGAGCAATTAAACCTCACATTGATCAATCACATGCGGCGCTCAGACGCGCGTTAAACGAGGAAGAACGCCAAAGATGTATTGATTATTACCGTAATTATATGGCTTTGTATTTGGCTAGAGAAGAAAACTCATTAGCATTAGGAAGTGATGTTTTATCTGAGTCAGAACTTCAGTCTATGCTGACAATTTCGCAATGGCAAGACGGCGATTCGCCTCACCCTAGTTTATTAATGCGTATTGCTGGTAATTTGGTTGATGTGGCGGTTGATTATTTTCTGCAAATGCCCGAAGCTTTTAATCGCGAAGGCAAGAATGGCAAAATTATTCAGGCTGTTTTAACGGGGCTAGATACTATTGACTTTACCGATGGCATAGAGCCTGAAAATATTGGTGACTTGCCTCAGCGACTCTTGCTGGTGAGTTTAGAAGGGGTGTCTGAAAACGCATCTTTATTTAATACTGAGCCTCGATTTCAAGAATTAGTATCGATAACAACAGCCGCTTTAGCGAAAGATATTGATGCTAAAATAAAGGCTGTTAGAGCTGCCCCAGGGCAAAGTGCCACCGAAACCCTTGCCGCAAAAGAAAAACTTATTCAGTGGGGAGAGTTTGTCTTCAAAAGTGTGTTGGCAAGTGCCGGCTCTGCTATGATTATGCAGCCACAAAAATTTTTAAAACAGTCTAATCAAGCTCATCAAGATTTAACCACCACTGTGGCAGGTGCTTTGTTACAAACTATTTTAGAAGATAACGAAAAAGGTTTAATACAGGCGGCTTTTAACGAACATACCTTAGAAGAACTCATGTTGGCAAGTTTGCAAGTATTTGGACGGCATCCGGCTTTAGTTGTATCAGAGAATACTAAACATAAAGAAGCGATAATCGGATTGGTGCAGTCTATTGCTACCGATTTGGGCGAAAAAGCTGCCTTGTTTGGAGAAGATACACTAGCTGAGATTGTACGATTGGTGTTAGAAAATAGCCGCACCCATATTGAGTTATTTTGGCCAGATATTGCCAATGACCCCAAAAAGCATAAGCTAATTAATATTGCTAAAGATGTTGTAGGTCATTTAGCACAAGTGGCCGTAGGCAATGCAAAATGGACCCCCCAGTTTACTCGAGACGATCTCGACGAGCTCTTGGGTTTTGTGTTTACAGAAGTGGTTGATTACCCTAATTGGGTGATGGATAAAGCGGGTGAGATTAATCCAAACTTATCCACTGCACTACAAGCAATGATCGGCAGTTTACGGCAATCTGATCAAGGTTTTACTAGCTCAGCAGATGCAATTGCACTGCTTAAAGTAGGTCTTAGAGCCGTTATCGATGATCAAGATTTTGTAAAAGAAATACAAGCAGGCAAATACCCAATTGCGGAAATATTTGACCTATTAAGCACAGACATGGGTGGCCTCGCCAATGGTCTCGAAGAAAAACTAAAAGGCCAATGGCAAAATTTACGCATTGAAGCAAAAGAAAGGATATTGTCTGCTTTGCTCGAAGCGGCTGCCGCAAAAGGCTTAACCTTAGAGAATATAAATAATTTAAAAACTACCTTTAAATCTCTAATTGCAGAAAACCAAACTCTTAATGTAGATGTCTTACTTGATCTACTATTACAAAGAGTATTGAACGCTGAGAATGCTTAATAAGCATGCATTTTGACCAATAAAAAAGGAAATATTATGTTTATGCCACAGCTTGGTAACCAACACACATTGCGTTTAAAGCGCATATCGTGGTTTTTAGTGGCGATTTGCGCCAGTATAGTGCTGAGTGCATGTTCAGTTACACAGACTGTTTCTCAAGTAAGCGATACGCGAGCGATTCAAGATGATTTTGATGCTGCATCACGTTTACAAACCAACATGTTTGCCATAGATAGAGCGAATGAAGCAATAAGCTCTCAAACAAATACAGCGCAAATAATGCAGGCTAATCGCGGTTTAATGCTTTATCAGCGAGTTATAAATGGTGTAAACAGCTTAGAGTCACAAAAAGCTGAACTGATACAAAACGGATTGTGGGCAAATTTACAAACTTTAAAGGCGATGTCTCAATGGCAAATAGGTAATAAAGAAGATGCACTTATTACAGCTAATTTAGCTATTAAGGAAGCACAAGACCTACAAGGTCGCGATATGGTTTTACTAAACGCCATACCAAGCTTGGTAGCAAATGATGAAGCGTTCGAAATGCTCGAAGACTTAAAAATCTCTGGTAACAAAGACGAAAATGCTTTTAAGATTTGGCAAAGAGCGACTGCGTTGTACGAAAAAGCCGAAAATGAATTATCGGTTATTATTGATAACGTTGCGCATCCTCAGCTTCAATTTTACTTGCAATTATCACGCTTAATGGTGGTCAAAAATTGGGAAGAAAGCTTTGATTTGGATCTTTGTATAACAGACAGCTGCGAAGATATCAGAATGGCAAAAAATGAACAAAGCAAAGTCTATTTTGAAGACTTATTGCTTAGTCGATACAAAGCGACAGGCAGTTGTGATGCGGTTATGAATAGTTCTTTTTATCAGTTTTGGAGCCTAAAAATTGGAACATTTAATTCTTCCAAAGGAACATTTAAAAAAGTATGCCCCTAAAGGGAATGTGGCATAAACTTATATAAAAATCATGTGCTTAACTTGTTGCTTGTGATGCCCAGGCCAAATCTTATGGCGGTGTTTTAACAACAAGTAATTTATCGGCGTCTTTAGGTTACACCTTTTGCTACCATCTTCATGTAGTTTTTAACTTCATCGCATTTACCTTCTTATTTTTGTCATAAAAATATTTTAAGGTTAGTAAAACGATTAGAGTTCTTAATACTATGTCATTAAAAATCACTTTCTTTTCAAGTAAGATAAAAAAGCTCGTGTTCCTGCTAGCTTGCGTCACCACTCTACTAAGTTGTGCTAATACAACAAATCCAGTTCCTACAAAAACAACAACACTACAACAGCCTTATTTTGCAGATATTCAAGTGATTCGAGAAGAAACTGCTAATTCTAGCCAGCTTGTTAAGGGGAGGGTGTTCCATGATGAAAACGGGAATGGCGTTTTCGACATTGGTGAACCCGGGATTGCAGATGTCGCGGTATCAAATGGCATACATGTCGCGTTGAGCGATAAAGATGGTCGCTACAGCTTAGCGGAACGAGAAGACATGAGTGTATTTGTGGTGCAACCTACTGGTTGGAGAGTGCCCACCAATCAAGATTATGTGCCTCAGTTTGCTTATCAGCATAAACCCAAAGGCTCTCCAAAAGCCTTGCGTTTCGGTGGTTTAGCGCCCACAGGCTCACTTCCGTCAGAGATTAACTTTCCGCTTAAACCCGTGCATTCGAATGATTTTAATTGCGCAATTTTGGGCGACACACAGACTTATGCGAATCAAGATATCAGTTTTTTTAGAGATTCGACGGTCGACGACCTTTTGGATCGCGGACATCAACTCGATTGTATTATCGCAGTGGGAGATGTTATGGGTGACGACTTAGGTTTGATCCCACGGATGGCTGATATTTTAGGTACGCTAAAGGCACCTCAATGGTGGACACATGGTAATCACGATTTTGATTTTGATGCTGACTTCGACAAAGACAGTGCTGACAGTTGGCGAAATCTATGGGGACCAGCTTATTACGCCTTTGAACAAGGCAATGTGCTGTTTATTGTATTGGATAATGTAATTTATCCTTGTGGGCCAGATGACGCTCGACTGCCTGGTAGAGAGTATTGTGTTGACGATGAAAATAAACGCTACAATGGGCGTATTAGCGATGAACAAATGCAGTTTGTTGAAGCTTTAATTAAGGTCGCAGATGAGCAAAAAACCATTGTATTTGCTCACCATATTCCGTTTGTTACTTTTTATGACCAACAATTTGCTGCACATCAAACCGATAATGTTAACGATCTATACGCTTTAGTTGAAGGGAGACAAGTATTGTCCCTAGCCGGTCACACGCATACGATTGAAAATCTCTCGCCCGGTGATTCGTTTAAAGGTTGGAAAGAGGTAGTGGGCGTTAATGCCTTACCGTTTAGACATATCATTGCTGGTGCTGGTTCGGGAGCATGGTATCAGGGAGATTTTGATATACATGGCACACCAATGTCATTACAGCGATTAGGTGCACCTAAGGGTTGGTTAGAATTAACATTTGATGCAAAGGGCAACTATAAAGAGCGTTATTACGGTGCAAATCAGGGGCGTGAAAGAGCCGCATGGTTGTCAATTTCTACCCCAGGTTTTCGAACTTGGTTTGAACAAATACAACAGTGGCGCCATAGTGAACGAAGTACTCGCGAAGAGGTTCCACCATTATCTATTAATGATCTGCCTGATGTTAAGATTTTAACCAGCGAAGATTTGAAGAATGGCAGTTTTATTACGGCTAATATTTGGGCAGGTTCAAGTGATACGCAAGTGAGTATTAGCATAAATGGTGCTACCTCACATAAAATGACGCGAACGCAAGAAGCAAAAGGCGAAGAGGCAAGAGTTGGCGCTATGTATGCTGATCCTTTTGCGGCACAACGCCAGTTGTCTGTATCAAGATGGGCGCTTGAAAGTCGTTCTGGTCAAGATGCAAATCAAGGATTTCAATTGTTTAAGGGCTATCAATATGGTCCAGATGTACCACAGCCACAGGGCGCTGTGGCTGACCGCAATATGCATTTATGGAAATATGAATTGCCAAAACAGCTCCCCTTCGGTGCACATGTTGCTGAAGTCAACTTTGTTGATCGACATGGCCGGATGTATACAGACCGAATTGCTTTTGAAGTGCGGCAAGAACGTCCTCAAATGCGTTTTAGACGCGAGGTTTGGCAAGCCTTTGAAAATGGTGCACCTGTTAGGTAGGACAAATTGTAGCGCTTATTTTATTGATGTGCCCATTTCAAAACACTCTTGAGTGCTGTATAACTGCGGCATGAAAATTCCTAAGCGTTTAATCCCTTTAGTTGAAGACGGCCTGGTTGATGAAGTACTTTACCAATTAATGAGTGGTAAAGAGGCGACTGTGTATGCAGTAAAAAGCCAAGGTGAAATACGTTGTGCAAAAGTATACAAAGAAGCAATGAAACGTAGCTTTAAAAAAGCCGTGCAATATCAAGAAGGTAGAAAAGTTAGAAATAGTCGACGCGCCAGAGCAATGGAAAAAGGCTCGAGCTTTGGTCGCAAACAGCAAGAAGATGCATGGCAGAATGCTGAGGTTGATGCGCTTTTTAAGTTGTCCGCCGCAGGTGTGCGCGTACCACAGCCATTTGGGTGTTACGATGGCGTATTACTTATGGAACTTGTGACCGACACCGAGGGCAATGTTGCTCCGCGATTAAATGACGTATCGATGAGCGAAGAACAAGCGCTAGAAGATCATGCTCAAGTAATGATGTATGTAATGCTAATGCTGTGTGCCGGTATTGTGCATGGTGATTTATCAGAGTTTAATGTATTGGTAGATGACTACGGCCCGGTGATCATAGACTTACCTCAAGCCGTTGACGCGGCGGCAAACAACAATGCGTTTAGCATGCTACAACGCGACGTGCGCAATATGACCGATTATTATTCGGAGTTTGCCCCCGCACTACAACAAACTCATTATGCTGAAGAAATGTGGGCACTATATCAAGTGGGCGAATTAACGCCAGATTCAGAATTAAGCGGTTATTTTGAATTCGATAATAGCGAGGCCGATGTCGATACCGTGTTAGAAGAAATCAAAGCCGCTTTTGCTGAAGAACAAGAACGCTTACAGCGCATTAGTGATGCAAACAGTGACCCAAATAGTGACTCAATTAGCGAGTCAGACAACAGCCCAAACCGCTAGCCAGACAGAGTATCAAATAGCGGCTAGCGACATTGCCTCTTTTACCAGCCTGATATCGACGGCAAGGTTTTAATAACCTTATCACCATCAACTAAATAAAAATGGTTGTACTGCGCTGCAGTCGCGCATGCGTGATTAGGCAAAATTCGAATAAGGTCGCCAATACTAAAAAGTGCGAAAGGAAAGTCAGTAGATTTGCCCCGTTGTGTATTGGCTTTACGCATACTAATAATACCGTGCTCTTGATTCGCGCTTGTCATTAACATATTAGCAATGAGAGCTCCGTTTTTGTCGCAAATAAGCCCATAACCTTGATCTATTTTGTGTCCCGCAGTGCCTCTGTCTCTTGACATTGCCATCCATCCTGCGTCACAAAGTGCCATCTGCTTTTCTTTCTGAAAGCCAATAATACTTCCCATCACACTTATTGCGATGTCGTCAATCTTACATACACCTAAACCCGACATCACTAAGTCAAAGAGTACGTATACACCGGCTCGGACTTCAGTAATGCCGCTCAGATCGTCAATCGCAAAAGCAGTAGGTGTAGAGCCGATAGAAACCGTTTTACAGGCTATTCCTTCAGCTCTAATACGCTCTGCCGCAAGTAAAGATAAATCACGTTCTTGGCGAGCTAACGCTAATTGAGATGATTTTTCAAAACACTCATAAGAGCCGCCTGCATGTGTCATCACACCTTGCAGTTGAGTATAGCTTTGATGATGTAAAGCATAGGCTATATCTAATAAAGTTTGGCTATGCGGGTTTACTCCGGCCCGATGTTTGTCGACATCTAGCTCAATTAAGACATTAAAAACTACTTGCTGGGTATCTGCATATTCACCCAATAATTTTGCTAGTTCTAAACTATCTAATATAACTGTAATTTTGCAGCCTTGTTCCATCAAGCTTTGCACCGCAGCAAACTTATTTGGCACAATTCCAACCGCATATAAAATATCCGTGTAACCGGCAGCAAAAAAATGCTTCGCCTCTTTTAAGGTTGATACAGTGATTCCCTGGGTGTTGCCAGCATCCACAATTAGTTGAGTAATGTCGACCGACTTATGTGTTTTTACGTGAGGCCTAATAACGCATCCAAGCGCACCAATATGTTCAGATAAATAGCTAATATTTTGTTTAAGTTTACTTTGTTCAATTAGCAAACAAGGGGTATGTAGGTCCTTCAGCTTAGTTGCTTGCATGTTGCATTTTTCTCCATTTAAAAACAGCCGCCGCCTTATTTAGTTTATCAACTTGGGACAATAAACGTAACACCCCTCCAAAAGCGTTAATAAAGCGTTAATAATAAAGCGCAGGGATTGTTATTTATTTTAATAAACGTAAGTTTACTGAGTAGCGTCCTATTTGGCTTCAATTCAACGTTTAGCCTGAAGATTAAAACATAAAAAACGAAAGGAATATTGATGAATAAAATAATTGGAATTTTGTTGACCGCAATGATTATTGTGAGCAACCATGTTAACGCCAGCGTAATTACAACCTTGAACGGTGATGATTCGGTACTGGTATCCATTACTGGTTTTAATGCGGGTTCTTTAGGTTTGGTAGATATTGATTTTGGTGGCAGCTCTTTTAATAGTGCTTTTGGCACCGATGCGGCCCCCGCGGGTTATCTGTTTACCAACAGTAGCACCGAGGCACGTGCAATTATGGATAGTCTATCTGCCTTGCTTAATGATTATAACTCGTTAGCGGCTACCCCTATTTCACAGATTTTTGATTCAGTAGTAAGCACGGCATCTACTACTATACTCCGATCGCGATTCAATGTAGGTTTTAATGTGAATTCGTTCGCAATGGGTCACCAGCGTTCTTTTTTTAATGGCGGTTGGAATTTTAACGCCAGCACTTCTTCTTTGGGAAGAAACGTCGGTGAACCTAGTTTTGCGCGAATGTCTGCAGCAAATACGGTTTCTACTCCCACTATATTATTCCTACTAACGATTGGATTTTCGCTTATTTGTTGGCGCGGTAGAAGGTCAAAATAAGTATTACTGTGTTTGCGAATTAATCTGTCTGCATAGTTCTTTTATTAAATGGCTCTTTGCTGAATAACACTGTGGTACTTTGTCTCACTACCACAGTGCTCATTGCGCGCACTTACAAAGTAAACCCCTCTGATTTACTTAAACGATCGGTAGTACTTAAAACAATAGAGCGGTATAGTAAAAGTTAAGTACGATTTTTATCGTTGCTGCCAAAGCAAACTATAGCAGCAGCTAAACTGATCGAACTAAAAACAATAAATATAAAAAGGCATATCCATGATTGGTCTCAAAAACAGTCTGCTCTGCGCAAGTCTATTAATGACGCTTTTGCTTTCGCTTAAGGCTCACGCACAGTGGACTAATCATTATCAAAAGCTTGATGACTTTGGGCATCATGTTTATTTAGAGCAACACGAACTGCCTATATTGGCGCAAGGCATCACTGACCCGGCACCTGCACCAAATGGTAAACATATCGCATTCTCCTCTAAAGGTTGGTTATGGCTTTTAGATATAGAAAGTGGAGTCGCGACGCAACTCACCAATGCCAATGGTACTGATGCGCGTCCACGATGGTCTCCTGATGCTAAGCATATTGCCTTTGTACGTGATTTTGGTAACGATACCGCTGTTGTAATTAAAGATTTAAAGAGCGGGCAAGAAACACTAATCAATACCAGTGCAATAGAGCTTGATCCTGAGTTTTCAGCAGATGGCTCAAGTATTTACTACAGCAGTGGTGTGTCTGGCTCGATGGATTTGTATCAACAAAAAATTGCGAATTTAAGCAGTGAACACAAAGATGATAAGGCCGGGCTCAAATTAACTGACTTGCGCCAAGTTGAGCGCAATATTAGGCGAGTTGCTAACAAAAATGCCATTGTATACTTGCACGGTGCAGGGGCTCATAGAGTACTTAGGCAGCACGATTTTACCGACGGAACGGATACCGTTGTCCAAGCACAAACACTTACCTACCATTTAACTAGCGACACTCACCCAAAGCAAGGTTTACTCGTATATAGCGCGCCTATCGATAACGACTATCACTTATTTACCATGGATTTAAACGATACTCGTGTATCTCAACGATTGACAGATAATGGTAGCTTTGCGCTCACACCGGCTTTTAGTGCCGATGGGAATTCGATCTATTTTGTAGAATTAGACGATAATCGCCAATTTCATCTTATGAAAATAAATACGCATGGCGGCAAAGCGTCAAAAGTTGAAGTGAAACAATGGAAATACAAAAAAGCGCTCGGCACCCTTAGTGTTTCTATTGAAAATGAACAAGGACAAACGGTAGCGGCTAGGGTTTCTATCATATCTGAGGATGGTCATCCCGTTTCTACCGCAAATAGCGCGACATTTGATGACCCGCAAACAGGCCGTAGTTATTTTTATATCGACGGGAAAGAAACATTCACATTGCCGGTGGGCAAGTATTCAATTGAGGCAGTGCGCGGCCCAATGACTATGCTTGTTTCAGCTAATGTGGAACTCACAAACGCTAAAACCACTAGTGCCAAGCTTGTCTTAAACACTTTATGGGATAGTATGGCAGCAGGATATACATCTGCTGATTTTCATGTGCATTTAAATGGCGACGGTCATCATAGAGCGACACATAAAGACGCCTTGTTATTGATGAAAGGTGAAGACTTAAACTATTTAGCGCCTATGTCTTGGAACCGTTGGGAACGTAAAATTGATAAAGCTATGGTTGGTAAACGCAGTATTAGTGGGAATCAAACGCTTGTCCAAGGGCAGGAAGTACGTTCACATTTTCATGGTCATGTAGGTTTATTAAACGTGAAAGAACCCTATTCACCTTGGTTTTTTGGTCCGTCTAATCCGGCTTTGGGCGACACTAATTTAAGCAATGCTAATGTGTTTGCTTATGCTAATAGTGTGGGCGCTTTTGGTACCTATGTGCACCCCATTGCAAGCGACGGCGACCCATTTACTGAAGAGGGTGTTAACAGTATTCCCCTTGAGTTACTTGCCGATGGCATATTGCAAAAGAGCATGGGCTTAGAAATAGTTTGCGCGTGGACAAGCTCTTTAGGTACTGCTGAAGTTTGGTATCGCTTGTTAAATATTGGCAGGCCGGTTGCCGGAATTTCGGGTACCGATGGTTGGGTTGATTTTCATCGGACACCAGCAATGGGTACTGCACGTGCTTATGTCAGAGCGTTAGAAGGTAGCGCGGCTGAAGACCCTGTTGTGGAGGGTGCTATCGCTGGTCGAAGCTTTTTATCTACTGGCCCAGCATTAATGTTTGCTTTAGACAATGGCGCAAAGCCCGGTGATGTAACAACAAGCGGAAAACAAAGCTATACGCTAAGCTTGGCGAGCACCAATAAACTAGAAGTGGTCGAGATTATTGTTAATGGCCAAGTTGTGCAAACCCTCGAGGCAATCGGCGCTGGAGAAACAAAGTCTTACACAGGTGAACTCAGCTTACCTTCAGGCGGCTGGGTAGCGGCTCGTGCTTATGCGGCTGAAAAACGTGACGATAGTTGGCCAACTATGCACGCAAGACCTTTTGCACATTCTTCGCCTATTTGGATAGGGCATATTGGCAGCACCGAAAGTTTAGCTAGCAAAGCGGCCGCAAAAGATCTTTTGCTTGGACTTAACGGAGCGATTGCAAGAGCAAAAGAAGCATATGGTGAGCGACCTATGCCTAAGCTTTATAAGCGTTTTGATGACGCCAAAAAAGCGCTTGAAACTTTATAGTTGTCAGGATAAATAGCACTGGTTGGAAAAGAGTTGACGATCGCCTCATGTGACGAGGTTTCCAGACACAGCCTTTTGCATTCTGTTGAACAAATTTTGCGGAGATAGCTGATTTTCTCAACAGGCATGTTAACGCCCTTTCCGGACATTCAGCCAGTCGCAAGCTAGGCTTTTTTTGCCACACTTGTCGGTGCACAATTCAGGGATGAAGGAATGTGTTGGCAAAGCAACAAAGTGAAACATACAAGCGCCATCGACCAGAAACAACGCTACTCTATCAATTGGTTGAACGTTACTACCCAGATTTTACCGCAAACTTAGCCGACCAAGGTAAGTATTTACCCAAGTATGTTGAACGTGAGTTTGAAGAGTTCTTGCGTTGTGGACGACTAGAGCACGGTTTTTTACGCGTGATGTGCGGTGACTATAAACATGAGAAGTTGGTTGCATTTAGCTGTAAGCGACGTGGATTTTGCCCTAACTGCGGTGCAAGAAGCATGGCAGAAAGTGCAGCGCTGCTTGTAGATGACGTATTACTTGGTTATCCAATTCGTCAGTGGGTCTTAAGCTTACCCATTCCATTCCGGCTGCTGCTAGCAAGGTACCCAAGTGAACTGAGCAATACCCAGAGAGCGGGCACGTGAGCACCAAGTAACAATGATATGGAAGCGCTCGTTCATACCATTAGCCATCGTATTGCGGCCTATTTGGAGAAGCGAGGATTAATTAAACGTGATATGGATAACACGTTTCTCGATTTACCCATGTTTTCTTTTTCCCGCTTGATTTCATTGGCAAACTAGCCGATATTGTTCCACCTTATACCCTTCAGGCTCACTAATTATTATTGAGTTTGACTGTTTAGAAGATGCGCAAGCATGGGCAAATGCTGGCCCGTACTGCATACAAGGTGTTTGGCAAAGGCCTGAAGTTAGAGCATTTAAACGTGTAATATTTTAGTTTTATTAGGAAAAAAGAAAATTGCTCAATAAAAGCTTCTGAAGCAAATGTTCAATTTTATCGTCAAAGAATTTAACACTTTATTAATAAAAAAATAAAAAGACAACTTAACTTTATGATAATAAGCACTATTTTCAGTTGGCGCGCTATTTGCTTATGAGCTATTGAGAGTCTATTTTAATGCAATATGAGGTTTTATAATGAAAGCGAAGATACTAATTTTATTAATGAGTTTTGTTGTGATGAGTTCTGCCGCAAACGCAGCTATTATCTTTGGCAATAATGGGACAAACACAACCGTAACCTTAACTAACGACATAACTTTTTTGGCGACAGGTTCATCTGACAATTTTACGCGATTTATTTTTGAAGATGCTTTTTCAACAGAACAAACCGTGCAAATTGGTGGTACTATCAGCAACACAATTGGTGTCAGTATTAATGGTGTAGCATTCACAAATCCATCTACCGGCAGTGTATGGGGTGGTCTTAGCTTTGATTTAAACGAGTGGGATACTAACGACTTTGGGATGTCATTTTCCGAAAGCTTTAATTTTAATGCTGGCGACACTGTTGTATTGACCTCTGGCACAGCTGTTTTAAACGCATCAGCGAGTTTTATGCCTGACCTAATGCCATTGAGCGTGGTACTTGTTAGTAACAGTGCATTTGCATTGTCTGAACGTGTAATACTTACTCCCGTTGAAGCAAGCGCACCGGCAACACTTGCAACGTTTATGTTAGGTGCATTTGTACTGTTCAAGCGTCGCGCAAAGTAAACTAAGGTTGTAATTGACTTTAAAAGAAAACGCTCAAATGAGCGTTTTTTTTAGTCCGTCGATTTTACTAAGCCGAATCACCATGTCATACACCCCAGAAGCTTAAGATGGATGTTTTAAAATCAGTGCGTTGAAATGGGTGATTTCTGCCCCCTAAGGAGCCCATCAGCAACGATGAACTCAATACCTTCTTGATGCTATAAGTGATCATTCATGATGCCACTAATGGTCAGCTAAGCGTTGCATAACTAAGATACTGAATCTTGCCTTCGCATCAGAAGTAAAAGCAGTGAAACTTGGAAAAAGTGCAACTTAAGAAATACTAATAAAATCAATTACTCTCCCAATTGTTACATGAAACATGGGGGTCATTAGAATACAAACAGCCAAAATAAAAGTTAATTATTTTATTTATTATTCAATGATTTAGAGTTGCATGTCATGTTGAAGTCGTGTAAATAATTGTTATGTCGTGTTGATGACGTTCAGATCAACAATCATTTTTTGTAGATTTAATGCTCAATAAACACAGGAGTAATATTATTATGAATACTAATCAAAATAATACAGTTGAATCATCGTTGAACTCAAATTTAATAGACTATAGGGAATTGTCTATTGATGGTAACTGGGTTCATTTAGTTGATAGTGATAAACAAATTGACGTGTATGTATCTAACTTTTTTTGGCGACAGGGTGTGTTTGTTAACGGTATAAAAATATCTCAAAAGACTGCATATGGCACTCATAAATTTAACCATTCTGGTGCATCTTATGTGCTGAGGTTTAAATATACTAGTTGGTCTGATGGCGAATGTCGCCTTTTGAAAGATGGAGAGCTAGTGGATTCTAATGCTTATGCACTATATGACGATGAATCTAAACGTGACTTTATCAAACTTGTTGCAGTACATTCAATATTTTCATTAGGCCTTGGCCTATCCATATTCATTGGACTCAGTAGTCTCTCAAAAGTATTTTTTAGCTAGCTGCATTAGATTATGAACATTAACAAAACGTTGGTTAAAGAAACTCGGGTTAAGAAGGGCTGGACTCAGGAACAGTTGGCCGAAATTATTGGTGTTAGCTCGCGCACGGTGCAGCGAATTGAGAGTAAAGGTATGACATCAATGGACACCATTTCAGCATTGAGTGCAGTATTTGAAGTTGCTCGTGAAAATCTAATTGTTGACGACCCAGAGATATCGAAAAAATCAATGAATGGCTCATTGCTTATGCTACTGCTCTTTGTCTCTGGGATAGCCGTTGGTGCTGGGGCTTCTTTTCTAATATTTAATGCATAGGGCTCAGATCAAGCACTCGGGATGGAGGGGTCAGAGCATCAAGCACTCTGACCCCTCTATCTTATTGATCCCTTACATCGTTACAAACTCTTCACCAGAAGTTGGGTGTATTGCCACGCAAGCATCGAAGTCTGCTTTAGTTGCACCCATCTTCATAGCAACGCCAAAGCCTTGCAGAATTTCGTCCATACCAAATCCAATGCCGTGTAAACCAACCACTTTTTGTTCTGGGCCGGCGCAAATGAGTTTCATTTTTGTCATTTGTCGGTGTTGAGTAACCGCGGTGTACATCGCTGCGAAGCTAGAGTTATAAATGGTTAATTCGTCGCCGTACTTTTCTTTGGCTTCGTTTTCAGTGAGGCCAATGGTGCCTATAGTCGGGTGGCTAAACACAACGGTCGGTATTAAATCATAATCCATGTGTGCTTCTGTTTGACCATTGAATAGACGTTCCGACAATAGACGACCTGCTTTTACCGCAACAGGTGTTAAATCGACTTTGCCAATGTTGTCGCCAACTGCATAGATATTTGCGGCAGTTGTATTTTGGAATTTATCGACTTTTATGTAGCCGCGCTGGTCGAGTTCAACGTCTGTATTTTCAATATTGATTTTGTCGTTGGCAGGCTCTCGGCCTATTGCCCAAATTAAGCAGTCGGCTTCAATTGTACGATCGCCATTTACATGCACTAATAAACTGCCGTCAGCTTGTTTTTCTATCTTTTCGACAGTGGTATGCGCGTGCAAATTAATCCCTTCTTCTTGCATGATTTCGGTTAGGGTGTCTGACAAGACATCATCAAAATTACGCAAAGGTTTTTCTCTGCGCACTAGTAAATGTGTTTCACTTCCCAAGGAATGTAAGACGCCTGCTAGTTCAACCGCTATATAGCCTGCACCCACTACCACAACACGTTTAGGTTGTTCATTTAGCGCAAAAAAACCGTCTGAATCAATGCCTAACTCAGCGCCTGGTAAGGGTGGTTTGATAGGTCGCCCGCCGGTAGCAATAGTAATATGATCAGCAGTATATTTTGTGCCGTTTACTTCCACGGTGTTGTTATCTACAAAAGTCGCAAAGCCTTCAATGAGCGTCACGCCATTGTTGCCTAGTACACGATCGTAAGAGTCATGAATGCGGCTAATATATGCTTCACGGCTTTCCACGAGCTTTTTCCATGAAAAGTCATTTACACTCACATCAAAGCCATAATCGGCTGAATATTTATGAATAGCTTCCGCTACCTGAGCACCAAACCACATCGCCTTTTTAGGTACACAACCTACATTAACACAAGTACCACCAATGGCTTTAGCTTCAATAATGGCCGCTTTTTTACCATGCCTGGATGCTCTGTTAGCCGAGGCAATGCCGCCACTTCCGCCGCCTATACAAATGTAGTCAAAGTGTGTGTTTGTCATGAGATTATACTTTCCATTTTTTGGTTATGTATTAACTATGACGACTAGACCGATTAATTCAAGTTTTCATTGCAAAACTTTCTTGATTAAATATTGAGGCGAAGTATAAATTTCTATTGTTTTTTAGCAAAATTACCCCACTCTTATATCATTAATATAGCTTATACGAATTTGTCGTAACAACTTGAGTAGCCGTCCATTATGAATATCAAACAAATTTCTCCCACCCAAGCCCTAAGCGATTTATCAAATAATCCTGTTTTCAGTGCAATCGACACCAGTGAAATTGTCTCACAAGTTGAGCAAGCGATAGGGGCATGCAAACAAGCCATTGAGGACGCTGTTGCAAACGCAGAGCTTAGTTATGAAAATGTTGTGTTGCGATTAGAAGAGGCAGATGATCAATTAGGTAAGTTGTTTTCACCGATTAGCCATATGAATTCTGTAGTTAGTAGTGATGACCTACGGGAAGCGCACGATGCTTGTTTGCCACTCTTGTCGGAGTATTCAACTTTTGTAGGGCAGCATGAAGGCTTATATAAACTTTATCAAACATTACAAGATTCAGAGGCCTTTACTGTTTTAAGTGAAGCGCAGCAAAAAGTAATCACCAATGGTGTGCGAGACTTTACTTTATCGGGTGTCGCGTTAGATGAAGATAAGAAAGAAACATACGCCAAGCTCAAATCACGACTGTCAGATTTATCATCACAGTTTTCAAATAACTTGATGGATGCAACCTTAGCCTTTACTAAACACGTGAGTGACAAAGAGAGTTTAAGTGGTTTACCCGAAAGTGCGTTAGAAGCAGCGGCGCAAGCAGCTCATCAAAAAGACTTACAAGGTTACCTGTTCACTCTCGATATACCGAGTTATTTGCCAGTGATGATGTACGCTGACAACCGCCATTTACGTGAAGAAATGTACCGCGCTTATGTGACAAGGGCGTCTGATGAAGACATAACTGAGGGCAAATTCGACAACGCAGGCATTATTGATGAAACCCTTGCCTTACGAACTGAACTTGCGCAACTGCTGGGTTTCGAGAATTATGCGGATTATTCTTTGGCGACAAAAATGGCTGAAAATCAAGGCCAAGTAACCGCCTTTCTAAATGATTTAGCGAAGCGCTCAAAGCCACAGGCGCAAAAAGAGAAAGACGAAATAATCGCGTTCGCTGAAAGCGAATATGGCGTGCCGGCGCTAGAAGCATGGGATTATCCTTATTATGGCGAAAAATTGAAGCAGCGCACTTATGCTGTGTCAGACGAAGAGTTACGACCTTACTTCCCTGAAGACAAAGTACTATCGGGTTTGTTCGAAGTGGTATCACGCTTATATGGCTTGCAAGTTGTGCAAGTTACCGATGTGGATACTTGGCATAAAGACGCCCGCTATTTTGAAATACACGACGCTGCTGGTGAGTTGCGAGGTGCTTTCTACCTAGACTTATATGCAAGAGTGAAAAAACGCGGTGGCGCTTGGATGGATGAGTGTCGAGTGCGTCGCACTAAAGCAGACGGTACTTTGCAATCGCCAGTGGCCTATTTAACTTGCAACTTCTCAGGGCCAGTGGGTGACAAACCAGCGCTATTTACACACGACGAAGTCATTACCTTATTCCATGAGTTTGGTCATGGTATTCATCATATGCTCACCAAAATAGATGTAGCTGGTGTATCGGGAATAAATGGTGTGGCGTGGGATGCAGTAGAGTTACCTAGCCAGTTTTTAGAAAACTGGTGTTGGCAACCAGAAGCCTTAGCTTTCATTTCAGGGCACTATGAAACTGGCGAGTCGCTACCCCAAGACTTGCTCGATAAAATGTTAGCCGCGCGCAACTTCCAATCGGCCATGCAAATGGTACGTCAACTAGAATTTTCTTTATTCGACTTTACTTTGCATCAGCAAACTACTGCAGAAAAATCGGTACAAGCGGTCTTAGATAATGTACGCGAAAAAGTATCTGTGACTATTCCGCCTTCGTTTAACAAATTCCAAAATAGCTTTGGCCACATTTTTGCGGGCGGTTATGCTGCAGGTTATTACAGCTATAAGTGGGCAGAAGTATTGTCGTCGGACGCTTTCTCAAAGTTTGAAGAAGAGGGAATTTTTAATGCTGATGTGGGTCAAGCTTTCCTCACAAACGTGCTTGAAATGGGCGGGTCAAAAGAACCTATGGAGCTTTTCAAAGCGTTTCGGGGCAGAGAGCCGAGCACCGATGCTTTGCTCAGGCACTCTGGGATAAACTAGCGTAAACACAAAATTAGTTTATTGAGAGGAAAAGCAATGGCGGCTGAAAAATTTTCACGAATATACACAAGGGCAGCAAAACGAAAAGGCTCTGACAATGCTCTTGAAGCTAAAGTGGGGCAGCCCTTGTCGCCGGCCGAGGTAAAAAAGATTGGAGACGATCGATTTTTAGCGGAGTTTACTAAAAAAGTATTTCAATCTGGCTTTGTTTGGCGTGTGGTAAGGCAAAAGTGGCCAAACTTTGAGAAGGAATTTTTCGATTTTGACATAGAAAAAATGTTGTTAATACCTGACGAAATGCTAGAGAAAAAGGCCACCAACCCCGAGATTATTCGCAACCTTACCAAAGTACGCACTATTCGCGAGAATGCGCTGATGATAAAAAGTATTCAGCAGGAACATGGCAGCTTTGCTAAGTTTGTTGCTGACTGGGAAACAAATAATGTTATTGGTTTGTGGGATTTTTTGAAGAAAAATGGTGCGCGCTTGGGTGGTAATACTGGTCCTTATGCCTTGCGGTTTTTGGGTGTTGATACTTTTTTAATTAGCCGCGATGTAGAAGGATACTTTGTTGCACGCGATTTAATCGAAGGTTCGAGTCGCTCAAAGCGCAGCCTTACCGCCATACAAAACCAATTTAATCAATGGCAGCAAGAATCTGGCCGCTCTTTGCAAGAAATCAGCCAAATCCTTTCAATGAGTGTGGGTGACAACCACCTGTAAATTAGATAAGGCGTTATTGTATTTGTGTAAACGCCAAACCTGTTAGTTGCGACGCCTTTGCGCTACACTAATAACAATTGACCTGCAGCGCTTTTGTCAACGACTTGAGCGCCTTGGGCCGCTAACAGTACTTAAGAATAAACATGACAATTACCCAAGATAAAAATCAAGCATCAACAAATGCCCCCGCTGAGGCAAAAACCACTGATTTTGGCTTTACGCAAGTAGATAAAGATCAGAAACAAGACATGGTAGCTGAAGTTTTTCACTCAGTTGCGGCGAAATACGACATCATGAACGACCTTATGTCCTTTGGCATTCATCGAGTATGGAAACGATTTACCATTGATTGTAGCGGCGTGCGAGCGGGTCAAAAAGTGCTAGATTTAGCTGGCGGTACAGGAGATTTAGCGGCTAAGTTCTCAAAAATAGTCGGCCCAACAGGGCAGGTAATACTAGCCGATATCAATCATTCTATGCTGAATGTAGGAAAAGAAAAACTTATCAATAAAGGCATTATGGGTAACTTGCATTATGTTCAAGCTAACGCCGAAGCCTTGCCTTTTCCTGATAATCATTTTGATTTGATCACTATTGCTTTTGGCTTACGAAATGTTACCGACAAATCAAAGGCCTTAGCATCGATGTTTAGAGTGTTAAAGCCAGGAGGCCGTTTATTGGTGTTGGAATTTTCGAAACCTGAAACCGAAGCGTTAAGCAAGATATACGATGCCTATTCGTTCCATATTTTACCGCAAATGGGCAAGTTAGTTGCCAATGATGCCGACAGTTATCGCTACTTGGCTGAGTCTATCCGTATGCATCCCGATCAAGAAACGCTCGAGGGAATGATGCAAGAAGTTGGTTTCGAACAGACTTCTTATCATAATTTAACCGGCGGTATTGTAGCTTTGCATAGAGGGTTTAAGTTTTAATGCCAACCAAACAGATTTTTACTGCTGCTATTGAAGCGGCTATAAATCAAGCTTTGCGTTGGGCTAATAACAGTGACGAAGTGTTAGCACCATTGTATGGCAAAACCTGTATTATCCATATTCAAGAGTGGAACCTAGCCTTAAGCTTTAACTTTGCCAAAGACGAAGTGAATATAGTTACGGATGAAGAGGGCCTGTTTAACACCATGCCAGATGAATTGTCCGACGATGAATGTTGGGTGAGTTTGTCGCTATTTGCTCTAGAAAAAATCAAGCAGAACAACCAAATAACCACGCTTATTAAATCTGGGCAACTAGATTTTGCGGGTGACTTATCAATTTTACAAAGCCTAGGGTCTATGTTTGATAAGCTAGAACTCGATATGGAAGAGGTTTTGTCAAAGTATATTGGCGATGTTGCAGCTTATCAGGTAAATCAGACTGGAAAAAAAGTATTTGAACAAGCGAATCAGCAATTATCTTTATTATTACAAAGTTTTAGCGATGCAGCTTTAGATGAAAAACCTTTAGGTGTTAGAAAGATAATGGCGATTAATTTTAGCGATGAAGTCAATCAACTTAAACACGACGTAGATGCGTTAGAGGCCAGAATATCCTGTTTGGAAAAGCAGCGAAAAACGAGGCTACCAAAACCATGAAAATAAGACGGACAGCAAGAATTGGTAGTGTACTGCTTACTTATGGGCTAGACGAACTTATCCCTAAACGTTTTCGTCCTTGGTATATGAAAGTCCTGAGGAGATGTGTGTTCTGGTGGCCAAATAAGCATAAAAAAGAAAGCAAAGCACAACGTTTACGATTAGCGCTGCAATCTCTTGGCCCAGTGTTTATTAAATTTGGGCAAATGCTGTCTACTAGACGCGATCTTTTGCCCAGTGACATGATTGATGAGCTCAGTCTATTACAAGACAAAGTGGTACCGTTTGACTCTGACGAAGCTCAAACCATTATTAAAAAGGCGTTGGGACTTACTAGCCTGGATGAGTTGTTTTCTAATTTTGATGAGAGTCCATTAGCATCCGCATCGGTTGCACAGGTGCACAGTGCAGTGCTTAAAGAAGATGGTAAAGACGTAGTGGTTAAGGTGTTAAGGCCTAACATCAAGCGAACAATTGAAGCTGATGTTGACTTGCTTATTGGTGTAGCCAGTATTATTCAAAAATGGTTGCCTGATGGTAAAAGATTACGTCCGGTTGAGGTGGTAAAGGAATATCGCAGAACCATCTTAGATGAACTCGATTTGCTTAGAGAAAGTGCCAATGGCATTCAAATAAAACGTAATTTTGAAGAATCTGATGCGCTTTATGTCCCCGCGTTTTATAGTGACCATTGCCGAACTAACGTCATTGTAATGGAGCGTATTTACGGCATTCCTGTGTCTGATATGAAGGCTTTGAAAGCACAAAACACTAACTTAAAGTTGTTGGCAGAACGTGGTGTTGAGGTCTTTTTTACACAAGTTTTTCGCGATAGTTTTTTCCACGCCGATATGCATCCCGGGAATATATTTGTGTCGCGTAAACACCCAGAAAATCCAAAATATATTGGCATTGATTATGGCATTGTGGGGACACTAAATAAGCAGGATAAACGATATTTAGCCGAAAATTTCATTGCCTTTTTTAATCGCGACTATCGGAAGGTGGCTGAATTACATGTTGATTCAGGATGGGTGCCGGCTGACACTGACATTAACGATTTTGAAATGGCCGTTCGCACCGTTTGTGAGCCGATATTCCAAAAACCCTTAGAGGACATTTCATTTGGCAACGTATTGCTGCAGTTGTTCAACACAGCTAGACGATTCAATATGCAGGTTCAACCTCAGTTAGTATTGTTACAGAAAACATTGTTATACGTAGAAGGTTTGGGTAGAACACTATATCCACAATTAGACTTGTGGCAAACGGCAAAACCATTTTTGGAAAATTGGATGCAAGAGCAAATTGGGCCTAAAGCAATGTTTAATAAAGTAAAAGACGCGCTACCATTTTGGTCAGAAAAGCTACCTGAAATACCTGATTTACTTTACGACACCTTAAAGCAGCTCAAACAAATGCCGTTTCAACAAGAACAGCAGCATCGAGAATTATTGGAGATGCAAGCAAATATTCAATATGCACGCATGTACGGTAAGGTAGCAATTACTTTCTCTATCGCTGCGGCGGTGCTCTATGTGTTTGGACCGCATTGGTTTTTAGCGTCGGGCAGCGCAATTATTGCTGCAGTGTCGTGGTATTTATCGTTTAAACGCTTGCGTTAACGACGCTTATTCCTTCTGATAAATCTGTTTGCATCGTCAGAGTAAGTTTCCAACCTGCTTTGTGCTGCAGCCAGCACTCGTGGACAAGCTCAGTATGAATGAGAGGATATTTATTTTTTATGTCTGCCGGTAGTACTAAGTACCAGTGATCTTTTTCTACCTGCAGCTTGACTTCAGGAATGGCGTCATCTTTTCTGCGGCCAACAAGAATAATACTGAGCCTGAGTACCCGAAGGCACGATATGAGCATAATTTGTAAATCTTGGCTATAGTTCGCCAACGTGGATACATCTATTGGTAATCGTTGCATGCTGACAAGGTCTCTCACCATCATACGTTGTAAGCTTGTATAACCTGTTATTTCTACATGATTCAGTAAGTATGCACCGTGCTCATGATAGGATTTATACCCTATATGTAAGCCAATTTCGTGTAAAGCAGCTGCTGTAGAGGCTATGCCCTGAGTGTCATAATCACAAACCGTTGTTTGCTCACACATTTGAATACAAAGCTTTCTTACAATTAAACTAGCACGCTTGCTTTGTGTAGGGTCTATGTGAAATTTTGATATAAGCTGATTTATGCCTTGTTGACGTCGGTCAGATTTTTGATAATTGTCGAGCATGCCATAAATAATTCCTTCGCGTAGCGCACCTCCGGCAATTTGCATGTTCTTTATTTCTAAGGTTTCAAATATGGCAATAAGAATCGCTAAACCACTCGGAAAAATAGCCTGGCGGCTGGCAGGCAATCCATCAATTGTAAGATGAGCAACATGGGATTGGCTTATGCATGTGTCGCGCAACTGATAAAGATATTTGAGTTTTATTGCATCGTTAATACCTTGCTTCACCAGTATTTGAGTAACAGCCTGTGGCGTACCAGAGGCGCCGAGGCATTGCTCCCAGTCAAAACATAAGAATGGGTTAATAAAGGGTTTTAAAGCGAGTTTAGCCGCTTGATACGCATTATTGAAGTTGTCTTCGCTCAACTCACCATCTGGAAAGTAGTTTTCCATATACGTCACACAACCCATGTTGATACTAGTAAGGTGAACAGCTTGTAGATCTCGCCCTATAATAATTTCGGTGCTGGCGCCGCCAATATCAATAACAAGAGTATTTCCCCGGTTAGCTGAAGTATAAGCCACCCCAAGAAATATTTGGCGAGCTTCTTCTTCACCACTAATAACTTGTAGTTTATGTTTTAAAATTTCTTCCGCGGGGGCAATAAATTCATTGGCGTTGGTGGCTAAGCGTAAAGTCGCCGTAGCCACAATTTTCAGGTTGTTAGATGGAATGTCTTGCAGTTTTTCGGCAAAACTTCGGATACAGGTAAGTCCACGGTCAATCGCTTCTTGTGACAACAGATTGTCATCATCAAGCCCAGCCGCCAGTCTGACTTTATGCTTATTTTTGCTCACAATCTGCACACTGCCTGCGAGCACCCTCACAATAACCATATGAAAACTGTTTGAACCAAGATCTACTGCAGCATAATACTCGTCTTGTAGACTTGTGTTGCTTAACTCGCCGCGGTTACTAACATCAGCAAACATCTAACTTACCTCCTTCCTAGTTGCCGCCAGAAAGTCTACTTTTTTGCTCCACTTTTAGGGGGTCTCCCACCTCTTCGATTATCTCGAGCCCCGCCAGAACGCTGCCCTGAACGTTGACCAGATCGTTGCCCAGATTTGCTATTTCGAGGTCTGTTTGAACGATGATGTACTTTAGGTGGTTTAACATCGTCTAACAAATATAGTGGATTATAATCGGTAACAGGTATGTCATGACCAATATAGGTTTCAATAGCCGTTAGGTTTTGCGCATAGCGTTCACAAGCGAAACTAATTGCAGCGCCTAATTCACCAGCTCGACCTGTCCGTCCAATGCGATGAACGTAGTCTTCGGCATCGTCGGGTAAATCATAGTTAAACACATGTGTGACTTTATCAATGTGTAAACCTCGCGCAGCAACATCGGTTGCCACTAAAATGTCTAGTTGACCTGATGTAAAGTCCTCTAGTATTGACAGCCTTTTCTTTTGCTGCACGTCGCCGCTTAGCAGGCCAACGCGATGTCCGTCGGCTTGTAACCAAGCACTTACTTTTTCGCAATCATGCTTGGTATTTGCAAAAACAATGGCTTTATCAGGCCACTCTTCTTCAACTAGTGTTAGCAATAAAAGCGCTTTATCTTCGTTGCTTGGGTAAAATAGTTCTTCGCTGATACCTGCGCCTGTTTTTGTTTCGGGTGCAATTTGAACATGAACTGGATTATTCATATGTTCATAGGCAAGTTCTTGAACTCTAAAGCTCAATGTTGCCGAAAACAGCATACTCAATCGTTTAGTTGGCTCTGGCATGCGTTTAAATAAATAGCGGATATCTTTTATGAAGCCTAAATCGAACATGCGGTCAGCTTCATCTAGCACAGCAACTTGGATATTTTTAAGGGTAAAAACGTCTTGTTTATAATAATCAAGAATACGTCCGGTGGTCCCAATTAAAATATCTACACCTTTTTCAAGTTGTTGCCGTTGACTTTCATAACCTTCGCCACCATATATGGCAGCAACAGTGAGTCCTGTGTGTTTGCTCAGGAGTTCTGCGTCATTATAAATTTGTACTGCAAGTTCCCTTGTAGGTGCCATAATAATGGCTCGAGGACCTTTTACGTCCTCTAAAGGATTAGACAATAAGTAGTGAAAAGCCGCTACCAAAAAGGAAATAGTTTTCCCTGTTCCGGTTTGGGCTTGACCTGCAATGTCGATACCTTCAAGTAATTGAGGTAAGCTCATAGACTGAATAGGGGTACACTGTTTGAAACCAGCTTCATCTAGTCCGGCTAGAACTTGTGGATGGATCGAAAGGGTTGAAAATAACGTATCGGTTAAATGTGTTTGTGGCATAGCTTATAGCTTATCAATGCTTGCATTAAAAACGACTTCTATATAACACTATTAGGAAACGCTGAAACAGGTTCAGCAACAATCCTAAACTGGAGAAAAGAATGAGCGACAAAATTATCGCATTATCAGACGACAAATTCGAAGCCGATGTAATCAATGCATCAGGTCCTGTGTTAGTTGATTTTTGGGCAGAATGGTGCGGCCCCTGTAAAATGATCGCCCCAATTCTAAATGAAATTTCAAGCGAATACGACGGCAGGTTAACAATTGGCAAGCTAAATGTCGAAGAAAATAACGAAACACCGGCAAAATATGGCATTCGTAGCATACCTACATTGTTATTATTTAAAGACGGTACCTTAGCTGCGACAAAGGTTGGCGCCTTATCTAAGGCACAATTAAAAGAGTTTTTAGACGATAATATTTAATTGTTGGATAGAAAATAAAAAGCCGAAATTGTTTCGGCTTTTTATTAACATTAAATTAATATTATTGAAAAACTGGACGATAATATAATTAAGTGTTACTTTTACAACACTCACCAGCGGTAAACATCCATCTTCGTGAATGTCATACGTAGAAAAAAGGCAGTCTTACTCAATTTTAACGAATTGTGAAGCCACTACGGATTCGATAACAAATCTTTTTAGTTTTCAAGATGACCCACGATGCTGATGCATACCACTTTGATACATGTTCCAAATTGAGTAAAAAATCAATTTCAAATTTAAACAAACCATTCTTAATACAGACCCACCAATATGAATTTAACTGATCTTAAAAGTAAACCTATAAGCGAACTGGTAGCTTTAGCCGAGTCTATGGGCTTAGAAAACTTAGCCAGAGCACGTAAACAAGACATCATTTTCTCAATACTTAAATCTCACGCCAAAGGCGGAGAAGATATTTTCGGAGACGGTGTATTAGAAATCCTCCAAGATGGATTTGGGTTTTTAAGGTCGGGAGATTCTTCGTACTTAGCAGGGCCTGACGATATTTATGTTTCGCCTAGTCAAATAAGACGCTTCAATTTACGCACAGGCGACACAATAGCCGGAAAAATAAGACCACCAAAAGATAGCGAACGCTATTTTGCCTTATTGAAAATCAGAGAAGTTAACTTTGATAAACCTGAAAATTCGCGTAATAAAATTTTATTTGAAAACTTAACCCCTCTGCATGCAAATGATCGTTTGCGTATGGAGCGCGGTAATGGCAGTACAGAAGATATTACTGCACGCGTATTAGACTTGGCATCTCCTATAGGTTGCGGACAACGTGGTTTGATTGTAGCGCCACCTAAAGCAGGTAAAACACTCTTATTGCAAAATATAGCGCAATCTATTGCAGCTAACCATCCAGAATGTTTACTGATTGTTTTACTAATCGATGAACGCCCAGAAGAAGTAACCGAAATGCAACGCTTGGTGCAAGGAGAAGTTGTTGCGTCGACCTTTGATGAGCCAGCAAGTCGCCACGTACAAGTAGCTGAAATGGTTATCGAAAAGGCTAAACGTTTGGTCGAGCATAAAAAAGACGTGGTTATTTTGCTAGACTCTATTACCCGTTTAGCTCGCGCATACAATACTGTTATTCCATCATCTGGTAAAGTGTTAACAGGTGGTGTAGATGCCAATGCATTGCATAAACCTAAGCGCTTCTTCGGTGCTGCAAGAAACGTTGAAGAGGGCGGTAGTTTAACGATTATTGCTACAGCACTTATTGATACGGGTTCTAAAATGGACGAGGTTATTTACGAAGAATTTAAAGGGACAGGTAATATGGAACTGCACCTTAATCGTAAAATTGCTGAAAAACGTGTATTCCCAGCTATTGATATCAATCGTTCTGGCACACGCCGCGAAGAGTTACTCACTTCAAAAGATGAACTGCAAAAAATGTGGATATTGCGTAAAATTGTCCATGAAATGTCAGAAATCGATTCAATGGAGTTTATGATCAGTCGCTTGTCGATGACCAAAACCAATGACGAATTCTTCGATTCGATGAAGCGTCAAAAGGGTTAATCGAACTGGGCATTACGGTAAATCATAAACCGCGATGCCGCTATTAGTAAGAGAGCCCATGATGAGTTTTCCATCGTGTTCTACTGCGCTTGTGATTAGTGTGTATTTGGCGGGAGTTTGTAAGTTATTTACGACCTCGCCTTGAGTATTAACGCTAATGACAAAACCATAACCGTCTGTTGGAGCAAACATTTTGGTGGGGAATGCTCCTATAATTCTGCGTACAACAGGCCACTCAGAGAGTGATTCTATTCGCCAATCTCGCATGGTCACTAAACCTACCCAAAACTTATCTTTGCCATTGTAGCTAATATTGTCGGGCATAGCGGGTAAACTATCAATAAACACCTCTGTTTCGCCAGATTTCGAGCCTTTTAGGTAATGTTTGAGCAATCTTGCTCTGCCCGTTTCGGCAATAATCATATATTCGTCGTTAGGCCCCAAAGCGAGACCATTGGCAAAAAATAAATTATCTACTACTAAACTTACTTGTTTCGTATCGGCAGAGTATTTAAGGATCCTGCCGGTTGAGCTTGCTTCAATAAAATCTAGAAGGTGCGTTTCGAGCTTGAATCGAGTGCTTGCATCAGAAAAATAAATATCACCGCTTTTAGCTATATCGACATAATCGACTAAGAGCATGTCTTGGCCTTCAAATTGGCTTGCTAATACTGTGATATTTCCGTTTGGCGAGAGTTTTATTAACCCTTTGAGAGCATCTGCGATTATCAGATTGCCGCGCTTATCGAATTTTAAACCGAGGGGGCGGCCGTTTGTGTTAGCGATGATTTCGGCACTGGTTATATCATTTTGCTTTCTATCCGAAAGGCTCATATCCATACGACTTATATCAATACGGACTATGTCACCGTTGGCTAAACCAGTGTATACCTTGCCGTCGGGGCTAACCACGACGTCTTCTGGGGCCTTTATAGATTGCCGATATAAAACATGGGCATTGTTTAACAGGGTATTTTGAGTAAAGTCACCATTTAAATCCTGCATAGGATCGGTTTGCCAATTAATAGGCCGTACTGGTGATATCAAATAAAGTAATATCACCAGTACCATTATGAGGCTAATTGTGTGAATCGCTAGCTTTTTAACGATGATTAGCGACCATTAGGCAATATATCATCGGCGGCTTGTTCTACCGGTCCAAATGGCAAGCTATTGAATTCAGGAATAGGGTCAGTTTTCATTTTTTCTTCAAGGTATGCGATGGCGGCTGCCAGCTGTGCATCTTGCCCTTTGAACGTAGCGTGGGGTAAATTAGTGACCTCAATATCAGGTGAAATACCTCGCCCTTCGGTTAACCAACGTCCGTCCATGGAATAAACCGGAAATTGGGCTACTCTTGCTATGCCACGGTCGCTTACCTGATTGCCACCGCTTAACCAAACACCCGCGCCCGCGGTTTGTTTGCCAATTACGGTCCCTAAATCAAGTGCTTTTATACCCGCGGTAAACGTTTCGCCATCGGAGTAGGTAAATTGGTCAGCTAATACGACCAAGTGACCCCGGAAAGCACCTTGCATATTGGTGCCTTTATCACCATTTGGATACTGCCAAAATGACCATGCTCTGCGTAATAATTTTTCTATTATAACGCTATCAATATTACCGCCTCGATTGCGTCTCACATCTATGATTAAGCCTGGTTTTTTATATTGAGCGTAAAATTCACGAGCAAAGTTAGCAAGATCGTTACCCCCCATTGCATATAAATGCAGATAGCCAATATCTTGATTAGTCTCTTCTACTTTTGAAGCATTTCTCACTACCCAATCTTGATATCTATATCGCAAATCTCTAAAAGCGTTGGCTGGCACAACCACTGTTTGGAGCTTTTCCTTGCCTCTCACTAAATCGAGCAGCACTTGTTGCCCACTTTGATTTAAAAGTGCTGTATACAGGTGGCTTAAGGTCGTTATTTTTTGTCCATTTATGGCAGCTATAATATCGCCATTTTGAGCGTTTACGCCTGGTTGAGCAAGAGGCGAAGCTTGGCTTAATAATTCGGGGTCGCTGGCGTAAATTCGATTTATTTGAACGCCGGCCTTTGTGCTAGAAAAACTAGCTCCTAAGGTACTCGCATTTGGTGCATTCGGGTCGTCATTGATTTCGCCTCCCCTTACTTGGGAATGCAAAGCATTGAGTTCACCCATCATTTGTTCAAAAATATCATTAAGCTCTGAACGCTCATTAACGCGTGCCAAAAGGGGCATATATTTTTGTTTGGTGGCTGACCAATCAATGCCACGCATGTTGGCATCAAATAAGCCGTCTCTATGCATTAACCAAGCGTCTCTAAATATTTGTTGCCACTCTATTTTCGGATCTATAGTAAGTTGCCATGCGCTAGTTTTTACTTTTAGATTAGACGCATCTTTTGGAAAGCTAGGTTTTGCTGGTACTACCGTAAATGAAGTGCCAGCGCGTCTACCTTTTTGTACCAGCAGCGTTTTGCTGTCGCTCGACAATTGTATATCAGTGACACCCTTGGTCAGGCTTTTTAGGTCGATGTCATTTTTAAACGCTAATGCATAGAGTTCTTCATCTGCTAGCAAATAAAGTGTCGACTCACTCGCTAACAAACGCACATAATTACCAGCAGGAATATCGACTTGCCATAAATCATCGAAATTTTTCTCGAGGTTTATTTCAATCTCTTCTTTATTGTCTTTCTCGTTGTTATCTTTTTCGGATGATTCTTCATCATTATTTGTAGTTAACTCAGTGTTAGGTGCAAAAGGGAATTTAGCGTCATCTTGTAAGGCAACGGCAAAAAGCTGAGTGCGTTTATCAAAAGCGGGCCCCATATTGCGATCTCCCCAAGGGTATCCTGGGTTTGCTGTAAATGATCGCTCGGATAAAAAATACAACCATTGCATGTCGTGGCTAAAGGCCGGTGAGTACGAGCGATATTTATCAGAGGTAAGTAATTTTGTTTGGTTTTTCGCTATATCAACAAGTGCAATTTGAGAGCGGTCTACGTTGACTGCAGAATAATTGAAACTTAGATAGCGGCTGTCGCTTGAAAAAACCAATCCACTAACACCCCACGACAAGTTATCAATGACTAAGGTGCTTGCTAAGCTGTCTAGATCTAAAAGCCAAAGTTTACCTGACTGTTCACTATAGGCTAATTGTTTGCCGTTGGGCGATAGCCACAAACCTCTTTTCAACCCAGTACTGCCTTTTGTCAGTTGTTTTGCACTAGATTTTCCGCTGGCGTCAAACTGCCATATTTCATAATCACCGCTAATATCGCTGACGGCATAGACATACTTTTGGTCTTTACTTAAAATCGCATTGCGGGCTCTAGCGCTTGCGTCACTTTCAACATTCACAATACGAGACTCGTCAGTACCTGCAATAGCAATTCTTCCACGAGCAGTGATCACGGTTTTGTTGTTGCTATTTCCCACGCTTACATGCTCAAAATAGTTTAAAGGATTTTTAAGGTAACGCGTTCGGCTGTCTACAAAGTCAGACTGCAAAGTAATATTTGGCATTATTGTTGTGCCATTATTTACATCGTAAATTTTGATGTCAGCACCATGCTGAAAGGCAATACGGTTATTGTGTATACTAGCTTTACGCACCGGCCAATCTTTGTATTTAGTGTGTTGTATTAATTCATCACCCTCAATAGTCATCGACCAAATGTTATCTATTCCGCTTTCGTTACTAACAAAAAACACACGACCCTTATAAAACATAGGTGTATGAGCTGAGCCTTCAAAGTTTTCTGTAAGCGGTCGGGCTTCATTTTTTTCTTTTAAATTAAATGCCCATAATTCGCCTGCTGCACCGCCTTTGTAATGGTTAGCGTTATCAGTAGATACTTGTAAACCATGTTGAACAAATAGTAGAGTATTACTTGATGTGTCTACACTGCCTTCAATGGCGTCTGAAAGGGGTAAAATGTTTTGCACCAGTGTATTGACATCGACAGTTCTTAACTCCCAACTGTTGTGCATGCCCAATTCTGTCATGGTACTAAAAAGTAGGGTGTCTGAATCAAGCCAGCTATGAAGCTTAGTTCTGGCATTTTCAAATGTCACGCGCTTGGCAATACCGCCGGATGTTGGCATTACATATACTGCAGGCATATTATGATAGCTTGCTATGAAAGCAATTTTGCTGCCGTTTGTCGAAAAACGCGCTCCTAATTCAATATTGGGGTGACTGGTAAGACGTTTTGCCGCTTGATTGGAATTAATGGTTGTCATCCATAAATCACCTTGAGAGGTGAATATGAGTTTTTCACCATGAATGTTTGGCGCTCTGAAATACGCACTTTCTTTAGAGTTGCTTGCAAACCCAATAAACAGCAAAAAAGTGATAAAAAAACAATAAAAGAAAAACCGGTTCATATTAGGCCTCAGTATATATAGTGGAGCGGAGAATATTTCACTAATCATAAACTAACATAATCTAAAAAAATTGAATAACAAGTTTGTTAATGCTTTGCTATTCTCTTACTAAATGGGAAATAATTAAGCATACTATGACTTTACATGTTAATACTAAGATAACTAAACTATTACCAATATTGGCGGGGCTTTTGGGGCTGACAAGCGCAGTACTCATGGTGTTAGGACAGTGGGAGATAAGCGGCCCATTTGTTATTGCTTTTTTCTTAGCCTTGGTACTCTTTTTAAGAAGTACAACGCACTTTTCAGGATTTGCATTTACCTTTGTTATTTTTGCAGCAGTTGCCGCATCTTTGTATTATCCGAATATATTTATTGGTGTAGGGGAGTTTGAGTTTAAAGGTTTAATAGTCCCTTTACTTATGATCATTATGTTTGGTATGGGCACATCCATGAGCCTGCAAGATTTTGTGCAAGTAGCCAAAATGCCAAAAGGGGTATTTATTGGGTTGGCACTCCAATTTACGATTATGCCAATCGTCGGATTTGGTCTGGCTGTAAGTTCAGGACTTCCGCCAGAAATTGCTGCTGGCATTATTTTGGTCGGTTGTTCGCCAAGTGGTTTAGCGTCAAATGTTATGGCTTATATTTCGGGTGCTAATTTGGCCTTGTCACTTTCATTAACGGCTGTATCTACCATGTTGGCACCTTTTTTAACACCTTTGTATATGTCGGTTTTAGCTGACCAATTTGTTCCGATTGATGCAATGGCTATGTTTTTAAGTATTAGTAAAATTGTGTTGCTCCCCATTATAGCAGGCTTAATTTTTAATCGTTTATTGCATGGTAAATTCCCAATTATTGATGCGCTTATGCCCAAAGTATCAATGATTGGTATTGCAGTGATTATTACTATAATTACTGCTGCAGGCAGAGATAGCCTGTTGAGTATTGGTCTAATTTTAGTGGCTGTAGTGTTACTCCATAACCTTTGTGGGTATTTATTAGGTTATTGGGGGGCCAAACTGGCGCGTATGGATGACGCGTCATGTCGTACCATTGCCTTTGAGGTTGGCATGCAAAATTCAGGTTTAGCTTCAGGTATAGCACTTGAGATGGGCAAAGTAGCGAGTATGGGGCTTGCACCTGCAGTATTTGGACCTATGATGAATATAACGGGTTCGTCCTTGGCGGCATGGTGGAGAGGAAAACCCGATGAATCAGACAAACTAGTTGATAAAGAATCTGCTTAGAGCGCTTTTGTTGTAGTGTTTTAATTGTAGAAAACATATCTTACTTTCGATTTATTGAGCTTTTGTTGTAATAAACAGCAATCAATGTCAAAACACACTATAGTTAAGATATGCTACTAAAACACAAAATAAATATATTTATTGCGATAACGGCCTTTTTTTCGGCCTTTGTCGCATTTTCTGCTGCCATATGGGTGCTAGATAACTATTTAGCCGCGCGAGATAAAGAACAACGCCAAGCAGCGATTGTCACTATCAAACAAGATATTGAAGTATTTGACCGTATTCTCGCCGTAGTCGAAGAAAAATGGGCTGATGAGCTTCAAATATCTCTCCGCAATTTGGCAAAAGATCTATTTGCAGCAGCCCCAAACAAGATAGACATATCTAATGAATTGTTAAGGCAATTACGTACTAAACATCAATTGTCTGATGTCCACCTGATTAACACAGACTTGGTGGTATTCGATAGCACGTACCTGCCTGAAATTGGCATAGATATGAAAGGCTATAGCGATAATTATACAGCCAATTTGGAAAGACTGATGAATAACGGTGAGTTTTTTACCCATCGTGTCTCGTTGTCGACAGAGACAGGGGATCTTAAAAAATATGCCTATTACAGCCATCCTGGTTCTAACATCATTGTGAATGGCGACTTAGATATCAAAAGCCGATTTGATAAGGGTAAAAACGATGAAATTGCTGATTATTTGTTTGGAGACTACATACAAAAATTAGCAGGTAAATATAAAACTATCAATGAAGTGGATGTCTTTATTGTCAGCCAAGTGGATCAATGGTCTTTGTTTAAGCAAGGCACAAAGATAGACGAAAAAATCGCGCGAAATTTATACAATGGCATAGACGTGGAAATACCGCACAACGCATATATTGCTCCCATTCTAATGCAGTCATACGATGAAGTAGGTTTAAAAGCATTTCTACTGATAGAGTTTAATAATTCTTTGTTAGAAAATACAAAGTCTAATTTGCTTTGGATCATGCTTTTAGTTGCGCTTTGGGTCATGGTTTTTGTTTATGCGTGTCTAAGGTCTGGAGGTAAAGCATTAATAGTGGACCGTTTTGCTAGCCTACTCGAACAAATAAAAGCGAATGGTGATGTTCAGAATGTAGCAATTAAGATATCTGGGAATGATGAGCTTAATCAGCTTGCCCTCAGCATTAATGACATGATGAAACGCATTAAAAAAGAACAGGCCAAAAACAAAAAACTCGTTGATATATCTTTGCAAGATAGCCTTACTACTTTAGCAAATAGGCGTTGGTTTGATCAAAAAATAACATTAGAGTGGAGCAGTGCAAAGCTCACTAATAGCGATTTTTCAGTCTTAATGATTGATGTCGATTTTTTCAAAAAATACAATGATTTATATGGCCATTCATCGGGTGACCGGTGTTTACGCAAAATCGCTACAATATTAAAAACAGTTATGTCTCGGCCAACCGATTTTATTGCCCGATACGGTGGTGAAGAGTTTATTTGTATTTTACCCAACACCGACCCGGCAGGAGCGCGAAAGATAGCTGACGAGATTCTCAAGGCGGTATCTGATGCAAAGATTATTCATGAAAACTCGACTGTACATTCCACTGTTACAGTGAGTATTGGCTGCTTCAGTACTACCGGCGATGCTAAATTAGGCGTTGGCAACATTATCGAAGAAGTCGACAAACTCTTGTACTTGTCAAAAAATCGTGGTCGTAATTGTGTGAGTCAAAACACTCACTAAGGGGAAAAGCCCTTCTAAAGAAAAGCTCAGATAATTAAGCATAAAAAGTCGTCTTGAAAAATTTAGCCTTACCGTATAGATTGGCTTAATCTTCTTATCTGATCTATATTTATAGGCCGTTTGGGCAGGTTTATCTGATGCCTATGAAATTGTCTTAGGTCTAAAAACAACAAAAAGGACAGGTCTATGCGTTTAATATTTATTTTTTTGATGGCTATTAGTTTTACCTCATTTGCCAATGATCCCATCGCGCAAAAAGCCGCTGATATAGAGTCTCAGGTGATTAAATGGCGTCATCATTTACATCAATATCCTGAATTATCCAACAGAGAGTTTGAAACTGCGAAATATATTGAAAAACATATGCGCGCGCTCGGGTTGGAAGTACAAACAGGTATAGCCATTACTGGTGTTGTTGCCGTGCTAGATTCGGGAAAGCCTGGGCCTACAGTTGCATTAAGAGCGGATATGGATGGTTTACCCGTTAAAGAAGTCAATGATTTACCCTATAAGTCAACCCAAACGGGTGAACTTGAGGGAAACACGGTTCCTGTTATGCATGCTTGTGGTCACGATACGCATGTGGCCATGTTAATGGGTGCTGCTACAATATTAACCGAAATGAAAGATGAATTAAGGGGTAAGGTCAAGTTTATTTTTCAACCAGCTGAAGAAGGTGCTCCTGCAGGTGAAAAAGGTGGCGCGGAAATAATGGTTAAAGAAGGCGTGTTGAAAAATCCGGACGTTGACGTAATTTTTGGTTTGCATATAAGTGCCAATACAGACGTTGGCAGCGTACGATATAAACATGGTGGCATAATGGCAGCTGTGGATCCCTTCAAAATTGTTATTAAAGGTAAACAAGCGCATGGCGCATATCCATGGAAAAGCGTTGATCCAATCACTACAGCCGCGCAAATAATAATGGGCCTACAAACTGTTGTTAGTCGAGAAATAAAAGTGATAGATGATGCCGCCGTTGTTACTGTTGGGTCAATTCATGGCGGAAACCGGTCAAATATCATTCCATCGGAAGTTACTTTGGTTGGTACCATCAGAACACTTAATAAAGCAGCAAGAGAACATATGTACGAAGCTGTGCCGCGCAAAGCCAAGTTAATTGCCGAAAGTATGCGGGCCACGGCAGAGGTCACCTTGCCACTTGACTATAATTACCCTATCACTTTCAATGATCACGACTTAATGGATCAAATGTTACCGACTTTAGTGAGAACGGCGGGGCAAGACAAGGTGATTAATTCTAAAGCGGTAACTGGAGCAGAGGATTTTTCATTTTTTCAAGAGCAAGTGCCAGGCGTCTATCTATGGATAGGAGGCAAGCCACTTGATGTTCCAGAAGCTGAATCACCCGCGCACCATACGCCAGAGTTTTATGTTGACGATTCAGGCATGAAGCTAGGTGTGAAACTGTTAACAAATATGACTCTTGATTATATGGCAGCTAGTAACTGACCCTAGCGCTTTTTAGTCAATTCTCGTATAATCCCGCTTCTTTTTTTCTAGCGTGTAAACAATAGGCCTATTTTCTTGGGCTTGTTGTTGTCGTTGGTATTAATAACCGTAGGTAGTGTTATGACACAAGTGGCAATAGTAATGGGGTCGCAATCTGACTGGCCAACTATGCAAAAAGCAGCTCTTATGCTTAAAGAACTAGGTGTAGAGTATAAAGCACAAGTTGTTTCTGCGCATAGAACACCTAATTTATTGGTTGAATTTGCAGAGGGCGCATCGGAAAATGGCATTCAAGTCATTATTGCTGGTGCTGGTGGAGCCGCTCATTTACCGGGCATGATAGCCGCGCATACGCATTTGCCAGTATTGGGCTGCCCGGTGCGCTCTAGCCAATTGAGTGGTCTAGATTCTTTATTATCGATTGTGCAAATGCCAAAGGGTGTCGCTGTGGGAACCTTAGCGATAGGTGAAGCAGGCGCAGCAAATGCTGGCCTCATGGCTGCGCAAATTGTAGCTCTTCAAAACACTAATGTACGAGATAACATCGTCGCTTTTAGAGCAAAGCAAACCGAAACCGTGCTAGCCAATCAACGTTTAGAATTGGACGAATAAATCAGTCATGAAAGTATTAGTATTAGGGGCAGGCCAGTTAGCTCAAATGATGTATTTAGCGTCAGCGCCTCTTGGTGTTGAAGTGATGGCGGTAGACGTCAAAGACAACAAGATTGTTAATCCATTGAGTAAATCCCCCTATGCTATCGATCTGGAATTTGCCATTTCTGATGCCAATGCCATTACAGCCGAGTTTGAACACATTCCTGAGAAACTGTTAGCCTTGGTAAATGATAGCGGTAAATTTTTTCCGAATGTGAATTCAATTCTGGCGGGTGCTGATCGCGTTCGCGAAAAGCAATTGTTGGATGCATGTAAGGTTGCCAACTGCCAATACAGAATAATTTCTAAACTAGATGATTTACAAAATATTACGGCTGACCTTGGGGAGCGGATAATCTTTAAAGCCAGTCGAGATGGCTATGATGGCTATGGCCAGTGGCGCATGAAGTCTGAGCAAGACCTTGAGAGTTTAAGCCAGATTTTTGAACAGTTAGACCTACAAGGTGTGCCTTTGGTTGCTGAGAGAATGGCTGACTTCACACGTGAAATATCGGTCATTGGAGCGCGTGATAACAACGGAAATATTGCGTGTTTCGACATTGCAGAAAATTTACATCATGAAGGTCAGCTTCATTTGTCCATTGCCCCAGCGACAAAGTTATTAAGTGATACAATTGAGCAAGCGCAGTCGATATTTACTACGATAGCTGAAGCTCTTGACTACACAGGTATTTTAGCAGTTGAGTTATTTGAAATGCCAAATGGTTCATTATTAGTGAACGAAATTGCACCAAGAGTTCATAATTCAGGGCACTGGACCCAGCAAGGTAGCGATACTTGTCAATTTGAACAACATATCAGGGCAGTTTTGGGTTTTCCTTTGGGTAGTGTTCAAAGACAGAAAGTAACTGCTATGGTTAATATTATCGGTTGCACCAGCTTCAGTAGAGACTTAATAAGTATTCCTGGTTGTCATTTGCATTGGTATGGCAAGTCATTACGAGAAAAAAGGAAGATGGGCCATATCAATGTTGTTGCTGATTCTTATCAAGATTTGGCCAGCAAACTAGCACAACTCAGCCAATATTTACCAAGTGAGTATTTTCCCTTGTTGGCTACCCAAGCTGAGAAACTAGAATTGCTAGAAGAAAATTGAAGGACGAAAAATGAAAACTATTTTAGTGTTTTTTATGAGTTTTTTAGTATGTAGTACTTTTGCCGCAGAGCACCATGCAAGCAAAATGGCAGATCAAGTCAAGATTGATAATGCCTGGGCTAGAGCGACATTTGCTTTAGCTAAAAGCGGGGCAGCATACATGACCATAAATAACATATCAGCAAAAGAACTGCGTTTGGTTTCGGTAAGCGTGTCGGAGTCAGTCGCGAATGATGCTCAATTACATCACACTATCATGAAAGACGATGTAATGAGTATGCAGGAGTTGGATGATGGCGTGGTGGTTGATGCTTCTTCTGGCGTTGAGTTTTTACCCGGTGGTAAACATATTATGCTTTTAGGGCTCACGGGTCCTTTGCTTGCCGGAGAGTCATTGGTGCTAACATTCACCTTTGAAGATGAGAGTATTCTCAATCACACTTTTGCCATTAAAGACGCTACTAATGCACCTAAAAGCATGTCGCATTGAGCATTTAAGAGACTTTTGTTAAGGGACTCAATACACCATTCAAGTATGCACTGATGCTTTAAACGGTAAAGTGTTGCGTTTGTCCGCTAAGTAATAATAGACTGTTGTCAAGGATAGCTGAATAAGTCGACAACATGAGTGAGCTAAGTGAAAAGCAAAAGATGCTGGCAGGTGAGGAGTATTTTCCAAGCAATAAAGTGTTGCAGCAAGAACGCTTTCTTGCCAAAACTCGCTGTCATGCATTCAATACTGCTGACCCTAAAAATCAAAAAACAGCACTAAAAGCTCTCCGGTCTTTATTTGGTTCAGCTAGTTACTTCTGGCTTGAACCAAGCTTTAATTGCGACTACGGCTACAACATTCATTTAGGAAAAAATTTTTATACAAACTATGGAGTGGTGATTTTAGACGCCGCTCCTGTCTGCATTGGCGATGATGTATTACTCGCCCCTCATGTTCTTATTTCAACCGCGACTCATCCGCTTGACCCACTTAAACGAAAAAAAGGCATAGAAACCGCTCACCCGATTACTATTGGTAACGGGGTGTGGGTTGGAATGGGCGCAAAAATTTTACCCGGAGTTACAATTGGCGATAATGCGATAATTGGCGCTGGGGCGGTGGTTAACAAAGATGTATTGGCTAATACTGTTGTAGCAGGAGTTCCTGCAAAACTGATTAAACACATCTAATTCTAACTCAATAAGGATAATGTTATGCCTTCTTTTAAAAGGCCCGGTGTTTATATTCAAGAAGTTAACACAATACAAAGTATAGCTCAGGTAGAGACAGCGATTCCGGCCTTTGTTGGTTATACAGAAAAGCATAATAATAACGGTAGAGATGTGCTAAATAGAGCAATCAGAATAAGTTCCTTTTATGAGTTTGAACAAATTTTTGGGGGCACGCCAGAGCATATCTTTAACCTGTCAAGCGCAGGAGCCACAAGCGTTCGCCTTGCTAAACGTCGCTTTAGTTTAGACTTTGTTTCACCTGTATACCGTTTGTTTGCCAGTATGAAACTATTTTATGCAAATGGAGGTAAAGACTGTTATGTTGTTTCAGTTGGCGCTTATCAACATCAAAAAATTGCACAAAACTTAGTTAAAAAATCATTTCGAAGGGCAAAAATTAGTAGCAACGTTTCGATACCAGCCAGTCAGGGTATAAACCAAAACGCCTTAGAGTCAGGTATTGCCATATTGGAAACGCAAGCGGATGTGACCATGCTTGTAATTCCAGATGCGATTTCGCTGGACGAAGCAGATTGCTTTTCTCTGCAACGCAATATGTTGCATCATTGTGGTCATATTACCAAAAACCGAGTCGCGATTTTTGATGTTTTCGAGGGGTACAGCAATAATAATTCCCTTGAACGTTTCCGTAACGCTATTGAGAATGGGCCTGGTGCAGAGTTTTGTGCGGTTTATCATCCTTGGCTAAAAACGACAGTTTTCGATACCAGCGAAATATCTTTTCAAAACTTAACTCAACATTCGAGAGAAATTCTAGGAAAATCGCTTAGTTCAACGCTTGGGTCTGGAAGAGCCATGAAAAGGGTGGATATAGCCGCACTTACTGCAGCTATTTCAGGGCCGTTAACTAAGCAACTTATTAAGCCCAAGATATCGGCAGACCAAGCACACAGAATACTCTTGAGTATTAGTAAAGACTACGCTCAATTAATATCGGCTATGTGCGAGAATGTGAACCTTTTACCACCTTCTTCAGCTATTGCTGGTGTTTACACGCGCGTCGACGAAACCAGAGGAGTATGGAAGGCGCCTGCAAATACCAGGTTAAATTTAGTGAAAGCGCCAGCCTTTGTAATTGATGATAATGAACAAGCGGATTTAAACGCCCCTGCAAATGGAAAATCGATTAATGCGATACGCTCGTTTATTGGCAAGGGAATATTAGTTTGGGGAGCCAGAACATATCAAGGTAATAGTAATGATTGGCGGTATATAAGCGTGAGGCGAATGCTAATCATGATAGAGCAATCATTATTAGCAGGCTTGCGGCAATTTGTTTTTGAGCCTAATAATGCTAATACATGGTCAACCATGATCAATATGATAGAAAACTTTTTACATCAACTTTATCAACAGGGTGCGTTTGCCGGCTCAAAAGCCAGTGATGCTTTTGGCGTAAATATAGGCTTGGGCCAAACGATGACGGTGGCCGATATTGAGGCAAATCAAATAAAAATTGAAGTATTTGTAGCGCCAGTAAGGCCGGCTGAATTCATTGTGATGCGACTAGTGATAGAGTTACAGGGACAATAATTACAAAATGGTAATTAAAAATAACGCCGTTTTTTGTACTTAATGTCTAATTGCACGTATACACAATTATCGTGAACTTACAGAAGCCTGACGTTGTGAATATCAAATTAATCTGTCTTTCGGTACTTATTGTATCTCTTGTGGTCTTTGGGTCGGTAACGGGCTGCTCTATTTTAGGTGACAACGGTGTCGAGTCTGCGCCGTATACCCTCATCTTGGATGATGACGCTTCCGCAATTGAAGTACGTAATTATGAATCAATGATCCTTGTTTCAGCAAGTATGGAAGGCGACAGTAGGAATAACGCTTTTCGCAAACTGTTTAAGTACATTACGGGCGAAAATAAGGGTAATAATGAGATAGCAATGACAGCGCCAGTTTTTATGCAAGCGGATGATGATGTAAAAGAAGGCCTAGAAATAGCGATGACCGCTCCCGTGTTTATGGATCCTGCAGGAAGCGAAGCAATGATGTCATTTGTGATGCCAGCGGAGTTCACACTAGAAAGCACGCCCATCCCAAATGACCCAAGTGTTGTGGTTAGTGAAGTAAAAAATTATAAAGTGGCTGCGATTAAGTTTGCTGGTACCTTAAGCGATAGAAATGTTGCAGCTAAAACAAAGGTATTGAAAAAATGGATACAAGATAACGCTTATAATATTGCCAGCGAACCTGTCATGGCTGGCTATAACGGGCCACTTACTTTACCCATGTTCAGGCACAATGAAGTTTTGATTCAAGTTAAGAGAAAATAAGCGCTAATATAAAACTAAATATTTATGATGTGAAAAAGCACCAGTACCCAGCATTATTGCTGTTGGGAAAACGAGATTTTGCCTAATAGTATGTCTTTAAACATAACCCAATCTGCCCAGAAACTGTAAAGAGGATAGGTAAAGGTAGCCGGTTTGTTATGTTCGTAAAAAAAATGACCAACCCAAGCAAAACCATAACCTATTACAGGTATTAGGAACAATAACGCGTAGTAACTTGTTAATACGCAATACGTGACCAATACAAGAATGAGAAATGACCCGACAAAATGCAACATTCGACACGTGTTGTTTTGATGTTCACTTAAATAAAATGGATAAAACTCAGCAAAGCTGTTGTATTTTTTTTCAGGCATAGTGGCTCTTTATAAAATGGCAGTGTGTGTCAAACCTTAATATCGACAATTTAACAACATAAATCACAAATACACAAACAGCAGTTGCAAAAAGAATTCGAATCACCATAATTTATATTAGATGATCACTAATTAACAAGGCTTGTTCACTTACCTATGCAAGATATACACACGCAAGAGAATACTCAAGAAAATATAATACAATTAACGCCCGAAAATTTTCGACCAGTCATGTTAGAAGAGTCGGCTAAAAAACTAGTTGTGGTATATTTTTGGGCGCCTTGGGATGAAGCCTCACTTGCTCAACAGAGCGTTATAGAGCAATTTGCCAATCAATACCCTAACAATATCTTGTTAGCGACTGTCAACTGTGAAGAACAACAAGAAATAGTTGCTCAATTTGGAGTGCGCGGTTTGCCTACTACTATGCTTGTTAAAGATGGACAACCCGTAGATGGATTTTCCGGGCCACAAGATTTACAACAATTAGAAGAAACATTTGCTAATCATCTTCCTAAACCAGAACAAGAGCTATTTGAAAAAGCCCAGTTGTTAGTGCAGGAAAATAATCATCAAGAAGCATTTGGCTTGCTTAAGCAGGCTTATGCGATTACTCAAGATATAGCAGAAATTACTATTGCATATGCAGATACCGCGATTGAAACTGGTAATATTGACCTAAGTAAGAGTTTGATATCTTCTATTGGTTTAGTTGATCAAACTGCAGAATATCATGCAGTAATGGGTAAAATAGAATTAGCAGAAAAAGCCTCTGAATCACCTGAGTTGTTGGAGCTGCAAGCGAAATATGCGAAAGCACCAGACGATCTGCAAATAAAAGTGGAACTCGCTGTAGCATTGCAGCAGGCGCACAAAACAGAAGAGGGACTAACACTTCTGTTTGATGTGTTAAAAACAGATTTAAACTTCGGTGAAGCGAAAAAAACAATGTTAGATATTATCAATGCATTACCCGACGGTGATAGTTTAAAATCGGTTTATCGACGCAAAGTGTATAGTCTTCTATATTAGTCCAATTTTGTCAGTATTTAATTGAAATCAGAGTGGTCAGATGGCCCCCTTTTTTGATAACATTGCCGCCTAATTTATTTATTATTTATATTCATGGCTAAAAACGTTGTAGTGCTTGGCACCCAATGGGGTGACGAAGGCAAAGGAAAGGTGGTTGACTTACTCACAGAAAAGGTCAGCTATGTTGTAAGATATCAAGGCGGCCATAACGCTGGCCATACGCTAGTGATAGATGGCGAAAAAACAGTTCTTCATCTTATTCCCTCAGGTATTTTGCGAAGTAATGTTACTTGCATAATTGGCAACGGTGTAGTCCTTAGCCCTGAAGCATTGCTGAAAGAGATGAAGATGCTTGAAGATAGAGGTGTTCCCGTCAAAGAGCGCCTTAAAATTAGCGAAGCGTGCCCTCTTATTTTGCCTTTTCATATTGCTTTAGATGTGGCACGAGAACAAGCTCGTGGCAAAAAAGCGATTGGCACTACCGGCCGAGGTATTGGACCTGCATACGAAGACAAAGTGTCACGTAGAGGTTTGCGCGTTGGTGATTTGTTTAATGCAGAAGATTTTGCCATCAAGTTGAAAGAAGTTATGAGATATCATAATTTCATGTTGAGCGAATACTATGAAGCAGCGCCCCTCGATTATGATGAGGTATTAGCCCAAGCATTATCAGTTGCTGACTTATTGAAGTCAATGGTAGTTGATGTAACCGACATGCTTGAAACCGCTCGTTTAAATGGTCAGGCTATCATGTTTGAGGGGGCTCAAGGCACCTTGCTTGATATTGACCATGGTACCTATCCTTATGTCACTAGTTCTAACACCACCGTTGGTGGCGTGGCCACAGGCGCCGGTTTTGGTCCGCTACATTTGGATTATGTGCTGGGTATTGTTAAAGCGTATACCACACGTGTTGGTTCAGGCCCTTTCCCGACCGAGCTCGACTGTGATGTAGGCCAGCACCTGGGCGTTAAAGGCCATGAATTTGGTGCTACTACAGGTCGTAAGCGCCGCACGGGTTGGTTTGATGCAGTTGCTGTTAAACGTGCAGTGCAACTTAATTCAATAACCGGGTTTTGTTTAACTAAACTGGATGTACTAGATGGTTTGGAGTCACTTGCTATTTGTGTTGGATACAAAGATGCGGCCGGTGAGGTGAGCGAAGTTCCGCCTTTAGCTGCGGAAGGTTATGACCTCATTACGCCCGTGTATGAAGAAATGCCAGGGTGGCAAGAAAATACTTTTGGTGTCACTAGTAAAGAGGCTTTACCTAAAGCTGCACTTGACTACATCGCCAGAATCGAGGAATTGACCGGTGTACCCGTGGATATAATTTCAACAGGCCCAGATCGCGCTCATACTATGGTGTTGCTGGACCCTTACGAAGACTAATTATTCGAGCAAATATGGTTTGGGGCTATGTAAATCATTAATCTAAATGGTTATGAGTGTAGAGTTTTTTGTTACTTATAAGCTAATTTGTTAGCATAGCCGTATGAATACTTTTTAGATTGTAGGATATGCCTGTGGCAAACCATATTGCACCAGTTGTGAATTTGAATAGTGAATCCACATCTTCAAATGGTGCTGAAGAAGAGCAAAGATCTGAGCAAGTCAGCTCGCAAAATTCGTCTAATGCTGATACTGAAATAACTCGATTAAAAACAAAACTCGATGAGTATTTTTATACTGGGGCCACTAAAGCTGCTTCGTGGCGAATACGCCAATTAAAATCATTATTGAGCATGTTGCAAAAAGAGGAAAAACAATTTGCCCAAGCCCTTCATTCAGACTTGGGAAAGTCGCCAGAAGAAGCGTTTTTTTCAGAAATTGGGTTTTTAACAAAAGAAATTAAATCATTCATCAAAAAGACTGAAAAGTGGATGAAACCCATTACAAAAAGTACGCCTTTATTGGCGTTTCCTGCCAAAAGCATGACTAAGGCCGAACCCTTAGGCACTTGTTTAATAATAGGTGCTTGGAATTATCCTCTTATGCTATGTTTAAGCCCCGTAATAGCAGCAATTTCGGCTGGAAATTGCGTAATATTAAAACCTTCAGAAAAGTCACCAGCAACTTCTGCTTTGCTCGCTAAGATGCTCCCTCAATACTTAGATATGAATGCTTTTGGCGTGATTGAAGGTGCCGTGCAAGAAACAACAGATTTATTAGCACTGCCTTTTGACAAAATATTTTATACCGGTGGCGAAAAAGTCGGCAAAATCGTCATGCGAGCAGCGGCTAACAACTTAACCCCAGTGACTTTAGAACTTGGCGGTAAAAGCCCTTGTATTATTGATAAAAATATTGACTTAAATACGGCAATAAAGCGTATCGTTTGGGGAAAATTGATGAATGTTGGTCAAACATGCGTTTGCCCCGACTATTTATTAGTGCATCACAGTAACCTAGACAATGTGCTAGAAAAAATTAAACAAGTGATTGTGAAACAATATAAAAAAGCCCCAAAACAAAACCGTTTTTATGGTCGTGTAATTGATAGTGATAACGTGCGTCGATTGGCTGGTTATTTGGAAGGCCAAGAAGTGGTATACGGCGGTGAATATAGCGCTGAAGAAAGATACTTTGCACCAACAGTTGTATTAAACCCTGACCCAGATAGTGATCTTATGCAAGAGGAAATATTCGGGCCTATCATTCCCATATTGAGCTTTAATGGTCGCAGCGATATGTTGCAATTTATTAAGCAAAGGGCAAAACCACTTGCCGCGTATGCGTTTACCGAAGACAAAGAGTTTGAAGACAAATTTATAGATACTATTTCGGCAGGTTCCATGTGCATAAACGACATTAGTATGTTTATGGCAAATGAGGAGTTACCCTTTGGTGGTGTTGGTACAAGTGGAATGGGGAGTTATCACGGTAAATATGGGTTTGATGCATTTTCTCATCAAAAGTCCATCATGCGCCGCAGTTTTAGTTTTGAAAACTCTTTTCGTTACATGCCGCTAAATTCTATAAAAATGTGGGTCTTGAGACGGTTTCTGTAATAATACAAAACAAGGAACAGCAACATGCTTAGGCCTTTTCATCTTGCCATACCCGTAAACGATATTACGGCAGCAGATTGCTTCTATGGCGGTATTTTAGCATGTGAAAAAGGGCGTTCTGCACCTGAATGGATTGATTGGGATTTTTTTGGGCATCAGTTAGTCACTCATTTAGTCAGCGACATGCCACAGTCCATTCAGCCTAATGAAGTAGACGCAAAAGCGGTGCCTGTGCCGCATTTTGGCGTGGTACTTGATGAAAAAAACTGGCTCGCAACAGCCGAAAAACTGCGGGATGCTAAAATAGAATTTGTGATTGAACCCTACATTAGATTTAAAGGTAAAACGGGTGAACAAGGTACTTTCTTCGTGTTCGATCCTTCTGGTAACGCACTAGAGTTTAAATATTTCAATGATTTAGGTATGTTATTTACTTCTTAGATTTTACATCGGGCCGATGTAATTTGACCATACCCTGCAAAAAATTTCGTAATAATTGATCATAACAAACCCGGTAACTGCGATGGTCTGGTTTTCTAAAAAGTGCGGTTAGTTCACTTTTACCAACATTAAAGCCGGCTAAGCGTAAAATTTTCATCATATCCTCTTGTTGATAATTCATCGCAATTTTTATTTTCCGTAGAATATCATTATTACTGAGCCTTTCACCCGCTTTGAGCACAACAGGAATTGAGCCTTCGCGTTTACCTCGCTTTTCAATAATTAGGGCATCTAAAAACAAGGAGAGAACCTTGTCTCTGCATGGTAAAAACCCCTTTTCTTCTTCATGCAGCATCATACTCATTAGATAATTTTCATCTAGGTCGTATTCAACCAATTTCATCAATTTTATAGTTGCTTTGTTGTCAAGTGATAGGGCAAAGCGTAAGCGACGGAAAATATCATTAAAGAGCATTTAAAAGCCTGTTAAATTGAACTCATTCAATTATACCTGATACCTTTCGATGCCGCTATGACAAGGAGCTCTTTGGTCAGAGTTTGTGCTTGATACTCTCTAGCGAAGGGGCTATTCTGATGGCATCAATAATATACAAGTTGTATTAAGAAACGGATATCAGAGCACGATACCCTGCGTTTCTGAGTAACAGCTTGGTCATTTTAATTAAGGTACTAATGTGCGTAAACTGTGTTTGAATGTTAGTTTGCTAGTGTTGCTTTTGGTTTCGCTTATGTCTTGCAATAAACCCACCCCACAAGAAGAAATACCCACCATAAACAATATTGCTGAAGATTACGTTAAGTTAGTCTTAAGGGTCGGGCAATTTGATAGTGACTTCGTAGACGCATATTATGGACCAGAGGAATTCAAACCTACTGAGCTAGAAAATGAAAAAGACCTGTCTCCCGAACGATATATAAAGCAAGTTGACGAGCTTTTGGCCAATCTTAAGCTACTTGATCAAGAGTCTGCGACTTATGATCAGCGACGAGTGTTTATGCTCGAAAAACAACTAGTGGCGGTTCGCACCAAAATTAGTATGTTAGGTGGTAAAAAATTTAGTTTTGATGAAGAAGCAAATTTATTATATGACGCGCAAGCGCCTTCATTTAGCGTAGCGCATTTTGACGCTCTATTAGCTGAGCTTGACAACATGTTACCGGGTGAAGGTTCTTTGAATCAACGTTATGCAGATTACGCTAAGCAATTTGTTATCCCAAAAGACAAGTTGGACACCGTGTTTCAAGCGGCTATCAATGAGGCGCGCAAACGCACAATAGCGAGGTTTTCATTGCCTGAAAATGAAAATTTTGTATTGGAGTATGTGACTGATAAATCTTGGTCAGGCTATAACTATTATCAAGGTAATGGTCAAAGCCTTATCCAAATAAACACTGACTTTCCTATTATGATAGACCGAGCAGTAGACCTAGCATGCCATGAAGGTTATCCGGGCCACCACGTTTTTAACGCTTTATTAGAAAAGAACTTGGTCAATGAAAAAGGTTGGGTAGAGTTTTCCGTATATCCTTTATTTTCTCCTCAATCACTAATTGCTGAGGGTAGCGCTAATTATGGGATTGATGTTGCCTTTCCTGGTGATAGTCGTATTCAATTTGAGAAAGAAGTATTGTTTCCATTAGCAGGCATTGACCCTGACAGCGCTGAAAGGTATTACGAAGTGCAGACCTTGAGAGCAAAATTAAATTATGCTGGCAACGAAGCAGCGCGTGCCTACTTGAATGGCGACATTGACCGTCTAAATGCGGCTCAATGGCTAGAAAGCTATTTACTTTTTGAGCCTGAAAGAGCTCTACAACGAACTCGCTTTATTGATCAATATCGTAGTTATGTTATTAATTATAATTTGGGTAAGGACTTGGTTGCAGAATATATTGAAGCTAAAGGTGGGACATCAGACAATCCAGACTTGCGTTGGCAGCTTTTTGAAGACTTACTTAGTCAGCCCTATACAGCGAGCATGCTGACGCACTAAAAACTACTCATAAAAAAACGAGGTTGACTATGATCAACCTCGTTTTTTATTATTTGCAGTTAAATTTCGCAATTAACGTTTAGCTATCATTATTTGCTAAATCTTCTGGCGCCAATTAATGCTAATCCTAACACCATCATTAATGCAGAAGCCGGCGCAGATGCTTGTACTGGACTAGTCTGTCCTGTTACTGAAACAGCATCAATAAAGTTACCAACAGTAGAAGTAGCAGGCATTACCGATGTAAAACTCAATGTAGTAGTTGTGTCAGTCGCGGTAAATACATTGCTATAAACAGACCAAGATGATGTTACATGGTCATCCATTAAGTTAGTAAATACGTTGTCTGTACCAGATAAAACATCAACTCTAAAAGCTTCGTTGTTGTTTCGGCGGGCACGATACGCAAAACTAAAGTCATATACACTGCCAATATTTGTGGCAAATGATTGTAAAATAGTAAACACATTTCCAGTGTAAGGGTGTGCGTTTAATTCGATATGATTTTCACCTTCATAAGCATGCACGCCATTTAGTGAATCCCAAATTTCAATGTTGCTTCCACTCCAGCTGTTAACGTTGTCAGATAAAAACCATCTCCAGCTGTTATCGTTTACGCTATTGCTTTCAAAACCACCGTTAACAATTAAATTAGCGTTGGCGAATCCACTACAAAGCACTAATGCTAATACTGCGGCGATTTTTCTTGAAACTCTCATTTTGTACTCCAAAGTCAGTTTACTTTACTAAAATGTTTGGGTAATTACGCTAAACATAATTACCCTCGGCTAGACTAAAGCAAAATGAATGCCAATATTTAAGTGATTGATATACAATGAAATAATTGCGCGCTTTTAGGCTACATGGGATAAGTGTAAAAAAAATAGACAGGTCTGATGAGTGACTCACTCGCGTCTTAACCAAAGCCAGGCATTCTGCTAAATCAAGACCAAACTAAGTACAATGTATGCCAGTACAGTGACCGCACCCACCGTTAAGGCATATGGCAGCTGCGTTTTTACATGATTCAATAAATCGCAACCAGCGGCTAAGGATGACACCGCTGTAGTGTCTGAAATTGGAGAGCAGTGATCGCCAAATATACCGCCACCTAAAATGGCAGCTAACACTAATTCGGGAGGCAGACCCAAAGTTTGAATGAGCGGCATGCCAATTGGGATGAGAATTGCAAAAGTGCCCCAAGATGTGCCAGTTGTAAAAGATATAATGCCACCCGCTATAAATAACATGGGCACAATTAAAAAAATGGGCAAAAAATCGCCAACTAATCCAGCTACAAATACCCCGGTCCCAAGTACTTTTAAACTAGCGCCTAATCCAATAGATAACATCACAATTGTCACTAATGGTAACAATTCACTCATGCCTGAAAAACCTAGTTTGAAAGCGCCTTGGTGATTTGTTTGTTTGCTAAAAACTATGAGGGCATAACCGACAATACAAGCTAAAAATGTTGCATATAAAACTGACCGAGAACCACTGCCTTTGGTTAAGTCGCCGTTACCTGTCCATAACATAAATCCGATCATACCAACAATCATGACTCCTAATGGTAAAATCATGTAGCGGGCCTTGCTTGGCTCAGCAAGTTTTACATGACTGTCGATACGTTCAAGCTTTTGTTCAGCTTCTTTCATGGGACCATGGGTTTTGTCGGCAAAGATAGTATACGCGACAACAACCAAGGTTAGCCATGCATACACGTTGTATGGAAGTGTGCTCCACAACATTACCAGAGGATTTTGGTCAAGCTCATAGGTACTTAATAAGGCTAAAATATATGCCCCCCACCCATTTAGTAGTATCAATATGCAAACAGGAGCACTCGTTGAGTCAATAATATAGGCCAACCTTGCTCTACTCATTTTAAATTTGTCAAATAACCCGCGTGCCATTATCCCTGCAGTTAACACACTCAAATTTGATTCAATAAATACAACAATACCTGTGAACATGGTAATGCCTGCTGCACGTCGTTTTGTTTTTGCAATACCGGATGAGATTAATTTATTTACAAAGGCAGCTACCCCACCCGAATCTCGCATAAAGGCCAATAACGCACCTACCAGTAAACTAAATATAAGTATGCGTGCATTACCACCATCACCAATAGTAGATACCACCCGTTCTATGGTATTGATGGGTGTAAGTAACAAGTTGCTGCCGTCTGCTTTTAAAATGAGTAAAAATTCAGCGCTAACAATAGATAGTAATAGCGCTAAAATGACTTCTTTTTTCCAAAGCACCACTAGTATTGCAATAAGAGGTGGTAAAACTGTTAACCATTCCAAGTAGATATACTCCTGTTCACTCGTTGCTTGATTTGCTAGACAATATCGCTTCGTATATGAGTGTCATCACATTGCCATAGCGAGCACTATCAAATTTATCGCCTTCAAAATATAGTTTTTCACCCTGCTTTATCACAGGAGAATGCTTTTTATTGCTAAGGTATATCACGGCTAAATCTAATTTGGGGTCAATAAGAGTTGCTGTTCCAGTCCACCCGGTATGACCAAAAGCTTGTTCGCTAGCATAAGCCCCAAAATGCCATTTGTTATCGTTTGCGGCAAGGCGCCAGCCAAGTCCGAAAGAATCTTCACTGTGTCTAGGATGAGTAAAGCGTTTTAATGTATTTGCGTCAAATAGTGCGTGCATGCCATAACCACCGCCGTTTAGTAGCAGTTTTGCCAATACGGCTAAATCATCTACATTAGAAAATAGGCCAGCGTGACCTGCCACACCTTGTAGCGAATAGTAGGCTTTTTCGTCATGAACTTCACCTTGTAATACATATTTACGAATATTGGCAAAATCGACTTCGCCGGCACGTGTATTTCCTTTTATTTCGGTCGCCGCAAAAAACGACTTCTGTTGGCGTTTTTGTAAAGGGTTATACATGGTAGCTGCTAAGTTTAGTGGCTTATAAATATGCGTTTCAACATACTCATCCAAAGGCATGCCTGTTATTCGTTCAACTAATAAGCCTAATATCATAAAGTTGGTGTCGCTGTATTGCTGAGCGCTGTCTTTTGTATGAGCAAAAGGGAGTTTTTTTAATAAAATGTCACGAGTTAAGGCTTTGTCTTGCGAATATAAGGCTTCCCCAAATGGGTTATCTAACTTAAAAAGCTGAACTTCACTATTGTATCCAGAGCTATGGGTAAGTAAATCTGCTATTGAACGGGTCTCTCTGCCTGCACCCGAATATTCCTCAAGGTATTGTGATAATGGCGCATCGACATCTAAATGGCCGTCACTGACGAGTTTCATGATTGCCATTGTGGTTGCAAATACTTTTGTATTTGAAGCTAAATCAAATTGTGTGCTGGCCAGCATGGGTTCAGGAATAGTAAGTAATTCTCCACCATCTGCATACTTCCTTGCATATCCATAGGCCGAACGTTTTACTATTTTACCTTGATATAAAACGAGCAAAGTTGCACCGGGGAAGCCATTTTCGACGTCATGTTCAATGAGCGAATCAACCGCTGAAAAGTCGATACCATTTGAGGCAAATGTATCCAAAGGTGTTATTTCGGGGTAAGGGATTGAAAGTGTTAATGTGCCATTTTCTGCGCCCTTTATGTTGTTTACTTTTATTGTGTTGATTCCATTTCGAGTGCGCCTTGCGATCGAATAAACAAGTTGCTCTTGATGATTAAAGCGGTCGCTAATATTTAGTTTTTGCCCATTTATGATGATATCTGCAGACTCTATATTTTCAGATTGCAGAATGAGTGTGCCAGTGTTGGCAAGCCCTAAAAACGAATAGCGTTTATCGTTATACAAACGTTTTCCATTTTTATTGGCTGGACTATCATTCAAAAAGAGCATATTGAGTTGATTTTTCGGACGAATAGCTGCTGATTCGGTAGCACTATTTACTTTGTGCTTACTATATTCTTCCACTAGGTCAGTCAATTGTTCAGGAAAGTACTTTTCGAGCAAAGCAAATAAGGTTGCAGCAGTGCTATTGTCAGGATTGTAATTAACCTGCCAAGGCACAAAATGCATCTGAAACGCTCCTAATACATCTTGTGTTTGTTTGTCTAGTTCGCCAGTTAAATTGATTCCATACCCGTATGTGTAGAGGGCTCGTTGTAGCAAACCAAGGTGTGGCGGATGTTCGTTGAATATTTGCCAATATTTAGCAACGGCATCTTTTTCATACCAAGCTCCAATACCCGCTTCATATAGTTTTTGCCAAGGAAAACGAGGTCCAGGATCGTTTTTACGTGAAGGTGCGATATCGGAATGACCAATAACCGCTGTTGGTGTAATGTCGGGGTTACGCGCCAAAATGTCTTGGCTAAGGGCAATTAACAAGTCAATTTGTTTACTTTCAAATTCGGGAAAAATACATAATGGTTTTGGTTTGATAAACCCCGGCGGTACATCTTGCTCAATGCATTCTGGCATATTGACAATTTCAATGCCTATAGATGAATCATTTAAGCCAGAACGGCCCTGCCAATAGCTAACGCCTGCGTGCCATGCTCGTTCAGTTTCGTCGACTAGCTTTAATACTTCTATATTGTCTTTAGGGTAACTGTCATCATTCAGTTGGGGAATCAGATAATGTGAACTCACGCCGCCACCTTCGTTTACTAAGAACTTGACTGAGTCTTGGTAGTTGACCGCAGTAAAATGCATGACTAAGGACTTAACTCGATAGCTATAATTACTTGAGGGTAGTTCTGTAAAGTGGCTACTGCTAGTACAACTGATGATCAAAACACTCAGGGTAAAAATACACACTATATTGCCAAACTGTCTGGTAAGTCGATTCATCAATGTAAAGCATGCTTTCATTTGTGTTCTTATCCCTGATTTCTAATTTCTATGTTTGGCATATAATCATAGTAATTCTAAGCCTAGTAACATACAAGGTCAGTTATTATAGTCTTATAAAATGCCACAAAGTTGAATGCTGATAACGACATTTTCTTACATCATTTTAAAAAGCACTAACATAGTAATATATTGTGTATAGATTGTGTTAGGCTGACATAAGCAATGTAAATATCTCGTATATTGAGATTAGTTCACTATTATATTTCGATAGAGAGAATTCATTAAACAAAGGAAACACTTTGCGTGCATAAGTTACTATTATTTGTGATGGTATGCGGAATTAGCTCACATCTATTCCCTCATACATTTGCCAATGAAGGGAATGAAACAAGCAAATCAACACATTCTTCACCCACGCTCAAGTATAAACTTGCACAACAACTCTTTATTGATTTGCGTTATTTTTGTTCACCTGCAGCTGTCGGTTATTGTCAAATGCCAGTGACGACTTTGCCTAGCGAGTTAAGCGAACTGCTCAGCGAGACGCAAGTAGGTGGGGTGATTTTGTTTTCTGAAAACTTGACTGACAAAAAACAAATTTTAACCCTTAACAGGGCAATTCAATCGGCTATTTCACGCAATCAATCAAGTAATCAGTCAGTAGCTGCATATATTGGTCTTGACCAAGAGGGGGGGCGTGTTTCTAGATTGCCACAAGATGAGTATTTGGGATTTGCAGGTAACATGGCTATTGGCGCTACTTATGCGAAACATGATGTCTATTTTGCTGACGCAATCGCAACTGAACATGCGCGGCAACTTAGAATGCTTGGTTTTAGTGTTAACTTTGCGCCAGTATTGGATGTGAATAGTAATCCTGCAAACCCAGTAATTAATGTAAGGTCATATTCTCAATTTCCAGAACTTGTCGCTGATTTAGGCCAAGCTGCTATTGCTGCTATGCAAACAAATGGGATTGCGGGGGCCGCAAAGCACTTTCCAGGACATGGCGATACCAAGATCGATAGTCATGTTGGCTTGCCCAAAGTGGCTCATACGCCTGAGATAATTCATTCGATAGACCTTGCACCATTTAAACATGTAATAAATGGAAAAACACCAAGTGCAGTGCCCGACATGATTATGACAGCACACATTCAATACCCAAATTTAGACAATACCAGCTTCCAGACCAAGACCGGTAAAAAAACGACGCTTCCTGCGACCTTGTCGAAAAAAATACTGACGGGTTTGCTGCGCGAGCAATTAGGCTATAAGGGTTTAATTGTGACAGACGCATTAGACATGGCAGCTATTTCACAATTTCTAGAGCCAAAAGAAGCCGTAATAAAAGCGATTGATGCTGGCGCTGATATTACACTGATGCCATATCGTATTTCGTCTCCTGAGCAAGCTAAGGCTTTTATTATATGGCTTGATGAGCTGAGTAGAGATATCGCCAAAAAACCTGATTTGATTAAAAAAGTCGAGGCTTCTTACAAACGTATTATGGCGCATAAAAAAAGGCTAGGTTTACATCAAATAAGCCTTATTGATTTACCCCAAAGCGTTCAAAGTATTGGTTCAAATTCTGATGAATATCAGCAACAACAGGAACTTGCTCAATCTTTATCGAGGGCGTCGGTCACTTCTATAAAGGAGATTGCTTCCCTAGTTAAGCCATCATATGGTGTATTGGCCTTCATGCCTGATAAGCTTCGATGCGCCGGCCTGTTAGACGCGCTTGCTAAAAAAGTCGAAAGAATGGTTAAAACAATCCCTAAACATCGATGCTACTCTATGTTAAGTGAAGACTTACCAACCAACATTCCTTCTCAACTTAGTATTGGGCATATTATTGTGGGTGAATCTAGCCCAGCTTTGGCTTTTTACGAGAGCAAAGATTATGAAAACATTGCGGCGACTGAACGTAAAAATATTGAGAGCCAGTTTGAAAAAGTAAACGCGCTTGTCACATCGGCCAAGCAAAACAATATTTCAAGTACTTTGTTAAAAATGCGTTCCCCTTACGTGAGTGAACAAGAAATGAATAGGTATACACAGATATTGGCGACTTTCGATTATCAAGTGATTAGAACCGATAAAGAAGTGCTATTTAGTCCGGCATTATCACATGTTGTGGATATATTATATGGCGATGCAAAAGCCCAAGGTAGTTTGCCGGTGATTCTGCCAACGACAATAAAGTGATTGATTTAGCGCTAAACTGGTTGTGTGTAATATGGTAAAGTCGCAAAAATTTGCCAATCGGAGGCCGCAAGGATAGGCTAAGAATATGCGAGCACATATTTCAAAAATTCTTGAACAATACCTTCAAATGAATGGTAGCCCCCAACATCATTCAAAACGGTTGATGGCCATTGATGTTTTTAGGGGATTAACTATTACTGCCATGATTTTGGTTAATAACCCAGGTAGTTGGTCTTATCAATATTGGCCTCTAGCCCATGCGCATTGGCATGGTTGGACTCCCACCGATCTTATTTTCCCTTTTTTCCTCTTTATTGTTGGGTGGTCACTTTATGCCTCTAAATTAGCTAGTGCCAATGGGGCAATTGACTCTAAAGGGGTTTTATTTGGGGCATTAAAACGTACTTTCATATTATTTTCGCTTGGGCTTTTTTTAGCGGTATTTTACATCAATATTAATGATGCCAATTTTTCTTGGTTTAATGACAGGCTTTTAAGTATTCGCATTATGGGCGTTTTACAACGAATTGCTCTGGTGTATTTTGTGGTCATATTTATTGTTATGTATTGTCGTTTTTGGACGCAAGTTTTTATTGCAATAGCCTTGACCATTGCATATTTAATAGCATTATATTTTGTGCCTTATGCCGACGCGGCAGGTGTTTTATATCAAGGTGAACTTGCTCGTGGTTTTACTTTTATTGATTATTTAGATAGTAAAATACTCACACCAACACATATGTACCTTGGCAACTTACAACCATTCGCCTCAGATCCAGAGGGAATTTTCAGTACGCTGCCAGCTATAGTGACTTGTTTGTCAGGGGTATGGGTTGCCATGTGGATGAAACGAACACACTTAACAACATTGTTTTGCGCAAAGTTATGTGGGCTTGGCATATTATTAGTAGTAGGTGCTACTTATTTTTCATCATTAATACCTATTAATAAACCGATGTGGACACCCACGTATGTCATGCTAAGTTCTGGGTTTGCTTGTATGGTATTGAGTGTTTTAGTGTATTTAATTGAAATAAAAAAACATCACAAGAGCTTTGCGCCCTTTATTGTGTTTGGCATCAATAGTATTGCATTTTTCATGTTTGCTGGGGTAGTCGGGCGTTTGTTATTGATGATTCCTGTTGGCGACTCTCACTTAAAAGGGTGGTTTTACAGCAACTTTTTAGACGCATATCTCGATAATTATTTAGCGTCGTTTATTTATTCGCTATGCTTCTTACTCATATCTTACTTGGCGATGCTGTTTTTGTATCGGCATAAAATCATATGGAAAGTGTAAGGTTTGGTTGTTTTTATCAACATCTATTGCAAAACAATAACAAACGATAAATCGATGAAAACCGATGTGGTTTTTAGCCATACCGATAGCATGAGTACGTGCCTAAAATGCGCGCTTAAAAAGCCAAAGCTTTGACTCAAATACTAACAAAAAATGCTAATACTCAAAGCCCTGCTCAATAGCTATCACGGCTTTTCAACAATACTTTGCACTAACAATTTGTATGATTCATCCTCTTGCTTTACCCAAGTATCATTCATCGTCAAGCGAATACCAGTACTCAGCTCCCACTTCGTTTTAACTGAGAACATGTCTCGACGATATGAGGTTATTTGAGCTTCTTCTTTAGTAAGAGGTTTAATATTTGCTGCAATAAGTTTTTCCCAATAGCGTTTTATTTCAGCAAAGCCAATAAAATTAATTTCAGTATTGATGTTTAAAATACAGAAAGGTTCGTAACAATCTGCACAAAGCTCAGCACTGCTTTTAGAAAACGCATCGTATAATTGAGTGCATACTTGTTGCACTTCATCGCATTGCACATTTAACAAGTTTAATTTACTTTCTGACATCGGTGATAACCTTCTTGATTTGGTGTTGCCAACATCATAAAAAGTAAATGTGTAAAAAGTTTGGAGAAGCCCTGTAATAAAAGGATACAAAAATATACTGACGTATAAATTTACGCTATGGCAATGGGTTGTATTTGTAGCCGGCGCCATAAACAGAGATTAGAAGTTCGTGTGCAGGAGATAATTGAAGTAATTTCTTACGTAACTTACTTACGTGGCTATCTATCGTTCGGTCGGAAACAACACGATAATCCGAATACAGTAAATCGATAATTTTTTCGCGAGAATAAATACGATTTGGATAAGTACTCAGCACACTGATTAGCTTAAATTCAAGTTTGGTGAGTTCTATTTTGTTTGTTCCAAGCGATACTTCTAAGGCACTATTGTTTAGTTGTAGTTTTTTGTTATTAACAGGTTCTTCATTGTTTATATTGCCTGTTCGCTTTAAAAACACCTTAACTCGCAACATCAATTCAGGAGCGCTAAAGGGTTTGCAAATATAATCATCTGCGCCAGCCCGCAAGCCCAATATTCTTTCGCTCTCAGATACTTTAGCGGAAAGCAGAATAATGGGTACTTGAGAATCTTTTCGAATTTGATTACATAAATCTATGCCATCTCCACCAGGTAACATAATATCGAGTATTATGAGGTCTGGTGGGTATTTAGCTATCCATTCCAGCACATTGTTTGCATCGCCTAGCACGGAACATTTAAAGCCTTCTCGTTCGATAAACTTTGAAATAGCATCAGCAATGCTGGCTTCATCTTCTACAATTAAAATATTACTCATAAGCTGTGCTCTGCGTTTTGTTCTAGTGGCAATAAAATAACTACTTTTAAGCCACCCAGATTACTGTGGTCACAAGTGATCATGCCTTTGTGTAGATTTATCAAAGTTTTGGATATTGATAAACCTAAACCAGAGCCTCCTAAGTCACGACTCCTTGATTTATCTACTCGGTATAATCTATCAAAAGACTGGGCGAGCTCCTCAGAGCTCATTCCAGGAGCACTATCCTCAAAGGTGATTGAAAGCATATTATTGTCGACAGCGACTTTTAGCATAATTTGTCCACCCTTATCAGTGTACTTGCAACTATTGGTATATATATTATCTAGTACTTGAGACAACCTCTCAGCATCGCAATAGCAAAGTAATTTAGGGGGAATATCCAATATTGTTGAAAACGCTAACTTTCTTTCTTCTGCCAATGCGTCATTGTTCTCAATCCATGCATTGAGAAAAGGTTTTATCATTATGGCTTTCAGATTAAAGGTGAGTTGCCCTGCATCGGCGAGGGATAATTGTAAAACATCATTAATCAAGTAATTCAAGTTGCCGATTTTTGAATGTATAGCTTTATATGTCTGTTTTGGATCGTCAGTTAGATCGTATTCTAGCGTTTCAACTTGCAGTTTTAGCGCCGCTAATGGCGTTCGCAATTCGTGGGATATATCCGACAGCATTTGATTTTTGCGTGTCACAGATTCGGTCGCTAGTTTAGTTTTGGTTAGTAACAATTTGCGCTTCTGATACAAAATAATAACCATTGAAATTAATAGGAATGCAAAAAACAGAGCGATGATTATAAGGCCTTGTTGGCGTATTTGTTCTTGCGCTAATTTGGCTTGCGACTCAGCTCTTGAAGCAGTCATTTCGTTAATTATGCTTTCTTGCTCATGTTGTTTGAGCAATACCGACAGCTGTGCAATTCTTGATTCGCGGTCATTTTCCATTTTCTCTGCTAAATCTTGATTTTGTTTCTTTACAATAGTGAGAGATTTCTCAAACTCGCCAATGTTTTCATACGCGCTAGCTAATAGCGGTTGTACAGCATCGAACAAGTAAGTTTGACCAGAATCTTTTATACTTTTTTCTGCTTCAGTAAGTATCGCAATTGCATTATTAGGTTTATTCGTTTTCAGCAAAATTTTAGCTTGCTCGATTTTTACACGATTGGCCATGGGTGATGAACCAATTTTTTCGGCAATATCTGATGCAGTATCAAGAGAAGCGAAAGCATTTTCGTAGTCTTCTTTTAGCAGAAATAATTTTGCGGATACAAGATGCATCTCACCTTTTATATCCTCCGATTCATGCATTTTTGCTGAAATTTTTGCTTCATCCAAGGCTTTTTCTGCAGCTTGATAATCACCTAAACCAATGTAAATTGAGGCCTTCATTTTGTAAAACTCTGTGGCCTTTCTAGTATGCTCAATTTGAGAAACAAGATCTGCTGCTCTGGCCAAATATTTCTCGCTCGAATCCCTATCCTTCAATTGACCATATGCCACTGCAATATTAGAAATGGTGGTGACTTGTTGTTCTACTCGGCTATGTTCTTCTATTAATGGCAGGGCCTTTAGAAAATATTCCAGCGCATCTCCAACATCATTTGATTCTAGGCTCAAAACCGCTAAGTTGTTGTATAAATTACCTATGGCTCGGTTGTTGTTGAGGGTGGTATAAATATCGATTGCTTGCAGGTAGGTATTTCGAGCAAGTAATAGTTGTCCAGTTTCTCTATAAATTATACCTTGGTTAGATAATACACGAGCATAATCATTTGCATTGGTGGGTTTTTTATTTACTGAATAAAACTGATCGATGATTTTTTGTGCTGAAGCAAAGTCGCCGCGATCAATATAAATTCTAGGCAGATACCCAGCAATCAGGGCGAGTTCATCTATGTTTGGAGAATTTAATAACAGCTGTAAGGCTTGTTGACCAAAAAATTCAGCTTTATCTGGACATTTAAGCCAACACCGTCTTACTAATCGCCTCATCAAAGGGATAGTGCTTGAGTCATTAAGCCCTATTTGTTCTATACTACTTTCAAGCTCGGCCACGCTTTTTGAATCATTCGCATTTTTCTTAGTCTGCGTTTGTGCGTTCAGAGAACCACAAGTGCTGACTAAAACAAGCGCAAAAAATAATGTGTTAGCAATATACCGAAACAATTGATTACCAGAAAAAAGTAAAGCTCATAGTATGAGCCAAAATTGTGCAAAAAATGTGATAATACCCTACAAGCTTTCAAATTTCTTAGTAAATAGTGGTAATTCTCTTTACGCTTAAGAGTTATCTGCAATTTCTAAGCTCAAATTTGAGCCTCAAAACAATACTACACCCAGCGATATTAAAAAATTTGAACATCAAAACTTATTTTTTGGTAAGGCCAGATGTAAATAACAGTTGAACCGTCCTGGGTTTTACGAGCATAAGAAGACCTTGAGTATATTTTGCCTATTCTTCAGAATCAGTATTTTAAGTCGATAAGTGATTAAGTTGCGTCGTGATAAAAAGTGTTTTTTTATGTCTAAAGGTTTTACTTTAATTGAACTAATAATTATTGTTGTAGTTTTAGGAGTTCTAAGTGCCGTCGTAGCCCCTCGGTTTATCGATATCAGCAGTGACGCATATTTAGCTAAGTTCAATTCCGCTTATGGGAGTTTTAAAACTGGTATGGAATTGGCTAATAAAAAATGGAGAGTAAAAGGCTCTCCAACTCCAGAGAACGCAATAGATCTGTTAAATCAACTTGATTTTAATGCACAAGGTTATCCTGCTGGAATTGATGACGGTGAACAAGTTTCTAATGGTCAGGACTGTGTTGATTTGTTTGAAGCTGTAGTTGACTCTAGTTTTAAATTGGAAGTACCTATAGGAGACGGTGCGGGTATTAAAAATTTAAGTGACGATGTAGATATAGCGGTAACAATTAACAGTAACATTTGTTATTACACATTTGTCTCTGAGTCTAAAGACGTTGGCTATAACGCCCGTCAATTTCGGTACTATTATACAACAGGCATTATAATAGAATGGTCATCGGGTTATACTCTCCGTTAAAATTTCAGACTAACAAGACTGTACATACTGAATTCCACGATTACAAAGCTTCCTGATGTGTTTCCAGAAAACGAAAAACAATGCAATGTTTTACTTATGTAAATGACAGCAATGGCATTGCAGTTGAACATATATAAATAGTAGGAAGAGTTCATGTTTGGCCGGGATCTGGTTGAAATAGTGATATGACTGTTTGTATTGGTATCATCGCTTTGATCGCTTTCGGATTTTCTATTCAATAAGTTGTCAAGCAGTTAGTTTGCCGCTAGATAATTAAGATTGAGTCGAGTTGGATTAAACCAAGCATTCTTTATATACTCATTATATTGGCTATTATTCGCTATCTTAGGTGTCCATTGTACAGTATTAATCATTTTCGTTTCATTGTGCTTATAGGGGGGTTACTTCTTTGTTCTGCACAAACCCGTGCAAATACTAACGACGGCTATGAGCAATTGATTGCCCTTACTGAGCAGTTTTTTGAATGGCGAAATGAGGGTGATGATCCGCTTAAACGTTCTTCACAATTGGTCAGCAGGCGATTGGAACAACTAAAACAAATGCAAGCGAACTTAAGAAGTATCGACATTGAAGCTTGGGGAAAGGCTGAGAAAGTCGATTATTTAGCCTTGCGCGGGGTGATGGATCAACAAGATTTTATGCTACAAATATCTAAACCATGGGAGAGAGACCCTGGGTATTATGTGGATAAAATGAAGCGATTAGCATTTACTCAGCTTCCTCTAAGCGGTGACGATTTGTCAAGGTTTAGAGCAAAACTAAAATCAATCATCGCTATCACTGACGCGGCAAAAAACAACCTTAAAAATGTGCCCAAAGACTTTGCATCCCTTGCCATTCATAACTTGACCACATCTGACGGTGTCGGCCATGGCCATCCTTATAGAATGATTCCTCCTGCCGGCGTGCTAGGTTGGTATACAGATTTGTTGCAACGTGCTCAAGTCTCTCAAATTGAATTAGTTGATGACGTTGAGGCTGCTCGCAATGCTGTAAAAAGTTTGCACATTTGGTTGCTAGAAAAGCAGCCCAGCATGACAGCAGAAGCTGGTGTGGGAGAAGAGTTACTTGATTGGTATTTGATGCAAGTGAAATTTATGCCATATACCTCCGACGAAGTAGAAGTTTTAGGCGAGCGAGAACTCGACCGAACTTGGGCATTTTACGCATTGGAACAACACCGAAATCGCAAACTTCCTGAGCTAAGCTTGCCAAGCTCAGAACAAGAGTATGAAGCGCGTATTGCGTCGGTAGATAATGATATTCGTCAGTTTATTAAAACAGAAGAGTTCATGACCTTACCTGACTATGTGCCCGATGATTTTCGTGAAATAGGTTTTAATGTACCGTGGATTGAACGACCAACAGGACCTAATTATTGGGAGGCGATACAATTTCGAGATCCCTCTCCAGACCACTGGCACGCTCATATTCCTGGGCATAGAGTAGATAGCATCATGCTAAGTAAGATAACCCACCCAATCCGTTCTTTTTTTCGCGACCCTGGTAGAATGGAAGGCTGGGCACTTTATTTAGAAGAAGTCCCACTGCAACTTGGTTTTTATGAAAATAGACCAAGAACACGAGAATTAATATACAATTTTGGGATTTTCCGTTCAGCTAGAACTTTGGGTGATATTCGATTACAGCGAAACGAAATCAATATTCCCGAAGTAATTAAATTTTGGCGAACCAAAACACCTTGGTTAGACAAAGATGTAGCGCGTGTCGATGCAGAAATCTACCTGCGCAGGCCACCGGGTTACGGTCTAGGATACACTGTGGGTAACTTTCAGATGATCAAACTACTAGCTGACCGTAAACAGCAATTACGAGATAAGTTTGTGCTAGGTGAGTTTCATGATGAAATCATGGCAATGGGGGCCATGCCTATTGCACTAATGCGATATGAGATGACCGGACTTGAGGACGAAGTCCGTCGTTTTTGGAATTATCAAAGTTTAGATGAAAAATTGTCCCAAATATCGAATTAACTTTTGCGTATTTGGACCCTAATTACCTTAGAATGAGTCATACAATACAAATTGAATAAAACATTAGCCCGAAAGGGGTATTATTTGACCATTGAGCACCGCAAGTGCGATATCTTGGATTTCAGTTTGATTGCCCTCAATGCTATTGGCTCTTCGATTTAATAAAAAGTAGGCTGGTTCACCTAAAATTAAGGCGTTTTCAGTGTTGTTTTCAACAAAACAAACTGGGTAGTCTGACACGTTATTTAACAAAGACGTTTGGCCTGAAAATCTAATATAACCAGCTTTAATTAAGTCTACATATTTATCATTGTCCAAGGTTAAAGGGCTATCTATTTCAAAGGTGCTACCTCTGTTGAATACAAGATGTAATGCGTCTAATTCTTGTAGCCCTGCTTGGATGCCTAAATCGCCAACAAAATCGATATAAAACTCATCTGAATAACGTGCTGTTTGCTTAATACTTACGCCGGCTCTATAAGAATTTTGAGCGGCAAATGTAAGCTCTCTTATAACAAGGCTTGATAAAGCTTCAGATACATTTTCGGGGATACTTTCGTAGGCCGAAGTCGTGCTCTTTATGTCTGTATTGTCATGAGCATTGCTGCGTAAATATTCCATTGCCGTAAGCATACTCTCTGTATTGAGTTTTCGTGCGATTTGACGATTAGGATCACCACTTGCAGCACCCGATTCAATAAGGATTGTGCTAACCCCTAGACCGGCAATATTATCACCAAAAGAACGGTAGGAATAAGTGTCGTCATAGCGAGCGACGGCACCGGGTATGGTCTTTTGTATTTTTTCATTCATCGCGACAATAAGCTGCATCGCTAAATGTCGGCTTGTATCAATACTTTTTTGCTTATCAAAAGCAGGGGCTAAAAAGGCGATAGTAGCAGGTTTCCCACTGGTGCCAGTTTGATAGTACGGAGATTGGTCATGTAAGTTAAAACCAATGTTGGGTTTTAGTCTTTTAGCGGTATTCATCAATATTTGCCCCTCTGGCGTTTGCAGAGCAGTGGCATCACGATTAATGTCAATACCTTGGGCATTTTGGCGGATACAGCGTTCGGCACCGTCAGGGTTAAGCATTGGTAAAATATGTATTGTGAATGTATTTAGTATGCTGTCATCGCTGAGCAATATATCTAACAAATCAAACACGGCAGCAGTAGCCGTTGCCTCATTGCCATGCATTTGTGTCCAAGCAAAAATAACAGTAGGTCCAGAGCCTAGAGAGATAAGATGGATAGGGCGTTTTTCAAAGGAATATCCTAAGCGCTCAACATCTGCTAATTTGGAAGATTCGATGCAAGCAATTATAGGTGCTATGTCTTTTTGCACGAGGTGCGCTTTGTTTAACTTCGGTAAATATGAACGAATGGCCGTCATAGTGATCAATTTGTGATGAAAGCTTGATGAAAAGATACTTAAATTCTTTAGCTTCTACAAATTATTCTTTTAGTATAAATCCCTCTTTCGGGCTAAGCGGTGTGCTCGATAAAAAGAACATAGGATTTACCCGACTATTTTTGAGCTTGAAAACTGATACCGCATATTTCGATATACGCATATGTCGGTAATATCATCACGGGCGACCTGAGGCGCTGCTCTATAGTTGGTTGAGACTCTACTTTTACCGTTTTGCGCACCAACCCTGTGCCAACAATGCCCATGTAACAACACCAATGTTCCTTTTTTAGGTGATAGTACTATTTGATCTGTAAAATCTTCAAACAATGGGCCTTTAGTGATGGCGCCTTGTTTGTGTGAGCCTGGTTTGATATAAATTTGACCACCGTCTTGTTCATTAATATCCATTGTGTAGACAAGTCTGTTTAAATTAAATTGAGAACTGTCTTCAGGAGGGCAGTCTTGATGCCATGCTTGGCCATCACTGTCGCGTTTAGAAAACATGACCATACAGTATTGTGGTTTCCAATCGCTGCCAAGAATTTCTGTGGTTAAATCTTGCAGCTTATCGTTTTGTTCAATTTTATCGAAATGCTTTACACCTTCTTGCTGTGGGAACCAAGGCACGACTTCTGCTTTAGATAAAGCGATAAACTGCTCATCATGGGCGAAAGCGGGGGAATCGCCAAAATGCGACGTGATCATGCTTTGGCTAGTAGACATAAGACTCGCATCAAAAAAATCTTCGAGTACCAAAAAACCTTGTTGCCAAAAAACTTTAGCTAAGGTTTTGTAATCCAAATGACTATTGATATTTTGCATTAATAGGCCCTAATTGGGGGTATAGCAAATATTGCTGTCGCATTTGTTTATATGCATCCAAATCGGCTTGCCAATTCGCTTTGATTTCATCTACGGTTTTTCCGGCCTCAATTGCCAGACGTAGTTGGTCAGTGCCTGCTAATTTGTCCATGAATTCAGGATGGGTAAAAAAAGTCTCGCCTGAGCCTGAAAAACCTTTATAGCTATCGACTAACAGGCGTAAATCTAAGCCGCCAATTTTAGCACTGCGTAAGTCTTGCCCGAATAAACGCGTATCTTGAAGCTTAGGCTTAGGCGCTGCGTTTGGTTTTGACACTGGCGTAAATGTAAAGTCGCCCAGTTTAATAACATTGTGCCCAATTACCTGAAAAGGAAAATCAGTTCCGCGGCCTACGCTTAACGCAGTAGCCTCAAAAAAGCATAGCGAAGGATAAAGTTGGATAGCCTGCGCATTAGGCAGGTTTGGGCTTGGCGCAATGGGCAGTTCATAAGGCATAGACTTAGCGTAATTTTGCATAGCAATAGTGTGTAAATCTAGTTTGTTAGCTTGCTTAATCCAGCCTTCGCCTTTGATCATTAAAGCTAATTCAGCAACGCTTAAGCCATGTAAAACAGGGATGGGATGCATCCCAACAAATGACTGAAAGGCCAAGTCCAAAACGGGGCCATCAACATATTTTCCATTAGGGTTCGGTCGGTCCAAAACAATAAATGTTAATTCGTGTTTGGCGGCAGCTTCCATCATATAGTGCATTGAACTGATATAGGTGTAAAAACGTGTTCCCACATCTTGAATATCAAAAATGACGACATCCAGTTGAGACATTAAATCATTGGGCGGTGTTTTATTGGTACCATATATCGACTGTATTGCAACGCCTGTTTTGCTATCTTTACCACTGTCAATATGTTCGCCAGCGCCTTTGTTTCCGCGAACGCCATGTTCTGGTGCAAACATAACTCGCACATCAATTTTTTGTTGGATTAAAAAGTCGACTAAATGTTGTTTTTCAAACATAGACGTTTGATTAACCACTAGCCCTACTTTTTTACCGTCTAACAAAGGTAAATATAAGTTGGGCTGTTCAATGCCGAGCACAAGGCTTGAGTTAGTGTGCGGCTTTGAGTCTTGTTTTGCATGACTGTCGTTTTCATTGCATGCTACAAGAGTAAAAACAAAGAGGCTAATACAAATCGCGAATTGCCATTTATAAGCTTTTAAACAAGCTTCAATATTCATTTGTCAGTCACTGAGTTTTCGGCGGTGATGGCTTGGCGTAGATGCCCCTGACTGTTGTCTAAGAGCGTTTTAGCATTTTCAGCATTGGTACTAGTTAAGATCATTAATATAGCCAGTTTAGCGCTATTGTTTGCTTGGTCTAATGTTGTTTTTGCGAGTTCTTGATTGCATTGGGTTGCTTGCATAACAATACGTACTGCACGGGCGCGCAGTTTTTGGTTGCTTGCGTTTACGTCTATCATCAAGTTTTCGTATACTTTTCCTAACTTTACCATGCTTGCAGTGCTGATCATGTTTAAGACAAGCTTTTGAGCAGTGCCCGACTTCATGCGAGTTGAACCTGTCAAGCATTCAGGTCCAACTTCAGCGCATATGCCTACATCGCATACATCTAACATGGGCGAGTTTGGATTGCAGACCAAACTAACAGTATGACAGCCCGTTTGATTGGCATATTCTAAAGCGCCAATCACATATGGCGTGCGACCACTTGCGGCAATCCCTATAACAATATCTTTTGCGCTTAAAGCAATGTTGGCTAAATCACTTTTTCCGGCCAAAGGATTGTCTTCAGCGCCTTCTACAGAATGTATCAGCGCACTTTCACCACCCGCAATCAAACCCACTACAAGTTCATCAGGCACGCTGAATGTAGGCCTGCATTCTACCGCATCTAAAACACCTAAGCGGCCACTGGTGCCGGCCCCAATATAAATGAGCCTGCCTCCATTTTTTAAGCTCTCATAGGCAAAATCAACAGCCTGGGTAATTTGTGGCAGGGCTTTTTCGACGGCTAAGGCCACTTTTTGATCTTCTTGATTTATTACGGTCAATAAATCGCTATTCGACAAAGTATCTAAATTCATCGTGTGCGGGTTTCGACCCTCTGACACCAGGCTATCGAGTTGTTTGATCAACTCTTGTGTAGTATTCGCATCAGCATCTGTTGGTTTATTAAGAGCAACCATTTATGCCGCCTCCGCACTAAAGGTTTTGTTTTGCTTTGATTTACCTAAACAACAAATTAGGGTTGCTACCGATGTGGCAATTAGTAGCTGATAAGAAAAGTTAAGGTCGAATTGGTGAGATTCGCTTAAATATAGTGTTTGTATGTATGGCTGCATTAATAGCGGAATTGAAAAACCAATAATTAATGCCGCTAAAATGGATGTTGGTGAACCTCGATTGGTAAATAAAGCGGTGAAATATACACCCAATAAACCACTGTAAGAAAACACCATAACACTTAATGCAAAGGCTAATAATGGCATGTCGGTATATTGTTGCCAATAATAGCAAAGGGCGGCCATACCACTTAGCAAAATTGCAACTATGCCCATACTTATTCGACCCGCTGTAACTAATTGAGTTTCTGCAGGCTGCATTTTTTTAATGACACCACAGTAGTATCCTTTATATAAATCTTGTACCGCTACCGACGACATACTATTTAGCCCAGAGTTTAAGGTAGACAACGCAGCCGCGATAATACCAATGGTCACAACGGCCTTAATACCATTCGGTAAATCTGTGAGCACATAATACATAAAGATGGTCACTGTTTGCCCAACAAATTCTGGAGTGGGTGCATCAGATATCCCTGAATTCATAATATCGGGGCGCTGATAATAAACAAATAATAACAAACCTATGCAAACGAAAATTAGCACAACGGGAATGCCCATAAATATTGAACTGACCAAGGCTCGGGTTGCGCTTTTTGAGTCTTTACAAGTTAACATGCGTTGAGTTACGTCTTGGTCAAGGCCAAACGCGGCTATGTTCAGGAGTACAAAACCAGTCAATATTGACCAAAAACTAAATACGCCAGCGCCACCAAAATCCAAATTGAAATTAAACACCGTGAGTTTAGAGCTTTGACCATCTCCGGGGTCGGCGAGTACTTGCCAAATAGTTGAGAAGTCGGCAGGTATGCTAAGCAATAAATATCCTAATACTAGCAAGGCTGCTAAAATATATACACAAGCCTGAATAAGGTCGCTATAGATAACACTGCGAATGCCGCCGTACATGGTATAAGCGAAGCCAATTACCGCAATTAGCAATATTGAAAGGACCACATTTAAGGCTTCAATATTCCCAAACAAAATCATGGCTACGGCTAGCGCAGCCATGTACAAGCGTGAGCCGCTCGCAAACAGTCTGCCGACTAAATAGACAGTACCCGCTTGGTATTTTGATCGTTCCCCAAAACGCTGAGCAAGTAATTCGTAAACGGTAAATACTTTATACTGGTAAAACTTTGGCATTAAAAAGTAGGCGACAAAAAAGGCAGCAATAAAGCCCGCTAAATTGGTGGCCAAGTAGGTTAAATCGCCTCGGTAACCTTGGTCGGGACCGCCTAAAAAAGTGGCTGCCGACTGTGAAGTAGCTAAAACTGAAACGCCTACTAACCAAACAGGCATTTGATTGCCCGCTAAAAAATAATCTTTGCTCGACTGTGCTTTTCGATTAAACCACAAGCCCGACAGCACCAAAATAAGCGCATAAAAACCAAATACTGACCAATCTAATAGTGAAAATTGGTCAATCATTGCAACGATATTTTGTTTGTTGAATTATTGCGATGCATGCTGTTTGTGCTCGTGGACAGTAATAAACTAATCCAAGTTTACGTCTAAACGAAGAATTAATGCAATAATTCAGTGAAAAACCTGATTGTCTGGCATAAACTCAATATCTTATAACCAATACTTTTACAGGAAAAGTAGCTTTGAGCCGTCCAACAAGTGCTTTTATCGATTTAAGCGCGCTAAAAGAAAATTTAAAGATGTTGAGTGAGTTGCATCAAAAAAATGCTGACGGCAGCCAAAGTGTGGGAGCTAAAACCCCAAAAATCATAGCAGTAGTCAAAGCGAATGCTTATGGGAATGGAGCCATCGAAGTTGCCCAAGCCATTGAGTCACGAGTCGATCTTTTAGCCATTGCTTTTGCCCATGAAGCTCTAGAATTAAGGGAAGCAGGCATCACTAAGCCCATTTTAGTATTACAGGGACCGCATCAATTAGTAGACTTGTCGCTAACATTTAGCCATAATTTGTATTGGATGTTACATACAGACTGGCAAGCTGAAGCATTATCTGCATTTTTTGCCGAACAAAACAAAAGTTCACAAACTTGGTTTAAGTTTGATACCGGTATGCATCGCTTAGGGTTTGGCCTTGACGATTTTGACCGCGTTCAACATACCTACAAAAGCTTATGGCAAGCTAACACGGTTGTGTGTTCACATTTAGCCTGCGCCGACGAAGTTATTCAACAACATGCGCAACAACAAATCGATAAGTTCCTACAAAACGTTGAGGACTCCGATTATCCACGTTGTATTGCTAATTCTGCAACGCATGTTCGCTTTACAAATGCTCGACAAGACTATGTAAGGTTAGGCATTGCTATGTATGGTTCAACGCCATTTACTGCCGAAGATTCACCCATTACTTTAGCGCCTGTCATGCATTTTGAGTCACAAATTATTGCGCTTCGCACTATTCCGAAGGGAGATGCCGTTGGTTATGGGGCCACTTGGCAAGCTAAACGAGAAAGCGTTATTGCAACTGTGGCGTTAGGGTATGCTGATGGCTATCCGCGCCATGCACCAACGGGCACACCCGCCTATTGCAATGGACAAACAATCCCTTTAGTTGGCCGTGTATCAATGGACATGTTGACCTTCGATGTAACAGATTTAACGGCAGTTGCGATTGGCGACACGGTGCAATTATGGGGTGATAAAATGCCCATCAATCAAGTAGCAGATCATGTAGGTACTATTGGCTATGAACTGATGACGAGAGTGTCTGCTCGCGTGCCTAGAGTCTATAAAAAGAAATAAGCGGTGAATGTAATATTACCGCCCAACTGGTAAGCGCACAGCGAGTAAAATTCACTTATACAAAGCTTGTAAATTAGCCTCAAATTGCGTTATAACCGGGTCATCACATTCAAAGTTTTGTAATATCTGTTCCGCGCCTTTTACTACTTTTAATTCAAACGAAATAGAGCATATGCTAGGCGATTAGTGCCAGTTAAAGGGACTATGATTTGCGTAAAATATTGTCCATTTTTCTACCTTTTGCTAATTCGTCAATAAGCTTTTCCATCTGCCTACACTTCTTATAAATTTCGAATTCATCTTCAATCTCTTCAATTCTATAACCACAAACAACACCTTTAATCATATGAGCGTTAGGATGCATAGTGGCTTCTTCAAAAAAGGTTTTGTATGTTGCTTTATTATCGATTAGTGATTGTAATCTATCTTTATTAAAACCAGTCAACCATTCTAAAACTTGGTTTAGTTCTTCTTTGGTTCTACCTTGTTTCTCTATCCTTTTTAAATAATGTGGATATATTGAACCAAATATCATATTAGCAACTTGTTCGTTTTTTTTAGCGGTGACTTTCATTTTTGTTAAATATCGGTTTATTAAATTACATCAGATTATTACATGAGAAAAGTGCAAATGGTATAGAATACGGCGCTTTGAGTTAATGGTGTCTTCAACGGGAACTATATTCGTTAACAGATGCTCAGTTTTCCAATTCCCAAATAGCGGCCAAGTGAAAGATTCGATTGATCGCATAATTACGATAATTAAAAAATACTGTTTTACTGTCGCTCATCTTTTGTAGACTCCATCACAACGTGCGTAGCAATGGTTGCTACCTGAGGTAAAATGCCTAGAACATTAGTGTGAAATATTTTGTAATTGCATATGTAGCTTTCTTTTTTGCAATTTTTGCATATTTATTGTTTGGGAATCAAACTATAATTACATTAACGAAAAACGAGGTAAATCAATTAATACTTTGCCAGCGTTCTTACAATAAAATAGAAAGTGATTTTAATAAATGACAACTGACCTTACATTAGCGCTAATGATGTTTGCTTTTGCATCCTCGATCACGCCTGGACCGAACAATCTTATGTTAATGACGTCAGGGGTAAATTATGGATTCAAGCAGACTTTGCCACATATGTTTGGAGTGACTTTTGGCTTCATATTTATGGCAATATTGGTTGGACTTGGTATTACTAAGTTATTCGAGATTTTTCCCATCACTTATACTATTTTGACTAGTTTATGTGTTCTTTATATGTTTTTTTTGGCGTATAAAATTGCTACTTCCAAAGAAATTGGAACCGCCCATAATCTAAGTGCGAAGCCAATGACATTTGTACAAGCGGTATTATTTCAGTGGGTTAATCCAAAGGCATGGTCTATGGCGTTGACTGCGATTAGCGTTTACGCGCCCAGCAATACTATTGGCGCAATTTTGTTGGTAGCATGTCTATTCGGAGCTGTGAATTTGCCATGTATCACAGGTTGGGTAGTAATCGGCACCAAAATAAAACGACTGTTACAAAAGCCGAGCCATTTAAGAATATTTAACGCCACTATGGCGGGATTATTAGTGCTATCACTTTATCCTCTATTCTTTTCATGATTTCTAACTTTTATTAGGATAAGAAAATTCCGGTCCGCTCGTTAATTTTTTATCCATAAACTTAAAAAATTAAAGGTAACAACGCAATTGCCATAAAAATAAATAAAAACCAAGCCACCAAAATAACAATAGCAGATAAGGTCAGGCCATTTATTTTCTCTGCAAGCGCCTTATTCCTTTGATTAGTTAGAGTAAATGTTATGGTGTAAGCAACACAGAGTGCTATCACAAACCCAATCACATTCCACCAAAACCAAAATAACAAACTACCCGATAACCATAAATAAATATTGACGCCCACCCCGAAAAGCAATCCGCCACTTGCGGCTAACGCCCCTACTTTTTTACTGTAAATACCTAATAAGAAAATGGCGAGAATTGGCCCATAAAACAAAGACCCTATTTTGTTTATGGCTTCTATAATGGTAGGAGCAATATCCCCCGCTATGGTTGACAATCCCAGTGTAACTACTCCCCAAAAAACTCCAACCCAACGCGCATTGCTTACATATTGTGTGGGACTAAGTGTTTTTTTAGATATTCGAATGTAGTCTTCTAACGATACCGCCGCCAAACTATTAATCGCTGAGCTTAATGACGACATTGCCGCCGCCATCATTGCCACAACCAATAGCCCCGTCAAACCAATAGGCATATAGTTGAGTATGAAAATAGGCACCATCCAGTCGGTCCTGTCTGATGGTATTTGGGCGGCGAATTCTGGAGTGGTTGCCACCAACGCGCCTATTGCTAGGCCGCTAAAACAATAAAGAAGGGTTATGGGGAAGCGCGCTAAACCAACGGTGACAAGTATTTTCCTCAAATCGCCAATCGAACGACTTGACAGGCTGCGTTGTGCCTCAGATTGGTCACATCCGTAATATGAAGCATATAACACTAAACCACCAAACAACATGGGGAGTAAACCAAAATCATTGCCTGATAAACCATAGCCAGTGTAATTTAAAGTCTCTAAACGGGCAGAATCTGTGTTATCCAGCATCACTTGGAAACCGCCTAAGTGGCTTAGCGCAACCCATAAACAAGCAACTGCTCCAAAAATGATTAATAACATTTGCACCGCATCACCAATTACTACTGCTTTCATTCCACCAAAGGCACTATAAATTAGCGTAATTAATCCAATGCACACAATGCTTAGCCAAAAAGGGAGTCCCATTGTGCTTTGCAACACTAGTGTAATGGCATAAATCATAATAGCGGTTGCAAATGAGCGGCTTATTTGAAAAACAAAGCTAATTAATACACGAGTAAAACGGTTAAATCTCTTTTCCAGAAAGTCATAAACACTGACTACACCACTTGCGTGCAAGCTAGGCAAAATAAACCAAAGAAGAAATAACATAGCTAATGGAATTGCTAATTCATATGACAGCCAAAATAATCCACCACCTTCTCTTAAACCTACAAATGCGGGCGCAGATATAAAGCTTACAGCAGAAAGTTGAGTGGCCATTACTGACAATGACAGTGCTTGCCAAGGAAGCGTTCTTCCCCCTAAAAAATAATCAGATTGATCGGTTTGTTTGCGGTAATAAAATCCTATACCCAGCATAGCAAGCAGGTATGCAAACACTATTACATAATCAATTAAGTTCATATGTTATTTTAAAATGGATGTGCGGTTATCATTAGTATAGCAAAACTTATATGTTTTAGAGGCATCTGTCATCCAAAAGCAGATATAGCTATACCTCAAATTTATAAACATCCTAGGTCATTCCCACGAAAGTGGGAACCTCTAAAACAGCTTAATAAATATAATAAAAGCCACTTTCAAAAAAGCTTAAATACGTTGTTTTTTCTTGAATCACTCTCTGATTGTGGGAGGTTCCCGCTTTCGCGAGAATGACAAGAGAGAGGTTCCCGTTTTCGCGGGAATGACGAGAGGGATGTTTCCAATGACGAGAGGGATGTATCTAATAAATAGTGCACAATCCGTCCGGAAACTGCTCCACAAGAGCCTTTCATAAGCTAAAAATAAATATCAAACAATTGCATATACCGAGCAATTCCACGATTGAGGAGTGTTTGCATTTTTTGGCCAGCCTTCGTCACGTTGGCCTCGCTGGCTTCAGGTACTGCCACTTGTGCTGCAACAACAAATGATCTGCTTTGTTTCGGGTCATGTGGATGGGGCAAGCTCACATAGGCTAATACTACATTTTCTGAGGTAGAGCGCGTCTCGCTAGGTCCCCACCCTATTTTTTGGAAGACTCTCCATTTGCCATCGTAATGAGTATCTAAGGCTATCTTGGCCTCAGTTGTATCGTTTATTTCGGTATCAGATATATTGCTTGCGATGGCCATTTGTAGCATATTCGAAATACCCGAGGTCATGCCTGCTAATGGTGATTTTTGTGAATTATCTTTGCCGTAAAATAAATTTAGTATATCTTCTTGTGCAAGTTCGGGATGCGCGGTCACAGGGTCACTTTGGTGCATGGCCAAGCGTTTTAACCATTCAGCTTGTGCTAGCGTCGTCATTGGTTTATTGCCTGTCAGCCCGCATTTTTCGCAGCGATAAGGCAAATATCCGGGGTCGTCTGTAGCAATGTTATTCATATTTAATTCAATAGTCGACGGATTTGACGCAATGGTATTGATTGCATGATTGAATGTGTATGACAAGGGCTCAAAAGCACTTGGTCCATAAGCACCTCTAAAATAGATATTGGGTGTGCTGAGGTTTAACCAGTTATCATAAAACAAGTCTGTTAAGTAATCGCGAGTGGCTAAGTTAGCAAAAAAAGTCGCCAATGCATTGCTGTTGCCATCAGCTTTACCGAAAGGTTCATAACTATTAATGCTGGTGATCATATCAGCGATATTATGCTCGCCAATACTTCCATTGGAAGACAGTCCCAACTTTCTTAATTGTGCCATTGCGCCGGTATAAGCAAAGATCTTAGATGAACTCCAAGGTTCGTACAGTTGGTTTTGTGTATTGTCGTTTGCTAAATAACGGTATGTTGGTAATTCATTGGCGGCGCTTTTACTGATGTCGATAATCAGCAGCCGACCTTCTGCAGCAGGGATATCAAAAAAAGTCCAATCGTGGGCAATTCTTTGTTCCCAACCTTGCTTAGAATAATCAACCTGCTTTGAATTTAGATGTAAGGTTTGATTGTTTTTGTTATGGCTGTGCCCGTTTACTATGCTCAGTTCAAGAATATTTGTATTATTTGGCAGTATTGGTTTGGCGTTCATCACATTCTCAAAAAAAACAGTCTCAAAAAAAGTATCATTTGTCGGCAAGGTGTCGCTGCTATCCGTTTTAGGCTCGGTGCATCCAGTTAATATTATGAGGAAGCTAAAAATAGCCAAATTATTATAACTTATTAAGCTCAAGAAGCGCGACTTCGAGCAGAAGATGTCGCCTGACATATGCAAGGGGTTGCTTTTCATATTGTTTACTCTAATAGCTAGAAAACGGCTAGCACCTGTAAATGCTACTAATTAATATTGAAACAAAAACTGACTGAATACAAAACATTCTTTGTACGATTATGTATTATGCTCTAATGCGAAACAGGTAAAACACTTGGGGAGTTATATGTACATACTTGGTGTAGATGGTGGCGGGACTAAATGCAAAGTTGGTCTGTTTGATGAACAAGGCAAGTTATATTCGAGCAAAACTACAGGCCCAGCAAACATTTATACAGACCTTAAGCTTGCGTTACATTCTATTGAAGATGCGTGTCAGCAAATTTTTACCGAAGTAGCTACACGTCATGGTCTTACATTAAATCAACAAGACTGCATATTAAGTGCGGGGTGCGCGGGTGCTAGTATCGATCATGCCGCATCCCAATTTTTGACACAAACGCATCACTTTAAACGGGTATTCTTGCATACCGATATACATATCTCTTGTGTGTCTGCCAATAGTGCCAAAGACTGTGCCTTATTAATTTGCGGAACCGGTTCCTGTATCGCGAAATTTGAACACAAATTAATTCAACAATTCGGCGGGCATGGCTTTTTGTTGGGTGATATTGGTTCAGGCGCTTGGATTGGGCGCAACGCAGTTTCTTGGTATTTAAGATCCTTGGATGAAAATAAACCATCCAAAGATGTGTTATTTGAATGTTTGGAATCGCATCTGGGTCGTAAAGCTAATGATATTGTTAAACAATTTGGGAGTGCATCTGCTAATGAGTTTGCTAGTTTGGTGCCCATAATATGCTCTTCAAAATCTTCGCTGGTTGATGCGTGGCTCCAACAAGGGATTGATTATTTTGCCAAGCTTATTGAAGGAAATATGTCATCGAAACTACCAGTATTCATTGATGGAGGCATGTCAGAGCTGTATCAAAACACACTAGCAATGCGCCTAAATAGAGAAGTAGCAAGACCACAACAAGAAGCGATTTTTGGTGCTTTTGCAATCGCTAAAAGTGCGGTTTAGGCTTAATTTTCAGGGTAAATAGCGAGTTGTCACTTGCTCAAGGTTTTGCAAATACTCTGGGGCTTCAAATGTGAGTGGCATTTCTACAAGCTTTTCGCCTGTTGGGTTTAACACGAGGACTCTAGGAAATCCAATCAACTCATGATCTGCTGCAAATTGTTTACCTTCTTCTGAATCATAGTCTAAACGCGCATATATGAAATTCGCATTTATGGAGCCGGCAATACTGTCTTGTGCAAATACTTGTGTACTTAGCTTTCGACAACTAGGGCACCAAATAGCCGAGTAATCCGCAAGCACCAATTTGCCTTGTTCAGCTGCTAGAGCTTTTGCTCGGTCTAAATCATAAATGGCAAAAGCATATTGACCAACAGCTTCCTTACCCCAATAGGCATTTAGCATTTTGTTGCCATAATAAACGGCACCCACTATCACTAATATGATACCTAACTGGATTAATCGCTTGTTCATTTTTTATAACCCCTAATTAAATACATGCTTCGTAATGTCTACCAAATCGTTTGTATCATAACAAAACGCGACTTCGTTTTTTCACAATAACTAACAAGACCCGCAAAGCCTAAATAAACTTTCGATAAACTGACGGAGAGTGGAGCTTCAAATAATTTGGAGCTGCATGATTACCACTTCTGCAAGATATCCTCATATAAAGTAATGTCTAGAGAAGAACTTTCATTGCTATCAGATTTAAATATTGATAAGTATTCGTCGCCTGCTTTTAATTTGGAAACTGATTCATCGAATTTTTCAATAATAGCGGCTGCACCGCTGACATTCTGATTAATACCAAGTGTTAAGTCTACCGAGAATACCGGTGAAGCAGACAAATAAAGTGGTTCTTGATCAATAGCGAGCAAAAGCTTGTTGAACTCATCTAACATGTATTTGTCGGCTAAAATATAGTCGACTCTTTGTCCAGCAAGTTGTTGGATATTGCCTAAAAAGTCGGGAGCTCTCGCCCAACTTACGCTGCGTTCACCTCGCATTTGGTCGGTATTAGCAAAACGGTTTTCGATACCTACTCTTTGCCGGTAAAGCTTTTCGATTTTTTTCATATCAACTACTTTTTCATAAGTAGAAGCAATATGCAGTTTTACGCTGGCATAAGGCTGCGAATAGACATAATTAGGTTTTTCTTGATTAAGGGAATAGTGATCAATATAACCTTGAAATTTACCATTGCGTAAGCCGCTGCCAGACCAAGCTTGGGTAGTCGCAGTAACAGTGACAGATTTCTCAGAGAAAGCTTTCAATATAGCGTCGTTGGCGCGTGCAGGGTTGCCTTCTGTGTCTATAAGTGTAGCAACTCTATTTCCGACTAATGACAAAGTATCTTGTTGCATGGCACTAAGCAAAGTGGGTACTGCTATAAAACTACTTATTATTGCTATTTTAATTGTTCCAGCAATTAATTTTGCAAACCGCGTTTTAATCATTTTATACCTCAAAATTGTGAAAAGTCTACGTACTTTATTTATTCTATTGTCCTACGTTTTATTCTCCAAACGCGCCAGCTGCACCAGGGTACACGACAGGACTTTCAGTACCATCATGGCTGACACTTGCGACGCCAAAAAAGTAATTGTCTATGACTACGTTTTCCAAAGTAAACTTATTAACATTGCCAACAAAACGACTAAATTGCCATTGTGGCGCATCAGTATATCGCCAGTAAATTTTATAGCCCGCAAGTTGAGGGTTTTCAGTCGCGTTTAATGGTGCCCATCTCAAAGTAGTGGATGGCTGAACAGCCCCCTCAATTGCTACCTGTATTGGTGGCTTTGGAGCCCAAGACATACTCGCTAAAGAGACTGCATTTAGTGCAGTAAGTTTAGCCGCATAATCAAAATCTACACCGTCGATAGTGTCTCCATAGGCTATGCCGTTTTCGGTGCGTAAGTCCTGGTGTTGACGATTATAGTTCTCATTTGTTTCCATTATTCGTACACCAGGATAACCCAAATCATTAAAAGGGCGATGGTGCCCACCGCGTCGGAATCGGTCTAGTCGATAAACAACCATGGTGTCTAAGTTTTCAATATAAGTGTCAGCGATTTTATCTATGTAGCGGGCCAGATTTCGACTTGGAGAGTCAACTTCACCCCCTGTGAATCTTCTTAAACGAGCCTCTTGAGGAGACTCGGTGTGCCGAGTACCTTCGGCAAATATTCTTGCAGTAGTATTGTTGATGACACCGTTAACACCTTCGATATTGCCAATCATGTCGTTGTTGAGGACTGCTTTTAGTTGCCAATTGTTTGCTTGTGCATATTCAGCAAGTATACGCCCGCCAAATAGCCCTTGTTCTTCGCCAGCAAGGGCAGCATAAACTATGCTGCCGTTAAATTTGTATTGGGAAAGAATACGGGCGGCTTCAAGTGTGCCCGCTACTCCCGAAGCGTTATCGTTGGCCCCAGGTGAATCGCTTGTGTAATTCATCACGTCAGTAACACGAGAATCAATATCACCGCTCATCAACACATACTTATTTGGGTCCGAAACACCACGTTGGATAGCAATGACGCTGACGACTTCTGTAGCATCGGGGATTCGTCTCTCGCCTGAAATGACTTCTGACTGAAAAAACACCTCTAAACATCCACCACATTCAACAGAGATTTTATCGAATTCAGATTTAATCCAACGACGTGCAGCGCCAATACCGCGAGTTTCTGATTCAGTTTCTGACAATGTATGGCGGGTGCCAAAACTGACTAAGGTAGTAATATCTTGTTCTATTCGCTGTGGTGAAATATCCGCAGCAATTTTGAAGAGTTGTTCATCTTTTGTACTTGAATGATTTTCACTAGCAACTGCACTAGCGCAAGCCATGGTGGTGACAAAAAATGCTGATAGCAAGCTAAGTAATTGATTGGTCGTTTCTACTTTGTATTTATTGTTGTCCGCATCGAAGTGACGCGGGTTAGACTTTGTCATTATTTACTCTTGTCATTGCGTAATCTTATACACTTATACTGATTCGAGTGCCTAATGGGTTCGATTTTTGCGAAAAAACTATACTTTATAAGTAAGTAAAGGCATCGCCATACAGAGAAGTTAAAGGTAAACCCTTAGCAGTGAACACTTCTTTTATCACAGCGGCCATCTCAAAGCGACCGGCGACATATAAATCAATTAGTGATAAATCGTTAAAATCACTTAATACCGCATGATGGACTAAACCAACATGACCTTGCCAATCAGTATTTGCGATTTCGACTACTGGGTGAAAAGAAAAATTGGCTTGAGTTTTTGCTAAAGCATTGAGTTCTGCTAATTCATATAGGTCGGCTTGAGTTTTGGCTCCCCAATATAAATTGATTTGTCTTTTTGTTTGATTCGCTAAAGTATCCAATAAGATAGATTTTGCGTATGAGTAACCAGTTCCCCCCGCAATTATAACCATTGTTTTGTCGCTTTCTCGAACGTAAGCTTCGCCTAAACCAATTTCTACTTTTAGTTTTTTAGTGTTTGAGGCTAGTTGCAATACTTCATAAGCATAGGGGTTGTCAGGTGTTGCGCCAATATGCAGTTCAATTATACCTTTGACGTTGGGCGCGTTGGCAATAGAAAAAGGCCGCTTGTCATTTTCTCCCATGACCACTTGCAAATATTGACCAGCTTTGAAACTGCTCTGTTGGTTAGTTTCCAGTATTATTTTTGTAACCGTTTCGGTAAGTGATTCTATACTGATTACTTTTACGTCAATGCTTGTCATTATTTTCCTAAATTGAGATTAACTCTGCTCAAACCGCCCATCTTCCGGCTGGCTATTATATCTGTTTCACTGATCTAAACCTAATTCTGGCCATAAATCGTCGATTTTTTGTTTTATGGCTTCGTCCATAACTATCGGCGTACCCCATTCGCGATCTGTTTCGCCAGGCATTTTATTGGTTGCATCCATCCCCATTTTAGACCCTAACCCTGATACAGGAGAAGCAAAGTCGAGGTAATCGATAGGAGTATTTTCTATCAGTGTGGTGTCCCGTGCAGGATCCATTCTTGTAGTAATGGCCCAAATAACATCATTCCAGTCGCGCGCATTTACGTCGTCATCGCAAACGATGACAAATTTGGTATACATGAACTGACGTAAAAATGACCAAACCCCCATCATCACGCGTTTAGCATGTCCTGGATATTGTTTTTTCATGGTGACAACTGCCATACGATAAGAACAACCTTCTGGCGGCAAATAAAAATCGACTATTTCAGGGAATTGTTTTTGTAAAATCGGAACAAATACTTCGTTTAATGCCACGCCTAGAATAGCTGGTTCGTCGGGTGGTCTTCCTGTGTAAGTAGAATGATAAATAGGGTTTTCCCTGTGCGTAATATGGGTCACAGTCATCACCGGAAAATCATCGACTTCGTTGTAGTATCCGGTGTGGTCGCCATAAGGGCCTTCAGGGGCTGTTTCGTCTTGTGCAATAAAACCCTCTAAGACTATTTCTGCGCTGGCAGGGACTTGTAGATCATTTGAAATCGATTTAACAACTTCTGTTTTATCTCCTCTTAATAAACCTGCAAAGGCATACTCGGAGAGGGTATCAGGTACTGGGGTGACAGCACCTAATATTGTCGCTGGGTCTGCTCCTAAAGCGACACTTACGGGATATGGCTTACCGGGATGAGTCTGACACCATTCCCTAAAATCGAGCGCACCACCACGATGCGATAACCAACGCATTATGATTTTATTTTTGGCAATCACTTGTTGTCGATAAATACCCAGATTTTGTCTTTTTTTATGTGGGCCACGAGTAACAGTTAAGCCCCATGTGATTAGTGGTGCAGCATCACCTGGCCAACAACGTTGCACAGGAAGTTTCGCTAAATCAACATCGTCACCTTGAATAATATGTTGTTGGCAAACTGCTTTTTTCACGACTTTTGCCGGCATATTTAAAACTTGCTTAAACACCGGTATTTTGCTCATTAAGTCTTTCAAGCCTTTTGGTGGTTCCGGCTCTTTTAAAAATGCCAATAGCTTACCCACTTCCCGTAGAGCTGCTACTGATTCTTGGCCCATACCTAAAGCTACTCTCTCGGGTGTGCCAAATAAATTAGCTAATACAGGCATATCATGACCTTTAGCATTTTCGAAAAGTATTGCAGGGCCGCCGGCACGCAGGGTTCTATCTGCAATTTCAGTCATTTCTAATTCGGTGTCAATTTCGATAGAAATACGTTTTAACTGTCCAATTTTTTCAAGTTGGGCAATAAAATCGCGTAAGTCTTTGTATTTCATATTTTAACGCTACTATAAATAATGGGCTTGGGTATGATACATGAAAACCGTTAATACCGATTAAATAAGCCATAAATTTCTTCTCTCATCCTGCTTATTTATCACTCAACTTAAAAAATCTATGGTCGATATCTTAACTATCATTAATTGCGAATAACGGTGACAATGTGTTGGTTAAAAATTTAAGGATACTCTTGCAACTACAGTTGGTTTTGTTAGTGCTTGTTTTCACGGGGTATTCACAAGCTCAGCAGCTAGAAGCTGTGCAAGTTTATTCTCAGGATGAACTTATTCGCTTAATTAACGACAATCAACATTTAACGCGTGTTGTAGAAGATAGATGTCAGCTTGTGCAAGATATCGAGGCTCGCGCCGAAATAATGCAAGTGCCAGCTTATCAGTTCTTGTGGGGTGACATGCTAGCGTGGGGAGTATGTGTCGACAAAGTGCCTAAAATGGGTGTCCATTACATGCGCCAAGCAGCTGATCAAGGTTTGCCTGCAGCGTTGGAGCAACTGGGCCGCTATCATGCTGCAGGCACCTTAGTGCAAGAAGATAAACGAAGGGCGGTTATTTATTTGCGAGAGGCATCGGCCTTAGGCAATTTAAATGCGCAAATCCAGCTTGCTGAGCTATTTATTGATGGTTACGGCAGCCCATACGATTTTGAAGACTTGTATCATTGGTTGTATAACGCAATCACCGATGACTCTCGGACTCACCAAAAAATTGCTAGTTATATGCAAGAGCTTGAAGCATTGATGCACCCTAGAGCCGTTAGAAGTGCCCGCAAACCATTGCTTGAATAATCGTTTGTCGTTACCTAATAAGGTCGAAATCGCAAAATATCATGATTAATGCGTGTTTTCGTGCTAGCAATGCATTATACTCGGCGCCATGAAAAATGAAGTAACCTTAGAAAAAGGTTCTCGCTCATGACAAACAATGATCCTCATTTTGAGCGCGAACAGCAAAAATACGAAAATCCTGTAGCAAGTCGAGAATACCTTCTTTCCCTTTTAAGCAAACAAGCCAAACCACTTTCCTTTATAGAAATTTGTCACCTGCTCAATGCTGAAGAAGAATCAATGCGAATTGGTATTCAACGACGCCTGCGCGCCATGGAGCGTGAAGGACAGTTGCTATTTAATCGAAACAAAAAATATGAAATCCAAAAACAAAGCGAACTCGTTCGTGGCCGCGTTATTGGGCATCGTGATGGGTTTGGTTTCTTAAAACATTCTGAAACTGAAAAAGACTATTTTATTCCTATTGGCCAAATGTCAATGTTGTTACACGACGATGTGGTTGAAGGCACTACTGGCAATACTGATCGCAGAGGCCGAATAGAATTTAGGTTCAATCAAGTTATTGAAGCTCGCAAAGAGGCTATTGTTGGGCGCTACTTTACTGAACAGGGAGTTAGTTTAGTTATTCCTGACGACAACCGTATATGTCACGAAATTATTATACCTAAAGAACATGTGAACGGCGCCCGTCAAGGCCATGTTGTGGTGGTTGATATAATACAAAGGCCGCGCAGAAAAGTTAATCCTACAGGCAAAATAACTGAAGTTCTTGGCGACCATATGGCGCCAGGAATGGAAATTGAAACAGCGCTTCGGAATTTTGATATTCCACATAATTGGCCTAAAGGTGTTACGAATTCGGTGAGCAAACTCACTGAAGAAGTGCCCGAAGATGCTAAACAAGGACGCGTTGATTTGCGCCAACTTCCCTTAGTCACTATTGACGGAGAAGATGCTCGCGACTTTGATGATGCCGTTTATTGTTTGCCTGAAGAAAGCGAAAAAGGTGGTGCAGGTTGGCGCTTATGGGTCGCTATAGCGGATGTGAGTGCTTACGTTAAGCTTGGAACAGCACTTGATACTGAAGCTCAAAATAGAGCAACTTCGGTATATTTTCCTGAACAAGTTATACCAATGTTACCCGAGGTCTTATCGAATGGCCTCTGTTCGCTCAACCCCGATGTAGATCGCTTATGCATGGTTTGCGAAATGAGTATAGATGCAAACGGTAAACTGCAAGACTACCAGTTTTACGAAGCGGTAATGCGCTCACATGCACGATTCACTTACAACAAAGTTTGGCAAGTGTTAAGTGGCGACGAAGACATGCTAGCTCGCTACAGCGATAGAGTCGCCGATCTCAACAATCTGTATGCCTTGTTCAAAGCGTTGAAAAAAGCTCGAAATGGACGTGGTGCGATAGAATTTGAAAGTCAAGAAACCAAATTCGTCTTTAATGCACAACGTAAAATCGAACACATAGTGCCTTTAGTCAGAAATGACGCACACAAGGTCATTGAAGAATGTATGATCATGGCAAATGTTTGTGCGGCTAAATATATTGAAGCGAATAACGCAGAGGCTTTGTTCCGTGTACACGATAAACCCGACGAAGACCGCTTATTAACGTTTCGTTCCTATTTATCAGAGGTGGGTGTGTCTTTTACTGCTAGCAACGAACCCAGCCCCCACGATTTTGCAGCACTAGCTAAGAAAATACAAAGTCGTCCTGATAAAGATCTTATCCAAAGTATGCTCTTACGCTCAATGAAACAGGCCAATTACGATGGTAACAATGTGGGGCATTTTGGCTTAGCGTTGGAGCAATATGCGCACTTTACATCTCCTATAAGACGCTACCCTGATTTAATTGTGCACCGAGTGTTAAAAGCGATTATCAATAAGCAAACGGGTAAAAAAGTCTGTAAAGGGGCAAAATTCTATTCCGAAACGGATATTGAATTATTAGGCGAGCAGTGTTCTATGGCCGAGCGTCGTGCTGACGATGCCACTAGAGATGTTGCGGATTGGTTGAAATGCGAGTTCATGCAAGATCACGTTGGGGATGTCTTTGACGGAATTGTTGCCTCAGTGACTAATTTTGGTTTGTTTGTAAGAATTACCGACTATCAAATTGATGGTTTGATTCATATCACAGCCTTGGGCAACGATTACTATCAATTCGACCAAGTTAAGCAGTGCCTAATCGGCGAAAATTCTGGCATTGTATATCGTTTGGGCGATCCCGTCCGGGTTAAAGTTGCTGCTGTCAATCTTGATGAGCGTAAAATCGATTTGATGATAGACGGATTAAAGCAACAAGAACGTCAAACAAAGAAAAAATCACGCAGTGCGCCAAAAGGTGGCAGTGGATCTAAGAATTCCGGCAATCCGCAAGATAAAAAAGCGCATGCTGGAAATAAATCAAATAAAAACAAGGGCAAGCAAAAAGCAGGGCCAAGTTCTAAACGCAGTAAAGCATCAAGGAACAAGCCTCGGCGTTCGAAGTAACGCATTATCTTAGGAATAAATATGGCACAAACAGATTGGGTTTTTGGTTTACATTCTATTGCCGCGATTTTAGCTAATGAACCAGAGCGTATTTTGGAGATTATGGTTGCGAAAGAGCGCAATGACGATCGCATGAATAAAGTCGTGAATTTGGCTCGCAAACAGCGTATTTCGGTCCAATTTGTGCAACGTAAAACGCTTGATGAACGCTCAAAAGGTGAACAACACCAAGGTATTATGGCGCGTGCAAAGGCAGCAAGAGTGATGACAGAAGCTGATTTAGATACCATTATCGAAAATCAAAACGTGCCATTTTTGCTGGTATTAGATGGCGTCACTGATCCACATAATTTAGGTGCTTGTTTGCGTAATGCTGACGCAGCAGGTGTACATGCCGTTATTGTGCCAAAAGATAAATCAGCAGCAATTACACCGGTTGTCCGCAAAGTCGCTGTTGGGGCTGCTGAAACAGTGCCGTTGATACAGGTGACCAACCTTGCTCGAACCCTTAAACAAATTCAACAACAGGGCGTTTGGGTTATTGGCACAGCGGGAGAAGCCGAACAGCTTATTTACGACTGTAAAATTCAAGGCCCTACCGCTTTAGTGATGGGAGCTGAGGGTAAGGGCATGCGTAGACTTACCCGAGAAACTTGTGATGAATTGGTCAAGCTGCCCATGGCTGGAAGTGTTTCTAGTCTGAATGTTTCTGTGGCTACCGGTATATGCTTGTTCGAGGTTGTAAGACAGCGGGCTTAAAGAGGCTAGTAAAATAAATTACTAGCCAACGCATATCCTTTTAACGTTTGTTAAAACTCTCATCGGGCGTCCCGCTAAAACATCCAAGTACATAGGGAAATGCATCAGTAATATAATATGCATACTCACCATTTACAGTCATGCCGTTGCACTCATCAAGGTCGCCCAAACCCTCTATATACTCGTAGTCATCTCTAAAGGTACCGTTGTATTGTCCGCCAGGATCGCCATCTCCACTTGGTCTGTCACCTGTTTTTAGTCGGTAGCTGGATAAGACCTTTCTAATGTCATTATCGATTTGAATGTATGAACCATAAATGGGGAATCCGTCAGCAGCAAAGCCAATAACAGGGGATACTTCTGAGTTATCATCAGCAAACAACGCAAAAGGAGAACCATGATAATGATAGGTACCATCGCCTTGAGCATGGGCATTATGGCTATCAACATTGAAACCACTTTCTGGGTGCATGGGATCATATCGCCAGGGCGTTGTAATGTCGTTACAACCTATTCTGCCGTCTCCCACGCCAAAACAGCCTGCTGCTAGAATATCGACTTTTACACCGTTTAACAAAATTGCATTGTCGTAAACAAGACTTAAGGCAGTAGTTGTGTCGGCTTTTTCTGGTGCGATAGTAATTTCAAAGCGATCATCTTGTTCCGATACATCGTTTGGAAAAGCATTGCCGCCATCGTTGAAGTCATGGTTAGGAATAGCATTTGTTAAAAACACACACTTGTCTTGTTCTAACGTTATACTCAAGTCGCCTACAAACATAATATTTCGGGCGACATCAGTTGCATTACTTGTATAGTCAGCCATGTATTCAGCGCAATTTCCGCTACCATTTGTAAAAATCGCGTTGGTAATGTTAATAGCGTCCGGATTTGTACTATTGCCACCGTTTGCGCTTTCAGCAAACATAAGTAAGCTATTTACTGTATCGTCTAAACTGCTGTCGTTAATCAAGTCAGATCTTTCAGTAAAATTAGCGCTTATGTCATAAACCTCTCTGCTGCCATCGTGAAATTCAATAACTTTATAGTCACTGTTTCTAATAGCGGTGCCCGTTGTATTGGCTGACTCGAAACTAGTTAAAATAATATCTTGATTGGCTGAATCATCATTAGTGTTGTCGTTATCCAGAATAGTCATAAAACTATTGCTGTCATGAATATTTTGGCTATCAACGCCCGCTATTTGTGCAATAGTTGCATACAAATCAGTGGCGGTAACTAGTGCTGTTTCACGTTCACCTTGCCGTTCAACGCCTTTACCTGAAATCACTAGAGGCACCCCAACGCCACCCTGATACAGGCTGCCTTTGGCATGAGAACGATCAAAGTTTGTGGTATCGATGATGCGTCTTGGTGTGCCATTGTCGCCCATGAAAATGATTATAGTATTATCGCGAACTTCGTCAGATAAGCTGTTCAATAGGCGTCCAATTTCCGTATCCATTGCTTCTATTGCACTCAAGTAGTATGCGCGAGTATTGGCATCTATGTCTGCATCGGTGCCGGATAAATTTCGACTATGCAGACTCGCCGGGGGTAAGTGAAAGGGCGAATGCGGGGCCGCGTATGCTAACCAGGTAAACCACGAGCTTGTTTGCTGCCCAATCCATTCGATAGCAAGGTCGGTAATTACTGTTGTGTGGTAATCAGTGCTTGTTTCGGTCGCACCATTTATTGTCAGCTCCCAATTATTATAGTCTGAGATATTGCTTAAATTACCTGCAAAATACTCAATTCCCACATCAGAAGGGTGATTGGCTGATGCGTTACCGCCACCTAAATGCCATTTACCAAATACAGCCGATGCATAATCTTCAGTACTCGTTGATTTTATGTAGGCTTGCAAGGTTTCGTGTTCATCAGTTAAAAGGGCTGGTACAAAGGTTACACCGCTATTAAAACCGTATTTACCGGTGATAATTGTTGCTCGAGTAGTTGTACAAGCTGGCGTAGCCCAGGCGTTTTCAAAGACAAGTCCAGAATCAGCCAAGGCATTTATATTTGGCGTTGTTGGTATATCAGTACTAAAGGAATATTGTGCTGAGGCATCAAGCCCTTGGTCGTCAGAAAGTATAAATAGAATATTTGGAGCACTGCCATCTTGTGGTGTTGTCGTTGGTGGGGTTGTTGGCGGAGTAACCGGAGGTATTACCGGTGTTGGTTCAGAGGCTTCGCCACCTCCACCGCCTCCACAGGCAACTAATGTCAGTGTGCTTAGGATGCAGACAATAAAGTAGGGTTGCAGACGAATGATCATTACTTAATCCTCAAACTTAAGATTAATCATACCTTAACCTAAGTTTGATCAATATAAGAGTGAGTTTACGTAATCTTTACGTACTAGTTACAGTGCTTGACTAAAAAGACCATGAAATGAAAGTTGAATTAAAAAAACAAACTCTCGCCTGTGCCAATAATGGTTTGTAATTGCACTTGATCTTGGGGTTTCTCATGCCCAGTGCGGCGCTTACGCAAGCCTTAATGGTATTGACTTTGCCAACTTTTCAATAGATATGAAATTTATTTCAAATTAAACTACACCTATGCGCTATTTTCTGTTATAGTTTCGCGCCCTTTTTGTGGGGGTATGGTCTATTTTTATTCAAAACCTGAATAAAAATAGCAGCTTAGAGACTCGGAAGAGTCATAATATTTAACAGCGGAGCACTAACATGATCCAAATGCAAACTAACCTGGACGTTGCCGATAATTCGGGAGCTCGCAGGGTTCAGTGTATTAAGGTTCTTGGTGGCTCGCATCGCCGTTATGCACACATAGGCGACATCATTAAAGTTACTGTAAAAGAAGCAATTCCTCGCGGTAAAGTTAAAAAAGGTGACGTTTTAAATGCAGTGGTGGTGCGTACTAGGAAAGGCGTTCGTCGAGCAGATGGTTCAACTATCCGTTTTGATAACAACGCAGCTGTTTTGCTTAATGCAAACAAGCAACCTATTGGCACGCGTATTTTTGGCCCGGTCACAAGAGAACTTCGTGGAGATTCATTCATGAAGATCATCTCATTGGCCCCAGAAGTACTTTAAGGAGTCACGATAATGGCTAGAAAAATTCGTCGTGATGATGAAGTAGTCGTATTAGCGGGTAAAGATAAAGGTAAACAAGGCAAAGTTTTGCGTGTTTTACCTTCTGAAGACCGTGTTTATGTAGAAGGCATCAATATCATCAAGAAACACCAGAAAGCAAATCCTCAAGCGGAAGAGCCGGGCGGTATTATTGAGAAAGAAGCTTCTATTCATGTTTCAAATATAGCGATTGTTAACCCAGCGACGGGCAAAGCAGATCGTGTAGGTTTCCGTTTTGAAGACGAGAAGAAAGTTCGTTTCTTTAAGTCTAACGGCGACTTAGTTTAACTATTGGAGAGTACGATGGCGAAACTGCATGAGTTCTATAAAGAGACCGTAGTAGCCGATCTTGCGAAGCAGTTCGGATACAAAAGTGTCATGCAAGTCCCTCGGATTGAAAAAATCACCTTAAACATGGGTTTAGGTGAAGCAGTAGCTGACAAGAAAGTACTAGAATCGGCGCAAGCTGATATGGCTGCTATCGCTGGTCAAAAACCAGTTGTCACTGTTGCAAGAAAATCAGTAGCGGGTTTTAAAATCCGTGAAGGTTATCCGATTGGCTGTAAAGTAACCCTACGTGGCGAACGTATGTGGGAATTCCTTGAGCGTTTAATCTCAATCACAATTCCTCGTATCCGTGACTTCCGTGGTCTTAACCCGAAATCTTTTGACGGTAAAGGCAACTATAGCATGGGTGTACGTGAGCAAATCATCTTCCCCGAAATCGATTTTGATAAGGTGGATAAAGTACGCGGTATGGATATCACTATCACTACCAGTGCAGAAAATAACGAAGAAGCACATGCTCTATTGAGCGCGTTTAGCTTCCCGTTTAGAAAATAAGGTGTAGGGTTATGGCAAAAGAATCAATGAAGGCACGCGAAGTAAAACGTGCCAAGCTGGTTAAGAAGTATTCAGCAAAACGTGAAGCGCTTAAAGCGATCATTAATGATGTGAATTCTTCTGAAGAAGAGCGCTGGGACGCTGTTCTTAAGCTACAACAACTGCCACGTGATAGCTCACGTTCACGCAAGCAAAATCGCTGTCGTGTAACGGGCCGTCCACATGGTTTCCTACGCAAATTTGGTCTTTCTCGCATAAAGCTTCGTGAAGCTGCAATGCGTGGTGAAGTCCCTGGCCTTAAAAAAGCCAGCTGGTAAGGAGTAGCAGATATGAGCATGCAAGATCCTATCGCGGATATGTTTACCCGAATTCGTAACGGCCAATTGGCTTCTAAAGTTACGGTTTCTATGCCGTCTTCTAAATTGCGTGTTGCTATTGCAGCACTATTGCAAGCAGAAGGGTATGTCGAAGGTTTTTCAGTTGAAGAGAGTGCTAAACCTACTCTTGAAATTAGCTTGAAATATTTCGAAGGTAAAAAAGTAATTGATACAATACAAAGAGTTAGCCGTCCTGGGCTGCGCATCTACAAGAAAAAAGATGAGCTTCCTAAGGTACTAGGCGGACTTGGTATTGCTATCGTGTCTACCTCAAAAGGTGTGATGACTGACCGTGCAGCGCGTAAAGCGGGCATGGGTGGTGAGATCATCGGTTATGTAGCATAACGGAGGAATAATTATGTCACGTATAGCAAAAGCAGCTGTAGCCATTGCATCTGGTGTGGAAGTCTCCATATCAGGACAAGAAGTTACAGTAAAAGGTAAAAAGGGCACTTTAACCAGAGTGTTTAATGATGCAGTAGAAGTTGGACAAGAAGACGGCACTTTGACCACCGCTCCTAAAGAGGGTGCAGCAAATGGTTGGGCTCAAGCAGGAACGGCTAACTCATTATTAAATTCAATGGTAATAGGTGTAACCGACGGATTTGAAAAGAAGCTTCAGTTAAATGGTGTTGGTTACCGTGCACAAGCACAAGGTAGCAAACTAAACTTAACGTTGGGCTTTTCACACCCAGTCGTATACGAAATGCCTCAAGGTATTACCGTACAAACTCCTACTCAAACTGAAATCGTTGTCTCAGGCACCGACAAACAAGTAGTAGGCCAGGTTGCAGCCAACATTCGCGCCTATCGTCCGCCAGAGCCTTATAAAGGTAAAGGTGTTCGTTACGCTGATGAAGCTGTTCGTCGTAAAGAAGCTAAGAAAAAGTAGGTGGGTGTTATGGATAAGAAAACAGCTCGCTTGCGTCGCGCTACTCGCGCACGTAAGAAGATCAGTGAACTTGAAGCACATCGCTTGGTAGTAAACCGAACACCTCGTCACATATACGCTCAGTTAATCGCGCCTAGTGGTTCTGAAGTATTAGCGGCAGCTTCTACTGTTGAGAAATCACTTAAAGGTGACCTTAAATCAACAGGTAACGTCGAAGCAGCAGTGGCAGTAGGTAAAGCGATCGCAGAACGAGCTATCGAAAAAGGTGTTAAGCAAGTTGCCTTCGATAGAAGTGGATTTAAATATCATGGTCGTGTGAAAGCACTGGCTGATGCCGCGCGTGAAGCCGGCCTTCAGTTCTAGGAGTTTATGATGGCTAAAGTAGATAATCAGCAACAGCAGGGCGACCTGTTAGAAAAGCTAATCGCTGTAAACCGTGTTTCTAAAGTAGTTAAAGGTGGTCGCATCTTTAGTTTTACTGCATTAACAGTGGTAGGCGATGGCAACGGCCGTGTAGGTTTTGGCTATGGTAAAGCACGTGAAGTTCCAGCTGCTATTCAAAAAGCAATGGAAAAAGCGCGTCGTAACCTAGTTAACGTAGACCTTAACGGAAATACGCTACAGCACCCAATTAAAGGGCGTCACTCAGGTTCTAAAGTTTACATGCAGCCTGCATCAGAAGGTACTGGTATTATTGCCGGTGGTGCGATGCGTGCAGTAATGGAAGTAGCTGGTGTACAAAACGTTCTTTCTAAATGCTACGGCTCAACCAACCCAATCAACGTTGTTCGTGCAACTATTAATGCTCTAGTGGATATGAATTCACCAGAGAAAGTAGCGGCTAAACGTGGATTGCCTGTTGATGACATTTTGGGGTAATTGAACATGGCGAATACGATTAAAGTAAAGCAAACTAAAAGCTCTATTGGTCGTTTGCCTAAGCACAAAGCAACATTAGTTGGTTTGGGTTTACGCAAAATCGGTCATGTTCGTGAACTTGAAGATACCCCTTCAGTTCGTGGTATGGTCAGCCGTGTAAATTACATGGTTGAGATAGTGGAGGAGTAAAAGATGAGATTAAATACTATTGCTCCTGCACCGGGAGCTAAAAATACAGGAAAACGTGTAGGTCGCGGTATCGGTTCAGGCTTAGGCAAAACCGGTGGTCGTGGTCATAAAGGTCAGAAGAGTCGCTCAGGCGGGTCTGTAAAACCAGGATTTGAAGGCGGTCAAATGCCAATTCAGCGTCGTTTACCAAAATTTGGTTTTACGTCGCGCAAATCATTTGTAACTGACCAAGTCACATTAAGCGAGATTGCTAAAGTAGAAGGCGATATTGTTTCACTAGAAACCTTGAAGGCTGCAGGTCTTATTAAAAAAGAAATACAGTTTGTTAAGGTTATGCTTAGTGGTTCTATCGACCGAGCAGTTACTTTAAGTGGAATAAGAGCCACTAAAGGCGCTGCAGAAGCAATTAACGCTGCTGGCGGTAAAGTAGAGGAATAAGCTAAATGGCGAAACCAGGACAGGGATCAAGTGCAGGTGGCGGTTTGGGCGAATTACGCTCTCGCCTGCTGTTCGTGCTTGGCGCAATTATTGTGTTTAGGCTTGGGTCATATGTACCCATTCCTGGTATCGATTCTGATGTGTTGTCGAGAATATTCGAACAACAGACCGGAACAATCGTGGGCATGTTCAACATGTTTTCGGGAGGCGCGCTAGAGCGTGCATCGGTACTAGCACTGGGCATCATGCCTTATATTACAGCATCTATCATCATGCAGTTGATGGCGGCTGTGCATGAACCCTTTAAAGAACTGAAAAAAGAAGGCCAATCGGGTCAGCGTAAAATTAGTCAATATACAAGGTATTTAACTTTAGTATTGGCGACATTCCAATCTATTGGGATCGCGACAGGTTTACCTTCAATGATTCCTGGCTTAGTGGCTGACCCTGGCTTAGCTTTTACATTTACAGCGGTAGTTAGTTTGGTCACCGGCACCATGTTTTTGATGTGGTTAGGTGAGCAGATTACTGAACGTGGTATCGGTAATGGTATATCAATTTTGATATTTGCAGGTATTGTAGCGGGTTTACCCACTGCAATCGGTCAAACAGCTGAGCAAGCAAGACAAGGCGAAATCAATCTTTTATTCTTGTTTGTTTTAGGTGCCATTATTGTTGCATTAACTTACTTGGTTGTTTTTGTTGAACGTGCACAGCGCCGCATTGTGGTTAACTATGCAAAGCGTCAACAAGGCAGAAAAGTATTTGCAGCTCAAAGCTCACATTTGCCTCTTAAGGTGAATATGGCTGGTGTTATACCACCTATTTTTGCATCAAGTATTATATTGTTCCCTGGAACGCTAGCTAACATGCTGGGACAAAATGAGAGTTTCTCATTTTTGACTGACGTATCATTAGCTTTATCTCCTGGGCAACCGCTATATGTAATGCTATATGCCGCAACGATTATATTCTTTTGCTTTTTTTATACAGCATTACAATTTAATCCACGCGAAACCGCTGATAATTTGAAGAAGTCTGGCGCTTTTGTTCCTGGGATTCGTCCTGGCGAGCAAACATCACGTTACATAGATAAAGTGATGACAAGGTTGACCTTAGCCGGTGCTCTCTATATTACCTTTGTTTGTTTGGTGCCTGAGTTCCTACTATTGTGGTTTAACGTTCCGTTTTACTTCGGTGGTACATCTCTACTCATAATATGTGTAGTGGTAATGGATTTCATGGCGCAGGTGCAGACCCATTTGATGTCTCATCAATATGGGGATGTTCTTAAGAAAGCTAATCTTAAAGGTTAGGCATTTGCCTACCTTAAGTTAGCCAATTACGGAGTGATGTGATGAAAGTTCGTGCATCCGTTAAAAAGATTTGCCGTAACTGCAAGATCATAAAACGTAACGGCGTTGTTAGAGTGATCTGTGTAGAGCCTAAGCATAAGCAAAGGCAAGGTTAATCAGCTCTTAGTTGAGCACAAGACATGGTTTTTAAAATCGAGTTGCTGTACTGGCGCTTGAACTCTAAAACCTTAATTTGCAATTTTGTTACTGGGTAAGTATCCTAACGGGCTTTTTAGGCTAGTAACACTAAATAAGAGGAGTGCTGTTAATGGCCCGTATCGCTGGCATTAACATTCCTGATCACAAGCACACAGTTATTGCTTTGCAAGCCATTTTTGGCATTGGGGAAACCCGAGCAAAAGAAATATGTGTAAGTGCAGGTGTTTCAGAGTCTACCAAGATTAAAGAATTGGATGAGACAACTATAGATAAGTTACGAGATGAAGTGGCTAAATTCACTGTTGAAGGTGATTTACGTCGTGAAGTCTCGATGAGTATTAAACGTTTGATGGACCTAGGTTGCTTCCGTGGTATTCGCCACCGTCGTAGCTTACCTCTACGTGGTCAACGCACTAAAACTAATGCGCGCACCCGTAAAGGTCCTCGTAAACCTATTAAAAAGTAAGCGAGGCTTAAGTTATGGCTAAAACACCTACAAAGGCGCGTAAACGCGCTAAACGTCAAGTTGCTGATGGCATGGCTCATATCCATGCGTCTTTCAACAATACGATTGTGACTATCACCGACCGTCAAGGTAATGCGCTAGCTTGGGCAACATCTGGTGGTTCGGGTTTCCGTGGCTCACGTAAATCTACTCCGTTTGCAGCTCAGGTTGCAGCAGAGAGAGCAGGCGTAGCGGCACAAGATTATGGCTTGAAGAACATTGAAGTGTTCGTGAAAGGTCCTGGTCCAGGTCGTGAATCTGCTATTCGTGCATTAAATGCTACAGGATACAAGATCACTAACATAACCGACGTGACGCCAATACCACATAATGGTTGTCGTCCACCTAAAAAACGTCGCGTATAAGCGAACAGTTGGAGAAAGATCATGGCAAGATATTTGGGTCCAAAACTCAAACTTAGTCGTCGTGAAGGGACCGACCTGTTCCTTAAAAGCGGCGTAAGAGCAATTGATAGTAAATGTAAAATTGAAACAGCTCCTGGTCAACATGGTGCCCGTCGTGGCCGATTGTCTGATTACGGAACACAATTGCGTGAAAAACAAAAAGTACGTCGTATGTATGGCGTATTGGAAAAACAATTTAGAAACTACTATAAAGAAGCGGCTCGCCTTAAAGGCAATACAGGTGAAAACTTGTTGCAACTTCTTGAGCAGCGTCTAGATAATGTTGTTTATCGTATGGGATATGCAAGTACACGCGCAGAAGCACGTCAGCTTGTTAGCCACAAGGCAATCCTAGTCAATGGACAAGTTGTTAACATTCCATCTTTCAACGTAAAAGCTGAAGATGTGGTTGCTGTTCGCGAAAAAGCGAAAAAGCAAGCTCGTATTGTTGCTGCTCTTGAGTTAGCAGAGCAACGCGAGAAGCCAACATGGTTGGAAGTTGACAATTCTAAGATGGAAGGAACTTTTAAGCGTCTTCCTGAAAGAACAGATTTGTCTGCGGAAATAAACGAACAGTTGATTGTCGAACTTTACTCGAAGTAAAGAATAACTAAAGAGGATACATTGTGGGTTCAGTGACCGAATTCTTAAAGCCAAGATTAGTTGAAATCGAAAATGTTTCACCTACTCGTGCAAAAGTAACACTAGAGCCGTTAGAGCGTGGTTTTGGCCACACTCTGGGCAACGCACTTCGTCGTATCTTACTATCTTCTATGCCTGGTTGTGCAGTCACAGAAGTAGAAATCGACGGTGTGTTACACGAGTACACCGCCAAAGAAGGCGTGCAAGAAGATGTACTAGAAATATTGCTTAACCTTAAAGGTTTAGCGGTTTTACTAGAAAACAAAACCGAAGCTACCTTAACACTAGTTAAGTCTGGTGCTGGTCCTGTTCTTGCGGGCGATATACAGCATGACGGTGACGTTGAGATTGTTAATCCTGAGCATGTGATATGTAATTTGACCGGCGACGCCGAGTTGAGTATGCGCATCAAAGTAGAAATAGGTCGCGGTTATGTACCAGCATCTACTCGCCGTACCTCTGAAGATGATGATCGTCCAATTGGTCGTTTACTAGTTGACGCTTCATTCAGTCCGGTAGAGCGTATTGCTTATTCTGTTGAGTCTGCACGTGTTGAACAACGCACAGATTTAGATAAGTTAATTATCGATATGGAAACTAATGGAACACTAGATCCAGAAGAAGCCATTCGTCGCTCTGCTACTATTCTTGCCCAGCAACTGGATGCGTTCGTTGAACTACGAGACATTTCAGTACCTGAAGCTAAAGAAGAGAAGCCAGAATTTGATCCAATTCTATTGCGTCCAGTGGACGACCTAGAACTAACGGTTCGTTCTGCAAACTGTTTGAAAGCCGAGGCTATCCAATATATTGGTGACCTGGTACAGCGCACTGAAGTAGAACTTCTTAAAACGCCTAATTTAGGTAAGAAGTCGCTTACAGAAATTAAAGATGTACTTGCTTCTCGTGGACTTTCTCTAGGTATGCGCCTAGAAAACTGGCCACCAGAGTCAATCGCTGAAAAAGATTAATCAGGTTTTATTAAACTGATTTTTAAAGAAGGATAGAACTATGCGCCATCGTAAGAGTGGTAGACAGTTAAATCGTAATAGTAGCCATAGGCAAGCAATGTTTAAAAACATGGCAAGCTCATTGGTAAAGCACGAAGTTATTAAAACTACTGTGCCTAAAGCGAAAGAACTGCGTCGTGTTATAGAGCCGCTAATCACTTTAGCTAAGCAAGACAGTGTTGCAAATCGCCGTCTAGCTATGGCTAGAACAGCTGATAAAGAAGTGGTAGGTAAATTATTTAACGAACTTGGTCCTCGCTATGACGCGCGTCCAGGTGGTTACACACGTATCCTTAAATGTGGATTCCGTGCAGGTGACAATGCGCCAATGGCGTATGTTGAATTAGTTGACCGTCCTGTTATTGAAGAAGAAGTTGTTGAAGAAGTTGAAGCAACAGAAGATTAATAGCAGTTTAAATTAAAAAACCCGAGCTTTGCTCGGGTTTTTTGTTTTAATGAGGGATGATATTTTGGCCTTAATAACTTCAATTAAGTTCGTTTTGATAATGCTCATTGATGACGGCAGCAATAGCTTCTTGACTTAACCCACCTTTTATTGCGCTTTCTTCAATGATTTCGGCTGCAATATCTCTTTGTTGTGCAAGTTCTACAAGTCGTCCAATAGCATCAGGGTATTGTGCTAATTGCTCTATAGATATGATTATCATATCTTCAGATTTTTCATCATCGTGCGAAACAGTTGCTAATAGCGCATCTAAAACATACTTTCCTACATAAGGTACTTCTTTAATGGTGGTAATAAGAATTTCCATCGTCTTTGAAGGGTATGCGGTGACTAGTTTTTGTGCAATTTGGTCTGCTGAGTCCGGTTCGGCTGTAACCGCTCTTCTTACTATCTCATTAAAATAATCTGGATTATATTTACATGCAGCACTTGTTGCTGCGCCCGCATAACTTGGCTCAGCGTTTATTGCAATTTCTACTAGGTCTCCTGGACTCGATACTTGATAATCTGTAGCGACCATTATTATTTCGTCTACAAACATCGGTTGTGCAGAAACACTGGCACTAATAATTTCTTTATATTGGTCTGGGTAAGCAGTTAATGCGATAGAAACAAATTCTGTTGTTCTTTGTGGGTAACGATCCAATAAACCCTTTAATGCGTTGCCAAGTGAAGAACTGCCTGCAACTTGTCTTTTAAAGAATTGAACCAATTGTGGATTTTGAACTAAGTTACTGACAGACTCTTTGTTACTCTGCCCTGCAATGAGTGGTTGACTGCATAACATCGTACATAGCGTGACGGTTAATATTACTTTCATTTGTATTGCCCTTAGTTCTCACTACTAGTATTTTTTATATTTTCTTAGCTATCATTCATTGGTTAAATAACGAATTATTTACCAGTAAATGTTAGCGGGTTGTTAACATACTTTGTTTCTCAAAAAATAACAACAAAACACGGGTATAGGTATTGACCTTTTAGTATAAATCTATAAACTTCGCGCTCCTTCACGAACTAGCTAACACCCATAACTTTATGGTCAGTTATCTACGACTTCAGTAAGGTGATTAAGTTTCATAAATTATTACATAATTTTTGAAAACTAGG